>NZ_JCAXEE010000010.1:0-169454 GCF_059758755.1 Lysobacter sp. GQ73 | reverse complement strand
CTTTCCGCGCCCCGACAACCTTACGAACCGGTCGGCGGGCCGCGCATCTTACAGCAATGTTTCAGACCGTCAACACCTGTCCAAACCGCCGCTTCTGCGCGCCCCCGCCGTTCGATGCATCCGCTCAGCGGGGCCGCGCATTATGCATACATGAACAGGGCTTGGGAAGCGATTTCGGGAAAAATGAACAGGGATTTTCGTGCCACGGCCGAAAAGCCTTATGGGGCGGGCGTAGCGGCGAGGAACGAGGGCGAGAATTGAGTAACGAGAAGTGAGAAGTGAATGGGGCTTCCACTCGCTCCTCACTCCTCTATCTCACTTCTCCCCCTGCTCCACCAGACGGACCCGGGCGAAATTGCGCTTGCCCACCGCCAGCACGCCTTCGAAACCGGGGGTAAACACCTGCTGAGGGTCTTCCACGACCTGGCCGTCGACCCTGACCGCACGCTCCTTGAGCTTGCGGTTGCCCTCGGCATTGCTCGGCATCAGCCCGGCCGCCACCAACAGGGCGGCGATGCGCAGCCCCTCGGCCGGCACGCCGACGTCGGTGAGCGGCAGGGAGGCGACATCGCCCTCCCCGCGCACCGCCGCGTTCCAGCCGGCCATGGCCTGCTCGGCGGCCTGCGCTCCGTGGAAACGCGCCGCCAGTTCGCGCGCCAGGCGCATCTTGAGGTCGCGCGGGTTGAGCTGGCCGGCGGCGATCTCCTCCTTGAGCCGCGCCGCCTCGGCGATGCCGATCTCGAAGCTCAACAGGTCGATCCAGCGCCACATCAGCACGTCGTCGATCTTCATCGTCTTGGTGACGATGTCGATCGCCGGCTCGTCGATGCCGATGTAGTTGCCGAGCGACTTGGACATCTTGTTGACGCCGTCCAGCCCCTCCAGCAGCGGCATGGTCAGGACGATCTGGGCCGGCTGGCCGTGGTGCTCCTGCAGGCCGCGGCCCATCAACAGATTGAATTTCTGGTCGGTGCCGCCGAGCTCGACGTCGCACTGCAGCGCCACCGAGTCGTAGCCCTGGACCAGGGGATACAGGAATTCGTGGATCGCGATCGGCTGCTGGGCCGCGTAGCGCTTGGCGAAGTCGTCGCGCTCGAGCATGCGCGCGACCGTGTGCTGGGCGGCGAGCTTGATCATGTCGGCCGAGCTCATCCGGCCGAACCACTCGGAATTGAAGCGGACCTCGGTGCGCTCCTTGTCCAGCACCTTGAACACCTGGTCGGCGTAAGTCTGGGCATTGGCGAGCACGTCCTCGCGGGTCAGCGGCTTGCGGGTGACGTTCTTGCCGGTCGGATCGCCGATCATCCCGGTGAAGTCGCCGATCAGGAAGATCACCTGATGGCCCAGGTCCTGGAACTGCCGCATCTTGTTGAGCAGGACGGTATGGCCGATGTGCAGGTCGGGCGCGGTCGGGTCGAACCCGGCCTTGATGCGCAGCGGGCGGCCGCCGGCCTGCATCGATGCGGTCAGGCGGGCTTCGAGCTCCTCGCGCTTGAGGATTTCGTCGGCGCCGCGGGCGATCAGGTCGAGGGCTTCTTTTACGGATGAGGACACGTGGGGACTCGCTAGGCGGCCGCGCCCGCAATGCGAACGCGGTCACGGATTCAAGTTAATTGGGGGTTAAACGAAACTGGGCCGGCTGGAGAGAAAAACCCCATTCAGCTCAAGGGTTTGACGCGTACTACTCGTGTGACTATGGTAACGCCGCTACGCGGCCTTCACACCTCAGACGAGGGATTCATCCATGACAGTACCCGAGCAGGCTTCCAGTGTGAGCGCGCAACGTCGCGAACGACTGAAAGCCCTGCGTGAAGCCGCGTTGCGCCGCCCCGTGCTGGCGCGTCATCTTTCCGATGGATTCAACGGCCGCTGGTCGGGCCGGCAGTGGGTGCAGGCCGCGCTGTTCGCGACCCTGGGCATGATGGTCGCGGCCATCGTGCCGGGCTTCAGCCAGTCGACCGCTTCGGTGCGCATGCACGAGCCGCGCCAGTCCTTGGCGCTGGCCCTGCCGCCTTTGCCGATCGCCCGCGTCCGCGGCGAACACGGCGACAGCTGGCAGTTGGTGCGGATCAACCGCGGCGAGACCCTGAGCTCGGTGTTCGAGGACCTCGACATCCCGGCCTCGACGATGCACAAGATCCTCGAGCAGCCCGGCGCCAAGGAAGCCCTGAAGCGCATGAAGCCGGGGACCGAGCTCGGCTTCGACATGCCGGTCAACGGCAGCCTGCGCACCTTCCGCTACGACCGCGACGACAGCCACCGCGTCGAGCTGAGCCTCGCCGGCGACAAGATCATCCAGAAGATCATCGCCCGTCCCACCGAGCGCCGCACCGTGGTCCTCAGCGGCAAGGTCGGCAAGTCGCTGTTCCGCTCGGCGCGCAAGGTCGGGCTGACGCCGGCCAACATCAACACCCTGACCGACGACATCTTCAAGTACGACATCGACTTCAACGAGGACGTCGGCGCCGAGGACCGCTTCAGCGTGGTGGTCGAGCAGACCTGGCGCGAAGGCGAGCTGATCGGCACCGGCCCGGTGCTCGCGGCGACCTTCACCAGCGAAGGCCGCCTGCACACCGGCTTCCGCTTCGAGCGCGGCGGCAAGCCCGAGTACTTCACCGGCGACGGCCGCCCGCTGAAGAAGAGCTTCATCCGCATGCCGATCCCGTACGCACGCCTGACCTCGGGCTTCGGTTCGCGCCGTCACCCGGTGCTGGGCCGCATCCGCATGCACACCGGCGTCGACTACGGCGCGGGCACCGGCACGCCGATCATGGCCGCGGGCGATGCGCGCGTGCAGTTCGTCGGCTGGAAGGGCGGCTACGGCCGCGCGGTGATCCTCGACCACGGCCGCGGCTACACCACGCTGTACGGGCACATGTCGAACTTCGGCCGGATCCGCCCGGGCCAGCGCGTCGCCCAGGGCACGGTGATCGGCTACGTCGGCAGCTCCGGCCTGGCGACCGGCCCGCACCTGCATTACGAATTCCGCATCAACGGCGTGCACCGCAATCCCTTGTCGGTGACGATGCCGCCGCCGGAACCGCTCAGCGGCGCGGCGCTGGCCCAGTTCCGCACCCAGACCGGCGTGGCCCTGGCGCGGATCCGCCAGGTCGAGAACATCATCTACGCCGATGCCGGCCCGGCACCGACTGCGGCTCCGGCCAGGCCCGGCACGAAGAAGAAAGTCACCAAGGCCTGACCGGCCGCGGCGAGCGAAAGGCCTCTTCGGAGGCCTTTCTGCTTTTTGGGCGTCGTCGTGCCATGCGGCGATGGGACAGGTTACCGTGGGGCGCTACCGCTGCTGGAAGGTCGTCGTGGTCGAGAATTCGGTCTCCGTTCGGTCTCCACTGCCATCGCTGTCGCTCTGCCCTTTTCACGTCTCAGGGACTTTCGTCGTGGTTGAGAATTCTTCGGTCCCGGGGGCTGCTGGCGTCGCAGTCCCCGCTGCAACCTCCGCCGCGGTCCCTGCCTTCACTCGCGCCGCTACGCCTGTTTCAGGCCTTAGGAACTTTCGTCGTGGTTGAGAATTCTTCGGTCCCCGGGGCTGCTGGCGTCGCAGTCCCCGCTGCAACCTCCGCCGCGATCCCTGCTTTCACTCGCGCCGCTACGCCTGTTTCAGGCCTTAGGAACTTTCGTCGTGGTTGAGAATTCTTCGGTCCCTGCTTTCACTCGCACCGCTACGCCTGTTTCAGGCCTTTATCTTGGACTGATCTCCGGTACCAGCGCCGATGGCATCGACGCCGCCTTGGTGCGCTTCGAAGCCGGCGCCGCGCCCACCCGCTGCGAGCTCGTGCTCGGCCGCACCTACCCCTGGCAGGACGCGCTGCGCGATCGCCTGGTCGCACTCGGCGAGGGCGGCGACGCGCGTTCGCTGGAGGAACTCGGCACGCTCGACGTGCAAGTCGCCGAGGCTTTCGCCGGGGCCGCGCTGAGCCTGATCGGCGAGGCCGGCGTACCGGCGGCCGAGGTCGCGGCGATCGGTTCGCACGGCCAGACCGTGCGCCATCGCCCGGCCGGCGCTGCGTTCGACGGCCGCCATCCGTTCACCTGGCAGATCGGCGACGGCGCGGTGATCGCCGAACGCAGCGGCATCGCCACCGTGGCCGACTTCCGCCGCCGCGACGTCGCCGCCGGCGGCCACGGCGCGCCGCTGATGCCGGCCTTCCATGCCGCCCTGTTGCATTCCGGGGACGAGGACCGCGCCGCGCTCAACCTCGGCGGCATCGCCAACTTCACCTTGTTGCCGGCACGCGGCGACGTGCGCGGTTTCGACACCGGGCCGGCCAATTGCCTGATGGACGCCTGGGCGCTGCGCCACCTGGGCACGCCGTTCGACGCCGACGGCGCCTTCGCCGCGCGCGGCACGGTCGACGCCGGCCTGCTGGCGCGCCTGCTCGACGAGCCCTGGTTCGCGCTGCCGCCGCCGAAGAGCACCGGGCGCGAGCAGTTCCACCTGGCCTGGGTCGAGGCGCGCCTGAGCGGCACGGAGGAACCGCAGGACGTACAGGCGACCCTGCTCGAACTCAGCGCGATCACCACCGCCCAGGCGCTGCGCGCGCAGCAACCGGCCACCAAGCGGGTCCTGGCCTGCGGCGGCGGCGTGCGCAATCGCGCCCTGCTCGATCGGATCGGCGCGCACCTGCCTGGGGTCGCAGTCGAATCGACCCTGCCCTACGGGCTGGACCCGGACTTCGTCGAGGCGATGGGTTTCGCCTGGCTGGCGCGGCAGACCGTGAGCGGGTTGCCGGGCAACCTGCCCAGCGTCACCGGCGCGCGCGGGCCGCGCGTGCTCGGCACGCTGCATCCGGCCGCCTAGCCCGCGGGCCTCGGCGCGCCGCCGGCCTCAGGCCGGGTCGGTGTTGGTGCGGAATTCTTCCAGCAGTTCCAGGCCGCTGAAATCGGGCCCGGCCGGCTTCGGCGGCGCCGGTTCGGCGCGGCCGATCAGGGAGAAGCCCGGATCGCTGGGGATGTGCTCCAGAGCCGCGATCGCTTCCTGCAGCGCCGAGGCGTCGTGGTCGCTGAAGCGACCGACCATTTCGGCCTCGACCGCGAACAAACCGCTCTCGATGAGGTGCAGCGCGGTGCGCTGCAGACTCCAGCCGCGCGTCTCCGCGACCCGGCGAATGCGGTCGGCCAGGATGGCGTCCAGGTTGTGCAGGATGATGTCGGCCACAGGCGAGCAAAGTGCCACCGTTGCGGTACCGATAGCAACACGAAGTTGCTGGATTCGCGTTCAGGAACTCGACTGCACCGACGGCCGGCGCTCGCCGCCGGACGCAAGGGCCTCCGCTCACGCGGCCGGCTGCACCACCGTCGGCGGTTTGCGCACCGCCAGCAGGATGCACAGCAACAAGGCCGGGATGCCGACCAGGGCGGTGCCGACGAAGAACAGCGAATAGGCTTCCAGCAGGGTGCGGCCGACCGCCAACTGCTCGACCGCCACGCCCGACAGGCCTTTCAGCACCTTGCCGAGCAAGGCGTAGAACGAACTGAGCAGGGCGTACTGGGTGGCGGTATAGCCCAGGTTGGTCAGGCTGGACATGTAGCCGACCAGGGCCACCCCGGAGTACCCGTTGCAGAAGTTGTCGATCACCATCGCCGCGGTGAACACGCCGGTGTCGCTGCCGTGCAGGGCCAGGTAGGCGAAGGCGAGGTTCGAGCCCGGGCCGAGGATCGCGCCGGCGATCAGGGTCGGGACGAAGCCGAAGCGGACCGCGCTCAGGCCGGCCGCGGCGACCCCGGCGATGGTCGCGACCAGGCCGAACGAGCCGCGCACCGCGCCGACGGTTTCCTTGTCCATGCCGAGGTCGGCATAGAACGGATTGGCCATCGGTCCGAGCAGGAAATCCGGCAGCCGGAACAGGCTGATCGCGAGCAGCATCAGCAGGGCCCATTGGCCGTGCTGGCGGAAGAAGGCGATGAACGGACCGACTACCGCGTCGGCCAGGCCGCGCGGGGTGAACAAGGCCGGGTGGGGCCTGGCCGCGGCGAGCAGGCTCGCGGCCGGCTCGCGCGCCAACAACGTCGCCAGCACGCCCACGCCCATCAGCGCGGCCATCGCCTGGTAGGACAAGGCCCAGCCGGCGTGCGCGGCGAGGATCAGGATCAGCGAGTCGGTGACCAACAACGCGCCGCGGTAGCCCAGGGTGGAGGTCGAGGTCAGCAGCCCCTGCTGCTCCGGGCTGTCGGCGCTTTCGATGCGCCAGGCGTCGACCACGATGTCCTGGGTCGAGGACGCGAACGCGACCACCAGGGCCAACCCGCCGAACACCAGCAGCTGGTCGAGGACGACACCCGCCAGGATCAGCTGACCCTGCCGTGGCTCGACCAGAGCCATGCCGATCAGCGCGGCGGCGGCGACCAGTTGCGACAGCAGCATCCAGCCTCGCCGGCGGCCCAGCCAGCGGCCGACCAGGGGCGCGTCGAGCTTGTCGACCAGCGGCGCCCACAGGAACTTCAGCGAATACGCCAGCCCGACCCAGGACAGAAAGCCGATCGTCGACAACTCGATCGCGTTCTCGCGCATCCAGAAGCCGAGGGTGTTGCCGACCAGGTAGATCGGGATGCCCGAGCTGAACCCGAGCAGCAACATCACCAGCAGTTTGGGTTCGCGCAGGTTGCTCAGCACCTGCCGCCAGCCCGAGCGCGCGGGCCGGGCGGGCGGGGCGGTCTCAGAGGTCATAGTCCACGCTGAAGGGCGCGTGGTCGGAGAAACGCGGCTCCTTCAGGATCGAACAGCCGCGCAGCCGCTCGCGCAGGCTCGGGGTGGCGAACTGGTAATCGATGCGCCAGCCCACGTCGTTGGCGCGCGCCGCGCCGCGGTTGCTCCACCAGGTGTAGTCCTGGCCGTCGGCGTTCAAGCTGCGGTAGGCGTCGACCCAGCCGCTCTCGTCCGCGCACACGCCGTTGAGCCAGTCGCGCTCGGGCGGCAGGCAGCCGGAATTCTTCTGGTTGGAGGTCCAGTTCTTGATGTCCTGACGCGAGCGGACGATGTTCCAGTCGCCGCACAGGACGTAGTCGCGGCCGCTCGCCAGCCACTGGTCGAGAATGGGCTTGAGCCACTCCATGACCTCGAACTTGAAACCCTGGCGCAGTTCGCCGGAGGAACCGGACGGGATGTAGAACGAGACTACGCTGAGGTTGCCGAAGCGCGCCTCGATGTAGCGGCCTTCCTCGTCGAACGGCGCCCAGCCCAGCGCGGTGCGGACCTCGTCGGGCTCGCGCCGGCTGTAGATCGCCACGCCGCTGTAGCCCTTCTTGGTGGTGGCGTCGCGGAAGTAGGCGCGATAGCCCTCGGGCAGGAAGGCCGGCCCGGCCAGCTGATGTTCCTGAGCCTTGGTTTCCTGGACGCAGAGCACGTCGGCGTTCTGGGTCTTGAACCACTCGAAGAAGCCCTTGGTCGTGGCCGAGCGCAGACCGTTGGCGTTGAAGCTGATGATGCGCATGCGCGCTCCACATCCGAAGTGCGCACGATCATAGCAACGGCCGGGCACGGGTATCATGTCGGCCATGACCGTGGCGACCTCCGTTTTCAGCGATTGCGCGGCCGCCGTGCGCGTGCGGCCGGTGGACGCGGCGCTGGCGCCCTCGGTGCGGGCGTTGGAGGTCGCGCCCGAGCAGCAGGCCTTCGTCGGCGATACCGCCTTCAACCTGGCCGACACCTGGCGCGACCCGAACAGCGAGGCGATGGCGATCCTCGCCGGCGACCGCGTGGTCGGCTTCTACCGGCTCGATTTCAGCGTCCAGGCGATCGCCGGGCGCTCGCTCGGCGAGCCGGGGGTGGGCCTGCGCGCCTACATGATCGATCGCGCCGAGCAAGGCCGCGGCTACGGCACCCGCGCCATCGCCGCCTGCCGCGACGACCTGCGCCTGCGCCACCCGCAGCGCCGCGTGCTCGCGCTGACCGTCAACCTGCGCAACCGGCCGGCGATCCGCGCCTACCTCAAGGCCGGCTTCGTCGACACCGGCGAACTGTTCCACGGCGGCAGCGCCGGCCCGCAGCACCTGATGCTGATGCGCCTGATTCCTTCTTCCCCCGACCCGACCCCACCATGACCGACCATCGCCATCGCTTCCTCCAGCTCGCCCTGAATGCCGATGCCCTGCGCTTCGGCGAATTCACCCTGAAGTCGGGCCGGACCAGCCCGTATTTCTTCAATGCCGGCCGGTTCGACTCGGGCGCGGCGCTGGCCGGGCTGGCGAGCTGCTATGCCGATGCGATCCAGGCCGCGGGCCTGGAGTTCGACCTGCTGTTCGGCCCGGCCTACAAGGGCATCCCGCTGGCGACCGCGCTCGGCTGCGAGTACGCGCGCCGCGGCCGCGACCTGCCGCTGGCGTTCAACCGCAAGGAGGCCAAGGCCCACGGCGAGGGCGGCATGCTGATCGGCGCGCCGTTGGCGGGCCGCCGCGTGCTGATCGTCGACGACGTGATCACCGCCGGCACCGCGATCCGCGAGGCGCTGGGCCTGATCGCGCAGGCCGGCGGCAGCGTCGCCGGCATCGTCATCGCGCTCGACCGCCAGGAAGCCGTGGACCCCGCACAATCCCGACGCTCGGCGGCAGAAACTGTCGCAATCGAACACGCTCTGCCGGTGGTCGCGATCGCCACCCTCGACGACCTCCTGGCCTTCACCGGCGAGAGCGCAGAGTTCGCCTCGCAACGCGAACGCCTGCTCGCCTACCGCAGCGCCTACGGTCGCAGCGCGCAGGCCTGATCGAGCGGCGAGCGCGCGGCAGGCGGAGCGGGCGTTCGCGACGCCCGCACTGTGATCGCAGGCACGGAAGAGGAGACCGACATGGCCCGACTCTTGCTTGGTTCTTTGCCGATTGGCCGACCGTTCGACGGCACGAGGGCGATATGAACCGACTCCACACCCTGCTGGCCAGCGCGCTGCTGCTGGCGCTCGCTGCGCCGCTGGCCGCCGCCCAGTCCAAGGACAAGCAGACCAGCAAAAAACTGTACTGCTGGAACGAAGGCGGCCAGAAGGTCTGCGGGGACGCCCTGCCCGCGCATGCCGTCGACAGCGCGCGCACCGAGATCAGCGCCCGCAGCGGCTTGCCCACCGGCCGGGTCGAGCGCGCCCTGACCGCGGAAGAGCGGGTCCTGGCCGAACAGGCCGCGCGCGCGGCCCGCAGCGCCGCCATGGCCGAGGAGGCGCGCAAGCGCCGCGACCACGCGATGGCCGAGTCCTACGCGACCGAGCAGGAACTGCGCGACTCGTTCCAGGAGCGGATCATCCTGCTCGACGAGACGGTCAAGGCCTCGCGGCTCGGCATCGACGGCCGCCGCCAGACCTTGTTGAACCTGCTGCGCCGCGCCGGCGAAGCCGAGCTCGGCGCCAAGCCGGTCAGCAAGACCCTGGCCGACAACATCCGCCACCAGCACGGAGAGCTGATGCATCAGCAGGAGATGCTCAAGCAGCAGTTGCTCGAGCGCAGCGTGGCCGACGAGGACCTCGCCGCCGCCCTGCAGCGCTATCACACGATGAAGGCGCGCCGGCCCAATCAGGGCTGAGCGCTACCGATGCGGCCGCACCGGGGTCGCGGCCGGCCACGCCGGCGAGCGACCGGTTCCAGCAACGAAAACGCCGCGGCAAGCCGCGACGTTTTCGTGTGCGCTGTCGCTGCGATGCCGGCGGACCGGCACCGCTTCGATGCTCAGAACGGCAGCTTCAGGTCCGGCTTCAACGCCAGCAGCTGGGCGCGGAACGCGTCCTGGATGCGCACCAGCGCCTCGTGGTTGTCGGCGTCGAACCGCATGACCAGGATCGGCGTGGTGTTGGACGCGCGCACCAGGCCCCAGCCGTCGGCGAAGTCCACCCGCAGCCCGTCGATGGTCGACAACCGCGCGCCCTCGAACGAGGCCTCGGCGACGAACCGCTCGACGAAGCTGTGCGGGTCGCCGTTGGGCGCGTCGACCTTGATCTCGGCGGTGGCGACGCCGCTGGGCAGCGCGTTGAGGGTGTCGGTCGGGCTCTGCGGCTGCGCCGACAGGATCTCGAGCAGGCGCGCCGCCGAATAGATGCCGTCGTCGAAACCGTACCAGCGCTCCTTGAAGAAGAAGTGGCCGCTCATCTCGCCGGCCAGCTCGGCGTCGGTCTCGCGCATCTTGGCCTTGATCAGCGAATGGCCGGTCTTCCACATCAGCGGGCTGCCGCCGTGGCGCAGGATGTGGCCCGGCAGGCGGCCGGTGCACTTGACGTCGTAGATGATCATCGCGCCCGGGTTGCGTTCGAGCACGTCGGCCGCGAACAGCATCAGCAGGCGGTCCGGGAAGATGTTCTGGCCGTCGCGGGTGACCACGCCGAGGCGGTCGCCGTCGCCGTCGAAGGCGATGCCGAGATCGGCGTTGAGGCGCTCGACCATCTTGATCAGGTCGACCAGGTTGTGCGGCTCGCTCGGGTCCGGGTGATGGTTCGGGAACTCGCCGTCGATCTCGCAGTACAACGGCGTGACCTCGGCGCCGATCGCCGCGAGCACACGCGGGCCGACGTCGCCGGCGACGCCGTTGCCGGCATCGACCACCACCTTGAGCGGGCGGTCGATCTGAATGTCGGAGGCGATGCGCTGGACATAGTCCTCCGAGATGTCGCGCTGCGACAGGGTGCCGGGCTCGGCCGCGGTGTGCAGGCGGCCGCCGACGATGCGCTGGTACAGGTCGGTGATCGCCGTGCCCGACAGGGTCTCGCCGCCGACCACGACCTTGAAGCCGTTGTAGTCCGGCGGGTTGTGGCTGCCGGTGACCGAGACGCAGGAGCCCGCACGCAGGTGGTAGGCGCCGAAATACACCAGCGGAGTCGGCGCCAGGCCGATGTCGACGACGTTGCGGCCGGCCTTGCGCAGGCCGGCGATCAAGCCCTCGATCATCGCCGGGCCGGACAGGCGGCCGTCGCGGCCGACCACGATTTCGGTCAGGCCCTGGTCGTGCATCACCGAGCCGATGGCGTGGCCGATCATCTGGGCGACGCCGGGGTCCAGGGTCTGGCCGATCACGCCGCGGATGTCGTAGGCGCGGAAGATTCCGCCGTCGATGGCCACGGCCTTGGGCGCGGCGGAGTTCTGGCTATCGGTCACGTTGGCATCGGTCGCTTCGAGTGGAGAGACCGACATGGTCTCAGCCAAAGTCTGAACCGGGCCTTCGTCCTCGACCGGTACCGTGCGGTAGGCACGTTGACGCAGACGCATCAGCACGAACGCCAGCAGGCCGAACACCACCGCGGCGATGAAGCAGCTCAGTGCGCCGAGCCCCAGCGGGCCGCCGGGCACGTCCGGCACCGCCGCGGCCATGCGCAGGTCGCTGCCCGGGATCTTGGCGGCCATCGCCTCGGCGCCGTTGCCGAGCGCGGTGTCGCCGCGTTCGATCACGCTGAAGCCGCCCTGGCGCAGGGCCAGGTAGCTGCTGCCGTCGACGTCGGCCTTTTCGATGCCGTCGCTGATGCGCTGCAGGGGCAGTTGCAGATAGGCCACCCCGACCAGTTGCTCGCCGGCGCGCGCCGGGGCGGCCAGGGCCAGCACCGGCTTGCCGCCGTCGCGCACGATCGCCGCCATCGGCTTGTCGGCGACGATCGCCGCTTCCATCGCCGCGAGCCGGCCGTAGCCGCTCTTCGGCAGCTGCGCGTAGTCGCCGGCCAGGTCGGGCGGCAGGACCGCACCGGCCTTCGCGCCCGGCCAGCTCTGGGTCAGCAGGGTTGCGGCGCGCTGCAGGTCGCCGGCCTGCAGCGCAGCCTGCATCTCCGGCGCCGCCATGCGCTCGCGCAGGCGCTTTTGCTCGATGCCGAGGGCGTCGTGGGCGACGCTGATCGCCTTGTCGCGCGCGGTGATCAGGTCGGCCCGGCGCGAGGCGTCCAGGTGCTGCTGGACGCCGCTCCAGCCGAACCACAGGGTCAGCAGCAGGCAGACGAACGCGGCCGGCAGCAACACCGGCTTGATTTGCGCCAGCGAGAGCTGCGGCTTTTCCAATTTCACATCGACCATTGCCAGAACCTTTCCCCTGTCTGTGCCTTGCGCGGGCGATACCCCAGTCTGCACCGGGGCCGCGGATCATTCCGTCGACTGCGCCTCGTGGCGCGATCGCTCCCGTGGTTGTCTAGCACGATGTGTGCCATGGCACCCGCACTGCCGCTCAGCGCACCCCGGTATGGCCGAATCCGCCGCCCCCGCGCGCGCTGCTTTCGAACTCATCGACCACCTGCAGGCTGGCCCGCACGATCGGCAGGACCACCAGTTGGGCGATCCGATCCCCCGGCTGCATCGTAAAAGCCTCGCGGCCCCGGTTCCACACGCTGATCAGCAGCGGGCCCTGGTAGTCGGCGTCGATCAGGCCGGTGCCGTTGCCGAGCACGATGCCGTGCTTATGGCCGAGCCCGGAGCGCGGCAGGATCACCGCGCACAGGGTCGGGTCGCCCAGGTGGATGGCCAGGCCCGACGGCACCAGCGCGGTGTCGCCCGGGTGCAGCACCAGCGGCTCGTCCAGCGCCGCGCGCAGGTCGAGGCCGGCGCTGGCCGGGGTCGCATAGCTCGGCAACGGCCATTCCTGGCCGTGGCGGGCATCGAGGATCTTGAGTTCGAGCGTGTGGTTCATCGGTTCGCAGGTCCGGACAGAAAGGGCGCCGCCGCGCGGCGCGCGCGGCTCAGGCCGGCCAGCGCGCCAGGATCAGGTCGAGCAGTTCGTCGGCGAGCTGGGTCTTCGGCGCCGGCCCCAGCGCGCGGGCGCCGTCGCGCCAGTACACGGTGAGCGCATTGTCGTCGCTCTCGAACCCGCTGCCGGCCACGCCGACGCGATTGGCCGCGATCAGGTCGACCCGCTTCTTCTCCAGCTTGCCGCGGGCGTAGAACTCGACGTCGTGGGTCTCGGCGGCGAAGCCGACCACCAGGGTCGGGCGCTGCGGGTGCGCGGCGACCTCGGCCAGGATGTCGGGGGTGCGCACCAGCTCCAGGGTGAGCTGTTCGTCCTTCTTCTTGATCTTGCCGGACGCGACCTGCGCCGGCGCGTAGTCGGCCACGGCGGCGGCGCCGATGTAGGCGTCGGCCGGCAACGCGCCGATCACCGCCTCGCGCATCTGCCGGGCCGAACGCACGTCGACCCGCTCGACCCCGGCCGGGGTCGCCAGCGCGACCGGGCCGGCGACCAGCACCACCCGGGCGCCGCGCCGCGCCGCCGCCTCGGCGATCGCGAAGCCCATCTTGCCGCTGCTGCGGTTGCCGATGAAGCGAACCGGATCGATGTCTTCGAAGGTCGGGCCGGCGCTGACGACCAGGCGCCGGCCGGCGAGGCTGGCGCCGCTCATGCGCCGGCTCCGGAGCCGGCCCCGGCGAGGGCGGCGACCAGCTCCTGAGGTTCGAGCAGGCGGCCCGGGCCCGATTCGGGCTCGGCCATGCGGCCCTCGCCCGGGCCGAAGAACGCCACGCCGCGCCCGCGCAGGGTGGCGACGTTGGCCTGGGTGGCCGGATGGCCCCACATGCGGTGGTTCATCGCCGGGGCGATCGCGACCGGCGCCTGCGACGCCAGGCACAGGGTGCTGATGAGGTCGTCGGCGAAGCCGTGGGCGAGCTTGGCGATCATGTCGGCGGTGGCCGGCGCGATCAGGATCCGCTGCGCCCAGCGCGCCAGTTCGATATGGCCCATCGCCAGTTCGGCCGCCTCGTCCCACAGCGAGCTGCGCACCGGGTGCCCGGACAGGGCCTGGAAGGTCGCCGCGCCGACGAAGCGGGTGGCGTTTTCGGTCATGGCCACGCGCACCTGGGCGCCGGCGTCTTGCAGGCGCCGGACCAGGTCGGCCGCCTTGTAGGCGGCGATGCCGCCGCACACGCAAAGCAGGATGCGCTGGTCGTGCAGCGGCAGGGGATTGTCTTGCGCCATGGGCGGGCCGGAGCTCGTTCGGTTCTCGATGCAGGTTCGGAGACGATGGGCGATGCGGCCGCGACCAGCGTCGCGTCGGCGAATCCCTACATCCTCTCGGCGGTCTAGCTTACCCGATGCCCCGCATGCCCCCGATGCCGCCACCGGCCCGGCGCCGCGCAGGATGCGGCCATGAGAATCCACGAATGGCCGAGCGCGGAACGCCCGCGCGAAAAATTGCTCGCCCATGGCAGCGGCTCGCTGTCGGATGCCGAGCTGTTGGCGATCTTCCTGGGCTCGGGCCTGCGCGGCCAGGATGCGGTCGGCACCGCCCGCGCGCTGCTGACCGAGCACGGCCCCCTGCGCGAGCTGCTCGACCAGCCCCCGGCCCGGCTGGTCGGCATGCGCGGCATCGGCACCGCCCGCGCCTGCGCCCTCAAGGCCGCGCTGGAACTGGCCACGCGCTGCCTGCGCGCCGAACTCGACCGCGGCACCGCCCTGACCGATCCGGAGTCGGCCGGGCGCTACTTCGCCCAGCGCCTGCGCGGCCTGCAGCATGAGGTGTTCGCGGTGATGTTCCTCGATGCGCGCCACCGCGTAATCGGCTTCGAGGAAATGTTCCAGGGCACCATCAACGGCGCCGAGGTGCATCCGCGCGAAGTGGTCCGGCGCGCCCTGCAGCGCAATGCCGCGGCGGTGATCGTCGGCCACAACCACCCCAGCGGCAACGCCGAGCCCAGCCACGCCGACCGCGCGGTCACCGCCCGCCTGAAGGATTCCCTGTCCCTGGTCGATATCCGCCTGCTCGACCATTTCGTGATCGGCGACGGCCTGCCGATTTCGATGGCCGCGCGCGGCTGGGTTTGAGCCTGGAGCCTGGAGCCTGGAGCGAGGAGCGAGTAAGGAGGAGTGAGGAACGAGTACAGGCCGCTGGCACCGACCCGACCCGCCCGGGACGCCCCGCTCACTCCTCCGCACTCACTGCTGCCACCGCCCCGCTGAAGGAACGGGGAACAGGTAAAGGCCACTGGCTCCGACCCGACCCGACCCGACCCGACGGACGGCCCGCTCCGCTCACTCCTCACGCCTCCCCGCTCACTCCTAATCCCGTCCCGCTCCCGCCGCCCGGGCGGCCCCGGAAGCTAGTAAAATGCGCGGTTCCGTACCGCCTAGCGAAAGCGCAGCCCCTGTGAAAGCCACCCTCCATGCGCTCGTCGCGCAGGCCATCGACGCATTGCGCGCCGCCGGCACCGTGCCGGCCGACCTGTCCACGCCCGATTTCGTCATCGAGCGTCCCAAGACCCGCGCCCAGGGCGACTTCTCGACCAATGCCGCGATGCTGCTGGCCAAGCCGGCGCGCAGCAATCCGCGCGAGATCGCGCAGAAGCTGATCGATGCCCTGCCCGCCAGCGCCGACCTCGGCCGGGTCGAGATCGCCGGCCCGGGCTTCATCAACTTCCACGTCGACGAGGCCGCCTGGCGCCGCCAGCTCGGTGAGGCGTTGGCGCAGGGCGCGCTGTACGGCCGCAACGCCAGCGGCGGCGGCCGCCGCGCCGGCGTCGAATACGTCTCGGCCAACCCGACCGGCCCGCTGCACGTCGGCCACGGCCGCGCCGCGGTGATCGGCGACTGCATCGCGCGCGTGCTCGACGCCAACGGCTGGAACGTCGCGCGCGAGTTCTACTACAACGACGCCGGCGTGCAGATCAACAACCTGGCGATCTCGGTGCAGGCGCGCGCGCAAGGCCGCACGCCCGACGACGCCGGCTGGCCCGAGGACGGCTACCGCGGCGACTACATCGCCGACGTCGCCCGCGCCTATCTCGACGGCGCCACCGTCGAAGTCGACGGCCAGCGCATCACCGGCGCCGGCGATGTCGACGATCTCGACGCGATCCGCCGCTTCGCCGTGGCCTACCTGCGCCGCGAGCAGAACGCCGACCTGGCCGCCTACGGCGTCGGCTTCGACGTGTACTTCCTGGAAAGCTCGCTGTACGAGCAGCAGAAAGTCGAGGAAACCGTGCGCGAGCTGATCGCCCACGGCCATACCTACGAAGAAGGCGGCGCCCTGTGGCTGCGGTCGACCGATTTCGGCGACGACAAGGACCGCGTGATGCGCAAATCCGACGGCAGCTACACCTACTTCGTGCCCGATGTCGCGTATCACCTGAGCAAGTGGCAGCGCGGTTACGAACGCGCGATCACCGAACTCGGCGCCGACCACCACGGCTCGCTGGCGCGCGTGCGCGCCGGCCTGCAGGCGCTCGACGTCGGCATCCCGCAGGGCTGGCCCGAGTACGTGCTGCACCAGATGGTCACGGTGATGCGCGGCGGCGAGGAAGTGAAGCTCTCCAAGCGCGCCGGCAGTTACCTGACCCTGCGCGACCTGATCGACGAAGCCGGCCGCGACGCGGTGCGCTGGTTCCTGATCGCGCGCAAGCCCGATTCGCAGCTGACCTTCGACATCGACCTGGCGCGTTCGCAGTCGATGGACAACCCGGTCTACTACGTGCAGGTTTCGCACGCGCGCATGTGCGGCCTGATGCGCCAGCTCGCCGAGCGCGGCCTGTCCTACGACGCCGCGCACGGCCTGGCCCAGCCGCTGGACCTGAACGACGCCGCCGCGCACGAGTTGATCGTGACCCTGCTGCGTTATCCGGACGTGGTCGCGGTCGCCGGCCGCGACCTGGAACCGCACCAGATCGCCGGTTATCTGCTCGAGTTGGCGCAGACCTTCCAGACGTATTACAACGACCATCAGTTCCTGGTCGACGACGACGCCCAGCGCCATGCGCGCCTGGTGCTGGCCGCGGCGACGCGCCAGGTGCTCGCGAACGGTCTCGAATTGCTTGGGGTGAACGCCCCGGAGGTGATGTAAGTGGCAGCACGACGCGGAAAATCTCAGGCCAAGCGCAACCAGGGCAACGACAGCCTGCCGGGCTGGGCCTGGGGCGTGATCGGGCTGCTGCTGGGTGTCGTGTTGATCCTGGTCGCGCCCAAGTACTTCAAGTCCGACGGCGACGGCTTCTTCCGTCCGCAGCCGAACCCCGACGCCCAGCCGGCCGTGGTCGCCGCCGACGAGGAACCGGTCGCCTCGGAAGACAGCGGCGCGACGGCCAAGCCGGCGCGCAACGCCGACCCGGCCGACGACCGGGCCGGCAAGAACGACAAGGCCGACAAGGAAGGCCCCGACTACGACTTCTATACCCTGCTGCCGGGCAAGGAAGTCGAGATGAGCGACGCCGAGCTCGCCGCGACCGAGGCCGCCGAGGAGCAGCGCCGCGCCGCCCAGCAGCGCCGCAATGCGCAGACCGCCGCGACCCAGCCGCAGCCGGTGCAGGCCGCGACCGCGGCGCAGACCGCGCCGCCGCCCCGGGCACCGGCCTCCGCCTCGACCGGCACCGCGACCGCCGTCAGCCTGCCCAGGCCGGTCGACACCATCGCGGCCGAGCCGACCCGTCCGGCCGCGCCGCCGGTCCAGGTCGCCAGCGCGACGCCTCCGCCGAGCAGCTCGGTCACGCCCAAGCCGCCGGCCGTTGCCGCGACCCAGGGCAACGCCAAGCCGGTCGCCGCTCTCAACGACAACACCCGCTACCTGCTCCAGGCCGGCGCCTTCCAGGCTTCGGGACAGGCCGAGGAGATGAAGGCCAAGATCGCGATGCTCGGCCTCGGCGCGCGGGTCGAATCGGCGCAGATCAGCGGCAAGACCGTTTACCGCGTGCGCATGGGGCCCTACGGCACCGCCAGCGACCTGGCCGATGCCAAGCGCAAGCTCGCCGACGGCGGACTGCCCGGCATGGCGATCAAGGTGCAGTAAGCCTGCGTCGCCGCGGCGACATGCGAAACGGCCGGGCCGCAAGCCCGGCCTTTTTATTGGCCGGTTTCATTCGACAGGATCGATGGGACTCGGCCTCTGCCGCCAGGGTCGATCGCGCACGCAAGCCGTGCGCGTGCTCGCGCAGTCGGTGGCCGGCCGGACTACGCGCGATTCCAACCGGCGCTCGCAGCCGTGCGCGGCTGCAACCGCAATGGATGCGTCCGCCGCGTCTGCCGTCACCAGGCGCGAACCGCCGGCAAAAACTGCCGTACCGCGTCACCGCGCGTCGGCGCAGCGCCACCTTCCGGCAGCGCGCCCGGCCACAGCGCGACGCCGGTCACCCTGCGTCGCGACGGCGCCGAAGTAGACTGCGGCCGCTACGTAGTCGTTGGGGATCGGATGGACAAGCGCATTCTTCTGGGCTGCCTGAGTGCGGCAGGCGTGCTGTTGTTGTTCGGCATTTTCATCAAGTTCCTCGGCCTGGACGCCAGCCAGACGATCGAGACCGGCGCCGGCGCGATTCCGCTGCTCGACGTGTTCGGAGCCCTGATCGCCATGGGCATCGGCGGCGCGATCGCGCGCCACGCGCATTTCCGCTGGATCGCCCTGCTGCTGATGGTGGCGATGTGGGTGCTGACCCTGTGGACGGTCGTCTCGATGGCCCTGCCCGACAGCCCGCTGCCGATGCGCTCGCTGGCCGGCGCGCTGCGCTACAACGCGGCCGCCATCGTCCTGACCGTCGTCGCCGCTTTCGCCGGCGCGATCCTCGGCGAGCGAATCGCGCAACGGCGCGACCGGCCGGCCGCGCGCTGAGCGGCGCCTGCGTTCAGCCCTCGCGTCGCGCGCTCGCAGGCAGGACTCGCACCGCGCGAGCATCGCCGCGACGCAACGTCCGCATCTGCGAGGCAACAAAAAAACCCGCACGCGGTCGCGTGCGGGCTTTCGGTTCGCTGAAACCCGGGCTCGCGCTCAGGCTTCGAGGCTGGCCGCGCTGTCCGGCGCCGGGTCCGAGGCTCCGACCGCCGCCACCGGCCGCACGCGCTTGAGCGCGATCAGCGCCGAGGTGTCCGACTCGCCGTAACCGCGTTCGATCAGCTCGGCGTAATCGGCTACGGCCTGGTCGATGGTCTGGGTGCGGATGCCGCTGTCGCGGGCGATGCCCTGGACGATGCGCAGGTCCTTGAGCATGTGCAGGCACTTGAAGCCGGGCGCGAACTCGTCGCGCAGCATGGTCGCGCCGCGCTTGTCGAGGAACCAGTTGCTGGCCGCACCGGCCATCAGGGTCGGCAGCAGACGTTCCGGATCCAGGCCGAGCTTCTCGCCGAGCGCCAGGCCTTCGCAGACTGCCTCATTGATGCCGGCGACCAGGATCTGGTTGATGGCCTTGGTCGCCTGGCCGGCGCCGGTCGCGCCCATGTGGGTGATGCGCGCGGCATAAGCGTCGATCACGTCGCGCACGCGTTCGAGCTGGGCTTCGTCGCCGCCGACCATGATCGACAGCTTGCCGTTGCGCGCGCCCTCGACGCCGCCGGACACCGGTGCATCGAGGAAGCCGATGTCGTGCACCGCCAACAAGGCGGCGGCGCGGCGCGCGGTTTCGACCGACACCGTGGAATGGTCGACCACGATCGCGCCGGGCTTGAGCACTTCGGCCAGGGCCGCGACGTTCTCCAGCACGTCGGCGTCGAGCGATACGCACAGCACGACCAGATCGCAATCGGCGAAATTGGCCGCCGAGCGGGCGGCGCGTACGTCCAGCTCCGAGGCCAGCGCATCGGCCTTGGCCTGCGTCCGGTTGCCGACCGCGGTCAGCACGCCCTTGCTATGCACGTAACGCGCCATCGGCGCGCCCATGGCTCCCAGACCAATCACCCCTGCTTTCATTTCGACCTTCTGCCCGTTCGGGCGCTGATATTGCAAAAAAACCATGGTGCCGCCGTCGGCGTACCGCCCGATCGGCTGGGGACAATACCGCGATCCCGCCCGCCCGTCGTGCGACCGGCGTGGCCGGGCGACGTCGATGCGTCCCAGTCTGGGTCTCCGAGGTCCCCTGCTGCCTGAACGCGCCAAGCCGCGCGCAGTGAACCCGGCCTGCGCCGCCCGACCCGCGCGCTCAGGCCGGGCTCAGACCTGCCATTCGTAGACCTCGATCCGCGATGAGCCGCTCAGGTGCAGCGGGTCGCGGAACGCCATCACCCGGGCCTCGTCGAGGTCCGATGCGCGCAGCACGTAAGCGCCGCCGCTCTTGTCGCCGAAGCCGCCGGCCAGTTCCAGCCGGCCTTGCCCGCGCAATTCGTCGAGGAAATCCCGGTGCGGCCCGATCTGCGCCGTATCGAATTGCGGCAGACGCATGGCCATGACCAGATAGCGATTCGTCGTCATCGTTCAGGCCAGCGGTGCGTCGTCGAGATAGGTGTAGCCGGTCAGGCCGGTTTCCAGCGCCGCGTCGAGACGGCGCGCCTCCTCGGCCGGCAGATTGGCCGCGGCGACCTTGCTGCGATACGCCTCGCGCAAGTCGGCCAGCTTGTAGCCGACGTAGTCGAGCATGACGTCGGTGGTGTCGCCGCGGCGCTGCTGGGCGAGGCGGTAGCCGTCGCCGTCCACGCGCACTTCGACCGCGTCGGTGTCGCCGAACAGGTTATGGATGTCGCCGAGGATTTCCTGGTAGGCGCCGACCAGGAAAAAGCCGAGGCGATAGCTTTCGCCCGGCCTCAGGGCGTGCAGCGGCAGGGAGGTGTCCAGCCCTTCGTTCTCGACGTAGGTGTCGATCTTGCCGTCCGAGTCGCAGGTCAAATCGGCGATCACGCCGCGCCGGTCCGGCACTTCGTTCAGGCGCTCGATCGGCGCGATCGGGAACACCTGGTCGATCGCCCACACGTCCGGCATCGACTCGAACACGCTGAAATTGACGAAATACTTGTCGACCAGGCGTTCGTTCAATTCGTCGAGCAAGTCGCGATGGCTCTTCTCGCTGCCGTCCAGGCGCGCGCGCACCGCATGCGCGATCGCATAGAACAGATCGTCGATGCGCGCGCGATGAGTCAGGTCGATCTGGCCGAGCGCATACAGCGACAGGCCCTCGCCGTGGTGGTGCTGAGCCTCGTGGAACAGCTCCACCGCCGGGCGCTGGTCGAGCTCGCCATGGATCTCGCGCAAGTGACGGATCACCGCCGGCTCGTCGTCGTGGGCCGGCGGCACGCGGCCTTCCGGCGCCTCCTCGATCTCCGAGACGTTGGCGACCAGCACCGCGTGGTGCGCGGTCATCGCGCGGCCGCATTCGGTGACCAGGCGCGGCGGGGTCAGGCCGTATTCCTGGCAGGCCTCGGCGAGCGGCTGGATGATGTTCGAGGCGTACTGGTTGACGCCATAGTTGATCGAGCAATAGCTGCGCGAACGGGTGCCTTCGTAGTCGATGCCGAGGCCGCCGCCGACGTCCATGTAGCGCACGTTGGCGCCGAGCTTGGACAGTTCGACGAAATAGCGGGTCGCCTCGCGCATGCCGTTGGCGATATCGCGCACGTTGGAGATCTGCGAGCCCATGTGGAAATGCAGCAGGCCCAGGCAATCCTGCAGGCCGTTGTCGCGCAACTGCTTCCACAGGTCCAGCACCTGGCGAGGACTGAGGCCGAACTTGGCCTTGTCGCCGCCGCTGTTCTGCCATTTGCCGGCGCCGAGCGAGGCCAGCCGCATGCGCACGCCGAGGCCCGGCTTCACCCCGAGCGCCTTGGCTTCCTCGAACACCACCTGCAGCTCGGAGGGCTTCTCGACGACGATGTAGGTCTCCATGCCGAGCTTGCGGCCGATCAGGGCCAGGCGGATGTACTCGCGATCCTTGTAGCCGTTGCAGACGATCAGGCCGCCGGGCCGGCTCAGCGCCAGCACCGCCATCAGCTCGGGCTTGCTGCCCGCTTCCAGGCCGAAACCTTCGCCGGCGTGCGAGGCCAGCGTGCCGGCCACGCCCTGGTGCTGGTTGACCTTGATCGGATACACCGCGGTGTAGCCGCCGGCGTAGTCCCAGTCGCGCATCGCCTGGGCGAACGCGCTCTGCAGCTTGCCGAGGCGGTCGCCGAGGATGTCCGGGAAGCGCACCAGCATGGGCAGCTTGGCGCCGGCCGCCCGGGCGGCATCGACCACCTCGGGCAGCGCCACGGTCGGGCCGCGCTCGCCGCGCGGGCTCACCGCGATCCGGCCGGCCGCATCGATGTCGAAATATCCTTCGGACCAGTGGGGGATCGAGTAGGTCTTGCGGGCCTGATCGAGCGACCAGTCGGACATCGGCGTGTTACCGGACAGTGTGGGGAACACGCATTCTACAGGCCGCATCCCCGCTGGGGACCGGGGGCCGGCGCCGGCGCCGGGCCGGATCGGCAAACCCCGGGCGATCGCGACCTGCGTTCATACAGTCCGTTTCATATGGGTCCGCTACAATCCGCGCCCCCGGCCCCGAAAAGCCAGGCCCCGAAACCCGCTGCCGGCCAGGCGCGCCCGCGCCGGCCCGATCCAGCGATCCCGCGGCAGCGGCGCCCGACGCCGCCCCACGCAGCACGCCCAATCCGCACGGCCTTTACCAGGAAGCAACGGCATGACTACCGAACCGACGTGGCATTACGAAAACTTCGAGCCGACCGGCTCGTCCATCGGCTACCGCGTCACCCGCAAGCTCGATGAGGTCCAGTCGCCGTTCCAGAAGATCGAGATCTTCGAGACGACCGACTGGGGCAACCTGATGTTGATCGACGGCGCGGTGATGCTGACCACGCGCGACAACTTCCTGTACCACGAGATGATGTCGCACCCGGCGCTGTTCACCCATCGCGCGCCGAAGAACGTGGTCATCATCGGCGGCGGCGACTGCGGCACCCTGCGCGAAGTGCTCAAGCACGACGGCGTGACCGAGGCCGTGCAGTGCGACATCGACGAGCAGGTCACCCGCATGGCCGAAAAGTGGTTCCCGGAACTGTGCGACCGCAACGACGACCCGCGCGCGCAACTGCTGTTCGACGACGGCATCGCCTACATGGCCAACCGCGCGCCCGACAGCGTCGACCTGATCATCGTCGACTCCACCGACCCGGTCGGCCCGGCCGAAGGCTTGTTCAACAAGGCCTTCTACGACAGCTGCTTCCGCGCCCTGCGCGAGGACGGCATCCTGGTCCAGCAATCCGAATCGCCGCTGATGCTGATCGAGCTGATCAAGGAAATGCGCACCGAAATGGGCAAGGCGGGCTTCAAGACCTTCAAGACCCTGCCCTTCCCGCAGCCGTGCTACCCGACCGGCTGGTGGAGCTGCACCCTGGCGCGCAAGGGCGGGGATTTCGAATTCCGCGAAGCCGACGCCCAGGCCAAGACCTTCGCCAGCAAGTACTACAATGCCGGCATCCACCGCGGCGCGCTGTCGACCCCGGCCTTCGTGGCCGAGGCCCTGGGCGAGTAAGGCCCGCGCGGCGCGTCGACCCGCGCCTGGCGTCGGTCGAGAAAAGAAAAGCCCCGCTCGCGCGGGGCTTTTTTATGCATGCAATCCGCTTCGTGTCGCGCTCGGCGGCCAACCGCCCTTCGCGGATCGGCGACGCTTTACTCCTGCGGCCTCACCCCGAGATAGGCGCCGGCGACGTACTCGGTGATCCAGGGGTTGTCGTCCTCCAGTTCGAACGCCCGATCGAACATCCGCTCCGCGGTCGCGCGGTCGCCCTGCAATAGATAGTGCGCCCCGACCTCGGCATGCGCCTTGGCGTCGTCGTGGTTGCTGGCGATGAAGCGGTCGAACAGCGGCTTCGCCTTCGCCCACTCGCCGGCTTCCGCATACACGCGCGCGATGCGATACACATCGCTGTCCTCGTGCTTGCCCGAGAGAATCGCATCGAACACCGACTGCCCCTGCGGCTTCAGACCGCCGAGGTAATACACCCGGCCCGCGCCGATCCGCTCCCAGCTACCGTTCTTGCCGGCCTGCACCAACGCGAACTCCAGCAGCGCCTTGGCCGCCGCTTCCGGCGCCTTCTGGCGGTACGTCGCGGCCGTGGGCTGCGACTTCTTCGCCGCCTGGCTCGCGCCGATGCCACAGCCGAAAAGAACCACGGCCATCGCCGTCATTATGTGTGCCTTCATGCAACGCTTCCCCCTGTTGGAAACCGAACCATATCAGCTGGCGGCAGGCCTCCGCTTCTGCGCTGAGAATGCTTTCGGCGTACCGCAGGCGGGCCGATCCGGCCGTCAGGCCGCCACGCCGAACAACTTCGCCATGCCGACATTCAAACCGTAGCCGCCGACGGTCAGCACGGCGAACAGCACCGCGGCGAGCAGCATCGGTTTCGGGCCGGCTTGGCGGATCGCGCCTACGTGCGTACGCAAGCCCAACGCGGCCATCGCCATCGCCAGCAGCACGGTGTCGACCTGCACGATCGCGGCCTTCCACGGCTCCGGCAACAGGTGCAGCGAGTTGAAACCGCTGACCGCGACGAACCACAGCGCGAACCAGGGCACCACGATCTTCGACTTCGCCGCGCCCGGCGCGGCGCGGATGCGCGAGGACAGCAGCAACAGGAACGGCGCCAGCAGCATCACCCGCAGCATTTTCTCGATCACCGCCGCCGAGGCCGCCGATTCGCCGACCGCGCGGCCGGCGACGACCACCTGGGCGACTTCGTGGATGGTCGAGCCGGCATAGACGCCGTAGGCGTGTTCGCTGAGCCCCAGGCAGGGGTAAAGCATCGGGTAGACGAACATGCCGAGAGTGCCGAACACCACCACGGTGGCGACCGCGACCGACACCTTGTGCGCCTGTGCGCGCACCACCGGCTCGGCCGCCATCACCGCGGCGGCGCCGCAGATCGCGCTGCCGGCGCCGATCAGCATCGAGGTCTCGCGGTCGAGCTTGAGCCAACGCGTGCCCAGCCAGGTCGCCAGGCCGAACACGCCGGCGACCACGACCACATCGATCGCCAGGCCGGCCACGCCGACCCCGGCGATCTCCTGGAAGGTCACCCGGAAGCCGTACAGGACGATGCCGAGCCGCAACAGGCTGCCCTTGCTGAAGTCCACGCCGCTGCCGGCGGCGGAAGCGAGCGTGGGGAAGACGCTGTTGCCGACGGCGATGCCGAGCACGATCGCCAAGGTCAGCGCGCTCAGCCCCCAGGCCTGCAGGGCCGGCAGCGAGGCCAGCGCCATCGCCGTTGCGGCGATCGCCGCCACCAGCGCCAGCCCCGGCCACAATCCCGGCGGGCGGACCAGGCCCGGTTGCGGGGAGGCGGCGGGCGAAGACGGGTTCAGCACGGACACGGCGGGGAACTCCAGGCAGCGGCAGGTCGAAAGCGGCGCCAAGGTAGGCCCGCGCGCCCGGGGAGTCCAATACATATAATTCAAGTATCCATGAACTGAGCTCATGCCATGAACCTGCACCTGTTGCGCGTGTTCCTGACCGTGGTCGAGCAGCAGAGCTTTTCGCGCGCGGCCGAGGCCTTGTTCGTCAGCCAGTCGGCGGTGTCGAAAGCGGTGCGCGAACTCGAACACCAGCTCGACCTGCCGCTGATCGAACGCGGCGGCGCCGACGCCAAGGCGGTGCGCGGCGTGCAGCTGACCGATCACGGTCGCGCGGTGTCCGAACATGCGCGGGCGATCTTCGCCCTGGAACGCATCGCCAGCGAGGACGTGCGCGACCGGGTCGAGCTGCGTCAGGGCAGCCTGCGCATCGGCGCCAGCACCACGGTGGCGGCATACTGGCTGCCGCAGAGCCTCGGCCCGTTCGTGCGCCGCCATGCCGGGCTGACCGTCGAACTGGTGGTCGGCAACACCGAGCAAATCAGCCGCGCGGTGGTCGATTGCCGGGTGGACGTCGGTTTCGTCGAAGGCGCGGTCGGGGATGCGCGCATCCAGTCCACGCTATGGCGCAGCGAGTCTTTACGCCTGATCGCCGCCGCCGACAGCCCCCTGGGCGCGAGGCGCCGTCCGTCCCTGGCCGAACTCGCGCGCCAGACCTGGCTGGTGCGCGAACAGGGCTCGGGCACGCGCCAGGTCGCGCAATCGCTGTTCGCCGCGCGCGGCATCGCCCCGGCACGGGTGATCGAGATCGGCAGCAACGAAGCGATCGCGCACGCGGTCGCCGCCGATGCCGGCATCGCCCTGTTGCCGGAAACCGTGGTCGCCGACCTGATCACCATGCGGCGGGTGCGCACGATCAAACTCGACGAAGACGCGTCGATGACCCGCCCGCTGTATCGCCTGGAACTGGTCAATCGCCCGCGCGCGCCGGCGCTGCAGGCTTTTCTCGATCAGGGCGGGGGCGCGGGCCCTGCATTGCACGCGCGCAAGCCGGTTCGACGCCGCTAGCTGGCGTTCAGCCTGAACGATCGTCGGCTCGCTCGCGGCCGGGCGATGGCCGCAGCGACTCATCGCAGCCGCGCCGGCAGCCCCAGCCGGGCTGCGCTTACAGCGCGTCGCCGTCCATTTCGCCGGTGCGGATGCGTACCGCGCGTTCGAGATCCCAGACGAAGATCTTGCCGTCGCCGATCTTGCCGGTGCCGGCCGCCTTCATGATCGCCTCGACCACGGTGTCGACCTGATCGTCGGTCACCGCGACTTCGAGCTTGATCTTGGGCAGGAAATCGACCACGTACTCGGCACCGCGGTACAGCTCGGTATGCCCCTTCTGGCGCCCGAAGCCCTTGACCTCGGTCGCGGTGATCCCGGCCACGCCGGCCTCGGCCAGCGCCTCGCGCACGTCGTCGAGCTTGAACGGCTTGATCACCGCCATGACCATCTTCATCGTCGATCTCCTCGCAATCGGGCGAAGGATAACGTGCCACGGCGTCGCGACCTAGGTCCGACGCGGGTCACGCCGCCCGTCGGACGGCGTTCACACCGTCTCCGCGCGCTGCGTTGGACGATGAGGACAAAGCGCTTGCGGGCCTCGCCGGCGCCGTGATGTAGTGACCGCGTCATCCACTTCGGACTTTTCCGACAACCCGCCACGGCCCCGGCCGACGGCGCGGTCCCGGTCCGGCGGTCAAGCTGACCCCATTGCCGGAGGAGCTTTCCCCACATGATCGACCTGAACTACATCGACGACCTCGCCCGCCGCCTCAGCTCCCTGCTTCCCCCGGGCTTGCGCGAAAGCCGCGAGGAAATACAGCAGAACTTCAAGTCCGTACTGCAGACCGGCCTGTCCAAGCTCGAGCTGGTCACCCGCGAGGAGTTCGAAGTCCAGCGCGCGGTGTTGCTGCGCACCCGCGAAAAGCTCGACGAACTCCAGCGCACCGTCGCCGAGCTCGAAGCGCAACTCGACAACGCCTCCACCCCCCAGCACTGAGCCCCGCCATGAACCTGGCACTCGTGCACAGCCGTGCGCGATCGGGCGTCCGTGCGCCCGCGGTCCGAGTCGAGGTCCATCTCGGCGGCGGCCTGCCGAGCATGTCGATCGTCGGCCTGCCCGAAGCGGCGGTGCGCGAAGCCAAGGACCGGGTCCGCGCCGCGATCCAGTGCGCGCAGTTCGAATTTCCGCAGCGCCGCATCACCGTCAACCTGGCCCCGGCCGACCTGCCCAAGGACGGCGGCCGCTACGACCTCGCCATCGCCTTGGGCATCCTCGCCGCGAGCGGGCAGATCCCGCTCGAAGCGCTCAACGAATACGAATTCCTCGGCGAACTCGGCCTGACCGGCGAGTTGCGCGCGATCGACGGCGTGCTGCCGGCCGCGCTCGCGGTCGCCGCGCTCGGGCGCCGCCTGATCGTGCCGGCCGGCAACGGCGCCGAGGCCGCGCTCGCCAGCCGCGTCGAAGCGCGCACCGGCCGCACCCTGCTCGAAGTCTGCGCCATGCTGTGCGGCCAGGCCGAACTGCCGCAGGCCCAGGCCGCGCCGTTGTTGCGACCGCCCGGCCTGGACATGCGCGATGTGCGCGGTCAGGCGCAGGCGCGGCGCGCGCTCGAAATCGCCGCCGCGGGCGGCCACCACCTGTTGCTGATCGGCCCGCCCGGCTGCGGCAAGACCCTGCTCGCCTCGCGCCTGCCCGGCCTGCTGCCCGAGGCCAGCGAGGAGGAAGCGCTGGAGACCGCCGCGATCGCCTCGGTCGCCGGCGGCGCGCATGGCCACGGCCTCAACCCGGCACGCTGGCGCGAACGCCCGTTTCGCTCGCCGCACCACACCGCCAGCGCGGTGGCCCTGGTCGGCGGCGGCGCCGATCCGCGTCCCGGCGAGATTTCGCTCGCCCATCAGGGGGTGCTGTTTCTCGACGAACTGCCCGAGTGGGAGCGGCGCGCCCTGGAAGTACTGCGAGAGCCGCTGGAGTCCGGCGTGGTCACGGTCTCGCGCGCGGCGCGCAGCGCCGAGTTCCCGGCGCGCTTCCAACTGGTGGCGGCGATGAACCCCTGCCCCTGCGGCTGGGCCGGCGACAGCAGCGGGCGCTGCCGTTGCGCCGGCGAAGCGATCCGCCGTTACCGCGCGCGCATCTCCGGGCCCTTGCTCGACCGCATCGATCTGCACATCGAAGTGCCCCGCCTGCCGTCCTCGGCGCTGCGCCCCGACCAGCCCTGCGGCGAAAGCAGCGCCGCCATCCGCGAGCGCGTCGTCGCCGCGCGCCAACGCCAGGCGGCGCGCTGCGGCAAAAGCAACGCGCAACTCAGCCAGGCCGAGACCACCGCGACCTGCGCCATCGGCGCCTCCGACCATGCCCTTCTCGAACGCGCCGTCGACGCCTTGCAACTGTCGGCGCGGTCGATGCACCGCATCCTGCGGGTCGCCCGCACCATCGCCGACCTCGCCGAGAGCCCGCACATCGCCACGGCGCATTTGACCGAGGCGATCGGGTATCGGCGAGGGGAGCGGGAGGTTGGTGTTTAGCCACGGCGTGCAAAAAGGATTGTGGCGGACTCGCAGCAGCCGTTCGGCTCTGGGCAGCACCACGGCGACCACGCCCCCTACGAAGCGTCTAACGACATAGTCTCAGGCGAATTTGGCCTAACCGCGAGTCGCACTATTTTCCCGAGTCGCCCGCGGCATCACTTTATGCCTCAGTGCTGCCAGCGCCCCGCCGGCATCGGGCACGCACGCACATGGGGCACGCCGCGATGGCTCCTCCCAGCAATCGGCTCATCGCGCCTTGGCCGTGTCGGGCGATCGCATCGATCGGAAAACCTCGCTGAGCGATCGCTATCGGATGATGTAGGTGTGATACACCACTCGGCCGTGCGGCAGCGGCCGCATCAAGGTCTGACTGTTCGAGGACTTTAGGCTCTGCTTGAGCTGCAGATAGGCCCTGTTCCAATCGAGCTGCGATCCGTCGACGCCGCTGCGGTTGACCGCCTGCACTTCGCACAGGGTCTGTCGACATTCGACCTTGGCAATTTCCAGACCCGGGCCATATTTTTTACTCGGATTGGCGACCACATTGGATATGGTGTATTCGGACGACGAAGCCCATGCTTCGTCGCGTTGCTCTTGCGAAAACAGGCGCTCAAGGTCGCGAACTTCGTCCGACCCGGCCCGCCCCGCCCTGATGTCGTCCGCCAGCAAATCCAACGCCTTGTGTTGGCGTCGCGCTCAGCGGCAGCCACTGCCGAAGTCGGAGCCAGGCTCCTGAGTTCGTCTTGCTTAGCCGGGACTTTCCCGGCGACTGCCTCACCGGGCGCAGCCTCCGCCGCTTTCACCGCCGAATCGTTCTCCGTGCGCTGTTGTCCAGGTGCATCCGCCTGCGAATCGGCCTTCTTCTTCTCCGCACCCCGCGCAGACGACGCAAAAAAGCTGAGTCCGGCGAACATTGCATGGGCCATGCTCCTCGCCCTGCCGATGGCGCAGGCGCGATCTGAACCGCTTGTAGACCGGACCATCCTCATTCTTCGCTCCTATCGCCCTGGCAACTTCTCGGAAGACACAGCGACGGTTACCGCTCTAATGCCTGTCGTCGCCAGTGACGAACAATTGCCTGCAGGCACCCGCCTACATGGCGTCCGTTTCCATCCTGCTGAAACAATTCAGCGAACCCGTGCCATCGGCCTCCGACAATATCGGAGCACACATCGAATACTGCCCGCCGTACGCTAACGTCAAGACAGGCCGCGCACGCGAAAAGGAAATCGAGTAAGCCGGAAAATCCGTCGCGGGAATCGCAAAAAAATCCAGTGGTTTCTTTGCTCGACTCAGAAATGAAGAAATACACTAGCACCACACCAATGGACATCCGGTCACATTCAATCAACTCTCGCCCATCATTCGACCGACGCCGCAAGCGACGTCGACCGCGCCCATACATTTAGTTCTTCATTCAAGAGGTCCCAGCCACCCGACAGGGGCAGCCGATTCGGCAGAGAGATTTCTAGTCACCAACTCTGCCGAGACGACACTCCGGACGTCCGGCAGCCTGTTGACCGCGGCGAAGCTCGCGACCGATGGCTCTCAGATCTTGGAAGGCCCGAAGCTTGCTTACGCCTCGAGCTCCACCACGCACGCTAGCTCGGGCCAGAGATCCCGGCTCAAGCTTTCTTCTTCGACTTGGCCGATGCGCCGACGTAATCCGCCAGATGCTGGCCGGTCAAGGTCGACTTGGCCTTGACCAGTTCGGCCGGGGTGCCTTCGAAGACGATGCGTCCGCCGTCGTGGCCGGCGCCGGGGCCCAGGTCGATGATCCAGTCGGCATGCGCCATCACCGCCTGGTGGTGCTCGATGACGATGACGGACTTGCCGGAGTCGACCAGGCGGTCGAGCAGGCCCAGCAGTTGTTCGACGTCGGCGAGGTGCAGGCCGGTGGTCGGTTCGTCGAGTATGTAGATACCGCCCTTCTCGGCCATGTGGGTGGCGAGCTTGAGGCGCTGGCGCTCGCCGCCCGACAAGGTGGTCAGCGGCTGGCCTAGGCTGAGGTAGCCCAGGCCGACATCGACCAGCCGCTGCAGGATGGCGTGCGCGGCGGGCGTATGCGCCTTGCCGCCGCCGAAGAAGGCTTCGGCTTCGCTGACCGGCATCGCCAGCACTTCGCTGATGTCGCGGCCGCCGAATTTGTATTTCAGCACCGAGGCTTCGAAGCGCTTGCCTTCGCAGTCCTCGCAGGTGGTCGCGACGCCGGCCATCGTCGCCAGGTCGGTGTAGATCACGCCGGCGCCGTTGCAGGTCGGGCAGGCGCCTTCGGAATTGGCGCTGAACAAGGCCGGCTTGACGCCGTTGGCCTTGGCGAAGGCCTTGCGGATCGGTTCGAGCAGGTCGGTGTAGGTCGCCGGGTTGCTGCGGCGCGAGCCGCGGATCGCGCCCTGGTCGACCGACACCACGGCCTCGTCGGCCGGCAGCGAGCCGTGCACCAGCGAGCTCTTGCCCGAGCCGGCCACGCCGGTGATCACGCACAGCACGCCGAGCGGAATATCCACGTCGACCTTGCGCAGGTTGTGTTTGCTGGCGCCGCGGATCTTCAGCTGCCCCTTGGCCTTGCGCACGCTCGGCTTGAGCGAGGCGCGGTCGTCGAGATGACGGCCGGTCAGGGTGTCGCTGGCGCGCAGGCCTTCGACGCTGCCCTCGTAACAGACCCGGCCGCCGGCCGAACCGGCGCCGGGGCCGAGGTCGACGACGTGGTCGGCGATCGCGATCGCCTCCGGCTTGTGTTCGACCACCAGCACCGTATTGCCCTTGTCGCGCAGCTGCAGCAACAACTCGTTCATGCGCTGGATGTCGTGCGGGTGCAGGCCGATGGTGGGCTCGTCGAAGACGTAGGTGACGTCGGTCAGCGACGAACCGAGGTGGCGAATCATTTTCGTGCGTTGCGCTTCGCCGCCGGACAGGGTGCCCGAGGGCCGGTCCAGCGACAGATAGCCCAGGCCGATCTCGACGAACGAGTCCAGGGTATGCAGCAGCTTGGCGAGCAGCGGCGCGACCGACGGTTCCTCGAGGCCGCGCACCCACTCGGCGAGATCGCTGATCTGCATCGCGCAGGCGTCGGCGATGTTGATCTGGCCGATCTTCGACGAGCGCGCCTCGGCGCTGAGACGGGTGCCGCCGCAGTCGGGACAGGCGCTGAAGGTCGTGGCCCGCTCGACGAAGGCGCGGATGTGCGGCTGCAGGGCGTCGACGTCCTTGGACAGGAACGACTTCTGGATCTGCGGGATCAAGCCGGTGTAGGTCAGGTTGATGCCGTCGACCTTGATCTTGGTCGGTTCCTTGTGCAGCAGGTCGTGCAGCTCTTTCTTGCTGAACTTGCGGATCGGCTTGTCGGGGTCGAAGAAGCCGCAACCGTTGAAGATGCGGCCGTACCAGCCGTCCATGCTGTAGCCGGGGATGGTGATCGCGCCTTCGTTGATCGACTTGCTGTCGTCGTACAGCTGGGTCAGATCGATGTCGGAGATCCGGCCCATGCCTTCGCAACGCGGGCACATGCCGCCGGTACGATTGAAGGTCTGGCGCTTGGTCTCGCCCTTGACCGTGATCGCGCCGACCGCCTGCACCGAGGCGACATTGAAGGAGAAGGCGTTGGGCGAACCGATGTGCGGTTTGCCGAGGCGGCTGAACAGGATGCGCAGCATCGCGTTGGCGTCGGTGGCGGTGCCGACGGTGGAGCGGGCGTTGGCGCCCATGCGCTCCTGGTCGACGATGATCGCGGTGGTCAGGCCGTCGAGCACGTCGACCTCGGGCCGCGCCATCGTCGGCATGAAGCCCTGCACGAAGGCGCTGTAGGTCTCGTTGATCAGGCGCTGCGATTCGGCGGCGATGGTGCCGAACACCAGCGAGCTCTTGCCGGACCCGGACACGCCGGTGAACACGGTCAGCCTGCGCTTCGGCAATTCGACGCTGAGGTCCTTGAGGTTGTTCACCCGCGCGCCCTGCACGCGGATCAGGTCGTGGCGGTCGGCCGCGTGCGGCGGCGACGACGGCGGGTGCTTCCTCGTGGCCTTGCTCATCGTGTCTCCATCGGTGGGGCGGGGCTGCGACGGCGATGCGGCCGCCGCAAGCCGGCGGCCGCCCGAGCGATCCGGTGCGCGATTTACGACAGCGGTTTATCGCCCGCCGCACCGCGTTTGCCGAACCACTTGCCCGCATACGGCAACGCGAACAAATACAGCCCGGACAGCAGCAACAACGCGAGCGGCACCAGCGGCACGTAGGATACCCAGACGATGGGCTGCTCCTGTGCCAAGGCGATGAAAGTCGCGATCACGGTCACCGTAAAGATCATCGACAGCCAACGGTGGATCTGCCGAATCCATTTGTTCCAGTTCACGAGAACCTCCTTCGAAGACCGGCCACCCGGCCCGGCGGAGTGCCGGCGGGCGGATTCGGTCGCGGGTGGAAACGTGCGCAGCGATCGAGGACAGCCTCGATCGGCTGGAATCGATGCGTGGTCGCGGCGTCCGGGCCATGCGAGCGCGGGCCGAACCCGGGCGATGAGCGCACCACGGCCGAACCGAAGTCCGAGGCCGCGCGGCCGAAGTCGCCGAGGATCATGGCTGCGCTCGCCCGTCGGCTCAGCCCAGTTGGTTGATGCGGATCAGGTTGCCGGACGGGTCGCGCACGGCGCAGTCGCGCACGCCGTAGGGCTGGTCGATCGGCTCCTGGACGATGTCGGCGCCAGCGGCTTCGAGCCGGGCGAAGGCGCCGTCGAGGTCGGCAGTCGCCAGGGTGATGATGGCGTAGGTGCCCTTGGCCATCATCTCGGCGACGGTGCGACGCTCCTCGTCGGTGATGCCCGGAGTGGCGGCCGGCGGGTGCAGCACGATCGAAGTGGCGGGCTGGCCGACCGGGCCGACGGTGATCCAGCGCATGCCGCCGTAGGCGACGTCCTTGCGCACTTCGAAGCCGAGGGTGTCGCGGTAGAAACTCATCGCCGCGTCGGCGTCGTTGTGCGGGAGGAAGCACGCGTGAATGCTGATGTCCATGGCCGTCGTCCTGTGGGTTGGGATAGGAGCCGTCATGCTAGGTGCGGTGCGGATCGGGCGCTTCTCGATTCCTGATCGATCCGGCCCCGGCCTGGTTGCGGCGGCCTCGCGCGGCCGTCCCGCGCGATGCGGTCGTAACATCGCCGCGGTATTCGGCCATCTCGCCATGCCAAAACCGAACGCCGCGGCTCCAGCCGCGATCCGGGTCGGGACGAGCGCGGCGCCCGGCTGCGTTCGCGCCTGGCCGCGCCGCACAGGCCCGGCCGCCGCGCACCCCGCGCGATCCTGCCACGCGTCCATGGGGGGCTCAAGCCGGCGGCGACGGCCGGTCCGCCGGCGGGCCGCGGCGCAGTCGAGCTCCCGCGCGAAAGCGAGACGGCGGCAACGAAAACAAGGCCTTAGCCGAATTGATTCCCGTTTTATACCCGCGACCGAACTGGCGTGCGTCGCGTCGCTGCCCCTACTCTGGGACGCCCCCCGCCACCACGGATCGCCCATGTCCCTGTCCCGCGCAGCCGTCTCCCTCGCGTTCGGTGTCCTGCTCGCGCTTCCGCTCGCCGGCCGCGCTCACGAGGTCGTGCCGGCGGACTGGTGCATCAAGGACAAGGAGGCGCCGAAGATCGTCGCCCGGTTCGAATTCGACGGCCCGCAGTTGCACGAACTGATGGACAAGTGCGGCATCGTCGAGAAAGAGGACGCCTGGGCTACGGCCACCGCGACCATCGTCGCTTACTGCAAGATCGTGGCGCCGCTCGAGAATGCGGTGCCGTTCGTGCTCGGCCCCGAGGAGTTCCTGGACGCCAGCCACCACGAGCGCTATCGGCTCGAGCAGGGCCTCAGCGGCGCCTGCGCGGTCTGCCCGTCCAAGCCCTGAGTATCCGCAAAGGCTGCCGGCCGGGCAGCTGTCGTACGCGTTCCACTGATCGACGCGACAAGGAACGTCGCGCCGGTCAGACCAGAGCGTCGCGCCGGGTATAGGCCAGCACCGCATCCACGCTGTGCTGCAGCGAGGCGCGGGTTTCCGGCGCCAGTCCGTCGCAGCGCCCGAGCACGAAATAAGCCGATCGCAACACGTCGCGCCAGCGCGGGTTGCGCGGCAGCTTGGCGACGGTGAGGTAGCGTTCAAGCGCCCGCGCGCGCAGCCGGCCGTCGTCGATGTTGACCCGCCAGATCCGGCTTTTCTCGGCGAACTCCAGCCGGCTGGTGCCGGTGGTGCGCTCCCAGGCTTCGATCGTGGCCAGCATCAGCTCGACCAGGCTGCGGCGGAAACCGTCGCGCACCGAAGACTCGGCGGTGTCGTCGACCGGCCCGGCCGCGGCTTCGGTCGCGGCTTCGACCGGCGACGGCGGCGCGGCGGTGTCGCGGCCCTGCGGCGCGAGCAGCACCAGGCCGTCGCCGCCCGACCAGGGCTCGAGGGTCGCGACCAGGGGCGCGCCTTCGCGCGCGGCGATCCGCAGGCCTTGCGCGGCGCTGTCCTCCATCCGTTCCAATGCCGAGGCCAGGATGGCGCGGCCGGCTTCGCCGACGAAGGCCGACAGCGGCTGCCCGACCATGGTCTCGTCCTCGCCCGCCCCGAGCCAGCGCCGGCCGGCGCGGTTGATCGCCAGCACCTGGCCTTCGGCGTCGAGCAGGCACAGCGGTTCGTCGCGGCTGTCGAGCAGGCCCTGCAACAGGCTGCGGTCTTCGGCCAGGGCGTCGGCTTCGCGGCGATAACGCGCGAGCTCCTCTTCATGGCGGACTCGCTGCGCCTGCTCGCGCAGACGCGCGCGCTGGTGCCGGCGCTGCTGCAGCAGCAAAAAGCCGAGCAACACGGCCACCGCCAGCGCCGCGGCGAGGCCCAGCAGCAGGGTGCGTTGGCGCAGCTGCGCGCCGCGCAGGCGGTTCTCGTTTTCCAGCGCGGCGATGGTGCGTTGCTGTTCGGCCGATTCGAAACGCACCCGCAGCCAGTCCAACTGGCGGTCGTGCTGGGCGCGCGCGAGCGCGATCGCCTTGCCATGGGCCTCACGCAAGGTCGCGTTGGCGGCGGTCGCATCGCCGGCGCGTTCCTGCGCGGTGGCCAGTTCCTGCAGCAGCGGCACCCGCATCGGGTCGCCTTCGGGCGTAGAGGCCAAGGCGTCGCGCAAACGCGCGGTCGCGGCGGCGGTCGCGCCCGACAGCTGCGCGGTGCGGGCGATCTGCAACTGCAGCGCCGGCGGCAGCGGCAGTTTCCAGGCGTCGGACAAGGCCAGGGCGGCGGCGCTCCAGCGCTGCGCCTGGGCCAGGTCGCCCTGCGCCAGCGCGACCCGGGTCAGGCCGTCGTGCACGCGCAGTTCGTACACGCGGTTGCCGCCGGCGCGGTACACGGCCAGCGCTTCCTGCAGCCAAGCCGTGGCCTGCGACGCATCGCCGCCGTCGAGGGCCAGCTCGGCCATCGTCTCCAGCACGTGCGCGGCCTCGACCGGCTCGCGCTTGGCCCGGTAGGAGGCCAGGGCTTCGCGGTAATAGCGCATCGCCGTGTCGGGCTCGCGCAGTTCGCGGTAGACGTCGGCGATGTTGTTCAAGACCGCGCCCGACACTTCGCCGCGCTTGCGCTGGAGATCGAGGCTGGCGGTCAGGCTGCGCAAGGCGCCGCGGAAGTCGCCGAGACGGCGCAGCGCGGCGCCGACGTTGCTCAGGTCGCGCGCGGTCGCGGCGGAGTCGTCGCGCGCGCTCGACAGGCTCGCCGCGCACTCGAACCGGGCCAACGCCTGCGGGATCCACTCGCGACGGAAGTCGAGGATGCCGCGCCGCCGCTCCAGTTCGTAGCGCAGGCCGGCGTCGCCCGCGCCGCCGATCACCGCCTCGGCGCAATCGAGCGAGCGCTCGGCGTCCTCGATGTGCCCGGCCTCGAGTTGGGTCTTGGCTTGCGCGAACAGGGCCTGGGCCGCGCCCTCCCCGGCGGCCTGCGCCGGGCCGGGCTTGGCCCGCTGCAGGCACAGCGCCGGTTCCGGCAGCGCCCGCACTGGGGTGGTGCCCGGGCAACCGACCAGCACGCCCTGCGCCGACACGCCTTCGCACACCAGCAACAGGGCCCACATCGTCCAAGCGCGACGGCGCTTCGATCCGGTGCTTACTTCGGCTTCGCGGTTCAGGCGCGAAGCAGAACACGACAAACGCATCAGACCATCCTTATCCGATCCCGGCACGGAGCGAACGGCTTCGCTCGCATGCGCATGTAGCGGGCGGGCCGGTCGCGTGTTCCTGCGCCCGCGATCGGCCTGCGGTAGGAAACACCGCCACAGGCCGTCCGCGGCTATCGCTGCCGACGCTGGAGCGACCCGTGGAACTCGGCCGCCGACATCGCCGCCGAAGCACGACGCAGTCTGCTGATCGCGCCGGGCTTCGCTGCGCGGTACGGCGGTTTCCTCGAGCTTAGCAGTCGCGATGCACGGGCCGACAGGCGCGGCGATCGGTTCGACTTCTCAGTTTTCGCGGCCCGGACCGTGTCCGGCTGCGTTCGCGCTCGCTCAGCGCCGCCACTGCGCCAAAGTCTCCTGCGCGAGGCGGCGGGTCAGCTCGAAGGTCGACATCGCCCGGCCCAGGCGCGCCGCCTGCCCCGACCACAGCGGCATGAAATCGGCGGCACCGGCCGCCTCGGCCTGCGCGCGCAGGGGCGCGAGCGCGCCGCCGGCGAGCGGGAACGCTGGCGCCAGCGTCGACATCGGCCCGAGCTCGCGCATCAGGCGGTTGACGATGCCGCGCGCCGGACGGCCGGTGAACAGGTTGGTCAGCGCGGTCTGGTCGTCGCGCGCGTGCTGCAAGGCCTGGCGGTGCAGCGGCGACAACTTCGCCTCCGGGCAGAACAGATACGCGGTGCCGATCTGCACCGCGGCCGCGCCGAGCGCGAACGCGGCGACGATGCCGCGCGCATCGCCGATGCCGCCGGCGGCGATCACCGGCACCCGCACCGCATCGACCACCTGCGGCAACAATGCGAACAGACCGACCTGGGTCGAGACCTCGTCGTCCGCGCCGAGGAACAAGCCGCGATGGCCGCCGGCCTCGGCGCCCTGGGCGATGATCGCGTCGCAGCCGTGCGCTTCCAGCCAACGCGCTTCGGCGACCGTGGTCGCCGAGGACACGATGCGCGCGCCGGCGGCGCGGACGCGCTCGAGCAGGCGCGGCTCGGGCAGCCCGAAGTGGAAACTGACCACTTCGGGCCGCACCGCTTCGACCAGTTCGCAGTAGGCCTCGTCGAACGGACTGCGGTTCGAGGCCGGCACCGGCATCGCCGGGTCCAGGCCGAACTCGCGGTAATACCCGGCCAGGCGCTCGCGCCAGGCCGATTCGCGCGCCGGATCGGGCGGCGGTGGACGATGGCAGAAGAAGTTGAGGTTGAGCGGTCGGTCGCTCGCGGCGCGGATCAACCGGCACTGCTCATGCGCCTGTTCGACGCCGAGCAGGGCGCAGGGCAACGAGCCCAGCGCGCCGGCCTGGGCGGCGCCGATCACCATCTCGGCGAGGGTCGGGCCGGCCATCGGCGCCTGCACGATCGGCAGCTCGATGCCGAACAAGTCCTGGATACGCCGGTCGGGCCACATGGCGTCGCGCCTCTGTCGATGGATGCGAAGGCCTCAGGATGACATCGCTCGACCGCGAGCGTCGCGCCGCCGGCTGGCACGCTGCGTTGCAGCTCCTCAGCGAGCGGGCGAGGCGCCCTCGCCCCAGACCGCGCCGGCCGGGTCGAATTCGGTGTTGGCCATGCGCTCGCCGCGCCAGCCGAAGCCGCAGATCGCCAGCGGCCCTTCGACCAGCGGGTCGAGGCCGAAAGCCCGCTCGATGTCGGCCTCGTTGATCGCCGAGGTCACGAACGCACCGAGCCCGAGTTCGGTCGCGCTGAGGTACAGCGTCTGCGACAGATGGCCGCTGTCGAGCACCAGCGCGCGATAGGCCTTGGCGTGCTGGCGGTATTTCCAGAAGCTGCGCGCGTAGCGCGGCGTCAACACCGCCATCGCCGGCGCGTCGGCGAACCAGTGCTGCCCGGCGAGGGCGCGCAAGGCGAATTCGCTCAGCGGCCCCTGCGGTGCGGGCAAGGGTTCGAGCGCGTGATCGAGCGCGTGGTAGTGGTACAGCCCGGGCGCGACGCCGTCGACGCGCTGCACGATCAGATAAGCCTCGGTGGGGTGCAGGCCGCCGCCGGACGGCGAGTGTTTCTTCAGGAAGACGGTGTCGTCCTGCACCTTGACCAGGGCCTGCGCGGCGAACACCCGCTGCAGCATGTGCGCGAACACGGCCTGCGACAGCGGGCGCGCGGCATCGAAGTTGCGGCAGGTGCAACGGCGCGCGAGCAGCGCATCGAAGTCGTTGCCGGCCGTGCGCGGCAAGCCGATGCGCCGCTCGGCCGGGCCGCGTTCCAGCACCGGCGGCGGCGGCGCGCCGAGCTTGCGGCGCAAGTCGGTCGCGGTATGCAGCTCGTTGGCGTCCATCGCGGCGACGGCATCCAGGCCCTGCCAGCGCGCGAGGCGGTGCAGCATCGCCGCCGGCGCAAACCAATGGCCGCTGCGCAGGCGTTCGTCGCGTTCGCGATAGGCGATGCGCGGCGCACTGGCGTCGGCGGCATCGCACAGCACCAGGCCGATGTCGAGCAAGTGCGTCAGCACCTCGCCGTCGGCCGCGCTCAGCGCGCTCGCGTCGACCCAGTCGCCCGGGCTCAGCCGGCCGAGCAGTTCGCGCTGCTCCGCGTCGACCTCGACCTCGCCGTCGAGATGGGCGGCGAGCGCGAGCCAACGCAACTGCCGCGCCAGGCCGGCGCCGCCGGACAGCAGCGAGGACAGATCGAAGGCGACCTGCTCGCGCGGCTCGAAGAAAAGCACGGAGCATCGGCGGATGCGCATCGAGGGTTCCTGGGCGGCGACGGGCGCGGCGCGGCGAGCGGATCGCCGCCGGCCGGTCATGCGGGCTCCGTATCATGCCCATCGCCCGCAAGCCGTTCCAGCGCGCGCGTCGCAACTGAACGAGACAGCTGAACAAGCACGCGGATCAGCGGCCTGAACGCCTGGATCGGCGCCGCGCGGGGCGCCGAATGGCCGGCGGTTGGGCGTTTTTGCGTGCTACGCGGGTGAGCGGCTGCTGTTCGCCGCTCCCCAACAGCGATAAATTCGGCCGCAGACAGGCCCGCAACGGGTCTTCACAAGGGGAAACAGATGTCTATCGACAACAACCACAAGAACGGGCACCCGCCGCTGGCACCCGAGGTCGCCGACCGCCTGCTCGATCTGCTCAGCTCGGACGACAAGTTCCGCACTGAATTCGCCAAGGACCCCGGCGCCGCATTGCAAAACAGCCTCGGCCTCGCGCCGCAGCAGACCCAGGCCGCACTGGCCGGCGCCAGCTGCCTGCGGGTCACCTCGCTGGCCAGCAAGGAAGAAGTGCAGGCCGCGCGCGACGAACTGCGCGGCAGCCTGACCGCGGCCGGTGCGCATACGGTGGTGTTCATGCTCGAAGTCGGCCAGGTCCAGGCCAGCTTCGGCGGCGGCTCCGGCGGCACCCTGGCCTGAACCCGGGCGCGGCGGCGGGCAGGGGGCCAGCCGTCGCGCCGAGCGATCGTCTCGGTCGCAGGATCCGTTCGAATCGACCGGCCTGCGCGTCTGCGCAGGCCGGCACCGCTGTGCGGGTCAGCCGCCGGGCTCGACCGCGGCGACCGCGACGGTGGCTTTCGCCAACTCGCGCTGTGCCGCCGAAGCATCGGCGACGTTCATCGCCAGATACACCTGGGCGCCGGCCGGATCGCCGTAGGCGCGGCCGCGATGGGTGGCGATCCAGCGGGTTTCGGCCGCGGCCTCGTCCTCGCGGCCGGCCGCGAGCAACGCGTCGCGCAAGGCGACGTGGGCCTGGAAGGGTTCGCTGCCGTCGCCGAGCCCGCGCAATTCGCGGATCGCCTCCTCGGGCTTGCCGGCCAGGCGCAGTTGCTCGGCGCGCGCGACCTGCAGCAACTTGCGCGACACGGGGCTGCCGCTGGTATTGACCGCCTTGACCACGCGCGGCAACAGACGCTCGGCCAGAGCGCGGTCGCCCTGGCGCTGGGCCAGGCGCACCGCAGCCAACGCACTCAAGGTCAGATCGTCCTGGTCGGCGCTGTCGGGCTTGCCGGCGTCGGCCAGCACTGCATCGGCGAACAGCTCGATCTCGGCCGAGCTCGGCCGGTCCTTGCCGGACGCGCTGCGCACCATCAATTCGGTGAAGCGCAGCGGGTGACGCACCACGACCGCGGCGCCGCGCGAGGCGCGCGCCGCTTCGCGCGCGATTTCGGCGGCCTTGGCGTACTGGCCCTGGTCCAGCGGCACCGCGATGCGCTCGAACTGGTTGGTCAGGTTTCCGCCGGAGATCTGGCCACGCCCGGTCAGCGAGTCGAGGATCCGGTTGGCCTCGTCGAAACGGCGCATCGCCGCCAGCGCCGAGGCGTGGCGGCGGTTGGGCGCGTAATGGCCGCTGAGTTCGGCTTGCTTGAACGCGTCGAGGGCCTTGGCGTAACGCTCCTGCGACAGGTGGATGCGCCCGGCCAGCTCGAAGGCGACGTTGCGCAGCGGTTCCTGCGGCGCGGTCGCAGCGGTGGTCGCGGCCAGCGCGCTGTCGAAGCGGTTGGCGAGGAATTCCGACCAGGCGTATTGATAACGCCCGGCGAAGTAGTCCGGATACACCCCGGCCAGCAGCTTCCATTTGCCCGGCGCATGCAGCGAGGGCTGCGGGCCGAACTCGGCCGCCCAGGCGTCGAGGTACAGGGCCTCGCGCGGAGTCAGGTGGTCGCGCAGTTCCTGTGCGCGCTCCAGATAAGGCCGCGCGCTGTCGTTGTCGGCGTTGCTGACGTGGACCCGCATGATGCCCATGTGCGCCAGGGCGAACTTCTGGTCGATCTGGACCGCGCGCTGGAAGTACTGCTGGGCCTCGTCGAGCTGGCGATGGGCGTAGGCCTTGGTGCCGAGCGCATAGGCGCGCAGCGCATCGAGGTTGCCGGTCGCGACCTTGGGCAGCGGCTCGGAATCCTTGTCGATGCTCTTGAGCGCTTCGCCGAGTTTGCCGCGCAGCGCGGAGGTGACTTCGTCGATCGAAGTCAACGCCGAGGCCGCGCCGACGCCGTCGGCCGACTCGGCGTACACCGTGGTCTGGGTGTGCGGATCGATCACTTCGGCGCTGACCCGCACCCGCCCGCCGACTTCGGCCACCGTCGGCAGGATCACCGCGCGCGCGCCGTCGCGCAGCGCGATCTCCGAGGCGACCGCACGGTCGAGCACGGTGTCGGCCTTGCGCTGCATGCGGTCGAGGGTGTCGCGCGCCTTGAGGTCGGACAGCACGTTGACGTAGCGCGACTGCTCCAGGCTGATGCGGAAAGCCTGTTCCAGCGAATCGTCGAGCACGCTCTGTCCGGTCAGGTTGCGCAGGTCGCCGACCACCACCCAGTCGCGCTGATTGAAGGCGATCGCCGGCTGCGGCCGGGTCGCGAACCACACCCCGGTGCCGATCATCGCGAGCAAGGCGACCTCGGCGGCGAGCGCGGCCGGGCGCCGCCACAGCGGAATGTCGCGCCAGGCCTTGGGCCCGTTCGGCGGCGCGCGCAAAGGCGCGATGCCGGGCTCGCCTACCTCGTAGATTTCCTGCGCTTCCGGCACGCCCTTGAAGCGCCAGCGGCCGTGCGATTTCCACAACAGTTGCTGGCCGCGTTCGCCCAGCTCGCGCGCGGCGCGATGCGCCAGCGGTTCGGCGATCGCCGACAGCAGGATCTGGCCGGGACGCGCGGTCGCCATCAACCGGCCGGCCATCGGCTTGGCCAGGCCTTCGACCTCGACCGGCTTGGCGCCGACCTGCACCGCCTCGTCGCTGTTGCGCCAGGTCAGCACTTCGCCGACGTGCAGGCCGGCGCGGGCCTGCAGGGTCAGCTTGCGCGGCGCGCCGAGTTCGCGCAGGCCGCGGGCGTAGTCGAGGGCGAAACCGAGCCCGTCGATGGGCCGCTCGAACAACAGCAGCAAGCCGTCGGAACGGTCGATCAGGCGGCCGCGCCAACGCTGCTGCAACTGCAGCACCAGGCGGTCGTGCTCGCGGAACAGGGATGCGGCCGGTCCGTCGCCGAGGCGTTCGACCAGGGTGGTCGAATCGCACAGGTCGGTCAGCAACAGAGTCCGCAATTGCGGCCCGTCGGCGTTGGGTCGGTGGGCGTCGTTCATGACGGCATCCTTGTCGACGCGGCTCATGCCGACGTCAGTTCCGCGTCCTGCCAATGCACGCGATTGCCGCCCAACCGCTTGGCCTGGTACAGCGCGCCGTCGGCGTGCGCATACCAGTCGTTCCATTCGTGCTTCGCGCTGACCAGGCAGGCGCCGACGCTGACCGGACAGATCGTCGGCGGCGATTGCGGGATCAGCAGCAGGCCGTGCACGGTCGAGACGATGAAGTCGGCGAAGCGCATCACGTCCTGGCGCGTCGACGCCGCGACCAGCAGGCAGAATTCGTCGCCGCCGAGCCGGCAGGCGATGTCCTCCGGGCCGGCCACCGAACGCAGGATGTTGGCGACGCTCTGCAGCACGCGGTCGCCGACCAGGTGGCCATGGTCGTCGTTGACCTGCTTGAAACGGTCGCAGTCGATCAGGATCAGGCCCATCGCGTCGGGCATGCCGACGGTGCGGCTTTCCTGCAGATGCAGGGTCAGACCGCGGCGGTTGTACAGGCCGGTCAGGTCGTCGGTACGGATCAGCTCTTCGGTCTGGTTGAGCTGGTGGGTGGTCGCGTACAGGCTGTCGAGCGCCGCTTCCAGGTCCTGGTTGCGGCGGCGCAGGCGCCGGATCAGGCTTTGTTCGTTGAGCACCACGCGCATGATCGCGCGGCGCAGGAAATACGAGACCAGGGACGGGTCGCGATCGACCAGACGCTGGAACTCCTCGTGGCGCAGTTCCACCAGCAGGCCGTCGGTGGCGGCGATCGCGTCGGCGCTGCGGGCGTGGTCGCCGATCAGCAGGCCGAGCTCGCCGAAGAACTCGCGTACGCCCAGGCGCTTGGTGACCAGGTCGTCGCCGAAGTCCAGGACGATCGCGCCGCGCGCGATCACGAACATGGTGGTGCCGAGTTCGCCGCGACGGAACAGGACCTGCCCGGCCTCGACCCGGCGCGGCCGCCCGATCTCGGCGAACAATTCGAATTCGCCGGGCGTCAGCACGGCCATCGCCACGTCCGTTGGCGCCGCGGTCGCTGTCGAGTTGTCGGTTTCGCGGCCCATCGAGGGCACCGCCATGTCGCGATTCATCCCGATCTCCCCACACCCCTCATCCTGTGGGGTTCCACCAGCAGGATAGCATCTGGTCTGAACTGCTAACGCGGGTTTGGGGCCGAAACGGCCAGTCCGCGCCGGCATCCGCGGCCATTACGCAGCCAATGCGTTGCAGCCGCGTGGCCGCCGCGCGCGGGCGTTGCGCGAAGGAAACACCGCGCAGTCGGCGATTTTCGCCTGGTCCGGCACCGACTTCAGGCCGCGGTCGCCTGTTCATGCGGCATCGGCCGACCTCGTCCTCGCCCGGCCGCGCACCGACCTAGTACTTATCGGCTATGCGGCGGCGCCGGTCCGGGCGCCTACCGGCGCGCGGCGCCAGCCGGACCCGTCGGTTCTCCCTCGCCGGGCGAATGGCACACAAGACGGGGTCGTACGACCCCCGCCTCTCCCCGGCGCCGCACCGGCCCGGGAACGCAACGCCGCCGTTGCCGGCCGCGCGGCGGCCTCGAACGAAGAAGGGCTCCTTGCGGAGCCCTTCCCGTCCCTATCCTCTCGCGTCTTGCGGACGAGGGCTCAGGCGGCGGCCTTGCTGTGGTCGTGGAACTGCTCTTCCTCGGTCGAGCCCTTCAGCGCCACGGTCGAGGACTGGTTGCCCTGGATGGTCTGGGTCACCGCGTCGAAATAGCCGGTGCCGACTTCGCGCTGGTGCTTGACCGCGGTGAAGCCCTTTTCGGCGGCGGCGAACTCGGCCTCCTGCAGCTCCACGAACGCGCTCATCTGGCGGCGCGCATACCCGTGGGCCAGGTTGAACATGCCGTAGTTGAGGCTGTGGAAGCCGGCCAGGGTGATGAACTGGAACTTGTAGCCGTAGCCGGCGATTTCCTTCTGGAACTTGGCGATGGTCGCGTCGTCGAGGTTCTTCTTCCAGTTGAAGCTCGGCGAGCAGTTGTAGGCCAGCAACTTGCCCGGGAACTTGGCGTGGATGGCCTCGGCGAACTTGCGCGCGAATTCCAGGTCCGGTTTGCCGGTCTCGCACCACACCAGGTCGGCGTACGGCGCGTAGGCCAGACCGCGGCTGATCGCCTGGTCCAGGCCGTTGCGGGTCTTGTAGAAGCCTTCGACGGTGCGCTCGCCGGTGGTGAAGGGCTGATCGTTCGGGTCGATGTCGGCGGTCAGCAGGTCGGCGGCTTCGGCATCGGTGCGCGCGACGATCAGGGTCGGCACGCCCATGACGTCGGCGGCCAGACGCGCGGCGACCAGCTTCTCGACCGCTTCGCGGGTCGGCACCAGCACCTTCCCGCCCATGTGGCCGCACTTCTTCACCGAGGCGAGCTGGTCTTCGAAATGCACGCCCGAGGCGCCGGCCTCGATCATGCCCTTCATCAGCTCGAAGGCGTTGAGCACGCCGCCGAAGCCGGCTTCGGCGTCGGCCACGATCGGCTGCAGGAAGTCGACCTCGCCGCTGCCTTCCGAGCATTGGATCTGGTCGGCGCGCAGCAGGGTGTTGTTGATCCGGCGCACCACCTGCGGCACCGAGTTGGCCGGGTACAGCGACTGGTCGGGATACATCTCGCCGGCGATGTTGGCGTCGGCGGCGACCTGCCAGCCCGACAGATAGATCGCCTTGAGGCCGGCCTTGACCTGCTGCATGGCCTGATTGCCGGTGAGCGCGCCGAGCGCGTTGACGAAATCTTCGGTATGCAGGGACTTCCACAGCTTGTTGGCGCCGAGCTTGGCGATCGAATGCTCGACCGGCACCGTGCCGCGCAGGCGCACCACGTCCTCGGCCGAATACGGGCGGGTGATGCCGGCCCAACGCGGGTTGTTGGCCCAGTCGTCACGGAGTTGATCGGCGGTCGGCAGGGTGTGGCTCATGACTTCGATTCCTTGCGTATGGGTCGTATGACGTGGGGTAGGTGAGGCGCTGCGGGTCAATCGATGCGCTGGTAGGCCGGCAGAGTCAGGAACTCTTCCAGGGTGTCGGCGTGGGTCAGCGCGTCGAGCATCGCGATGGCCTCGTCGAGCTTGCTGCCGCCCGGCAGCTTCATGCGGTCGGCGAGCTTGCTCGGCAGGCCGATCAGGGCGCGTTCGAGCAGGGCGAAATCGAGCGGCGTGCCGTCGTCGAGGAACAGGCCGTCGGCGTGCAGCCACTGCCACAGCTGGGTGCGGGCGATCTCGGCGGTGGCGGCGTCTTCCATCAGCCAGTGGATCGGCACGCAGCCGTTGCCTTCGAGCCAGGCGGCGAGATAGCGCACGCAGACCTCGACGTTGCCTTCGAAGCCGCTGCGGGTGATCGTGCCGAACGAAGGCTTGATCAGGTCGTCGCGGATGATCAGCACGTCGTCGCGCAGCACGTGCTGCTGGTGCGGAGTCGGCATGCGCTCGTCGAAGATGCGCATCGCCAGCGGGATCAGCGCCGGGTGCGCGACCCAGGTGCCGTCGTGGCCGGCGGTGACTTCGCGCAGCTTGTCGGCGCGCACCTTGGCCAGCGCGGCTTCGTTGGCGGCCTCGTCGCCGCTGATCGGGATCTGCGCGGCCATGCCGCCCATCGCATGCGCGCCGCGCTTGTGGCAGGTCTGGATCAACAGCTCCGAATACGCGCGCAGGAACGGCTGGGTCATGGTGACCTGGCCGCGCTCCGGCAGGACCTTGTCGCGATGCGCGCGGAAGGTCTTGAGATAGGAGAACACGTAGTCCCAGCGGCCGCAGTTGAGGCCGGCGATGCGGCTGCGCAGCGCGTGCAGGATCTCGTCCATCTCGAACACCGCCGGCAGGGTCTCGATCAACACCGTGACCTTGATCTGGCCGGCGGCCAGGCCCAGCGCGCGCTCGACGTGGTCGAGCACCTCGTTCCACAGCTGCGCTTCCTCCATCGACTGCAGCTTGGGCAGGTAGAAATACGGGCCGCGGTCCTTGGCGGCCAGCGCGGCGGCGTTGTGGAAGGCGAACAGGCCCAGGTCGAACAGGCCGCCGGCGATCGGCGCGCCGTCGACGCGCAGGTGCTTCTCGTCGAGGTGCCAGCCGCGCGGGCGCACCATCAGCACCGCCTGCTCCTCGAAGGGCTTGAGGGTGTAGTGCTTGGAGCCGTCCGGCGCCATCCAGTCGAGGGTGCCGGCGACCGCCTTCCTGAGCGCACGCTGGCCGGTCAGCAGGTTGGCCCAGGTCGGCGCGGTGCTGTCCTCGAAGTCGGCCATGTAGACCTTGGCGCCCGAGTTGAGGGCGTTGATCACCATCTTCGGATCGCAAGGGCCGGTGATCTCGACTCGGCGGTCGAGCAAGGCGGTCGGCAGCGGCGCGACCCGCCAGTGGCCGTTGCGGATCGCCGCGGTGTCGGCGCGAAAGTCCGGCAGGCCGCCGGCATCGAAGTAGGCCTGGCGCTCGCGGCGGGCGGCGAGGCGGGCCTGGCGGGCCGTTTCGAAACGGCGGTGGAGCCCGGCGAGGAATTCGAGGGCGGCCGGGGTCAGCAATTGCTCCTGTCCGGCCAGGCTGGCCGTGAGCTCGATGCCGTCGCCCGGCTGACGTTGCTCCTGTTGCGGTTGCTGCCATTGCGCGATCACTGCCGACATTGGTGCGACTCCTGGGGGGATGGGGACCGGTTCCGACGAACCGGTCCGTTGCCCAGACCATGCGCTGGCGTCTTGTATTTGACAATCAAGTTTTTTCAATGCATATCATTTGAGTAACTTATAAATAGTTCTCATGTGGCCACGACACGCAGCCTAAGTCCGCGATTTGCTTACAAAGGCGATCGGCTCAAGCCTTTGCGTGCCTTCTGCCAAACTGCGCGCCTGGGCTCAGTCTCACGAGCTGCTGAGGCGCTCTACCTGAGCCAGCCGGCCGTCACCCTTCAGCTTCAGGCGCTGGAACGCGAGATGGGCGTGCGCCTGCTCGAGCGCAGCGGCCGCCGCCTGGCCCTGACCCCCGAGGGCGAGGCGCTGTACGAACTGGCCCGGCCCCTGGTCGAGGGCCTGGACGCCCTGGAGGGCAGCTTCCGCGAGCGCATCCGCGGCCTGGACGCGGGCGAGCTCAACGTGGCCGCCGGCAGTTCGACCATCCTGTATCTGCTGCCGAAGATCGTCGAAGCCTTCCGCGCCGCCCATCCCGAGGTCCGCCTGACCCTGCACAACGTCACCGGCGCCGGCGGCCTGGACCTGCTGCGTTCGGACGCGGTCGACCTGGCGGTGGGCTCGATGCTCGACGTGCCCGGCGACCTCAGCTACGCCCCGGTGTACCGCTTCGAGCCGATGCTGATCACCCCGCGCGATCACCCGCTGGCCAAGCTCGAGCCCCTGACCTTGCAGGACCTCGGCCCCTACGGGCTGATCCTGCCGCCGCAGCGGCTGACCACCTACCGCATGGTCGACGTGGTGTTCCAGCAGAACCGGGTGCCGTACACGGTCGCGCTCGAAGTCGGCGGCTGGGAGGTGATCAAGCAATACGTGGCGATGGGGCTCGGCATCAGCATCGTCACCGCGATCTGCCTGACCGATGCCGACCGCGCGCGGCTGTCGGCGCGTTCGCTGGCCGAGTATTTCCCTTCGCGCAGCTACGGCGTGGTGGTGCGCAAGGGCAAGTACCTGTCGCCGCAGGCGCGCGCCTTCACCGAGCTGATCCAGCCCGATCTGTTCGTGCGCGGCGATTACTACGCGACCGGCCAATCCGATCGCTGAGCTGCGATCGCGAATGAAACGGGGCGGGAGCTCGCGCCCCCGCCCCGCCGTCGTCGCCGCTAGCGCTGGCCGCCAGCGGACCGCTAGCTCGTACGGCTAGTCCGGACCACTAGCTCGCACCGCTGGCTCGGACCGGACTCAGTACTGCACGCTCAGGCGCACGCCGCTGAAGGCGGTCGCCCCGTGCAGGCTGACGAACACGTAGCCGGTCGGCGGGTTGTTGACGGTCAGCGTTTCGGTGTTGCCGCTCGCGGTCGAACGATAGTTGTGCGCCGAGCGCGTGGCCCAGGCGCCCAGCGTGTTGACGTAGAGGTCGGCGTTGCCGATGCCGCCGGAGCTGGTGATGCGCAACTGCGTGGTGCCCTGCGGCACCTGCAGATACAGATACACGTAGCCGTCGGCCGAGGCGGCCAGATTGCTGCGCGAGCAGTTGCGGCCGAGCTCGCGCGTGTCCGCTCCGCCGCACTCCGGCAGGCTGCCTCCGCTGCTCACGGTGACGCTCCTGGCGAGCGTGGTGCGCGCGCCGCGATTGTCGGTCACGGTCAGCTGCACCGCATAGGTCCCGGCCGCGGCGTAGGTCTTGACCGGATTCGTGGCGGTCGAGCCGGTGCCGTCTCCGAAGTTCCATGCGCGCGCGACGATGCTGCCGTCGGCATCCGAGGAGCCGTCGGCGAAGCTCACCTTCAGGTCATCGACCTGTGTGGTGAACGCCGCCACCGGCGGGGTGTTCGCGGTGCCCCCAGTGACCGTCACCGACTTGCGGGTGGTCGCGGTCGCGCCGCGGTTGTCGGTGACCGTGAGCTGCACGGTGTAGGTGCCCGCGGCGGCGTAGGTCTTGCTCGGGTTCGTAGCGGTCGAACCGGTGCCGTCGCCGAAGCTCCATGCGCGCGAGGCGATGCTGCCGTCGGGGTCGGAGGACGAATCGCTGAAGCTCACCGTCAAGCCGTTCGCGGTGTGGCCGAACCCGGCCACCGGCGACTGGTTCGGCGTGCCGCCGCAACCGGGGCCGTCCGGCGTGGCGACGCAGGGCAGCCAGGCCCGGAAGGCCGCGTCGTTGTTGCTGCCGATGCTTCCCATGTAGGCGGCGTAGCCGGTGTAATTGCCGGGACGGAAGTAGCCCAGGATGCTGTTCACTTCGCTGCGGCGCTGCTCGAACATGAAACGCACCGCCAGATAGCCCCAGCGGTAGACCAGGTTCTGGCCGCTGTTGTAGTCGTTCTGGTAGACCCGGCTGAGCGCGTAGGTGCCGCGCGCGGCCTCGCCCTGCGCCGCGGTGTTGACCAGGTTGCGGTACGAGAACGACATGTATTCGGCGAAGCCCTCGACCCACCAGACGGTCTTTTGCTTCATCGCCGCGTTGAAGTCGCCGTACATGTTGAAGCGGCCGTCGAGGTAATGGATGTACTCGTGAGTCAGGTTCCAGATCTCGAAGGTCTGCGGGCGCATCCATTCGGCCTCGTAGGCGATGAAGCGCGCCTGGTTGCCGACGGTGGCCGGGTTGCCTTCCAGATACATGCCGCCGTTGTTGGTGTCGATGCCGAAGATCGCGCCCGCGTAGGTGCCGTAATCGGTGCTGCTGTCGAACACCACCATTTCCAGCGCCGCGTTCCGGTCGTCGGCGACCGGCACGCCGCCGGTGGCCAGGGCGCCATGGAAATAGGTTTCCTCGCCGGCCACGATCGCGCAGGTGTCGGCCAGCTGCGCGGCGGTCATCGCCTGCGCGCGCAGGCGCAGGGTCGGGCTGCAGGTGTGGCGGATCGGCAGGGCCGCCGCTTCGACCCGGGCGGTGAAATCGCACAGGCTGTAATAGCTGCAGTTGGCCTTGTCGTAGTAGTCGACCATTTCGCCGATGCCGACCCACAGGCGCGCGGTCGGTCCCGACACCGAGGAACGCTCGAGCAGGGTCTTGGCGCGGGCCTGGGCGATGCTCTTGACGTTGCCGGTGTACTGCAGGAAACGGCCGATCTCGCGGCCGGCGTTGGACACCAGGTAGTCGTCGGCCTGGCCCAGCATCGCGAAGTGCCTGTCGGCGAAGCTGTACATCGTCTCGACGACCGAGGGGTCGGCCTGCACCGCGGCGCGGAAGGCCGCATCCTGGTGGCCGCGGAAGGTCACGTTGTAGACGTTGTTGACCGCCACCTTCATCCAGAAATAGGCGTTGTAGCTGCTGTTGTAGCTGTCGAGCAGGCGCTTGACCACGTACAGGTAACGCGCGTTCTCGGTCGAGCTGTCGATCAGGGTGACGAACTCGGCCAGGGTTTCGCCGTGTTCGTCGTTGACCAGGCCGAAGTTCGGATTCGCGGCGAAGGCGTCGAGGGCCGGACGGATCGCGCTCTTCAACGGTGCGCCGTACGCGCCGACGCTGGTGTCGTAGAACTGCACGTAATAGCCGGCGCGCAGGTACATCACCAGTTGCAGGGTGCTGCCGGCGTTGCTGCCGTCGTAGTCGCGCGCCGATGCGGCCAGGGCATTGGCGATCGTCACCATCTGCGCTTCGCGGAAGGTGCCGTAGGCGGTGGTGCCGCTGAGGCCGAACAACTGGTTGATGCAGTCGGTGTCAGCGCTCTTGACCGCGGCGACCAGGGCATCGCCGCTGAGGCTGGCGAACTGGCTGGCGTCGCAGGCGGCCGCGGCCGCCTGCAGGCTGCGCGCGCTGAACTTGGCGAGCGAGGGCCGTTGCAGGATGTCGCGACGCGCATCGAAGCGGTCGTACTCGGTGTCGGCGCGTTCGCGCAGCATCGGCTGGTGGGGAAGGCGCAGCGAAGGCTCGGCGGCGCGGTCCTGTTGGTGCGCACCGAAGATCTGCCGTTCGGTCGCCGGCGATTTGCGCACCGCGGCGATGCGGGCGGCCGCGGTCTGCGCGCCGGTGCCGACGGCGAGATTCATGGCGAAGTCGGCGCGCGGCGACGGCGTGCCCGCGATCGCGCTCGACAGGGACGCCGGTACCGGGCTCGATGCGGCGGGGACGCCGTTCAAAGCGGCCCAGGGCAAGGCAAAGCTGAGAAAACTGGCGGCGGTGACGACGGCGCCAAGCATCAGGACCTGGGTGGTCCGCGGTTTGGGTGCAAAAGACATCGCATTCTCCTTTGATTGGACATCGGGCCCGATGCGGCGGCGTCGTGCGGCCTGGCGATCGGATCCGTGGTTCCGGACTGCGGAAAGTCATCGACGATCGAACGAGTGGATGAGGGCGGCTCTCCTTGCTCGGTTGGCTCGGTTGGCTCGGTGGTCGGGACGCGCGCATCGCGCACGTTCGTGGGGGACGGGAACGGCCGGCGGATCCAGGGCGGGCGGGCAGACGTCGCGAAGCTCGGCGCGCATTCGCGCGGCCCCTCCGGTCGGGCAGCCGGATTCGGCGGCGCAGGCCTTGGCCTGCCCCTTCGATCGGTCCCGAGTCTGTTCACCGGCGGCCCCCTGCCGTGCCGGTCACACGCCTGTCATGTCGCCAGGCTATTTTGTATACCGTATACGGTATCTAGTACCTTCAGCCGATTCCGTGACGCCAGTCCGTACAGTCGATTACCGGCTGCTCAGGACTGTGCGCGCCGACGAACGGCCTCGCCCACCGCCACGCGTCCGGCGTGCTCGCCGCATCCGCGCTCCTGCCGACCGATCCTCTGCACAGCGACGCCACGAGCGCGCTGCAGCGGTGCCCGGTTCGCCGCGGAGAGGCCGCGGGCGCCGGCGGTTGGGTAGACTGAACGCATGAGCATCGTCCCCCGTTCGTTGTCCGACCAAGCCTTCGAAGTGGTCCGCGAACGCATTCTGTCGACCCAGATTCCGCCGCTCGCGCCGATCCGCCAGGAACTGCTCGCCGAGGAGCTCGGCATCAGCAAGATCCCGCTGCGCGAAGCGCTCGGCCGGCTGGAACAGCAGGGCTTGTTGAGTTCGCACCCGAACCGCGGTTTCTTCGTCCCGGCGATGACCGCCGGCGAGGCCGAGGAAGTGTTCGCGCTGCGCCTGAAGATCGAGCCCGACGCCGCCGCGCATGCCTGCCTGGAAGCCGGCGAGGAGGCACGCAAGACCGCCGCGGCCGCGCTGGCCGCGTTGGAAACCGCCTCGAAGACCGACATCCACAACGCGGTGCGCTACAACCGCACCTTCCATCTGTCGCTGGTGCGGCCGGGCGGGCGGCATGTCACCACCCAGCTGGTCGAACGCCTGCAGGTGCTGGCCGAACGCTACGTGCGCAAGCACCTGGAGCCCGAAGGCCGCGAGGCCCGGGCCAGCAGCGAACACCACGAAATCCTCGACGCCTGGCTGGCGCGCGACTCCGCGCGCGTGGCCGACCTGCTGTGCGCCCACATCGTCTCGACCTTGAACGACCTGCGCCTGCAGTTGGAGCAAAGCGACAGCGCCGGCCTGGGCGGGCCGGCCGGCGGCAAGCGCGCGGGCCGCCCGCGCAAGTAAGGCCCGGGCCTTCCGCACGCAAACGCCGGGAGCCGGCGCGGCCGGCCGGCTCGACTCGGATCAGACCGATCGGTCAGCTCGTGCCGTGGTGCTTGCCCTGCCAGGGCTTGTACCAGTCGCGGATGCGGCGCATGTCGGCCTCCATGTCCTCGCCGAGGTGGAACGCCTCGCCGATGCCGATGATCTTGTCGGGGTAGTGGAAATACGCCGGCACCACCGGCACGTCGGCGGCCTTGGCGATCTTCCAGAACCCCGCCTTCCAGCGCTCGACCACCTTGCGCGTGCCTTCGGGGGCGAGGCCGAACCAGAAATGCTCCTGAGCGCGGATCATCGCCGCGGCCTGCTCGATCACGCCGTGCGCGGCGCTGCGGTTGACCGGGATCACCCCGAGCGAACGCAGCAGGCCGCCGAGCAGCGGCACCCGGAACAGCGAGTCCTTGCCGAGGACTTTCACGTCCAGGCCCATCGCCGCCTTCGCCGCGAACCCCCAGACGCCGTCCCAGTTCGAGGAATGCGGTGCGCCGATCAGCACCGCGCGCGGAATGTCGGGAAAGGCGCCGACCATGCGCCAGCCGCCGAGCCGCAGGATGGTGCGGCCGATCCATCGGGTGAAACGGTTGAAGCGCACTTGCGGCACGTTCGGCGGCAAGGTCAGGACGATGTCGTCGCGGGCTGGCTGCTGCATGCGGGCTCCGTCAGTCCCAATTGCTTTGCGAACGACCGCGCTTGGTCGAGCTGCGTTCGCGCTTGGCGCCGAGGCGGCGTTCCTTGGAAGCACGGCTGGGCTTCGTGGCGATGCGCGGCTTGGGCGCGCGCAGGCCGCTGTCGACGAAGGCGGCCAGGCGCTCGCGGGCGTCCTCGCGGTTGCGTTCCTGGGTGCGGAAACGCTGCGCGCTGATCACCAGCACGCCCTCGGTGGTGACGCGCCGGTCGCGCTTGCTCAGCAAGCGCTCGCGCACGGCCTCGGGCAACGACGGCGACTGCGCGATATCGAAGCGCAGTTCGACCGCAGTCGCGACCTTGTTTACGTTTTGCCCGCCCGGACCGGTCGAACGCACGAAGCGCTCGACCAATTCCTGTTCGGGAATCGTGATCGACAGATCCACCATGCTCTCCTCCGCCGGCGATTGTAGACCGGCGCGCGGTCGCGTCCATTACGCGGCATTGACGGCCCCCGGCGCGAGGCGCGGCTGCCGCCGGGCTTGACCGCGGCGGGCGGCTGTGGCGGCCAGCGTTGACGCGGCCGCGGGCGAGGCGGACCATGCCCGGACCGGTCCAAGGAGGAAGTCCGATGCAGCAGCGCCAGCCCCGCCCGCTCGCCGCAACCCCGCTCGCCGCGCTGATGTTCACCGCGCTGATGTTCGCCGCGATGTTCGCCGCCGCGCCGGCCCTGGCGCAAAGCGGCTACGTCGACCCGGCCAACGTCGACGCCATCGCCTCGCCGCGCGCGCAACGGCAGACCCTGCAGTCGGCCCAGGCGATGGCCGAGGCCGTGGTCGGGCGGCCGGCGAATGCGACCGACCAGGAAATCCTGCGCAAGTACGCCGGCGTGCAGAGCGGCTTCATGCAGCAGTTGCAGAACGCCGCCGGCGCCGCGAACCAACACGACGACGGCCGCGACGAGCGCCGCTACGACGACAGCCACTACGGCCGCGACGCCTACGGCAACGTCTACGACCGCGACGGTTTCGAGCGGAGCAACGGCGGCTTCAGTGCGTCCGAGCTGCAGGCGCTGACCGAGCTGTCGCGCACCCCGGAAGGCCGCCGCGTGCTGCAACAGATGGGGCAACAGGGTTACGGGGTCGGCGGCAACGGCTCGGGCACGCCCAAGCAGGTGTTGCGCGACGCCTTCCTGCAGGATCTGCTCAACGCCGCCTCCAACGCCGCCGCGCGCCCGGTCTACAGGCAGTACGAGCGCCGCCCCTGATCGCCCTGCGTTCGGGCGAAACCGATCGAATCCACCCTGCCGGCCGCACCGACGGCCGGCGCGCGCCCACGGACGATGCCGTCCCCCTTCAAGGAAGAACCCCATGATCCAGCTGTCCCGCGGCCTGTCCGTCGTGTTGCTGAGCGCCGCGCTGTGCGCGGCGCCGGCCTTCGCCGCCCGTCCGAGCGACGCGCAGATCGACCGGCTCATGCAGTCGATGAACTACGAGCGCATGAAGGGCGAGATGCTCAAGCAGATGCGCGAATCGGCCGAGATGATGGCCGAGGCCGAAGCCGGCGACCGGCTCGACGACAAGCAACGCGAAGCGCTCCAGCGCAGCCTGGCCCGGCAGATGAACGTGGTCGAACAGATGCTGGACTGGAAGGCGGTCGCGCCGATCTACCGCAAGGTCTACGGCGAAACCTTCGATGCCGCCGAAGTGCAGGCGATCATCGATTTCTACGGCAGCCCGGCCGGGCGCAGCATCATGGAAAAGATGCCGCAGGCGATGGGCCGGACCATGCAGGAAATGCAGCCGCTGATGAAAGGCATGTTCGAACGCATGCAGCGCGAGCTGCGCGACGAGGTCAAGGAGATCGTCGACGGAGACGACAAGGCGCCGCCTGCGCCGCCGTCGCCGCCCTCGCCGCCCTCGCCGCCGAGCAGCGGCGGCTCTGCGGCTGGCGGTTGAGGGCCTGTAATAAGACGGGGGCTTATCCGCTGGCCGTCCCCAGGTGGGAACCGCGTGCGCATCGGCGGCTAGCGGCTCAACCGGCCGGCGGGGTCTCGAACAGCGCCAGCGCCTTGGCGAACTCCCGGTCCGGCGGCGCCACCGCGACGATGCGTTCGCCGCTGAGCGGATGCAGGAAGGCCAGCCGCTGCGCGTGCAGCAACATGCGATGGATACCGAGCATGCGGAAGCTGCGGTTGTGGCGGCCGTCGCCGTGGCTGGTGTCGCCGATCAGGTGATGCGACAGATGCTTGAGGTGGCGGCGGATCTGGCGGAAACGCCCGGTCTGCGGCTGCGCCAACAGCAGGGCGTAGCGCGAGGTCTCGAAGCCCGCCGACGGCAGGGCCAGCTCGGTTCGTCCCAGGCAGCGGAAGCGGGTCAGCGCCGGCTTCTTGACCGGCTTGCCGGGGCCGCCGTCGAGCTCGTGATCGACCTCGAACGCGTCCTCGGCGGGCCAGCCGCGGCACACCGCCAGGTAATCCTTCTCGACCTCGCGCGACATCAGCACCTTGCCCAGGGTCGAGGCCGCTTCGCGTTCGAAGGCCAGCAACAGGCAGCCGCTGGTGGCCCGGTCTAGGCGATGAACCAGGAAGATCGGCCGGCCGAACTGCTCGCGCAGGCGGTCGGCGGCGAAGTCGGTCTCGCCGCGCGCGAGCGCGCTGTCGTGAACCATCAGCCCCGCCGGCTTGTCGATGACTGCGATCGTCTCGTCGGCGTACAACACCGGCAGGCCGGGGGCGGCTGTTTCCGCGCTCGGGCCGGCGTGTGAATCTGGGGTCGGAATGAACGTCGGGTTCATGGGGCCGCACGCAGGCGCTAGGGTGATCGGCCGCTATCTTCGTCTATTGCACCCGGCGCTCACAGAGCGCCCATGAAACATTCAGCACTCCCAGCGCCATCGAACAGCTCAGGACTCACATGCCCCACTACCGCGCCCGCCTCGCCCCGCTCGCCTCGCTCGCCCTCGTCCTCACGCTGGCCCTGCCGTCGGCCCGGGCCGAATCGCCGAAGCCGCCGGCCGGAGTCAGCGCCGGCCCCTGCGTCGAAGGCATCTGCGAGTACCGCCTGAGCAACGGCCTGCGCGTACTGCTGTTTCCCGACGCCAGCCAGCCCACGGTGACGGTCAACCTGATCTATGCGGTCGGCTCGCTGCAGGAAAACTACGGCGAGACCGGCATGGCCCACCTCCTCGAACACCTGCTGTTCAAGGGCACGCCGCGTCACCGCGACATCCCGGCCGAAATGAAGAAGCGCGGCATCGGCTTCAACGCCGAGACCTCGCTCGACCGCACCAACTACTTCGCCTCGTTCCCGGCCAACGACGCCACCCTGGACTGGCTGCTCGGCCTGGAAGCCGACCGCATGCTGCATTCCGACATCGCCCGCAAAGACCTCGACAGCGAAATGACCGTGGTCCGCAACGAGATGGAAAGCGGCGAGAACAGCCCGGTCGCGGCGCTGATGCAGCGCGTGCGCTCGACCGCCTACCTGTGGCACCACTACGGCAACAGCACCATCGGCGCGCGTAGCGACGTCGAGAACGTGCCGATCGAACGCCTGCAGGCCTATTACCGCGCCTGGTACCGGCCCGACAACGCCACCCTGGTGCTGGCCGGCCGGCTCGACCCCGCCGCGACCTTGAGCGCGGTCGCGCGCCACTTCGGTCCGCTGACCAAGCCATCCGGGCCGATGCGCAAGTTCTACACCCGCGACCCGGCCCAGGACGGCGAGCGCGAGGTCACCGTGCGCCGGGTCGGCGACATCCGCCTGCTGATGGCGGCTTACCACGTGCCCGCCGGCACTCATGCCGACGCGGCCGCGCTCGGCGTGCTCGACGAGGTGCTCGGCCACGTGCCGGGTGGCCGTCTGCACAAGGCCCTGGTCGAAAGCGGCCTGGCCGCGAGCGTCGGCGGCAGCAGCGAGCAGCGCCGGGACCCGGGTCTGTTCAGCGCGCTCGCCGCGGTGCCGAAGGACGGCGATGCGGCCAAGGCCGAGCAGGTGTTGCTCGCCCAGCTCGAACAGATCGAACGCCAGCCGGTCACCGCGGCCGAAGTCGAAGCGGCCAAGCAACGCCTGCGCAATGGCTTCGAACTGGCCTACACCAACGTCTCCGGCGTCGCGATGGGCCTGTCGGACGCGGTCGTCGCCGGCGACTGGCGTTTGTACTTCCACTACCGCGACGCACTCGAGAAGGTCGGCGCCGACGACGTCAACCGCGTCGCCCGCCGCTACCTGATCCCAAGCAACCGCACCCTCGGCCGCTTCGTCCCGACCGACGCACCGCAGCGGGTCGAGATTCCGGCCGCGCCGAGCGCCGCCACGGTGCTGCAGGGCTATACCGGCAAGACCGCGATCGAAGCCGGCGAACACTTCGACCCGACCCCGGCCAACATCCAGGCGCGCACCGAAACGATCGCGATCGACACCGGCGTCGGCAGCGGACTCAAGCTGGCTCTGTTGCCGAAGAAAACCCGCGGCGGCACCGTCACCGTCTCGGCCTCGTTCAATTTCGCCGACCTCGCCGCACTCAGGAACCGCGAAGTCGCCGGCAGCATCGCCGGCGCCCTGCTGATGCGCGGCAGCGAAGGCCTGACCCGCCAGCAGATCGACGAACGCTTCGAAGCGCTCAAGACCAGCGCGCGCATCAGCGGCAGCCTGCAGTCGGCGCGCATCGAGCTGACCACGCGCCGCGAGCAACTCGGCGAAGCGCTCGCGCTGGCAGCCAGGGTGCTGCGTACACCGACCTATCCGGAGCGGGAATTCGAGCAATACCGCCTGCAGGCGATCACTGGCCTGGAAGCCTCGCGCCAGGAACCCGGCAGCGTCGCCGGCATCGCCATGGCCCGGCATTTCGATCCCTGGCCGGCCGGGCATCCGTTGCATGCGATGGACCTGGACGAGTCGCTGGCGGCGCTCAAGGCGCTCAAGATCGACGACGTGCGCGCCTATCACCGCGACTTGTACGGCAGCGCCGAAGGCCAGATCAGCGTGGTCGGCGATTTCGATCCCGCCGCGCTGAAGCACCAGCTGCGCGAGCTGTTCGCCGACTGGCGCCCGAAGCACGCGTTCGTACCGATCGACACCCGCTACACCGCGGTCGCCGCCGAGCGCCGCCGCTTCGACACCCCGGACAAGCCCAACGGCGTGTTGCTGGCGCGCGCCAACCTGTCGCTGAAGGACACCGACCCGGACTTCCCGGCGCTGGTCGCGGCCAACTACATCCTCGGCGGCGGCACCATCAAGTCGCGCCTGGGCGACCGCATCCGCCAGCGGGACGGCCTGAGCTACGGGGTCGGCAGCGACCTCGACGCCGACAGCAGCCGCAGCGGCCGCGACGACGCCGGCAACTGGTCGATCGAAGCGATCGCCGCGCCGCAGAACCTGGACCGGGTCGAGCGTGCGATGCGCGAGGAACTCGCGCGCCTGATCGAGGACGGCGTCGGCGCCGACGAACTGCGCGATGCGGTCTCCGGCCTGCTGACCCAGCGCGAACAGGCCCGCGCCTCCGACCCGGCGATCGCCTCAGCGCTCGCCAGCAATCTGTTCTATGGCCGCAGCATGCAGTTCTCCGCCGATCTCGACGCGAAGTTCAAGGCGCTGACCGTCGACGCGGTCAACGCCGCGATCCGCAAGCACCTCAAGCCCGAACAGCTGAGCGTCTACACCGCCGGCGATTTCTCCGCGTCGGCCAAGCCGCCGGAGAGCAAGTAACGCGGAGCTACGGCCAGCAAGCAAGAGCACGGCAACGGCAAATCCCCCCGGGCCTGCCGCGCAGGCACAGCCCCCACTTAAAGGGGGCAACGGCGGATGTTGCCGTATCGGTAGCATCGTCCTGAATCGTAAGCCGAGCTAGACCGGCAACGGCAAAGCGAGCCGCCGCGGAATCCCAGCTTCTTGCCGTTGCCGTTGCCGTTGCCGTGCCATTGCCGCTGCTTTGGCTTGGCTGTGGCTGTGGCTGTGCGCCGATTCGCATTAGCGAAGGCAAACGAAGACCCGGAGGGCGGCCCGCAGGGATGCGGGCCGTTTTTCATCGGGACAGGGATGTCCCGTATGAAAAATCACCGCGTATGCATCGAACGCGCGGGCCTGTGATTCAGAACAAAGCAACTTCTTTGGTTACCTTTCTTTTGTTTTTTTAGACAAAAGAAAGTAACCCGCCGCTTTAGTGGCGGAAGCTTTGGGTTTGATCTTGATCCTGATCTCGTTCGAGTGAGCGATGCGCCGCAAGACCGTCACAACGATGTCGCGGCTTGCGCCGCTCCTACCCCTGGCGAAAGTGCGCCGCTTCGATGGATGGCATTAGCCATGGCGCCTCTGCGCGTCCGCGGTCGCGACTTACGTCGCTCCTACAGAGGTCTTACCGATGCGACGCGAGTTGAGACCTCACGGTCGCGGCTTGCGCCGCTCCTACCCTCGCGAAAGCCCGCCGCCTCGATGAGCAACATCAGCTCCAGCGCCCCTCCCCGTCCCACGGTCGCGACTCACTTCGCTCCTACAAAGGCGAAGCCTGCAACGCAACGCGGCGAATCCATCCCCCACAGAAGCGGCGCAAACCGCGACCACGCGACCACACGCGCCGGCACCACCAAGAAGAGCCTCGGCCTCGTGCAGCAACCAGCCAAGACACCCCCCCCCTCAACCCGAGCTCTTGCTCCGCGGCCACGCCGCCAGCAACGCCCACAGGCCGCCGAGACCGGCGATCCACGACGAGGCCGGGATCGACCAGAACCGCGGCCCGCCCGACTCCATGCCGTACAGCACCGCCGCGACCACCAGCAGGCCGGTGCCGAGGATCGCCGCGACCGTGCGCCGCACTGCGTCCTTGATCGTGCGGTTGAGCTCGGTGATGTCCTGCGAACGCATCTTGAGCTCGTGCTGGCCCGACACCTGCTGGTTGAGCCAGCTGTGCAGCAGGCGCGGCATTTCCGGCGCGCGCGTCACCAGCTCGGGCAGGCGCTTGCGGAACTCGCTCGCGAGGCGCTGCGGGCTGTAGCGCTCGAGCAGGATGCGCTGCAGCACCGGCCGCGCCACCGCCCAGATGTCGAGCCTGGGGTCGAGCAGGCGCCCGACGCCTTCGATGTTTAGCAGGGTCTTCTGCAGCAGGATCAGCTGCGGCTGCAGGGTCAGCTCGTAGCGCTGCGCGGTGCGGAACAGCTTCACCAGCACCTCGGCCAGCGAAATCTCGCTGAGCGGGCGGGTGAAGTACGGCTCGCAGACCGCGCGCGTGGCCGCTTCGAGTTCGTCGATGCGGATGTGCGGCGGAATCCAGCCGGCCTGCACGTGCAACTCGGCGATGCGCCGGTAGTCGCGGTTGAAGATCGCCATAAAATTCTCGGCGAGGTAGTACTGATCCTCGTCGGAAAGCTGGCCCATGATGCCGAAGTCCAGGGCGATGAAGCGCGGGTTGCTGCGCCGCGCCGGGTCGCTGTCGACCCAGATGTTGCCGGCGTGGGCGTCGGCATGGAAGAAATTGTCGCGGAACACCTGGGTGTAGAACACCCGCACACCCTTGGAGGCGAGCGCGCGCCGGTCGATGCCGGCGGCGTCGAGCGCGGCGATGTCGTCGGAGGGAATGCCGTATACGCGCTCGAGGGTCAGCGCGCGTTCGCCGGTGTGCGACCAGATCACTTCCGGCACGTACATATCGTCGCTGTCGGCCCAGAACCGGCGCAGCACGCTGGCGTTGGCGCCTTCGCGCTGCAGGTCCAGCTCGGCGGCGAGGGTGCTCTCGATCTCGGCGACGATCGCGCGCGGGCGGATCTTGTCGGCGCTCGGATGGGCGCGGTCGACCAGCGCGGCGAGCGCCTTGAGCAGGGCGATGTCGCCGGCGATCTTGCCCTCGATGTCGGGGCGCAACACCTTGACCACGACTTCGCGCGACGGCTTGCCGTCCTGCGCAGGCAACCTCGCCGCGTGCACCTGGGCGATCGAAGCCGAGGCCAGCGGTTCGATGTCGAACGACTCGAACGCCTCGCCGATGCGGCGTTCCAGCGCGTCCTCGACGATCTTGCGCGCGGTCTCGCCGTCGAACGGCGCGACCCGGTCCTGCAGCAGGGCCAATTCGATCGCGATGTCCGGCGGCACCAGGTCGCGGCGGGTCGAGAGGATCTGCCCGAACTTGACGAAGATCGGCCCGAGCTCCTGCAGCACCAGGCGCAGACGCGCGCCGCGCGACATCGCCGCGATCTCGTCGGAGGCGCGCGGCACGAACGGTCGCGCGAGCTTGAGCCAGCGTTCGGCCGGAGTGCCGTCGAGCAGGTCGTCGAGGCGATAGCGCAGCAGCACGCGGCCGATACGCCAGGCACGCACGGCCGACCTCATGCGCTGCGTCTCGCGCGGTCGCGCAGGCGCGTCACGCGCGCGGCGGCGCGCTCGACGTCGTCGCGCAGGCGGTCGACGTCGTCGTGGAAGGCGTTGAGTTCGTCGCGCGGGACCACGTCGCGCGACTCCTCGGTGACGTATTCGGCGAGGTTGCCGGCCAGCGCGCCGGCGGCGTCGCGGGCATGGCGCAGGGCGCCGGCGAGGGTGTTGGCGACCTGCACCCCGATCACCTCGCCGAACACTGCGGTGAAGGGTTGCTGCCAGTCCGGGTCGAAGCGTTCTGCCAGGCGCTGCAGGCGCCGCGCCAGGTCCGCGTCGCCCTCGATGCGCAGCTTGCCGACCGGCGCGGCGCGCTCGTCGGCCGCGCCCAGCAGGTTCGGCAACTGCGCCAGGATCGCGCCGAGGGTGCTGCGCACCGACAGGTCGGGTTCGTCGCTGGCGCGCACCGGCCCGACTTCGAGCCGTTCGCCGGCCACCAGGATGCGCAGGGCCAGCGGAGGCGACGCCAAGTGCAGGGCGACGCTGCGGCCATCGAGCGGGCGCAGCGCCTCGCGGGTGTCGGGATCGAGCGCGAGCGCGCGGTTCAACGCGGCTTCGAGCGCGCGGCCGGCCATCGGCTTGAGCGCATCCAGGGGCGAGGCGGTATCGGTCATGCCGCCATTCTAGCCGGCGCGCGCCGGCCGGCTGTTAGGAGGATGTCGAGGCCGCGCCGCCTTGGGCGTGGTGGGCGCGCACCCGCGCCAGGCCTTCGTCGAAGCCAACCTGGGGGACGTAGCCGAAGTCGCGCCGGGCCGGCGCCATGTCGTACCAGTGGGTGGTCGACAGTTGCTCGGCGAGGAAGCGCGTCATCGGCGGCTCGCCCTTGAGCGGCAGCAAGGTCCACAGCGCCTCGCAGACCGCGCCGATCGCATAGGCGGCGCGGAACGGCAGGGTCTTGTCGGCGGTCGGCGCACCGGCCGCGGCGAGCAGGCCGTTGACCGTCTCGCGCACCGTGCGCGGCTCGCCGTTACTGATGAAGTAGGCGCGGCCGGCGCAGGGCGCGCCCGGGGCCAGGTGCTCGAAGGCGTCGAAATGAGCCTGGGCGGCGTTGTCGATATAGGTCGTGTCGATGCGGTTTTGGCCGTCGCCGACGAAACGCAGGCGGCCTTGTTTGGCGCGCTCGACCAGACGCGGCAGCAATTGGTTGTCGCCCACGCCCCAGATCAGGCGCGGGCGCAGCGCGACTGTGGCCAGTTGCGGCCCGTTGGCGGCGAGCACGGCCTTCTCGGCGATCGTCTTGGTGGTCGCATAAGCGGCCTTGAAGCCTTCGCCGTAGGGCACGGTCTCGGCGGTGCCGCCTTCGACCGGATGGGTGGCGCGATGGGTCACGCTCGGGGTCGAGGTGTAGATCAGCTTGCCGATGCCGTGGGCGCGGCAGGCCGCGAGCACGTTCTCCGTGCCGACCACGTTGGCCTGGTGGTAGCTGTCGTAACTGCCCCAGGCGCCGGCCTTGGCGGCGTTGTGGAACACCGCCTCGCAGCCCTGCGCCGCATCGATCACCGCCTGGCGATCGGCGAGGTCGCCGCGCAGTTGGGTCACCCCGAGCGGTTCCAGCGCCGGATACAGGCCGCGGTTGAAGCTGACCACCTCATGCCCGCGCGCGACCAGGCCGCGGCACAGCGCCTGCCCGAGAAAACCACCGCCGCCGGTGACCAGAATCTTCATCGTCATCCATCCCTAAGTCGTGAGCGCAGCGCGTGGCCGCGGAACCCCTGCGCATCATAGGCTGCGCGCGCCGGACTGCGCCGTGCGCCGGCGCAGAAAGAGCCCCCCCCTGTCCGCTGCGCGGCCGTTCGCTCCCTTTATCGAAGGGCAACAGAAGGCGGCTGCGAAGCCACTGCGGGAGCGACAAGAGGCGCCCGCCCTCTCCTGGCTTTGAAAGGGGCTGGGGAATTGGCCTGTCGTGCAAGGCCGGAATATCGGCTCTGCCTGCCACGCCAAGTCTGCGTCGATCCGACGCAGCCCGCCTCAGCCCTTACGCGCCTGCGCCGCCAGATTCTCGCGGCCGATCTTGGCGTTGTGGCGGATGTCGACCGGAAACCCGGGGTGGAAGCGGATCCGTTCGATACCGGCGGTATGCGGATGCTGGGCGCCGATCGCGCGCAATTCTTCGGCGATGCGCTCGCACTCGGCGCGCGCGCTGCGCGGCTCGTGCAGCTCCACCCACAGCAAGGGCAACTGCGCGCCGGGCTCGCCGGTACCGACCAGGGCGGTGCGGCGCACCTTCGGGTGGGTGTTGAACACGGGCTCGACTTGCTCGGTGTAGAGCGGACCGCTCGCAGTTTCGACCCGGTGGCTCTTGCGTCCGCAGAACCACAGCCGGCCTTCGCCATCGAGATAACCCAGGTCGCCCATGCGGTGGACGATGCGGTCGAGTTCGCCGCGCACTTCGCGGATCTTGGCCAGCCGGGTGGCCGCATCGCGGCGGAAATAGCTGTCGGTCGCGGTCGGGCCGGCGACGGTGATCTCGCCGACCACGCCAGCCGGCAGCACCAACTCGTCGGACCAATGTTCGATCGCGGCATCGTCGATGCGGATGATCCGCACCTCGTTGCGCTCGACCGCGCGGCCCACGCAGGTGCCGGCGCCCTGCTCGGTCGCCGCACGCGTGGACTGCAGTTCGCGGCCTTCGATCACCGCCACCGGCAGGCATTCGGTGGCGCCGTACGGGGTCCAGAACTGGGCGTCGCGCGGCAGCAGCTCGCGCAGCGCCGCCACCGTTTCCGGCGGCACCGGCGCGCCGGCCGACGTCACCCGCCTCACCCCCGGCAGGGCCTGGCCATGCTTGGCCAGCACCGCCATCAACGCCGGCGAACCGAACAGCTGATCGACGCCGAACCGATGGATCGCGTCGATCAGCTTGACCGGGTCGGCCTGCGCCGGCCGGGTCGGGTCCATGTCGGGGATCACCGAGGTCAGGCCGAGCGCCGGATCGAACAGGGCGAACGGCGGGAAGGTCGGCAGGTCGACCCCGCCCGGGGCGATGCCGAAGGCCTCGCCCATCATTTCGATCTGGGCGACGAAGTGGCGATGACGGAACACGACGCCCTTGGGCACGCCGGTCGAGCCGCTGGTGAACACGATCGCGGCGACTTCGTCGGGACGGGTGTCGGCGAGTTGCGAGGGCGCGCCGGCGCCGTCGCGTTCGACGCGCGCCAGGGTGTCGTCGGCGAGGAAAGCGCGCTTGCCGGTGGTGATGCGGATGCTCGCCGACTTCGCCCAGCCGAGCACGACGCGGGCGACATGCGCCAGCGGAATGCCGATGAAGGCCTGCGGCTCGGCTTCGTCCAGGCATTGCCGCAAGGCGCGCTTGTCGATGCCCGGGTCGATCAGCACCGGCACCGCGCCGGCCTTGAACAGGGCGAACATCAACAGAAAGAATTCCGGCGACGGCCGCACCATCACCGCGGTGCGGGTGCCGCGCACGATGCCGCGTCGGGCCAGGCCGGCGGCGATCGCGTCGCTGCGGCGGTCGAGTTCGCCGTAGGTCAGCTCGATATCGTAGCTCGCCAGCCCGTCGCCGCGGCGCGTGCCCGGGCAACGCATCGCCACGCGCTCGGGCGACTGCGCCGCGCAGGCCGGCAACGCGGCGGCGATGTTGCAGGTGTCGCTGCGGCCAGCCGCCGTGCCTGCGTCGACGGCGTCCGTTGCGGCGAAGGCTTCCGAGTCGGGCGTCGTCATCGGCTCAGCTCAGCGGATGCCGGTCGAGGAAGGCGCGGATTTCCGGCACCAGCACCTCGGCCCGGTCTTCCAGCACGTAATGGCCGGCATCGTCGAAGGCGTGCACCTGCGCCTGCGGCAGCGCATCGGTGAAGCCCTTGAGGAAGTGATGGTCGAAGACGAAATCGCGCAGGCCCCAGCCGATGAAGGCCGGGCGGTCGGCGTACTCGGGCAGCTTGCGGCCCATCGCCTGCACCAGCGGCCAGGCCGGGTCGCCTTCGGCGAGCGGAATGTCCTGGACGAAGCGCGAGGTGGCGATGCGGTTGGCCCAGGAGTCGTACGGCGCCAGGTAGGCGCGGCGCACCTCGGCCGGCATCGGCTTGACCACGCCCATGCGCGCGGCGCCGCCGGCGAAGGCGTTGAAGCCGCGGATCAGGCCGGTGCCGATCGCCGAATCGCGGCCCAGGCGCAGGCGCTTGGGCAGCGGCTTGGCCGCCGGCAGCGGAAACGCGCCGGTGTTGGTGATGACCAGGCGCTTGATCTGCTCGGAATGCTTGAGCCCCCAACCGAAGCCGATGCCGCCGCCCCAGTCGTGCACGGCCAGGGTCATCGGCCCGGTCACGCCGAGGTGCTGCAACAGGCGTTCGACGTCGTCGACCCGCGACTGCAGGGTGTAGGCGTAATGCGGCCGCGCCGCCGGATCGTCGGAAGGCTTGTCCGACAGGCCCATGCCGACATGATCGGGGACGATGCAGCGATAGGCCTTGCCCGAATTCGGATCGCGCAAGGCCAGCACCAGCTTGCGCCAGTAATAGCTCCATGAGGGATTGCCGTGCAGCATCACCACGACCTCGCCATCGCGCGGGCCTTCGTCGAGATAGCTCATCCCGATTCCGGGACGGACCTCGAAACGCTGCGGCTGGAAGGGGTAGTCGGGGAAACTGCGGCTGGACGTCATCGGCGGCTCGTTGGCGGCACGCGAACGGGCGCGGACCTGGGCGGACAGGGCGACATTATCGGCTGCATCGGCCGGATGGGGAACGTTCCCGCAGAATCCACGGCAATTCGGCGGCAATTCGCCTGCCGTTCGCCGCCGATCGGTGCCGATCCGGCGACTGCGCGCGGCCCGGCGAGCCGTCGCCGGCAGCGCCGCCCGCCGCCTCGCCGACCCGCTCGCTTGCCCATCGCCTGGCCCGCTCGCCTGGCCCGCTCGCCTGGCCGATCGAAACAAAAGCTATCGTTTGAACATGCCGGCCCTGTGCGATTGCCGCGGCCCGCTTGTCGCACACTCAGCCCCCATGACGACTCGCCTTCCGCCGCGGTGATCCATGCGTAGCAAGCTGTTCGTGCCGGGATCGCGGCCGGAATTGTTCGACAAGGCGCTGGCCGGCGCGGCCGATGCGCTCTCCTTCGATCTGGAAGACGCCGTCGCTCAGCGCGACAAGGACGCCGCGCGCGCGGCGGTCGCCGCCTTCGTCGCGTCCGCGCCGGCCGCGGCCTCGGCCAAGCTCGTCATCGTGCGCGTCAACGACCCGGCCTGCGCGCACTTCGCCGCCGACATCGCCGCGCTGGCGCACACCGGCGTGGCGATGATCAACCTGCCCAAGATCGAATCGGCGCAGGCATTGCGCGAGGCCGTCGCGGCGATCGAAGAGGCCCAGGCCGGCGATGCCGCCGCCCGGCCGATACGCGTCCTGGTCAATATCGAAACCCCGCGCGCGCTCGGCCACGCGGCCGAGATCGCCGCCGCGCATCCACGCGTGGCCGGCCTACAACTCGGCCTGGGCGATCTGTTCGAGGCCGAAGGCATCGACCGCCGCGATCCGGCCAACGTGCATGCGGCGATGTTCGCCGTGCGCATGGCCGCGGCCGCAGCCGGCGTGTTCGCGCTCGACGGCGCCTACGCCGACCTGCACGACGACGCCGGCTTCAGCGCCGAAGCGCAGGCCGCGCACCGGCTCGGTTATCTCGGCAAGACCTGCGTGCATCCGCGCCAGATCGCGCTGGCGCATGCCGCCTTCGCGATCGGCGCCGACGAGTTGGCGGCGGCGCGGCGGGTGGTCGCGGCGGCCGCCACGATGCCGGCCGACGACCGCGGCGTGTTCGTCGTCGACGGACGCATGATCGACCAGCCCTTCCTCAAGCGCGCCCAGGCCCTGGTCGCCGCCGCGGAGCGCCCATGAGCCCGCCGCGCATCGAAAATGCCACCGCCCTCCCGGCCACGTCGCCGCGAGGTTGGCTGTCGCTGGCGCAGCGCCTCGCGCGGCGTTCGCTCGCCGCCTGCGCGCTGCTGCTGTTCCTGGCCGCGCCGCTGCAGGCCGAGCCGCTGACGCCGCTGCGCAGCGCCAGCCTGCCCGCGCTCGACACGCCCTCGCCGCTGCTCGGCGTGGCGGCGATCGAAGGGCGCACCGTCGCGATCGCCCGCGGCGGCGCCTGGAGCCTGGGCCCCGGCGATGCCGCCTGGGCCGCCCTGCCCGCCGGCGACACCACCGCGATGATCGCGCTGATCGGCGACGGCACCCGCGCCTATGCGGTATCGGCGGCAGGCAGCGCCGCCACCGCGGTCGCGCAATTGCATCTCGACCCACGCGGCCTGCGTCAGATACCGTTGCCGCCGTTGCCGGCCGCGCTGACGCAGCCGCGCGGCGCGCTGTCGGCGGACAGTCTGTTCGTCGCCGGGCGCGACGCCTCCGGCACCGTGCACCTGTTCCAGCGCGGGCTCGCCGACACGGCCGCGGCCTGGACCCCGATGCCGATCTGGCCCGGCGCCGCCGCGCCGCGCGCGCTGGCGGTGCAGACGCGTTCGCTGTTCGTCGTCGTCCCCGATCCGCAAGGCGGCGCCGACCGTCTGCTGCGCTGGTCGGCCGACCACGGCTGGCGCCAGGCCGGTGCGGTGCCGGGGCAGGTGCTCGCCGGCTCCGGCCGCGCGCTCGGCCAGGCGCACGTGCTGTTTCCGGTCCTCGCTCCGGGCGCGGCGCAGGCCACGCCGATGACCTACCAGACCATCACCCAGGCCTGGGCGCCGCTGCCGGGTGCGCAACTGCCCGGCGCACGGCAGGCCGACTTACAGCAAGTCGACTCACAGCAGGCCGACTTACAACAGGCCGGAACCCAGCCCGCCGGCGCCCCGCTCATCGCCGCCTGGCCCGACGGCCTGTTGTGGACGCAGCCCTCGGCCGACGGCCGCCGCACCGGTTTCGCCACCGCCCAGGTGCAGGCCAACAAATTGCTGCTGCACTGGCTCGACTGGCTGGTGATCGTGGTCTACCTGGCCGGCATGATCGGCATCGGCCTGTACTTCTATCTGCGCGAGAAGCGCAACTCGACCGCCAATTTCTTCGTCGGCGGCCGCAGCATTCCGTTCTGGGCCGCCGGCGTCAGCCTGTACGCCGCCAACACCAGCTCGATCAGCTTCATCGCCATTCCGGCCAAGGCGTTCGAGAGCAACTGGCAATACCTCACCAACAATCTGATCGCGGTGCTCGGGCTGATCTTCGTGGCGATCTGGATCGTGCCGCTGCTGCGCCGGCTCGACCTGATGTCGGTGTTCTCCTACCTGGAGACGCGCTTTCACCCGGCGATCCGGATGCTCGCCAGCGCGCTGTGCATCCTGACCCAGATCGGCAGCCGCATGAGCGTGATCCTGTTCCTGCCGGCGCTCGCCATCGCCACCATCACCGGCATCAGCGTGTTCTGGAGCGTGCTGCTGATGGGCGGCTTCACCATCGTCTATACCGCGATGGGCGGGATGAAGGCGGTGATCTGGACCGACTTCGTCCAGGTCATCGTCAAGATGGGCGGCGCGGTGTTCGCCATCGGCTTCATCGTCTGGCAGTTGAACGGCGGCTTCGGCGAGTTCCTCGCCATCGCCCGCGCCGAAGACAAGATGCATCTGTTCGACTTCAGCTTCGACATGACCAAGGCTACGGTGTGGGGCTTCGTGTTCCTGGTGCTGTTCGACGTGGTGCTGACCTTCCCGAAGGACCAGGTGCTGATGCAGCGCACCCTGTCGACCAAGTCCGACCGCGAGGCCGGGCGTTCGATCTGGGCCTTCGCCGCGATCATGATCCCCGGCGGTTTCGTGTTCTACATGATCGGCACCGCCTTGTTCGTCTATTACAAGTCGCACCCGGAGCGGATGAACCCGCTGCTGCCGATCGACGCCACCTTCCCTTTGTTCATCGCCGCCGAACTGCCGGTCGGCGTGACCGGGCTGATCATCGCCGGCATCTTCGCCGCGGCCATGGCGACCCTGTCGGGCATCATGAACAGCGTGGCGACGCTGATCTCGGTCGACTTCTACGAAAAGCTCAGCAAGCGCGGCAGCGCCAAGAAAAGCGTGTTCGTCGCCGAGCTGACCACGGTCGCGGTGGGCCTGGTCGGCATCGGCGCGGCGCTGCTGCTGTCGCGCTTCGACATCCACTCGCTGTTCGACGTGTCGATCGAACTGGCCGGCCTGCTCGGCGGCGGGTTCGCCGGCGCCTACACCCTGGGCATGTTCACCCGCCGCGCCAACTCGCCCGGCGTGGCGATCGGCATCGGCGCGAGCATCGTGCTGACTCTGGTGATCTGGTCGTTCCGCCTGGTCCATCCCTACTTCTATCTGGCGATCTCGATCCTGCTGTGCATCGTCATCGGTTACCTCGCCAGCCTGTTGTTCCCGCCGCCGGCGCGTTCGCTCGACGGGCTGACCATCTACCGCGACCGCGATCCCGTGGCCGCCGCCGCGCCGGCCTCCCCCTGATGGCATACGCGGGCCCCGCGGGGCTCGTGTAGCCTGCCTCGGCCGGCCGCGAATCGCCGCGCCGTCGCGAGCTCAGCGAGAGGGCCCTTGGAAACCCAATTTCTCAACACCTTCGTGACCATCGTCGACCAAGGCTCGATGGCCGCGGCGGCGCGCGTACTCGGCATCACGCCGGCCGCGGTGGCGCAGCAGATCCGCACCCTGGAACGCGAGATCGGCGCGCCGCTGATCGCCCGCGTCGGCCGCACGGTCAGCGTGACCGAGGAGGGCGCGCGGATCCTGCCGCGCAGCCGCGAGCTGTTGCGCAGCGTCGCCGACCTGCGCAGCGTGGCCAACGAAAGCGAGATCTCCGGCGAGCTGCGCCTGGGCGCTTGCCCGACCGCGCTCGCCGGCATGCTGCCCGACGTGCTCGCGCGCATGGTCGAGACCTTTCCGCAGATCAACGTGTTCATCAAGCCCGGCTATTCGGCCGACCTTTACCACGCCGTCGAGCAGGGCGACCTGGATGCGGCGATCGTGCTGCAGGCGCCGTTCCCGCTGCCGAAGACCTGCGAATGGCAGTTGCTGCGCGAGGAGCCGCTGATCGTGCTGGCGCCGGCGGCGATGGCCGAGCGCGATCCGCACGACCTGCTCGCCAACGAACCGCTGATCCGCTACGACCGCCACCAGTGGGGCGGCCGCCAGGCCGACGAATACCTGCGCGCGGCCAACATCGTGCCGCGCGAACGTTTCGAGCTCAACGCGCTGAACGCGATCGCGGTGATGGTGGACCGCGGCCTCGGCGTCTCGCTGGTGCCGGACTGGGCCAGGCCGTGGCCGGAAGGCCTGAACATCGCGCGCATCGCCTTGCCCGATGCTTCGGCCAAACGCTGCATCGGCATCGTCTGGTCGCGTTCGAGCGTGCGCGTGCGGCTGGTGACGGTGCTGCTGCAGGAAAGCCGCAAGGCGATGCAAGCCAAGGGTTGAGCGCGCCGCCATCGCTGCCGGCGCGATGCGCCGCACATGCTGCAGTGCGGCAATAAATCGCTGATTCTCAAGCAACAATTCCTAGTCTCTGAACATAGTCCGCAGCGGTTCTATGCGCGCAGTCGAACGCATAGGCTCGCACTCACTCCGGGGACATGCGATGTCGGGGACGTCGCCACAAGGACGCGGCCACGCCGCGGTCGCTCGACGCCGGGGTTCATGCGTTCGCCGCCTCGGCGCGCGCCGCCAACCGCAGCCTGGACGGGACACGACATGCTCAAGCCACTCACCGCCGCGATCAGCAGCATCCTGCTGCTTTCGGCCATCGCCGGTCCCGCTCGCGCACAGGACACGCCGGCCGGCGACGACGGCGACGACGCGCCGGACCGCACCGCGGTCGATCTCGACAACGTGGTGGTGACCGGCACCCGCAGCCCGAAGGCGGTCGACCGCATTCCCGGCGCGATCACCCTGGTCTCGAAGGAAGAAGTGCAGCGCAACCTGGTGCTGACCGAAGACGCGACCGCGGTGCTGGCGCGCACGGTGCCGGGCTATGCCGAGTCCTCGCAGGCGATGAGCAATACCGGCGAAAACCTGCGCGGCCGCGTCGCCCTGCGCCTGTTCGACGGCGTGCCGCAGGGCTCGCCGCTGCGCGAGGGCACGCGCAACGGCACCTTCACCGACATGGGCATCGTCGGCCGCATCGAAGTCATCAACGGCCCCTCGGCCTCGGAAGGCATCGGCGCGGCCGGCGGCATCATCAACTACCTCTCGGCCGCGCCGACCCGCGAAGGCAACGAGTTCACCGTGATCTCGCGCTACACCACCCAGTTCGAGGACGACAGCGAAGGCTGGAAGCTCGGCTTCAACTTCGCCCGCAAGTCCGGCAACTTCGACCTGCTCGCCAGCGCGTCCTTCCTCGACCGCGGCATCACCTACGACGGCAACGGCCGCCGCATCGGCATGAACACCAGCGGTTCGCTGGCCGACACCGAGTCGCGCAACCTGTTCCTCAAGGCCGGCTATGCCTTCGGCGAGGACGGTGTGCAACGCATCGAAGGCTCGGTCAGTCACTTCAACATCGAAGGCGAGGCCAACTACGTGCAGGTGCTGGGCTGCCGCCCGGACGAGGCCGCGCTGTGCGGCGCCACCCGCACCAACACCTCCGAGCGCGGCAGCATCTTCGGCTCCAAGGCCGCGATCAACGACTTCAAGCAATATCAACTCACCTACATCCACTCGGACCTGTTCGGCGGCACCCTCACCGTCAACGCCTACAAGGCCGACCAGCAGATGCGTTATCTGCCGGAGAACAGCATCGACCGGCAGGACCCGCTGCTCGGGCCGCCCGGCTCGATCTACGACCAGTCCGAAATCGCCACCGACAAGAAGGGCCTGCGCACCTCCTGGGCGCGGCCGTCGCTGTTCTCGGTCAGCGGCCTGGAGCTGCGGGTCGGCCTCGACCTGGTCGAAGACACCGCCGAGCAGCGCCTGGCGCTGACCGACCGGCTGTGGGTGCCGCCGATGGAGTACAAGAGCCGCGCGCCGTGGGCGCAGCTGTCGTGGGACATCGGCCCGGTCACCCTGAGCGGCGGCGTGCGCCGCGAAGACGGCGAGCTGCACGTCGACAGCTACACCACCACCTGGTACCGCGACCGCCGCCACGTCGACGGCGGCACCCTCGACTACCAGGAGACCCTGAGCAACTTCGGCGCGGTCTGGCGCATCACCGACGGCTGGTCGGTGTTCGGTTCCTACGGCGAGGGCTTCACCCTGGCCAACGTCGGCATTCCGCTGCGCAACATCCAGTGCTCCAACGACCCCGGCGACACCCAGCCCGACGGCTGCCCGAACGACCCGCGCATCGGCGTCGCCGACCTGCTCGACCTCAATGCGATCGTGGTCGAGAACACCGAGTTCGGCTTCAACTGGCGCGGCGAGCGCGGCGCGCTGAGCGCCTCGCACTACGATTCCAAGTCCGACTACGGGCAATCGCTGGCGATCGATCCGGCCACCAACGACTTCGTGCTGCTGCGCGCGCCGGTGCGGATCAAGGGCTACGAACTGTCCGGCGACTGGCGCTTCAACGAGGCCTGGCGCTTCAGCGCGGTGTATTCGCACACCCGCGGCAAGACCTCGTTCTGGGCCGCCGACGCCGCCGGCCGCTACGGCGAGGGCGGCATGAACAAGCCGATGGGCGTGCTCGACATCAACCCCGACAAGTTCGCCTGGACCCTGACCTGGAAATACCACCCGCGCGGCGACGTCAGCCTGGGCGCGACTACCCTGTTCTCGCGCGACCTGTCCGGCAACGACGTACGCGCCTTCGACGGCGCGCGCTTCAACTTCCGCGAGAACACCCGCGGCTACACCTTGTTCGACCTGGGCATGAACTTCGAGACCGAGCGTTACGGCAAGTTTTCGCTAGGCATCGAGAACCTGTTCGACAAGCAATACATCCTGAGCTGGTCGCAGCCGCCGGGCGGCTTCCAGAACTACTGGGCCGGCCGCGGCCGCACCTTCTCGCTCACCCATACCTTCAAGTTCTGAACCGTTCGCGCTCATCGCCGGGTTTCCCTCGAACCGCCGCCGGGTCCTCGCGCCCGCGGCGGTGGCTTTTCGCTGTCGCCGCGCTCGGCCTGTGCCTCGGCCCGGCCTGCGCGGGCGAGCGCTCGGCCGCGGCGAACACCGAAGCCGCCGGGGCGGACCTGCTTTCTGCAGACTTCTCGCAGCTGCACCGCTACATGCATTCGGTCACCGGCCGCGACGGCTATCTCGGCGCGGTCACCCTGGTCGCGCGCGACGGCCGCATCGTCGATTGGCGGGCCTATGGCCACCGCGACCTGGCCCGCCGGGAGCCGATGCGGCGCGATTCGATCTTCCGAATCTATTCGATGAGCAAGACCGTCGCCTCGGTCGCGGCGATGCTGCTGGTCGAGCAGGGCCGGATCGGCCTCGACGACCCGGTGTCGCGCTATCTGCCCGAACTCGCGCGGCCCCAGGTCGTCGCCGGCGGCGACCTCGCCGCGCCGCGGCTGCGCGCGGCTTCCGGCGAGATCACCCTGCGCCATTTGCTCACTCATACCGCCGGTTTCGCCGCCGGGCGCGACGGCGACGAACTCGCGAGCGAGCTGGTGCGGCGCCAGGACCCGCACGCCGCCGCCGACCTGCGCGGTTTCGTCGAGCGCCTCAGCCGCGCACCGCTCGCCGCCGATCCGGGCACCCGCTTCGGCTACGACGGCGCCGCGCTGGAAGTGCTGGCGCGGGTGGTCGAGGTCGTCGCCGGACAGAGCTTCGATGCGTTCCTGCGCGACCGCGTGTTCGCGCCGCTGGCGATGCGCGACACCGGATTCGAGGTGCCGCCGTCGCAACGCGGGCGCGTGGTCGACCTCACCGCGATGGATGAAGACGGCCGACTGCGGATCGCCGACGGTCCGAGCGCGCGCGAACCCGGCGCGCGCTTGAACGCCTACCCGAGCGGCGCCGGCGGGCTGTACTCGACCGCCGCCGACTACGCCCGCTTCGCGCAGATGCTGCTCGATGGCGGGCGCATCGTTCCGGTCGCGGGCCTGTGCACCGAGAGCGACGCAGCGCGAGCTCCGGTGGCGCCCACCCCGAGCGCGACAGACGCTTGCGGCGACGACACCGCCTCCGGGCGTCTGCTGCGCGCCGACACCGTCGCCGCGATCCTGCGCAACCAACTCGGCATGCTCGATCCGCCGGTCAACCAGTACAGCGACGGCGAAGGCTTCGGCTTCGGCGGCTATGTCGTGATCGATCCGGCCAAGCGCGACCGTCCCGGCGCGCTCGGGCAATTCGGCTGGTCCGGTGCGGCCTCGACCACCTACGCGATCGACCCGCAACAGCGCTTGATCGCCATCGCCTTGTTGCAGCACCTGCCGCACGGCGAGGCTCGGCGGGATCTGCCGCGGATCGGCAACGACTTTTATCGACAGGTTTACCGTGCCTTGAAAATTCCTGGCGCCTTGAAAATTCCTGCCGCCTCGGCACCGGAGACGACGCGATGAGCGCCGCGTCGCCGGGTTGGGTCCTGGTGGCCGGCTCGGCCAACCTCGACTTCGTGGTCCGCGCCAGCCATGTGCCGGCGCCCGGCGAGACCGTGCTCGGGCGCGAACTCGCGCTGTTCCCGGGCGGCAAGGGCGCCAACCAGGCCGTGGCCTGCGCCCGCGCCGGCGGCGCGCCGACCCGGATGCTGCTGGCGCTCGGCGACGACGCGCACGCCGTACCGATCGAATGCTCGCTGCGCGAGGCCGGGGTCGACACCCGGATCGTGCGCGTCGCCGACCGCGCCACCGGCACCGCCTTCGTCTGCGTGTCCGACGACGGCGAGAACGCGATCACCGTCGCGCCCGGCGCCAACGAGGCGCTGCGCGACGAGGACCTGCCGGATCTCGCCGGCGTCAGCCATCTGCTGCTGCAACTCGAATCCCCGCTCGCCGCGGTCGAAGCCTGGGCGCGGCGCGCCCGCGCCGCCGGCGTGTGCGTGGTCTTGAACGCGGCGCCAGCGCCGGCCCAACCGCTGCCGCCCGGCTTGCTCGAAGCGGTCGACCTGCTGATCGTCAACGAAGGCGAACTGGCCGCGCTCAGCGGCGTAGCCGCCTCGGCGGGCGCCGACCGCCTGGAGACTGCGCTGGCGCGGCTGCCGGCCTGCGACGTGGTGGTGACTCTCGGCGCGCGCGGCTGCCGCGCGCGCATCGGCGGCACGCATCTGCAACAACCCGCGTTCGCGGTCGCCGCGGTCGACACCACCGCCGCCGGCGACACGTTCTGCGGCACACTGGTCGCGGCGCTCGCGCAGGGCGAGGCCTTCGCCGGGGCATTGCGCCGCGCCTGCGCCGCCTCGGCCCTGGCCTGCACCCGCCCCGGCGCGCAGAGCAGCGTGCCGGCCTGCGACGAGGTCGAGCGCCGGCTCGCCGCCGCCGCTCCGATGCCGGCGCCCGCCACGTCTTTCCCGCTTCAGGCTTAGCGACGTTCCCATGACCTCAGCGCCCCGCCCGCCCGACTCCCCCGATTTCCACGACGCCGCCAGCGAGGACGAACGTCCGCGGGTGCGCACCGAGTACAAGTTCTCGCACGTCACCACCCAGCGCTACCTGCCGCTGCCGGGCAAGGCGCCGGGCTGGCCGTTCGCCGAGATCGGCCACTGGAAGATCGATGTCGACGGCACCCTCGACGACTGGATCGCCGAGCTGCGCGATTGGCGCCGCGAACACCTGATCCGGATCGGCTACGACGACGCCCATTACCGCCGCCCCGAACTGCAGTGGGCGCAGCGCAATTTCGTCCATGCCCAGATGATGGCCGAGGACCGTTACTTCTACGATCCGGTCGCCGGCCGCTACACGGTCGACCGCTATCTCGACGACCTCGAGCGCCGCTACGGCGGCATCGACAGCGTGCTGATCTGGCACGTGTACCCGAACATCGGCGTCGACGACCGCAACCAGTTCGACCTCGCCGCCGACCTGCCCGGCGGGCTCGACGGCCTGCGCGGCGCGATCGCGGATTTCCATCGCCGCGGCGTGCGCGTGTTCCTGCCGACCATGCCCTGGGACCAGGGCACCCGCGACAGCGGACGCACGGACTGGGAATCGATCGCGCAATTGGTGAAAGCGGTCGGCGCCGACGGCGTCAACGGCGACACCTACAACGGCGTGCCGCGCGCGTTCTTCGACGCCTGCGACGCGCTCGGCCACCCGGTGGTGCTGCAGCCCGAGTCGACCATCAGCGCCGAGGAGGCGCTGATCTGGAACGTGCAGAGCTGGGGCAAGAAGGCGCCCAACGAAGTCGTGCCGGCGGTCGCCAAGTTCAAGTGGCTGGAACCTCGCCACATGATCAACTACGAGAATCGCTGGGGCCGCGAGCGCAATCACGACCTGCAGTACATCTTCTTCAACGGCATCGGCTACAACGCCTGGGAGAACGTCTGGGGCCTGTGGAACCAGCTCGGCGAGCGCGATGCCGAGACCTTGCGGCGCATCGCCACGATCGAGAGGCAGTTCCCCGCCCACATGGTCAGCGCCGACTGGCGCCCGTATGCGCGCACCCTGCAGGCCGGCGTGTTCGCCAGCCGCTTCCCGCACGGCGGCAGCACGGTGTGGACCCTGGTCAACCGCAACGAATACGAAATCGCCGGCGAGCAGATCGCGGTCGATCATCTCGACGGCACGCGCTACTACGACGTCTGGAACGGCGTCGCCTTGCAGCCGCGCCTCGACGGCGGCCGCGCGGTGCTCGACTTCGTGCTCGAAGGCCGCGGTTTCGGCGCCGTGCTCGCGCTGGCGCCGGGCGCCGCGATCGACGGCCTCGATGCGTTCCTCGGCCGCATGCACGCGTTGTCGGCGACGCCCCTGCATCGTTACTCGAACCAGTGGCGCGCCCTGCCGCAACGGCTGCTGCCCATCGAGGCGGTCGCGGCGGTCGCATCGGCGCCGCCGGGCATGCTCGAAATCCCGGCCGGCGAATTCGATTTCGTGGTCGGCGGCGTCGAGATCGAAGGCCAGACCTGGGAAGGCGTCGACGTGCAATACCCGTGGGAAGACAGCCCGCGCCGCCATCACCGCAAGCGCATGCGCCTGCCGCGCTTCTTCATCGACCGCACCCCGGTGACCAATGCCGAGTACCAGCGCTTCGTCGCCGACAGCGGCTACGTCCCGCGCGATCGGCACAATTATCTGCGCGATTGGGTCGACGGCGCGCCGCGCCCGGGCTGGGAACGCAAGCCGGTGACATGGGTCGCGCTCGAAGACGCGCGCGCCTATGCGCAGTGGGCCGGCAAGCGCCTGCCGCGCGAATGGGAATGGCAGTACGCCGCCCAGGGCGGCGACGGCCGCCGTTATCCCTGGGGCGAGGATTGGCGCGACGACGCGGTGCCGGTGCCCAATCGCAGCCGCCGGCTGCGCGCGCCGGCCGATGTCGACGCGCACCCGGCCGGCGCCAGTCCGTTCGGCGTGCTCGACCTGGTCGGCAACGTCTGGCAATGGAGCGACGAATATCTCGACGAACACACCCGCGCGGCGATCCTGCGCGGCGGCAGCGCCTACCAGCCGCAGACCTCGCACTGGTACTTCCCGCAGGCCTACCGGCTCGACCAGCACGGCAAGTACCTGCTGATGGCGCCGAGCAAGGATCGCTCGGGCTGCATAGGCTTCCGCTGCGCGGCGGATGCCGCATGAATACCGGCATGCCGCACGGCGAGCGTTCGCACGACATGGCCGAGGTCCGCCCTGGCGGACCTCGGGATGGAACGAACGTCCGCCTCGGCGGCCTGCTCGGCGAGGCGCTCGAAGCCAATCGCCACGGCCGGCTGTCGCACTTCATCGTCGACGAGACCAGTCCGGCGATCGCGATCTTCGCCCCGCAGCAACGCCGGCAGAACCGCGAAGGCGACTGGTACGGCGAGCATGCCGGCAAATGGCTGATCGCCGCGGCCAAGGCCGCCGCGCGCAGCGGCGATGCCGGACTGCGTGCGCGCGTGTTGCGGGTCGCCGACTTCCTGGTCTCGACCCAGGAAGACGACGGCTACCTCGGCACCTATGCGCCCGAGCGCCGCTTCATGCGCAGGCAGCCGCCCAAGCCGGTGAGCTGGGACGGCGCGCCGAGCGTGCGCACCTGGGACATCTGGACCCATGCCTATCTGATCCTGGGCCTGCTCGAAGTGCATCGCCACTTCCCGGCGCCGCGCTATCTCGACGCGGCCCGGCGCATCGGCGATCTCTGCCTGCGCAGCCTCGGCGACGACGGCATCGACATCACCGAGCTCGGCAACCACCACGGCCTGTCGGCGACGGTGCTGATCGACCCGGCGGTCGAGCTGTATTTCGCCACCGGCGAAGCGGCGTATCTGCAACTCGCGCAGCTCGTGCTCGCGCAGGCCGAGCGCCACCCCGAACTGCGCTTGCTGTCGCAGGCGCTGGACGGCACCGACGCGGCGCAGATCGCGACCGGCAAGGCCTATCAGCTGGCCTGGAACCTGGTCGGCCTGGCCAAGCTGCACCGCGCCACCGGCCATCCCGATTACCGCCGCGCGGTCGAGAACCTCTGGGGCAGCATCCAGGCGCACCATCTCAGCCTCGGCGGCGGCCCCTGCGGCGGCGTCGGCCACCGCTCGCGCGAAGTGTTCAACCCGGCCGGGGTGTTCAGCCCGCAGGCCTATGTCGAAACCTGTTCGACCCTGGCCTGGATGCAGTTGAACCGCGAACTGCTCGCGGTCAGCGGCGAGGCGCGTTATGCCGAGGAGATCGAGCGTTCGGCCTACAACGATCTGCTCGGCGCGCAGGCGCCCGACGGCGAAGACTGGTGCTATTACGTATTCGCCAACGGCCGTCGCGTGCACACCACGTACTGGCGCTGCTGCAAGTCCAGCGGCGCGATGGCGCTGGAGGAACTGCCCGGCGTGGCCTATGCGCGCGCCGGCGACGAGGCGATCGCGGTGAATCTGTACGCAGCGGGCTCGGCGCGGATCGAGCTGCCCTCGTGCGGGCCGGTGAGGATCGAACAGGACACCGCCTATCCCTTCGACGGCGCGATCCGCCTGCGCATCGACCCCGAGCGCGCCGCGCGCTTTCGGCTCAAGCTGCGCATTCCGTCCTGGGCCGCGCAGGCGCGGATCGCGGTCAACGGCACGGCCTGCGAGGGCGAGATCGTCCCCGGCGATTACTTCGTCATCGACCGCCGGTGGTCGGCGGGCGACGCGATCGACCTGCAATTCCCGATGACGCCGCAGGCCCATACCGCGGTCCACCGCAACGTGCAGGAGTCGCGCGCGCCCGACGGCAGCGCGGTGGCGCAGGAAGTGCTGCATTACGAGTACCTCGCGCTGACCTGCGGGCCGCTGGTGTATGCGACCGGCCTGATCGACGGCTTCAAGACCGAGGAAACCCTGCGTCTGCCGTCGGCGCCGCCGAGCGCCTGGCTGCGATGGTCGGGGCCGGATGCGGCCGAGCCGCTGCCGCGCATCGAGCTCGACCCGGGCTATCGCGCGCCGCTGTTGTTTCACCCCTACTACTGCGCCGGCGGCCGCATCGACGGCGCCTGGCGCCTGACCTGGATGTCGCTCGCGCCCACCCCGCTGCCCTCGCCTCCGCCGGCGACGTGACTGCCCGCACAGTCCACGCGCCAAGCAAGAATTTGTGCTGCCAGAACATATGCGGCGAGGGTGTTTCCGCGGCCGCGACTGGCGCACAGTGGCCCGGCACAGCGACTCGCATCAGGTTCCAGGCTTTCGGACGCGCACCGCATGGACTCCACTTCCCCCGCCCCGACCTCCGACCGCACGGCTCCGGCCGGGCCGCTCGCCGACATCCGCGTGCTCGACCTCAGCGCCTACATCGCCGGCCCCTACGGCTGCACGCTGCTCGCCGACCAGGGCGCCGACGTGATCAAGATCGAGCCGCCCGACGGCGACAATCTGCGCCAGTATCCCTCGACCCTGGCCAGCGAAAGCCGCGCCTTCCTCGGGGTCAACCGCAGCAAGCGCGGCATCGTGCTCGACCTGAAGCGCCCGGCCGACCACGCCGTGCTGCTGCGCCTGGTGCGCGAGGCCGACGTGTTGGTGCACAACTTCCGCCCGAGCGTGCCGCCGCGCCTGGGTATCGATTTCGAGCGCCTGCAGCTGATCAATCCGCGCCTGATCTATTGCGCGGTCAGCGGCTACGGCGAGAGCGGCCCGATGAAGGACAAGGCCGGCTACGACCAGGTGCTGCAGACCATGACCGGGATGTGCGCGCTGCAGGGGCGCCGCGGCGGACCGCCGGAGATCATCTACGGCTCGGTGGTCGACTACTACGCCGCCGCCCTGCTCGCCGCCGGCGTGTCCTCGGCGCTGTACGAACGCGAACGCAGCGGCGTGGGCCAGTTCGTTGGGGTGTCGTTGTTGCGCAGCGCCCTGACCATGCAATCGGCGCGGATGATCTGGGCCGACGGCGAAGGCCTCGACATCGGCCGCGACATGCGCTCGGGCGGGGTCACCGGGATCCACCCCACCCGCGACGGCCATATCTATATTTCGGCCAACACCGCGCGCTTCTGGAAAGCCCTGTGCGAGAAGACCGGGCTGGCCGAACTCGCCGACGACCCGCGCTACGACAGCGTGCGCAAGCGCGCGCAGGCGGCGGCCGAGATCGTGCCGCGCCTGCACCAGGCGTTGGCGGCGCGCGGCGCGATGGAGTGGGAAGCGCTGTTCGGCGACGAGGTGCCCTGCGCCGCGGCGCGGCGCATCGAGGACATGTTCGAGCATCCGCAGGTGCTCGCCGAGGGCATCGTCGGCCCGATCGAGCACCCGCAGGTCGGCCGCTACCGGGGCGTCGCCCAGTCGATCAAGTTCGGCCGCACCCCCGGCCCGGCCCCGTTCGCCGCGCCGATGCTCGACCAGGACACCCGCGCGATCAAGGACGAACTGGCCGACCGCGGCGCGCTGAGCTGGCGGCGGCGCGGCCCGGTCGAAGGCTGAGCGCCGGGCGTCCCGCCGTCCAGGCGCAGGCACGCCGCGCTAGTAGCGTGCGGCCTGCGCATCCAGGGCGAACTTCTGCCACAGCTCCTCGAACTGGCCGGCGAAGCAACGCACCAGGTTGGCGTCGTCGGTCACCACCAGGTTCTCTTCGTTGCTGGTGGTCGCGCTGCGGGTCCAGTTGAAGCTGCCGTTGGCCAGCACCCGGCCGTCGAACAGCGAGAACTTGTGGTGCATGTGGAAGGGACTGTCGTCGATCCGCACCGGCACCCCGGCGTCGCGCAGCCGCAGTACGTCGCTGCCGTCGTCGAACTTCTTGTCGTTGTCGCTGATCAGGCGCACTGCGATGCCGCGCCGGTGGCAGGCGAGGATCTCATCGCTGAGGCGGTCGTCGGAAATCGTGTAGACGCAGATGTCGACGCTGCGCCTGGCGCCGCGGCACAACTCGCGCAATTTGCGCAGGCAGGCGTCGCCGGGGGCGAAGTAGGCGCTCGACACCGTGGCCGGCGCGGCGACCACGTCGAGAGTCTTGATCACCTGCTCCAGCCAGCGCAGGCCGTCGAGGGCATGCACCGGCTCGCCGAGCATCAGCTCGCGGGTCATGTCGAAGGCGCGGTTGCGCAGATAGCGCACGCGCTCGCTGCCGAGCCCGGCGCCGAGCTCGCGCAACTCGAACTTCTCGTCGTTATCGAGCGTGCGATCGGCGATGCTGTCGCGCAAGGTCTGGTCCAGCCGGTCGAAATCCATTCCTGCCCCTGCCTCAGCGTTGGATGCGACCGTTGAGGCGGTCGGCGAATTCGTTGAGCGCGCGCTGCAGTTCGCGCTGCTGCTCGGTCATCTCCGCGCGCGTCGGCGCGTCGTCGACGTCGCGCTGGCCGAGCCGCTTGAAGATCTCGACCAGGGCTTCGTTGAGCCGGGCCTGGCGCTCGCTGCTGTCCTGCAGGTGGTTGACCAACGGATCGAACGCCGACTGCAACGACGGCACCAGCGAGGTTTGCAGCGACGAGCCGAGACCGCTTAGCACTTTGCCCAGATCCGGCGTCGGGCCAGCCGGGACCGCCGGCGGTTGCGCCTGCGCTTGCGCGACACGTTCCAGCGCCGCGAGGATTTCCGGCCACGGTGCCGACGGCGGCGGTGCCTCGGCACGGCTCGCAGCCTGAGTGGCCGACTGATCGAGCGAGCGCACGCTCTCGACCAGGTCGTTGAGCTGCGCCACGACCCGAGTGCCGACATCCGCGTCGCCCGCGCCCATCGCCTTGTTGCGCTGGAAATCGCGCTTGATCTGCGCCCAGCGAGCAGCCTGCGCTTCGTCGAGGGTGCCGCGCATCTCGCCGAGCTTGAGCAGGTTTTCCTCGGCGCCGCTGGTCAGCAGCTGCGCCTCGCCGAGGTAGTGGTCGCCGATCAGCTGTTGCAGCTCGGCCTCGTTCATCACCGGCGAGATCTTCTCGGCAAGCTTGTTCATGTTGCGATAGCTGCCCTGCAGCTTGAACGGCGGCTCGGTGCGATAGCTCTCGGCCTGGGCGGCGCTGGCGATGTACTGCTGGTTGACCCGGTAGACCACGTCGCGCACCTTCACCAGCCGCTCCAGGGTGGCGACGATCTCGTTGATCTCCGCCCCGCTGTAGGCGTGGCTGAGTTCGTTGGCCGAGAACGGCTTGCCCTGGGCCTTATCGACGAAGCGATACAGGTCGGCCATCTCGCGCGTCGCCAGCGGCGCCAGCACCGGGTTCGAGGTCAGGCTGTTCTCGATGTAGCTGAGCACGAACGAGGCCTCCATGCCGCCGAGCACGTCGCCGAGGTTGTAGATGTCGGCGCGGTTGGCGAGCATATCCGGGATCTTGAAGACCTCGCCGGACTCGGTGTAGGGGTTGCCGGCCATGACCACGCAGAACTTCTTGCCGCGCATGTCGTAGGTGCGGGTACGGCCCTTCCACACGCCCTCGATGCGACGGGTGCCGTCGCACAGCGAGATGAATTTCTGCAGGAACTCCGGATGGGTGTGCTGGATGTCGTCGACATACAGCATCACGTTGTTGCCCATCTCCAGGGCCAGGTTGAGCTTGTCGAGCTCCTGGCGCGAGGTCGCGTCGGGCGCCTGCTCGGGGTCGAGGGAACGCACTTCATGGCCGAGCGCGGGTCCGTTGATCTTCATGAAGATCAGGCCGAGCCGGTGCGCCACGTATTCCATCAAGGTGGTTTTGCCGTAGCCCGGCGGCGAGATCATCATCAGCAGGCCCATCAGGTCGCTGCGCTTGCTCTCGCCGACCGTGCCCATCTGCTTGGCGAGGTTGTCGCCGATCACCGACAGATAGACGTCGTTGATGAGCTTGTTGCGCACGAACGAGGTCAGCGGACGCGGCTTGAACTCGTCCAGGCGCAGGGCGTGGCGCTCGCGACCGACGATTTCCTGGCGCAGGGCCTGATAGCGCTGGAAGCCGGGAACGAAGGTCTCGCGGTGATGACGCAGGCGCGCCGACCAGTCGTCGATCGCCAGGCTCATGCGGCCCTCGACGATGCGCGGATGCTCGCCGAGCAATCCTTGCACCGGCGCGCTCAGGTCGACCTCGGTGATCTTCTTCGGAAAGCGTTCGTCGAGCAGCAACAAGGCCGCCGCTTCGGCGGCATAGGCCGCGACCGGGGCGAGTTCGGGGGTACGCGCCAGCGCCTCGACCCAGTTCATCGCCAACGCCCAACGTGCGGCAACGCGGTCGCCGAGGCCGTCGAGGGCCTGGACGAAGCCGTCCCACATCCGCGCCGCGGTGAGTTTGTCGCGCAGCGCGTGCAGCAGTTGTTGCGCGTACTTGCTGAACACGAACTGCGGGTGCTCGGCCGACAGCTCCAGTACCAGGTACTCGGCCGCGCGCGGGGTCAGCGCCGGGTCGATCGCCAGGGTCTGCTGCTGGGCGAACCCGATCATCGCCGCGGCGATTTCGGTGCGCAGCGATTCCAGCCCGGCGGCGCTGGCGAACAACTGCTGGATGTCGCGCGCGGTGCGCGCGCGTTCCGGCCATTGGCGAGCGTCGGCGTGTTCGGCGACCCGCGACCAGAACAACGCCGCCCAGGCGCGCGCGGCTGGCTCGAAGCCGAGACTGCCGGCGCTGTCGCGCAACGGCAGCAGCGCCTGCAGGATCAGGCCGGCATCGTGGTCGTGGATGCCTTTCTCGTAGCCTTCGCGATAACGTGGCGCAGCGAAGTCGCGCACGCTGCGCGCCAGCAGTTCCGGCTGCGCCAGTTGCTGGCGCAGCAGGTCCAGGCTGAGCCCGTCGCTATTCGCGCCGGCCGCCTCGAGCACCAGGCCGGCCAGGTACTCGCCGCGGTACAGCTGCGGCGATTCCGAATCCATCGACACGCCCCAGTAATCGCGTGCGGCGTCGAGTTCGGGGTTGCGCAGCGGCTCGAAGAAGTCGGTGCCGGTCAGGTGCAGGTTGAGCACGTCGCCGCGCGGCAACAGGGTCAGGTCGAGTTCCTGGGTGTTGACGCTGAAGCGGTGGCGCGGGCCCAGCTTGATGACGCTGCCGCCTTCCTCGAACAGTTCGCTGCGGTCGCGCAGCGCGCGCACCGCCTGGTCGCGTGCGCCCTTCAGGCGCGCCTCGACGTCGTCGGCCTTGACGCTGTCCTTGAGCGTGCGCAGGCGCTCGGCCAGTTCGCGCAGCTTGAGGATCAGCGGGTCGCTGGCGAAAAAGGCGTTGAGCTCGTCGCTGCCGGCGAAGCGCGCGGTGCGCCGGCCCAGTCCGTCGAGGATGCGGGTGGCCGCGTCCATGACCGCCTGGGCCTTGCGCTGGCGGTCGTCGAGCAGGGTCTGCTTGTGCGCCTCGAAGGTTTCGAGCAGTTCCTCGCGCTTGGACAGGATGTCGCCGAGGAAGGCCTCGTGCTCGCCGAACTGGCTTTCCAGTTCCTCCAGTTGCACCATCAGCCGCGACAGCTGCTCGTCGGCGCGCTCCGGGTCCTGGGCCAGCGACAGCGCGCTGGCGATGCTCTGCCCGAACAGGGTGAACTGGGCGCCGAACTGCGCCACCGACTCGCTCGAGCCCAGCGCCTTGCGACGCTGCTCGGCGCGCGCCTTGGCCTGGTTGAGCTTGGCGTAGATCTCCGAGATCGACTCGACGATGCGGGTGCGTTGGGTGGCGTCGTCGACCTTCAAGGTCGCCATCAGCGCCGACAGCATGTCGAGGTCGCCCGACATCGCCTGCATCTGTCCGATCGGCTCGAGCAATTGCGCCACGCTGACCGCTTGCTGCGCCTGCGCTTCCAGCGCGTGCAGCCGCTCGCCCAGCGGCGCCAGCGCCTTGTCGCCGGCGAGGAAGGCGCCGGTCGCCGCGGCGGTGCGCTCGTGCGCGCCGATCAGGTCCTGCTCCATCGCATCGATGCCGGCCACGTCGATGTAGCGGTAGTCGCGAATCGTCAGCAGATGGCCGCGCTGCGCGGTCAGGCCGTTGAGGGCGTCGACGAACTCCTGCACCCGCTCCCAGTTCTCCGGCTGCAGGCCGTCGAGCAAGGCCTTCTGGCGCGTGCGTGCCTCGGCCATCGCGCGCTCGGACTGGCTGCGGATGCTCTCGACCTTTTCGTATTCGTCGAGCACCGACTCGGCGGTCGCGGCGATCTCGCGCAGCAGCGGCGCGGTGCCGCCGCAGGCCGGGTCGGACAGCCAGTGGTGGGCATCGAACAGGCGCCGGGTGTTCTGCGCCAGCAGGCCGTAACGCTGGGCCGAGACCTCGGTGGCCTCGATCTCGCGCGACAGGCTCATCAGTTCCGACAGGCCGCGGACCAGTTCGGCGTTGCCGATCTTGCCCATGAAGCTGTTGCCGGCCGGCTGCTTGGCGGCGAACTCGTCGCTGTAGTACGGCGTCTGCCAGACCTGCATCGGGTGCACCCGGGTCGGCTCGTCGCTCTCGGTGGCGAAGATCACCATGCGCCCGTCTTCCAGGCGCGCATAGCCATGGCCGAAGATCGGCGTCTGCAGGCGCCGCTCGATCATGTTGTAGGTGAACATCGCGGTGCGGCCCTGCTCGGGCTCGTAGAACAGGTACAGCACGTCCTCGCCGTTCGGCGAGCGGATGGCACGCTTGAAGCGCATGCCGTCCATGGCCTGGTCGAAGCGCTTGTGCTCGCCGTTCTGCAGGTAGTAGCCGCCGGGGAAGATGATGCCGTGGTCTTCCGGCAACTGGATGCAGGCCAGGCCGATCTCGTCCAGGCGCACCACCTTGCGGGTCAGGGTGTTGAAGACCAGGTATCGCCATTGCTCTTCGCGGTACGGCAGGATCTTCAGCAGGATCAGGCTGCCGACGCGGGCGTAGTCGACCTGGGCGTCGTCGAGCGACTGGGTCTTGTCGGCGACCGGCTCGCGGTAGACGCCCTGGCCGTCCTCGGTGTTGTTCTCGATCTTGACCGTGAGATCGCCGTTGACGGTCTCGACGAACACGCTGTCGAGAATGTTCAGATGCGGGTGGCGGCCGTTGACCACCATCTCGCGGGTCGCGCGGATCCACTCGAAATCGAACGGCGCCGGCAGCGCGATGTCGCGCTCGCCGCGGTTGTCGATGTACGTCACCTCGCCGCCGGGCGCGATCGCCCAGCGGAACACGCGCAGGTCGGTGATGCGCTCGCCGATCTGGAACGCCGCGAGCAACTTGCCGTCGCGCACGATCAATTGGATCAGGCGGGTGTTCTTGTAATACGCGTACAGCTCGCGGAAATCCTGGGCGAAGCTGTCGATGCCGAGGAAACTGCCCTTGAGTTCGACCGGGGTGACGTCGTAGCCCTCCGGTCCCTGCACCAGCTGGTACAGCGCGAACACGTCCTCGACCCGGGTTTCCTTCTTGAGCCCTAGGAAGACGTTGTAGCCGAACAGCAGGCAGTCGCCGACTTGGACGATGTCGCGGGCGACGCAGTTGTTCTCGGTGCGCAGGCGGAAACGCCCGATCACCGCCATCTGGCTGCTGCCGAACTCGTCGAGGCGCTGCTGGTTCAGACCCTGGGCGATATCGCGCAGGCGCTGGCCCTGTTCGGCCAGTCGCTTGCTCAATACCTCGTACGCGCCGCCCTGGGCGACCGCCTGGTCGACGGCTTGATTCGCGGTCGCGCTGTTGGCGCCGCCGTCGTTCGCGTTCTCGCCCGTGGCCGCGCCCGGCTTGGTGTCCGCCATGTGTCCGTCCTAACGATCCTGTCGGCCGCGGACTGAGCCGCGCCGCCGGCGTGCTGCCATGCGCCGCCGAGGCGGCGGCGCGTTCCTTGGTCGATGCTGCTGATCCCGGCCGCGAGCGGTCAGGAGTCCAGCACGGTCTCGCTGGCGGCCTTGCCGTCCGGCTTGCCGTCCGACTTGGCCAGCAAGCGCTGCAGCACGTCCTGCACGATCGGGCTCTTGCCGGCCACGCCCTCGATCGCCTTGCCGACCGACAGCGCCTTGGCGAAGGAGTTGAAGAACTCGCCTTCGCCGCCGACGATGTCGATGTTGGCCTTGCTGAGCGCCGCGGCCAGCACGTCGGCCTGTTCCTTGGCGACTTCCTTGTTGGCCTCGATCGACGCGATCGCCTGCTCGAAGTTCTTCTCCAACTGCATGCGGAATTCTTCGTGCGACCGGGCCTGGTCGCTAAGCGAATCCAGCGCGCCGAACTTCTGCGACAGGCCCTCGGCCTCGGACTTGAACTTCTGCAGCAGCACTTCGGCTTCCGACAGGCCCAGGTCTCGGGTCGCCTTGGCCTTGGCCGCGCCCAGCTGCTCGTCGCCGCGCGCCTGCGCGAACAGGTTCTCTTCCAGCACCTTGGCGTCGGACAGGCCCTGCTTCTGCTTGGCGTCGGCCTGCGCCTCGATCACCCGCGCCTGGGCCAAACCCTTCTCCTGCTCGCCGCGCGCTTCCGCGGTCAGGGTTTCGGCGATCACCCGCGCCTTGGCCAGGCCTTCCTTCTCGCTGGCCGCCGCGGTGACTTCGCGTACCCGCGCATCGGCCAGGCCGGGCGCGGCGCGTTCGGCCTCGATGCCCTCGGCCAGCTTCTTCTTGGCTTCGGACTGCTTACCGGCCGCTTCCAGCTCGGCCTGCGCCAGCACCGTCATCTCGCCGGCGCGGTGCTTGGACGCGGTCTCGTTGGCCTCGGCCTGTTTGACCTGCCGCACCAGCTCTTCCTCGGCCGCGGCCTGCGCGTTGAGCACCGTGACCTGCTTGGCGCGATCGGCCTCGGACACCGCACGCACTTCCTTGATCCGCTCCTCTTCCTGGGCCACGGTCTTCTCGACCGCGATGCGCTCGCGGATGACGTTGGCGATTTCCTTGCGCTGTTCTTCCAGCGCCTTTTCCTTCTCGATCCGGTTCAGCTCGACCTCGCGCTCGCGCGAGACGATTTCCAGGTCCTTGGCGCGGGTGACCTTCTCGACCTCGATCACCACCGCGCGCTGGCGGTTCTGCTGGGCCACTTCGACTTCGCGCTGGCGGTTCTGCTCGCGGATGTCGAGCTGCTCCTGCACCGAGATGCGCGCCTGCTCGGACTTCAGCCGCTCTTCTTCCTGGACCTTGGCGGTCTCGGCCTGCTCGCGCGCCTGGATGGTCTGGATCTCGCGCTTCTGCCGCGCCTCGGCGTCGGCCTGCTGGCGCTCGAGCGCAAGCATGGCTTCGCGGGTCTCGACGTTCTTCTTGGTGATCGCCAACTGCTCGTTGCGTTCGAGTTCGTTGGTGATGACGTTCTGCGCCGCGGTCAGCTCGGTGATCTTGCGGATGCCCTCGGCGTCGAGGATGTTGGTCGGGTCGAGCGAGGACTTCGGGGTCTGCTCCAGGTAATCGATCGCGACGTCTTCCAGCACGTAGCCGTTGAGGTCGTTGCCGATCACCTCGACGATGCGGTCGCGGAACTCCTGGCGGTTCTCGAACAGCTTGACGAATTCGATCTGCTTGCCGACCGTCTTCAGCGCTTCGGAGAACTTGGCATTGAACAGCTCATTGACCGCGGTGCGGTCGGAGGCGCGGTCCACGCCGATCGACTTGGCGACCTTGAGCACGTCCTGCTGGGTCTCGTTGACCCGCAGGTAGAACGCCACGGTGATGTCGGCGCGCATGTTGTCCTTGCAGATCAGCCCGTCCTTGGCGCGGCGGTCGACCTCCAGGGTGATCAGGGAGATCTTCATGAACTCCTTCTTGTAGATCACCGGATACACCAGCGCGCCGGTGAAATGCACCTTGGGCATGGCCGACATGTCGTTGACGATCAGCGCGGTGCCCTGCGGGACCTTGATGTAAAAGGCCTTGAACATCATCAGCAGGACGAACACGACCAGAATGCCCAGGCCCACCAGGGTCAGGACCATGAAAATACCCGACGGAAAATTCATTCTTGCATCTCCCTATGACTCGACTTCGATACGGACGGCGACGCCCCGACAGGGTCAGGCGCCGCGAAATTCTTCTTCGCTGACCACGCGGTAAGCGTTCTGGTCGGCGAGGTACTCGATCAACACCACGCGGTCGCCGCGCTTGAAACGTTCGCCGCCTTCGTCGCGGATCTGCAGGATCAGGCCGGCGCCGCCGTCTTCGATCGCCGCGGTGCCGGTGACCCGGGTCACCGCCGGGCTGCGGATCACCGCGGTCTGGCCCAGCAGCGGCCGCGGCGGCTCGGGCTGCATCTTGCGCAGCAGGCGCCGCACCGGGCGCAGCGCGAACGCGGCGACCGGTATCGCCACAACGAAGGCGGCCACCAGCGCGACCAGGTCGGCGACGAAGCGCACGCCGCCGCCCGGCAGCAGGCGCAGCAGGTACAGGTCGGCCAGGTAGGTCAGCGCCCAGGCCGTGGCGATCAGCACGCTGAGCACGACGGTTACCGGGATCCCGCCGAGGCCCAGGCGCATCAGCGGATCGAACACGCTTTGATGGTGATGGGCGCCGTCGGCCAGCGATTGATCGCCTAACGTATGGCCGTGGCCGTCGCCGCCGAAATGACCGTGGCCATGGCCGAACAGGCCGTCGGCCACGTCCATGCCGACCAGGCCGAGCGCCGACAACAGCCAATAGCCGACCACCACGCCCAGCAGGACGGAGTAGAACGCCGTTGGAAACGAAAACACGATCTGCAGAAACTCGAGCATCACCCCTCCCTCCCCGCGTGCCGCGCTCCCTGCGGCGCCTCCATGAAGCCGGTCAGCCCGGCAGTTTCTGTCGCAGTCGCAGCAGTACCGCTTCGGCGCCGGCGTCGTCGGCGATGATGCCGGTCTCGCGCAGCTTGCGTTCCAGCGCGTCGCCGCCGTCCTGGCGGGCCAGTTCGGTCGCCGCCTCCATGCGCGCGCCGCGCTCGGCCTGCTTGTGCTTGATCCGCGCCAACGAATCGACCGCGGTCTGCAAACGGTTCTGCGGCCCGGCGTAGCGATGCGCGACCGCGGCCTGCGCGCGCTGCATGCTTTCGGTGGCCTTGACCGTGTCCAGTTGCTGCTTGAGCCGGCGGATGTTGCCTTCGGCCATGGCGATGGCCTTGCGCAACTCGGTCGCGCTGAGCGCGAGCTGCTGTACCTGGCGTTCGTCTTCGCCGCGTCCGGATTCCAGCCGCACGATCTTGTCGGCGACTTCGCGCGCCAGCGACTCGTCGCCGGACTCCAGCGCCTTGATCGCATAGCCCTCGTATTCGGCGACCTGGTCGGCGGAGTCGGTCAGCCGCCTTTGCGCCAGCGCATGGCGGGCCATCAACTCGGCCAGCGCTTCGCGCGAACGGCGCAGCTCCAGGTCGCAGTCGCGGATTTCCTGGTCGAGGATGCGCAGCGCCTGGCTGTCGACCCAGGCCTCGCCGAGTTCGCGCGCGCCGCCGCGGATCGAAGTCAGCAGCTTGCTCCAGATGTTCGAGTCGGACGCCGGCATCAGGCCACCTCCAGCAATTGGGCTTCGTAGGCCTCGGTCGCCTTGATCACGTTGTCGGCGAGGGTCTCGATTTCGTACAGCACGTTCGACAGCGACGAAGCGGCGCTGAGCGCGCCGAACATCATGTACACCGCCTCGCCGTCGGCGAGGGTCTCGATGCCGATCGTCGACAGCGGAAACACCTTGTGAGTGCGCAGCACTTCCTCGTTGAAGGCAGAGGGGTCGCGCACATGCGCGACCGGCCACAGCAGCGCCTCGACCACGATCTGTTCGCCGACCACCGCCACGAACAGCGGCAGGTCGCCGTACTCGGCCATGACCAGGTGCAGGCTCGGCTCGGCCCCGTCGATCAGCTCGATCTGCGAATCGCCGTAGACGAACTCCTCGTCCTGCGACAACGCGTCGTACAGACCCGCCGCCGTCCAGACCTTGCCGTCGCTCATCGAACTCTCCACGCGTCCTCGCCCCGGCGCGGCACCGCGCGGCTGCCGCATCCGCCGCTCCACCGCCATGAGCTCCTCGGAAAATTCCGGCAGCACCCACAGCTCCTTCTTGACCAGCCCCTTCTCGCGCAGGCGCTCGCGATGTTTGCGCTGGTAGTAGGCAGAGGATCGACGTTCCATGTCGTTCACGATAAGCCATCACATGTGACACTGGCAAGCATGACATGTGAGATACCGACGAACGGCGGGGAGGACTGAGCGCCGATATAAACGTATTATTTCAACGACTTAGCGGTGAGCTAAGGGCGAGACCGCTCGAAGCGGCTCAACCGCCCGCATGGCCAGAGGCGACGGGACCCGACAGCGGCGCCGCAACCCAAGGTTCGCGGTCGCGGCTCGCGCTCCTACCCGGAAGCGGCTCGGCTCCAGGGTAGGAGCCGCACAAGCCGCGACCACGCCAAACCGATTGCGACGAAACCAACGCCAAGCCCGGGTCCCGCCCGACGCGGCCCCGATCCCCGATCCCCGATCCCCGATCCCCGATCCCGATTCCCGATTCCCGAATCCCGATTCCCGATTCCCGATTCCCGATTCCCGATTCCCGATTCCCGATTCCCGATTCCCGAGTCCCGAGTCCCGAGTCCCGAGTCCCGAGTCCCCAATCAAATGATGCCGTCAATCGCCCGCACCCCGTCGCGCGGCCCGGCGTTGCCGACCGCGTCACGACGCGGATCGTTTCAGGCGGAAATACCGTGCTGCCTGCGCGCCTCGTCGATGCGGCGCTTCACGTCGGAGTCGAGCGTGCCGAGTTCGGCCTGCTTGAAGATATTGTCGAGCACGCGCTTTTCGTCGTCGTCGATGATCCGGTCGCGCAGCGCCAGGTCGAGCAGCTTCTGCAGTTCGGCGACGTCGAGCGTGCCGTCGTTGGTGAATACCGGGATCGAGGCGAGGGCGATCTCGAGGTGGCTCTTGGGCTGGGCCATGGCGGCAACTCCGTTGCGGTGGATGAAGTCCTGAACGCGACGCCGGTGGGCGGGGGCGCGTGATGGGATCGACTATAGCAAGGACGGGCTGCGCGGTAGCGACCATCGAGGCGCGGCCCGCGCCCGTCGCGGTTGCCGGGCGCTGCTTGTGCTTTGCCGTTGCCGTTGCCGTTGCCGTTGCCGTGATTTGATCTGCTTTGCTGCTTTGCCGATCAAGTGAAGACCCGGAGGGCGGCCCGCAGGGATGCGGGCCGTGTGCAAGCAGGCCATGGATGGCCTGTCTGGAGCATCCCTGCGTCGGCACCGATCGTGCGGGCTGGCGCCCTTGCAGGAAGAAGCACTTTTCTTTGGTGACTTTCTTTTGTTGCTTTGGACGAGAAAGTTACCCGCACCCTTTAGGGGGCGGAAGCTTTGCTCTTGCTTCACCGCGCTGCGGCAAGAAGCGTCGCAACCGGAGAGGGCCCGGTCGCGACTTGCGTCGCTCCTACCCCCGCGAGAGTTAACGGCTTCGACGGGTAGCTCCCGCGTTGCGGGCTCTGCGCGCCCCTTGGTCGCGGCTTGCGCCGCTCCTACCCTGACGGGCTGCCGCCAGCACCGGCGCGAGATTGAGGTGTCGCGGTCGCGACTTACGTCGCTCCTACAGGGCGCGGATTCGCGGCATGGCGTTACAGCCCCCCCTTTTGTAGGAGCGACGTAAGTCGCGACCACGGAACGCGCAAAGATGACGGGGCCGTCGCTGTTCATCGAAGCGGCGAGCCATCGCCAGGGTAGGAGCGGCGCAAGCCGCGACATCGCTGCGACGGTCTTGCGGTGTCTCTGTCAAGTAAGGTAAGGGTCAGATCAAGATCAAGCCCAAACCCAAAGCTTCCGCCACTAAAGCGGCGGGTTACTTTCTTTTGTCTGAAGCAACAAAAGAAAGGTAACCAAAGAAAAGTGCTTTTCTTTGAATCAAGGGCGCGTGTGTTCGATGCCGACGCGGGGCTTTTTCATACGGGACCTCCCTGTCCCGATGAAAAACGGCGCGCATCCCTGCGCGCCGCCCTCCGGGTCTACTCTCGCATCGCAAGTTTGAGGCTGCGCCAATCTCTTTCGAACCAAGCCAACGCGAAGTCAAGGGCGAAGAGAAAACACGGGCGGTTGCGCGTATTCGGGGCTTCGAAAATGTCGTCTCAAAACAAGACATCCAGCCCCGTGCCGTCACTCAACTGCACAAAGCAAAAAGCCCGATGCTTGCGCACCGGGCTTTTCGTATTCGACCGCGTCGGCTCGCGCCGCGCTTAGCCGCGTGTTACCAGACCACTTCGGCCATCGAGCAGTTCAGGCCCGAACCGATGCCGAGCAGAGCGACGCGGTTGCCCTTTTTCAGGCGGCCCATCTCGCGCAGCTTGCTCAGCACGATCGGCACCGAGGCCGGGCCGATGTTGCCGTGCTCGCCGAAGATGGTCATGACTTTCTTCGGGTCGATGCCGAAGGCCTTGAGGAAGGCCTGGGTGTGGGCGCGGCTGACCTGGTGGATGACGAATTCGTCGAGTTCCTCGACCGCCCAACCCAACGCGGCCTTGGCCGCGGCGAAGGTCTTGTGGCCGAGCTTGAGGCCTTCGATCATCAGCATGCGGCCGTCGGCCACCATGCGGTCGTGATGCAGGTCGCCCAGGCAGAGCTGGTTCCACTCGGTCGCCGAACGGGTCACGCCGCCGCGGTAACGCGGAGCGCCCGGCGCGAGTTCGGCGCGCGCCAGCACCATGGCGGCGGCACCGCTGCCGAGGGTCAGGGTCGCCATCTCGTCGCGCAGCTGCGACTCGGTGACGTCGGCCTTGCTCAGGCGCTCGATGGTCTTCTCATAGGCGAGGTTGGCGGTTTCGCCGTCGACGACCAGGGCGTAGTCGATCTCGCCGCGCTCGATCATGCGCCCGGCGATGTCCATGCCGTTGAGGAAGGCGAGACAGGCGTTGGCGACGTCGAAGTTCTGGCAGTTCTCGCCCAGGCGCAGATTGCCGGCGACGATGCTGGCCGTGGACGGCTCCAGGTAGTCGCGGCTGACCGAGGTGTTGACGAGCAGGCCGATCCGATCGGTGTCGACCGCCGCATCGGCGAGCGCCTTGACCGCGGCCAGGGTGGCGGCATCGGATGCGCGCATTTCGCCGTCCCACAGACGGCGCTCGTGCACGCCGGCCACGTCCTGCAGGACATTGACCTTGATGCCGAGGCGATCGAGGGTCGGCTTGAGGCGGGCGTTGATTTCGTCGGAGGTCAGCCTGCGCGGAGCATCGACATGAGCGAGCCCGGCAATAGCGACGTGTTGGAACAGCATGGGCGCAAACCCTTCGCGGACAAAGTGCGACAGATTAGCGCCTTCACGACCCCTATGCATCAGCCAGGGTAGGCCCGTGGCCGGTGCCCGACGTGGGCACAGCGCCTTAAATTCCTTTAAAAACAGTGGATTAGGACGCCGCCGGAGGCCTGAATCAGGCCGTACGCGAGGGTTTGGAACCCGGCTTAGCCGCCTACCGGATAGGTCTGGGCGGCCGCGGAAGGCGCCGATTGCGCAGCCGGGGCCGCGCCGGGGCCGCAGCGGTAGGCGGCAAAACGCTGCTGGCCGTCGGTCGGCGCCGCGATCGGCTGGATGGTGTCGGCCTGCAGACCGGGGGCTTCGTTGCGCGCCAGGGTCTCGAGTTCTTCGCGCACGCGCAGGGCGTTGCGTTCGTAGAAAGCGACGTTGTGCTTGACCGCGACGACGACTTCGCCGCGCTTCTCGCAACCCGACGGCGGCGCGCCGGCCGAGAGCACGCGTATCGCCTGCGCGCCGGGCGCCATCGGCACCCAGGTGCAGGCCGAGCCCAGCAGGGCCAGAGTCGAAACCACGGAGACGATGGCCAACGCGCGCATGGAAACCTCGTTAGGGAAGCGATCGCGCGCATTGTCGCCGGAATCGGCTGAGCGCGGTAGGAATGGGCGCTGACCGGAGAGAGCGAAAGCGAAAGCACCCCCGCCGCTCTGCAAAAGGGGGGATTCATCTTGGGGAGGCGAGGCGATGGATGCGAACGGCTCGGCTCACTGTCCGCCGCAAGCCTGGCGACAGAACGGCCTGACCCTGCCCGCGTTAAAAAACGCAACGGCGCCCGCGAAGCGGACGCGGGAGTTAGCTTTTTGCCGTTGCGGCCATCGCGACGGCACCACAAACAACAACGGGCCGCCTCCGAAGAGACGGCCCGTCGCTTTGCATGACGCCAGCCGACCGGCTCAGCGCACCGGTTTGCCGTCCTGGTCGATCACCTTGACCTCGCCGAGCTTGAGCGCGCGGATCGGCTCCTCGATCTTCGACAAATCGCCGACCACGACCCAGGTCAGCGCGGCCGGATCGAGGGTCTTCGCCGCGGCCTGCGCCAGGGCCGGGGTCATCGCTTCGTTACGCGCCTTGTACTCGAGGATGTAGTCGGCGGGACGGCCATAGCGTTGATCGGCGCTGACCTGTGCCATCAGGGCGTCGGTGGTTTCGTAAGCGCCCGGCAGGCTCAGGGTGTTCGAGGCGCGGATCTTGGCGACCTCGGCGGCGCTGATCGGGGCGCTGCCGCTGGCGAAGGCTTCGATCTCGCGCTTGAGCTCGGTCAAGGACTCGACCGTCTTGTCCGACTGCACCGCGGCCTGGGCGATCCACGGCCGCTGGCCCTTGGCGTTGCCCGAACCGCTGTAGGAACCGTAGGCCCAGTGCTTGTCCTCGCGCAGGTTCATGTTGAGGCGCGAGCTGAATTCGCCGCCGAGCACGCCGTTGGCGAAATCGAAATCGATCGTGCGGGGGTCGCCGGTCGGCGCGATCAGTTCGCCGACGTAGAGGTTGGACTGGATCGCGCCGGGCTGGTCCACCAGGAACACCCGCGGCGCCTTCGGTCGCGCCACCGTGGCGAGCGACGGCAGGGCCGGTGCGTCGGCGCCGGCCTTCCAGTCGCCGAAGCGGCGCTCCAGCTGGGGCACGATCTGCGCCAGGGTGGTGTCGCCGACCACGAACACGCGCGCACGGTCGGGCTGCAGCCAATCGCGATGGAAGGCGACCAGGTCGTCGCGGCTCAGCGAGGCGATCGAGGCCTCGGTGCCGGTGCCGGTGAACGGAATCGCATAGGCGTGGCCCTCGCCGTACAGCAGCGGCGGCAACACCCGTAGCGCCGCGGTCTGCGGTCGCGCCTTCTCCTGCTTGATCCCGGCCAGCCACTGCGCGCGCACGCGTTCGATTTCGGCGGCCTCGTAGCGCGGGCGGCGGACGACATCGGCGAACAGGTCCAGCGAGGATTCGAGCTTGTCGGTCAGCGCCGACATCGCCACGTTGGCGCTGTCGAGGCTGGCGTTCGACGACAGCTCGACGCCGAGCGCTTCCTTGCGCGCCGACAGCTGCAGCGCGCCGTAGTCGCCGGCGCCTTCGTCGAGCATGGCCATGCTGAAGCTGGCGGTGCCGACCTTCTTGCCGAGGTCGGCGCTGAAGCCGCCGGGGAATTCCATCGCCAGCTGCACCACCGGGGTTTCGTGGCGTTCGATCAGCACCACTTCCATGCCGTTGCCCAGGCGCGCGCGCTGCGGCGTCGGAAAGTCGAGGTCGGGGAAGCGCTGGGTGACCGGCACGCCGGCGCTGCGGTCGACCGTGGAGGCCACGGTCTTGAAGCGCGGGTCGGCCGGCGGGATCGCCGCCGGCCGGGTCGCCGGCGCGGCGCGCACGGTCTCCGGCAGCGACGAGGCCGGCTTGTCGCCGGGCAGCACGATCAGGGTGTGCGAGCCGACGCCGAGCCACTTGCGCCCGGCCGCCTGGACGCTGGCCGGGGTCGCCGCGGCGAGCTCCTTGAGTTCGTCGCGATAGCAGTCGGGCTTGCCGAGCAACACCGCGCAGCGCGCGAGCACGTCGGACTTGCCGCCGAAACCGCCGATGCGCTCGATCCCGCGGACGAAGTCGGCGCGGCTGGAAGTCTTGGCCTGTTCGAGCTCCTGCGCGGTCGGGCCCTGCTCGATCAGGCGCCGGATTTCTTCGTCGATGGCCGCGCGCACTTTCGCCGGGTCGACGCCCTGCTTGACGTTGGCGACCACCACCAGGGTGCCGCTGATCTCGGCATCGTTGATCGACACGCTGGCGCTGTCGGCGATGCGGTCTGCGTGGACCAGGCGCGCGTCCAGGCGCGAGGCGGCGCTGCCGCCGAGGACCTGCGCGAACAGCGCCAGCTCGGTGCCGTCGGCGCTGCCGAATTCGGCGACCGGCCAGGCGCGGTAGACGCGCGCCTGCGGCACGCGGTCGGGCACGGTTTCCTCGGTGTCGCGCTCGCGCCTGGGCACGCGCGCGGCCATGTCGGGCAGGGTCGCGCTGGCCGGGATGTCGCCGAAGTAGCGCAGCGCCTTGTCTTTGGCGGTGGCCAGGTCGATGTCGCCGGCGAGCACCAGCACCGCGTTGTTGGGGCCGTACCAGCTGCGGAACCAGGTCTTGACGTCGTCGAGCGAGGCCGCGTCGAGGTCGGCCATCGAGCCGATGGTCTGCCAGCTGTAGGGATGATCGGCCGGGTACAGCGCTTCGTAGAGCTTGGCGCTGATGCGGCGGCCGTAAGGCTGGTTCTCGCCCTGGCGCTTTTCGTTCTGGACCACGCCGCGCTGTTCGTCGAGGGTCTTCTGGTCGATCGCGCCGAGCAGATGGCCCATGCGGTCGGATTCCATCCACAACGCCATGTCGAGCGCGGTGGTCGGCACGTTCTGGAAGTAGTTGGTGCGGTCCTGGTTGGTGGTGCCGTTCTGGTCGGTCACGCCGACCAGTTCGAACGGTGCGAAGAACTCGCCCTTGTGGTTCTCGGAACCCTGGAACATCAGGTGCTCGAACAGATGCGCGAAGCCGGTGCGCCCGGCCTGCTCGTTCTTGCTGCCGACGTGGTACCAGACGTTGACCGCGACGATCGGCGCCTTGCGATCGGTGTGAACGATCACGCGCAGGCCGTTGGGCAGGGTGAACTCTTCATACGGAATCGAGACCTCGGCCTTCGCGCCGGCATCGGCGCTCGCGGCCAGCGCCGGCGCGCAGACCGTGCCGGCCAGCACGGTCGCCAGCGCCAGGGCGAGCGCGGCGGCGCGCGGACGGGCGGCGCGCGGCGCGTTCGGGAACAACGGGAATTTCGGCGACATGGGCACTCCTGGCTGGGGTCGTCCGCGCACGGACGAAACCGCCATCCTAGGCGGGTCGGCCCGCCCAGGCACTAGGCCGGCGGTCATGTGGGGTGTGACGCCCTGCCTGCGTTGCGGCTGCGAGCGGCGGCCGCGGCCCGCATAATGCGCGGATGTTCGACGTCATCCTCTACCAGCCCGAGATCCCGCCCAACACCGGCAACGCGATCCGCCTGTGCGCGAACACCGGCGCCCGCCTGCACCTGGTGGCGCCGCTGGGCTTCACCCTCGAAGACAAGCAACTGCGCCGGGCCGGGCTCGACTATCACGAGTACGCCGCGGTGCGCGTGCACGACAGCCTGGCCGCGGCGCTGGAGGCGATCGCGCCGCCGCGCTTGTTCGCATTGAGCACGCGCGGCCGGGTGCGCCACGACCAGCCCCGCTACGCCGCCGGCGACGCCTTCGTGTTCGGCCCGGAGACCCGCGGCCTGCCCGAGGACGTGCTCGACCGGATCCCGGCCGAGCACCGCCTGCGCCTGCCGATGCGTCCGGACAACCGCAGCCTCAACCTGTCCAACGCGGTCGCGGTGGTGGTGTTCGAGGCCTGGCGCCAGCACGACTTCGCCGGCGGCGCCTGAGCCTTGCAAGCAGGCGCCAGGCGCGCCGGGTCCGGCGGGAGGCGCCGCCACTGAAGAACTTGCCGCTGCAAGAAAAAGACTCCCCCTGCCCTTCGGGTGCGGGAGAGGGAGCAAAGTCCGCGAACCTCGACGCCGCTCACGCGGCCGGCAGAGCCTGCGCGCGCGGCGCGCGCAGCAACAGCGACAAGCCGAAGGCGTTGAGCAGACCGATCGCGCAGAACACCGTCCACGGCAGCCACGGCCAGTGGCGCGCGGTCGCCAGGTCGACCAGCCAACCGCCGGCGACATTGCCCAGGCCGCCGCCGATCGCGAGGCTCAGCGAACTGACCCCGAGAAAGGTGCCGAGCGCGCGCGGATCGGCCATGCCGGCGATCAGGGTCTGCTGGGTCGGTCGGGTCATCACCGCGCCGACCGCGAAGACGCCGATGCACACCAGGAAGCCGGCGAAGCCGCCGCTGAAACCGATCGCGCCGATCGCCAGCGACATCAGCACCACCCCGAGCACCAGCACCTGGGCAGTGCTGAGGCGTCGCTCCAGCCAGCGCACCAGGCCGTATTGCAGCAACACCGTCAGGCCGGCGCTGACCGCGAACATCACTCCGACGCTGTCGACCTCGCCGGTCAGGCGTTGCGCCAGCAACGGCAGGCTGATGTTGATCTGCACCGCGAGAAACCAGTACGCCGTCATCAACGCGACCAGGCTCAGGAAGGCGCGGTCGCGGCGGACCAGGTCGAGGCCGTGGCGCAGCGGCGGCGGCCGCTCGGGCATCTCTACCGGCGGCAGCAGCCGCAGCGCGATGACGAAGTTGAGCGCGAAGCAGGCCGCGGCGGCCAGGCAGACCACGCGGAAGTCGAATCGCAGCAGGGCGACGCCGAGCAAGGGCCCGAGCGTGGTCGCCACGCCGCTGACCCAGTTGCTGATCGCGTAGTAACGCGGCCGGGTGCGCTCGTCGGTGAGCGCGGCGATGGAGGCCTGGTAGGGCGCTTCGAACATCGCCCCGCCGAGCGCCGACACCGCCATCGCGACCAGCAGCAGCGGCAGATCGTCGGCGAAGGCCAGACTGGCGAAGCCGGCCGCGCGCAGCAGCACGCCCAGGCAGATCATCCGGCGCGCGCCGAAGCGGTCCGACAGTACTCCGCCGACCAGGGCCAGGCCCTGCTGGGTCAGCTGCCGCACCGCCAGGGCCAGGCCGACCGCCGCCGCGGCCAGGCCGACGTCGTTGACGAAGTGCACCGCGACCAGCGGCATCAACATGGCGAAGCCGGTCACCATGAAGAAGGTGTAGACCAGCAGCCCGTTGAGGCCGCGCCGGCGCGCGTCGGCGCTGAGCGGAAGGCCGGCCTGCAGCGGCGGGCTCGCGTTCATGGATTCGCCTCAGGCCGCCGCGCGCGCCGCGCCGGCAGTCGCGGCGCGATACAGATGGATCGGGGTCGGGTCGGCGCTGAACTGCGAGAACGGAAACGGCTCGGCCGACACCGCGGCGACGCCGTGGCCGAGAAAGCGCGGCACGATCGCGCTGCCGGTCTGGGCGTAGACGATCAAGGGAATGCCCCGCGCGCGCGCGCTGGCGAGGATCTCGTCGAAGGACCCATTGCTCAGGGTCATGCCGGTGGCGATGACCATGTCCGCCTGCGCCAGCACCGGACGCATGTCGCGCACGACCTCGGTGCCGTCCTGGGTGCGCTGCAGATTGAAATCGCAGGGCAGGCACACGCCGCCCTGGGCCTGGATCGCCGCCACCAGCGGGTTGACCACGCCGATCAGGCCCACGCGCATGCCCGGCTCGATCTTGAGCAGGCCGGCGATGGCCTCGTCGCGCGCGCGCGCCCGCTCCAGCGGCGTGCCGTGCGGCAGCATGAACACCTGCGCCTCGGCCGCCTCGCGATGCGGTCGCACCAGCGACAGGTAGGCATCGAGCGCGGCGACCCGCACCGGCGTGCGCTGATCGCGCAGCAACTCGGCGACGCTGCATCCGGACAGTTCCTCGGCGATCGCCGAATCGAGTTGGTCGCGTTCCACGCAGCAGCCGCCGAAGCCCGACTCCACCCGCAGCACCAGGTAGTAGTTGCGGTACTTGGTCTCGGTGCCCGGGAACTGGGTGCTCTGGCGCACCCAGAACGCACCGACCGCGTGCAGCGAGGCCGGATCGGGACCGTAGTCGCCGCGCAGCACCGCTTCGATGAGAGCGGCGACGTCGGCGGGCGCGTGATGGCCGGAGGAAGGCACGGTATCGATGGCCGTTACGGCGGGAAGAGTCATGTCGTCGATCTCGGGAAAGAGTGGTGTCGGGGGGGCGGTGCGGCTGTTGCTGTTGCTGTGGTGCTGTAGCCGGGGGGCGCACTGAAAAGCAGATCCCCCTACTCCCTCATCAAAGGGGGGGCAGCCCGGCAACCGCGGATAGGTAGCGAAGACATGGGTACCCAGGCGCCGATCAGGCCGCTGTCGGCTCCGCTCGTGCATCGTCGCGAGCCTGAGCCTGCTCTACGCGATCCGCCGCGGCATCCGGACCCTCGGCGGTATCCGCATAACGCAGTAGGACCCGTCCCAACGCGCGCTCGGCATACCCGCGCGCCTGCCCGCCTTCGCGATCGACCGCGATCACATGGCCGAGGTAACAGGCGTTGTCGATCGGCGCGGCGACCTCGCTGCCGGCCACCGCGCTCAGGCTCCAACGCGCGATGTTCGGATCGGTCTCCAGACTTTCGGCGCCGTCCATCGCCCGCACAAGGCCGGCGCGCGGCGGCACCAGGAACTTGATCGCCGCGCTGGCGATGCCGGTTTCGGCGCGCCCCAGGTCCGGCTCGCGGCCCAGCGCGAGTTCGATCTGCGCATCCAGCAGGTCGATGCCGGTCACCCGTTGAATCAACTCAGCGATGTAGTTGCCGCCCGGGCGCGGATTGATCTCTACGATGCGCGGCCCTTCCGCGGTCAACTTGACCTCGGTGTGGCTGATGCCGTGGTCGTGCCCGACCGCGTCGAGCGCGCCGAGCACCAGGGCTTCGATCGCCGCGGCCTGGGCAGGTTCGAGTCGGGCCGGGAACATGTGCCCGTCCTCGATGAAATACGGAAAGCCGGTCAGGCTCTTGTCGGTGATGCCGATGACCGTGGTGCGGCCGCGGTAGGTGCAGGCTTCGACGCTGAATTCCTCGCCGCTAAGATATTCCTCCAGCAACAGCAAGGGCACCCGCGCCTGTTCGCGGAAATTGCGCGGAAACTGCTCGAGCGCATCGAAGGCCGCGCGCAGCTCCTGCTCGTCGTCGATCAGGCGCACGAACGCACTCGAGGCCAGGTCGGTCGGCTTGACGATCAGCGGATAGCCGATCCGCTGCGCCTCGACCCGGGTCTCGTCCCAGGATCCGGTCACCGCGAACTTCGGGTTCGGCAGGCCGGCGCGTTCGATCGCCTCGCGCACCTGGTCCTTGCGCCGTTCCATCACCACGTTGGCCGAGAACGCCTGCGGCAGCCCCAGGGCCTGGGCGACTTGAGCCACGGTGTCGATGTAGTAGTCGCAGATCGTCACCACGCCGTCGAACTTGAGGATCGCGTGCTGGGCGCGCAGGAATTCGATCAGCGCCGGCACGTCGTTGGTCTCGGCGGTCAGCACGTGCTCGGCGTGGTCGATGACCGGGTGGATCTCCTGCGAGCGCGCATCGCGGTAGTGGCCGCGGTTGCGGGTGACGAAGGTGTAGCGGTGGCCGAGCCGGCCGATCGCGGGCGGAAAGATCCGGCCGGTGCCGCCGACCCAGCTTTCGATCATCAACAAATGCGCCATGGGTGCTTGCTCCAGGGAAGGGATTCAGTGCGCGGCGAGCGCCGCATCGCGCGGCGACGACGCCGCGCGCTCGTTGGGTTCGGCGGAGTCGGCGGCGAAATCGGCGCGGTCCCAGGCCATCGCCGACCACGGCAGGGCCAGTTCGTCGAGCGAGGCGATCGGCTTGGGCTCCAGGCCGCGCGGGTCCAACGCCTGTTCGTAGTGGGCGAACACGCCCTCGACGTAGCGATGGCCGGTGTCGGCGGCGAGAAACACCACGTTGCGCTCGGGCCGGCGCGCGGCCTCGTGCGCGGCGACCAGGTAGCAGCAGCCGGTCGACAGGCCGGCGAACACCGCGTGCTCGCGCAGCAGCGCCACCGAACCCGACAGGCCGTAGTCGAATGAGACCCAGTGAATCTGGTCGTACAGGCGGTGGCGGACGTTGCGGAACGGAATCGAGCTGCCGATGCCGGCGATGATGATGCCGGGGTCTTCGATGTGCTGGCAGCCGAAGGTCATGCTGCCGAAGGGTTGCACGCCGATCAGTTCGACCGTCTCGTCGTGCGCGCGCAGGGCGCGCGCCAGGCCGCCGGTGGAGCAGCCCGAGCCGACGCCGCCGACCACGCTGAGCGCGGCGCCGCCGAGGCTGTCGCCCAGCAACGCCGCGACCGGCTCGTAGCCGTCGTAGTGGATGTCGTCGTGGTACTGCTGCATCCAGTGCACGTCGGGGCGGCTGTCGAGCAGCTCGCGGATCCGCGTCACCCGCAGGCTCTGGTCCATCTTCAGGGTCGCCTGCGGCTCCACCTGTTCGATGGTCGCGCCGAGGATGCGCAGCTGCAGCATCAGGGTGCGGTCGACGGTCTTGGAGCCGACGATGTGGCAATGCAGGCCGTACTTGTGACAGGCCAGGGCCAGGGCATAGGCGTAGATGCCGCTGGAGCTGTCCATCAGGGTCGCCCCCCGGCGGATGCGGCCGCTCGCGAGCAGACGCTCGACCGCGACCAGGGTCGAGTAGACCTTCATCGTCTCGAAGCGCGCGACGTACAGATTGGCGCCCAGCCGGATCAGGTCGGGCGCCTTGATCGCGTCGGCGATATGCGTGTGCACGCTCATCAGAACCCCGTCTCGGCGAAACGGCACTGGTGACCCAGGCCGCGGAAGAAGGCCGACAGCTCGCCCATGCGCGCGGCGCCGGGCCGCTCGACGAACAGATAGCCGAGCAGGCTGCCGGTGTGAGCGACGACGAGGCCGTCGGCGGCGAACTCGCCGCGGCGCTCGATCAACGCATCGAGATGGCGCTTGGCGATCACGCCCTGGGCCAGCTCCGCGCTGCGCGTCGCGCAGGCGCAGATGCCGGCGAGGTCGTGCATAGCGAAGGCCTGCAGCGCGCGTGCGAGATTGTCCTGGTAGGCGTCGAGGTGGCGCCGGTAGTGGGCCAGCAGCGCAGACGCGCATTTCTCGGTCTCGACCGTGCCGCCTTCGTCGATGTAGCAGGCATGCAGGCGCAGCGGCGTATCGAAAGCCTGCACGACCTGCTGGCGTCCGCTGAGGTACAGCGCGTGCGTGTCGAGGAACACGCTGTCGGAACGCTCGATGCCGCGCAGCAGGTCGGCGATCGCCGCCGGCGCCGTGTCCAGGCCGAAGATCCGGTCGAGGCAACGGATGGTCGCGACGATGTCGGCGGTCGAACTGGCCATGCCCTTGCCCAGCGGCAGCTCCGAATCGTGGCTCCAGCGTCCGCGCGGCAGCCGCTTGCCGTGCGCCTGCAGGTACAGCGCGATCGCCTGGCGGCATTTGTCCTTGCCGGCCAGGTCGACGGCGATCTCGCCGTCTTCGCCGGGGGCGAAGTGGACCCAACTGTATTTGCGCACCGGCAGGGAGATCAGGCCGATGTGCAGCTCGCCGTCCTGGGCGTACGGCCCCTGCAACAGCTCGCCGAGCGTGCCGTGGCAGACGCCGCTGTAGATCCTCGGCGTCGGTTCGTATTCGCTCGTGGCCTGCGCCTGCGCCTGCGCGCGGGCCCCAGTGCGCGCGTGTTCGTTGTCGCGGTACCGCTCCTGCCTCAGCATGGCCGCACGCCCCCCCAAAAACATCGAATGAAACGTCGAGTGAACCGTCGAATTAACCGTCGAAATCGACCGCGAGCTGGGCCACGTAGCGGCGCCCGTCGGTGAGTCCGAAACTGTTGTTGCCGTAGATGTTCCAGGTGTAGGTGTCGCCGACGTTGGCGACCAACAGGCGCAAGGTCGCCGGCGCCGAACCGAGCCGGAACCGATAGCGCGCGCCGACGTCGACCAGGGTGTAGGCGGGCACGCGGTTGACGCCGTCGCGCGAGGCGATGCGTTCGCCGTAGTGACTCATCGACAGGTCGAAGGACAGCCCCGACCACGACGGCGGCCGGTATTCGAGATCGGCGCGCAGCACGCGCTCGGTCTGGCCGATCGGGCGGTCGCCGACCCGGCCCAGGCGCACCGCTTCGCCGCTGACCCGCGGCCGCATCAACACCGCGCCGGCGACCAGGTTCAGCGCATCGGTCGGCCGGCCGCTCAGGCTCAGCTCCACGCCGCGGTGGCGCACCTCGCCGATCGCGCCATAGACGTTGCGCTCGTCGGTGGTGAAGTAAGGCTTGCGCACGTCGAAGGCGCCGGCGACCAGTTTCATGCCGTCGGCGAAGGCCCAGCGCAGGCCGGCGTCGCTCTGCCGGGTGCGGATCGCCGGCAACGCCTCGTTGCGGTTGGCCGCGTCGTCGGGGGCGATGCCGCTTTCCTCCAGGCCGCGGGTGTGGCCGGCATACAAGGCCAGGCGCTTGCCGAGGTAGACCGAAACGTTGGCGTTCGGCAACCAGGGCTGGTCGCGGGTGGCGGTGCGCGGCAGGCCCGGCTGGTCGACGGTTTTCTCGTAACGGCTGCGCTGGATGCCGATACTGAGTTCGCCGACCTCGCGCCAGCGCCCCTCGTAGGCGAGCCCGCCGGTCCATTGGCGGACCTGATCGTGGGTGCGCGGGCCGAACGCGAACGCGGCGGGCTCGGGCATCGGCAAGGCTTCGCCGAGCGGCCGCACGCCGAAGTCCAGGGCCGGCGCCGAACCGCCGTACTCGCTGTCGAGCCGGCGGCCGCGCGCTGCGACGTGCAGCACGTGCAGGCGCGGGCCTTCGCGGAAACTGCGGCTCAGGCGCAGCTCGCCGCTGGTCGAGGCCGAGCGCTGGCGCGGGTCGGCGATGACTTTCTCGCGCGACAGGCCGTCGCGGCCGGTGTCGACGAACAGCTCGGCGAAGCCGCTCGGCATGTTGTTGATCGAACGGAACACCCCGCCGGTCAGGGCCCAGTCGTCGCCGAAGCGCGCCTTGCCCAGCACGCCGTAGTTGCGGCTGTCGTATTCGTTGTCCGCCCAGGTCTGGCCGAAATGGCGGCGGCGCTTGATCTTCGGCGGCAGATGATTGCCGGCGGTGACGATGGTCGGCGCGACTTCCTCGTCGCGGCCGCGCGAGATGCTCCAGAACGGCAGGATCTCGACGTTCTCGCTCGGCCGCCAGCGCGGCACCACGCCGGCGCGCAGATAGCGCGCGTCGGCGCCGTCGTAGTACTCCTCGCGCGCATACGAGACGCCAGCAGCGAGGCCGAGCCGGCCCTCGATCAAAGGCAGCTTCGCATCGAGTTCCAAGGCCGGCGCGCCGTAGGCGTTGAGCGCGCCGACCACGCTGATCACCCGCTCGTCGCCGGCCTTCTGCAGGCGATAGTCGACGATGCCGGTCGGCGCCGGAAACGGATAGCTCAGCGCCGACAGGCCGACGCGGATGGTCGAGCCCTCGACCAGGCGCGGCGGCACCGTGCCCTGACGATCGAAATACACCCCGTCCATGCGCACGTTGCCGGCATCGACCGGCGAGAAGCCGCGCACCTGCTTGGTGCTGTACAGGCCGATGGTTTCGTTGCCGAGGGTGGCGCCGAACGCGTCCTCGGCCGCGGTGACGGCGTTGTCGTCGGTGCGCTGCGCCTGCACCGCGCTCGTCGCGGTCGCGGCGATCAGTCCCAGGGTCCAGGCCAGTGCGTGTCCTCTCATCGCTCAGAGCTCCGTCGGCCAACGGCGCAGGCGCCGCCAGGCCAGCGCGGTCAGCAGCCCCGCCAGCAGGCACAGCCAGCCGATCGTCGGCAGCACCGCGAGCAAGCGCGCGCTCGACGGCGCTTCGCTGCCGCGGTAGGCCGGGATTGCGTCGTACTCGGCGAAGTTCATCCGCCCGTAGCTGTTCGCCACCGTGCGCGGCGTCGGCGCGGCGATCTGGCCTTGGATGCGCGGGTAGAACCATTCGCGCAAGCGCAGTTGATAGTCGCGGGTCTGTTGTTCGAAACGTTGATGACGCGCGGCATCGGTGCCGGCGAGCACCGCCAGGGCCGCTTCCAGCCCCAACGGCGGCGCGAGGTAACCGGCCCAGTCCGAGACCCGGGCGCGCCACTCGCGCGCGGCATGTTGCCGCTCGCGCAGCGGCTGCAGGCGTCGTTCGAGTTCCGGGGCGAGGAAGGTCATGCGGGTGGCGTAGTCGATCTTGGCGACCCGTTCGGTGGCCGCTGCGAGCGTCGGCGAACGGCGGAACGCGGCGGCGACGATCGCATCGCGCTGCTCGGCGATGGCGTCGTTGGTGCGGCGCTGCGCATCCACATAGGCCACCGGCGGGGGCGCGTCGCCGAGCCGGGTCGCCAGCGCGCTGCCGAGCAGCGGCAGGCCGATCGCGAGCAGGGCCCACACCGCGCTCATCAGGCTGATCGCGCCGGCGGCGCTGGGCCAGGCCGAAACCACGACGAATCCCAGCGCGGCCCAGAACGACAGGTAAGCCACCACCAGTACCGCCGACGCGATCAGTTCGGGCCAGGCCGCGGCGAGATCGACGCCTGCGGCCAGGAGTGAGACGGTCGCCAGCAGCACCGTCGCCGGCGCGAGCCAGGCGAGGATCGCGGCGACGCGGGCGCCGAGCCAGGTCCGCGGGCCGACCCGTTGCGCGGCGATCAGGCGCAACATGCCGTGGTCGCGCTCGAAGGTGGCGAGCAGGCCGACCAAGAGCACCACCGCGATCGGCAGCAGGTACACCAGCACGAAGCCGAGGTCGAAGCGTCCCAACCCGAGCCCGCGCGGGTTTTCGAAGTCGTACACCGGCTCGACCCCGAACGGCGTTTCCAGCTTGACCGGCAGCCGCCCCGGCATCAGGTCGCTGACCCCGACCGCGAGCGGAGACAGCGGCAGGTGCGGCTTGTAGCTGTGCGCGCGCAGGAAATAGCGGCTGAAGCCGGCCGCATCGGTCGGGTCCTGCCAATACGGCACTTCGCTCTCGGCCGGCTCGGCGTACCGGCGCGCGCGTTCGCGGATCTGCGCGGTCCAGGCCGCGTCGCTGGCGCGGCTGCGTTCGATCGCCTCGTTCTGGCCGCGATGCAGCGCGGCGCCGCTCAGCGCGCCCCACAGCATCGCCGCGCCGAGCAGGCCGATCACCATCCACAGCAAGCGGTTGCGGCCGACGTGGCGCAGTTCCCAACGCCACAGCGCGGCGAAACCGATATCGACGGCGGCGCTCATGGGCGCATCCTCCGCGCCGCCACGGCCAGCGCCGCCAGCGCCGCCGCGCACCAGGCCAGCAACGCCAGCAGGGCCGGACTGCTCACGCCCCAGGCGCTGGCCAGGCGCGGCACCGAATGGCGGAACTCGGGGATCTGCGCCCACAGCGACACATCGTTGGTATGGCGCGCGCCCTCGCCGTCGAGCGGATGCGCCATCACGTCCTGGTTCATCCGATTGACCAGCTCGCGCCGATAGCGCTCGGCACCGTCGACGAAGCGGCGGTGATGGACGAAGTCGCTGCCGGCCAAGGCCGGCGACAGGCTCTGCATCGCCGCCATCGGCGACAACAGGCCGAGCAGTGCGTAGCTGCGGTCCTGGGCCTCGACCCGATCGTAGAAGCCGCCGAGCACGCGGTCGAACACCGCATGCGAATGGCGCTCGCTCAGATCGAGTTCGGCGCCGCGCAGATCGACCCGCAGCTCGTCCTTGCTGGCCGCGCCGTACTTCGCCAGCAGCTTGGCCTGGTTGGCCTTGGCGTCCTCGGCGGTCCAGAACGCCGGCGCTTCGTCGATCAGGCGCTGCTTGATCGACTGGGTCGACGGCAGCGGCTGCGCGCTGTCGACCGCGCTGTTGGCCCAGCGCGGCAAGGCCAGGCCGAACACGATCCACAGACCGAACAACACGGCCAGGGCCGCGCGCACGCTGCCGGCGAGCATCGACACGGCGATGCCGACCGCGGTCAGCAAGGCCAGGTACGACGCCATCGCCAGCGCCCACAACGCCAGGCGGGTTGCCGTGTCGAGATCGAACGCGCCCAGCACGAAGGTCGATGCGGCGGCGACCAGCGTCACCGGCAGCAGCAGGACCAGCACCAGCGCGGTCCAGATCGCCAGCGCCTTGCTGATCACGATCGCGCGCGGCCGGATCGCCGCGCCGAGCGCCAGGCGCAAGGTGCCGCGCTCGCGGTCCATCGCCACCGCGGTGAACGCCAGCAGGAAGGCGACCAGCGGCGCGAAGCCGATCAGCAGGCCGGCCGGGCTGACCAGGCCGGCTCGCTGCAAGGTCGAGGCCTCGCCCTGCGGCCGGTACAGCATGTCGTTCTGCACGTGCGCTTCGAGCCAGACCGTCTGGCCGACGAAGGGCTCCACGCCGGGATCGAGCGCGGCCAGCACCGGCGTCGGCTTGAACGCGTAGATGCTGTAGTGCGCGGCCGAATGCGGGTCTTTCTCGCCCTGGCCGAGCCAGCGCGCGCGTTCGGCGCGGGCGATCTCGCTCTTGGCCGCATTGGCCGTGGCGAGCGCATCCAGATTGACCGCGAACGCCAGCAGCACCAGCGCGCCGAGGCACAGCAAGGCCCACCAGGCGCGGCGGTCGCGACGCAGCAGGGTCCATTCGTAACCGGTCAGCGACGCGCTCATGCGGCGAGCTGCTCCAGGTACAGGGCTTCGATCTCGGTCGCCGACAGTTCGTCGGTGTGGCGCTCGACCAGCAGCCGCCCGGCGCGCAGGATGCCGAGCCGATGCGCCACGTCCTTGACCCGGTATAGATCGTGGGTCGCCATCAACACCGCGATGCCGCGCCTGGCCGCGGCGCGCACGCCTTGCGACAAATCGTTGGCGGCGCTGGCGTCGAGCCCCGAGGTGGGTTCGTCGAGCAATAACAGTTGCGCATTCTTGGCCAGCGCGATCGCCAGCCCGACCTTCTGCCGCATGCCCTTGGAGAAACCGGCGGCGCGGCGCCTGTGCGCTTCTTCCTGCAAGCCCGCTTCGGTCAGCAGCGCCTGCGCTTGCGCCTCGTCGAGCCGGCGCCCGCCGAGCAGCGCGAAATAGCTCAGGTTCTCGATCGCGTCGAGGCTCGGGTGCAGCATCACCGTTTCCGGCAGATAGGCGATCTTCGCCCGCGCCGCGAGCGGATCGCGGTCGACGCGGACGCCGGCGACGTCGATATGGCCCGACTCCGGGCTCAGGAAGCCGAGGATCAGGTTCAAGGTGGTGGTCTTGCCGGCGCCGTTCGGCCCGAGCAGGGCATACACCTCGCCCGGCGCGATCGCCAGCGACAAGGCCTCGAGCGCATGGCGCGCGCCGAAGTCCTTGCGCACCGCATGCAGGCGCAGCGCATCGCTGCGGGTTTCGAGCAGGCTCATAGGGTCACCCGGAAGGTCAGTTCGACGCTGCGCGGCGCCGCGATCACCAGTTGGTCGGCGGCGCCGCCGGACCAGTCGGCGTAGAAGGCGTCGCCGAGGTTGCGCCCGTGCAGGGCGATCTCGCCGAACGGCAGGCGGTAGGCGAGCGAGGCGTCCCAGACCTCGTGGCCGGCGACGCGGATGCTGTTGGCGTTGTTGGTGTAGAACGCGCCGACGTGGCGCACGCCGCCGCCGAGGGTCAGCGGGATGGCTTCGAAGCGATAGCTCGCATACAGGTTGGCGACGCGTTCGGGCACGTTCGGCGGAACCTTGCCGGCGCGGTCGACGCCGCCGGCTTCGCGCAGTTCGTCGAAGCGCGCATCGAGCGCGGCGAAGCCGGCGTCCAGGCGCAGGCCGCGGCTCAACTTCGCCGACGCCGACAGCTCGATGCCGCGCGAGGATTGGCGCCCGCCCTGCACCGACAGATTCGCGTTGGCCGGGTCGCGGGTGACGATGTCGTCCTGTTCGATCCAGTAGCCGCCCAGGCTCAGGTCCACGCGGTCCTGCCAGAAGCTGCTCTTGATCCCGGCGTCGACGGCGCGGCCGTGGGTCAGCTCGAAGCGCGAGTTGGCCAGCGACAGCAGCGGCAGGCTGCCGACCGGCGCGACCGCCTCGCTGTACTGGGCGAACAGCTGGGCCTTCGGGCTCAGGTCGAACACCGTACCGAGCCGCCACGACAGCGGCTCGTATCGCCGCTCGAAGCGGGTCAGCGCGGCGGTGTTGAGGTCGCGGATGCTGCGCTCGAGTTCGATCCGGTCGTAACGCAGCCCCGCCAGCAACAGCCAGCGCGGGGTCAGGTTGAGCGCGTCTTCGGCGAACACCGAGGCGACGCGGGTGGTCGAGTCGAAGTCGACGCGGTTGCCGGCGCCGGGAAAGTTGCGCGCGTCGTCCTCGAACGAGAACCGGCCGCGGGCCGGCGCGAACGGATCGACCGCGCCGGTCGTGCCGAAGCGCCGCATCACGAAGAAGTCGCCGTCGCTGAACTCCACTCCGACCGAGGCGCGGTTGCGCCGCCCGGCCAGCAGGTGCTCCGAGAACAGGGTCGCGCGCTCGACCCAGAAGCGGTGCTCGTGTTCGATCCGGGTGATGCCGCGATCGAGCAGGCCACTACGGCGGTTATAGGTGTAGGTCTCGGAATTCATCCAGCGCCGCTTGGCGTCGTAGTAGCTGAACTCGTTGCTGAAGCGCAGGCCGTCGCCGATCCGCCAGTGGACCCGCGAGCGCAGCCAGTCGCTGCGCGCGTCCTGGACGCCGTTGTCGACGTTGTAGTTGCGCTTGCGCAGGGAGCGGTCGAGCACGTAATCGTTGCCGCTGCGCACCAGCCCGCTCGGATCGCGGGCGAGCGCGCGGGGCACCAGCGGCGTGCCCCAGTAGGCGGTGTCGTAGTCGTCTTCGTAGTGATCGAGGGCCAGATCGATGTCGAGCGCCTCGCTCGGGCGCCAACGCGCGGCCAGCGTCGCCGACGTCGCCTCGCTGGCGGTGTCGTCGAGGTAACCGTCGCCGCGGCGGTGGCTGGCCACCGTGCGCAGGGCGAAGCGGTCGCCGACCGGGAAGTTCGCGTCGACCGCGTACCGCTGGCTGCCGAAGCGGCCCCAGCCGGCCATGGCCTCGAAGGCGCGGGCGTCCACAGCGCTGTCGCCAAGCTGCGGCCGCTTCGGCACCAGGTTGATCGCGCCGGCCAGCGCGCCCTCGCCGTACAGCACCGAGGCCGGGCCCTTGAGCACCTCGATGCGCTCGAAGCTCCAGCTGTCGAAGTCGCGCGTCACCAACGGCGCCGCGGTCTGGCGCACGCCGTCGTAGAGCAGGGCGATGGCGCCGCCGGTGAAGCCGCGCATCGAGGTCATGCCCGGCGACGACGGCAACTGTCCGGCCAGCACGCCGGGTGCGGCATTGAGCGCGTCGACGCTGCCGCGCAGGCCGCGCGCCTGGATCGTGTCCTGGCCCAGCACCTCGATCATCGCCGGGGTTTCGCGCGCGGTCAGGCCGAGCCGCGAGCCGGTGGCGTTGGGGGTGTCGAGCGGCGCGACCGCAGCACCCCGGCCTTCGACGGTGACCGTGTCGAGCAGGGTCGCCGCCGCGCCGCCGGCGGCCTCCTGTGCCGCCGCCGGCGGCGCCAACGCCACCGATGCCAAAGCCGATGCGAGCGTCATCCGCCCGAAGTACGCCGCACCTGCCCGGCTGCCCTGCTTGCCTGCGCTCACTGTGATCCTCGCCCCATGCCGAATGTGAAATGAAACGATATATCATTTCATCTACGCGGCAATGTAAATCGGGGTCGAGGGCGCGTCAATACGCCCCGTCGGGATTTCGTCTGGCGGATCGGCGTGGACGCAGCGAAGCCGCTCCGCCGGTCTGGCCGGCGGAGCGCAGGCGGGGTCGTGGATCGCGATGCGCAGCGCGGCGAGGTATCGCCGCGATCAGGCCAGGCGGATGAAATCGTTGGCGGCGGTGCGGCGGGTGCGGCGCGCGACTTCGAAACCGTTGGCCGAACCCTTGTGGTCGGTGTTGCCCTCGATGCTGAGGAAACTCTCCTCGCCGCCGTCGAAGGCGAAACCGGTGTGGACCCAGTCGCTGGCGGTCTTGCGCACCAGGAAGATGCCGCAGGCGCCGAGCGCGCCGAAGCCGCCGTTGTGGGCGACGTTCTTGCCGGCGACGAAGCGCCCGGCCGCCTTCGCCTGGCGGGCGAGTTCGTCGCAACCGAAGCTGCCGGCGATCGGCGCGGCGCGGCCGGCCTTCTCGGCGGCCTGCTGCATGACGAAGCTGACGAAGCCGGCGCACCACAGCATCGCCTCACCTTCGCCGCCCTTCATGTACATGCGCACCCACGGCCCGCGATTGGCGCCGCCGAGCTCGACCGGATGCTCGGCCAGGTGCTGCTCGGCGAACCAGCGCACGAGCTGCGGATAGCTCTTGTTCGGCGCCCTCGCCGGCAAACCGACCACCCGCGCCATCGGTTCGGTCAACGCCGCCCAGACCTCCTGAGTCAGGCTGCCGGCATAGTTCAGGCGCTTGCGCTCGGCGAAAGCCCCGACGGCACGGTTGGTGGCCGGGCCGAACTTGCCGTCGATCGGCGTGCCGTTGCCGTGAAACCCCAGCCATTCCTGGATGCGCCGCGCGCCGACTCCGCTCGCCCCACTGCTCAGGGGCCCGGGAAACTCCAGTTCGCGACGGATATACGCTTGTTCGTGCAATGCCATGAGCTGACTCCCTGACGGCGACTACGTCCATGGACGCGCGAAGCCTCCGGCGTCGGCGCGCGCCTCCGGGCGCGCACCGCGAGCGGTCATCGTCGCGTCGTCGCGGCGCATGGGCCGCGATGTCCTAGCCAACGCCGCCACCGTGCGAACACGGTCACGCCGGGGTCGTTCATTCCTGCAACACCGCACGCGCGATCGCCGCGGCTCGCGCTCAGTGCGCGTCGTGGAAGATCAGCCCCAACGTATGCCGCCGGCCGGAATGCAGGCGGCTGACCCCGTGCCGCATCGCCACCCGGTAATGGCCGCGTGCGCCGCGCACCGGCCGCTGGTTGACCGCGAACACCACCGCGTCGCCCTGCCGCAGCGGCACCACCTCGACCCGCGACTGCATGCGCGGGCGCTGTTCGGTCAACACGAACTCGCCGCCCTCGAAATCGCGCTCCGGTTGCGACAACAGGATCGCGACCTGCAAGGGAAACACGTGTTCGCCGTAAAGGTCCTGATGCAGGCAGTTGTAATCGCCGCTCGCGTACCGCAGCAGCAGCGGCGTCGGCCGGGTCTGGCCGGCGCCATGGCAGCGCGCGAGGAAGTCGTCGAGCCGCGGCGGATACGCCACCCCGATCCCCATCGCCTCGTTCCAGCGCTGCGCGATCGGCGCCAGCCGCGGGTAGCAAGCCTGGCGCAAACCTTCCACCAACCCGGGCAAGGGATAACGGAAGTAACGGTATTCGCCGCGGCCGAAACCGTGCCGGGCCATGATCACGCGGCTGCGATAACGCGCTTCGTCCTCGTAGCCGGCGGCGATGGCCTCGCATTGCTCGCGGCTCAACAACGAGCGCAGCAACGCATGGCCGCCGGCGTCCAGATCGGCGGCGATGGCCGTCCAGTCCAGGCCGCCGATGCGTTCGTCAAGGGCGGAAGGTTCGTCCGGCGGCGCCGGACGTGTGGGGCGATCGATGACAAACGTCATGGTCGTGGCTTGCGCCGGGCAGTCGGGTCGATCGCATTCTCGGCTCGCGATCGCGCGCGGCGATATCCGTTTCTTGCACCGCGCGCCGATGCGACACCGCGGCTTTGCCGAATGCGGCGGAACAAAACATTCAGGCGCGAGCCAGATTGCGTCGCCGCGAGCTGAACCAAGCGAAAAAATCCGTGACTTACGGCCTAGGAGAATGTCCAAGTACCGTAAGCAGAACGTTTAGTTCCTGTAAAAAGGCACGCAAAATTCAGGTTCGATTGATGCGCGATGCCGATACTGCGCACACCGAATCCACACGGACGCCTCATACCGAGGCGCGAGGCTTCGGAATAAAACCAATAAAGAGGCTTAGACCTTATGAAGCGTGCATTGCTTGCCCTGACCCTCGCCGCCGCCCTGCCGTTCGCAGCTTCCGCGGCCGAAGGCGTGTCCTACACCTACGCCGAAGCCGGTTATGCCAAGACCGACGGCGAGAACAGGTTCTCCGACGCCGACGGCTGGGCCATCGGCGGTTCGTATGCGTTCCACCCGAACTTCCATGTGTTCGGCAGCTACAACCAACAGAAGACCGATTCGTACAACTGGAACGATGCGGTGTTCGGCAACGTCCGCATTCCCGGCCACGATGTCGATCATTGGCGCCTGGGCGTGGGCTACAACCACGAGCTGAGCAAGCGCGTCGACCTGGTGACCCGCATCGCCTACGAGAACAACAAGGCCGACTTCGATTCGTTCGGCGAGTACAAGCTCAAGGGCGGCAGCGTCGAAGCCGGCGTCAACGGCACCCTGGCGCCGAACTGGGAAGGCTATGCCTTCGCCGGCTACCAGGACTACGACAAGCACTACGACGGCAAGTTCTACGGCCGTATCGGCACCCTGGTGAAGTTCAACCAGAACTGGGGCATCACCGCCGACGCCAAGTTCATCGACGGCGGCGAGAAGGAATTCTTCATCGGCCCGCGCTTCAGCTTCTGATAGAAAGCGCTACCGATAAGTATTCCGCAACACCGCGATCCGTCTCTCTCTCCCCCGAAACGTCGCGATCGAGCCCGGCCGAAAGGCCGGGCTCTTTTTTTGCCGCGCCGTCAGCGGCCGCATCGCTGCCGCGACGCGTCAGCGCCCGCCTGCCGCGAAGCCCGTTCGCTGCCGATCGCAACGCACCGGACCCGTACTCAGCGCTCGCCCTCGGGCGCCGGCGGCGCCTCGTCGTCCTTCTCGCCTTCCTGCAGCATCTTTTGCAGTTCCCGGGCCATCTCGCGCTCCAGGCGTTTTTGTTCGACCTGCTGCGGGCTGGCCAGTTGCAGTTCTTCGCAGGCCACCGAATCGGGCGTGTCGGCGCAGACCTTGCGGATGCCGGCGAGCAGCGTGTCGTCGCCGGTATCGTGGTAAGCGGCGACGAGGTTGCCGCAGCCTTCGCGCACGTGCATCGCGCAGACCTTGTCGTAGGACCGCGCGGCCTTGGCCCAGTCGTTGGCGAGCGCGGCCATATGGCCTTCGCTCATGCAGGCCGACATCGAGCCCTTCGCGCAACAAGCTGCGGCGCCGCCGGGATCGGTCAAGGCGCAGTGGTCGACCCGGTACGGGGTTTCCCTGAGCGGCTTGCCGGCCACCGGCATCGCGATGGCCTCGCACTGCGCCGGCTCGCTGCGCCGGTAGGACTTGTAGCGGGTCCAGTCGTCCATGCCGACCAGAGTGTCGGCGTCGAGCCAGCGCAGCACGAAATCGTCGCCCTTGTCGTGGCGCACCAGCACTTCGTCTCCGCGCAGGCGATAACGCAGATCGAACTCGCCTTCTTCCGAGACGCTCGCACCCTGGCCGTCGCCGAACCGGAACAGGCCGAACAGGCTCGATTCGCTGTCGGCGGAGGCGTAGCTGCCGCAGGGCTGGCGCGGCGACTGGCGCGGCGGGTCGTTGCTCAGGGCCAGTCCGTTCAACTCCCGCACGCGCTTGCAGGCGTCCTTGGACCGCTTGCCGTCGCAGGCGAAGGCGAAGCTGTCGCGCGCATCGGCATAGCGCCCGGCCAGCCATTGCTGATCGGCCAGGGCGGCGCAGGCCTCGCCGTTGCCGATCTCGCGGCAGGACAGGCGCAATACGGCCAGGCCGGCCTCGGGTACGCGCTCGGTGCGGAACATGTAGACCGGGTCGCCGTCCTGTCCGGCGCTCAGCGCCTTGACCCATTGCTTGCAGGCGTAGGCGCTGCGGTCGCGGCGGCAATGCGGTTCCAGTTTCGCCGCGCGTTGCGCCGGTGCGAGGCGGTGGTCGTACTCGATCGCCGCGACGCAGGACTGGACGTCGCCGAGCGCGCAATCGCGTTGGTCGTCGCCGCGTTCCTTGCCTTCGAGCGGCGCGACCGCCACGACCGGCGTGCTCGCCGGCTGGCACTGGCCCTTGGCGACTTGCTTGTAGACCGCGCCGCCGCTGTCGAAACGATCGGCTTGCTGGACCAGGCGGCCGTCGCTCTCGATGCGGTAGGTCTTGAGCAGGTTGCTGTCGCCGGAGCGCAGCCACAGGGTGTCGCCTTCGACCCGGTAGCCGTAGGGCGAGAAATCCGAGAGGAAGCCGTCCTGGTCGCGCAGCTCGACGCGGCTGCCCTCGAAGATCAGGCGATCGCTGGAATCGTCGGTCGCATAGCTGCCGCAAGGCGGCGCGGCGGCGAAGGCCGGGAGCGACAACAGGGACAACACGAGCGGCCAGACGGCCCGCATACGAGGCATAGGAGTTCCTTTCCCGGAGGGTTCGAGGCAGTGGGGCGCCGCGCGCTCGGCGCGGCGGATGCAACAGTGAAGGCGGCGACGCCGGCGACCGCGCAGGCGTTGCGACTCAACCGAACAGGTCGGTCGGGTATTCGGGCTTCTGTTCGCGCGAAAGCAGCTTGCGCAGACCGTCGGCCGGGGTGATCTCGCCGTGCAGCACCGCGCGCACCGCGCTGGAGATCGGCAGTTCGACGCCGTGGCGTTCGGCCTGGCGCATCACCTCATCGGCGGTCTGCACCGATTCGACCACCTGGCCGATCTCGCGCACCGCGTCCTCGATCGACTGGCCGCGGCCGAGGGCGAGGCCCAGGCGGCGGTTGCGCGACAGATCGCCGGTGCAGGTCAGCACCAGGTCGCCGAGGCCGGCCAGGCCCATCAGCGTTTCGGGCTGGCCGCCGATGGCCTGGTTGAGGCGCAGCATTTCGTTGAGGCCGCGAGTGATCAGGCCGGCGCGCGCGTTGAGGCCGAGCTGCATGCCGTCGGCGACGCCGGTGGCGACCGCGAGCACGTTCTTCATCGCCCCGCCGAGTTCCGCGCCGAGCATGTCGTCGCCGGTGTAGGCGCGGAAGGCCGGCCCGTGCAGGGCGTCGGCGACGCTCTGGGCGAAGCCGGCGTCGTCGGAGTGCACGGTCAATGCGGTCGGCAGGCCTTGCGCGACTTCCTTCGCGAACGAAGGACCGGTCACCACCGCCAGCGGGACCTCGTCGCCGAGCACTTCGGTAGCGACTTCGTGCAGGAAACGGCCGCTGCCGGGCTCGAAACCCTTGGTCGCCCAGGCCACCCCGGCGCGAGCGGGACGGTGCGGCGCAAGCAGGCGCAGGGTTTCGGCGAAGGCGTGCGAGGGCACCACCACCAGGACCAGATCGGCCTCGCGCAGGGCGAGAGCCAGGTCGGTGGTCGCGCGCAGCGAGTCCGGCAAGGCGATGCCGGGCAGATAACGCGGGTTTTCATGCCGCGTGTCGATGGCCGCGGCGCCCTCGGCGTCGCGGCCCCACAGCACGGTCGGATGACCGTGCCGGGCGATCAGTGCGGCGAGCGCGGTGCCCCAGGAACCGGCACCGAGCACCGCCACGCGTGGCTTCGGCGCAACCGCCGGCGACGGATCCTGACTCATGCGCGAAGCGAGCCGGCGCTCAGGCGTTGCCCGCGGTTTCCGCGTCGGCCAGGCCGCCTTCGGACTGGGCGCCGCGCTGACGCACGCCTTCGGCGTACAGGGCGTCGAAGTTGATCGGCTGCAGGAAGAACGGCGGGAAGCCGCCGGCCTGGATCAGGTCGCTGACCAGCTGGCGCGCGTACGGGTACAGCACGTTCGGGCAGTGCGTGCCGAGCATCGCGTCGAGAGTCGCCGCGTCGAAGCCGATCAGGCCGAACACGCCGGCCTGCTTCACTTCGGCCAGGTACATCGGCTTGTCGTTGGCGCTGCAGGTCAGGGTGACGCCGAGCACGACTTCGAAGGCGTTCTCGCCGACGCGCTGCACGTTCTGCGACAGGTTCAGCTGCAGCTGCGGCTGCGCGGCTTCGGCGAACACGGCCGGAGCGCCGGGCACCTCGAAGGAGACGTCCTTGACGTAGATCTTCTCGACGGTGAACGCGGGGCCGGTTGCGGCTTCGGCCGGCGCGACGGCGCCGTTGACGTTTTCTTCGGACATTCGGGTGACTCCCCAGCGGAATTCAGAAAAGAGGTCGATTATGCCCGCTCGCGCGGACCGGGACCAAACCCCCGGACCGGGATCACGCACAGCGGCTATCGAGGGTGGATGGGGCGCAGTCTAGGCCACGCCCGTGGCGCTGGCGCGACAGGTTCGCTCCGCCGCGGCAGGGCTCAGCCGCGGCCCTTGATCAGCGGCAGGTCGGCCTGCTGCCAGGCCTGGATGCCGCCGTCGAGCCAGTAGACCTGCTCGAAGCCGGCCTTCTTCAGGCGCTTGGCGGCGTCGGCGGAGGCCTGGCCGGTGCGGCAGACCGCCACCACCGGCAGCGCCTTGGCGTTGGCGAGCAGCTTGCTTTCCGGGTCGAACTGGCTCGGCTGGACCGAACGGCTGCCCGGGATGTGGCCCTTCTCGAACTCGGTGCTGGCCGACAGGTCGACTACCAGGGCGTTGTCGCGGTTGATCAGCGCAGTCAGTTCGGCCGGGCGCAGGGCCTTGTAGCCGCGAAACAGGCGCGCGATCTCGGTGTAGACGATGGCCACGGTCAGGCCGGCGAAGCCCAGCGACAGGTACAGGTGGCGGCCGGCGAACGCCAGCAGTTCTTCAAGACTCACGGGGACATGCTCACAGGGTCGGGCTCACAGGTTCGGGCTCACAGAGTCGGGCGGGCGAAATCGGACTCGCGCAGGCCCGAACGGGCGGCGATTGTCGCCCAGCGCGCGCGGCGGCGCAAAAGCGAGGCCCGAACGGGTCGCCCGGAGCGGGCGGCCGGGCGCGCCCTTACTGGCCGGCCCAGAAGTCCGGCAGGCCGCTGACCAGCCACCAGGTCTTGGCTTCCGGGTCCCAGGTCCAGGCCTCGGTGTAGCGCACGGTGCGCTCGGCCAGGGTGTGGCGGTTGATCACGCCGATGTCGATCAGGCGCACCGCGGTGCCCTTTTCCTTATCCATTTCGGTGCCGACGTCGCGGTAGGAGGAGACCTGAATCTGCTTGTAGCGCTCCAGTTGCATCGGCGTCGGCGCCTGCTGCTTGCGCAGCTTGGGCTCGATCAGGTTGACCGCGCCCTCGAAGTCGCCCCAGCGGATCGCCGCCGAGTAGGCGTACTGGGTCTCGCTGATCTTGTTGTTCTGGGTGCCGGTGGTCTGGCAGCCGCTGAGCGCGGCCACCCACGACAACACCAGGGCGAGCTGCAGCAAGCGCATCAGGAGCGAGCTGTTCGAAAGCGGGCGCATCGCGGACTCCGGCGGAAAGGACGTTCGGCGTGCATCCTACCGTCCGCGTCAGGGCTTAGCGATGGCCACGTAGCGCGCCGTGAACTCGGTCGCGATCCCGCCTTCGGGCAGCAGCGCGCGCGCGATCAGCGAGGTGCGGGCCCGGCGGCGCTCGCGCAGGGTGGTCAGGAAGCTGTCCCAGTCGGCTCCCGGGGCGAGCTCGGCGTGCACGTCCAGGTCGGCGAACAGCGGCGCGAGGTAGCGGGTCTGGCTGTCGGCGACGAACACCTCGGCCTTGAGGCCGGCCTGCTCGATGCCGAGCGACATCACGCCCCAGGAAGCCAGGGTCATCATCGAGGCCAGGCTGCCGCCAAAGGCGCAGCCCTTGTCGTTGACGTGTTGCGACAGCGGGGCGTGCAGGCGCAGGCGCGAGCCGTCGTAACCGGCGATGTTGACCTGCATGGCCGCGACCGGCGGCATCGATTGGTAGTGTTGATGAAGGCGTTGCAGAGCGGCGTCGGAAGTCATCGAAGGCATTGCAGTTCGGGGGAGTATTGAGTGTCGCGTCGGAGACGGCGGCCACCGGCGAGTGCAGCGATCGGCGGTGCTGTGCGAAGCTGTTCGCATGAGCCGCGAGCTGCGACAACCGCCGGGATGGTACGTGATCTCACTGCGTCCGAGCGGCGATCACGAAGAACTTCGTCGTATCTCCGCACAGTACGGCGGCGGATTGATCGAGCTTTCGCCATGGTCGGTACGCACGCAGAACGATTCGGCCTCCCGGCGTGCGTTATCGGAAGCATTGGCGGCGCCGCACGTCCTCGTCACCAGCCCCGCCGCGGCGCGCGCGTTGCGCGATCTGCAACCGTCGCTGACGGCGCGCGCCGGCCAGCGCTGGTACGCGGTCGGCGCGGGCACCGCCGCGGCTTTACGCGAGCTCGGCATCGACGAGGTGCGGTGGCCGCAGCGCATGGACAGCGAAGGCCTGCTCGCATTGGCGGAACTGCAACATTTCGACGACGAAGCGTTCGGTTTGCTGACTGCGGCGGGCGGACGCGGCGTGCTTACGCCGGCGTTGCAAGCGCGCGGCGCGCGCGTGCTGCGCGCCGACATCTACGTGCGCGAGCCGGGCGCGTTGTCGCGATTCGAGATCGCGCGCCTGCTCGGTGCCGACGGTCCGCTGTGGTTGCCGCTGTCGAGCGGCGAAGCGCTGCAACGCGTACTCGCCCAATTGCCCGACGAAGCGGTCGCGCGCCTGCGCCGGGCGCACGTCAGCGCGGCCAGCGCGCGCCTGGCCGAACTCGCGCGCAGCCTCGGCTTCGGCGAGGTCGAGCTGGCCGCCGGGCCGCGCGCGCAGGACTTGCTGGCCGGCTGCGCCGCGCTCGCCGGCGGCGAGATCCCGGAGCGGCCGCCGCCGGCGTCCTGAGCGCGTCAAGGCAGTCTTGATGCACCGATCCGGTAGCATGGCCGGGCCATGAACGCCCCCCTCGATACCGTGTCCACGACTCCCGCATCTCCCGCTTCCGCCTCGCCGACGCCGCGCCGCGGTTCCAGCGGCTGGCTCTGGCTGCTCATCGTGCTGCTGATCGCCGGCGGCGGCGCCTGGTACGGCTGGCAGCAATGGCAGAACCGGCAGGCCCGGGACCGCGCCGCGGAGGCCGACGCCGGCCAGCGCCTGGAAGCGCTGAGCGAGCGCCTGGACACGATCCGCACCAACCAGGACGCGCAGAACCGCCGCATCGCCCAGGCCGACACCACCAACCGGGTTCTGCGCGACGAGTTGCACGGCATCGGCCAGCGCGCGGCGCTGATCGAGGACAGCGTCTCCAAGCTCGCCGACCCCGACCGCCACGGCGCCCAGGCCATGCGCCTGGACGAGACCGAATTGCTGCTGACCCTCGGCCAGCAGCGCCTGCAGATCGCCGGCGACCTGGAAGGCGCGCGCCGCGCCTACGCGCTGGCCGGCGGCGTCCTCGACGGCGTCGACGACCCCGCCTACCTGAGCCTGCGCCAGACCCTGCTGCAGGAAACCGCCGCGCTCAAGGAGCTCGGCATCGAACCGCGGGTGCAGGCGATGGCCAAGCTCGACGCGCTGGCGCAGACCCTGAGCCTGCCGCCGGAGCGCCCCAGCACGGCCGCGCCGGCGCTGGCGCCGTGGTGGCGCCGCGCCTTCGGCACCCTGATCGAGACCCGCCCGGTCGACCGCACCGTCGCCACCCACCCCAGCGACCGCGCCGCCGCGCTGGCCGGCCTGCAACTGGAAATCTCGCTGGCCCGCGCCGCGGCCGAACGGCGCGACGCCGACGGCTACCGCACCGCGCTCAAGCGCGCCGAAAGCTGGGTGCGGCGCCTGTCGCCGCCCTCGCCGGCCCAGGACCGCCAACTCGCGCAACTGCGCGAACTGGCCGCGCTGCCGCTTTCGCTGTCGGTGCCGACCCTGGGCACGACCCTGCAACAGCTGCGCCAGTTGCGCACGGCCCAATGAACCGGCCGGGCCGCCGACACCCGATCCGGACGCTGGCGCGATAAGGAGCTGCCGCACATGAATCTGTTCCGCAATCTGTTGTTCTGGATCGTCCTGGCCCTGGCCGGCGCGCTCGTCGCCCAACTGCTGGTGCAGGACCCCGGCCAAGTCGTGGTCACCTACGGCGGCATCGACTACGTCACCAATCTGCCGAAGGCCTTGCTGACCCTGATCGGCGGCCTGCTCGCGCTGTGGCTGGTGTGGAAGGTGATCAGCCTGCCGTTCGTGGCGATGCGCCGCCATCGCAAGAAGCAGGCGCGCGCGCGATTGATCGACGGCCTGGACGCTTTGCACCAGGGCCACTGGGCGCGCGCCGAGAAATCGCTCGCCCAGGCCGCGCGCAGCCGCGATGTGGCGGCGATCGCCGAAGTCGCCGCCGCGCGCTCGGCCCACGCGCGCGGCGATGCCGCCGCCGCAGGCCGCCACCTGGATGCGCTCGCCGCCGATTACCCGGTCGCGCGTGCGCTCGCCGTCGCCGACCTCGCCCTGGCCGACTCCACCCTGGCCGACGGCGGCGCCGCCGATGCGCTGGCCGCGCTCGACGCCGCCAACGTGCAACCACTGCCGCCGCGCGGCCTGGCCTTGCGCGCGCAGGCCCTGGCCGCGCTCGGCCGCGCCGGCGAGGCCTACGGCCTGCTCGGCGCGCTGCGCCAGCACGGCGTGTGGCCGGCCGAACGCCTCGCCCGGTTGGAAGCGGCCTGGGCCGAGGCCGCGCTGCGCGAAGCCGCCGACGCCAACGTGCTGGCCGACCACTGGGAAACCCTGCCGAAGCCGCTGAAGAGCGAGCCCGCCGCGGTCGCCGCCTACGCCGAGCGCGCCGCTGCGCTGCGCTGGGAAGAAGCCGCCGCCAAGAGCCTCGAACAGGCGCTCGACACGCGATGGGACGAATCGCTGGCGGCGCTGTACGGCCGCCTGCCGATCGGCCGCCTCGACGCGCGCCGCGCCCATGCCGAGCGTTGGCTGCAGGCGCACTCGGGCAGCCCCGGGCTGCTGGTCAGCCTGGCCCGGATCGCCCGCGCTCAGGGCCAATGGCCGCAGGCCGAGGCCTACCTGCATCGCGCGCTCGCCCAGGGCGCGAACAGCGAGGCCTGGGAGGAACTCGGCCATGGCTACGCCCAGGCCGGCGACGAGAACCGCGCCCGCCTGAGTTACGTCAACGCCCTGCGCGCCGCGCGCGGCGAAGCCGCCACCGAACTGCCCGGCCGCGACCTGCGGCAGAAAATTTTCGACGAGGCGGTGATCGAAGAACGCGACGAGCACGGCATGCCGCGTTTGCGCGGTTGAGCCGCGAGCTCGGCGGGCCGATGGTTCACCACGAAAACGGCCGCCTTCGCAGCGGCCGTTTTTCTGGCCGAATGCGCTCCGGCCGGCGCCGACACTCAGCGATCGTTGTCGCCGAAACTCGGCAGGGTGGCGAGGAACTCTTCGCCGCACCCGGCGTAGCGCGCATAGCGCTCGTCGATCCGTTTGGGATACAGCAACCGGGCCTTGAACAGGCCGACCGCGATCGCCGCGAGCAGCAGGGCCAGGCTCGACAAATAGGCCACGCCGCCGAGCCGCTGGTTCATCGCGACCAGCAAGGTCGCTACGCTGGCCGACAGCAGCAAGGCCACCGCCCACATCGCCACCCGACGCTTGCGCGCATGTTCGGCGCAGACCCCGACGTCGAGCCGCGCGCTCTTCCTGATCGCGACCCGCACGATCACGTAGATCACCAGGTTGAACAGGATCAGCAGGTGCCAGCCGCGGTGATGCCAGTAATAGCGTTGTTGCAGCTTCGGCGCTTTCGCCTCGGCATTGCATTTGACGCAACGCGCCGGCAGCTCGCCGTGGCGCTGCGCCACCAGGTCCTTGCCGTCTCGCCACGGACCGGCCTGTTCACCGGCGCGCCCGGCGGCGTCCCGGAACGGATGAATCAGCGCACTCTTCGGCGCTTCGTACGGATTGAAGCTCGGCATCGCCTTCCCTTTCGCTCGCCTGGTGCGTCGACGGCGCGACGGCGCGGATCGCCATTGCGCGCCTGCGCCTTGCTCGCGTTCCTTCGAGCTCATCCTAGCGGGCGGCGAAGGCAGCGCAAGCGCGGCGCCGATGCGACGACGGCGCCCCGGGGCGCCGTTGTCGCGGGCTGCGCGAGCGCGAAGCCTCAGCGCAACGGCACCGTCAGGGTCGAGGGGTTCGACGCCGGCGAACTGAAGCCGACCGAGCCGCCGATGCGCGTCGCCGCGGTGTAGCGCGGGTCCATGGTGTCGACCACCAGCACCAGCTTGCGGCCGGCCGGGATGTCCCAACTGGTGGCTTCCATGCGCAGGTCGATCGTCTTCGCCACACCCGGCGTCGCCCCGCGCAGCGAGTACGGCTTATGGCTCAGCAGCGAACCGTTGCCGAGCAGGTCGACGCTGTACAGGTACGCGAACAAGGTGACATCGGACTGCGTCGGCGTGACCGTGACGCGCAACTGCGGCATGCCGCTGAGCTGCTTGCCGGTCCAATAGGTCGGCGACGACCACACCGCGGCGCCGGCTCGCAGCACCAGCGGGATCGAGGCTTGCGGCGCGACCTGCAACGACTGCAGGAAGCCGCTGATCATGGCCACGCCGGAATCGGCGACGGTCGGCAAGCCGGTCAGGATCGAATGGTTCCAGCCGGTGCTCGGCGAACTCGACAACTCGCCGGTCGGCGCCAGCAGCCCGGTCGGCCGGCTCAATGCATACACGGTCGCGCCGCGCTGCACCGCGTTCCAGTCGGCATAGCCGCGCCAGTCGCCGTCCTGCGACTTCAGCCGCACCGGCGATTCGCGATCGACGCCGTTGGCCGCGCCCTTGAGGTGATGGTCGAACCAACGGCCGACCGCGTCGTAGATCTCGTTCGGCAGGCCGAGCGCGCCGGGCGCTTCGACCGTGGCGTGGTCGCCATGAGTGAACAGCAATTGTTTCGGACCGCTGAGGCCGTTGTAGAAGTCGATGTATTGGCCCGGGGTGAACAGGCTGTCGTTGAAGGCGTTGGCGAGCAGCACCGCGGTGCCGTTGCGGTTCAGCGCCGCCGCCTCGGTGACCGGGCTGCGCTGCGGAATCACCGGCAGCAGGCCGGCGACGGCGCCGTCGAAGTCGCCGAAGGCCATGCGTGCGCTGGCCTGGGCCAACTCCGGGCCGGGCCGGCCGGTGAGGTTGCCGGCCACCACCAGCAAGGCTGCGCCCTGCTGGCTGACGGTGCGGTTGGCGTACAGCGAGGCTTCCAGGTCGGCCCAGCCGCTCAGCGCCGCGACCGCCTTGATGCGCGGGTCGCGCTCGGCCGCGAGCAGGCTGATGCCGGCGCCGTAGGAAATGCCGCTGGCGCCGATCCGCGCCGGGTTCGACGGCGTGTGCGCGAGCGCCCAATCGATCACCGAGCTGACGTCCTCGACGGTGCCCGGCCCGGCGATGTCGATCTGCCCGGCCGAGTCCCAGAACCCGCGCGAGGTGTAGCTGACCACCACATAGCCCTGGCTGGCGAGGATACCGCCGCGGCCGACGTATTCCAGGTTCGGCACGGCCCAGCTGGCCGGCATCACCATGAGCGGGAACGGACCCGGTCCCTGGTCCTTGGGCACCATGACGAAGGCGCCCATTTCGGCCCCATCCCAGCCCGGAATGCGCTGGTAACTGCCTGTGAAGCCGCCCGCCGCCGCTGGCAGCGCGACGACGAACAAAGCCAGACACGACACGAACCACGACCAGATTCTGCGCATGAGTTCATCCCCTCCCAAGGATTGATCGGCACGATTGGATACGTTTGCGTATGGTTGTTGCGCAACGACCGTACCACCGCGCATGGACGAGGGCTCAGCGCCCGCAACCCGACTTTCGTGAACCCGGGCGACGCCGGTCACGGAACGTCCGAACGACCGGGCGTCAGCAGGGCGATCGAGCCGCCCCCGGCCTCGCGCACCGTCATGCGTGACCGCGATCACGGCTCGGCGTCGCGCCGCCGCATGTCCCGGCCTGAGCGCGCGGCATCGCCCGTTTGAGCTTGGACTTCACGGAGCGACCGTCATGGCCCTGAGCGATCTGTTTGCGAACGGCACCAAGCCCAATCTGATCCTGATCGTCACCGACCAGGAACGCAGCCTGCTGCAATGGCCGGCGGCCTATCAGCCCACGCTCGCGGCGAAGATGCCGGCGATGCGCCAACTCGCCGCCAACGGCATCGAATTCGCCAACGCTTTCACCGGCGCCTGCATGTGCTCGCCGAGCCGCGCGACCTTCCTGACCAGCCAGTACCCGGCGCGCACCGGCTGCACCACCACCGGCGGACGGGCCCTGCCGCTGCCGGACGTGCCGCTGCCACCGTACTTCCCCGACGGCGTGCCCAACCTCGCCACCGTGCTCAAGGCCGCCGGCTACGACTGCTACTGGATCGGCAAGTGGCACCTGCTCGGCGGCGAAGAACCCGGCACCCTGAGCAGCGACCTGCAGCCCTGGGGCTTCCAGAGCTGGGACCCGAACGACGCCGGCCTCAACCTCGGCACCACCTACCTCGGCGGCGGCACCCTGATCCCCCTGCAGCCGTTGCAACCACCCGGCCAGCCTGCGCAACCGAACCAGAACGACCAGCGCTACGTCGCCGACGCCCGCGCCTTCCTGCAGGCACCGCCGGCCGGGCCGTTCTGTCTGGTGGTGTCGCTGGTCAATCCGCACGACGCGCACCTGGGCTACTTGAACGAGGCCGCGACCTTCTACGACCAAAATGTCTACAGCCTCAGCGATGCGCCGATCCCGGCCAATGCCGGCGAAGACCTGGCGACCAAGCCGCGCGCGCAATCGAGCTTCACCTGGAGCCAGATGAGCGAAGGCCAGGCCAGCCAGCAGGATTTCGTCGACTTCTATGCGTATCTCGTCGAGTACGTCGATTCGCAGATCCAGCAGGTGCTCGACGCGATGGGCAGCGAACTGATCCGGCAGAGCCTGATCGTGCGCTTCGCCGACCACGGCGAACTCGGCCTCTCGCACGGCATGGTCGAGAAATTCGTCAACGCCTACGACGAAGCCATTCATGTACCGCTGCTGTTCTCCAACCCGATCGCCTGGCCGCAACCGCAGACCACCCAGGCCCTGGCGAGTTCGGTCGACCTGTTGCCGACCCTGGCCAGCCTGCTCGGGGTGAGCGGGCAATTCCCCGACTTGGTCGGCACCGACCTCAGCATGGTGCTCGACGGCAGCAGCAGCTCGGTGCAGGACTACGTGCACTACACCTACGACGACATCGCCGGCGACGGCCCGAGCCTGATCCGCGCGATTCGCTCATCGCAGTGGACGTACGCGGTGTACGGATCGGCGACCGACCCGAGCCAGGGCGGCGATTGGGAGATGTACGACCTGGTCGCCGACCCGCAGCAGAACACGAACCTCGCCGGCAACCCGGCCTTCGCGATGCAGCAACTCGTACTCGATGCCGAACTGCAGGCGCAGATGCGGGCCAAGGGCACCGCCCCGCCGAGCTCGGTGTGGCCGCCGCAATACCTCCCCGGCACCAGCCGCGGCGCGCCGCCGGCCTGAGGCCTGAAGCGTCTCGCGCTTCCGCCGTTGGGATGAGGGCGATCGATCGGATGTCGCCCTCGTCCGGCCCTTCGGGCCACCTTCTCCCGCAAGCGGGAGAAGGAAGCGTTCGGGAACGATCGAAAGGGCGTTGCGGCGACTGCACCGCAGTCGCTGACGCACAGAAGGTTCGGCGCCGATGCGTTGTTGTTGCTGTTGCTGTTGCTGTTGTTGTTGCGGTTGCGGTTGCGGTTGCGGTTGCGGTTGCGGAGATTTTGATTTGTCGCTTTGCCGGTCAAAAGCAGACCCGTAGGACGGCCCGCAGGGAGGCGGGCCGTGCGCAGGCAGGCCAGGGATGGCCTGTCTGGAGCATCCCTGCGTCGGCTTCGATCGTGCGGGCTGATGTCCTAGCAGGAAGAAGCACTTTTCTTCGGTGACTTTCTTTTGTTGCTTTGGACGAGAAAGTTACCCGCACCCTTTAGGGGGCGGAAGCTTTGCTGTTGATCTTGCTTCACCGCCCTGCGGCAAGAAGCGCCGCAACCGGAGACGGCGCGGTCGCGACTTGCGTCGCTCCTACCCTGCGACGGGGCGTGGCTTCGATCAATGGCGACGGCGATGCGGTTTCTATCCGTTCCGTGGTCGCGGCTTGCGTCGACCCTACCCTCGCGACGGGGCGTGGCTTCGATCAAGGGCGACGGCGATGCGATTCTATCCGTCCCGTGGTCGCGACTTGCGTCGCTCCTACCCTCGCGACGGGGCGTGGCCTCGATCGATGGCGACGGCGATGCGGTTTCTATCCGTCCCGTGGTCGCGGCTTACGCCGCTCCTACAAGGGATCGGTTCGCGTCACTGCGTCGCACGGACTCACCTCTGTAGGAGCGACGTGAGTCGCGACCGCGGAACGCGCAGAGGCGACGAGGCCATCGTCATCCGCCGAAGCGGCACGCTGTCGCCAGGGTAGGAGCGGCGCAAGCCGCGACCGCGCTGCAACGATCTTGCGGCGGATCATCCAATCAATCGGGATCGGGATCGGGATCGGGATCGGGATCAAGATCAAGATCAAAGCTTCCGCCACTAAAGCGGCGGGTCACTTTCTTTTGTCTGAAGCAACAAAAGAAAGTAACCAAAGAAAAGTGCCTTCTGTTTCGGATCAAGAGCCCGCAAGCGCGATGCCGACGCAGGGATGCTCCAGACAGGCCATCCATGGCCTGCTTGCGCACGGCCCGCATCCCTGCGGGCCGCCCTACGGGTCTATATTTGACCGGCAGAGCGGCACGGCAGTGAGCAGTGAGCAGTGAGCAGTGAGCAGTGAGCAGTGAGCAGTGAGCAGTGAGCAGTGAGCAGTGAAGCGGATCACAGCTCCTCCGCCAGCTACCGCCGACGACCTGCAAAGACGAGTAAGGGGCGCAGGCAACGCCCCACCCATCAACGCTCCAGAATCGCCACCACGCCCATGCCGCCGGCGGTGCAGATCGACACCAGGCAACGGCCGCCGCCGCGCTGCTTGAGCTCCTTGGCGGCGGTGGCGACCACGCGCGCGCCGGTCGCGGCGAAGGGATGGCCCGCCGCCAGGGAGGAACCGTTCGGGTTGATCTTGGCCGGGTCGATCCGGCCCATCGGCGCGTCCAGGCCGAGTCGGGTCTTGCAGTAGTCCTCGCTCTCCCAGGCGCGCAGAGTGCACAGCACCTGGGCGGCGAAGGCTTCGTGGATCTCGTACAGGTCGAAATCCTGCAGGGTCAGGCCGTTGCGCTTGAGCATCTCCGGCACGGCCACGGTCGGCGCCATCAGCAGGCCCTCGCCGTGGACGAAATCGACCGCGGCGACCTGCGCATCGCGCAAATAGCACAGCACTTCGTGGTTATGCGCCTGGGCCCATTCTTCCGAAGCCAGCAGGCAGGCCGCCGCGCCGTCGGTCAGCGGCGTGGAATTGGCCGCGGTCAGGGTGCCGCGGCCGGAGGTCTTGTCGAACGCCGGCTTCAGGGTCGCGAGCTTTTCCAGGCTGCTGTCGGCGCGCAGGTTGTTGTCGCGCGAGACGCCGCGGAAGCTCACCACCAGGTCTTCGAAGAAACCGCGCTCGTAGGCGGCGGCGAGCTTCTGGTGCGAAGACAGCGCCCACTCGTCCTGCGAATCGCGCGAGATGTTCCACTGCTTGGCCATGTCCTCGCAGTGCTCGCCCATGCTCTTGCCGGTGCGCGGCTCGGCCACGCCGGGGAACTCGGGCTTGAGCTCGCGCAGGCTGAAGCCCTTGAACGCGGCCAGCTTTTCCTTGGTGCCGCGCGCGCGCGCCGCTTCCAGCAAGCGCCGGCGCAGGCTCTTGCCGTACACGATCGGCACGTCCGAGGTGGTGTCCGAACCGCCGCCGATGCCCACGTCGATCTGGCCGAGGGCGATCTTGTTGGCCACGGTGATGATCGAGTCCAGCGAGGTGCCGCAGGCGCGCTGCAGGGTGATGCCGGGGGTCAGCGGCGACAGCCCCGACGACAGCGCCGCCTCGCGACCTAGGTTCCAGTCGCTGCTGTGCTTGATCACCGCGCCCATCGCCACTTCGCCGAGCTGTTGCCCGTGCAGGCCGAACTTTTCGACCAACGCGCCGAGCGTGCGCACCGACATGCCGAGGTTGCCGACGTCCGCATAGGCGGTGTTCTGGCGACAGAACGGAATACGCACGCCACCGAGCACGGCGACGGGACGGTTTTGACGCATCGGTACACCTCACAGGGAGTTTCGAACCGACCCGCCGCGGCGGAGCGGGCATAATGGCGCCCAGTGTAGCGCTGCACACGCGCTCTACCAAACGCCAGCGTATCCTCGGTGATCATGACCTCAGCCAGCCCTCCCGCCAGCGCTCCCCCGGCGCCCCTGCATGTCCTCGGCGCGCTCGCGCTGGAGCTCAAGGGCGACGCCGCGGTCGACCGCACCGCCTTGCCGCTCCAGGATGCCGGGGCGCTGTCGGAGAAGATCGCGCGCGACCTGGCCAGCTTCGCTGCCGAGGCCGGCGGCCTGGACCTGATCACCGTCGGCGCGCATTACGACCCGGTCGAGCTGCTGCGCCCGGGCTGGCCGTTGCACCGCGAGCTCGACGAACTGGCCGCCAACGCGCCGCGCGACCGCGCCGCCGCCTCGGCCGCCCGGGTGATCGCCTTCGGCGCCCACGACGAACGCCTGCCCGGCGCGCTGGCGCCCTCGCCCGACTTCGCCGGCGGCCCGTTGCGGCTGGTGCCGTTCGTGCTCAGCGGCGAGGCCGAAGTCGTCGCCCGCGTCGGCGAGATCCTCGAATCGAGCCTGCTCGAACGCGGCATGGCCGGCGCCGGCACCGCGCTGGCGGCCCAGGCCGCGTTCGGCCTGCAGGTCGAGCACGCCCGCTACCTGACCGTGCACGACCTCGCCGCGATGATGGCGATGCAGTACGAACACGCCGGCCTCGGCCCGCTGTGGCCGCTGCTCGAAACCGCCCTGCTGCAGCCCGACGGCGAGGAATGGCTGGATGCGCGCCCCGAACCGCTGATCCACTACAGCGAAGGCGAGGCCCGCATCGCGCTGTTCTCGCCGGCCGCCTGGCATGCCCGCTACGCGCCCGAAGCGCCGTGCAACACCGACGAATGCCGCGACAAGCTCAATCGCCGCTACCAGCACTTCGAGGCCCGCCTGAGGCAGATCTCGGCCGTGCTGGGCGCCCACGCGGTGCCGGTGACGTTCGTGCATTGCGACGGCGAGAGCGAAGCCGGCCAGCTTTGACCCGGCGGCGAGCCATCGCCGCATAACGCATCGAGGCCATGCAGCGTCGTTCGCACGTGCCCGCACGCGGTCGCGGCTTGCGCCGCTACGCCTTTGCTGCCGATATCGCCGAGCACCCAGACAGGAGCGGCGCAAGCCGCGACCGGTAAGCGCACCGTCGACGCTCCATCAACACGACTTTCCGAGCGTCGGTTATCGCAGAACCGCTACGCGGCCGCTGCCCGGCGCCGTCGCCGTCGCCGTCGCCGCATCAGGTGAGCTGCTCGTAGATGTCGTAGCCCGCATCGGCCATGCCCATCGCGGCGTAGGTCTGCTTCGCATTCGCGTTGGCGCGTTCGACGTACAGGCGCAGGCCGACCACGCCCGGGGTCGCCTGCGCGAGCGCGGCGACGTGACTGTGCAAGGCGTGGTAGACGCCCTGGCGGCGGTGGTCTTCGGCTACGTACACGCTCTGGATCCACCACCAGTCGCCGTTGCGCCAGTCGCTCCATTCGTGGGTCAGCATCGCGGTGCCGGCCGGCACCGCGATGGTCTCGTGGCCGCCGACATCGGCTTCGCGCATGGCGACGAAGTAACGCGCCCTGGCCGCATCGGCCAGGCCGGCGGCGACGCCGGCCCGCACGGTGTCGGGGTCGAGGCGCTTGTGCTCGGTTTCCCAGGCCATCGCGATCATCCAATCGGCGATCAGGTCGCGGTCGGTCGGAACGGCGTCGCGGATGCGCAGGCGGGTCATGGCGGAGTTCGCGAATGGAGAGCGGACAGGATAAGGCGACAGCGCCCGCACCGGGCGCCGCCGCCGGCACCGCGTTACCGGACCCGGCTCAGCGCAGGATCTTGATCACTCCGCAGGCCAGGCGCGCACCGGCATTGCCGGCCGGCTGGCTGCGGTAGTCGTCGGCCGAGGCATGCACGATCACTGCGCGGCCGCCGACATCGTTCATCGCATTGCCGCCGAGCGTCACGCCGCTGGCGTGCACGTCGACCTTGGCCACGCCTTCGGCGTCGGCAACGATGTTGTTCATGTCGCCGGCATGGTGCGGGCCGCGACCGACCTGCCCGTGCGGCTGGCCGACCGGGTTGAAATGGCCGCCGGCACTGCTGGCATCGGCCGCACTGCAGTCGCCTTTTTCGTGCACGTGGATCGCATGCGAGCTGTTCGGGGTCAGGCCGCCGATCTCGCCGGTGAAATGCACGCCGTCGCCCATCGGCCGCAGCGCCAGCTTGCCGCTGACCAGGCTGCCGGAGGCCGAAGCGAGCACGACCTGGCCGGCCTGGGCCGTCGACACCGGCTTGGGACCGGCGGGCGGGGCCGGCGGGGTCGGACGCGTGGTCTGGCCGCCGCATGCGGCGAGCGCGAGCACCGCCGCGGCGATGGAGAGGCGAAGGATCGGATTCATGCGGAACTCCTGTCGTCGGCGCCGGACAGGCGCACGGTAGAAGGTGATTCGACGCTAGCCCGGCGCAGGTTCAGCGCGAGTGAAACGCGCCGCCGCACCGTCGGCATCGCAACGGGCATCGGCGATTATGGGCACGAATACCGGCCTCGCGCGTTCGCCGGCGGCATTCCGCCAACCGCGGCATGTTCGCGACGATACCGCGGCGACTGCGGTCGCACCCGCGATCGAACCGCGGATGCGCTAACCCCCGCGCCGCCCGGGCCCCAGCTTGCGGGTCAAGGTATTGCGCCCCAGGCCGAGCCGCGTCGCCGCTTCGGTGCGGCGCCCGCCGGTGTGTTCGAGCGCGGCTTCCAGCAGCGCGCGATCGAAGCGCTCGCGTGCATCGGCGTGCAGATTGGCGCGCCCCTCGGCGAGCTGCGCGCGCGCCCAGCTCGACAGCTGCGCTTCCCACTCGGAGGCGCTGGCCGCGGCCTGGATCGCGACGCCGAGCACGTCGTCCATGTCCTGGCGGGTGATGGTCTCGCCCGGCGCCAGCGCCGCCAGGCGCCAGCACACGTTCTCGAGTTCGCGCACGTTGCCGGGCCAGTCGTGCGCCATCAAGCGTTCGAGCGCCGGCTTGGACAGCCGCTTGGCCGGGGCGGCGAAACGCAGCGCAGCCGAGGCCAGGAAGCGTTCGGCCAGTTGCGGCACGTCGGCGCGGCGCTCGCGCAGCGGCGGCAAGCGCAGTCGCACCACGTCGAGGCGATGCAGCAGGTCGGCGCGGAACCGGCCCTGCGCGACCAGGGTTTCCAGGTCCTGATGGGTGGCGGCGATCACCCGTACGTCGACGCGGATCAGTTCGCGGCCGCCGACCCGGAAAAACTCGCCTTCGGCCAGCACCCGCAGCAAGCGCGTCTGCAACGGCAGCGGCATGTCGCCGATTTCGTCGAGAAACAGGCTGCCGCCGTGCGCCTGCTCGAAACGTCCGACATGGCGCCGCTGCGCGCCGGTGAAGGCACCGGCCTCGTGGCCGAACAATTCGCTTTCCAGCAGCTCGGCCGGAATCGCCGCGGTGTTGAGCGCGACGAACGGGCGCGAGGCGCGCGGCGACTCGCGATGCAGCGCGCGCGCGACGAGCTCCTTGCCGGTGCCGGTTTCGCCGGTGATCAGCACCGACAACGGCGCCTGGGCCAGGCGGCCGATCGCGCGGAACAGGGTCAGCATCGCCGGGGTGTCGCCGATCAGGCTGTCCTCGGCGCCGCCGTCGGCGACCGCGCTCGCCTGCTCCTGCGGTTCGCTCGCCGCCAGGGTGCGCGCGGCCAGGGCCACCGCATCGTCGAGATCGAAGGGCTTGGACAGGAATTCCTGGGCGCCGCCGCGAAACGCGCCGGCGGTGCTGGCGACGTCGGTGTAGGCGCTCATGACCACGACCGGCAGCGACGGGGCGCGCGCCTTGAGTTTCTCCAGCAGCACCAGGCCGCCGTCGCCGGGCATGCGCACGTCGGTGAACAACAGGTCCGGCACGCCGCGCTGCTCCAGGGCTTCGAGCGCATCGCCGGCGTTTTCGAACCCGTCGACGTCGTAGCCGGCCTGGCGCAGCGCCGTCGACAGCACGAAACGGACCGAACGGTCGTCGTCGACGACCCAGATGCGTGCAGCGCTCATGTCGCGTCCTCTTCGGCTTCGATCTGCATCGGCAGCAACAGGGTGAATACGGTGTGGCCGGGCCGCGAGCGATAGGCCAGCGAGCCGCGATGCTCGCGCGAGACCTGCTGGGCCAGGGCCAGGCCCAGGCCGCTGCCTTCGGCGCGGCCCGACACCAGCGGCAGGAACAACTGCTCGGCCAGTTCGTCCGGCACGCCGTGGCCGTCGTCGATGATCTCCAGGCGCAGCGCGATCGGATGCACGGTGTCGGCGATGCGCACGCCGCGCTCGATGCGCGTGCGCAGGTTGACGTGAGTGGCCCTGGCCTCGATCGCGTTGCGCACCAGGTTCCACACCGCCTGCATCAGCCGGTCGGCGTCGCCGGCGAATTCGGGCAGGCTGGGGTCGTAGTCGCGCACCAGCCGCACCGCCCAGCCGGCATCGGCCTCGGCCAGGCGCAGCACGCGTTCGAGCACGGCATGGATGTTGAGCAAGGCATGCGGCCGCGGCGGCGACGGGTTCAACAGGCGGTCGACCAGTTCGGTCAGGCGCTCGACCTCGCTGTCGATCAGCTCGATCAACTCGCGCGACTCGGCGTCCTCGGCCCGGCGCGCCAGCAGCTGCGAAGCGCCCTTGAGCCCGGCCAGAGGATTGCGCAGCTCGTGCGCCAGCCCCTTCAACGAGGCCGACAGCGCCGACGGCAACAGCAAGGCCGGGTCGTCGCCGGGAAATTCGTCGACCGGATGCGCCTCCAGCAGCCAGCCGCCGTCGTCGCGACGGCTCAGCCACAGGTCGGCGAAGCGGTCCTCGCCGTTGGCATAACGCAGGCGCATCCGCCGCATCCGCAGCGGCGCCTCGTCGCCGCCCTGGCGGGTCAGGGCCAGGGCCAGGCGCCCGTCGCCGGCGTCGAGCCCGGCCAGGGTCCAGCCCAGCAGGCGCCGCGCGCCGATCCCGAACCAGCGCGAAAACGCGAGATTGCAGCCCAGGATCGCCCCGGCCGCGTCGCTCCAGGCCATCGGCGTGGTCAGGCTGTCGAGGCCGAGGTCCGGCGCGGGCAGGGGATCGGAGGGCATTGCACCATACTAGTGCAAAGCGCCGGCGGCGTCGGCGAGGGCTGCAGCGGGCCTGGAAACGCCGGCCCATTCCGGTGCATCCGGCCAGGGCATGGCGCTGCGAATGGCCGCTGGCCCTGGCCCGCCCCGTTAACACGCACGAAGCCGGGCCGCCCGCTCCCGAAACGTCGAGGAACGTTTACCGGGCGAGTAACGCCGAGCCAGGGCGAGAACACCCGTCTCGCGCCGCAACCAGAATCAGACACGACTCCCGCCACAGCCGCGCTCGCGCGCAACGCGCCCGAGCGCTTCGCCTCGTCCCATTGCCCGCAAGGACACGACCATGAGCTACCCGGATCGCCAGTACTCGCACGTCACCTGGGTCAGAAAGGACAGCGCAGCCTTCAAGGCGCTCATCGCGGGCCTGAGGAATCCGCATACCGCGCCCGGCGCGGTGACGACCTTCCTGACCAACATGACCGCAGCGCATGAGGCGTTCAAGGAAGGCCTGCATCCGAACGTGGACATGATGGCGCTGCTGAAGGCTTACCAGAATGCGACCGGCATCGTCTCGACCCGGGAATTCACCCTGCCCGACATCCCCGGCAATTCCGGCGGCCCCGGCAACGATTTCATCACCGACCTGATCGAAGGCATCGCCGGCGCGGCGATGACCGAGATCGGTATCGGCATCAGCCTGTACGCACTGGCGATGGATTTGATCGAACTGTTCGATATCAAACTGCATCTCCAGGGCATGCTGTTCAACACCGCTTCCACCGACCTGGAGAACATCGATTTCCGTTTCGGCCCGAACGGCATTCCCAACGTCCTGCCGCTGTCGGCCACGATACCGGCGCCCAAGTCCATCATGAACCCGGTCGACAAGAAGAACTACGACTGTGTGGGTTTCACCTTGTTCGGCGGCGTCGGTTACCAATCGCTGGAAGGCTTCTACATCGCCGTGACCGCGCAGCGCAAAAGAGACGATCCGCCGCCCATGTACTGCCAGTACTACGCCCAGGACCGCGGCATTGCCTCCGGTTTCGACGACCGCAATCACGCACCGCTGCGCGAGGTGTTCTACGAAGGGGGCGTCACCGGGGTGATGGTGGAGCAGGTCTCCAGCCCCAACGGGATCGTCGCGATCGTTTACGGCTGAAGGGGGCCGTGGCCGCATTCGGGGCGGAGCTGGCAGTATTCGCTTCGCCCCGCTGCCGAGACCGAGCCATGGCCGACCACCCCGATGTCGCCGCCGAGATCGTCGCCCGACTGTCGTCGATCTGCCTCGGCTTGCCCGAGGCTCATGAAGAGCGCGCCTGGGTCGGCACGCGCTGGATGATCGGCAAGAAGAACTTCGCCCATGTGCTGACGGTCGCCGCGGGCTGGCCGCCGGCCTACGCACAGGCCGCGGCCACGCAAGGGCCGGCGACGCTGTTGACCTTTCGCCTGCCCTTGCCGCGTGCGGATGCGCCGCGCTTCAAGCGCCCACCGTTCTTCCGCCCGGTGTGGTTTCCCAACATCGTCGGCATGAGCCTCGGCGGCGCCCCCGATTGGGACGAGGTCGCCGACCTGTTGACCGAGAGCTATTGCGTGCTGGCGCCGAAGAAGCTGGTCGCCTTGGTCGATCGGCCGGCGGATTGAGCGGCGCGAACGGCGAACGGCGAACGGCGAACGGGCGGAGCTTGCGCCCCGCCCGTTCGCCGGAGTGTCGCGCCCGGATGCGGTGCTTACGGCGCCACCACGTCCCAATCCATCACGTACCACCACCAGTTGTTCTGCACGTTGAGATGGCGGCCGACGAAGTTCGGCACCTTGCCGAGCCAGTACAGATGCCAGCCGCGATCGGCCGCCGGACGACCGTCCGGGAAGGTGCAGCGCGGCCCGCCCCACTTGGTGCAGTTGTTGAGCGTGGTCGCGCCGGGGCTCAGGTTCGGATAGTTCTCCCAGTCGTCGCAGGTGTTGTACTCGTAATGGCCGTTGGTGAAGTCATAGCCCCAGCGGTTGGCCGGATCGTACCGAGGGCTGTTGAGGCTGCCGTGGATGTTGCCGCAGGCCGCGGTGGTGGCATCGAAGCCGCGCGCGGTGAAACGTTCGAACAGGTTGGCGTCGGGCGGAAACATCGCCGGCGGCGGCGCCGGCGGACTGTTCGCCCAACGGCCGAAGCGGTGCCTCATGGTGCCTTCGACGCGATGCCCCATGTCCTCCAGCATCCGTTCCGGCTCGCGCTCGTAGTTGAAGCCCATGATGTTGAGCTTGACCTGACAGGTGGTGAGTTCGGCCGGAATCGGATCGCCATTGGTCGGAAACGCGCCGGGCCCGGCCATATTGGCTTCGAAGTAGCCGAAGTACGGCCCGCCCCACAGCCACAGTTCGTCGATTTCGCCGGCATTGGCCCTCTCGCACACGCCGTACTGGCGCAGCACGCTGACGTAGTCGAAGTCGTTCTGCAGCGGGCAGGTGTCGGGGTGATCGGCGAGACACTTCAGATAGGTAGCTTCGGTATAGATCGGGTTCTGCGTGCGCGGCGTAAACGCATCGACGAACACGTGCTCGGCGATGGAGTACTGCACCACCTGGCTGCTGGCCTGTTCGAGAAACTGGATGTACTGCTGCTCCAGCACTCGCGGGTCGTACCAACCTTTCGCCCGGCTCAGGCGCTGGTTGTTCATGCTGCGGATGGTCGGATTGAACTCGATCACCATCACCCGCTTGTGGATGGGCTCGTCGACGCGCGGGTCGCTGGAGCGGCCGACCCCGTCGAACAGGAACGAGATGTCTTCCCAGGTGTTCCAGTTCGGCTCGGTGCGGCGATAGACCTGGTCGCCGCGGGTCAGGAACTGGCGCAGCTTGCCGTCGCTGTAGAGTGCGACGTGAAAAGCGGTGATGGTCGACTCGGAACTGCCCGCGCCCGAGAACACCGAGGTGATGTCTTCCCACGCCGGCCAGCCGCCGCTCGCGGTCTGGGTGCGGCGGTACACCTGCCCGCCGCGCACCACGAACTGGCGCTGCAGGCCATCGGCGTACACCGCCACCGAGAACGAGCTGATCGGCTCGCTGCCCGTACCCGGGAACGCCGCATCGATGTTTTCCCAGGCGCCCCACTGGTCGATGCCGGTCTGGATGCGCCGATAGACATGGCCGCCTCGGGTCAGGAACTGCCGGTGCAAGCCATCGCGGTACAGCTCGACGTCGAACGCGGTGATCTCGCCGATGCCCTCCTGGACGGTGTTGAAGGCTGCGGTGATGTTTTCCCAGGTGTTCCAGTTGGGTTCGGTGCGCTTGTAGACGCGGCCGTTCTTGACCAGGTACTGGCGTTGCAGGCCGTCCGAGTACAGGGTCGGGCTGAACGAAGCGAGCGTGTTGGTGCGGCCTTGCACGACCGACGCGGGGTCGATCGCGGCCGTAGCCGTGGCCGGGGCCGCGTTCGCGGCGAAGGCGAGCGAGAGCGCGCCGAGCGCGATCGACAGCAGCGGCGGGCGCCGCCGCGGTTTGCGATGAAAGGTGAGCTGCATGAGAAAACTCCTGATGGAAGGCAGCGGTGTTCGATGCGAATGCGTTGCCGTTGCGTCGTCGCAGTCCGTTACGACCCGATACCTGAGCGAGGGATGCCACGTCGGTGGCATACAGGGGTACGAGAGGAGGCCGCGGAACCTGACATGGCCGGCGCGGTCGCTCGGATCGGAGGCTTCGGCAGCGTCTGGCCGCGTCGCCCCAGTGGGACAGGCCGGCCGCCAGCGGCCGGGCAGCGGCCGGATGCGATAGGCAAGCGAACGCCCGCCGGATGTCAGGGGAGATCGGGGCGACCCGATCAGCCGCCGCAGCGCCGATCCCACTCCTCGCCGAGGCGGGTGCGCCAGGGCCGCATGACGCCGGCGGCGGTTCGCGCCGCGGCGAAGTTCGCACGCGCCGGCGGCGAGGGGTCGAGCCGGCACTGCGCGTAGGCCAGCGCAAGGGCATGGAAGCGCAGGCTGGCGCGTTCGTTCGCGGAAAACTTCCGCGTCGCAGCGGTGTCGTGGCGGACGATGGCTTGCAGGGTGCGCACCGCCTCGTGCAGGGCTCCGGCCGTCGCCTCGTCGCCGGCTGGCCTGCGGTCGGCGTCGGCGACCAGGGCGAGCGCACGCAGTCCGGCGCCGGCGTGGCGCCTGGGGCTGGACGGCGGCAGGGTCGCCTCGTCGATGCGGGACAACTCGGCGAACAACGGCTGCGCCGCCTGCGGCTGGCGTTCGATCACCTCAAGCAAAGCCTGCACGAATACGGCATGGGCCAGGAACGAATCGGTCGGGCCGAAATGCTCGCGCGATTCGCGCAGCACCTCGTTCATCAGGCTGCGCGCTTCCGCCAGCCGCGCCTGGTCGATCAGCGCCACCGCGATCACGCGACGCAGGATCAGCCCGTCGGCGCGGTCGCGGATGCCGCAGGGGCCGATCATCGCGAAGGCGCGGCGCAAACGCCGCTCCGCTTCGACCGGCCGGTGCTCGTCGATGTCCAGCATCGCCAGGTTGGCCAGCGCGCCGTAATGCGCGCGGCAGGCCGGCGGGCGCCGCAGCGCAGGCGCGGTCAGGCGCAGCACTTCGGCGTAAGCGCTGCGCGCCGCGCCGGTGTCCTCGCGGCCGCTGGCCAGGTTGGCGCGCGCCAGTTCGAGATTGGTCCGCAGGTCGGGATCGCGCGGCACGATCCGCGCCGCTTCGGCGATGGCGGTCCGCAACTCGCGCTCGGCGTCCGCGTCGCGCTGCAGGTGGTGCAGGTAGCCGACGCGCCGCCAGCGGGTCTTGACCAGGGTTTCGCGATCCGCTTCCGGATGCGCCTGCCACAGCGCGATGGCCGCGGCCGCGGCGCGCTCGGCGTCCGGCTCGCGACCGAGGTAACTCGATGCGCGCGCGTTCGCGGCCAACAGCGATGCGCGCACCAGCGGGTCGCGCTTGCGGTCGGCCATCAGTTCTTCGAGGCTGCCCGCCATCAACGCCCGCGCCGAGACTTCGCCGCTGGTGGTCTCGCGCGGCCGGGCCTGCTTGAACAGATCGACGAAGTATTCCGCGGTCGCCGCCGCTTGCTCGCGCTGCGACTCGGCCCTGGCTTGCGCGGCCGCGGCCTGGTCGCGGGCGATGCGGGTGCGCTCGAGCTCGTCGCCGAGCCGGGCGACATGATAGATGGCCATGCCGCTGGCGAGCAGCAGCATCGCCGCCGTGGCGGCCAGAGCCGGCCAATGCCGGCGCAGCGCCCGCCGCCAGCGGTAGGCCCGATCGTCGCCGCGCGCCTGCACCGGCCGCTGCTCCGACCAACGCTGCAGGTCCTCGGCCAGGGCCGCCGCGCTGCGATAGCGCTGCTGCGGCGCCTGCGCGGTGGCCTGGGCGACGATGCAGTCGAGGTCGCCGCGCAGGCGCGCCGCCAGGCGCTCCGGCGTGGTCGCCCGCTCGCCTGCGACCGCCTGCGCCGCCGCGGCATCGCGCCCGCGCAGCGCGTCGAAGGCCTGGGCAAGCCGCATCGGCGACGCCCCGGGCGCGGGCAAGTCGTCGCACAACAGCACCCGCAGCAGCATGCCGAGCTGATAGACGTCGGTCGCGGTGGTGACCGGGCGCCCGTCGCGCTGTTCCGGCGCCGCCCAGGCCGGGGTCATCGCCAGGGTCTGGGCCTGCTCGGGGTCGGCCTCGTCGAGCAGTTTGGCGATACCGAAGTCGAGCAGCTTGGCCTGGCCGGCCTCGTCGACCAGGACGTTGGCCGGCTTGAGATCGCGATGCACGATCAGGGCGCGATGGGCGAAGTCGACCGCGGCGCAAACCTGTCGCACTAGCGCGACGCGTTGCTCGATCGTCGCCGACCGCGCCGCGCACCAGCGAGTGATCGGCTCGCCGCGTACCAGCTCCATCGCTAACCAGGGCTGGCCCGCCTCGGTCACCCCGCCGTCGTACAGCTGGGCGATGCCGGCGTGCTGCAAGCGAGCGAGCACCTGGCGCTCGCGCAGGAAGCGCTCGGTCAAGGGCACGAAATTGTTCCAGATGCGTTTCAGCGCGACCTCGCGCTCGAACGCGCCATCGCAGCGTTCGGCACGGAACACCTCGCCCATGCCGCCGCGGCCGATCCGTTCGATCAGCCGATAGGGACCGATCTGCGCTCCGGTCGCCTCGCCTTGCGGCGATGCCGCAGTCGGATCGAAATCGGCTTGCGATTCCTCGACCTGGGCCAGCAGCGCTCGGACTCGCACGAGCAGCGCCTCGTCGCCTGCGCAGGCCTGCGCAAGCAAGCGCTCGCGTTGCGCCGGAGCGGCGTCGAGAATTCTGCGGAACAGCTGCAGGGCGCGGCGATCGAGCGATGAGTCGTCGGAGGTCATACGGAAGCTCTGGCGTGGGGGCGCAGAAGACAACGCGAAGCGCCGCCGCGACCTGCCATCACTCGGACAAACGATCGCGCAGCCAGGCGCGCGCCGCGGCCCAGTCGCGATAGACCGTGCGCTCCTCCACCTCGAGCAAGCGCGCGACCTCGGCCACGCTCAGCCCGGTGAAATAGCGCAGTTCGACCACCTGGGCCATGCGTTCGTCGAGCCGGGCCAACTCGTCCAGCGCCGCGTCGAGTTCCGGCAACAAGGTGCGCTCCGGAATCGGCAGGTCGAGCGCGCAGGCGAAATCGTCGCGCCGCCAGGCGCCGCCGTGCTTGTCGCAGGCCGCGCGCCGCGCGCGGTCGACCAACAACTGCCGCATGATTCGCGCCGCGGTATTGAACAGATGCGCGCGGCTGCCCAGGCACTGCGGCCGATCGCTACCGAGCAGACGCACGAACACATCGTTGACCAACGCCGTCGGCTGCAGAGTGTCGTGCCCGCGATGGCCGTACAGCTCGCGCCGCGCGATGCCGCGCAGATCGGCATAGACCAAGGGCAGCAAGGCATCGAGCGCCTTGGCATCGCCCGCGCCCCAACGCTGCAGCAACTCGGTAATATCGCCCTGTTGCGAGCCAAACGTCGTCCCCTCATCGCTAGGCGGGGCCAACCCGGCCGCGTCGACCGCGACCCCGTTCGCCACCGCTATTCGCGGCGACTCCAACAACTCCAAACCCGCCATAGCCGAGGTCCATCTCTGTCCTGCCCCCTACGACTAACGCAGTCCGCGGCCGGATGAGGACGCGGAGCGGATCGATCATTGGCAATAACGAGCAGCGACGGTGTGGCGGTGTATGTTCAAGGGTCTGATGATCGAGCTTGCGCTGCCGGCGCCAGCCGCAAACGCATGCACACCGCCGATGCCGGGCACAGCGAGCGGAATTCGGCGCTGCGCTGGACGCTGGCCGGGGCGGCGGCGCGGTCGATGACGGCGTAGCCCCGGCGGGCGAAGAAGGCTTCGGCGGTCTGGGTCAGCAACACCAGTTGATGCAGGCCGCGCGCTCGCGCGTCGGTTTCCAGCGAGCCGGCCAGGGCGTGACCGATGCCGCGATGGCGCGCCTGCGGCACGACCGCCAGGGAGCGCAACAGGCCGGCTTCCTCGAAGACCTCGATGCCGACCGCGCCGAGCATCGCCCCGTCGCCGTCGACGGCGATGCGGAACTCGACCGCAGCGCTGTCGAGGTCGTCGACCGGCAGGCCGGCGGCGATCAGCAAGGCGCGCACGGCGGCGGTTTCGCCGGGGGCGAGGCTACGTATCGTCGTCATCGTGGGCTCTTCGCAGGCGCAGGGGCCTGCGTATCTTCGCCGATCGCCCGGCCGGCTTCACGACACCCGGCGTCCTTCGGCGTCGATCACGACTTTGCCGTCTTCCTTGCTGAAAGGCCGGGTGATCGGCGGCAGCAGGTCGAGCACGAGTTCGGAGGGGCGACACAGGCGCACGCCCAGCGGGCTGACCACGAAGGGGCGGTTGATCAGGATCGGCTCGCGCAGCATCGCTTCAATCAGGGCATCGTCCGACAGCGTGGTATCGTCGAGGCCGCGCTCGACATAAGGCGGTACGTTCTGGCGCATGGCCTCGCGCACACCGAGGCCGGCGGCGGCGATCAGCTCGACCAGGGCCGCGCGCGAAGGCGGGTCCTGCAGGTATTCGATCACGGTCGGCTCGATGCCGGCGTGGCGGATCAGGGCCAGGGTGTTGCGCGAGGTGCCGCAGGCAGGGTTGTGGTAGATGGTGACGTCCATGGGCTCAGCTCTCGTTGGATGCGCAGGCGCTGCCGCAGCACGCGGACGGCGGGGAGAGATCGACAGCGATGTTGTTGGAGGTGTCGGTATCGTTGTCGGACTCTGCATCGTTCGCTGCGCGCTCGGCCGCGGCGGCTGCCGGCGGCGTCGCCGCGCCGGAAGCCAAGGCCAGCGCTTGCGCGGCGAGGTCGCCCTTGCGCTCGCTGTAACGGCTGCCGAGATAGTCGCTGCGGTCGCGCACCAGCAAGGTGAACTTGAACAGCTCTTCCATCACGTCGACGATGCGGTCGTAGTACGGCGAGGGCTTCATGCGCCCGTGCTCGTCGAATTCCTGCCAGGCCTTCGGCACCGAGGACTGGTTCGGGATGGTGATCATGCGCATCCAGCGGCCGAGCACGCGCAGCGCGTTGACGACGTTGAACGACTGCGAGCCGCCGCAGACCTGCATGACCGCGAGGGTGCGGCCCTGGGTCGGGCGCACGCTGCCCTCTTCCAGCGGCAACCAGTCGATCTGGTTCTTGAACACCGCGGTCGGGCTGCCGTGGCGCTCCGGACTGACCCAGACCTGGCCCTCGGACCACAGCGACCACTCGCGCAGCTGCCGCACCTTAGGGTGGTCGGCGCTGACGCTGTCTAGGATCGGCAGTTCGTGCGGATCGAACACCCGGGTCTCGGCACCGAAGTGGCGCAGGATCCGCTCGGCCTCGAGCGCGGCCTTGCGGCTGAAAGATTGCGGCCGCAGCGAGCCGTACAGGATCAGGATCCGCGGCGGGTGGGTCGCCCCGCTGAGCGCGAGTTTGCCGAGGTCGGGCAGGTCAACGGCGGCGCTGACGAGGTTGGGCAGTTGGGTCATGGGGGGCAGCTTGAGGTCGAGATATTCTTCTACTATTCTGGAATTATGGAAATCAATCAAGCCACCAGCGCTCTGGCCGCTCTTGGCCAGCCCACCCGCCTGGCGATCTTCCGCCTGCTGGTCGAGGCCGGGCCGGCCGGGCGCATGGCCGGCGAGATCGCCGAGGCCCTGGCGCTGCCGGGCGCGACCCTGTCGTTCCACCTCAAGGAGCTCAGCGCCGCCGGGCTGGTCCGGGGCGAGCCGCAGGGCCGCTGCATTTGTTACCGCGCCGACTTCGGCGCCATGAACGGCCTGATCGAATTCCTCACCCGCAACTGCTGCGGCGGCGAGCCGCAGCAGTGCGCGCCGTCCGCCTGCGATGCGCGGGCGGGAGGGCGTGCGAATCCGACCCAGGCGCTGCTCGGCTGAACTAGCGACCGCGACATTTCCGATGGCAGCTGACGCGGCTCTTCAAATCGAACCGCTCAGATCGAACCGCCGGAACCACACGGCGATCGTCGCGATGACGGCGGTGCCGGGCGACAGGCCGCGACACGAGCGAGCTGGTCTACCCGGGAGTGGGCTGGTGCGAAGCGCGCGCCTGAGCCGCAGGCGCGCGTGAACACGGAACCGCCTGCGCGCCCGGGCCGATGATGGCCGCGGGCGCGCATCCGCCTCAGGCGGCGCGACGCCGGGCGAGTTCGGATTCGAACGCGGCGCGCGCCGCGCCGGAAATCATCCGGGCACGCGTCCACGCTGCTTCCGCCGCGGACGCGGCCTGCGGCCACGACAGCGTCGAGCCGGAACAGATCTGCTGATAGCGCGCTTCCAGTTCGGGCACCACGTCGTCGAAGACGAGGCCCGGATTCTCGATCTGCGCGGTAATGCCGAGATAGATCGCCGGTGCGTAATCCTCGAACCGGGTGCCATCGCGGTAAAACGCCGCGTGACGATAGTTCAACGCCCAGTAGCTCAACGGCAGTGTCGTAGCGTCCACGGAAGGTTTCTTGGTCATGGTGCAAGGCTCCGGTCAGGTCGAAGCCCCCTGTGCGCGGCACGATAATCGATGCGGCGCCGAAGTTTATGACCGTTCGTTCATAGGCTTGCCGAAGACCTTAGTCGCGCACGCTCCGATTGTGATCGGCCACACGCTTCAACATCGCGTTAACGCCGCCGATGAAATGCTGAGCGTGACTGCAACGCTGGACTCCGCAACGCGCCTGTCGATCGCAGCGTCGCGGCTGCACGCGAACGGATCATCCATGACAGCGGCCGACGGATAGCCGACAGACAGCCCGCCGCCCCGGTTCGCGGAGCTCGCCATGTGGGACCCCGACAAGTACCTCGACTTCGCCGATCTGCGCGGCCGGCCGTTCTTCGATCTGATCGCACGCGTACGCGTCGAACGTCCGCGGCGCGTGGCCGACCTCGGCTGCGGCCCGGGCAATCTGACCCGCGCGCTCGCCGCACGTTGGCCTGAGGCCGCACTCGAAGCCAGCGACAACTCGCCGGAGATGGTGCAGGCGGCGCAAGCGGCCGGCATCGCAGCCGAATTGCGCGATGTGCGCGATTGGGTGCCGCGACCGGACACCGACGTGGTGGTCTCCAATGCGGTCCTGCAATGGGTGCCCGGGCACCGCGAACTGTTGCGCCGTTGGACGCGCGAACTGCCCGCCGGCGCATGGATCGCGATCCAGGTGCCGGGCAATTTCGATGCGCCCTCGCATAGGCTGGTGCGCGAGCTGGCGGCCAACACGGCGTGGGCGCCGCTGCTGGGCGCGGTGGGACTGCGCGAAGGCGACTCGGTCGACTCGCCGTGCGCCTATGCCGAACTGTTGGCGGCGCAGGACTGCGAGGTCGACGCCTGGGAGACCACCTACGTGCAACGGCTGTCCGGCCCGGACGCGGTGCTGGAATGGATCAGCGGCACCGCACTGCGGCCGATCCGTGCCGCGCTCGACGGCGCCGACTGGCAGCGCTTTCGCGCCGAGCTCGCGCCGCGGCTCGACCGCGCCTATCCGCCGCGCGGCGACGGCAGCACCTGGTTCGAATTCCGCCGCATCTTCGTGGTCGCGCGCACCGCGCAGCGTTGATCTCGCCGGCCTGCAACAGCCTGCGTCGGCCGATGGAAAATCGCCCCGCGGCCATCCTTGCCGCGGGACGCGGGGTTGGCCTATAAAGCTCGGCCGCCAAATTTGTGGGTGTATTGCAGAAAGACCTGGCGGCCGACGGCATCGAACCAGGACACGTCGTAATACGGGTAGCTGCTGTAGGTCGGGTCTTTCGGCGGCAGCTTGTCGAACACGTTGGTCACCGCCAGCGACACCTGGGCGTGGTCGCTGAAGCGGTAGCGCAGCGAGGCGTTGTAGCGGTAGGTCGCGCCGATCCAGGCGCCGGCCTCGCCGCCGGGCTCGTAGACCTCGTTGTAGGAATCCCCGCTCGGCAACCGGCCCAGGCGTTCGCCGTGCACGGTCGCCGCCCAGCGATCCTTCTCCCAGCTCACGCTGGCGCTGGCCTTGGTGCGCGGAATGTCGAAGCCGCTGTTGACCGCGAACTGGTCTTCGACGCGGTCGCCGGCGTATTGCTGGCTGTCGTGTTCGCGCACCCAGGTGTAGCTGCCGCCCAGGCGAAAGGCGCCCAGGCCGGTGTCGAGACGGTAATGAGTGCTGAAATCGACGCCGCTGGTGCGTTCGCGGGCGATGTTGATCGGGTTGACGTAGACGCCGTACAGCTTGCCGTCGCCGGAGCGCCGGACCCGCGTCAGCGCATCGGCGCAGGTCGGCGAGCCCGTATCGACCGCGCTGCCGTCGGCGCGGCTGCCGAGGCGGCAGCCGGCCTCGTCGCGCAGCACGTCGTCGATGCGCAGGTCCTGGACCTGGTCGCTCAGGTCGATGTCGAAGTAGTCGACCGAGAAATCCAGGTTCGGGCGCGGCGACCAGACCACGCCGGCGGTCCACGAGGCGCTGGTTTCCGGCTCCAGCTTGCGGTTGCCGCTGCGGGTGACGATCACGTTCTCGTCGCCGTAGGAGCAATCGTTGAGGTCGCTGTCGGGCTCTTCGCTGCGGCAGCGGTAATGGTCGATGCCGCTCGCCTCCAGATTGCCTTCGCCGGCGAACACGTAATGCAGGTCGGGCGCGCGGAACGCGGTGCCGTAGGAGCCGCGCAGCAGCAGTGCGTCGAATGGCCGCCACTCCAGGCCGGCGCTGTAGGTGAATTTGTCGATGTCGTGGCCGCCGTAGCGGTATTGGTCGTAACGGCCGGCGACGCTGAGGTTCAGGCGATCGTGCAAGGGCAAGCGCAATTCGCCCGCCGCCGCCCAGCGGTCGCGGCTGCCGTGGCCGTCGGAATCGCGCCAGCTGTAATAGTGGTAGCCGGTCGCGAGCGGGTCGGGGCGCAAGTCGTAGCTCTGGTTGCCGAGTTCGAGCGCGCCGGCGAAACCGACCGCGCCGGCCGGCAGGGCGAACAGCTCGGTGTTGGTCACGGTCAGCGACAGCGCGTCGGTGCGCGACTTCGGCCGATAAGTCGAACGCGCGCCGATCGCCTCGTACTCCTGCCGGCCCAATGGCCGGTACAGGCGCTCGGGGTCGGCGTCGAAGATCGCGAAACCGTCATCGTCGACCCCGAGCTGCGGGCCGAGAAACAGCTCGTTGGCGCGCGAGGCGACGATCTGCGGCCAGCTGATCGTCGATCGGTATTGCGAATGGCTCAGCGCAGCTTCCCAGTCCCAGGCCTCGCCGAAGCGGCCCTTGAACCCGGTGGCGAGGCTGAAAGTTCGCTGGCGGTTGCGGATCATGCCGCGGTCCAGCCCGCCCATTTCCTCGGGCGAGAACTGGCGCTGCCAGTACTCGAGCTGGTCGGTGGCGCGGTTGTGGAAGTAACCGGCCTCGTTGCCGTCGGGCGCCTGGTAACTCCATTCGGTGACGTCGCGGTACATCGACAGCTCGTGATAGCCCAACTGCACATCGGCGAACCACTCGCTGTGGTCGCCGAAGGCATAGCTCAACGAGGCATAGGCGTTGAGGCCTTCGCGCTGGTTGATCATGGTGCCGTAACCGATCGACGCGTCGCTGCCGCAGTAATGGCCGGTTTCGCCGTCCGGCCCCCAGCCCGGCCGCGAGGCGCGGTAGGTCGTGCCTGCGTTGAGCGAAGCCAGCGGCTCGCAGGCGGCGCCGGGGTCGAGGTATTCGTCGTACCAATTGGTGCGCAGGAACGCGCGGCGCGCGGCGCGGGTGCTCGCGGTCGGCGCGTCCCGGGTCGAGTCCTGGATCGAGCGCTCGTAGGCCCACAGCGGGTTCTGCACCTGCAACTCGAAGCCGTAGACCGCGTCGAAGCGCTCGCGGCTGTAACCGCTGGAGACACTGAGGTTGAACGACTCGCTGCCGCCGCGGGTGCTGTCGCCGAGGCGGACATCGACGGTGGTGCCGTCGGCGTGCTTCTTGAGAATGAAGTTGACCACGCCGGAGATCGCGTCCGAACCGTAGATCGCCGAGGCGCTGCCGGTCAGGATCTCGATCCGGTCGACCATGCCGAGCGGAATGTTGGAGATGTCGGTGAAGTTGCTGCGGCCCTTGAACGGCATCGGGAAGTCGGCGATGCGGCGGCCGTTGACCAGCACCAGGGTGTGGTTCGGGCCGAGCCCGCGCAGGTCGACCTGCTGTGCGCCCGGCGAGAAGTCGGCGGCGCTGGCCGACTGCTGGCTCTGGGTCTCGCCACCGTTCTGGGTCATCGCCCGCAGTACGTCGGGCACGGTGGTGAAACCGTTGGCCTGGATCTCCTGCGCGGTCATCACCGTGATCGGCGCCGGACCCTCGATATGGCTGCGCGGGATACGCGAGCCGGTCACCTGCACACCCGCCAGCTCGGTCGCCGCCGTGGCCTCGACGATATCGGCGCCGCCCCCCATCGGCGCCAGCGAGGATTTGTCGCGCGGCTTCGGCGGCGGCGTCGGGTCCTTGACGATGACCATCGCCCCCGACGCATCGCGGCGCGCCACGTGGCCGCTGCCGAGCAGCAGACGGTCGAGCGCCGCCTCGGCGGTCATCGCCCCCCGCACACCGCGCGTGCGCAGCCCCTTCAAACGATCGGCCCGATAGACGAACTGCACTCCCGACTGCCTCGCCAACACATCCAGCGCCGACACCAGCTCCCCAGCCGGAATGTCGATCGCCTCCCGCTTCGCCGCGACCTGCGCCTGCGCGCACAACGCGGCCGTACAGGCCAGACTCAACCACCACACGCGCGCACTTCGCGGCATCGGGTTCCCCTCCCCATCGACGCCTTGCGGCGCCCATCGGGATATCAGGACGAACGAAGCCGGCAAATCCCGCACGCGCGGCGCGCCGGTACGGCGCCGGCTAGCGGCTGTGCAGGACGATCCGGTCCGGCTGGTGCTCGACCCGGACCGGCGTGACTTGTTCGAGCAGGCGCACGAACACTTCGGTGTTGGACCAGCGGAAGTTGCCGCCGACCCGCAACTCGCCCGCGGCGGCATCGCCGATCACGATCTTGCGCGCGTTATAGCGGTTGAACTCGACCGCGGCCGCGCTCAAGGGCGTGTCGCGGAACACCAGATAGCCGCGACGCCAATCGACCTGGCGCTCGGCGTCCTCAACCGAACCGATCCGCACCAGCACGCCGCTGCGGCTGGCGAAGGCGGTGCTGCCGGCCGGCAATACGCTGGTCGGCTGGCGGCGGCCGCCGACCGGTTCGGATTCGAGCCGCACCGTGCCCTCGGTGACTACGACGCGCAGGTCGCCGCCCTCGCGGCGTACCGAGAAGCGGGTGCCGACCGCGATCACCCGGCGCCCGCCGGCCACCACCGCGAACGGCCGCCGCGCATCCTTGGCCACATCGAAAAAAACCTCGCCCTGCTGCAGTTCGACCTGGCGCTCGAGGCGCGACAAGGCCACCTCGATGCGGCTGTCGCTGCTCAAAGTGGCCTGCGAACCGTCGGCCAGAGCCACGTCGCTGAGGTCGCCCATCGCGGTGCGGTACGAGGCTTGCTCGACCACCGCATACCGCTGCCAGCCCCACCACGATGCGATGCCGAGCAGCGCGACCATCGCCGCGGCGGCATAGCGCCAGCCGCGGCCGCCGCGCGCTGTCGCGCGGCGCGGCGCGAACACCAGCGCGTCGGCCTCTCGTGCGGTCGCGGCCTGGGGCGGCGACGGTTCTGCCGTGGCCTCGGCGCGCGAAGCCAGCAGATCGAAGCTGGAATGGCGCCATTGCCCGCGCGCCGGCGCGCCGTCGGAAACGGCGCCGGCGCCGAGCGCCTTGAGCCGGCCGCTCTGCGCCCAGGCCGCATCCAGGCGCAGGAACGCGACCCGGTGCGCGGTCGAAGCCGCGAGCCAGACGTCGAGCCCGGCCTGGTCCTCGGCCGACCAGTCGTCGCGGTCGCGCCGGACCAGCCATTGCGCGGCGTGGCGCTCAATCTGTCTGCTGCTTGCCATGTCCCGGCTCCTTGTCGGCCCGCGGCGCGCGCGACAGCTCGGTGCGCGAGGGCTCGCCGCCGTAGAAATACTCGGCGATCAGGCGCACCCCCTTGGCCATCTGCTTCTCCACGGTCTTCTCGCTGATGCCCAGGCGCTCGGCCACTTCCTTCTGCGACAACTCGTCGACCCGGCGCAACCACACCACTTCGCGGCAGCGATCGGGCAGGCGGTCGAAGGCTTCGGCGAGACGTTTGAGGATCTGCCGCGCGCCGAGCCGGCGCTCCGGACTGACCTCGTCTATCAAGACGTTCAGGGCCTCGAAATCACCCACCGGCTCGATCGACACCACCTTGCCGCGGCGCAGGCGGTCGGTCATCAGGTGGCGCGCGGTCGCGAACAGGAACGACTTGGGCTGGCTCGGCAAAGCCTTGCCGGCGGCCTCGTAGACGCGGACGTAGACCTCCTGGCGCAGGTCGTGCAGTTCGTCGCGGTGCGGCCAGTAACGCCGCAGCACATGCACCAGCGCCTCCTCGTGCACGAGGATCTCGCGGGCGAACCAGGCGTCGAGGGCGGCGTTCATGCGCCGACCTTAGCCGATTCCGCCGGCCATTCCGTAGCGGTCGCGGCGGCCGGTGTGCGGATTGCGTGCGCTGGCGCGATTCGACGACCCGGCATGGGGGAAAGCGTGTGTTGCTTCGTCTTGGCTCCTCATACCCGGCCGGAGTCGAACGATGCGTCTGTGGTCCCGCGGGTCCGTGCTGACTCGAACGCTGTGCCGAGGCCTGCTCGGCGCGATCCTGGCCGTTGCCGGCACCGGCGCCCTCGCCGCCGCCGACGACGACTCGCGCCGCGACGGTTATCGCTACTACCAGATCGGCGACCTCGCCGCGCCGCGGCCGGCGCCGACCCGACCGGGCGCGATGCTGGTCGGCGGCGGCGATTGGCCGTATCCGGCGTTCCGCTGGCTGATCGAACGCGCCGGCCACGGCCGGATCGTGATCCTGCGCGCGTCCGGCGGCATCGAGGCGCAGGACGAGTTCTTCAACGACATCGGCGGCATCACCGCGGCGCAAACCCTGGTGTTCGAGGATCGCCGCGCCGCCAGCGACCCGCGGGTGCTGGAGATCGTGCGCCAGGCCGACGGCATCTTCCTCGCCGGCGGCGATCAGTCCAACTACGTGCGCTATTGGCGGGGCACGCCGCTCAACCGTGCGCTCGACGCGCACGTGCGCGCCGGCAAGCCGATCGGCGGCACCAGCGCCGGCCTGGCGATTCTCGGCGCGCATGCCTATGGCGCGATGGACGGGGGCAGCCTGACCTCGGCCGACGCCTTGAACGATCCCGCAGGACCGCAGCTGACCGTTGTCGACGATTTCCTCCACCTGCCCTATCTCGAACGCGTCCTCACCGACAGCCATTTCGGCAAGCGTGAGCGGCTCGGCCGGCTGATCGCGATGCTGGCGCGGCTGGCGCAGGAGCGCGGCCGCGACGATCTGGTCGGCATCGGCGTCGACGAGTACACCGCGCTGTGCATCGACGGCGACGGCATCGGCCGGGTCTTCAGCGGCAACGGCGGCCACGCCTGGGTGGTGGGCCCGCAGCCGGCGGCCGAGGTCTATGCCGCGGGCCGGCCCTTGAGCCTGCGCGCGGTGCCGGTGCGCGGCATCGGCGCCGGCAGCGTGCTGCATCTGTCGGATTTCCGCGTCGAGCGCCCGGCCTTCTCCGCGCTTTATGATGTCGAGGCGGGGCGCCTGATCCGACGCGATGCGAACATAGCGCCGACGGCCTCTCCGTGATCCTTCCCGCCCTCGTCGTGGCCGCCCGGAGCCGAACATGAAGACCCCTTTGCGTCACACCTGTTTCGCCTGGCTGTTGCTCGGCTCGGCGTCGCTCGCGCACGCCGCCGACGCGCCGCCGGCGGCGAAGCCCAAGGCGGCCAAACCGGTGCTGGTGATCCACGGCGGCGCCGGCGTGGTGCGCGCCGGCATGAGCGCCGACGACGAAAGCGCCGCGCGCGCCGCGCTCGAGGAAGCCTTGCGCGCCGGCCATGCGCAGTTGAAGGCCGGCAAGCCGGCGCTGGACGCGGTCACCGCCGCGATCACCGTGCTCGAGGACGCGCCGATGTTCAACGCCGGGCGCGGCGCGGTATTCAATCACGATGGCCGGAACGAACTCGACTCGGCGGTGATGGACGGCGCCAGCCTGCGCGCCGGCGCGATCGCCGGGGTGCACCGGGTCAAGAACCCGATCCTGCTGGCGCGCACGGTGATGGAGGAGTCCAAGCACGTGATGATGGTCGGCGACGGCGCCGAAGCTTTCGCCCGCGAACAGGGCGTGCCCCTGGTCGACCCGTCGTATTTCCGCACCGAGAAGCGCTGGCAGCAATTGCAGAAGGCGCTCAAGGAAGAAGCCGCCGGCCAGGCCCACGCCGACCTGGAAACCGCCAAGCATTTCGGCACGGTCGGCGCGGTCGCGCTCGATGCCGACGGCCGCCTCGCCGCGGGCACCTCGACCGGCGGCATGACCAACAAGCGCTACGGCCGGGTCGGCGATTCGCCGATCATCGGCGCCGGCACCTATGCGAACGCGCGCTGCGCAGTGTCCGGCACCGGCTGGGGCGAGTACTACATCCGCGCGGTCGCCGCCTACGACATCTGTGCGCGCGTGCAGTACGCCGGGCAGAGCATCGGCGAGGCCGCCAAGGCGGTGATCAACGAGGCGATCCCGAAGGCCGGCGGCGACGGCGGCGCGATCGCGCTCGGCGCGGACGGCCGCTTCGCCCTGCCCTTCAACACCGAAGGCATGTACCGCGGCTGGATCGGCGCCGACGGCGTGCCGCACGTGGCGATCTACCAGGACGAAACCCTGGCGGAACCCGCGCAGACGCCCTGATCGCGGCGCCCGGTTTCGATCGAACGCGACGGCCTTGGCGGCCGTCGCGGCCCGCCCGCCGGACTCAGCGCGCAGCGATGCGCAATTGATTGACCATGACCTGCAGCTGATCCGGCGGCATGTCGTTGATCGCCTTGATGGTCTCTTCCGGCGTCATCGGCTTGCCGGTGCCCAGGCCGTCGCGCTTGCCGTATTCCATCATCAGCGGCACCACCGGGATCGACTGGTAATGTTCGTCCTCGCCGAGGTCGCCCATGATCCGCGCCGCGTCGGCGTCGAAGCCGGCGTTCTGCAGGAACTCCTGCGAGCCCTTGATCTTGGCGTCCTTGTCGCGAGTGTCGGCCAGGGCCGACTGGCCGAACACCGACACGCCGATCATCACCGCGCCGACGATCGCGCCGACCGGTCCGCTGGTCAGGGTCATCACCACGGTGCCGGTCGCGCCCAAGCCGTACAGCGCCGCTTCGGCTTCCTTGTAGGGGCGGTCGGACAGCAGGGCGTCGGCCATCTTGGCGATGTCGCCGGTGGCCGAAAGCAGGCCCAGCGCGCGGTTCCAGTTCTCGAAGCGCACGCCGGCGCGGGCGTGGCTGTCGACCAGCGCCGAATCGGCGTCGATCGGGATGCTGCCCGGGCGATGCATCAGATCGCGCACGTCCTTGGTCAGGCCCGCGGCGTCGGCGAAGGCGCCGACCGCATTGGCCCAGCCCGGGTCGCTGATCAGGTCGCTGCTCGACTTGGCGAAGGCCAGACCGGCCGCGGCCACTCCGAGCGAACGGAAGGTCACACCGGCCGGCTGGTCGGCGTTGAAGCCGTCGATGCCGGCGAGCGCCTGGTTGAACTGCTTGAGCTGGGCCTCCATCGCCGCGGTGTCGCCGGCCGGCACCGAGGTCAGGCCTTCGAGCGCGCGGATCGCTTCGCGGTATTGCTCCGAATCCTTGCCGAGCAGGCCGGCATAGCGCGTGCTCAGCGATTCGAGCTGGGTCTTGGCGTTGGCGATGCTGGCCGGGTCGGCCGAATCGAGATCGGAGAAGACCTTCAGCGCCGCCTGCTGGATGCCGTCGTTGGCCAGGCGCTTGAGATACTCGGCGCCTTCCTTCGACACCTTGGTGACGTCGAACAGCTTGGTCGCCGAATCGGCTTCGGCGCCGATCAGGAAATCGCGGTCGCGCGCGGCGGCCAGGCCGAAAGCCTGCAGCACCGAATCGCTATTGGCGATGTCCTGCAGTTCCTTTCCGAGATCCGGGTACGTCGCCTTGAGGTTCTCGGGCAAGGCATTCAAGCCGCCCAGGGTGTCCTTGAGCACGTTCGCGTTCGCGGTCAGGCGGTCTTCGAGGCCGTGGAATTTCTCCAGCCAGCCCGGATCGGTCTTGCCCTTGTCGGCCAGGTATTTGTCGACCGCCTGCGAGATCGCTTCCGGCGGCAGGCCTTCGGAATACTTCAACAGGCGGCCTAGCTCGCCCATCATCGACTGGTATTCCTTCAGGTCGGCATCGATCTTGCCCTGCAGCAACTCGGCGCCGTGGCTGATGCCGCGCAGGAACACCCCAGCCTGCTCGTTCAGGCCCTGGCTCTTGAGCTGCTGGGCCATCTCCAGCGCGAGCGCCGGGCTGGCGCCGTCGCGGATCGCATTGGAGATGTTTTCCGAGAACGGCACCCACTGCCCGCGCAGCGCCTCGGGATTGGCCAGGTACATGGTGGCGATGTCGGCGCGCATGCGCTTGCCGTCCTCGCCGTCGCCGAGCGCGCCGACTACCCGCGCCATGTCGGCGTAGGAACTGCCGCCGAACTTCTCGCCGGCGTACATCGGCTTGACCTGGACGATGCGCATGACCGTATCGATGTTCTGCGTCACCACCGCATTGGCGAGCTCGGGCGGCAGGCCATCGACCAGCTCGGCCAGGCGCTTGGCCGCCTCGTCGGCCGGCACGCGCTGCTCGCGCGGATCGTCGCTGTTGAAGTCCGCGTACGGCGCCGAGACATAAGGCTCGACCTTGTCGTTGAGCAACCGGCCCAGCTCCGGGCTGGTCGCCAGGCGCGCCTGCGCTTCCGGCGACATCGAGGCCCACTGCGACTTCAGGATCGACATCGTCGACTTGGCGTCGCCGCCGCCGGACACCATCAGCGCGAAGTCGACTTCGTGGTCGATGCTGATGTCCTTGACCGTGGCCTTGATGCTCGCCTGCGCGGCCGGATCGTCGGCGTAGCGCGCGGCGATGCTGTCGCCGTACGACGCGATCGCCTTGGTGTCGTAAACCGCGCCGGTCGGGCGCGCATCGAGCTCGACCTGGAAACGCGCCTGCATCTCGGCCTGGATCGCCGACTTCAACTCGGCCCGGGTCTGCGGCGTGGACTGCTGGCTGTCGGCCTTGAGCGCGGTATCGACGCGCTGCGCTTGCGGCGACAGCGCCGGCTTGTCGGCCTGGGCCGGCGCGGCGGCGTAGACCACCGGATCGGCCTGGCCGTCGTGCGCGGGCGGCAACTGCAGCTGCGTGTCCGGATACAGCGCTTCCCAGTTCACCACCTGCGGGTTGGCGTCCTTGATGCCTTGTTCGTAGACCTCCTGCGGCACCGTGCCGCGGTGCTGCGCGGCGATTTCGGGCAGGGTCTCGTGGCGCTGGACCACGTGCACCGGCGCGGCCGGCTGGGTCGCCAGTTGCTGCACCGCGCGGGAAACGGAATCGAGGAAATTGATGAAGCTCATGATGGGGGCCGCTCGGGTTCGGGCGAAAGTCGTTTGGCGGAAAACGTAACATCGCCGCTGCGCCGGCGAACGCTAGGGCGGCCCCTAGGAGGGTGTTCGGCCGCTGCGGCACGCGCGCCGGGCACCGGGCCTGCAAGGCCTCGCAACGCAGCGCAAGAGATGCCCGCGCGGATCGGCGAACGCGGCCGCTCGGTCGGCTCAGGTGCGCTGGCGCGGCGCTTTCGCGGCCTTGCGCACCGGCGCGCGGGCTGCCTTGGCCGCAATGCGCGCCACGACTGCGGCGCTGCCGAGTTCGCGCAGCGCATCCTTGCCGACCCAGCGCGGCGCAGCGTCGGCGGAGGCGGCCAGACGCTGGGCCACCGCGAGCGCGGCGGCATGCAGCGCGGCATTGCGCTTGCCGATCGAACGCAGCGCCCAGTTGATCGCTTTCTTGACGAAGTTGCGCTCGTCGCCGGCCGCGGCCTCGATCAGTTCCAGGCCGTGCAGGAAGGCCGCGTCCGGCGCCGCCTTGTCGTGCACGGTCTTGCTGGCGAGCAGGGCGAACGCCGCGCGCTTGAGATATTCGTCGCGGCGCCCGGCCCATTGCTCGATCTTGCGCCAGGCATGCGGGCTGCGATCGAACAAGGCGAAGCAGACGGTGTCGCACACCGCCCAGTTGTCGAACTCGCGACCCCAGCGATCCATCTGCGCGGCGCTGACTTCGTCCGGGTCCTCGAGGTAGGACGCGAGCAGGCGCGCTTCGTACCAGCCACTGTCCCACAGCGCCTGAGCGAGTTCGCGGTCGCGGCCGAAGTCCTTGGCGATGGCCTGGATCGAGGCCATCGGCACGCCGAAGGCGCGCTCGGTCGGGATCGCGTAACGCGCCAGGCCCTCGCGATGGCTCGCACTGGAGGCGGCGCGCAGTCGCGCCAGGGCGTCGGCCAGGCGTTGCTCGAGCGGCGGCGGCAGTGCAGGCGACACCGGCGCCGTCCGCTTGCGCGCGAACGGCTGGTGGGCGGCCTGTGCGGCGGCGGTGCGGGCCATGTCTTACCCTCGCGGAACGGCGACGCCAATGTACCCATCGGCGCCACCGTCCGCCATGTCCCGATCCTGCGACCGGGCCGGCCGCATCAGACCTCGGTCGAGTCGCTCGAGCCGGCCGCGCCGTGCTTGGCCGGCGCCGGACGCAACAGGCTGAGGGCGATCGCGCCGCCGATGATCGCGGCGACGCCGAGCAGCGAGATCAGGATCGGCACCTTGTACACGTCGATCAGCAGCATCTTGGCGCCGATGAACACCAGCACCAGGGCCAGGCCGTAGGGCAGCAGATGGAAGCGATCGGCCATGCCCTGCAGCAGGAAAAACATCGCGCGCAGGCCGAGCACCGCGAACACGTTCGAGGTCAACACGATGAAGGGGTCTTCGGTGATCGCGAAGATCGCCGGGATCGAGTCGACCGCGAAGATCACGTCGGTGACGCCGATCAGCACGATCACCACGAACAGCGGCGTGTACCAGCGCTGGCCGTCGCGCTGGATCGAGATCGCCGCGCCGTGGTAACCGTCGGTCAGGCGCAGGTGGCTGCGCATCCACTTCAGCAACGGGTTGCGGTCGAGGTCGGGCGCCTTGCCGGCGGCGAGCAGCATCTTGATGCCGGTCACCACCAGGAACACGCCGAACACATACAGGATCCAGTGGAACTTGGCGAGCAACAGGGCGCCGGCGAAGATCAGGATCGCGCGCAGGGCGATCGCGCCGAGCACGCCGATCACCAGCACGCGCTGGCGCTGCTCCTCGGGCATGGCGAAATAGGAGAACAGCATCAGGAACACGAAGATGTTGTCGACCGCAAGCGATTTCTCGACCAGGTAGCCGGTCAGGAACTCCAGGCCGATGCGGTTGCCGATCTCGGCGCCGGACTGCTGGGTCACCCACCACCACAGGCCGGCGTTGAACAGCAAGGCCAGGCCGATCCAGCCGACGCTCCACCAGGCCGCTTCCTTGAAGGTCACCTTGTGCGGCCCGCCATGGCGCATCAGCACCAGATCGACGAGCAAAGCGACGACGACGAAGGCGACGAACGCGCCCCAGAGCATCGGACTTCCGATGGTTTGCATGTGGTTCTCCCGGAGATGAAAAGCTGGCGGCGAACTGCGTGACCGCAGCCGCGAGGCGTCATTCATCCGAAGGAGTCGGGGAGGACGGAGCTTCGCCGCTGGCGGCGAAGGTCTTGCCCGCGTACGGCCGGATCGTTCGATCCATGGCCGACACGCCTGTCGCACCGGGGCGGTCAGCCCGTAATGACGATACGACAGCGGGAGCTACTCCCCTTCTGGGGCGCACCTTAGCACGGGTGCGGCTGAATTTCAGTTCAGCTTCTGCGGCGATCTTGGGCAGGAGCGTCCGCATTCGCCTCGGCGATCACCCCGGACTGCGGTACAGCGCCACGGTGGCCAGCCGCGGCGTGTCGTAGGCGTACTCGATGCTCACGCGCACGCGCCGGGCGCGCACCGGGTCGAAACGCTCCAGGCGCTTGTAGCCGATGGTCGTGCCCCAGGCGAACGGCCGCCAACCGCCATCGTGCCAATACTCGACGCGGTGATTGGCGATGTGCTGGCCGTGAGCGATCGCTTCCTGCAGGCACAGCAGATCGAATTCGATCTCGCGATCGAGTTCGAACTCGATCCAGCCGTTGCGCGCATCGGCGGCCGGCGACCAATACGACTCGGCCTCGCCGTCGAGCACGCGCGCGGGCGCATGGCCGTCGGCGCTGGCGCTCGCACGCACCCGGGCCGGCGCGAGCAGATTGCCGCCGGCGAACATCGCCCGGCGGCGCTGTCCGAACGCGGCCAGATTGGCCGCATCGATCGCGTGGAAAAGGCCTTCGCGGGTCGGCGGCACGTTGAGCAGCAGCTTGCTGTTGCGCCCGACCGAGCTGCAATACAGGTCGATCAGTTGTTGCGGGCTGCGCACCTTCGCGTCTTCGGCCGCATGCCAGAACCAGCCGGGTCGGATCGACACGTCGGTTTCGCCGGGGCGCCAGACCGAACCGTAAGGATCGCCCTGCTGCAGGGCTTCGCCGACCCAGGGCCGGTCGAACCCGGCATGGGGCACGCGCGCCGGATCGACCGAAGACCAGCAGGTACTGCCGGCCACGCCGCGCTCGTTGCCGATCCAGCGCACGTCGGGGCCGGCATCGGAGAACACGATCGCATCGGGTTGCAGCTCGCGCACGGTGCGGTGGATGCGCGGCCAGTCGTAAGCCTGGCGCTTGCCGTTCGGGCCCTCGCCGTTGGCGCCGTCGAACCAGACTTCCACCACCGGGCCATAGCCGCTCGACAGCTCGGTCAGCTGCGCGATGTAGAAATCGTCGTAGGCCTTTCCGCTGCCGTAACGCGGCTCGTGCCGGTCCCACGGCGACAGATAGAACCCCACGCCGAGGCCTTCGGCGCGGCAGACGTCGACGAATTCGCGCACCAGGTCGCCGCGGCCGTCGCGCCACGGACTGCTGCGCACGCTGTGCGCGGTGGTCGCGGTCGGCCACAGGCAGAATCCATCGTGATGCTTGGCGGTCAGGATCAGGCTGCGGAAACCGCCGGCCTTGGCCGCGCGCGCCCACTGCCCGGCATCGAGCCGGGTCGGCGCGAACGCCTGCGGGTCTTCGTCGCCCTCGCCCCATTCGCGGTCGGTGAAGGTGTTGACGGTGAAATGCACGAACAGCGCCAGCTCTTCGCGTTGCCAGGCCAACTGCTGCGGCGTCGGCCGCGGCCGCGAGGAGGCCTCGGATGGGGCCTGCGATGTGGCGCCCTGTGCGGAAACCGCGGGTGCGGCGCTCAAGGCCACCGCGCCGGCGCCGCCGGCGATCAGGAAACGACGTCGATCCATGTAGCTCCTCGCAATACGCCCGCGACCGATGCGGACCGCGGCAGGTTTCGATGATCCGAGTCTAGTCGCAGTCGCGACTGGCTCACAGACATGCGGCGATGTATCCGCCTGCATATTCGAATCTTCGCGATGCTTATGCATGGCTGGACTCGCATTGGAATTTTTTGGAGATACTCCGTCGCATTAGAAAAAGCGAATGCCAGAGATAGGTCGTGCGCCGCAGCGGTTGACCGCATCGGCACCGGTCTGTTTCGATGCCTGCGATTCGCCACCGCTGGAGCAAGAGCATGTCGTCCGCACCTCGCCCCTTTCATCGAGCACGTTTTTACGCCGTGCTGCTCGCCACCGTGTGGTCGGGCTGCGGGCTCGCGACGGCGACGACGCCGGCCGCCGACGCGCCGAAGCCGGCGGTCGCCGCGCCGAGCGAGAGCCAAGCCGCGTTCGATGCGCGCATGCGCTGGTGGCGCGAGGCGCGCTTCGGCCTGTTCGTGCACTGGGGCCTGTACTCGGGCGCGGCCGGACGTTGGAACGGCGAGCCGGTCAAGGGTTCGGCCGAATGGATCCAGCGCAATGCGCACGTGCCGACCGACGAGTACGCGCGGCAGATGCTGCCGTTGTTCAAGCCCAAGCCCGGCTTCGCCCGCGAGTGGGCCAGGTTGGCCAAGGACGCCGGCGCGAAGTACCTGGTGTTCACCAGCAAACACCACGAAGGCTTCGCCCTGCACGACAGCGCGGTCAGCCGCTTCGACGCCCAGGACGCGGTCGGCCGCGACCTGGTCCGCGAAATCGTCGACGCCGCACGCGCCGAAGGCCTCAAGGTCGGCCTGTATCACTCGGTGATCGATTGGCATCATCCGGCCTACCCTTACCGCGATTTCGCCCGCCTGGAACACCCGCTTCCGCATCCGCTGGAAAAGGCGACCGAGCGGGACGACCCCGGTTACCCGCAGCGCGCCGACCTCAAGGGCTATCAGGATTTCCTGCAGGCGCAGGTGCGCGAGCTGGTCGAGCACTACGGCCCGATCGACGTGCTGTGGTGGGACTATTCCAATCCAGGCGCCGAAGGCGAAACCTGGCGCGCGAGCGAGTTGATGACCATGGTGCGCGCCGCGCAACCCGGCATCGTCATGAACAATCGTTTGTACCGCTCGCTCGGCTACGACGATCCGCAAGGCAGCCTGCGCTGGTTCGATCGTGCGCACGGCGACTTCACCACGCCCGAGCAGGCGATCCCGGCGCAGGGCATGCCCGGGGTCGACTGGGAAGCCTGCATGACCATGAACGGCACCTGGGGCTATAGCGCGCTCGACGAGCAATGGAAGTCGACTCGCGAGTTGGTCCGCAACCTCGTCGACACCGCCAGCAAGGGGGGCAACTTCCTGCTCAACATCGGGCCGCAGGCCGACGGCAGCGTGCCCCAGGCCAGCGCGACCCGGCTCGAGCAGATCGGCGCCTGGCTGCGCCGCAACGGCGAGTCGGTCTATGCCACTCAGGCCAGCCCGTTCGATGCCGTCGCCTGGGGACGCATCACCGCGAAGCCCGACCGCATCTACCTGCATGTGTTCGAGCGCCCGGCCGACGGCCGTCTGCGTCTGGAGATCGACGGTGCGCGGCGCGCGCGACTGCTCGATGGCGGCGCCGCGCTGACGACGCGTCGCGAAGGCCGGCACCTGATCGTCGAATTGCCCAAGCCGCTGCCCGACGCGACCGACACCGTGATCGAGCTGCTGCCGGCGGAGTCGTAAAGCCCCGCCCCGTCACGTCCCGGACTGCGGCGGAGTTGTGCCGTTTTGTGCGCTTGGCCTGGCGCGGGTGACGCGCTTTGCCAGCGCGGCTGTCGCTGCGGGCGCGCATCTGCCGCGGTGGGTCAGACTATCGACGCCCGCACATCGGCCATCACAGATCCAACGAGACGGACATCAAACAAACACCTTGATATTCCGATAGTTAGCGGCTTTTTCCATCACGCGCCGTTGACGCAGCCCCCTCGTAAATAGCAAGGACGTCAGGGGGCGTCATCCATGAAAAATATCGAAGTTTTCAGCATTGCCACTGCGCGCATCTGTGCAGCCGCGCTCGAACAGCATCCCGTCGTAGCCCGCTTCAACGCCGAAGAATCGGCGCGGCATATCCCAGGCCTGGACCCGGCCAATCGCGAAGACATGGCGGCCGCGGTGCTGGCGTGCGGCGCCACCTTCGAATGGTTGCTCGACGAGGGTTATCTGCGCAGCACCGCGTGCGTGAAAGAGTCCTTGAACGGCGTGGCCTTCGTCCACATGGCCTTGCGCTATCGCCTGACCGAGAAAGGGTTCGCGGTGCTCGGCGCGCAGGCGCATTCGACCGACGAAAGCAAGACCATCGGCGAACGCCTGATCGCCGCGGTCAAGCTCGGCGGCGCGGACCGGATCAAGGAATCGGTCAAGCTCATGATCGGCGCCGGCGTCGGATCGCGCACGCAGCTGCAGGCGATGAGCTGATCGCGCTCATCTGCCATGCGCGCCTCCAACCGATGCGCGCTTCAACGCAACGCGACGTCTTCAGCGCCGCCCGCAGCGGCACCGATGCGGTGAGCGCCTGGGATCCAGCACCCGCAGACTTGCTGCGGGTGCTGGAGACTGCATCGCCTCGGCGCCACGCGCCGTAAGCGTCGCAGCGGCGCGGTCAGGGCGTGGTGTAGCTCAGCAGCAGCTGCGGCGCGTTCGCGCCTTCGCGCGAGGACCAGTCGACGCCGTCGGTGACGCCGGAGGCCGGCACCAGGATCACGCCGTTGTTGGCGACCGTGCCCGCGGCCCAGTTCTTCACCAGTTGCAGGCCGGCGGCGTTGAGGCTGACGTACTGCGCACCGGTCGCGCTCGGCGTGACCGAGCCGAGCTTGGTGCCCAGACTGGCGCCGCTGTAGGTCGCGTTGCTCTCGGTCCAGCTCGTCGTCACCTGGTACAGATCGTAGACGCCGGTCGAACGGTCGCTGACCTGTAACTTCACCTGCGCCGAGGTCAGGTTGAGCCCCGCCGCGCTGCTGACGTTCCAGCCCATCAGGCCGCGCAGTTGCTGGCCGCCGTCGCTGCCGTCGGCGTACAGCACGGTCGAGTTGACCCGGGTGCCGCCGGACTTGACGGTGACGTCGCGCACTGCGTTGAGGGTCAGCGACTGCGAGGGGCTGCCGCCCTTGTTGCAGGTGCCGCTGAAGTGGTCGGTGTAGCTGCTGCCGGCGCGCGGCACGAACTCGCCGGTGTAGCCGGTCGCGGTCAGGGTCAGCTTGAGCACACCGTGGGTGTTGTCGTTGCTCGCCTCGAGCGAGGCATGGCTGCCGTCGATGCCATAGAACGCGCGGCCGCCGGTACCGATCAGCACCTGGCGGATACCGTCGCTGGCCGCGGCCTGGCTCGGATTCATCTTGCCGTAGCGCTGGTAGTTGTGGTCGTGGCCGACCAGCACCAGGTCGGCCTTCGCCGCATAAAGCGCATCCCAGAACGGCTTGACCTGGCTGTAGCCGCTATAGCTGCCGCGGCTCACCAGCGGGTGATGGAAGTAAGCCGCGGTGCAGGGCTTGGTGTTGGCGGCGAGATCGTTCTTGAGCCAGGTGATCTGGGTCGAGGACACGGTGCCGCCGGTCATGGTGTTCAAGGCGATGAAATGCCAGTCGCCCACGTCCCAGCTGTAATAGCCCTTGCTGCGATTGCCGGCCGGGCCGTCGGCGTTGCCGACGCCGTTGAAGTAATCGAAGTAGCCGCTGGCGCCGCTGGTGTAGTACTCGTGGTTGCCCGGCGACGGGCTGGTCAGCGCCTTGAAGCGACCCCAGGTCGGTGCGTAGCGATTGTTGAACTCGCTCAAGGTGCCGCTGTTGTAGGCGTTATCGCCGGCGGTGAACACCGCGGTCGGGTTGATCGCGACGATCAGGTCGGAAGTGCCCTGGCAGGCGCTGCCGCTGGTGTCGCAGATGTCGCCGGCGCCGGCGACCACCACGCTCGCCAGTTCCAGCGCGGTCGCACTGTACTCGTAGCGGTCGAGCTGGAAGGCGCTGTCGGGCTGACTGAAATACGGCTTGATGTCGATGCAGTCGCCGCGCAGCGCGCGGGTGTGGAAACTGCGCTCGTTCCAGTGCTTGCCCTCGTACACCTGGCGGTCGCCGCCGTTGCTGGTCAACACCAGCGAGTCGTAACCGCTGAGCTTGAGTTGCTTGAACCCCAGCCGCATCCACTTGGCCCCGCCTTCGCAGACGCGGTCGAGTGCGACGGCCTTGGCCAGCGGCGTCGCCTTGGGCGCCGGCACCGGCTTGCTGATGGTGTCGTCCTCGGACAGCTGCAGCGTGCGCTGGCTGGCCGATGCGGGCGCGAGTACGGCGGCGATCAACAACGAGGCGATCGCGCCCTGGGCGGGCAGGCCCTTGAGCATGGGGTTCACTGGCTGTCTCCGAAACGGTGATGGCGGGTGCGGTCCGGGCGGACACGAACGTTGCGGAGTGTGGCGGCTAAACGACTACACGATTGCGACGGATGCCGCGCCGGATGCGACGGCGCCTGCGCCGGTCGTCACAGATCGGCATCCCGCCGACGGACGGTCGCCGGATGGCACGCAAACAATGTGCTTTGTGTCGGTTCTTTGTAAGGGCGTGCCCCCTGTAGGAGCGACGTGAGTCGCGACAATGGGACGCGCCGAAATAGCGAGGCCGATGTAGCCGATCGAAGCGGCGCGCCACACGCCAAGGTAGGAGCGGCGCAAGCCGCGACCGCGAACCTGCGGCCGGCGGCGTAGGCAATCGTGGTTGCGTGGTCGTGGCTTACGCCGCTGCTAGAGTGATCAGATCGCAATTGCGCTGCGTGGATCTTGATCTTCTGCTTGCCCGCCAACGCAAGACCCGTAGTGCGGCCGTAGGGATGCGGGCCGTGCGCAAGCAGGCCACCGCACTGCGCCCGGTAAAGCCGCAACCGGAGACGCCGCGGTCGCGATTTGCGTCTCTCCTACCCTCGCGAAACTACGCGGCTTCGATGAAGACCACCGGCGTTGCCGCTTTTGCGCTGCTCGTGGCCCAACGACCCCATCACTCGCCCTGCGTCGGCGTCCCCTGCCCCGCGATCTCCAGCAACTCGATCTCGAACGCCAAGGTCGCATTGGGCTCGATCTGGCCGGGCACGCCCTGCTCGCCATAAGCGAGCTTGGCGGGGATCCAGAATCGGTATTGGCTGCCGGGGGTCATCAGCTGCACCGCTTCGGTCCAGCCCGGCATGACCTGGGCGAGCACGAATTCGGCCGGGTGGTCGGTGTCGTAGGTGCTTTCGAACTTGCTGCCGTCGAGCAGTCGGCCGACGTAGTTCACGCGGACGGTGTCGGTGGCTTTCGGGTGCGGGCCCCTGCCCGCGCGCAGCATCTGGTATTGCAAGCCCGACGGGGTGCTGACCACGCCGGCGACCTTCGCGTTCTTCTTCAGGAAGGCCTCCCCGGCTTCGAGGTTGCGCACCGCGAGTTGCTTGAGTTCGCCATCGCGCTTGTTGCGCAGATGCTCGCTGAAGCCTTCGCGGATCTGCTTGCTCTGCGCCTCGTCGAACAACAGCGGCGCGCCGGCCTGGGCGTCGCGGATCGCGCGCAGCACGATGCGCTGGTCCAGCTCGCCGCGGATGGGTTCGATGCTGCGGGCGAAGTCGCGGCCGACGATGTAGCTGATGCGGGCCTTCTGGTCGGCAAGGTCGGCCGCGCTCAAGGCCGCGGCGTTCTCGCCGGCGGCGTCGCTCTTCGCCGCCTCCGGCGCGTGCGGCGTGCAAGCGGCCAGCGTCGAGACGGCGATGGTCAGCAGCGCGGCATGCAGGGGGTTCGGACAACGCATGGTAGCTCCGTGGCGCAAGGGCGGATGCAGGGAGATCGTTCGGGAAGACGGCTTCAGTCGGTCACCGCGAAGGTCAGCATCATGCCCATGTCCTCGTGTTCGAGGTTGTGGCAATGAAGCATGTAGCGTTGGCTGCCGCTGAGCGCTTGGGCGAAATCGATGGCCAGGCGCACGATTTCGCCGGGCCAGACCACGATGGTGTCGTTCCAGCCGAGGTCCTGCGCGGTCAGTCCGCCGGCGGCGACCTGGCGGCCGCGGATGTCGGGTGGGCTGATGCTGCGCGAGAGCGCGCGGAACTGGAAACCGTGCAGGTGAATCGGGTGCGGCATGCTGGTCATGCTGTTGCGGATTTCCCAGACCTCGCGGCTGCCGCGGCGCACCGAGAACGCCGGCTCGTGGCCGTCGTCGTGAAAATTCCAGTCGTTGATGAACCAGCGCCCCGCCTCGTCCATGCGCAGGCGCAGCGCACGCACCGGCCAGCCGGCGGTGTCGGGCAGCGGCTCGATCTTCGACAAGGCGCTGAGGTCGGGCAAACGCGCCGCCGGCCGGCGCTCGTCGGCGCATTCGATCAGGCGCAGTTCCATCAGGTCCAGCGCGGCGCCCATCGGCGTGGCGCCGGGATGATCGGCCATCGGGTCGGGCAGGAAGGCGCCGGACTCGTCCTCGTTCTCCATCGCCACGTAGTCGAGGCTGCGCAGCATCACCCGCTGACCCGGGGTAAGCGCGCCGAAATCGACCAGCACGTCGATGCGCTGCGCCGGGGCGAGAAACACGTCGTCGACCGGCCAGGCCTGGGCGAGCAGGCCGCCGTCGGTGCCGATCAGCTGCATCGGCAGCACCCGCTCGCCTTGCACGAAAGCGACCCGCAACATGCGCGCGTTGGCGACGTTGGCGAGGCGGAAGCGATACCAGGTCGGAATCACGTCGAGATAGGGCTCGGGCGTCCAGTTGACCAGTACGCGATTGCCGATCCAGTCGTCGGCGCCGTCCTTGTAGACGATGGCGTTGTCGTCGGCGACCTGTTTGTCGGCGATCATCAAGGGCAGGTCGCGCTCGCCCCAGCGCATGCCGAGGCGTTGCCGCAGCGCGCGCTCTTCCGCGTCCTCGACCAATAGCAGGCCGGCGAGGCCGCGCTGCAACTGCACGCCGGTGCGGCCGTGCGGGTGGGCGTGATACCAATACAAGCCGGCGCGGTTATCGACGCGGTAACGGTAGCTGCGGCTGGCGCCGGCCTCGACCGGGTGCAGGCCGCTGCCGTCGTTGGCCTCGTCGATGCTGAGGCCGTGCCAGTGGATCGTGGTCGCCTCGGCGAGGCGGTTGTCGAGCTCGACCTCGACCGTGTCGCCGCGGCGCGCATGCAGCAACGGATTGGCGACGTCGTGCGCACCGACACGACCGGTATAGGCCCACAGCGACGTCGGCGCGCCCGGGAACAAGCCCACACTGAGCGTCCGTGCCGACAGACGCAACGGCTGCTTCAGATCGACCTCGGCGAGCAGCCCCTCGGCTCCGGGCAGACGCAGCGGCTGCACGAAACGCGCGTCCGGCGCCAGCTCCGACAACTTCGGCGCCGGGCCCGACCCGAGGCTGTGACCGTGGCCGCCGGTCCAGCGCCACAGGGCCAGGGGGCCGGCCACGGTTGCAGCGCCGCCCACGGTCAGGCCGACCAGAAAGCGGCGGCGTTGCGGGTCGGTCATCGGTGCGGCATCCCCGGAAGCGTCAGGCGATCCGCCATCATCCACAGCCCATGTTGCAGATGTTGCAGGCGCGCGTCGCTTCTGTGACGGCGATCAATTCGGTGACCACTCGGCGGGGATCGAGGCTAGGGTTGGCGGGGTTGCGGTGGGATGCGTCGCAACCTGGCACGGCCCGATCGCGTCTTGCGTCGCCCCTGCCCTGCGTCTGTTCGCGGTCTCGATCAGTGACGACGGCGATGCGGCGTCGATCCCTTCCATGGTCGCGGCTTACGCCGCTCCTACAGGGCCACGGCCAGGAGCGCCGCAAGGTTGAGGGCATCGCGGTCGCGACTCGCGTCGCCCCTGCCCTGCGACTGTTCGCGGTCTC
>NZ_JCAXEE010000001.1:0-1209502 GCF_059758755.1 Lysobacter sp. GQ73 | reverse complement strand
TCCGGGCGGCGGCTCCCTGCAACTGCCGGGGCTGGCGCTGGAGTCGATCGACAGCCCGCTGGCGACGACCCAGTTCGATTTGTCGCTAGCGCTCGCGGACGGCGCGGACGGCATCGCCGGCAGTCTGGCCTATGCCACCGCCTTGTTCGATCGCGCCACCGCCGAGCGCTATGCCGCCTGCCTGGTGTCGCTGCTCGAGGCGATGGCCGCCGACGACCGCTGCCGTATCGCCGCGCTGCACTTGCTCGACGCACCGCAGCGCCGGCAGCTGCACGGCTTCAACGACACCGCGGCGCCGTTCGACCTGCCGGAGTCGATCCATCGCGGCTTCGAGCTGCAGGTGCGACGCACCCCCGAGGCCGAAGCCCTGGTCTGCGGCGAACGCCGGCTGAGCTACGCCGAGCTCAATCGCCGCGCCAACCGCGTCGCCCATCGCCTGATCGCAATGGGCGTGCACGCCGACGACCGCGTCGCGATCCGGGTCGAACGCGAGCTCGACACCATCGTCGGCGTGCTCGGCATCCTCAAGGCCGGCGCCGGCTACGTGCCGCTGGACCCGGCCTATCCGCAGGAGCGCCTGGACTACATGCTCGACGACAGTGCGCCGGTCGCCCTGTTGGGCGCTGGCGCCACGCTGTCGGCGGCTGCGCTGCCGACCATCGCGCTCGACGATCCGGCCCTGGCCGCGCAGCCCGAACACGACCCCGAGCGGGCCGGCGTCGGCCCGCGGCAGCTGGCCTATGCGATCTACACTTCGGGTTCGACCGGACGGCCTAAGGGGGTGATGGTCGAACACCGCAACGTGCTCAATCTGTGGGCCGCACTCGAACGCGAGGCTTTCGTGCATTGCACTGCCGACGCGCGGGTCGCGCTCAATGCCGGCCTGTCCTTCGATGCCTCGCTGCAGGCGCTGAGTCAGTTGCTGTCGGGACGCAGCGTGGTGCTGGTGCCGGCCGAGGTCCGCGCCGACGGCGAGGCCATGCTCGATTTCCTGGTCCGCGAACGCATCCAGGCCTTCGACTGCACTCCGGCCCAGTTCGAGCTGATGATCGAACACGGCCTGCTGCGCCGCGGCGATGGCGATCTGCGCATGGTGTTGATCGGCGGCGAAGCCCTGTCCCCGCGCGCCTGGGACGCGGCCGCGGCCTCGTCGCTGCACTGCTTCAACGTCTACGGCCCGACCGAATGCACGGTCGACGCCACCCTGGCGCCGATCCGTGCCGGCCTGGCGCCGCATATCGGCCGGCCGCTCGCCAATACCCGGGTCTACATTCTCGACGGCGAACGCCAGCCGGTGCCGGTCGGCGTAGCCGGCGAGCTGTACATCGGCGGCGCCGGCGTGGCGCGCGGCTATCTGCATCGTCCCGAGCTGACCACGGAACGTTTCCTCGACGATCCCTTCGGCAGCGAGGCCGGTGCGCGCATGTACCGCAGCGGCGACCTCGGCCGCTGGCGCGAGGACGGCCGCATCGAGTACCTGGGCCGCAACGATTTCCAGGTCAAGATCCGCGGCCACCGAATCGAACTGGGCGAGATCGAAGCCCGCCTGGGCGAATGCGAGGGCGTGCGCGAGGCGGTGGTGGTCGCGCGCGAAGACCAGCCCGGCGATCGGCGCCTGGTGGCCTATCTGCTCGCGCGCACAGGCGCCGCACCGGGCACGGCCGAACTGCGCGAACGACTGGCGCGCTCGCTCGCCGAGCACATGCTGCCGGCTGCGTTCGTGGTCCTACCGGCCTGGCCGCTGACCGCGAACGGCAAGCTCGATCGCGCCGCCCTGCCGGCGCCGGACGGCGCGGCGCGGGTGCAGCGCGAGTACGCCGCGCCGCAGGGCGCGACCGAGCAGGCCATCGCCGCGATCTGGTGCGAGCTGCTGGGTTTGGAACGGGTCGGCCGGCACGACCGCTTCTTCGAACTCGGCGGCCATTCGCTGCTGGCGATCCGGGTAGTGCATGCGCTGCGCGCGCGTCTCGGCGCGGCCGTGCCGCTGTCGGCGACCTTCTCGGCGCCTACCGTGGCGGCGCTGGCGGCGGCGATCGACGACGCGGCGGCGCAACCGGCGTCGCTGTGCGTGCCGCTGCAGGCGGCAGCGCCGGGCCGGCCGCTGTTCTGCGTGCATCCGGTCGGCGGCCAAGTGTCGTTCTATGCCGCACTGGCCGCGCGCTTGGCCGCGCTGGGCCCGGTCTACGGCCTGCAATCGCCGGAAGCCGCCGGCCTGCCGCAACGCCCGGCCTCGCTGCAGGCGTTGGCGCAAATGCAGGTCGAGGCGATCCGCAGCCGCCAACCGCAGGGCCCGTACCGTCTGCTCGGCTGGTCGAGCGGCGGCGTCCTCGCGGCGACGATCGTGCAACGGTTGATCGCCGCCGGCGAGCGGGTCGAGTATCTCGGCCTGCTCGATACTCACCTGCCGATCGCCGGTCTCGACAAGGACCCGATGCGCGCGGCCGAGGTCGCCCTGCGCGCGGAGCTGCAAAGCCGCGGCCTGGCCTGGCCGGTATCGGTCGCGTTCGACGGGCTGGCCATCGAGGTGCTGTCGGCGCAGACCTTCGAGCAGGCCGAACCGCTGCTGCAGCGCCTGGGCTGGCGCGACGCCGATCCGGTGGCCTTCGCCCATCTGCAGGCGCAATGGCCGGTGACGCGCGCGCATCTGCAACTGCTGTCGGACTACACCGCCAGCCGTGTCGATGCGCCGGTGCAGGTCTTCAGTGCCGATTCGTCGACCCGCGTCGCCGAGGGCATCGAGGTCATCGGCGGCAGCGCCGCCGCGGTCGCGGTCGACGCTGGACACTACGCCATGCTCGCCGAGCCGCACGCGCAGACCATCGCCGCGGCCGTCGCCGGCTTCCTTGCCCATCCCTCGTCCACGCGCGCGTCCCGCGACAGCGCCGATGCCGCGTGCGCCCTTGCCGAGACCCTGACATGAGCTCGTCGCTGTCCTTGCAGACCACGCCGTGGTTGATCCGCACGCCGTCCTCGACCCGGCGCCTGCGACTGTTCTGCTTTTCCTACGCCGGCGGCAACGCCTTCAACTTCTTCCGCTGGCAGGAGGCGGTCGACCCGGCCGTGGAAATCTGCGCGGTGCAGTTGCCCGGGCGCAGCGCGCGTATCGCCGAGGAGCCGATCGCATCCCTGCCGGCCTTGCTGCAGGCGGTGACGCCGGTGATCTCGCGCATGGACGACTTGCCGTGCGCGTTCTTCGGCCACAGCGTCGGCGCCCTGGTCGCGTTCGAGCTGAGCCGCTACCTGCGCCTGCACGGTCTGAGCACGCCGAACCATCTGTTCGTGTCCGGCTGCCACGCGCCGCAGTTCCGCAGCCCGACCCGGCAACTGCACACCTTGTCCGACGAGCAGTTCACCGAGGTGCTGCGCGAGTACGAGGGCACGCCGCCGGAAGTGCTGGAAAGCCGCGAGTTGATGGAGCTGTTGCTGCCGGCGATCCGCGCGGACTTCGCCATCGCCGAGAACTACCGCTATCGCCACGGCCCGCTGTTGTCGATGCCGATCAGCGTGTTCGCCGGGCGCGACGATCTCAACAAGGAGCCCGGCCAGGTCGAGGGCTGGCAGAAGGAAACCTCCGGCGCCTGCCGCGTGAGCTGGTTCGATGGCGGCCACTTCTTCGTCAACAGCCAGCGCGCGGCGGTGCTGGAGCGGCTCAACGCCGAACTGACCGCAAGTCTGTGCGTGTAGCCGCGCCGGCATCGCGCCGGACGCGACCGCATCCACGCAGTATTTCGAACGCTACGGATTTCAAAAACGACAGGGACCTGCCATGAACGTCAACGCGCTGTTCAACTCCGACCACCATCCGATCGTGATCACCCCCGCCGGCGATGCCAGCCAGGCGGCGTTGCACGATTACCTCGTTCACAACCGCGAGCAGGTCCAGGCCTGGTTGCTCCGGCACGGCGGCATCCTGCTGCGCGGGTTCCAGCTCAACGGCGCCGAGGATTTCCGCGTCTGTTCCGAGCGTCTCGGCGCGCAGGCCTTCGACTACATCGGCGGCAATTCGCCGCGCAGCCGCGTCGCCGCCGACGTCTACACCTCGACCGAGTACCCGGCCAGCGAAGTCATCAGCCTGCACAACGAGATGTCCTATCTGCCGCGCTGGCCGCGCCGCCTGTTCTTCCACAGCGTGATCCCGGCCGCCTCGGGCGGGCAGACCTCGCTGGCCAACAGCGAAGATGTGCTGCGCGCGGTGCCCGAGGAGATCGTGCGCAAGCTGCGCGAGCGCGGCATCAACTATGTGCGCAATTTCCAGTCGAGCATTCCGCTCGGCAAGAACTGGCAGACCACCTACCAGACCCAGGACCGCGCCGAGGTCGAGAGCATCGCCGCCGAGCAGGGCTCGACCTGCCGCTGGCAGGCCGACGGCGTGCTGCGCGTGACCACCCGCTGCGAGGCCTTCGTCACCCACCCGCAGACCGGCCAGGAAGTGTGGTTCAACCAGGCCGAGCAATGGCACCCCTCGGCGCTGAACCCGCAACTGCGCGGCATGTACGAGCAGATGGTCGGCAAGGGCAACCTGCCGCACGAGTGCGAGTACGGCGACGGCGAGCCGATGGAAGAGGAGGCGCTGGCCGAGGTCCGCCGCGCGCTCGACGCCAGCAAGCTGTTGTTCGACTGGCAGCGCGGCGACCTGCTGATGATCGACAACATCCTGATGATGCACGGCCGCGAATCGTTCAAGGGAGAACGCAAGACGCTCGCCTATCTGTCCGAGACCTGATCCGGACCCGACGCGCCACGCACTCTTCCAGCCACCTTGGACACCACATGACTGCAGATTTTCCCGCCTCGCGACTGCGCGCCGGTTCGGTGCTGATGCTGACCCTGCTGGTCAGCGCGCCGGCCTGCGCCTCTATCGTGATCGACGGCAAGCTCGACGAGACCGAATGGGAACAGGCCAAGCGCTACGACGACTTCAAGGTCACCGAGCCGTATCGCCTGACCGCGCCCGACGGCGGCAGCGGCACGCAGGCGCGCCTGCTGTCGACGCCGGACGGCATCGTCGTCGCCTTCGTGCTCGAACAGGCACCGGCGTTCGCGCGGGTCAAGCCGCGCCTGGAGCGCGACCAGGAGGACGTCATCGACGGCGTCAACTTCATGGTCGACTTCGACGGCGACGGCCGCACCGCCTACACCTTCAGCGTCGGCCTGTCGGGCTCGATCATGGACGGCGTCGTGACCAACGAGAACGTGCCCAACTACGACTGGGACACCGACTGGAGCTGGGCGGTCGAGGAGACCGAGAGCGGCTGGCAGGTCGAAATGCTGATCCCGTGGACGGTGGCGCCGATGCGCGGCACGGATTCGCCCAGTCGCAACGTCGCGGTGTATTTCAGCCGCGTGCTCGGCGGCAACGGCGAGCGCCAGTCCTACCCGGCGGTGTCGATCGAGCGCGGTCGCTTCGTCTCGGGCTTCGAGCGCCTGGAGATTCCGCAGTACCGCAAGGCCCTGCTGCACTTCTGGCCTTACGTCACCGCCAACCACGACCTGATCAGCGGCCGGACCAAGTACAACGGCGGCGTCGATCTGTTCTGGAAGCCGTCCCCGCGCTTCCAGCTCAGCGCGACGGTAAACCCCGACTTCGGCCAGGTCGAGTCCGACGACCTGGTGATCAACTTCGATGCCATCGAGACCTTCTTCAGCGACCGGCGGCCGTTCTTCACCGAGAACCAGGGCATCTTCGATCTCAGCACGCCCGACCAGGGGCGGCTGATCCACACCCGCCGCATCGGCGGCGATGCCGACGACGGCAGCGGCGCCAGCGACATCGACGCGGCGATCAAGCTCAACGGCTCGCTGGGCCGGCTCAGTTACGGCGTACTGGCGGCGAGCGAGGACGGCGAGGCCGGCCGCGATTTCTATGCCGCGCGCCTGTTGTTCCCGGTACACGACACGCTCAGCATCGGCTGGCTCGGCACCGATACCGAACGCCCGTTCCGCGACCGCAGCGCGCAGGTGCACGCGGTCGACATGAGCTGGCGGCCGAGCGATGCGCTGGTGATCAACAGCCAGGTGCTCGGCAGCTTCATCGACCAGCGCGGCCGCAGCGTCAACGACAGCGGCGCCTGGATGCGGATCAACTGGACGCCGTCGGAAAGCTGGCGCTATCGCCTGGAAGCCAACCACTTCGGCAATCGCCTCGACTTCAACGACCTGGGCTATCAGCGCCGCGCCAGCCTCAACGAGGTCAAGCTCGCCGCCGACTACGTCCACCGGGTCAAGGACGAGGACGCCGACCTGCGCAGCGTGCGCTGGTTCGCCGACCTGCAGGCGCGCAGCAACGACCGCGGCGACCGCCTGCCGACGACCCTGGCGATCGTCAACAACTATAACTACCGCAGCGGCAACCGCCTGAATTTCAACGTCAGCCTGATCAGCTCCGGCTGGGACGACCTGATCTCGCGCGGCAACGGCCTGTGGAAGCGTTCGCGGCGCTACCGCTCCGAAGCCGAGTTCGTCAGCCGCCGCTATGGCGACTGGACCTTTGGGGCTGCGCTGTCGATGCTGCCGCAGGGCCTGTCGGGCAAGGCCACGCCGGAGCTGGAGCTGAGCGCGATCTGGTACCCCAACGACGAGTTCAACGCCCAGCTGATCTTCAGTCCCGACCGCGGCAGCGACTGGCTGATCTGGGAAGACGGACGCAACTTCGGCCGCTACTCGCGGCGCGGCGATTACGCCAGCCTCAACCTGAGCTGGTTCCCGGGCCTGCACCACGAAGTGCGGCTGAAGACCGAGTGGGCCTCGGTGCGCGCCGACGGCGGCCAGGGCTACCTGCTGCAACCGAACGGGCAGATGCGTGCGAGCGGGCAGGCGAGGGCGGATTTCGACGTCAACAACTTCGGCCTGCAGCTGCGCTATCGCTACCTGCTCGGCCCGCAGTCGGACATCTTCGTGGCCTATTCGCGCGGCGGCTCGACCTTCCTCGAACGCGACCCGCTCGGCACCTACGATCAGTTCACCGACGCGCTGGAACTGCGCGATTCCGACCAACTGCTGGCCAAGATCCGTTATCGGTTTTGAGTCCGTCATCGGCTCTGAGCCGCACCACCCTCGCCATGCGCCGCGGCGGCTAGCGCGGCGCAACGTTACACAGGAGCACTGCAATGCATGCTTTCAAGGAAACCGCACTGTTCGCCGACGGCCGCGCGCCGCGCGTATTCGAACCGGGCGCGGGCGAACGCGACCTGGCCGCGTTCGTCGCGGCCCGCCGCGAACTGATCGAGGAGCGCCTGCTCGAGCACGGCGCCTTGCTGTTTCGCGGCTTTGGGGTCGCCAGCGTCGCCGACTTCGAGAGCTTCGGCGAAGCGGTGTCGCCGCGCGCGCTCGACTACACCTACCGTTCCACGCCGCGCAGTTCGGTCGGCAAGGGCGTGTTCACCGCCACCGAATACCCGCCCGACCAGGAAATCGCCCTGCATTGCGAAAACGCCTACCAGCGCGACTGGCCGCTGAAGATCGCGTTCTGCTGCCTGGTCGCGCCGCAGAGCGGCGGCGAGACCCCGATCGCGGACATGCGCCGGGTCGCCGCGGCCGTCGGCGAGGAGCGCATGGACCGCTTCGAGGCGCGCGGCGTGCGCTACGTGCGCCACTACCGGCCCTATGTCGACATTCCCTGGGAAACCGTGTTCCAGACCTCCGACCGCGGCGAGGTCGCGCGCTTTTGCGAGGCCAACGGCATCGACCACGAGTGGCTCGACGCGCAGACCCTGCGCACCGCCCAGACCAATCACGGCACGGCGCGGCATCCGCTGACCGGCGAGCGGGTGTTCTTCAATCAGGCGCATCTGTTCCACGTCAGCAACCTCGGCGCCGAAGTCTCGGCCTCGCTGCTCAACATGTTCGGCGCCGACCGCTTGCCGCGTCACGCTTATTACGGCGACGGCGGCGAGATCGCGACCGAGGATCTGCAGGCGGTGCGCGAGGCCTTCGCCGGCGCTTCGATCCGGTTCCCCTGGCAGGTCGGCGACGTGATGCTGCTCGACAACATGCAGATGGCGCACGGGCGCAAGCCGTTCAGCGGCGCGCGCAAGATCGTCGCGAGCCTGCTGGATGCGTACTCCGAGCGCGCTTCGAGCGAGCCGGTGCCGGCCGCGGCGACGGCTTGAGGGCCGGTGCCGCTTGCGGCAACGGTCTGAGCGATAGGCGACGGCGTCCGCGACGGCCGCCCGAGTGCAGCCCGGCGATGCTCCCGGCGAGGGCCGGGAGCAAGCGGCTCACTTGAGCGGGTAGGAGGAATAGACCACCGCGTTGATCTTCCAACCCTGTTCGGTCTTGACCAGTTGCCAGGCCTCCTGGCCCTTGCCGGTAACGCGTTCGTCTTCGAGGAAGACGAAGTCGAAATGCACGCTGGCGATGGCGCCGTCGGTTTCGATCTTGACGTTCGAGAACTTCTCCTCGAAGCGCTCCTTGCCCTGGCTCATCTGCTCGGCGAACTCGACGTAGGTGCCGGGCTCGAGTTTCTTCAGCTTGGGGTTCTTGGCCCTGCGTTGGCGGAACTCCTCGTCGGAGGACACCAGGATCCAGGAATTGTGTTCGGGCAGGAACAGACTCTTCAGGGTGGCCGAGTCCTTGGCGATGATCGCGGCCTTGAAGGTCTCGACGATGCCCTCGATCTCGCGCCTGGCCTGCGCGCGCCGGTCCTGCTCATGCCGGTCGGAGCCCGGCAGGACCGAGGTCTGCAGTGCCGCGCCCGGCGCGGTCTGCGCCTGGGCGTGCAGGGACAACGCCAGCAAGGCGAGGGCGCAAAGATTCGGGATCGACTTCATGAGGGACTCCATTCGCTGAGGGACGCCGCCGCGAGGGCTGCGCGAAATATCCGGACCGCCGGCCGGCGACCCGCCCATCATGCCCCAGTGCCGCGGCGCCGGCGCCGACCCAGTTCGCGTAATCGGCATGCGGCTTTACACTGCGGCCATGCATCAAGACTCGCTGTTCGCGACCCCGGCCGCCTCGTCCGACATCCACCGATTGTTCTTCGCCCTGTTGCCGGACGCGGCGACCCAGGCGCGTATCGCCGCGGCCGCCGCGGCCCTGCATCGCGAGCACGACGCCGGTGGGCGCCTGATCGGCGCGCACCGCTATCACCTGACCTTGCAGTTCCTCGGCGACGCCTCCGAATTCACGGCCGAGCGCGCGGCGCGCGCGCAGGCCGCCGCCGGCAGCCTGGCCCTGCCGGCGTTCGATCTGCGGCTCGACCGCGCCGGCAGTTTCCGCAACAAGTCGATTCCCTGGTGGCTCGGCTGCGAGCACACGCCGGAAGCCCTGGACGGCCTGTTCCAACGGCTGGGCGTGGCCCTGGCCAAGGAAGGCGTGCGGGTCGAGTCCGGGCGCACGCTGGTGCCGCACGTGACCATCGTCCGCGACGCCGCGCGTCCCCTGCATCCGCCGCTCGAAATCGACGCGATCGACTGGCGCGTCGATGCCTTCGCCCTGATCCACAGCCAGCTCGGTTCGCGCAATGCCTACGACGTGCTGGGTCGGTGGGGGCTGGGCGCGGGGAGCGAGGGGGCAGGAGTGAGGAGTGAGTGACCAGTAGCGAGTAACGAGTCGCTAGTTCCTAGTTCCTAGTTCCTCGTTCCTCGTTCCTGGTCCCTGGTCCCTAGCGGCGGAAATCCACCGCGAAAGCGATCAGCGTCCCGGGGATGCGCGTCTTGCCGGCGGGGCAGTCGGCATCCAGCGGTACCTGCGCGCGTTCGCCGCTGCCGCGGTCGACGCAGACTTCGAACTGTTCGCCGGCGCCGCTCTGGGTCACGCTGTAGTCGTTGTCGCTGCCGATCAGCACCAAGTGCTTGCCGTTGCGCAGGCGCGGGCCGATCGCCAGGCCTTCGAGCTTCTCGGGGATGTCGCGGGCGCCGGCGCTGCGCAGGGCGGCGAGGATGTCGAGTTCGGGCGCCTTGTCGACCGGACGCACGCCGGCGGGCAGGTCGTTGCTGCCGGCCAGCGACTGGGCGGCGACATCGCTCGCGCCGCGCAGGGAAATCCGGTACACGCGCTTGTGCACCGGCGCGGCGGTGACCTCGACGCCGAGACCGCGGTTGTCCCGCTCCAGCACCAGGAAATCGCGGTCGCTCAGGGCGTGGATCGCGCTGAGGCCGATGCTGCGGCCCTGGTTGGTCGCGGAAAAATCGTCGTCGCCGGACGGGTCGATCGCGTTAAGGGCGGCAATCGATTCCAGTTGGTAGACGTACTGGGCGCTGGAGCGGCCGCTGCGCAGGTCGAACTCGACGATGCGGACGTTGCGGCTGCGGCGGCCGTCGTTGTTCGCGCCTTCCTGCACCAGCGGGTCCTGCATCACCGCATAGAGCTTGTCGCCGGAGGGGGTGATGGTGAGCCCCTCGAAGCCGCGGTTGTCCTGGCGCCCGCTGACCACGAGTTTGCGGTCGCCGACGTAGTCGAGCTGGCCCTGGGCGTTGCGCGGCTGCAGGTTGGCCGGGGTGGCGAACGCGCGCAGGAAGCGGCCGTTCGGGGCGAATTCGTACAGGCTCGGGCCGTATTCGTCGGCGACGTAGAAGTGGCCGTTGCGGCCGACCACGAAGCCTTCCGGGTCGAAGCTCAGGCCGAGCCGGGCGGCGTCGCCGTTGAGCAACTGCGGGTTGAGGCCGTTGAAGCTGTCGCCGCGGCGCGCGCTGAACAACACGGTCTTGTCGATGATGGGCTGGCCGATGCGGCCGCTGCGGCGGTCGTAGGGGATGCGCAGGCGCTGAACGCGGGTGGCGTAGTCGATCACGCCGCCGCCGGGGCCGCGGTCGGACAGGGCGTACCAGTAGCCGTCGCGCGGGTTATAGCTCAGGTCGGAATAGAAGCCGAAGCGGTTGAGGTTGGCCTGGTCGGGCGTGCCCGGCGGCAGGCGCACCGCGTCGCGCTGGGTCGCCGGGATTTCGACGAGGCCGGTCAGCGACCAGTGCGCGGCGGCGGCGGGGGCGGCGAACGCGGTCGCGGCGCAGGCGAGCAACAACGAGGTCAGGGTCGAACGGATCATGCGGGGCTCCGGCAGGGCGGGGGAACCCGCCCACGCTAGTCCCGGTAAATGTCAGTTCGGTGACGCGCGCAAACCGACGATGCGCGGCCGGGTGCGCAGCGTGACCAGCAGGCCGAAGTGGTCGGACGGCCAGATGCCGTCGCGGCTTCGGTCGAGCACGACGCGGGCATCGACCAGTTCGAAGCCGACCGGGTCGTAGAAAACATGGTCGATGCGCTGCGCCGGCAGGTAGGCCGGGTTGAGCGTGGTGTGGGCGGCGATATCGCCGGAGGCCTCGGGGTGGGCCGCACCGTAGGCATCGCGGTAGCGCGCGGCCAACGCCTGCAGTTCCGGCGAGTCGGCGTCGCTGTTGAAGTCGCCGGCGACGATCACATAGGCGCCCTGCGCGGTCGCATCGATGAAATCGAGCAGGCTCGACACCTGCCTGGCGCGGACGGCGCCGCCGGCGCGGTCGTTGTGCAGATGGGTGGCGTAGACGTCGATGCGGGTGCCCGGCGAGCCCGGGCGCAGCCGCGCATGGACGGCGGTGCGGTAGTCGTCGAGCGGTTCGAGCTTGCGCATCTGCCGGGTTTCGGCGCGCTTGCGGGTGAGGATGGCGTTGCCGTAGCGGCGTGCCGCAGCGGGCGGATCGACCGAGACGAACTGCGCCCGATAGCCGAGCGCGGCGGCGAGGTCTTCGGCCTGGTTGCGCAGGCCGTCGCGCTGCAGCACTTCCTGCAAGGCGATCACGTCCGGCTTCAGGCGCGCGATCTCGGCGACGATCGTCGCGCGGCGCCTGGGCCAGTCGCCCTTGTCGTGCCACAGGTTGAAGCTGAGCACCCTCACCGTGGCCGCGCGGGTTTCGATGCGCGGGGGGTTCTCGGCGGAGGCGGCCTGCGAGCTTGCGGCGATGCCTGCGAGCAGCAGGACCGCGGTGAACGCGGATGAGCACGAATGCCGGGTCGGCGCGATCATGGCGGAAGGGGAGGTTCGCATGCTTACGCGACGCGCCGATCGGGACAGGCGTTGAGGATAACGCGGCCTAAGTCCGCGAGCGTAGCAGCGGCGTGAGCCGCGGCCTGGTACCGGTTGTCGCGCCCTACCGGTCGGATACTCGTTTCGGCGGTCGCGGCTTACGCCGCTCCTGCATAAGGATCGGGCGGAGAAAACGCGCGGAGCCGCCGGGGCTCCGCGCGTTCAGGGGCGTTGCTTCGGTACCTGCCGAGGCTCAGCGCGGCGTTTCTTGGGTGCGCACCACCGGGTACTGGTTGTAGCGCGTGTCCCAGGCCGAATGCAGGCGGTAGAAGAACTCCAGGCGCGCCTGCGGGCTCTTGGCGAACGCCGGATCGTTGTTGATCTTCGCCTCGAACTCGGCCTTCAGCTTCGGGTCCTTGGCCAGCATCTCGCGCGCCACTTCCTCGGCGACGTAGTCCTCCATGTATTCCTTGCGCTCGAAGGCGTTGTTGAACTCGCCCCAGGCCGCGAGCGAATCGGGCGCCTGCGGTTCCAGCAGGGCCATCGCCAGGCGCGCCTTGGGCTGGGCGATCGGCACGAACAGTGCGCCGGCGACCAGGTTCTGGGTTTCCGGCTTCCAGGCGCCGTTGAGCGTGGCGCGCTGGTGGCCTTCGACCGATTGCGGAGCGAACTCGGTCTTGTCGGAACGGAAGGTCTCGACCGGCGCGTCCTTGAGCGCGGCGCCGAGACGGCGATAGTTCACGCCGTGCTGGTCGAGCTTGGCCGCGACCCAGGCGGCATGCGCGGCCGGGACCAGGTAGCCGCCGCGCGGGGCGTCGACGACGCGGCTGGGCTGGATGTCGTACTTGAGCTTTACGTTCCAGACCTCGGGCTTGGTCTCGTCGTAGCGGGTCATCAGCGCGCCGGAGACTTCCGACGGCGTGCGCGTATAGGCATAGCCGCGGAAGGCGACGTCGCGGGTCTTGTCGGTGGCCTTGTAGTCGAGCGCGACGGGCTGGCCGCCGAGCGCCTGCGCGCGTCGGTCGGCGGCGAGCGCTTCGCGGCGCCAGTCGCTGCCGTGGCGCGCGACCAGTTCGAGCACGTCGACGACGGTGTTGCGGGTGATCCGCACGCGGGTCGGGTAGTCCTTCCAGGAGTGGGTTTCGACCAGCATGCCCAGGCGGTTGCGCAGCGGGATGTAGCCGTTGGAGAAACGCGGCGGCGGCACCGCGTCCTCGAAGCCCGAGGCCGGGTTGTCGGATTCGATGAAGGACGGATAGAACGCCACCGGCAGCGACCCCTGGCCGGCGAGGCGTTCGATCACGCCGTCGCGCAGGGCCAGGCCGGCCTGGCGCAGGGCCATGTCCCCGGAGTGCACCGGTTCGACCTGGATCGAGACGTCGTGTTCGAACTTGGCGCCGTCGGTGACGTGCAGATCGATGTAGGCCAGCGGATCCCAGCGCTCGACCAGCTTGAGCATGGCCTGCATTTCGGGCGCGTCGGCCTTCAGATAGTCGCGGTTGAGGTTGTAGTTCTGCGCGGTGGTGCGCCAGCCCATTTCCTCGGGACCGCGCTGGTTGGGGCGATTCCAGCGGCCGAAGCGCTCGTGGCCGTCGATGTTGAACACCGGCACGAACAGCAGCACTTGCCTGTCGAGCACGCCCGCGGCGGCCTCGCCGTCGAGGATCTGGCGCAGGGCGAGAAAGCCCGCGTCCTTGCCGTCGATCTCGCCGGAGTGGATGCCGCCCTGGATCAGGGTCACCGGCAGCGACTTGGCCTGGGCCTGCGCCGGGGTGAAGGCGCCGCTGCGGGTCGCGACCAGCAGCTTCATCGGCCGGCCTTCCGGGGTGGTGCCGAAGTCCTCGCAGCGCACCGCATCGGGGTAGCGCTTGGCGAAGGACGCGCACATCGCGATCACTTCGTCGTAGCGGCCGGTCTTGAGGAAGCCGCTGCGTTCGGCGACGGTGGTCAGGGCGTCGTCGGCCGCGGCGGCGTGCAGCGGCGTGGTGGCGGCGGCCGCGAGCAGCGCGGCGACCAGGACAGTACGTGAGGCGGTACGTGGCATCGGATCGGTTCTCCCCGGAATCGCTCCGCATGGTAGCGAAGAACCGCATCTGCGGATTGGCCGCGAGCGTCGGTTCGGCGCCCGCAAGGCGAGACTGCTGACAGCCTGCTGTCAGGATCGATGGCCGGGGATTGGCGATGGTGATGGGGTGGGGCGGGCATGGGGCGTGGCGCTGCGGCGCTCGCTGCGAGCGAGGAGCTGATCCCCCCGCGCCGGGGTCGCGGCTGCGACGGACTTGCGCAGCGCGCAGCCCGCTTCGTCGAAGGGGCGAGTTTCAGCGGCGCGCCTTTCGAGTGGGGAAGTTTCGGCGTCGTGGCGCTCAAGAGCGGCGACTAAGAGGGGCGGCCTTCCGAAGGACGACTCCACGCGATGACGCGCTGTCCCCGATCCCGCTGCGCCGTTTTCCCCTTTTTGGAGAAGGGGGCTGTGGTTCTGTTTTTGTTTTTGCTTTTGTTCGTTGTTGCTCTTGCTTTGCCCTTCCCGAGGCAATGGCCGCCCACAACCGCGACGTCTCCCCTAGACTGTCGCCCTCATTCCCGGAGTCCTCCGCATGTACGCGCTTTATTACTCGCCCGGTACCGCCAGTCTCGTCGTCCATTGGCTGCTCATCGAGATGGGGATCGAGCACGAGCTGCGGCTGGTCGACATCGATGCGCGCGCGCACAAGAACGCCGAATACCTGGCGCTGAATCCGAACGGGGTGGTGCCGACCCTGATCGTCGACGGCCAGCCGCGCTACGAAGCCGCAGGCCTGGTCATGTTCCTTGCCGACCGCCATCCGCAGGCCGGCCTGGCCCCGGCGCTCGACGACCCGCAGCGCGCCGAATACAACCAGTGGCTGTTCAACCTCACCAACACCCTGCAATCGCCGCTGCGGCTGTGGTGGTACCCGTGGGACCTGCAGGCCGACGACGAGGCGGTGCGCGCAGGCGCGCAGGCGCGCATCGAGGCCGCCTGCGAGCGACTCGACGCGCAGCTCGCCCAGCAGGGCCCGTACCTGCTCGGCGAGCGCCTGAGCGCGGCCGATTTCTACCTCACCATGCTGATGCGCTGGACCCGCAAGATGCCGCGGCCGGCGCACGACTGGCCGCACCTGGGCGCGTTCGCGCAGCGGATGAAAGCGCGGCCCAGTTTCGCCGCGGTATACGAGCGCGAAGGCCTGACCGAATGGGCCTGAGGCGCGGGGCGGCGGCGCTCGGCCTGTGGCTGGCGCTGTCGGGCTTGCCGGCGGATGCGGCCGGCAAGACGCCGGCTCAGGGCTCGACAACGGCAGCCGGCAAGAGGCCGGCTCAAGGCCCAGCAACGGCAGCCGGCAAAACGCCGGCTCAAGGCCCGACAACCGCAGGCTCGGCAACTGCGGTGCAGCCGCTGCGCGGTCCGGTCGGCGGGGTCCAGCCGGCCGAGTGGACCGCGCGCTGGTGGCGCTGGACGCGCAGCTTCCCCGACGGCCTGCAGCCTTACCTCGATCGCGACGGCAGCCGCTGCGCGCTGGGCCAGGACGAAGACGGGCCGGTGTGGTTCCTCGCCGGCACCGACGGAAGCTTCAATGCCGAACGCCGTTGCCGGATTCCGCTCGGCAAGCACGTTCTGGTGCCGCTGATCAACATGTATTACCACGCGCCGCGCTTCGGCCGATACGCGCACACCTGCGAGCAAGTGAAGGCGCAGGTCACGCTCAACAACGATCGCCTGGTCAGCGCAGTGGTCCTGCTGGACGGCCGGCGCCTCGATCGCCAGGGTTCGATGCGCCTGATCACGGCGAAGTGTTTCGACCCCTTCGCCGAGATGGACGCCTCCGGTCCGCCGACCGGCCCCTACCACGCCGCCTCCGACGGCTACTGGCTGTTGTTGCCGCCGCTGTCGCCCGGGCGTCATCGCCTGAGCATCGGCGCCAACTACGGCGGCGATGAGGACGAGGATTTCGGCCGCATGATCCAGAACTTCGAATACGAACTCGAGGTCGGCGAGCCGGCGGTCTGATCGAGTCGCCTGGTCGAGTTGTCTGGTCAAGCCGCCCGATCGGGCCGTCCGATCGGGCGGGCGGCCTGAACGGGCCGACCATGCCCGTGGCGGTTCAGCTGGGCCGGGCATCGGCCGCGAGTGGGCCGGCCGCCGGGGCGATCGGTTAGGCTGTAGGGCTGGACCGCCTGGCCGCCGTCGCGCCCGGGTCCAGCGGGGGCGGCCATCGACCGCCTCCGCGCCCGACCGCCGAGGACCGTAGATGAGCCAAGCCGCCACCGCCCCCGCCACCGCCGATTCGCAGGGCAGGATGCCCCGCCAGATCGGTTTCATCATCGGCAACGAGGCGGCCGAGCGCTTCAGTTTCTACGGCATGCGCAACATCCTGACCTCGTTCCTGGTCGGGACCCTGCTGCTGGCCTCGACCTCCGACCTGGCCGAGCGCGAACACCTCGCCAAGGAGGTGTTCCACAGCTTCATGATCGGCACCTACTTCTTCCCCCTGCTGGGCGGCTGGCTGGCCGACCGCTATTTCGGCAAGTACAACACGGTCATCTGGTTCTCGCTGATCTACTGCGCCGGCCACGCCTGCCTGGCGATGTTCGAGCACAGCCAGGCCGGCTTCTATACCGGCCTGTTCCTGATCGCCTTCGGCGCCGGCGGGATAAAACCGTTGGTGGTGTCGTTCTGCGGCGACCAGTTCGACCAGAGCAACAAGCACAAAGCCAAGCTGGTCTTCGACGCCTTCTACTGGACGATCAACTTCGGTTCGTTGTTCGCGTCCTTGCTGATGCCGATCTTCCTGCGCGAGTACGGTCCGAGCATCGCCTTCGGCATCCCGGGCGCGCTGATGTTCCTGGCCACCTTCATCTTCTGGCTGGGCCGCAACCGCTACGTGCGGGTGCCGCCGACCCGCGACGCGCCCGATCCGGATTCGTTCTTCAACGTCGCCCGCACCGCGTTGAGCGCCCGCGCGGCCGGGCAGGGCAACCCCGGCGCGATCGTCGCCGGCCTCGGCGTGGTCCTGGCGATCGGCGCGCTGTCGCTGACCGCGGTGCCGGCGATGGGCTTCGTCAAGAGCGCCTGCCTGGCGCTGGGCCTGCTGATCGGCTTCGGCGGCTACGGTATTTCCCTGCAACTCGACCGCGCCCGCGGCAAGCATCCCGACGCCGCGGTCGACGGCGTGCGCGCGGTGCTGCGCATCCTGATCGTGTTCGCCTTCGTGACCCCGTTCTGGTCGCTGTTCGACCAGAAGGCCTCGACCTGGGTGCTGCAGGGCCAGAAGATGTTCGTGCCGACCGACCTGTGGTGGTGGCCGAGCTGGCTGATCTCCGGCGAAGGCGGCGCGCGCGCCGCGGCCTCGCAGATGCAGGCGATCAATCCGCTGTTGGTGATGCTGCTGATTCCGTTCAACAACCTGGTGTTGTACCCGGCGCTGCGCCGGATCGGCCTGCACCCGACCCCGTTGCGGCGGATGGGCTTCGGCATCGCCATCTCCGGCCTGTCGTGGGTCGTCGCGGCGGTGCTGCAGTTGTATATGGATGCCGGCCACCCCATGTCGCTGGCATGGCAGGTCCTTCCCTACGTGCTGCTGACCCTCGGCGAGGTGCTGGTCTCGGCGACCGCGCTGGAGTTCGCCTACAGCCAGGCCCCGCACGCGATGAAGGGCGTGATCATGGCGCTGTGGTACCTGACCAGCACCTTCGGCAACCTGTGGGTGATGTTGACCAACGCCGCGGTGCGCAACGAAGCGGTGACCACCCACATCGCCGCGACCGGGCTCAGCGAGAACGCCTTCCTGATGTTCTTCTTCGCCGGCTTCGCCTTCGTCGCGGCGGCCGCGTTCGCCTTGTACGCGCGCAGCTACCCGATGCAGGACCACTACCGCCAGGCCGCGTAAGCCGCCCGGCGGCCAGCCCCAACTCCCTTCCGAATCCGCCCGGCGCCGCCGGGCGGTCCGACCTGAGCGGATCCGGCCCGGCCGGACCCGCCGACGAGAACCCGAGCCGATGCTGATCACCCTCATCCTGATCGCCGTGACCGCGCTGGTGACGTGGCAAGCCTTCGAGAAGCGCAGCCTGTACGAGCGCCTGGTGCTGTGGCCGCCAGGGGTCGAGCGCTTCCGCCAGTACGATCGGCTGTTGACCCACGGCTTCGTGCATGCCGACTGGATGCACCTGCTGTTCAACATGATCACCCTGTATTTCTTCGGCGGCGCGGTCGAACGCTTGTTCGGCGAAGTGGTCGGGCCGCTCGGTTACGCGTTCTTCTATCTTTCGGCGATCGTGGTCGCGATCCTGCCGAGCTACCTGCGCCATCGCAAGGACGCCGGCTACGTCAGCCTCGGCGCGTCCGGCGCGGTGTCGGCGGTGTTGTTCGCCTTCGTGCTGGTCAACCCCTGGAGCTGGATCATCGTGTTCGTGATCCCGGTGCCGGCGATCGTCTATGCGATCGCCTACGTCGGCTATTCGTACTGGATGGACAAGCGCGGCCGGGGCAACATCAACCACAACGCGCACTTGTCGGGCGCGATCTACGGTGTGCTGTTCATGCTGTTGATGGAGCCGCAGGTGTTCTGGGTGTTCCTGCAGCGGCTCGCGAGCCCGAGCCTGCCTAGCTTCTTCGGCGGATGAGCGAAACGGCAGCGGCGCGGCCGCTGCCAGGTCGATATCGCCGCGTCCCCGGATTGCGGCTTTGCGAACGGCGGCTCAGGCCGCCGTTGCCGTTTGCGCGATGCTCAGGACAGCAGCAGTGAGGGCGCGGTGGCCTGGTCGTAGGCGTCGTCGCCGTACGAGGCGATCAGGCCCGCGTAGATCTGGGCATCGAGCCGGCGCAGCTCGGCGGCATCGGGCTCCGCGGTGCGGGCGAGCTCGTAGAGACGGGTGATGACGGCGTCGGCCTGCTGGTCGTCGTCCTGCGGCTTGAAGTAACGCATCTGAGACCCCCTTTGGTTTTTGCTGTGTGACGTACTTCACATTGAAGCACATTCCATGCCATCGATTTCAAGGGGTTTCGGCGTTCCAAAAGTGACACATCGCGTCAACACCGGGCGGTCAGGATCAGTCGGCTGACGCGACGGGTCGAGTCTCACCTTTGCTCACCCGCCATGAAGGTCGCGCGTGTTAACAAAACAGGCACGGTCCTTGGGGGCGACCGCTCACCGGAAAAACCGACAGGAGCAAGGCATGGCGATCAAGAAAGCCGGCAAGTCCGTCAGCAAGTCAGGCAGTAAAGCCGCAGGCAAGAGCGCCGCGGGCAAGAGCGCGAAGCGCGCTGGCAAGCAGGTCGCGGTCAAGGCCGCCACCAAGACGGCCAAAAAAACCACCGCCGCCAAGCGCGCAGCGACCAAGGCCGTCGCCAAGAAGGCGGGCGCCAGCAAAGCGGTCACCAAGAAGGTCGCCGCCAAGAAGGCTGCGACCAAGAAAGCCGTGGCCAAGAAGGTCGCGACCAAGAAGGCGACGACCAAGAAGGCCGCGACCAAGAAGGCCGCGGCCAAGAAGGCCGCGGCCAAGAAGACCGCGGCCAAGAAGGCGACGGCCAAGAAGGCGACGGCCAAGAAGACCCCGGCCCGGCAGCCGGCCGGGAAGGCCGCCGCCAAGCGAACCAACGCCACCAAGGCAGCGAGCAAGAAGGCCGCGAGCAAGAAAGTCAGCGCCAAGAAGGCAAGCGCGCAGCAGGCCGTGGCCAGCAAGACCCGCGCCGGCAAGGCCCCGGTCAGGCAGGCCGCGAGCAAGTCGTCCGCCCCTGGGAAAGCGGCGAAAAATCCCGCGAAAGCGACGCCCGCGAAGCAGGCGGCGACCGCCAGGAGCGTCGCCGGCCGGTCCGCACCGAGCCCGGTTTCGAAGTCAGCCGCCACAGCGAGACCGGCCGCGAGCCCCGCGGCCCAATCGGCCCGGCCGGCCCGGTCGGCCCAGCCTGCGGCCGGCCGTTCCGGCGCAGACAAATCGGCAACGAGCAAACCCGCAACGAACAGGCCGGCAACACGGCGCGACGACGACACGCGCAACGATGGCGGCGTAGCCGCGGCCAAGGCGTCTGCGCCGCGTGCGGCCAAGCCGCGGACGGTGCCGCCGTTGGCGCCGCTGATCGACAGCCGCATCGCGGCGGTGACGCCGACCGACGAGGTCGTCGACACGCCCATGGTCGCGACGACGGCGGTGACCGGCGTGCCGGCCCAGGCCGAAGCTGGGGCCAAACCGCGCAAGGCCAAGAAGACCCAGCCGGCCAAGCCGCAGGCCGACCGATCGGCAGCGGGTTCGCTGGTGGCCTCGGCCGGCGCCTCCGAATCGGCGGCGCCGGCGCTGCAGGGCGAAACCCATCGTTCGCGGGCCTCGCAATCGCCGGGTACGGCCGGGACGCTCGCCGCGCCTGGAGCCGCCGCCGAAGCCGAGCCGGCCGGCGCCGATGCCGATGCCGAGCAGCGCGAGGACGACACGGCGATGGATGCGGCCGGGGCTGCCGGCAGCGGCGTCGAGGGCGGCGACCGCCCGCACATCACCCCGGAACAGGCCCTGGCCAATACCCGCCAGCTGCTGGAGGCCAAGCAGGAGCAGGCACGCGAGCCGCAGCCCTGGCAGCAGCTCGAACCCAAGCACGGCCAAGTGCCGCAGCCGGGCCCGCAGTCGAGCAGCGCGGCGCAGAAGGCCGAGGAACTGCACGCCGCGGAAAGCCGGATGGACGCCATCCAGGGTTCGATCGGCACCCAGGACCGGCACAACCAGGGCAAGCGCGACAACCGCTGAGCTCGGGCATCGCGCCGGCTCCGGGGACAGGCTTCGGGGCCGGTCCGATCCGGTCGGCTCGATGTCCGGCCTTTAGCTGTTCGAAGGGGGCCGGCGTCGCGGCCCCCCGATTCGCAGTCGATACTTCTCGATAATCCACAACGCGGCCGTTCCGGTCGCGCTCACTCGCAACCCAGGTAAAGCCATGGCCGTCTCCATCCGCCACGTTCCCCAACAGCAGCGTTTCCTCACCGAAGTCGACGGGGTGGAGGCCCTGCTCGACTACCAGCTCAACGGCAACCAACTGGTCATCACCCATACTCTGGTCCCGGAGGCGATCGGCGGCCGCGGCATCGCCGGGGACCTGGTCCGGGCGGCGTTCGAACACGCTCGCGAAGCCGGCTACAAGGTCCGCCCGGCCTGTTCCTATGCGGCGGCCTGGATCCAGCGCCACCCGGAATACACCGAACAGCTGGGTTGAGCTCGCCGGCCGACGCCTCGCCGAAGCGTTCGGTGCGGCAGGCCCGACGGCGCCTGCGCCCCCGCGCTCCCGCAGGCCGGCCGGGGCCGGAGGCCTGAATCCCAACGCAGCCAGGGGTCGCCAAGCCGGCGCGGCTGTGCCAGCCTACGCGCCCTTCGCCCGTCTGCTGCCGGTTTCCGGCATCCTGTCTTTATGCGTCTGAACAAACACATCAGCGACACCGGCTTCTGCTCGCGCCGCGAGGCCGACCGCCTGATCGCCGAAGGCCGGGTCACCGTCAACGGCATGCGCGGCGGAGTCGGCGCCGAGGTCGGCGAGGGCGACGAGGTCCGCATCGACGGCGAAATCCTGCGCGCGCGCGCGGTGGTCAAGGGCAAGCGCCATCACGTCTACATCGCGCTCAACAAGCCGGTCGGCATCGTTTGCACCACCGAGTCGACGGTCAAGGAAAACATCGTCGATTTCGTCGGCCACGAGCGCCGCATCTTCCCGATCGGCCGCCTCGACAAGGACTCCGAAGGGCTGATCCTGCTGACCAGCAACGGCGACATCGTCAACGAGATCCTGCGCGCCGAGAACAAGCTCGAGAAGGAATACCTGGTCGCGGTGAACCACGAGGTCACCCCGGAATTCCTGCGCGGCATGGCCCGCGGCGTGCCGATCCACGGCCAGACCACCTTGCCGTGCAAGACCGGCAAGCTCGGCCGTTTCGGTTTCCGCATCGTGCTGGTGCAGGGCTTGAACCGGCAGATCCGCCTGATGGCGGCGCACTTCGGTTTCCGGGTCAAGCAACTGCTGCGCGCCCGCATCGGCAACGTCAAGCTGGGTCACCTCAAGCCCGGCCAGTGGCGCAACCTGACCGATCAGGAACTGCAGGGCCTGCTGCCACACCGCAACGAGTGGTGAACGGCGCCGCGCTCGGCGGCGGACCGATGGCGATCTAGATGTGGGCGTCACGCTTTGCGCGATAATCTCGTGCGAACAACCATGGACGTCCGCCAAAAGGATTGCTGTATGAAGCGTGTCATCGCCGTCTCCCTGCTTGCCCTGGCCCTGACGGCCTGCAAGAAAGAAGCCTCGCCGCCGCCCGGCGTCGCGCCGGCCGATCCGGGTGCGGCCTTGCCGGCGCCGGTGGTCGTCGCGGATGCGCCGGTCGAGCTCAAGGAAGTCGTCGAGACTACGCCTAACTACGTGGTCGGTATCACCTACGACACTCAGGCGGCGAAATATCCCGGCCTGGCCAAAGAACTCAAGGCCTATGCCGACCGCGCGCGCGCCGAGCTGATCGAGTCGGCCAGCGGACGCACCGCGAAAGAGAACCCCTCGCCGTACGAACTGTCGCTGACCTTCAACGACATTCTCGACACCCCCGACCTGGTCGCAGTGTCCGCCGACGGCAGCAGCTACACCGGCGGCGCCCATGCCGCGCCGCTGATCGCGCGCTTCGTCTGGCTGCCCAAGCAGAACAAGCTGCTGACCGCCGCCGAACTGGTGCCGCAGAAGCAAGGCTGGGACGCGATCTCGCGCTACGTCCGCGAACAACTGCACTCGGCCCTGTCGCAGCGCATCGATGCCGACGACCTGGCCCCGGCGGTGCGCGCCGAGCAGATCGAGACCGGCGGCCGGATGATCGACGACGGCACCTCGGCCGACCCGACCAACTTCGCCATGTTCGAGCCGGTCAAGGCCGCCGACGGCAAGCTCAGCGGGCTCAAGTTCGTGTTCGCGCCCTATGAGGTCGGGCCGTATTCGGATGGCACCCAGACCGTCGAAGTGCCGGCCTCGGCCTTGTTGCCGCACATCGCGCCGCAGTACCGCCCGATGTTCAGCGGCGGCGGCTGAGGCCCCGTTGCGGTCGGGCAGGGCGGGGGCCGGGCCGGGCTAGGGCGCCGCCTGGCTCAGCCCGACTCGCGTTCGGCGGACCCGGGTCCGCCGAACGCCGCGCGAAACGGCGAAGCCGGGCACAGCGCCCGGCACGGCGTTTGTTATGGTGCCGGCGATGCGGCCGGGCGTTGCGTTGCTGCCGCGTCGTCTCGGCGGCAGCGCGGCCGCCCGTCGCCGCGACCCGCCGCAGTCAGTTGCGTTGAACGAGCCGAGGCCGTCATGTCCGTTGCGTCGTTGCGTAAACGAGTCGAAGGGTTGCTGGGCCTGGCCGACGTGCGCATCGGCGGCGAGCGCCCGTGGGACATCCAGGTCGAAGACGACGAGTTCTACTCGCGGGTGATCGCGCAGGGCTCGCTCGGCCTGGGCGAGTCCTACATGGACGGCGTGTGGCATACCGATTCGCTCGACGAGATGCTGGTGCGCCTGTTGCGCGCCCACGTCGACGAGCAGGTCCACGGTTGGGCGGCGATCCTGGACGGCCTGCGCGCGCACCTGATCAACCTGCAGAGCCACCGCCGCAGCTTCACCGTCGGCGAGCGCCACTACGATCTCGGCAACGATCTCTACCGCGCCATGCTCGGCAAGCGCCTGGTCTACAGCTGCGGCTATTGGCGCGACGAGCGCGGGCAGCCGCTGCACGACCTGGATGCGGCCCAGGAAGCCAAGCTCGACCTGGTTTGCCGCAAGCTCGGCCTGCGCCCCGGCATGCGCGTGCTCGACATAGGCAGCGGCTGGGGCGAGGCGCTGAAGTTCGCCGCCGAGCGCTACGGCATCCATGGGGTCGGGGTGACCGTGTCGCGCGAACAGGCCGACCTGTCCGGCGAACTCTGCGCCGGGCTGCCGCTGGAGTTCCGCCTGCAGGACTACCGCGAACTCGACGAGCGCTTCGACCGGGTGTTCTCGCTGGGCATGTTCGAGCACGTCGGGGTCAAGAACTACGACGTCTATTTCGAGGTCGCCCGGCGCTGTCTCGACCGCGACGGCCTGTTCCTGCTGCACACCATCGGCGGCAACCGTTCGGTCAACCACACCGACCCCTGGATCGCCCGCTACATCTTTCCGAACTCGATGCTGCCCTCGGCCCGGCAGATCGCCGAGCACGTCGAGCAGCGCTTCGTGATCGAGGACTGGCACAACTTCGGCGCCGACTACGACCTGACCCTGCAGGCCTGGCGCGACAATGTCGAGCGCGCCTGGCCGCGGCTGGACCCGGAGCGCTACGACGAGCGCTTCCGGCGCATGTGGCGGTTCTACCTGGCCGCCTCGATGGCGACCTTCCGCAGCCGCCACGCCCAGCTATGGCAGCTGGTGCTCTCGCCGGAGGGGGTGCCTGGGGGGTATGTGGCTCCGAGGTGAAGCAGGAACCGGTGGGCAGGAACGAGTAACTAGGAACGAGTAACAAGTCGTGGGAATGGTGCGGCTTCCACTCTTTCCTCGTTCCTAATCCCTAGTTCCTAATCCCTAGCTCTAGCTCCTAGCCCTCGGCCGCCAGCTTGCTATGCCGCATGCCGTAGCCGAAATACACCAGCAGGCCCAGGCTGACCCAGATCAGGAAGATCAGCCAGGTCACCAAAGCCAGCTCGGACAGCAGCCAGATCGAGAAGCCGATGCCGATGATCGGGATCAGCGGCACCAGCGGGGTGCGGAAGGCGCGGTGCAGGTCGGGCTTGCGCACGCGCAGCACCCACACCGAGGCGCAGATGACGATGAAGGCCGAGAGCACGCCGATGTTGACCAGCTTGGCGACCTCGCCGATCGGCAGGAAGCCGGCGACCAGGGCGGTGAACACGCCGAGCACGATGGTCGGGCGGTGCGGGGTGCCGTACTTGGGATGGATCTTGGCGAACCAGCCCGGCAGCAGGCCGTCGCGCGACAGCGAGAACCAGATCCGCGCCGCGCCGAGCATGAAGGCGAACAGCACGCTGGCGATGCCGATCACCGCCGAGACCGAGATGGCCGCGGCGATCCACGGCAGGCCGAGGCGGGTGAAGGCTTCCGAGACCGGGGCGTCGCCGCCGAGGGTGGTGTAGGGGGCGATGCCGGTCAGCACCAGCGACACCGCCAGGTACAGCGCCATCGACACGCCCAGCGACAGCAGCACCGCGCGCGGCAGGTCGCGCTGCGGGTTCTTGGACTCCTCGGCCGCGGTGGTCAGGGTGTCGTAGCCGAACACTGCGAAGAACACCACCGCCGCGGCGGTCGCCACGCCCTGCAGGCCGAAGTGACCGACGCCGTTGGCGTCGACGACGCGCTCGGGGATGAACGGCACCCAGTTGGCCGGGTCGATGTAGAACGCGCCGACGCCGATCACCAGCACCACCGCGATGACCTTGATCGCGACGATCAGGGTGTTGAAGCGCGCGCCCCACTCGGTGCGGAACACCAGCAGCGCCGACACGCCGAGCGTGGCCAGCGCCGCGATCAGGTTGAACACCCGGCCTTCGCCGGTGCCGATGGCGCCTTGCGCCCACACCGGCAGATGAAAGCCGGCGCTGCCGAGCAGGGCCTGGACATAGCCGGACCAGCCGATCGCGACCACCGCCACGATCAGCGCGTATTCGAGCAACAGGTCCCAGCCGATCAGCCAGGCCGGCAGTTCGCCGAGGGTGGCGTAGCTGTAGGTATAGGCGCTGCCGGTGACCGGGATCATGCCGGCGAATTCGGCGTAGCACAGCGCCGCGGCGGCGCTGGCGATGCCGGCGAGCAGGAAGGCCAGGGCGACAGCGGGGCCGGCGTTGGTCGCCGCTTCGTGGCCGGCGAGGACGAACACGCCGACGCCGATGATGCCGCCGATGCCGATCGCGGTGAGCTGCCACAGCCCGAGCACGCGGCGGAAATCCGTACGTTTGCTGGCCTCGGCCTGCAGTTGTTCCACCGACTTGTGCCGGAATACCTTGGCCACCAGGCTCATCGAACGCTCTCCCCGAATGATCGCCGCATCATAGCGGCTGCGGCGGGCCGCGCTTCAATACGGGACCGTTCTGGGCCGGCTCGGTCAAATCGCGGCAATGCCCGGGCCGGATGATGGCGGGTCGGGTGCGGCGGACGCGCCGGCCCGGTGGCCTCGGCCGTGCAGAGGCACGAATGCAACGAACTCGTGGAGAATCGACGGTGAAGCGCACTACATCTCTTAGACTGGCCTGGATCGTCTGCGGCGTCCTGTGCGGCGCGGCGGCCCACGCCGCAGCCGTCACCCCCGCTGCCCCGGAGCCTGCGCCCGCCGTGCATACCGCCGCCGCCCCGCGCCTGATCGTGATCGCCCACCGCGGCGCCAGCGGCTATCGCCCCGAGCACACGCTCGAGGCCTATCGGCTGGCGATCCGGCAGGGCGCCGACTTCATCGAGCCGGACCTGGTCGCGACCCGCGACGGCGAATTGGTGGTGCGCCACGAGAACGAAATCTCCGGCACCACCGACGTCGCCGATCACCCCGAGTTCGCCGACCGCCGGGTCAGCAAGGTCATCGACGGCGAGACCCTGACCGGCTGGTTCACCGAAGACTTCACCCTGGCCGAACTCAAGACTCTGCGCGCACGCGAGCGTATCCCGCAGATCCGTCCCGGCAACCAGCGCTTCGACGGCCGGTTCGAGATCGCGACCCTGCGCGAGGTGATCGCCCTCGCCAAGGAGCACAGCCGCGACGGCCGGGTCATCGGCATCTATCCCGAGACCAAGCACCCGACCTGGTTCGCGCTCGAAGGCAAGCGCATCGACGGCACTCCGATCCACGTTTCGCTCGGCGAGAAGCTGGTGCAGACCCTGGTCGCCGAGGGCTTCACCGATCCGGCGCGGGTGTATATCCAGAGTTTCGAGGTCGCCAACCTGATCGAGCTCAAGCGCACGATTTTGCCGAAGGCCGGCATCGACCTGCCGCTGGTGCAGTTGTACGGCGATTTCGAGCGCGACCGTCCCTACGATTTCGTCTATCACCTCGCCCGCGGCAGCGACCTCGGCGCGCTATACGCCGGCCTGGGCGCGGCGATCCCGGGCGGCATCGGCGCCGGCACCGGCTACGGGGCGTTGACCGAGAGCGCCGCGCTGGGCTGGATGCGTGCCAACTACGCCGCCGGCCTGGGCCCGTCCAAGAGCAGCCTGCTGCCGCGCGTGCCCCTGCCGGCCAAGCGCGATGCCGACGGCGACGGCCATCCCCTGTTGGCGACGCGCAACACCGGCTTCGTCCATCCCGTGCTCGGCCGCGCCCTGCAACTCGGCCTGCAGGTGCATCCCTACACGGTGCGCGCCGAGGAACCGTTCCTGAGCGAGACCGCCAGCGGCGTGGCCCAGAGCGCGCTCGGCGAAGCCCTGCAGCTCTACAGCCTCGGCGTGCAGGGTTTCTTCATCGACCAGCCCGACATCGGCGTGGCCGCGCGCAAGCTGTTTCTCCAGCACAGCCGCATCGACCGGCGGCCGACGCCCTGAGCGGCAGCGCCGCTTGCGGGCAGACAGCGCACGGCGAAGTCAGCGCACCGCTTCTGGGTAGGAGCGACGCGAGCCGCGACGGGCGAAGCGGTGAATGCCGCGTCTTCGTTCGCAGCTGAAGGCTGTGACGTATGAAAATAAAACCGAGTGTCCGGGCTTCGGTTGCGGCGCTGGCGTTAACTTTTTCGGTCGGTCGCGGCTCACGCCGCTCCTACAGTCGTGGGTATCGTTTTCCGAGTCCCGAACCCGAACCCGAACCCGAACCCGAACCCGAACTCACCCCAACGCCGCCTCCAACGTGGCCGCGCAATCGGCTTCGAGCTTGAGCGTGGCGATGCCGTCGGCGCGGGTCACGCCGCGGTTGAGCAGGGCCAGCGGCAGGCCGGCCTCGCGCGCGGCGCGGGCGAAGCGGAAGCCCGAATAGACCATCAGCGACGAGCCGATCACCAGCATCGCGTCGGCTTCGGTCAGGGCCTGCTGGGCCGCGGCGACGCGCGCACGCGGCACGTTCTCGCCGAAGAACACCACGTCGGGCTTGACCATGCCGCCGCAGTGCTCGCACACCGGCGTGGCGAAGCGCTCGAATTCCACGCCCTCCAGGTCGGCGTCGCCGTCGGGCAGGGCCGCCGCGCCGAGCCCGGCCCAGCCCGGATTGCGCTCGGCCAACTCGGCCTGCACCGATTCGCGTGCGCGCCGCGCGCCGCAGTCGAGGCAGACGATCTCGTCCAGGCAGCCGTGCAGATCGACCACGTCGCGGCTGCCGGCGCGCGCATGCAGACCGTCTACGTTCTGGGTCACCAGCGCATGCCGGCCGTCGCGCTCCTGCCACCGCGCCAAAGCCTGATGGCCGCCGTTGGGCCGCGCGCCGGCGAACGAGGGCCAGCCGACGAAGCTGCGCGCCCAGTACCGGGCACGAGCGCGGGCATCGCCGACGAAGGCGCGAAAATCGATCGGCGGCTTGCGTTGCCAGGCGCCGTTCTCGTCGCGGTAATGCGGGATGCCCGAGCCGGTGCTCAGGCCGGCGCCGGTCAGTACGAACACCCGGCGGTGCGGACGCAGCCACTCGTACAGGGCCTGGGCGGCGGTATGCGCATCGCGGTTGTCGGCGGCGTTCGGGTTCATAGGCGGGGTCGCGGGCTCGGCGGGGCTGAACCCTAGATGGCGGCGCCGCGGCGGCGATCCAAGCCCGGCCGCGCCGCGGCAGCGAGCGCGCGATAAAGAAAGCCGCCCGAATCGCTTCGGGCGGCCTGGCGAACCACGGCGGGGCGCGCGCGGTCGCCGGGGGGAGGTCAGGATTCCGGGCTCACCACATCAGGCCGGCGCCGACGGTCACGCCGACATCGCCCTTGGAGTTGCTGTTGCCGGAGAATTTATAGACCCAGCGGCCGTCCTCGCTGATCGTCGAGACGCCGATCGCGAAGCCGGTTTCGCCGCGGAACGAGCTCGCCGCGATCGCCGCCATGCTCTTGCCGGGCATGTACGACTGCGGCAGGCCCGCGACCGCCATCGCCGAAGCGACGCCGGCGCTGGCCTTGTCGTCGAGCTGGCCGATTTCCTGGCGCAGGTTGTTGCCCCAGTTGTCGGTGTACTGGTTGGAGGTGGTGATGGCGCGGTTGACCCCGTCGTTGAGCTGCTGGACGTTGACCGCGTCGGTGTTGGAGGTGCCGGCGCGGACGTTGCGGATCTGCACCGAGCTGCCGCCGTTGTTGAGGGTCACCTGGGTGGTGTTGACGCTGCCGTCGACGTTGGTGTCGTAGCGCACCGTGCCGGCCTGCGAGGAGCGCAACTGGGCGACGTTGACCGCATCGTTATCCTGGCTGCCGGCGGCGACGTTGACGATCTGGCGCTGCGCGCCGGCGTTGCCCACCGACACCGTATTGGCGCGGTCGGCCACCGCGCCCTGGCCGAGCGCGACCGCGCCCGACGCGGTGACGCTGGCGCTTTCGCCGACCGCGACCGCATTGGTCGCCCCCGCCGCGATGGTGCTGTTGGCGCCGACCGCGGTGCTGCCGTCGGCGTTGACCCGCGCATTGCCGCCGATCGCGGTGTCGTTGTCGCCGGCGGCGTAGGCGTCGCCGCCGACTGCGACGGCATGCTGGCCCATGGCGCTGGCGCTGGCGCCCGCGGCGATCGCGCGGGTGCCGGTGGCGACCGTGGCGTTGCCGGCCCCGTCGATGGCGATGCGCGGTTCGGAGGTTCCGCCCGGCGGCAGATTGTCGATGCGGTTGTTGATGGTGGTCAGGCTGGCGTCGACCGCGGCGAAGGCGGCGCCGACGTCCTGGTAGCTGCCGCCCTGCACGGTGAAGCTCGGCGCGCCGAAAATCCCGCCGCTGAAGCTGGCGCCGGCGCCGAAGATCGAGGCGATGCCGTCGCCGAAGCCCTGCACCTGGCCGCCGTTGATCGCTTCCAGGCTGCCGGCGGCGATCTGGCCGCCGGCGACGTTGTCCAGGATCGTGCCGGTGCCGGCCGGACCTTGCAGGGTGGCGCGGGTGTAGTCGGGGTTGCCGCTGCCGTCGTCGTCGTACTTGAGGGCGAAGGCGTCGTTGCCGGCGAGGCCGCCGTCGAGCGCGCTCAGGGCCGCGCCGACATCGTTGTAGGTGTTGCCGCCGATCACGTAGTTCGGCGCGGTGAAGCCGCCGCCGGCGTTGAAGGTGGCGCCGCCGCCGAACAGCGCCGCGGTCGAGGTACCGAGACTGAACAACTGCCCGCCGTTGATCGCCTGCAGGCTGCCGGCCGCGATCTGGCCGCCGGCGAGGTTGTCGATCACCGTGCCGGTGCCGGCCGGGCCCTGCAGGGTGATGTTGCCGTAGTCCGGGTTGCCGCTGCCGTCGTCGTCGTAGCGCACGGCGAAGGCATTGCTGCCGGTCAGGCCGCCGTCGAGCGCGGTCAGTGCGGCGCCGACGTTGTTGTAGCTGTTGCCGCCGATGACGTAGTTCGGCGCGGTGAAGGTGCCGCCGGCGTTGAACACCGTGCCGCCGCCGAGCAGGTTCGCCACCGAGCTGCCGATGCCGAAGATCTGGCCGCCGTTGACGGCCTCCAGGCTGCCGGCGGCGATCTGGCCGGCGGCGAGGTTGCCGATCAGGGTACCGGTCCCGGCCGGGCCGCTCAGGGTGGCGCGGGTGTAATCCGGATTGCCGCTGCCGTCGTCGTCGTATTGCACGGCGAAGGCGTCGGCGTTGGCCATGCCGGCGTTGACCGCGGCGAAGGCGTCGCCGGCGTTGTTGTAGCCGTTGCCGTCGATGATGAAGTTCGGCGCGGTGACGGTGCCGTCGGCCGCGACCGAAGCGCCGGCGCCGAGGCGCTGCGCATTGGACTGGCTGATCGCGAAGATCTGGCTGCCGTTGACCGCCTGGGTGCTGCCGGCGGCGACGACGCCGGCGCCTAGGTTGGACACGATGGTGCCGCCCGCGCCCTGCAGGGTGACGTTGCCGAAGTCGGGCGTGCCGCCGAGGTCGTCGTACTTGACCGCGAACGGATCGGCCGCGGCGTTGGCGAGTGCGCCCTGCAACTGGGCCACGTTGACCGCGTCGGTGGCGAGGCTGCCGGCGGCCAGATTGGTCAGTTTGCGGGCCGCGCCGGCCGAGCCGATCGACAGTTCGCCGGCCGAGTTCTGCGGGGCGACCAGGCCGAACGCGGTATAGCCGGTCTGGGCGCCGATCGCGGTGCTGGAACCGGCGCCGAGCGCGATGCTGTCGGCGTGGGTCGAGGTGGCGCCGAAGCCGAGAATGGTCTGGCGGTTGGCGTTGCCGAAGGTGTTGTCGCCGATCAACACCGAGTTGCCCAGGCGCGCGGCGTAGTTGGTGTCGGGGCCGCCGGTGAAGCCTTGCGAGGCGGCGGTGACGGTCGGCAGCTGATGGCGGGCGTTGGTGCCCATGACGATGGTGTTGGACCCGTTGGCGTAGCTGCCGTCGCCGATGATGACCTGGTTGTTCTGCGCCGGGTTGGTGCGCCAGGTGCAGGCCAGGCCGATGATCACGCACGAGGCGTTGTTGTTGTTGCCGGTGTAGTTGCTGTCCTGGAACTGGATGTAGCTGTCGGAATGCACCGCGCCGATCAGGGTCAGGTGGTTGGCCGGCTGATTGCCGTCCAGGTCGAGCACGTTCGGCGCCTGCACCAGGTTGAGGATCAGCGACAGATACGAATAGTTGAAGTTGGCCCGGTCGATGGTCAGGCAGCCGCTGCCGAGCAGGCCGCAGGCCTGATAGTCGTTGCCGAGCAACCAATTGCTCAGGTACGCGCTGATGCCGGGCAGGCTGTTGTTGAGCGGATCGGGCGGCTGGATCACGCTCATCGGCGAGGCCATGCCGCCGTCGTCGAAGGCCATCGAATCCCAGGTGGAGCTGTTCGGAATGCCGTCGAACACCAGCGGCAGCAGCGGCGCTTCCTCGTCGAGCAATTCGTCGCTGGCGGCGGTCTGTTCGGGCGACGAAGACGAGGTCTGCTCGCCGCTCTGTGCGCTCATCTCGATGGCCGGCGCCGACAGTGCCGAACCGTCTTCGGCGGCGCCGGCGAGCAGCGGCGTGGCCGCCAGGCTCAGCGCCAGGCACCAACAGGCGGTCGATCGGAACAGCGAAGTGCGCGTCAGTCCGACGCTGCGGCTGCGAATGTCGTACCCGGCGGCGGATGCGGCGGCCGGAAGAGTTCCGTTCTGCGTGTCGCGCTGATTCATGGCAACAGTCTCCGTCTACGATCGATGCGGTGAGCCGATCGACAGCGCGAGACGGAGCACACGCAAGCCGGCCATCGCGGCCGCGATTCGTTCTCTGTCCCCGGTATCACACGGCCGCCGCGTTCGCTGGCGCGACGGCCATCGGCTGATGCAGGCTAGGCAGCCCATCTACGCAATACACTCATGCAGCATCACGTTCACTCACGTGCGCTCACGCAGGTAAATGACGTGTACGGCCCCGGGTTCGGCCGCCCCCTGCGGCCGTTATGAAAGTCGCTGGTGACTGTTCAATGGTTCGAACGCACGATGGTGCATAGATAACCCATGCCGCGCACGGCGCGCAGAGGCAACGGCAGGGGACTCATCAGCGCGACTTTCTTGCGCAGACGGTAGATAAGCATTTCGAGCCGGTGCGGGTCGAAATCGTAGACGTCGCTGGTCAACGAACCGATCAGGCTGTCGTGCGAGACCGGATGACCGCCGGCGCCGGTATTGACCAGGCGCAACAGCACGCTGCGCTCGGGTGCGCTGAGGTCGATCGAGGAACCGTCGGGCGTGCGCAGGGTCCAGCCGTCGAGCGCGAGTTCCCATTCGCTCAGGCCGGCGCCGCTGCGCGTGGGCATCGCGCGCATGTGGTGCTGCAGGCTGTGCATCGCGGTGACGACCGCGGCGAGTCCATCGAGGTCGACCGGCTTGGCGAAGCAGGCGTCGGCGATCTCGCGATACGAGTCGGCGTGGCGGCTGCCGTCGGCATCGGCATCGAGCATGACGATGCCGATGTCGGAATGCTGGCGCAGGTGCAGGGCGAGGGTGCGCGGATCGTCGTCGGGCAGGTCGCTGGCGATCACCGCGATGTCGCAGGGCGAACTGAGCAGATTGCGGTACAGGGCGGTGGCGTTCGCGCATTCGACCACCGCGAACTGGCGCATCTGCAGCGAGTGCAGGATCTGCTGTCTCAACAGCGGGTCGCGTTCGACCAGCGCGATGCGGCGGTCGTTGCGGTTGGAGCCGGTGCCGGACGAGCTTGCAGCTTGGACCACGGAGATGGCGGCCATCCTGATGTCCCCCTGTTGATCGGACTTCCTGCCGTTGCGCTTGCGCGCGACGGCCCGGTCGATATCCAAAATCAGGTTAGTTGGGCTCCACTTGGACCGAATGTGACATAAGTCGAGCTTCGCCGGAAGTGCGTAATTTCTTTGGAATTCTTTAGATCGAGATAACGGTTGTCATGTGCCTTCCAACGACAAAAAGGCCGCCCACCGGACAGGTGGGCGGCCTTGGTTGGCAAACAGCCTGGGACTAGCCTGAATTATTTATTCTTGGGCTCGCCGGCGGCCGGGGCGGTCAGGCCACGGCGCTCCAGCAGGGGCTCGATCTTCGGCTCATGGCCGGCGAAATCGCGGAACAGCTGCAGGGCGTCCTTGCTGCCGCCGCGCGAAAGCAGGGTGGCGCGGAAGCGGTCGCCGTTCTCGCGGGTCAGGCCGCCGTGCTGCTTGATCCACTCGACCGTGTTCGCGTCCAGCACTTCCGACCAGATGTAGGCGTAGTAGCCGGCCGCGTAGCCGCCCATGATGTGGCTGAAGTACGGGGTGCGGTAACGCGGCGGGACCGGCGCGTAGTAGATGCCGTCCTTCTTCAGCGAGGCGGTCTCGAAGGGCATCACGTCGTTGGCCTTCGGCACCTGCGCGGCGTCGCCGATCTGGTGCAGGTTCTGGTCGAGCATCGCCGCGCCGAGGTATTCGGTGGTGGTGAAGCCCTGGTTGAACTTGGAGGCGGCCAGGACCTTGTCGAGCAGTTCCTTCGGCATCGGCTCGCCGGTCTGGTAGTGCTTGGCGTAGTTGGCCAGCACCGACGGCCAGTCGGCCCACATCTCGTTGACCTGCGAGGGGAACTCGACGAAGTCGCGCGGCACGTTGGTGCCGGAGAAATAGGGGTATTTCACCTTCGAGAACATGCCGTGCAGGGCGTGGCCGAACTCGTGGAACATGGTGGTGACCTCGTCCCAGGTCATCAGCGTCGGCTTGCCGGCCGGCGGCGCCGGGATGTTGAGGTGGTTGGCCACCACCGGCAGGGTGCCGAACAGTTCCGACTGGTCGACGTAGGAGTTCATCCAGGCGCCGCCGCGCTTGGAATCGCGCGCGTACATGTCGGCGATGAAGATCGCCAGTTGCTTGCCGTCGGCATCGAACACGTCGTAGACGGTGGTGTCCGGGCGGTACAGCGGCAGGTCGGTGCGCTGCTTGAACTTCAAGCCGTAGAGCTGGCCGGCGGCATAGAATACGCCGTTCTCGAGCACGTTCTTCATCTCGAAGTAGGGCTTGAGCTGGGCTTCGTCGAACGCGAACTTTTCCTTGCGCACCTTCTCGGCGTAGAACGCCCAGTCCCAGGGCTCGAGCTTGAAGCTCTTCTCGCCCTTGGCGGCCTGTTCCTTGTCGATCATCGCCTGCAGGTCGGCCGCCTCGCGCTGGGCGTTGGCGATCGCGGCCGGCGCGAGCTGGCCGAGCATCTTGTTGACCGCCTCGGGGTTCTTGGCGGTCTCGTCCTCGAGCACGTAGGCGGCGTAGTTCGGGTAGCCCTGCATCTTGGCGCGCTCGGTGCGCAGGGTGACGACCTTGGACACCAGCTCGGTGTTGTCGAAGGCGTTGCCGCGGCTGTTGCGCGCGACCGAGGCTTTGTGCAGCTTCTCGCGCAGGGCGCGGTTGGTCAGGTCGGTTTCCGGCGGCTGGCCGGTGGTGTTGAGCAGGGTCAGCAGGTACTTGCCTTCGAGCTTGCGCGCCTTGGCCGCTTCGGCCGCGGCGGCGATGCGCTCGTCGGACAGGCCGTCGAGTTCGGCCTTGGTGTCGACGACGATGGCCGAGTCCTTGACCTCTTCGAGCACGTTCTCGCTGAACTTCGCGCCCAGCTCGGCCAGTTCGGCGTTGATCGCCTTCAGCCGGGTCTTCTGCGCGTCGCTGAGGTTGGCGCCGCCGCGGACGAAGTCGGTGTAGTAACGCTCGACCAGGCGCACGCCCTCGGCGTCCAGGCCGAGCTTGTCGCGCTGGCCGTAAAGGGTCTTGATGCGCGCGAACAGCTTGGGATTGAGGTTGATCGCATCGCGGTGCGCCGACATCTTCGGCGCGTATTCCTGCATGAGCTTCTGCCGCACCGGGTTGGTGTCGGTGCTCATCAGGTTGAAGAAGGTCGACGAGGAGCGGGCCAGGATGCGACCCGAGCGCTCCAGCGCCAGGATGGTGTTGTCGAAGCTGGGCGCGTCGGCGTTGTTGGCGATCGCGTCGATCTCCTTGAGCTGGTCGGCCATGCCGCGATCGAAGGCCGGCGCGAAATCGGCGTCCTTGATCTTGTCGAACTGCGGGAACTGCAGCGGCAGCGGGCTCTCCTGGAAGAACGGGTTCGCGTTCGATCGAGCGTTGGCGGTCACGGCTTGGTCTGCTTTGGTCTGGGCCTGGGCATTGTGGGCAAGGCTGGTACCGGTGGCGAACAGGGCCACGGCCAGCGCCAGCGCGAGGGGATGCTTCATCGTGCGGAACCTCGTCAATAGGAACCTTAAAGCCTAACCGACCCCGGGCCGGGGCGGCCCGTGACGAAAGGCATGGCCGCCCCGGACAGGCTTGCTGCGGCTGCCAGAACATGACCAAGGGGCCAGGTTCGCCGGACGCGGCCGGTTTACACTCCGGCGCAGTTCACCAGGAGCGGGGCGATGGCGAGGGGCAGCCGACACACAGGACGAGCGCCCGGACGGACGCCATGACGGCGCCGAACGCACAGCGTTTCGTGCCGATGCTGCACGTCGCCCAGGTCCCGCGCGCGGTAGCCTTCTACGCCACCTTCGGCTTCGAGGTCGCCAACACCCACCACGAGCCCTCCTGCGGCGACGACCCCGTCTGGGTGTTCCTGCACAGCCCCGGCGGCGCCGAGCTGATGCTGGTGCTGGCCGACGGCCCGGTCGACGACACCGTCCAGGCGGTGCTGTTCTATCTCTATTGCGACGACGTCGCGGCGATGCGCGAGCGCGTGCTCGCCGCAGGCATCGAGGCCGGCGCGATGGCGTATCCGTTCTACCGCCCCAAGGGCGAGTTCCGGATCCGCGACCCGGACGGCTACGTCCTCATGGTCACCCATCACGATTGACGGTTCTGCGACTACTTCTTTCCGATTCCTACCCATTCTTCCGGAGCACGATCCGATGCCTCAGCTGCCGATGTCCCGTCCGACCCCGCGCGCACCGCGCCTGCCGCGCGTCGCCCGCCTGGCCCTTGCCGTCTGCCTCGCCTCGGGTTTCGCCGCCAGCGCCTTCGCGGCCGAGACCACGCGCTACCTGGCCCTGGTCGACGGCGGCAAGCAGGCCGGCCAGCAGGTGGTGACGCGCGCCGACGACGGCACCACCACGGTCGACTTCATCTTCAAGGACAACGGCCGCGGCCCCGAGCTCAAGGAGACCTACACCCTGGCGAAGGACGGCACCTACCAGACCTACCAGGTGCAAGGCACGTCGACCTTCGGCGCCAAGGTCGACGAGAGCTTCCGCCGCGACGGCGACAAGGCGGTGTGGAAGTCGCTGTCGGATTCGGGCGAGGCGACGGTGTCCGGCCCCGGTCTGTACGCGCCGCTCGGCGGCACCCCGGCCGGCTTCTCGGTGATCCTCAACGCCTTGGCCAAGCGCAGCGACGGCAAGCTGCCGCTGCTGCCCAACGGCAGCCTGAGCGCGCGCAAGATCGACGAGGCGCAGGTCAGCCGCGACGGCAAGACCGAGAAGGTGCAGCTGCTGGCGATGACCGGGCAGGGCTTCACACCGAACTTCGCCTGGGCCACCACCGGCGCCGAACCGCGCCTGTTCGCCTTCATCTATCCCGGCTACCTGCAGCTGATCGAGGAGGGCTGGCAGGCCAATGCCGCGGCCCTCGAAACCCGCCAGAAAGCCGCCGAGGGCAAGCTGCTGGTCGAGCTGCGGCAGAAACTCGGCCACCGCTTCGCCGGCACCACCGTGCTGCGCGAGGTGCGCGTGTTCGACAGCGAGAAGGCCAAGCTCGGCGAGCCCACCGACGTGGTCGTGACCGACGGCAAGATCGTCTCGGTCGGTAAGGCCGCGGCCTCGCTGAAGTACGACCGCAGCGTCGACGGCGGCGGCCGCGTGCTGATGCCGGGCCTGTTCGACATGCACGGCCACCTGTCGCGCTGGGACGGCGGCCTCAACATCGCCGCCGGCGTGACCACCGTGCGCGACATGGGCAACGACAACGCGACCCTGCAGCAGATGATCGGCGAGATCAAGGCGGGCACCTTGATGTCGCCGAACGTGGTGCCGGCCGGCTTCATCGAGGGCGAGAGCAATTTCTCCGCGCGCAACGGTTTCGTCATCAAGGACATCGCCGGGGCCAAGGCAGCGGTCGACTGGTACGCCGCCAACGGCTATCCGCAGGTCAAGATCTACAACTCGTTCCCGAAGGAATTGCTGCGCGAGACCGCGGCCTATGCGCACAGCAAGGGCCTGCGCGTCAGCGGCCACGTGCCGGCGTTCATGCGCGCCCAGGACGTGGTCGACCAGGGCTACGACGAAGTCCAGCACGTCAATCAGCTGCTGTTGAATTTCTTCGTCGACGACAAGACCGACACCCGCACCCTGCAGCGCTTCTACCTGGTCGCCGACAAGGCCGCCGACCTCGACCTGGATTCCAAGCCGGTGCAGGACTTCATCGCGACCCTGGCGAAGAAGCAGATCGCGATCGACCCGACCCTGGCGACCTTCGAGTTCCTGCATCAGCGCGACGGCGAGTTGTCGCCGATCGTCGAAGGCATCGCCGACCACCTGCCGCCGGACGTTCAGCGCGGCCGTCGCTCGGCCGAGATGAACATCCCCGACGACGCGACCGCGGCGCGCTACGACAAGTCCTACGCCAAGGCGGTCGAGTTCGTCGGCCGCGCCTACAAGGCCGGCGTGCCGCTGCTGGCCGGCACCGACGAAGTGCCCGGCTTCACCCTGCAGCACGAACTGGCCCTGTACGTGCGCGCCGGCCTGACTCCGTCGCAGGCCTTGCAGGTCGCGACCTGGAACGCCGCCAAGGTCGCCCGCGTGCTCGACGACCGCGGCTCGGTGACCGCCGGCAAGCGCGCCGACCTCATCCTGATCGACGGCGACCCGACCCGCGACATCGCCGACATCCGCAAGGTCTCGCTGGTGCTGCAGGGCGATACCGCCTACTACCCGAGCGAGGTCTACGACGCCCTGGGCGTGAAGCCGTTCGCCGCGCCGGCCAAGGTGGTTGCGGCGAAATAAGCGCCGGCTAACGCGCAGTGAGGTAGGTCGGGGCGGAATGCCTGCGACGTGCAGGGCGCGGCGAGGCAGATCCCGCGAAGAGTCCCCTTCGAGGAGGGGGCTCTGGCTGAGGATGGCAAGCGATCTGCCATGCAACAGCAAATCCCCGCGCTGCAGGTTGGTTGCCTTCGGCACGGTACGCCGGGCGCTGGCCCCTTTATCGAAGGGGCCGTGGGACTTGTTCTTGACGATTCTGAAAGCCGCATCAAGCCTCAAGCCCGCCCAAGCCCCGAAGATTCAAGGTCCCATCCCGAAGCCCCGAAGCCCCGAAGCCTCGAAGCCTCGAAGCCTCGAGCCCCGAATCCCGAATCCCGAATCCCGAATCCCGAATCCCGAATCCCGAATCCCGAGTCCCGAATTCCGAATCCCGAGTCCCGCCGGCCGGCCATTCGAGCACAGGCTCTTTAATGATTTGGTAACATTCGTCGGTCAATGAGCCGCCACCGGCGCGGGCAGTCCGCGCCACGGCCGTCAAGGGACGGCCCGATCGCCCATCGCCGTACGCGCGTGCCCGAGGGCGCGGGGCGACGGCGGTTTCCCACGAACTGGCGCCCCACGCGCCGCGTCCATCGAGAAACCCGACCATGTTCCAGCACTTGCGTGCTCTCCGCAGCCCTGCGCCCCGTAGTCACGCCCTGGCCGTCGCAATCGGCCTGACCCTCGCTTCCGCTACCGTTTTCGCCCAGGAGCCCGTGCCCGCCGCGGCCGCGCCCGCCGAAGGCGAGGCCAAGACCCTCGATGCGCTGATGGTCACCGCCCAGCGCAAGGTCGAACGCGCCAAGGACGTCCCGGTCGCGCTGACCACGGTCGACCGCGAAAAGCTGCACGTGCTGGGCTCCGGCGGCGGCGACATCCGTTTCCTGTCCGGCCGCCTGCCGAGCCTCAACATCGAGTCCTCGTTCGGCCGCGCCTTCCCGCGTTTCTACATCCGCGGGCTTGGCAATACCGACTTCGACCTCAACGCCTCGCAGCCGGTCTCGCTGGTGTACGACGACATCGTCCTGGAGAACCCGCTGCTGAAGGGGTTCCCGGTGTTCGACCTGGAGAACGTCGAACTGCTGCGCGGCCCGCAGGGCACCCTGTTCGGCCGCAACACCCCGGCCGGCGTAGTCAAGTTCGAGTCGGCCAAGCCGACCCGCGAGCTGGAAGGCTACGGCCAGGTGTCCTACGGCACCTACGGCACCACCAATTTCGAAGGCGCGATCAGCGGCCCGCTGAGCGCCAACTGGTCGGCGCGCGCGTCGGCGATGTACCAGCGCCGCGACGACTGGGTGACCAACACCAACCCGAACGCGCGCGGCAACGGCGAACTCGAAGGCTACGACGAATCGGCCGTGCGCCTGCAGCTGCAGTACGACGGCAGCGACACTTTCAACGCCTTGTTCAACGTGCATTCGCGCCACCTCAACGGCACCGCGCGCCTGTTCCGCGCCATGCTGTTCAAGAAGGGCACGAACGATTTCGCCGACGGTTTCGACATCGACGAGGTCGGCATCGACGGGCGCAACTCGCAGGAGCTCGACAGCTACGGCGCCAGCGCGCGCCTGAGCTGGGAACTGCCGAACGACCTCACTCTGTACTCGATCACCGGCTACGAAACCGCCGACTCGCTGAGCCGCGGCGACATCGACGGCGGCGTCGGCGCGATGTTCCTGCCCGGCGGCAGCACCCCGGCCGGCATACCGTTCGCCGCCGAGTCGGCCGACGGCCTGCCCGACCACCGTCAGTGGACCCAGGAATTCCGCATCGAATCGAGCTATGCGGGCCCGCTCAACTGGCAGGCCGGCCTGTTCTACTTCGACGAAGACATCACCGTCGACAGCCTCAACTACGACACCTTGGCCGGCGGCGTGCAGGCCGGTCATGCCCAGCAGAAGCAGCGCAACAAGGCCTGGGCCGCGTTCGGTTCGCTCGAATACGAGGTGAGCGAGCGCTTCAAGCTGCGCGGCGGCCTGCGCTACACCCAGGACAAGAAGGACTTCAGCGCCAGCGTGCTGCAGAGCGCTCCGTTCGGTGCGCCGGTCTCGGGCCCGTTCAAGGTCCGTACCGACGTGGACGACGTCAGCTGGGACATCAGCGGCGTGTTCCAGGCCACCGCGGACATCAATCTGTACGCGCGCATCGCCAAGGGCTTCCGCGCGCCCAGCATCCAGGGCCGCCTGCTGTTCCAGACCCCGCCGCAGCCGTCGGTCGCCGACGCCGAAAAGGTGATCTCGTACGAAGCCGGCCTCAAGGCCGACCTGTGGGACAAGCGCGCGCGTCTCGGCGTGGCCCTGTTCCGCTACACCGTCGACAACCAGCAGCTCAACGCGGTCGGCGGCGCGCTCAACCAGACCATCCTGGTCAACGCCGACAAGACTCTTGGTCAGGGCGTGGAAGTCGACCTCGACGCCTACCTCACCGACAACCTGATGGTCACCTTCGGCGCGAGCTACAACGACACCGAGATCCAGGACGGCAACCTGTTCGTGGCTCCCTGCGGCGGCGGCTGCACCGTCACCGACCCGACCGTGGTGCGCAACGGCCAGACCCTCGCGGCGATCGACGGCAACCCGCTGCCGCAGGCGCCGAAGTGGGTCTACAACCTCACCGCGCGCTACAGCCTGCCGCTCGCCAACGGCAACGAGTTCTACGTCTACACCGACTGGGCCTACCGCAGCGAAGTGAATTTCTTCTTGTACGAGGCCCGCGAGTTCCGCGGCAAGGACCTGCTCGAAGGCGGCTTGCGCATCGGCTACCAGTGGGACAACGGCCGCTACGACGTCGCCCTGTACGGCCGCAACATCCTCAACGAGAAGCGTGCGGTCGGCGGTATCGACTTCAACAACCTGGTCGGTTTCGTCAACGACCCGCGCATCGTCGGTGCGGAGTTCAAGGCTTCGTTCTGAGCCGAGCCCGCATGTAGCCTTACGAACGGCCCGCCTTGTGCGGGTCGTTCTTTTTTTATGGGGTGAGTGGATGCGCTTGAGAGCCACTGGCTCGCGCATCCATGAACGCCCGGGCACTGTGCGCCCTGGTCGGGCCGGTGAGATTTCAGAGTCATGTTTCGGTAGGGCCCTGGACCTCACCTGGCAAGGATGGCGGAAAGAGCGTTGCAGCAGGGAGTCGCACCTGCAATCTCGTCATCCCCGCGCAGGCGGGGGATGACGGCGACACCAAGGACGCCAGGGCAGACCTGAAACCGTGACGGCGGCGCGAGTCCGCGCCCGAATCTTTGGCCGCGATCGCCAAGCCGCATCCAGCCCCCAGACACCGCCACCGCGAAGCGTTATGGTGCATCCAGTCCCCAGGGAGTCCCCGCGATGACCACCGCCTACGATTTCTCCGCCGTCGACATCGACGGGCAGAACCAGTCGCTCGATCGCTATCGCGGCAAAGTGCTGCTGATCGTCAACGTCGCCTCGAAGTGCGGTTTCACTCCGCAATACACCGGTCTGGAAAAACTCGAGCGCGACTATGCCGCGCGCGGTTTCGAAGTACTGGGCTTCCCCTGCGACCAATTCGGCCACCAAGAGCCCGGCGACGAGGCCGAGATCAAGGAATTCTGCTCGCTGACCTACGAGGTGAGCTTCCCGATGTACGCCAAGATCGACGTCAACGGCGACCAGGCGCATCCGCTGTGGAAGTGGCTCAAGGACGAGAAGGGCGGCTTTCTCGGCATCGACGCGATCAAGTGGAACTTCACCAAGTTCCTGGTCGGCCGCGATGGCAGGGTGATCAAGCGTTATGCGCCGACCGACAAGCCCGAATCGATCGCCGCCGACATCGAGAAAGCGCTGGGCTGAAGCAAGCACTTCACCGGGTAGGAGCGGCGCGAGCCGCTAGCGCGCCGGCGGCCGAAGCTGCGCGGTCGCGGCTTGCGCCGCTCCTACCCCGAAGCTGTCGCGCCCTCTCAGCTATCGGCGATCACGTGGCTTCCGCCGACTGCCGCGGCGCGACGTTGCTCGATGCCGCCAGCTGCGGCCGGTCGCCACTGCGCTTGGCCTTCAGGCCGAAACAGGGCCGCAGCCAGGGTACCCGCCGGATCGCTCCGTGCAACGCCCAGCAACCGAGCACCGTGCCAAGCAGGACGACGGCCGGCTCGGCCGCGGCGCCCAGCTTCAACGGCAGCACCCAATACGCGATCAGTACGATCAGGCTCTGATGCAGCACGTACCAGGGGTAGACCGCCTCGGTGGCCCAGGGCAGCCAGCGGAACGGGCGGTTGAGCAGATGGTGCGACCAGCCCAGGATCGCGCAGATCGCGGTCCAGATGTACAGGCTGCGCACGATCCAGATCGTGTATTGCACGCCGTCGGGCACCTCCTCGGGCAACAGCCGGATCATCGCCAGATAGGCCGCGAACAGCGCCAACGCCCAGCCCAGGCTGCGGCGGCGCAGGCGCAGCAATTCCCGCCACAGGCCGGCCTCGTTGCCGAGCCAATAGCCGTAGAGGAACACGCTGAAATAGATCGCGTGGCGGTACCAGTCGTGGATCAGGTCGCCGGTTTCCTCGAAATGCGGCTGCAGCAGGATCGAGCCGAGCGCCAGCGGCAGCGCCGGCAGCACCATCAGCATCCAGCCGCGCAGCCCCGCCAGCGCGGCGTGGGCGCGGCGGCCGGTGCGGTTGCGGAACAGCGGCAACACCGCGGCGAACACCAGGGTGTAGACCCACAGATAGGCCAGGTACCACAGGTGGTTCCAGGTGAAGCCGTACTCCCAGCCGTCGAAGGCGCCGGCCGGCCAGGGCTGGAAGCGGTAATAGCGCAACAGGAAGTCGATGAAGCCCGGCTCGACCAGGCCGTTCGCCACGCCCTGCGCATACGGCTGGATCGGCACGATCGCCAGGCAGCCGAAGGTCAGCGGCAGCAGCAGGCGCCAGCTGCGCTGGAGCAGGAAGCGGCCGAGCGAGCTGTCGCGCAGCAGGAAGTGCACCGACAGGCCGGAGATCAGGAAGATCAGGTCCATGCGCCAGCGGTTCACGAACAGCATCGGCAGCTGCAGCGCCTCCGACAGATGCGGGCTCTTGAGGTGCCAGCCCCAGTCGGCGACGTAGAGCATGCCCCAGTGGTAGAGGATCAGCAGGGCGAAGGCGAGGGCGCGCAGGGCGTCGATGTCGTATCGGCGTGGCATGGGCGGTCACGGCAGTGGCGGAGCCCACAGCCTGTGGCGACCGGCGCTCGCCGGCGACGGCGGGGTGACCGGTGGCGGTCCGCGGGGACGAATCGCGGTCCCGGGGGACGACCGGTCGTCGCGTCCGACGGCCGCCGGGCGAGAATGCGCGCATGAGCCACCACGTTTCCCCGATCCATGCGGCCGACGCGAGCGCCACCGCCATCCACCCGGCCCATCCGGCGGTCCCGCCGAGCGCCTGGGACCGTTATCAACCCTGGCGCCGCACCGTCGAGATCCTGGGCTGGGTGATCCTGTTCGCGGTCAACGCGGTCGCCGGCAGCCTGACCACCCTGATGGACATCCGCCGGGCCGGCCTCGACATCCCGGCCTGGGCGCCGCCGGTGTGGGAGGGCAGCAGTTGCCTGGTCGCGCTGGCGCTGGTGCCGGCGCTGGTTTGGTACACGCGCCAGGTCCCGTTCCATGTCGATACCTGGCGCCGCGCCCTGTCGCTGCACCTGCTCGGCAGCGTGGCCTGGTCGGTCGCGCACGTGACCGGCATGGTCGCGATCCGCAAGGCGGTGTACGCCGGCCTGGGCGAAAGCTACGACTTCAGCCCCTGGGCGACCGAGTACCTCTACGAATACCTCAAGGACCTGCGCTCCTACGCCTATATGGTCCTGTGGATCGAGGCCTATCGCCTGCTGATGCGGCGCTGGCAGGGCGAGGCCAGCGTGCTGACGGTCGCCGACGACGCGCCGGAACCGGCCGCGCCGGAACGGCCGGAGCGCTTCCTGGTGCGCAAGCTCGGCAAGGAATTTTTGATCGCCGCGGCCGAGGTCGAATGGCTGCAGGCCTCGTCCAACTACGTCAACCTGCACCTGCGCGGCCGCGACTATCCGTTGCGCACCACCATGGCCAGCATCGAGACCCAGCTCGATCCCGCCCGCTTCGTGCGCGTGCACCGCAGCTATATGGTCAACCTGGATTGCGTCGGCGAGATCGAGCCGCTCGAAAGCGGCGATGCGCGCATCACCATGAGCGACGGCACCCGCATCCCCTGCAGCCGGCGCTATCGCGGCGCGCTGCGCCAGGAGCGGCGCGCGGCCTGAGTCGGCGCGGCCGGGGTAGCAGCAGCCGGGGTAGGAGCGGCCGGGGTAGGAGCAGCCGGGGTAGAAGCGGCCCAAGCCGCGATCGCGCCCACGCAACGGCGTCGCTGCTCATGCAGGATATCGCGGCCCCAGGCCGGCCGGGCCGGCTTACTTCTCGACGAAAGCGCGCTCGAAAACGTACTGGCCCGGCGTGCCGATGCGCGGCGAGGCGATGAAGCCGCGCTGGTCGAGCACGCCGCGGAAATCGGCCAGCACCTGCGGGCTGCCGCAGATCATCGCACGGTCGTGCTCGGGGTCGAGCGGCTCGATCCCGAGCAGGTCCATCATCCGCCCGCTTTCCATCATCTCGGTGAGGCGGCCGCGCTGGTCGCGGCCGGCGTACTCGAACGGCTCGCGGGTCACCGCCGGGCAGTACTTGAGCTTGGCGGCGATCTGCTCGCCGAGGAACTCGTGGTGCGGCAGTTCGTTGACGATGTAGTCGCGGTAGGCCAGGTCTTTCTCGTTGCGCACGCCGTGGCAGAGCACGACCTTGTCGAAGCGCTCGTAGGTCTCGGGGTCCTTGATCACCGACAGCCACGGCGCCAGGCCGGTGCCGGTGCCGAGCAGGTACAGGTTGCGGCCCGGGTGCAGGTCGTGGATCAGCAGGGTGCCGGTGGGCTTGCGCCCGATCAGCACGCTGTCGCCGGGCTGGATCGACTTCAGGCGCGAGGTCAGCGGGCCGTTCGGCACCTTGATGCTGAAGAACTCGAGCTGCTCTTCCCAGTTCGCGCTGGCGATCGAATAGGCGCGCAGCAGCGGCTTGTGCGAGCCATCCGCCTGTTCGACCTGCAGCCCGATCATCACGAACTGGCCGTTCTCGAAGCGGAAACCGTCGTCGCGGGTGGTGGTGAAGCTGAAGTAGTCGTCCGTCCAGTGACGGACGTCCAGCACCGTCTCGGTGCCAAAAGCGGAGGACATGCGAGGATCGTTTCGGGTGTAGCGGGGCGCTCATTGTACCCGAGCGATGAGAACGGTTCTTAAAGGCGGGAATGAGTGGAGAGGAGTGAATGGAGAGGAGCGAATGGAGAGGAGCGAATGGAGAGGAGCGAGGAGTGAGCGAGAGCGGCACCGCGACCGGCGACGGCTCTGCTGACCGCTCGCTCCCGTCCGCCCGTCCCGAAAAACCCTGCCCTGTCAATGGGTTTCGCGTTCACGCCGGCATTGCGACAATCGCCCGGTCCCCCGTCAGCGGGGCTAAACGACTGGAAACGATGCAAGACAAGAACACGCAGTCCGCGCCGATCGCCAACAAGATCGCCCAACTCATCGCCGCCGAGATCGGCGCCCAGACCGCCCAGGCCCTGTCCGCCATCGCCTTGCTCGACGAAGGCGCGACCGTTCCCTTCATCGCCCGCTACCGTAAGGAAGTGACCGGCGGTCTCGACGACATCCAGCTGCGCGATCTCGAATCGCGTCTGCGCTATCTGCGCGAGCTCGAAGACCGCCGCGCCGCGGTGCTCGAAAGCATCGCCGAGCAGGGCAAGCTGACCGATGAGTTGCGCGGCGACATCGAGGCGGCCGACAGCAAGGCGCGCCTGGAGGACCTGTACCTGCCGTACAAGCCCAAGCGTCGGACCAAGGCGCAGATCGCCCGCGAGGCCGGCCTGGAGCCGCTCGCCGACGGCCTGCTGGCCGACCCGACCCTGAGCCCGGAGGTCTTCGCCGCCGGTTTCGTCAGCGAGGAAAAACAGGTCGCCGACGTCAAGGCCGCGCTCGACGGCGCGCGCGCGATCCTGATGGAACGCTGGGGCGAAGACGCCAGGCTGGTCGGCGAACTGCGCGGCTGGCTGACCGAGGTCGGGGTGATCCGCGCCCGCGTCGCCGAAGGCAAGGAGGCCGAGGGCGCGAAGTACCGCGACTACTTCGACCACGCCGAATCGCTGGCGAAGATTCCCTCGCACCGCCTGCTGGCGCTGTTCCGCGCCCGCCGCGAAGAAGTGCTGTTCCTCGAACTCGAGCCCGGCGCCGATCCCGAGACCGGCCATGCTTACGCCGAAGGCCGGGTCGCGCTCAATGCCGGCATCTCCGACCAGGGCCGCGCCGCCGACCGCTGGTTGCTCGACGCCTGCCGTCTGACCTGGCGCGCCAAGCTGCACCTGCACCTGCTGCTCGACCTGTTCGGGCAGGCCCGCGAAAAGGCCGAGGCCGAGGCGATCGACGTGTTCGGCGACAACCTCAAGGACTTGTTGCTGGCCGCGCCGGCCGGCCCGCGTGCGGTGCTCGGTCTCGACCCGGGCCTGCGCACCGGGGTCAAGGTCGCGGTGGTCGACGCGACCGGCAAGTTCGTCGCCCACGACACCATCTACCCTCACGAGCCGCGCAAGCAGTGGGACCAGTCCCTGCACACGTTGCGCGCGCTGTGCCTCAAGCACGGGGTCGAACTGATCGCCATCGGCAACGGCACCGCCTCGCGCGAGACCGACAAGCTCGCCGCCGACCTGATCAAGCTCCTGCCGGAAGCCAAACTGACCAAGGCCGTGGTCAGCGAGGCCGGCGCCTCGGTGTACTCGGCCTCCGAATTCGCTTCCAAGGAGTTCCCCGACCTCGACGTCAGCATCCGCGGCGCGGTCTCGATCGCACGGCGCCTGCAGGACCCGCTGGCCGAACTGGTCAAGATCGAACCCAAGGCGATCGGCGTGGGCCAATATCAGCACGATGTCGACCAGTATCGCCTGGCGCGAGCGCTCGACGCCCGCGTCGAGGACTGCGTCAATGCGGTCGGCGTGTACGTCAACACCGCCTCCGCGGCGCTGCTGGCGCGGGTGTCGGGCCTGTCGAGCACGGTCGCCGAGAACATCGTCCGCCACCGCGACGAGAACGGCCCGTTCGCCTCGCGCAAGGCCCTGCTCAAGGTGCCGCGCCTGGGCGAGAAGACCTTCGAGCAATGCGCCGGCTTCCTGCGCATCGTCGGCGGCGAACAGCCGCTCGACGCTTCCTCGGTGCACCCGGAGGCCTATCCGGTGGTCGAACGCATCGTCCAGCAGTGCGGGCGCGAGGTGAAGCAGTTGCTCGCCGACCCGCAGTTCGTACGCAGCCTGAAACCCGAAGCGTTCACCGACGAGAAGTTCGGCGTGCCGACCGTGCGCGACATCCTCAAGGAAATGGAAAAGCCCGGCCGCGACCCGCGTCCCGAGTTCAAGGCCGCGCGTTTCGCCGACGGCGTCGAGGACCTCAAGGACCTGCAGGTCGGCATGATCCTCGAAGGCGTGATCAGCAACGTCGCCGCGTTCGGCGCCTTCGTCGATATCGGCGTGCATCAGGACGGCTTGATCCACATCTCGGCCCTGTCGGACAAGTACGTCAAGGACCCGCGCGAAGTGGTCAAGGCCGGCGACGTGGTCAAGGTGCGGGTGCTCGAAGTCGACATCCCGCGCAAGCGCATCGCCCTGACCCGACGCCTCGACGACGCCGTTCCGGCGCCGCGTCCGCCGGGCGCGGGCGCCGAACGCAGCGAACGCGGAGACCGCAACGGCGGCCGCGGCAACGACCCGCGCGGCGGCCGTCGCGACGCCCCACCGGCACGCGGCGGCTCGTTCGCCCCGAAGGCCGCCGCACCGATGGGCGGCGCCCTGGCGGATGCGTTCGCGAGGGCGAAACAGAAGTCCTGAGTCGTAGGGCTTCGGCTCTTGGCAATCAAAAACCGCCCCTTGAGAAAGGGGGCGGTTTTTTTTGTGGGATGAGTCGAGGGTGTCGTTGACGGAAGCGGCGGAGCTGCCGCTTAGCCTTCGTCTTTGGCTACCGTTGCGGTTGCCGTAAAGATGTTGTGTTGTTGTTGCTGTGCGTCGTTGCGACCTTGCGAAGGCAATCGCAGACCCGGAGGGCGGCCCGCAGGGATGCGGGCCGTTTTTCATCGGGACAGGGATGTCTCGTATGAAAAATCCCTGCGGAGGCACCGCTCGTGCGGGCCTGTGATTCAAAGAGAAGCATTTTTCTTTGGGTACCTTTCTTTTGTTGCTTATGACAAAAGAAAGTAACCCGCCGCTTTAGTGGCGGAAGCTTTGGGTTTGATCTTGATGTTGATCTCAGACGAGAGAGGGACGTCATAAAACCGCCACAGCGATGTCGCGGCTTACGCCGCTCCTACCCTGGCGGAAGCGCGCCGTTTCGGCGAACGGCGGCGGCCCGGTCGTCTCCGCGCGTCCCGCGGTCGCGACTTACGTCGCTCCTACAGGGCGCCTCCGAAGACGACGCAAGATCGAGACATAACGGTCGCGGCTTGCGCCGCTCCTACCCTGGCGGAAGCGCACCGCCTCAGCGAGCGGCGGCGGCCGGTCGTCTCTGCGCGCCCCGGGGTCGCGACTTACGTCGCTCCTACAAAGGCCAAGCCAGCCAATGCATGCCGCGAAAACGCCCCTGTAGGAGCGACGTAAGTCGCGACCGCGACCCCTCAATCTTGCGCCGATGCCGTCGGCAGCTCGTCAGGGTAGGAGCGGCGCGAGCCGCGACATAGCTGCGGCGGTCTGGCGGCGCCTCGATCCGCCACTGCAGATCAAAATCAAACCCAAAGCTTCCGCCACTAAAGCGGCGGGTAACTTTCTTTTGTCCAAAGCAACAAAAGAAAGTCACCAAAGAAAAGTGCTTCTCCTTGCAAGGGCACAAGCCCGCACGATCGAAGCCGACGCAGGGATGCTCCAGACAGGCCATCCATGGCCTGCTTGCGCACGGCCCGCATCCGTGCGGGCCGCCCTCCGGGTCTTCTGTTTACCGGCAAAGCGGCAAAGCAAAACCACAAATCGAAGCAGGACAAAATCACGGCAAGGGCAACGGCAACGGCAATAACGCCAACCGTCAGTCATCAGCCACAACCGCCAACCCCAACCTCAATCATCACTTCTTGCCCGGCGGCTCCAACCTCAGCAACTTGCCCTCGTTCTCGTCGGTCAGCACATACACCTTTCCGTCCGCCGACACCCGCACGTCGCGGATGCGCCAGTCCAGTTCCTTGAGCAGTCGCTCTTCCTTGACGATCTTGTCGCCGTCCAGGCTCAGCCGGATCAGGCTGCCGTCGGCGAGGGCGCCGAGGAACAGGCTGTCGTTCCAGGCCGAGCCGGGCTGGCCGGTATAGAAGGCCATGCCGGACAGGGCCGGGGATTTTTCCCAGACGTGATAGGGCGATTCCAGGCCGGGTTTTTCCTTGCCCTGGGCTTCGGAAATCTTCAGGCCGCTGTAGTCGATGCCGTGGGTGATCAACGGCCAGCCGTAGTTCTTGCCGGGCTGCGGCAGATTGATCTCGTCGCCGCCGCGCGGGCCGTGTTCGGCCTCCCAGACGGTGCCGGTGCGCGGGTCGACGGCGAGCGACTGCATGTTGCGATGGCCATAGCTCCAGATTTCCGGGCGCGCATCCTGTCGGCCGACGAAGGGGTTGTCCTCGGGCACGCTGCCGTCGAGGTTCAGGCGCACCAGCTTGCCCTGCAGTTTGTCGAGTTCCTGCGAGGCCATGCGCTGCTGGCGCTCGCCCTGGGTGATGAAGATATGCCCCTGGTTGTCGAAGGCCAGGCGCGAGCCGAAATGATTCGGACCGACGAGCTTGGGCTGCTGTTGGTAGATCACCTTGACGTCGGCCAGGGCCGCGTCGCCCAGCGTCGCCGAGGCCACCGCGGTGCCGGCGCTGCCGTTGTCGCCCGGCTCGGCGTAGCTGAGGTAGATGCGCTTGCTGCTGGCGAAGTCGGGCGACAGCACGACATCGAGCAGACCGCCCTGGCCCTCGGCCCAGACCGCGGGTACGCCGGAGATCGGCGCCGAAATCGCCCCGTTGGCAGCGACATGCCGCAGGCGGCCGGGACGTTCGGTGACCAGGAAACCGCCGTCGGGCAACAACGCGACCGCCCAGGGATGTTCGAAGCCCGAGGCGATCTCGGTGACGCGCACCTCGCCGAGTTCGCTCTTGACCTGGTGCGTGGCTTGTTGCGCCGGCGCCGCCCGGGCGGTCGCGGCCTCGGCGGCCTGGTCGCGCTGGCAGGCCGCCAGGCTCAGCAACAGGGCGAGGGAAAGGACGCTGCGATGAAGAATCGGGATCATGTGCGCTCCTGGTTCGGTGGGTAGCGAGCGGGTGAGGTCGCGAACGGAGGCCGCTCGGCGACGGCGCGCCCACCATAGCCGCCGCCCGGCGCTGGGACAACGAGGCGTGCGAACAGTTCCGCCCGAGCCGCCGCGGCCGGGCGTCGCCGCGCGCTCAACGGTAGCCGGCGGCCTGCAGCTCGAACAGCTCGGCGTAGCGCCCGCCCTGGGCGAGCAGCTCGACGTGAGTGCCGCTGGCTTCCACGCGGCCTTCGGCCAGCACCAGGATGCGATCGGCCATGCGCACGCTCGAGAAGCGGTGCGAGATCAGCACCGCGGTCTTGTCGGCCGACAATTCCTTGAAGCGCTGGAAGACTTCGAACTCCGAGCGCGCATCGAGGGCCGCGGTCGGCTCGTCGAGGATCATCACCTGCGCATCGCGCATGTAGGCGCGTGCGATCGCGATCTTCTGCCATTGCCCGCCGGACAGGTCGACGCCGGTCTTGAAGCGGCGGCCGATCAACTGGTCGTAGCCGCGCGGCAAGTTTTCGATGACTTCGTCGGCCATGCCGCGCCGGGCCGCTTCGCGGATGCGCGCGGCGTCGCCCATGGCATCGATCTGGCCGACGCTGATGTTCTCGCCGGCGGTCAGGTGATAACGGACGAAGTCCTGGAAGATCACCCCGGTGTTGGCGCGTAGCTCGTCGAGGTCGTAGTCGCGCAGGTCGCGACCGTCGAGCAGGATGCGGCCTTCGTCGGGGTCGTAGAGGCGCGCAAGCAGCTTGACCAGGGTGGTCTTGCCGGCGCCGTTCTCGCCGACCAGAGCCAACACTTCGCCGGCGCGCAGTTCGAAGTCGAGCCCGCGCAAGGCCCAGTGCTCGGCGTCGGGATAGCGAAAGCCGACGTTTTCGAACACGAAGCCTTGGCGGATCGGTTTCGGTACCGCGAGCGGGTCGGCCGGCGAGACGATCTCCGGCTGGATCTCGAAGAACGAGAACAGGTCTTCCAGGTACAAGGCCTGGCCGGCGACTTGCGAGAAGCCGATCAGCAATCCTTCCAGCAACTGGCGCAGGCGCAGGAAGCTGCCGGCGAGGAAGGTCAGGTCGCCGATGCTGAAATCGCCGCGCACCGTGCGCCAGGCGATATAGCCGTAGGCGATGTAGTAACCCAGGGTGCCGAGCCCGGCCAGCACCGTGCCCCACAGGGCGCGGCGGCGGGCGAGGGCACGGTTGGCCTTGAAGAACTTGTCGGCCAGCTCGCGATACTTCGCGATCAGGAAGCGGTGAAGATTGAAGATCTTCACTTCCTTGGCGGTCTCGACGCTGGCGCCCATCTGGCGGACGTATTCGAGCTGGCGCCGTTCCGGGGTCCAGGCGAAATTGAGCGAGTAACCCAGGGCGTTGAAGTGTGCCTCGCCGATGAAGGCCGGGATCAGCGCCACTGCAAGCAACAGGATCAACCAAGGTGCGTAGACCAGCAGGCCGATCGCGAAACTGACCACGGTGATGCTGTCCTGGACCTGGCCGAACAGCTGGCTCATCAGGTTCATGCGGCCCATGGTCTGGCGGCGCGCGCGGTCGAGCTTGTCCTGCAGGTCGGGGTCTTCGAAGTCTTCGAGATCGAGGGTCGCGGCGTGCTCCATCAGGCGCACGCTGGTGGCGTTGGTGAACAGTTCCGACAGCAGCGCATCGCCGTAGGCGACGATGCGCCCGAGCAGGTCGGAACCGATCGCCAGGCCGAACTCGAGCGCGAGCAGGGCCAACAAGGTGTCCAACTGGCCGCCGGCCCAGGCCGAGGACAGCGATTCGAAGCCCGGGTCGGTGGCGACCAGGCGCACCGCCTCGTCGATGATCAGCTTGCCGACGTACAGGGTCAGCACCGGCAACAATGCGCGGACCAGGCGCAGGCCCAGGGTGATCAGGGTCAGCGCCGGGCTGGTCGCCCAGATCTGCCTGAGGAAGGGGCGCAGGTTGCGCAAGGCATCGAAGCGCTCGCGCAGGCTGGGCTTGCCGCCGTCGGCTTTCGGTTGCCGGGCCGACGGGCTCGCGTCACTGGATGTGCTCATGCGGCGATTGTGCCCAAGAACCGGCTCGCAGGGTGGTGGCCCGGTCGCCGATCGAGCCGCGGCGACCCGTTCGGCGGAGGCTCAGTCGGGTTTGAACACCGGGCGGAAGAAGCTGCGCTCGTAGCTGAGGATGAAACGCTTCTCCTGCGCATAGGCGAAGGCGGCCTGGCAGTCGGGATCGTCGAAGGAGCGCCTGCGGTAGTCCTCGTACGCGGCCAGGCTCGGGAACGAGAACATCGCCAGGGCGATGTTGTTGCTGCCTTCGGACGGCATGAAATAGCCGTGGTGCCGGCCGCCGAATTTCTCGACCAGGGCGATCCAGAGCTTGCCGTAATGCTCGAACTCGGCCAGTTGGTAAGGGTCGACGACGTAGCGCAGATAGCAGGTGATCATGGGTGGGTAGTTCCGGGATTGCGAAAGCGGAAGGGCCATCTTGCCCGAAGCGGCATCGGTTTCAGCGAAGGGCGCGGCCGATCCGCCCGTGCAGCTTTGCGCCGTGTCGCTCAAAGCGCCTGTCCCAATCTGAAGATCGGCAGGTACATCGCGGCCATCGTCAGCGCCCCCGCACCGATGCCGGCGATGCCGCCGAACAGCAACGCGGCCAGATCCCGGCGCCGCTTCGGCCGCAGCATCCACAGCGCCGCCACCAGCAGCGGCAACGGACACAACGCCCAGGGATAGTCGATGAAAGCCAGCGTGAGCCACGCCAGGTCCATGCTGAAGATCGCGAACATCGGCTCGAACCGCGGCACCAGCAGCAGCGGGCCGACGCCGCCGAAAGCGGTCAGCACCAGGCCGACGATCAGCATGGCGGGGTTGGACCGGGCTGGATCAAGGCCGGCCGGCGCTTGCGGCTCCGGCGAGGTTTGCGGGGACGAATAAGGCACGAGCGACCAGGGCAGCGGCCGGGACAGCGGCCAGCTTAGCCGTGTCCCTGGCGCCCGGCCCAGCCTGCGGGGCTCGCGGCCGGCGCAAGGCCCCGACCGGGCCGGACAGGTAGAATGGCGGTCCCCACCGCCAGCCTACGCCCGCCGTGACCGCCTCCCAGTCCCATGCCGTTTCCGCCGCGAGCGGACCCGTCGTCATCCACCAGGACGACCTGATCCAGTCCGTCGCCGATGCGCTTCAGTACATCAGCTACTACCACCCGGTCGACTACATCAAGAACCTCGCCGCCGCCTACGAGCGCGAGGAAAGCACCGCGGCCAAGGACGCGATCGCGCAGATCCTGATCAACTCGCGCATGTGCGCCGAAGGCCACCGGCCCATCTGCCAGGACACCGGCATCGTCACGGTGTTCCTCGAAATCGGCATGGACGTGCGCTGGGACGGTGCGACCATGGGCGTGGAGGACATGGTCAACGAGGGCGTGCGCCGCGCCTACAACCACCCCGACAACAAGCTGCGCGCGAGCGTGCTCGCCGACCCAGCCGGCAAGCGCAGCAACACCAAGGACAACACCCCGGCGGTGGTCAACGTCAAGGTCGTGCCGGGCAATACCGTCGAGGTGATCGTCGCCGCCAAGGGCGGCGGTTCCGAGGCCAAGTCCAAGTTCGCCATGCTCAACCCCTCCGACTCGATTGTCGACTGGGTGCTCAAGACCGTGCCGACCATGGGCGCGGGCTGGTGTCCGCCGGGCATGCTCGGTATCGGCATCGGCGGCACCGCCGAGAAGGCGATGCTGTTGGCCAAGGAAGCGCTGATGGAGCCGATCGACATCACCGACCTGCAGGCGCGCGGCGCAAGCAATCGCGCCGAAGAGCTGCGCCTGGAACTGTACGAGAAGGTCAACGCGCTAGGCATCGGCGCACAGGGGCTCGGCGGCCTGACCACGGTGCTCGATATCAAGGTCAAGGACTACCCGACCCATGCCGCCAACTTGCCGGTGGCGATGATCCCGAACTGCGCGGCCACCCGCCATGCGCATTTCACCCTCGACGGCAGCGGCCCGGTCGCACTCGATCCGCCCTCGCTGGAAGACTGGCCGAAGCTGACCTACGACTCCTCCAAGGGCCGCCGCGTCGATCTCGACACGGTCACCGCCGACGAGGTCGCCAGCTGGAAGCCCGGCGAAGTGCTGCTGCTCAACGGCAAGCTGCTGACCGGCCGCGACGCCGCGCACAAGCGCATGGTCGACATGCTCAACAAGGGCGAGGCGCTGCCGGTCGATTTCAACGGCCGCTTCATCTATTACGTGGGCCCGGTCGATCCGGTGCGCGACGAAGTCGTCGGCCCGGCCGGCCCGACCACCGCCACGCGCATGGACAAGTTCACCGAACAGGTGCTCGCGCAGACCGGCCTGCTCGGCATGGTCGGCAAGGCCGAGCGCGGCCCGGTCGCGATCGAGTCGATCAAGAAGCACCGCTCGGTGTATCTGATGGCGGTCGGCGGCGCGGCGTACCTGGTGTCGAAGGCGATCAAGGCCTCGCGCGTGGTCGGCTTCGCCGATCTCGGCATGGAAGCGATCTACGAGTTCACCGTGCAGGACATGCCGGTGACGGTCGCGGTCGATTCGGCCGGCGAGTCGGTGCACAGGACCGGGCCGAAGGAATGGCAGGCGCGGATCGGCAAGATTCCGGTGGTGGTGGAGTAAGCCTGGGGTTCGTTTTCGCCTTCTTCGTTTTGGCCTTGGCGAGCCGCGACTTTCGTGTATCCACGCAACGCCCGGCCTGGTGCCGGGCGTTGTCGGGTCTGTCTCTTTCACACGCGTTTCCCGAGCATACGGCCGCGCAGGCACCCTGTAGGAGCGGCGCAAGCCGCGACATCGCCGCGACGGCCTTGCGACGTCTCGATCTGACAGATGGAGCGCTTTTGCCTGTGTAAGAGCGACGTGAGTCGCGACCGCGGGACGCGCAAAATCCGCAATACCTGCGTCGTCGATCGAAGTGTTGATCTGTTGCAGGGTAGGAGCGGCGCGAGCCGCGACATCGTTGTGACGGTCTTGCGGCGGATTCTTCGTGGAAGATCAAGATCAAGATCAAACCCAAAGCTTCCGCCACTAAAGCGGCGGGTTACTTTCTTTTGTCTAAAGCAACAAAAGAAAGGTAACCAAAGAAGTGGCTTTGTTTTGAATCAAGGGCCCGCACGAGCGATGCCGATGCGGTGATTTTTCATACGGGACCTCCCTGTCCCGATGAAAAACGGCGCGCATCCCTGCGCGCCGCCCGCCGGGTCTTCTGCTGCCTTCGCTAGTGCGAGACGGCGCACAGCCAAAGCCACGGCCAGGGTCAGAACACGAGATCGGTTGCGACGCCGCCAACCCCTGTAGGAGCGACGTGAGTCGCGACAGCGGGTGCGCAGAGGACGCAGGGCTGACGTTATTAATAGAAGCGACGTGCTTTCGCTGGGGTAGGAACGGCGCGAGCCGCGACATCGTTGTGACGGTCTTGCGGCGGATTCTTCGTGGAAGATCAAGATCAAACCCAAAGCTTCCGCCACTAAAGCGGCGGGTTACTTTCTTTTGTCTAAAGCAACAAAAGAAAGGTAACCAAAGAAGTTGCTTTGTTTTGAATCAAGGGCCCGCACGAGCGGTGCATGCGCAGGGCTTTTTCATACGGGACATCCCTGTCCCGATGAAAAACGGCGCGCATCCCTGCGCGCCGCCCGCCGGGTCTTCTGCTGCCTTCGCTAGTGCGAGACGGCGCACAGCCAAAGCCACGGCCAGGGTCAGAACACGAGATCGGTTGCGACGCCGCCAACCCCTGTAGGAGCGCGCAAGCCGCGACCGCGAATCTACGGTTGCCGGCGCGGGCATTCGGGTTTGCGTGGTCGCGGCTTGCGCCGCTCCTACCCAAGAGCAGACTCGAATCGTCTGCCGCTGCCGTGATTTTGGTTTGCCGCTTTGCCGGCCAAGAGTAGACCCGGAGGGCGGCCCGCAGGGATGCGGGCCGTGCGCAAGCAGGCCATGGATGGCCTGTCTGGAGCATCCCTGCGTCGGCATCGATCGCGCGGGCCTGTGATTCAAAACAAAGCATTTTTCTTTGGTTACCTTTCTTTTGTTGCTTTAGACAAAAGAAAGTAACCCGCCGCTTTAGTGGCGGAAGCTTTGGGTTTGATCTTGATATTGATCTTGATCTCGTTCGATGAGCGATACGCCGCAAGACCGCTGCAGCGCTGTCGCGGCTTGCGCCGCTCCTACCCCTGGCGAAGGCGCGCGGCTTCAATGAACGGCGTCGGCCTTGGTCCTTCTGCGCGTTCCGCGGTCGCGGCTCGCGCCGCTCCTACCCTGGCGAAGGCCCGTCGCCTCGATAAACGACGATCGCCCCGTTATCTATGCGCGTCCCGCGGTCGCGACTTACGTCGCTCCTACACGGAGCCGTGGCCATCTCAAAGCCGCTTCACCAACTGCGCCAACATCTTCTTAGTCGCCGGACGGGTCAGGTATTCGCTCGACAAGATCGCCAGTGCGGAAAGGTTGGTCGCGCTGGTGTCGTCGAGGTCGTCCAGGCCGACCAGCAGTTCGGTCTGCATGCGGTAATAGCCATCGCCGACCAGTTGCCTGGCGATGTAGTCGACCGAGTCGGTGTTGCCGTCGAACAGCACGTCGATGATCGGCACTGCCCATTCCAGCGCGCCCCATTCGCGCGCCGAGTGCAGGTCGATGCTGCGGGTGCGCTCGCCGGTGCCGACCGACAGCACCACCAGGTCGCGGCTGTTGTCGACCTGGGCGTCCTTGCGCATGGCTTCGGCGATGGCGCATGCGGTCGGGTTGTTGGCGACCACGCCGCCGTCGATCAGGGCGCAGGCCCGGCCCTGGATCTTCATCGGATGGGCCGGGAAATAGGTCGGCGCGGCCGACGAGGCACGGCAGACTTCCCACACCGGCAGGTCGCGATGGGCCGCATCGAAACTCTTGAAGATCACCGGCGTGCGCGAGATCGTGTCGTAGCTCGTGACCAGCACCCGCGCCTGGAGCTGGCCGAGAGTGGCCTTGCCGAACACCTTCCTGAGCACTTTTTCCAGGCCGACGCCGTCGTAGCGCGGCGCCGACAGGCCGGCATAGAACATCCGCCCGGTGCGCGACCACAGGCGCCCGGCCATGCCTGGAAAGATCAGGTGGCGCTGGTCGCGATACAGCTCGGCCAGGGTCGCCGGGCTCAGCCCGTGGGCCAGGCCGCAGGCGACGAGCGCGCCGGTCGAACTGCCGGCGATCAGGTCGAAACTCTCGACCAGGCCGGGCTTTCCGGACTGGGCCAGCGCCCGCTCGACGCCGTCGAGCCAGTGGCAGCTCACCAAGCCGCGTATGCCTCCGCCGTCGAGCGAAAGAATGCGCCGCATCTTCATCGGGGTTCTCCGTCGATCCCTACAGACTAACGCAGCCCGGCCGCGAGCCAGGTTATACGCCGTCGCAGTTCGCTCATGCGCCAGCGGGTCGCCGTTGCCGTTGCCGTGGCCGTTGCCGTGGCCGTGATTTTGATCTGCTCTGCGCCTTGCCGGTCAACAGAAAACCCGTAGGGCGGCTCGCAGGGAAGCGGGTCGTGCGCAAGCAAGCCAGGGATGGCCTGTCTGGAGCATCCCGGCGTCGGCTTCGATCGCCCGGGCTGGTGCCCTTGCAAGGAGAAGCACTTCTTTGGTGACTTTCTTTTATTGCTTTGGACATAAGAAAGTTACCCGCACCCTTTAGGGGGCGGAAGCTCTGCTACTGATATTGCTTCACCGCCCTGCGGCAAGAAGCGCCGCGACCGGAGGCGACGCGGTCGCGGCTTGCGCCGCTCCTACCCTGGCGATAACACGCCGTTCCGATAGACGACAGCGGCCTTGGCGCTTCTGCGCGTGCCTTGGGCGCGACTGACGTCGCTCCTTCAGTGGAGGCTCTGCATCCGCTTGATGATGCGCCGCAAGACCGGCACGGCGCGGTCGCGGCGGCCGCTACGAACTCAATACCACTCCAGCAACGACACGCCCAGGCCGATGTAGGTCGCGCGATGGTTGTAGTCGATCATGCTCTCGCCGTAGCCGTCGAAGATCTGCAGATGGCCGCGCAACTGGTTGTGGATCGGGAAGCCCCAGTCGAATTGCAGCGCGCCGTGCGAGCGGTCGCCGCCGCGCATCGAGTGGCGCGCCATCAGCGAGAACTCGTGGCCGCCGCGGCGATGCACCACGGTGAGGTCGCCGCGGCCGATGTAATCCTCGATGTCCGGATTGTCGTCGTCGTTGCCGTCCGACAGGCGCCACCACGGCCGCAGCATCACCGCCCAGTTTTCGCGGTCCAGGCCGACGTTGGCGATGACCCGGTTCCAGCTGCGCGAGAACGGATCGGTGCGGCCGTTGGACTGGTGATTGATGCCGATCGCCGCCATGCGCCCGTTCCAGCCGCCGATGCGGTAGTTGTTGCGGAACACCAGCAGCACTTCCGGCTCGTAGTTGGTTTCGCGGAAGGGGCGCGAGTCCTCGCCGTTGTAGACCTGCCAGCGCGAGCTTTGGGTGTAGCCCATCCACACATCGCCGTTGTCGCCGAACAAGTTCTCGACCGCCTTGGTCTTGAAACTGATCTGGAACTTGGCTTCGATGTCCTTGAGCGACTGCGGCTCGGTCACGGTGTTGCGCGGATTCGGCGACGACGGCAGCGTATTCGGGTCGTCGTTCCAGAACACCGGCAGCAGATACACCGGCTTGTAGGCGCGGAAGTTGAACACGCCGAGCTTGGAGTCCTTGGCCAGCTCCCAGCGGCTGTCGAGCAGGCCGCCCTTGCCGGCGTTGGCAATGGCGCTGTCGAGCGGGTCGTCGTGGCTGAAGACGCTGCCCGACAGCGCGCGCTTGGCCCGTTCGCCGACTGTGGGCCTGGCTTCGCCGGCGATCTCGTCGCCGACCTCGAGGTTCTGCTGGATCGCCTTGGCTTCCTTGGCCGCGATGTCGGCCTGGCGTGCGCCGTCGGCGGCACGGCCGAGCGCGGCGTCGTAACAGGCCAGGCGATCGGCGTTGCTGGTGATCGCCACGCAGGCTTCCGGGGTGGCCGCCTGCGGCGCGCTCTGGGCGCAGGCGAGCATGGGGGCGCTGGCCAGCGCGACGGAGATCAGACTGCGTTGCAGGGACATGGCGACACTCACGTGTAGGGATCGCGAACGACAAAACCGGTGCAGTCTTGCATCCGGATGCGAACAAGGCGTGAACCGCGCCGCAGCACGGGCTGCGGCGCGGTTCACGCTAACGAGGTTGCATCAGAAGAACCAGGCGAAGGCGAACAGTCCGACCATGGCGAAGGCCAGGCCCAGCTTGAGCACGGTGCCGGCGACGATGCCGACCCAGGTGCCGACGCCGACCTTGGTCGCCTGGCTGAGCTGGCGGGTGTGGATCAACTCGCCGGCCAGGGCGCCGACGAAGGGGCCGATGAACACGCCGACCAGGCCGAAGGCCAAGCCGGCGAAGGTGCCGATGATCGAGCCGACGATCGCCAGCTTGCTCGCCCCGACCCGTTTGGCCCCCATCGCGGTGGCCGCGAAATCCACGCCCATCGACAGCACCGTCAGCAGGCCGAGGATGACCAGCACCACCCAGCCGACTTTCTCGAACCCGGATACCCAGGAAGCCAGCACCATCCCGGCGAAAACCAGGGGCAGGCCGGGCAGGGCGGGAAGCACCGTTCCGACCATTCCGACGACCACCAGCACCCCGGCCAAAATGTAATAAAACGTATCCAAATTCATGCCGAATCCCTTGTCCGGACAGGCTGTCCGGGCTGTTTGCATTTTGGCCCATGTCGGGGTACGTTGCGGTCGCTGCGTTTGCCAAGGGTCACCGTGAATCGTGGCCCCGATGCGGTAGATCCACCGATCCGCTACATCGTTGCACCTCGCTTCCTCCTTGCAACCAGCACGCGACGAAGGTCGTGTTAACAACTCACGTTCCAGGGAGAGAGTAGCGATGTCCGGCAAAGAAACGGGAACCGTCAAGTGGTTCAACGATGCCAAGGGTTTTGGCTTCATCAGCCGTGAGAACGGCGAAGATGTCTTCGTGCATTTCCGCGCGATCCAATCCCAGGGCTTCAAGAGCCTGAAGGAAGGCCAGAAGGTCTCCTTCACCGTCGTCCAGGGCCAGAAGGGCCTGCAGGCCGACGCGGTCGAACCGCTGTAAAGCTCGCACCGACAGTTGCTGCGGTCTTCATCGCAGCGCACAGCCTCAGAAAAGCCCGGCTCCGGCCGGGCTTTTTGCTGTGTTTTTCTTGATTTTCGTCACAGTTCCGCATATTGACCGCCGCGCTCGGGACCGATCGCAACAGTCGCGCCGGCTCGGGTTTCGTGGAACCGGCCGCGCGGGCCGGCGAGGCTTCCGGCGACACGTCCCTGCCACCTGCGCCGGTTTCGATTTGTATCGATTGAATGCACTCGGCGAGGCTGCGGCATGGTCGCCGCCACCGCGTCGCCGGTCATTGCGCATGAGCGCACCAGCGAAAAACGCCGGGGGCACTAAGCCCCCGGCAACCCGACGGCTGTCGTGCCGTCCGCGTCCCTGCCGTTGTTGCCCGCGGACGGCGCTTGCATCGCCCACGTCGCCGCGCTTCCGTACCTCCGCGGAAGGAGCCCCGCACGGCGGCCGAGCCTCGTCTCCCGGTCGCCGCCTCACGCCGTCCTGGCGCGTTCGATCCGCATCCCGCGGAAGGCTCGCGATGATCGAACGCACGAGTCCGGCGAGTGGGGTCGAGCACGGGCGGATTTCGCATCGGCCGTGGCATCCAACGCGAACGGCCCGCCGTAGCGGGCCGTCCGGAGCTCGAGGGTGCATCGCCGCGCGGCGGCGCGACTCAGTTCTGGAACGGGGTGTTTTCGGCGAAGTACTCGTGATTGTCGGCGTTGTCGAGCGCGGCGCTCGGGTTGCTGTTGGCGAGGCTCTTCGCTGCGCTCTGGCCATAGGCGTGATCGTCGGTGCCGGCGACGACGGTGAAGTGGCTCATCTCGTGGATCAAGGTGCCGGCCTTGGAGTCGGTACCGGTCAGCGGCGCGTTCCAGAACGCATTGCAGACATAGATCTGGTACGGCTGGTTCGGATAGACGTAGGCATAGGCGCTGCTGTTGCAGCCGCAGTTGATGGTGATCTGCCCGTTGCTCTGGTCGATCGCCGAATCGATCGCAGCGAAGTGCGAGCGCGCGGTGCTGTAGCGGGTGGAGGTGTAGGCGCCGAACCAGGTGGTGTAGCGCGGGCCGACGGTGCCGGCATTGAGATAGCCCTTGGCGTTCTCGGCGTAATTGCGCGCGGCGTTGACCGCCTGACCGGCCGAACTCGTGCGCGAGGTGGTGCAGCCGACGTAGTTGACGCCGTTGACTACCGCGCTCGGGCCGACCGGCGGTTTCTTCGCCGACGGCGAGGCCCTGCTGCCGCCCAGTTGGTCGAGACCGTCGACCCACAGGCTCAGCGGCGCGCTCTGCGCGCTCATCGGCAAGCCGTTGGGCTGGTGCAGCATCACCCGGTCGGAGGTCGAGGCGTGCTGCAGCGGCGCGTTGAAGCTGACCACGTATCGGCCGGTCTGCGACAGGTCGTAACCAGCCGACAGATCGATCACCCGGCGGTAGGTCTGGCCCGGCTGCAGGATCGCGAAATCCTCGGCCTGCGGCAGGCCGCGCTTGACCATCGCGCCCTCGTAGGCGACCGGCCGGCCGTTGTAGCTGATGTTGAACAGCTTGGCGTCGAACTGGTCCGACGGCAACTGCCACTTCGGCAGGCGTACGGCCTTGCGGCTGGTGTTGGTGATGCTGATCTCGACCGAGCCGAGGAAATCGTCGGCGGCGCCGGAGACGGCGATCATGCCGACGCGCAGCGGATTGTTCTGTGCCGCGCCGGGTGCGGCGACGGCGGCTGCAATGGCGCCGGTAAGCACGGCACTCGCGGAAACCAGATGCACGAAGCGAAGTTTCATTCCACGATCTCCTGATGTTGCGATGGGCGGGGTCCGGTGGCGGACTGGAAAACCCTAACCGAAGGCAAGATCGTGCAACGCGCGATAAGTGCGCCAGTTCCGCGCCTAATCGTGATGCGGGTCGTGAACGCGAAGCGCGGCGCGCGCGCAAAAAAACGGCCCGCGATGCGGGCCGTTTTTTTCGCTGCCTATCGTTACATTGTTACATCGCGAGGCGGGGGCGATGCCGCCCGATCCGCGTTCGATCGCGGTGCCCGATTACGACGGGCCGCCGCGGTACAACGGTCGATCAACGAACGTAGGCGCGACCGTTGGCGACGCGGACGTAGGTGTTCTCGCGAATGCCGCCGAGGTCCTTCTGGCTGACCACCACGGTGCGGCCGTCGTTCATGCGCACATAGACGTTATAGCTCGGCGCGCCGACGCGGTTCTGGATGGCGTTGCCGGCGAGGGCGCCGGCGGCGGCACCGGCGACGGTCGCGGTGTTGCGGCGGCCCTTGCTGTCGGTGTGATCGTCGGCGATCTCGCGGCCGGCGACGGCGCCGACCAAGCCGCCCAGGATCGCACCGGTCGCGCGCGGGGCCGTGCTCGTCGCGGAGGTCTGTTCGATACGGGTCACCACACCGCAGTCGTAACAATTGTTTTGCTGATTGCCGTAGCTCGGTTGCGACGGCGGCGGGTAGCTGTTGCCGTAGCCTCCGCCGTAGCCCGGAGACGTCGCACAGCCGGCAAGCGCCAGCGAAGCGGCCGCGGCCAGACCCAGCAATCGGATGTTATTGGTGTTCATTCGAGGCTCCTGCGCTTAGGGGCGAGTGGCGGACAGTTGCCACGCATCGCCAAGCTATGCGCAGTCACGTGAACACGTGTTCAATTTTTGACCCTGTCTCCGACTTCTTCCCCACCGCGTTCAGCTCGCGGCGGGGAAGCGCAGGCACTCAGCCGCGGAACTCCTGATGGCAGGCTTTGCAGGCTTCGCCGATCTGTTCCGAAACGGCGCTGACGCCGGCGCAGTTGAGCGGCGGGCTGGTCAGCGCGCCGTCGAGCGCTGCGCGCATTTTGCTCGCGTGCTGGCCGAAGCGGCCGTCGTCCTTGAGGTCGGGGAAGGCCGGTTCGAGATCGTCGGCCATGGTGCGCAGGGCCTTCAGATGCGGGATCGTGTCGGTGGCTCCGCAACGGTTCTGTTCGGCCTTGCCTTTGAGCTGGCCCAGATGCCATTGCTGTACTTGCATGACGCTGTCGGGAAAATGGTCCTTGCGCTGGTCCAGTGCGCGTACCGCCATCACCGTGGCGACGACGCCGCCGACCAGGCCGATCAAGAACAGAAACAGGTACTTCGAACCATTGCCTTTGCGCTTTGCGTCGGCGGTGGTGGGCTGGGTATCGCTCATTGCCTGGCCTCGTTCCAATGTCGAGGCACGATAGCACGCGCGAACGTGAGGTCCAGGCCAGTGCAGGCGCGCTCGAAATCCCCAGGAGGCCAAGCCTTCCAGGCCGGTCAGAGGCACATTGCCCGAGGCGGGAGCGGGCGGGCGGAGCAAGCTGGGCGGGCGCTCGGTTTCGGCGGGGCGCCGCTGCCGCGCCGCAGTGTCCCAGCGGCCGCGCCGGAAAGCCGCGCCGCCGCCCTTACAATATGCGCATGACCCCGCCAACCTCCGACTCCCTCTGGCAAGAACGCTTTGCCGGCATCGACCGCTTGTACGGCCACGGCTCGGTCGCGCGCTTCCGCGAATGCCGCATCGCCGTGGTCGGCATGGGCGGCGTCGGCTCCTGGGCGGTGGAGGCGCTGGCGCGCACCGGCATCGGCCACCTGACCCTGATCGACGCCGACGACCTGTGCGTATCCAACACCAACCGTCAGTTGCCGGCCCTGGAAGGCCAGTACGGCCGCGCCAAGGTCGAGGCCATGGCCGAGCGTTGCCGGGCAATCAATCCGGCCATCGAGGTCGACCCGGTGCAGAGCTTCCTGACCCCGTCGAACCTGGACGAGCTGCTGGACCGCGGTTTCGACCTGGTCCTCGACGCCTGCGACAGTTTCCGCAGCAAGGTCGAACTGATCGCCTGGTGCAGGCGCCGCAAGCTGCCGGTGATCGTGGTCGGCTCGGCCGGCGGCCGCACCGATCCGACCCTGGTGCGGGTGCGCGACCTGTCGCGCACCGAGCACGATGCGATGCTGGCGCTGATCCGCAAGAAGCTGCGTGGCGAGTTCAACTTCCCGAAGAACCCCGGCCGCTATTTCAGCGTCTCGGCGATCTATTCGCTGGAGAACGTCAAATACCCGCAGCCCGACGGCAGCGTCTGCGGCCTGCGGCCGAAGCTCGCCGGCGACGCCGCCCTGAAGCTGGACTGCGGCGCCGGGCTCGGCGCGGCTACCCACATCACCGGCGTGTTCGCCTTCGCCGCGGTCGGCCGCGCGCTGGAGATCCTGCTCAAGCCCAAGGCGCAGGCGGCCTGAGCCGCAGCCCCGCCTTGGGATAGGGGCGCAAGCGGCGACCGCGGGCTTCGACCCGGGGCGATAGCTGGTATCGAATCGATCGGCAGCCGTGGTTGCGCCGCCGTTGGGTCGGCGCGGTCGCGGCTTGCGCCGCTCCTACCCGGAAGCGACACCCGATGCAGGCGGCAGCTTGAACAGCCGCTCGGCATTGCGGCTGGTCGCGGCGGCGAGTTCGTCCAGCGATATTCCGCGCAGTTCGGCGATGGTCTCGGCAATGCCGGCCAACCGCGCCGGTTCGTTGCGTTGGCCGCGGATCGCCGCATCCGGCTGGTCGGGCGCATCGGTTTCGAGCAGCAACTGCTCGATCGGCATCGCCGCGACGATGCGCCGCAGGCGCTTGGCGCGGTCGTAGGTGACCGGCCCGCCGAGCCCGAGCAGGAAACCGGCCTTCCACAACTGCCCGGCCTGTTCTTCGCTGCCGGAATAACTGTGGACCACGCCGCGCAGGCCGCCGATGCGGCGGAACGCGGCGATGGCGGCCTCGACCGCATGGCGCGCGTGCACGATCACCGGCAGGTCGTACTCGCGCGCGAGTTTCAGCTGGCCTTCGAAATAGCGCGACTGCTCGTCTCGATCGAGCCCGTCGACGAAATAATCCAGCCCGCATTCCCCGACCGCGAGCGGCCGTTCGCGGTCGATCCAGTCGCGCAGCTCGTGCAGATGCTCGGGTCGGTGCGAGGACAGGTACATCGGGTGCAGGCCGTAGGCCGGGTACAGGCCGGGCGCGCTCGCGCAGACTTCGCGCAACTTCGGCCAACCGGCGGCGTCGATCGCCGGTACGAGCTGACGGGCGATGCCGGCCCGGCGCGCGCGCGCGATGACCTCATCGCGGTCGGAATCGAACTCGGCCGCGTCGAGATGGCAGTGGCTGTCGACCAGGGCGGGCATGCGCTCAGCGCTTGGGCGGCGAGGGCGGCTCGATGGTCGCCGGCGCCTTGCGGTTCTTCCAGTTCGCCAGCAGCAGGGTGCCGAGGCCGAGCAGGATTTCGTCGGCGAACGGGACGAAGTCGGGGATCACCAGGTCGACCAGGAACAGCGCCGCGGTGACCACGAACAGACGCGGATAGCTCAGGCGTCCGAGAAAGCCCATCAGGGGAGCGAGCAGAGGATTGGCCATGTTCGGTCGAGTTGTGACGCGGGTTGCAAACACGCTAGCACGGGGCCGCGCGACGATTCATACCCAGGACAGATTGGCGAAAATCAATAGGCACCGGTTCAGCTTTCAAGTGGTGGAATGGCGCCATCCCCCCAACGGCCGCCAGCGTTTACCGGCCGTCCGCACCTCACCTAATTGCTCACCGCGCCCCGGAGACACCAAATGAACAAGAACATGATAGCTGTAGCGATTGCGGCGCTGCTGGTCGGCGGCGTTGCCGTCGCGGCGTTCCAGAGCTTCCGAGGCAACGGCGCGGCCGGCCAGGCCGGGTTGGCTCCGGTCGCGGGCGCCGAACTTGCGCCGGCCGGCACGGTCGGCGACATCGCCGCCAACGGCGCGATCAACACCTCGCCGCAGGTCGACTACGCCGACGTGGTCAAGGTCGACCCGATCAACGAGAAGCAGAAGCTGTACGCGACCGTGATCGGCACCGATCCGGTCCGCGAGACCAACACCACCTCGACCCCGCGCGAAGTCTGCGAAGACGTGGTCGTGCAGGAGCGGCTGGCCGAGCGCGACGGCAACGTCGGCGGCACCGTCGCCGGCGCGGTCATCGGCGGCCTGCTCGGCAACCAGGTCGGCGGCGGCAACGGCAAGAAGGCCGCGACCGCGGCCGGCGCCGTGGCCGGCGGCTTCATCGGCAACCGGGTGGACCGCAACCATGTCGGCGGCCGCGTGGTGAACCGCACCGAGCGCCAGTGCCACACCGTGTCGGACAAGTCGCAGTCCTCGCGCGTGGTCGCCTACAACGTGACCTACCGCAACCCGGACGGCACCACCGGCACCATGCGCACCGAGAGCAAGCCGGGCAGCCGCATCGCGCTGGGCAGCGAAGACAAGGTCGTCGGCTACGACGTGACCTACCGCTACCAGGGCCAGGAGCAGACCATCCGCATGGACGAGCGCCCGACCCAGCGCCTGCCGGTCATCGACGGCCAGGTCGTGACCCAGACCGCATCGGCCAGCGCGCCGAGCCGCGGCTGAGTCCGGCAAACCAGGCGACACCCGAACGGGGCCGGATCTTCCGGCCCCGTTTTTTTTAAGCGGCTCGGCCGCGAGCAGGGCAGGCCGTCGCGCTCGCTCGGAGCCGGGCGGGGACGCTGCCACGCCTGCAGCAACGGACAAGCCTGACTCTCGCGCGCGTTTCCCTAGCGAGCCGCGGATGCCGGCGAGAAACCCGCCCGCTGCCGCACGGGCCTGCGCAAGAATTCCCCGGATAGCGGCAACTGGGCGAATCCGCGGGTTTTCGGCCTTACCCGCGCCGCGAGGGGCCATTACAATGGCCGTCTTTCTGTCCTAGAGGTCTCCCAAGCGCGCCATGGCCCTGAATCCCTACGATCTCTACGACGTCCGTTCCTTGCTCAGCGACGAGGAGCGCGCCGTCCAGGACACCGTGGCCCGTTTCACCGATGAGCGCGTGATCCCGATCATCGGCGATGCCTTCGACCAGGGCCGCTTCCCGAAGGAACTGGTGCCGGAAATCGCCGCGCTCGGCCTGCTCGGCTCGTCCCTGCCGGAGCAGTACGGTTGCGCCGGCCTCAATGCGGTCAGCTACGGCCTGATCTGCCAGGAACTCGAGCGCGGCGACAGCGGCATCCGCAGTTTCGTCAGCGTGCAGTCCTCGCTGTGCATGTACCCGATCTTCGCCTACGGCACCGAAGAACAGCGCCAGCGCTGGCTGCCGGGCATGGCCCGCGGCGAGATCATCGGTTGCTTCGGCCTGACCGAGCCGCACGGCGGTTCCGACCCGGCCAACATGAAGACCAACGCCAAGCGCGACGGCGGCGACTGGGTCCTCAACGGTTCCAAGATGTGGATCACCAACGGCAACCTGGCCGACATCGCCATCGTCTGGGCGCAGACCGACGACGGCATCCAGGGCTTCGTGGTCGAGAAGGGCATGCCCGGTTTCGCCGCCCAGGAAATCAAGCACAAGATGAGCCTGCGCGCGTCGGTGACCTCGTCGCTGTTCTTCGACAACGTGCGCGTGCCCGAGGCCAACCGACTGCCCAACGTCAAAGGCCTGAAGGGGCCGCTGGGCTGCCTGACCCAGGCGCGCTACGGCATCACCTGGGGCCCGATCGGCGCGGCCATCGCCTGCCTCGACGAAGTGCTGGGCTACACCAAGGAACGCATCCTGTTCGAGCGTCCGGTCGCGGCGACCCAGTCGGCGCAGATCAAGATGGCCGAGATGGCGCGCCGTATCACCATGGCGCAGTTGCTGGTCGTGCAGCTCGGCCGGCTCAAGGACGCCGGCAACATGCAGCCGACCCAGGTCAGCCTGGCGAAGTGGAACAACTGCCGCATGGCCATCGACATCGCGCGCGAATGCCGCGACCTGCTCGGCGGCGCCGGCATCACCACCGAGCACGCGGCGATCCGTCATGCGCTGAACCTGGAGTCGGTGATCACCTATGAAGGCACCGAGACCGTGCACCAGCTGGTGGTCGGCCGCGAGTTGACCGGGATCAGCGCGTTCTGAGTGTTCGCTCCGTTTCCCGGGAGCTGGCGGTACTTTACTTCTCCCGCACGCGGGGGGAGGTGGCCCGAAGGGCCGGATGAGGCGCATGCGGTCCGGCGGCCTTGCACGCAGCCGACGCAGCCGACGCAGCCGGATCGCGCCCCTCATCCAACCCCTCTCTCATAAGCGGCGAGGGGCTACGACATGGCGAAGCTGGCGCAAGGGGAGAACCGAGCCGTGATGACGATTCCCGACATCGAACTGGAAACGCCGCGCCTGATCCTGCGCCCGCCGCGCCTGGACGATTTCGACGCCTGGGCTTCTTTCATGGATGCCGGCGACTACCTGCGCTACATCGGCGGGCCGCAGCCGCGGTCGGTCGCCTGGCGCGGCCTGATGTCGGTGATCGGTTCCTGGGCCGCGCTCGGCTACGGGTTCTTCTCGGTCTACGAAAAAAGCTCCGGGCGCTGGGTCGGCCGCCTCGGCCCCTGGCAGCCGGAGGGCTGGCCGGGCACCGAAGTGGGCTGGGGCATCGTCGAGAGCGAAGGCGGCAAGGGCTATGGCACCGAGGGCGCCGCCGCGGCGACCGACTGGGCGTTCGAGCATCTCGGCTGGAACGAGGTCATCCACACCATCGACGCCGACAACGCGCCGTCCAAGGCCGTGGCCGCCAAGCTCGGCTCGCGTTACCTGCGCCAGGATCGCCTGCCGGCGCCGGCCGACATGGAAGTGGAAGTCTGGGGCCAGACCCGCGAGGAATGGCGGGCGCGCCGCCGCTCGGGAACCGTCGCGTGATCACCGTTCACGGTTTTTCGCCCTCGGGCAATTGCCATAAACTGCGCCTGTTGCTCGAACAGCTCGGCGAACCTTACGCCTGGGTCGAAGTCGACAGCAGCCGCGGCGAAACCCATACGCCGCAATTCCTCGCTCTCAATCCCAACGCCAAGGTGCCGGTCGTCGAGTTCGACGACGGCCGCACGCTGAGCGAATCCAACGCGATCCTGTACTACCTCGCCGACGGCAGCCCGTTCCTGCCGAGCGACCGCTGGCAACGCGCGCAGGCGCTGAGCTGGATGAACTTCGAGCAGTACAGCCACGAGCCCTGCATCGCCGTGGCCCGTTTCATCGCCGGCTGGACCCCACTGGATTCGCCGCGGCGCGCCGAGCTGCCGTCGCTGCGCGAACGCGGCCATCGCGCGTTGGCGGTGATGGAGCGGCACCTGCTGTCGTACGATTGGTTCAGCGGCCCGGCCTACGGCATCGCCGACATCGCCTTGTTCGCCTACACCGACGTCGCCGGCCACGGCGGCATCGAGCTGGCGCCGTATCCGGCGATCAATGCCTGGCGCGCGCGGGTGCGCGCGACGCCGGGCTTCGTCGCCTTGCCCGATCCCGACCCGCAGGCGGCGCAGCGCATCGCGCAGACGCCATGACGGGTCCGGCCTGATTCTTCCTTGATGAGCCGGCCCGGCGACGGGCGGCGGAGTGTTCGATGTCAGCGCAACTGCAGTCTTCGATCTTCAACCACATGCCGAACTTCAACGCGGTGCCGAGCCCGATCCCGGCACGCATGAAGGGCCTCAACCGGGCCGAAATCTGCGACGCCAATTTCGTCGAGTTCGTCAAACAGTGGGACGGGCGCGCCGATGCGCGGCCGGCGCCGGACGAGGCGGTCCTGCCGGGCAGCGCGCTCGACGCGCGCGGCTTCCGCGAGTTGTTCGAGTCGCAGCTGATCAGCCGCCACCTCGACCTGATGGCGCGCGTGCTGCGCGTGCAGAACAAGGTCTTCTACACCATCGGATCCAGCGGCCACGAAGGCAATGCGATGGTCGCGCGGCTGACCCGCCACACCGATCCGGCGTTCCTGCATTACCGCAGCGGCGGCTTCATGGCCGAGCGGTTCCGCAAGCTGCCCGGCATGGACCCGGTGATGGATTCGGCGCTGAGTTTCGCCGCCAGCAAGGACGACCCGGCCTCGGGCGGCCGGCATAAAGTCTGGGGCAGCAAGCCCTTGTGGGTGCTGCCGCAGACCTCGACCATCGCCTCGCACCTGCCCAAGGCGCTCGGCACCGCGGTCGCGATCGAAACCGGCCGCCGCCTCGGCCACGCCTTGCCGATCCCCGACGACAGCATCGCCATCTGCTCGTTCGGCGATGCCTCGGCCAACCACGCCACTGCGCAGACCGCATTCAACGCCGCCGCCTGGACCGCCTACCAGAAGCTGCCGGCGCCGGTGTTGTTCGTCTGCGAAGACAACGGCATCGGCATTTCGGTCAAGACCCCGGGCGGCTGGATCGCCAACCGTTTCCGCAACATGGACGGCCTGGATTATTTCGCCGCCGACGGCCTCGACCTGGCCAGCGGTTACGCCGACGTGCAACGCGCGGTCGAACATTGCCGCCGCAGCCGCCGTCCGACCTTCCTGCACCTGCGCACGACCCGGATCATGGGCCACGCCGGCACCGACTTCGAGATCGAATGGCGGTCGTTCGAGGAATTGTGCGCGGTCGAAGCCAGCGACCCGCTGCTGCGCTCGGCGGCGATCGCGCTCGAGTCGGGGCTGATGTCGAAGCAGGACGTGCTCGACCTGTACGAGGCGACCCGCAAGCAGTGCTTCGCCGCCGCCGAGGAAGCCGACCGCCGGCCCAAGCTCGACCGCCTCGACGAGGTGATAGCGCCGCTGGCGCCGTACTCGCCCGAAGCGGTGCAGCGGGAAGCCAAGCGCGCCGATTTCGACGAGCGGCGCCTGCAGGTATTCGGCAGCGAGGCCAAGCTGCCCGAACAACAGCCGCCGCGCCATCTGGCGATCCAGATCAACAACGCCCTGCACGACTTGTTCGCCAAGTATCCGGAAACGCTGCTGTTCGGCGAGGACGTGGCGCAGAAGGGCGGCGTCTACACCGTCACCAAGGGCTTGCAGAAGGCGTTCGGCCCGCGCCGCGTGTTCAACACCCTGCTCGACGAGACCATGATCCTCGGCATGGCCCAGGGCTTCGCCAACGTCGGCCTGATGCCGATCCCGGAGATCCAGTACCTGGCGTATTTCCACAACGCCTGCGACCAGATCCGCGGCGAGGCGGCCTCGCTGCAGTTCTTCAGCAACAACCAGTACCGCAACCCGATGGTGGTGCGCATCGCAGGCCTGGGCTACCAGCGCGGCTTCGGCGGGCATTTCCACAACGACAACTCGATCACCGCCTTGCGCGACATCCCCGGCCTGGTGGTCGGTTGCGCCTCGCGCGGCGACGACGCCGCGACCATGCTGCGCACCCTGACCGCGCTGGCCAAGGTCGACGGCCGCGTTTCGGTGTTCCTGGAGCCGATCGCGCTGTACATGACCAAGGATTTGTACGAAGCCGGCGACGGCGCCTGGCTGACTTCGTATCCCAAGCCCGACGAGGCGATGATTCTCGGCGAAGGTCGCGTGTATGCGCCGCAGGACGGCAGCGGGGGCGACGACCTGGTGATCTTCAGCTACGGCAACGGCGTGCCGATGAGCCTGCGCGCGGCTCGCGAGATCGAGAAGCAGCACGGCTGGAAGGCGCGGGTGATCGACCTGCGCTGGCTGGTGCCGCTCAACGATGCCTACATCGCCGAACAGGCGCGCGGCGCCAGGCGCATCATCGTCGTCGACGAAGGCCGGCGCAGCGCCGGCGTCGGCGAGGGTGTGATCACCGCCCTGGCCGAGGCCGGTTTCGGCGGCGTGCCGTTGCAGCGCGTGGTCGGCGTCGACACCTACACGCCGCTGGCCGGCGCGGCCTTCCTGGTGATCCCCGGCGAAGACGACATCGTCCGCGCCGCCGACGCGCTCGCGAAGGGCTGACGGCCATGTGCGGACTGGCCGGCCTGCTGTGTCCGCGCACCGATATCGGCCACGAGCATCTGCTCGAACTGGCCGGCGCGATGGGCGAGGCCTTGCGTCACCGCGGTCCCGACGACGACGGCGTCTGGGCCGACGCCGCGCACGGCATCGCCCTGGCTCATAGCCGGTTGAGCATCCTGGACCTGTCGCCGCTGGGCCATCAGCCGATGGCTTCGGCCGACGGCCGTTACGTGGTCGCCTACAACGGCGAGGTCTACAACTTCGCCGCCCTACGCGAGGAATTGCTCGAGCGCGGCCATGCCTTCCGCGGGCACTCCGACACCGAGGTGTTGTTGGCCGCGGTGGTGGAGTGGGGCGTCGAACACGCGGTGGCGCGCTGCAACGGCATGTTCGCGATCGCTCTGTGGGATCGCCGCGAACGGGCGCTGTGGCTGGCCCGCGACCGGGTCGGCAAGAAGCCGCTGTACTACGGCTGGGCCGGCGACAGCCTGGTGTTCGGTTCCGAACTCAAGGCCCTGTGGCGACACCCGCAATTCGACAACGGCGTCGACCGCAACGCGCTGGCGCTGTTGCTGCGCTACGACTACGTGCCGGCGCCGTACGCGATCCACACCGGCACCTTCAAGCTGATGCCGGGCACCTTGCTGCGTTTCGACGCGGCCGCGGTCGCGCGCGGCCCCGCCGCGCACGATCCCAACCGCGACCAGCACCGGTACTGGCATGCGCGCGAGCGCATGGCCGCGGCCATCCGCCATCCGTTCGACGGCGACATCGACGCCGCCGAGGAACGGCTGGACGAGCTGCTGCGCGACGCGGTCGGCCTGCGCATGGTCGCCGACGTGCCGGTCGGCGTGTTCCTGTCCGGCGGCACCGACTCGTCGGTAGTGACCTCGCTGATGCAGGCGCTGAGCGCGAAGCCGGTGCAGAGCTTCACCATCGGCTTTCAGGGCTCGCACCACGACGAGGCGCCGCTCGCGCTCGAAGTCGCGCGTCACCTGGGCACCGCGCATACCGAGCTTTATGTCAGCGGCGCCGATGCGCTGGCGGTGGTACCGCGGCTGCCGGCGATGTTCGACGAACCCTTCGCCGACGCCTCGCAGGTGCCGACCGCGCTGGTCTGCGCGCTGGCGCGCAGCCAGGTCACCGTGGCGCTGTCGGGCGACGGTGGCGACGAATTGTTCTTCGGCTACACGCGCTACGAGCGCGCCTTGCGCAACCTGCGCCTGCAGCGGCGCGTGCCGGCGCCGTTGCGGCGCTGGCTGGCCAAGTCCGCGAGCGGCCATGGCGAGGCCTCGCGCGCCGGCGGTTTCGCCGCGTTCGCCGCCGAGATGGGCGCGCAGGGCATCGGCGATGTCTACCGCAACCGCATCGTGCGCTGGCGTTTCCCGCAGGCCGCGGTGCCCGGGTCGAAGCTGCCGGCGACGATGTACGACCTCGCCGAGCCGCTGGGCGGCCTGGGTACGCCAGCCGACGCGATGATGCTGGCCGACTACAGCGTGTATCTGCCCGACGACCTGCTGTGCAAGGTCGACCGCGCCAGCATGGCGGTCGGCCTGGAAGCGCGCGCGCCGTTGCTCGACACCCACGTCGCCGAATTCGCCTGGTCCTTGCCGCTGCAGTTCAAGCGCGGCGACGGCGGCAGCAAGTACCTGCTCAAGCGCGTGCTCAAGCGCTACCTGCCCGACGCCATGGTCGACCGCGGCAAGCGCGGCTTCGGCGCGCCGGTGACCCAGTGGTTGCGCGGCGACCTGCGCGAATGGGCGGCGGCCTTGCTCGACCCGCAGCGCCTGCGCGAGGAAGGCTATCTGGACGCCGACCTGGTCGGCGGCCTGTGGCGGCAGTTCCAGGCCGGCGAACGCCGCTGGCATACGCACCTGTGGAACGTGCTGATGTTCCAGGCTTGGCAGGCGCACTGGAAAGCCGAGCGCAACGAAGTCGGGCGCTCGGTGTGGATGTCGACCACCGGCGAAGGCGGGTTGTAGCGCGAGCGCAAGCCAGGCCCATGGGGCAGGAGCGGCGCAAGCCGCGACCGCGAACCTCTGTAATGCCGGCGCCGCCGCCTGCAACCCCGCGATCGCGGCCTGCGCCGCTCCGACTATCGGTAGCGCAACTTCTTCAGCGCGCGAAACCGCCCAGCAGCGGCACTTCCTCGACCGCCTGTCCGCCGATGCTGAGCGCCTGGTCCGGGCGTTCCAGCGGCAGCACCGCCAGGGCCAGATGGGTTCCGCCGTCGCTGGCCGCGGCGACTGCGCTGCCGAGCGCCGCGCTTTCGCCGCGCACTTCCATGCCGGGCTCGACCGGGGCGGCCGCGGCGAACGCCGCCAGACCGCGCTTGGCCTTGCCGAGGAAATGGGTGCGGGCGACGATCTCCTGGCCGGGATAGCAGCCTTTCTTGACGCTGAAGGCGCGCAGGCGTTCCAGCGAGAGCTGTTGCGGCGTCCATTGCTCGGCCTGCGAGGCCGGCAGGCGCGGCAGGCCGTGGCGCAGGTCGGCCAGCGTCCACTGGGCGGCCGCGGCCGGGTTCTCGGGCGCCGCGCTTGCGGTGGCGAGGATGCGCAGGCTGCGCGCGCCGCCGTCGCCGCTGAGATCCAGCTCGAGGCCGTGGTCGTCGTCGCCGCCCAGCGCCGCGCTGCGCGCCTGCGCCGGCGCGGCCCAGCGGCCTTCGGCGCGCAGGTCCTCGCGCACGGCGATGACCACCTTGCTGCGGAATACGAATCGTTTCAGCGCCTCGGCGATCGCCGCGGCGTCGGCGTCCGGGACCAGCAGCCAGACCCGCTGCTCGGACAGCCGAAGCAGGGCGAATAGCGCAATCAGGCGCCCTTTGGGCGTCAGCCAGCCGCTCCAGTGCCAATGACGGTCGGCGAGCGTCTTCACGTCATTCATGAACTGAGACTGCGCAAAGGCTGCTGCGTCGCGGCCTTCGAGGGTGATCAGGCGTTGGCCGGGCAGGGTAAACGCCTGTCCGTGCAAGGGGTGCGGGTTGTCAGGCATGGGGGCCGGGAATTAATATTTAACGCTGTGATGATAGGCGAAACCACCCCGGAAGCACCTTCGGACCTCCAGTCCGAGACCCCGGCGACTCCCGTACCGGATACGGGAGGCGATTCGTCTTCCGCCAAGGACGCTCGCAAAGAGCACGGTGGTCGCGAGGGTCCCGAACCGACCCGTTACGGCGACTGGGAAAAGAACGGCCGCTGCATCGATTTCTGATCCGACGTCCGACCGCTACCCCTCACGCCTCCACCCCACGCAGCGCTCACACGCTCCCCCGCCACGCGGCGCCGCCGCCCAGCTGAGATTGCCATCGCATGGCGAACCGCGAACGACCCCTGTCACCGCATCTGCAGGTTTACCGCTGGCAGATACAGATGGTGACCTCGATCCTGCACCGGGCCACCGGTATCATCCTAGCCGTCGGCGGTCTGCTGATCGCCTGGGCGCTGGTGTCGCTCGCGGCCGGCCCCGAAGCCTGGGCCCGGTTCACCGCCTGCGCCCGCTCGCCGCTCGGCTTTCTGGTCCTGTTCGGCTGGACCTGGGCCTTCGCCTACCACCTGATCAACGGCATCCGCCATCTGGTCCAGGACGCGGGCTACGCCTACAAGGTCGACACCTTCGTGCGCAACGGCTGGATCAGCGTGATCGGCAGCCTGGTGCTGACGGCGCTGATCTGGATCGTCGCCATGATGTCGCGAGGTGCCGCATGAGCGCGAACGACAAGCGTCTGCGCAACCCGCTCAAGACCGCGCGCGGCCTGGGCTCGGCGAAGGACGGCACCCATCACTTCGTGGTCCAGCGCGTCACCGCGATCGCCCTGATCGCCCTGACCCTGTACCTGCTCGGCCTGATCGTGTCGTGGATCGGCGGCGACTACGCCGCGGTGCGCGCCTCGGTCGCGCATCCCTGCAACGCGGTGCTGCTGAGCGCGTTCGTGGTGGCGATGTTCTGGCACGCCAAGCTCGGCCTGCAGATCATCATCGAGGACTACGTCCACACCCCGGGGCTGGCGATCGCTTCCCAGCTCACGGTGGTTTTCGTTTGCGTACTCGCGGCTCTCGCCAGCGTGCTCGCCATCATCCGCATCGCGTTGGGAGCCTGAGTCGTGGCCTCTGCCTACAAGATTCAAGAACACAAGTTCGACATGGTCGTGGTCGGCGCCGGCGGCGCCGGTCTGCGCGCCACCTTCGGCCTGGCCCAGAAGGGCTTGAAGACCGCCTGCATCACCAAGGTGTTCCCGACCCGCTCGCACACCGTCGCCGCCCAGGGCGGCATCTCCGCCGCGCTCGGCAACATGGGCGAGGACGACTGGCGCTACCACTTCTTCGACACCGTCAAGGGTTCGGACTGGCTGGGCGACCAGGACGCGATCGAGTACATGTGCAAGGAGGCCATCCCGGCCATCATCGAGCTCGAGCACCAGGGCGTGCCGTTCTCGCGCACCGACGAGGGCAAGATCTATCAGCGCCCGTTCGGCGGCATGACCACCAAGTACGGCGAAGGCCCGCCGGCGCAGCGCACCTGCGCCGCCGCCGACCGCACCGGCCACGCCATCCTGCACACCCTGTACCAGCAGTCGCTGGCGCACGACGCGCAGTTCTTCATCGAATACTTCGCTCTCGACCTGATCATGGACGAGACCGGCGCCTGCCGCGGCGTGCTCGCGCTCGACATGGCCGAAGGCACCCTGCATCTGTTCCGCGCCCAGGGCACGGTGCTGGCGACGGGCGGCTACGGCCGCGCCTATTTTTCGGCGACCTCGGCCCACACCTGCACCGGCGACGGCGGCGGCATGGCGCTGCGCGCCGGCCTCGGCCTGCAGGACATGGAATTCGTCCAGTTCCACCCGACCGGCATCTACGGCGCCGGCTGCCTGATCACCGAGGGCGTGCGAGGCGAGGGCGGCATCCTGCGCAACGCGAATGGCGAGCGCTTCATGGAGCGCTATGCGCCGAGCGTCAAGGACCTGGCGCCGCGCGACATGGTCAGCCGTTCGATGACCATCGAGATCCGCGAAGGCCGCGGCGTCGGCGAGCACAAGGACCACATCCTGCTCGACCTGACCCACCTCGGCCCCGAAGTGATCCACGAAAAACTTCCCGGCATCGCCGAGTCGGCGCGCATCTTCGCCAACGTCGATGTGGAGAAGGAGCCGATTCCGGTCATCCCGACCGTGCACTACAACATGGGCGGCATTCCGACCAACTACCACGGCGAAGTCGTGCAGTTGAAGAACGGCAACCCCGATGCGGTCGTGCCGGGCCTGTACGCGATCGGCGAAGCGGCCTGCGTGTCGGTGCACGGCGCCAACCGCCTGGGCTCGAACTCGCTGCTCGACCTCGTCGTATTCGGCCGCGCGGTGGCCAACCGCTGCGCCGAAACCATCACCCCCGGCGGCGCCCACGCCCGCCTGGCCGGCGATGCCTGCGACGAAGCGCTGGCGCGCCTGGACAAGCTGCGCAACGCCACCGGCAGCACGCCGACCGCGGTCATCCGCGACAAGATGCAGCGCACCATGCAAGCCGACGCGGCGGTGTTCCGCACCGGCGAGACCCTGGCCGACGGCGTGCGCAAGATGCGCGAGATCCACGCCTCGTTCGCCGACGTCAAGGTCAGCGACCGTTCGCTGATCTGGAACTCGGACCTGATCGAGACCTACGAGCTGTCGAACCTGCTCGGCCAGGCGCTGGCCACCATCGTCTCGGCCGAGAACCGCACCGAGTCGCGCGGCGCCCACGCCCGCGAGGACTTCGCCACGCGCAACGATGAGCAGTGGCAGAAGCACACGCTGTGCTGGGTCGACGAGAAGGGTACGACCAGCATCGACTACCGTCCGGTGCACAACTACACCTTGACCGACGACGTCGCCTACGTCCCGCCCAAGGAACGCAAGTACTGATCGGCGCTACGGCGCGCAGTTCCGCTGCGCGCCATTCACGCAACCCACCGCAGTACTGCCGCAAGCCGAGAGATCGCCAGCATGGCCGAATTCGCTCTACCCAAGAACTCCCAGATCCAGAAGGGCCGTCACTGGCCGACGCAGGGCGCCAAGCAGCCGCGTACCTTCAAGGTCTACCGCTGGAACCCCGACGACGGCCTCAACCCGCGCGTGGACACTTATGAAGTGGACCTCGCGACCTGCGGCCCGATGGTTCTCGACGCGCTGATCAAGATCAAGAACGAGATCGACCCGACCCTGACCTTCCGCCGGTCCTGCCGCGAAGGCATCTGCGGGTCGTGCGCGATGAATATCGACGGCACCAACACCCTGGCCTGCACCCGCGCGATCACCGATTGCGACAAGCCCGAGGTGCCGATTTATCCGTTGCCGCACATGTCGGTGGTCAAGGACCTGGTGCCGGACCTGACCCACTTCTACGCCCAGTACGCCTCGATCCGCCCGTGGCTGCGCACCCAGAGCGCGACCCCGTCGGACCGCGAGCGCCTGCAGTCGCCGGAAGACCGCAAGAAGCTCGACGGCCTGTACGAGTGCATCCTGTGTGCGTGCTGCTCGACCAGTTGCCCGAGTTACTGGTGGAACGGCGACCGTTACCTCGGCCCGGCGATCCTGCTGCAGGCCTATCGCTGGATCATCGATTCGCGCGACGAGGACACCGGTGCGCGCCTGGACGATCTGGAAGATCCGTTCAAGCTGTACCGCTGCCATACCATCATGAACTGCGCCCGCACCTGCCCGAAGGGCCTGAACCCGGCGCAGGCGATCGGCGAGATCAAGAAGCTGATGCTGGCGCGTCGCGTCTAAGCCCGGACGCATTGCCCGGTTCCAACCCACGACGGCGCCTCGGGCGCCGTCGTGCCGTCCAGCCAGTCGCAGGCGGCGTATCCGCGCCGCCCGGGGGTGAGCGATGTACTCGAAGGCGATGTTGCTGCCGGTGCTGGCGATGGTCGCGCTGACCTGCGCGGTGTGGCTGCGCATGTACGCGGTGCGGATCGGCCAGATGCGCCGCGACCGCATCCACCCGCAAGCGGTGGCGACCTCGGCGCAGGCCGCCGCGCGGCTCACCGACAGCGCGGCGGCCGACAATTTCCGCAACCTGTTCGAGCTGCCGGTGCTGTTTTATCTGGCCGCGGTCGTGGCCGTGCTCGCCGGACTGGCCGACGGCGTCGCCCTGGCCCTGGCCTGGACGTTCGTGGTCCTGCGCATCGCCCACAGCGCGATCCATTGCGGCTACAACCGGGTCATGCACCGTTTCTTCGTCTACGCCGCCGGCGCGCTCGCGCTGTGGGCGTTGTGGATCCATCTCGCAATCGGAATGCTGAACTCATGAACGATTTATCCCGCGTGATCGCTGCGCGTTTCGTCCGCACCACGCTGGCCGCGCTGACCGCCGCCGCATTCTGCGCCGCACCGGCTTTCGCCGACACCGCCAAGGCCGCCGGCGCGACGCAGGGCGGCGCCCGCGTCGCCGATGCGCGTCAATTGCTGGAGACGATGGGGTACGCCGAAATCCTCAAGCAGGGCCTGAGCATGGTGTTCGGCCAGGCCCCGTCCAGCGGCGAAGCGCCGGACGAGGCCGACGATGCGCTGATGAAGCGTTTGTTCGACAGCTTGCCGGCCGGGCCCTTCCTCGAAGGCGCCTCCAGGCGTCTGGCGCAGAGCGCGAGCCAGGCCGAGGTCGACGAAGGCCTGGCCTACTTCCGCGGCCCGGCCGGACAGACCGAGCTGGCGTGCGTGCGAGACACCCTCGGCACGCCGACTACGCTCGATTGCATCCGCGAGCGCGGCGGCGACGCGCATCTGCAGGCGCATCGAGCGTTCGCCGAAACCTCGATCGAGGACAAGCTCGGCGGCGTCATGGGCGGCGACAGCGGCGATGCCGATTTCGCCGCGTCGGTCAAGCTCGCGCTCGAACAGGACCCGGCCCTGGCGAAGGAGCTGGACGCACATTGCCAGCGCGACCGGGCCGGCGTGTGCGAAATCGTGAAACCGGCCCGGGCCGCGCCCTGAGTTCGATGCGAGGAAGCGACGGGATGAGCGAAACCGGCGAAAGCCGCGAGGAACGCGACGAGGTCGAACTGCGCCGGTTGCGCTGGCGCTGCCGGCGCGGCATGCGCGAGCTGGACCAGTTGTTCGGGCGCTATCTCGACCGCGTCTGGAAGCAGGCTTCCGACGCCGAGCGCGGGGTTTTCCTACGGTTGCTGGAAACCGAGGACGATAAGCTCTGGCACTGGTTCATGGGCCACGAAGCCGCCAGCGATGCCGAACTCGACCGTCTCGTCCAATCGATCCGCGCCTTGCCGCCTTGAGTGGCGGCCGTCGCGCCTGCTCGCGGCGGCGCTGATCCTGCTGGGGCTGGCTGCGGCGTTGTCGCTGTGGCTCAGCGAGTGCCCACGCGCCGTGGCCGGGCCGCTGGCCGCGGTGGCCCTGGCCTGGGGCGTGTATTCGGCGTGGCGCGAGCTGCGCCGGCCGCCGCAGCGCCTGATCGTCGCCGGCGAGCGCGCCAGCCTCGACGAATGGCCGATCGCCGGGCTGCGCCTGCAGTGGCGCGGCTGGCTGGCCCGGCTCGATTTCACCGGCCCGGACGGGCGGGAGCGGCGCCTGCTGTGGTGGCCGGACCGGCTGGACGCCCGCGGCCGCCGTGAACTGCGGCTGGCCGTCGCGGTCTCAGCCCCTGCGCGCGATGTGCGTTCGATGGCACCATGAGGCGGATTCGAGATTCTCGGGACTCGGGACTCGGGACTCGGGATTCGGGGATTCGGGATTCGGGATTCGGGATTCGAGGCGGGAATCGGCAGTCACCAGACCATAGAGCACCGTTTGTCCATTCGCAGCCGGCATCACAGAGACAGAGCCCCACGATGAAAGCAACTTCCAACTCCATGGTCCCGGCTGCATAGATGTTCAAACCTATCTCCGTCGCCATCGGCTTGCGCTATCTGCGCGCCAAACGCCGTAACGGCTTCATCTCCTTCATTTCCCTGGCTTCGATCGCGGGCATCGCCCTCGGCGTGACCGCGCTGATCACCACCCTGGCGGTGATGAGCGGGTTCCAGCGCGAGATCCGCGACCGCATGCTGCAGATGGCCGCCCACGCCACCGTCAGCGCCTACGGCGAACCGCTGACCGAATGGCGGCTGGCGATCGACAAGGCCACCGCCGACCCGCGCGTGGCCGGCGCCGCGCCCTACATCGAAAAGGAAGCGCTGCTGTCGTCGACGCGGCAACAGCCGGCGATCATCCGCGGCGTCGACCCGGCCGAGGAAGGCAAGGTCTCGGTGCTCGCCGAGAAGATGGTCGAAGGCAAGCTGGACTCGCTGACCCCGGGCAGTTTCAACATCGTCCTCGGCAAGGAACTGGCGCTGTGGATGGGCGCCCAGGTCGGCGACAGCGTGGTGGTGATGACCGCCGACGGCCGCAGCACGCCGATGGGGGCGATGCCGCAGCTCAAGCGATTCACCGTCAGCGGCATCTTCGAGGCCGGCTACAACGAGTACGACAAGGGCCTGGCGGTGGTCAACATGCGCGACATCCAGCGCGTGCTGCGCATGGGCGATGGCGTTACCGGCGTGCGCCTGAGGCTGCACGACATGGACAAGGCCTGGGACGTCGCCCGCGATCTCGCGGTGGCGCTCGGTGGCCCCTATCGGGTCAGCGACTGGAGCAACGACAACGCCAACATGTTCCGCGCCCTGAAGATGGAGAAGGCGGTGATGGCGATCCTGCTGTCGCTGATCATCGCGATGGGCGCGTTCAACCTGGTGTCCTCGCAGGTCATGCTGGTCACCGACAAGCAGGCCGACATCGCGATCCAGCGCACCCTAGGCCTGACCCCGATGAGCGTGATGCGGATCTTCATGGTCCAGGGCACCCTGATCGGGATCATCGGCACGGTGCTCGGCGTGGTCGGCGGCATCGTCCTGACCCTCAACCTCGAACATATCCTCAAGGCCATCGAGACCGTGCTCGGCGTGCAGCTGTTGCCGGAAGACGTCTATTACATCACCGGCTTGCCGACCGACCTGCAGACCAGCGATGTGACCATCATCGCCTGCGTGGCGCTGGCGATGGCCTTCCTGGCCACGATCTATCCCGCCTGGCGCGCCGCGCGCACGGCGCCGGCGGAGGCGCTGCGCTATGAATAACCCTCAACACGCCGGCCTCGGCCATACCGTCGCCGGGCAAGCCTCCGCCGCCGACGACATCGTGCTGCGCTGCGACGGCCTGGCGATGACTTACTCGGAAGGCAAGCTGCACACGCCGGTGTTCCAGGGCCTGGAGCTGGCGGTGCGCAAGGGCGAGACGGTCGCCATTCTCGGCGCGTCCGGCGCCGGCAAGAGCACCTTGCTGCATCTGCTCGGCGGCCTCGACACGCCGACCGCGGGCGAGGTGTATGTCGCCGGCGAACGGATGAGCTCCCTGTCGGACCGCGCGCGCGGCCTGCTGCGCAATCAGGCGCTGGGCTTCGTCTACCAATTCCATCATCTGCTGCCCGAGTTCACCGCGCTGGAGAACGTTATGCTGCCGGTGCTGCTCGACGGCCGCAGCCGTTCGGCCACCACCAAACAAGCCTCCGAGCGGGCGAGGGCGCTGCTGGAATCGGTCGGCCTGGGCCATCGTCTCGATCACAAGCCCGGCGAGCTGTCCGGCGGCGAGCGCCAACGCGCCGCGGTCGCGCGCGCCCTGGTCAATCGCCCGGCCTGCGTGCTCGGCGACGAGCCGACCGGCAACCTCGACGAAAAAACCGCCGCGGTGGTGTTCGAGCTGATGCTCGCGCTCAACCGCGACCAGGGCACCAGCCTGGTGCTGGTGACCCACGACCGCCGCCTCGCGCGGCGCCTGGACCGCGTGCTGGAATTGCACGAAGGCAAACTGCGGCAACTGGACGCCGCCGAGGTGTAGACATGCACGACGCGGCAAGGACGCCGCCCTTCGGAAAACTCGTCGCCTGCGCATTGCTGACCGGCATCGGTGCCGGACTGGCCTTGCCACAGGCGTGCCCGTGGGGAATTTCGTTACCGATCCTGATCGTCGCCGGCATCGCCTGGTGGCGGCGGCCGCGCTGGCGCTGGCTCGCCGCGACGGCGCTGGGTTTCGCGCTCGCCAGCCTGCATGCGGTTCATGCGCTGAGCCTGCAGCTGCCGCCGGCCTGGGAAAAACGCGAGGTCGCGCTCAGCGGGCGGATCGTCGACCTGCCGCAGCACGAACCGCGCCGCAGCCGTTTCCTGTTCCGGGTCGACGACGATGCTGACCAGCCCGGACCCTTGCGCGGCCGTTTGGTGCGGCTGGCTTGGTACGACGATGAACTCGAACCGCGCCGGGTGCTGCGCGCCGGTCAGCGCTGGCGCTTCCAGGCGCGGGTGCGGGCGCCGCGCGGGCTGCGCAATCCGGGCGGTCCGGACGCCGAGAAATACGCCTTGATGCAGCGTCTGGCCGCGAGCGGTTATCTGCGCGAGCCGCAGCGTGCGCGGCGGTTGGCCGAGGCGAGCGGGCTCGATGCATGGCGCGAATCACTGTCCGACCGCATCGCCGTCGCGGTGCGATCCCCGGCCTCGCGTTTCGTGCGCGCGCTGGCGCTCGGCGATACCCGCGGCCTGGACGAACGCGACTGGAGCGTGCTGCGCGCCAACGGCCTGACTCACCTGATCGCGATCTCGGGCTTCCACGTCGGCCTGGTCGCGGGTTTTTTCGCCTTGTTCGCGGGCCGGCTTTGGCGAGTGTTTCCCGCGCTGGGGCGGCGCTGCCCGGGGGTGGTTGCGGCGGCGCTCGCGGCGATGCTCGGCGGTCTGGCCTATGCGGCGGCGGTCGGTTTCGCCCTGCCGACCGTGCGCACCTGGCTGATGATCGCCCTGGTCGCGGCGCTGCGGATGTCGCGGCGGCCGTTCCATGCCTTCGATGCCTTGGCGATGGCGGCGATCGCGATGGCCGTGTCCGATCCGCTGGCCGTGCTCGGCGCCGGGTTCTGGCTGAGTTTTCTCGGTGTGGCCTGGTTGCTGTGGTGCCTGCCCGATTCGATGGCGGCGACCGGCTGGCGCGACCGGTTGCGCGGGTTCCTGGGCGCCCAGGGCGTGGCGAGCCTGGGTTTGCTGCCGGTGTGCGTGCTGCTGTTCGGCCAGGCCTCCCTGGCCGGGCCGTTCGCCAACCTGATCGCGGTGCCGTGGTGGAGCCTGGTGGTGGTGCCCCTGGCCTTGCTCGGTACCGGGCTGGAAGCGATCCATGCCGGCGCCGGCGAATTCGCCTGGCGCTGGGCCGCGGCCGGTTTCGAGCTCAGTTGGCCGTTGTTCGAGTCGCTGGCCGACAGTGGCCTGGCGCTGTGGTGGTTGCCGGAACCGGCCTGGTTCGCCTTGCCCTTGGCGATGCTCGGCGCGTTCTGGTTGCTGCTGCCGCGCGGCGTACCGGGCAAGGCCCTGGCCTTGCTGCTGTGGTTGCCTATGTTGTGGCCGGACCGCCGCCTGCCCGCGCCGGGCGAGGCCGAGCTGATCGTCATCGACGTGGGGCAGGGTTTGTCGGTGCTGGTGCGCACCGCGCACCACAACCTGTTGTACGACGCCGGGCCTGCGGTGCGCGACGGATTCGACGCCGGCGAGCGCGCGGTGGTGCCGGCCCTGCATGCGCTCGGCGTGCGCCGCCTCGACCGCGTCGTCGCCAGTCACGGCGACAACGACCACGCCGGCGGCCTGGCCAGCGTGCTGCGGTCGTTTCCGGCACCGGAGGTGTCGGCGCCGCCCGAGGTCGGCGGCGAGGCGATGCGTGGCATCCGCACTCGTGCCTGCGAGGCCGGGCGCGAGTGGCGGTGGGACGGCGTGCGCTTGCGCTTCCTGCACCCGCCGGCTCATTTCCCGTACCTGGGCAACGAATCGAGCTGCGTGCTGCGGGTAGAAAGCCGCCACGGCACCGCGCTGTTGACAGGCGACATCGGCGAAGTGGTCGAGCGCGACCTGGTCCGGCGCGCCGGGGCCTCGGCGCAGGACCGGCTGCGCGCCGAGGTGGTGCTGGTCGCCCACCACGGCAGCGGCGGTTCCTCCGACCCGGGCTTCGTCGCCGCGACCGGCGCCCGCCACGCTCTGGTCTCCAGCGGCCACGGCAACCGCTTCGGCCACCCGCGCGCGGACGTGCTGGAGCGCTGGCGGCGCGCCGGCGCCGCCACTCGCGATACCGCCGCCGATGGCGCCCTGCGGGTGGGGCTGCGTGCCGGAGGCACCGCCGTGGAAACGCGACGCCAGACACACCCGCGCCTGTGGGATGCGACCCGGCATGCGGGCGCTGGGCTATCCTATCGGCCAGATTGATGTCGGCCACGGGCCGGAGGTTCGCGAGTGCTGGAACTGGTCAAGGCCGGCGGTTGGCCGATGATTCCCTTGTTGATCCTGTCGGCGGTGGCGCTGGCGATCATCATCGAACGCCTCTGGACCCTGCGCCGCAGGGCGGTGCTGCCGCCGCAGCTCGGCCAGGAAGTACGCGCCTGGGCCGCGACCGGCAAGCTCGACCCGGCCCACATCGAGTCGCTGCGCGCGACCGCGCCGCTCGGCGAGCTGCTGGCCGCCGCGCTCGACGTTCGCCATCGTCCGCGCGAGGACATCCGCGAGCGCATCGAGGACGTCGGCCGCCACCTCGTGCACCGCATGGAGCGTTACCTGAACACGCTCGGCACCATTTCCGCGGCCGGCCCTTTGCTCGGGCTGTTCGGCACCGTGGTCGGCATGATCCAGATGTTCATGGTCATCAACGACCACGGTATCGGCGACGTCAACCAACTCGCCGGCGGCATCGGCAAGGCGTTGATCTGCACCGCGACCGGCATGATCGTGGCGATTCCGGCGCTGATGGCGCACCGCTGGTTCCGCGGCCGCATCGCCGAATACATCGTGGCGATGGAGCACGAGGCGATCGCGCTGGTCGACGTGCTGACCCCGGGCACGCCCGAGTCGCGCCAGCATGAGGCCCGCGCGCCGGTGCGCCTGGCCGGCCAGGCCGGCTGAGGCGCCGACGCATGCGCATCCGCGACCATCGCGTAGACGACGAGCCCGAGATCAACCTGGTGCCGTTGATCGACGTGATCCTGATCCTGATCATCTTCTTCGTCGTCACCGCTACCTTCGACGCGCGCTCGGTGCTCAAGCTCGAACTGCCGCGCGCCACCGGCGAGCCCTCGGGCGATGCCAGCAAGGCGCTGATCGTGCTGGTCAACGCCGAAGGGCGCTATTTCGTCGGCGACCGCGAGGTGCTGCGCGACGATCTGGAATCGCTCAAGACCACGATAGCGGAAGTCGCCGGCAGCGACCGCGACCGCGCCGTGATGCTGCGCGCCGACGCGCGCACCCCGTACCAGGCCGTGGTCACCGTCTACGACGCGCTCGGCCAGCTCGGGTTCCGCCGGATCATGAGCGCGACCGCGCCGCCGCAACCAGGCGCGCAGTCCGCCGCGGGGACGGTGCGGTGACAGCCGCCGCATCGCCCTGGCAGACCTACCGCCGGTTGCTCGAATTCTCGCGTCCCTACCGCGGACTGCTCTGGATCGCCGCGCTCGGCATGGTGATCGAAGCCGGCGCCGGCGCCGGTTTCACCAAGATCATGGAACCGATCATCAACCAGACTTTCATCGCCAAGAATTCGGCGTTGGCGGTCTGGCTGCCGGCGGCGATCGTCGCCTTGTTCGTGCTGCGCGGCGTGGCCGGTTATCTCACCGACTACTACATGGCCAAGTCCGGTCGCGGGGTCGCCCGCGATCTGCGCGTGAAGGTGCTCGGCAAATACCTGCGCCTGCCGGGTTCGCGCTTCGACACCGAACCGGTGCCGTCGATGCTGGTGCGGCTCGGCTCCGACAGCGACCAGGTCGCGCAGGCCGCGGTCGACGCGCTCAAGGTCATGGTCCAGCAGTCGCTGCAGGCGCTCGCCTTGCTCGGGGTGATGATCTGGACCAGCTGGCAGGTCACCATCGCGGTCGCGGTGATGGCGCCGCCGCTGGCCTGGGTCATGGACAAGGTCGGCCGCCGTTATCGCCGCATCAGCCACAAGATCCAGGAAAGCGGTGCGCAGCTGCTGTTGGCCGCCGACCAGGCGCTGTCGAACCAGCAGGAAGTGAAGGTCTACGGTGCGCAGCCGAGCGAGCTGACCCGCTACGGCGCCATCGCCGACGACTACCTGCGCCTCAGCCTCAAGGTCGAGTCCACCCGCAGCATCGCCTCGGCCATGGTTCAGCTGATGGGCTCGATCGGTCTGGCCTTGTTGCTGCTGGTCGCCAGCCACGAAGCCTTCGCCGGGCGCCTGAGCGCCGGCGGTTTCGTCGCCCTGATGATGTCGATGATGGCGATGATCCCGGCGCTGCGTCAGCTGACCAACGTGCAGAACATGCTGCAGCGCGGCCTGGCCTCGGCCGAGCGCTTGTTCGACGTGCTCGACGCCGCCGACGAGCTCGACGAAGGCACCCGCGAACTCGCGCGCAGCCAGGGCCTGGTCGAGTTCCGCGAGGTCACTGCGCGTTATCCGGGGCAGGACCGTCCGGCGCTGTCGGACATCAGTTTCGTCGCGCGTCCCGGCACCGTCACCGCTATCGTCGGCCGCTCCGGCAGCGGCAAGTCGACCCTGATCAAGCTGATCCCGCGCTTCTACGACCCGGAGGCCGGGCAGATCCTGCTCGACGGCCATCCCGTGCAGGACTACCGCCTGGCCGACCTGCGCCGCCAGATCGCGCTCGTCGGCCAGCAGGTGATGCTGTTCGACGGCACGGTCGCAGCCAATGTCGCCTACGGCGAATTGCAGGACAGCGAGGCCGAAGCGCTGCAGCGCGCGGTCGGCGGCGCCAATGCGAGCGAATTCATCGAGCGCCTGCCGGAAGGCATGAACACGCCGATCGGCGCCAAGGGCGGCAAGCTCTCCGGCGGCCAGCGCCAGCGCCTGGCGATCGCGCGCGCAATGCTCAAGGACGCACCGATCCTGATCCTCGACGAAGCCACCGCCGCGCTCGACACCGAATCCGAACGCCTGGTCCAGGACGCGCTCGAACGGTTGATGCCGGATCGCACCACCCTGGTCATCGCCCATCGCTTGTCGACGATCGAACACGCCGATCAGGTGCTGGTGCTCGACCAGGGCCGCATCGTCGAGCGCGGCAGCCACAGCGAATTGCTCGCCCAGGGCGGTCTGTACGCGCATCTGCACCGCATGCAGTTCCGGGAAGCCGAATGAGCGGCGCCTCGGATCGGCAGCCGCACGTGCCGGCGTATTGGTACGGCGATGTCCCGGTGCCCGCGCATGCGCGCCTGCTCTCGGGCCTGTACGGCGCGGTCACCGACCTGCGCCGCACCCTGTACCGCAAAGGCCTCAAGCGCCGCCGCCACCCCGGCGTACCGGTGATCGTGGTCGGCAACATCACCGCCGGCGGCGCCGGCAAGACGCCGCTGACGATCGCCCTGGTCCAGCGCCTGAAGCAGGAAGGCTGGAACCCGGGCGTCGCCAGCCGCGGTTACGGCCGCGACGATATCGCCACGCCGCTGTGGGTCGAGCGCGACACCGATCCGCGCGTGGGCGGCGACGAGCCGGTGCTGATCGCGCGCCGCACCGGCGCCAAGCTGCGCGCCGACCGCGACCGCGCCGCCGCGGCGAAAGCCCTGGCCGAGACCGGTTGCGACATCGTGATCTGCGACGACGGGCTGCAGCATTACCGGCTCGCCCGCGACATCGAGATCGAAGTCGTCGACGGCCGCCGTCGCTACGGCAACGGCCAGTTGCTGCCGGCGGGGCCGTTGCGCGAGCCGCCCGAACGCGGCGCCGAATGCGACTTCCGCGTGGTCAACATGCCCAACCTCAGCGGCGACTGCGCCGCGGCGACCACCGGCTTCGGCGAATGGCCGATGCGCTTGGTCGCCGACCAGGCGCTGCCGCTGCTCGGCGGCCGGCCGCTAAGACTCGACGCCTTCGTGGGCCAGCGCGTGCACGCGGTCGCCGGCATCGGCGATCCCGAGCGCTACTTCGCCATGCTGCGCAGCCTCGGCATCGCCATCGTGCCGCACGCCTTCGCCGATCATCATCGCTATAGCGCCGCCGATTTCGAGTTCGGCAGCCGCCTGCCGGTGCTGATGACCGAAAAAGACGCGGTCAAGATTCCGTTGGCGGGCGAGGGCGCGTTCGCCTCGGACCTGCACTACAGCGTGCCGGTCCGCGCCGAATTGCCGGAAGCGTTCTGGGTCTCGCTGCTCGACAAACTGCCGGCGCGCGCCGCGCGCTGAGGCCAAGGCGCCGTGTCGGCCTGGCGTGAGCGGCCCGACCTAAGCCGGCCGGCCCCAAGCCGACCTAAGCTGGCCCGCCCCAAGCTGGCCCGAGCTAGGCTGGCCCGAGCTGGGCCGGCCTGACATAAACTCGCCCCGCGCCGCACGCGCGGCACATCGAATCTCTCGCGGCCTGCCGCGACCGTTGGAGCGTACATGAGCCAGGATTTCGTCGTCGCCATTCCCGCCCGTTACGCCGCCTCGCGCCTGCCGGGCAAGCCGCTGCGCGAACTGGCCGGCGAACCGCTGGTGCTGCACGTCGCCCGCCGCGCCCTCGCGGCCGGCGCGCGCGAGGTCTGGGTCGCGGCCGACGACGAGCGCATCGCCCAGGCGTTGAAGGACAGCGGCGTGCAGGTGGCGATGACCTCGACCGCACACGCCTCGGGCACCGACCGCCTGGCCGAGTGCGCCGACATCGCCGGGTGGCGCGACGACACCGTGATCGTCAACCTGCAGGGCGACGAACCCTTCGCGCCGGCCTCGGGCATCCTCGCCACCGCGACCGCGCTGCGCGACAGCGGCGCCGAGATGTCGACCCTGGCCGCGCCGATCGACGAGGTCGCGGTGCTGTTCGATCCGAACGCGGTCAAGCTGGTGCGCGCCGGCAACGGCGATGCGCTGTATTTCAGCAGGGCGCCGATTCCGTGGCCGCGCGACGCCTTCGCCGTCGACCGCGAGCGCATGCCCGGCGGCGGCGAATGGCTGCGTCACATCGGCATCTACGGCTACCGCGCCGGTTTCCTGCGCAAGTTCGCCAAGCTGCGCCCGGGCCGGCTCGAACAGATCGAGTCGCTCGAGCAACTGCGCGCGCTCGAAGCCGGCTACCGCATCGCAGTCGGCATCACTCCGGAGCCGTTCCCGCCCGGCGTCGACACTCCCGAAGACCTCGCCCGCGCCGAAACGCACCTGGCCGGCAACCGGGCGGGCGCGGCGGGCGAGGGCGGCTGAGCATGCGCCTGCTGATCGTCTGTCTCGGCAACATCTGCCGCTCGCCGGTCGCCGAGGGCGTGCTGCGCGCGCGCATCGCCGCCTCGTCGGTGGCCGGGCGGGTCGAGCTCGATTCGGCCGGCACCGGCGACTGGCACGTCGGCGAGCCGCCGGACCGGCGTTCGATCGCCAACGCCGCCGGACACGGCATCGATATTTCCGGCCTGCGCGCGCGCCAACTCGCCGCATCCGACTACCGCGACTTCGACTGGCTGCTGTGCGCCGATCGCGCCAACCTGCGCGATGTCCGCGCCCGCGCGCCGCGCGGCGCCAAGGCCCGCAGCGCGCTGCTGCTCGATTGGTGCGGCCTGGAAATCGAGGGGGAAGTGCCCGATCCCTACACCGGCGGGCCGGCCCAGTTCGAGCACGTGTTCCAGTTGCTCGACCGTGCCGCCGACGGCGCGATCGCGCGCCTGCGCGAAGAGCTGCGCTTGCGCTGATCGCGCTCGCGGCAGGCGCAGGGCGGCCGTCGCCCCTGGCCGCGCCTTGCCGAATGCCGTCGTTGCCTTGCCGCGGCGAGCGCCGAGCGGCCGCATTCGACGATTCGCGAGGCATTCAGTCCGATGTCGGGTTCGGGCCGGGGCATTCGGTCCCAGAGCCCGGTTCCGGCCCTTGCGCTCGCGCATAATCAACCCAATCCAGAAACCGGCCCTTCGCTCCGCTTTCCCCGATCCGCCGATGCCCGCCTCCGCGCCCGCCCGTTCGAACGTCCCCCACCGCGCCTGTGCCGGCGCGCGCGGCGTTGCCGTATCCGCCCGCGCCCGCCCGCAAGCGAGGCTCTCGTGACGGCCGCCCCCCAATCCACGGCGTTCGACGGCAAGGCCTTCGTCAAGCATCTGAGCACCGCGCCGGGCGTGTACCGCATGATCGGCGCCGACGACAACGTGCTCTACGTCGGCAAGGCCGGGGCGCTGCGCAACCGCGTATCGAGCTATTTCAACGCCACGCCCAAGTCGACCCGCATCATGTCGATGCTGGCCCAGACCGTGCGCATGGAGGTCACGGTCACCCGCACCGAGGCCGAGGCGCTGATCCTCGAGAACCAGCTGATCAAATCGCTCAAGCCGCGCTACAACGTGCTGCTGCGCGACGACAAGAGCTATCCCTACGTCCTGATGACCCAGGAGGCTTGGCCGCGCATCGCCATGCACCGCGGTCCGCGCGCGATCCCCGGGCGTTACTTCGGCCCCTATGCCAGTGTCGGCGCGGTGCGCGACACGCTCAATCTGATGCACAAGCTGTTCCGCCTGCGCAGCTGCGAGGACAGCGTGTTCCGCAACCGTTCGCGGCCCTGCCTGCAGCACCAGATCGGTCGCTGCAGCGCGCCCTGCGTGGGCCTGGTGCCGGCGCGCGACTACGCCGAGAGCGTGCGCCGCGCCGGCCTGTTGCTGGACGGGCGCAGTGACGAGCTCACCGACGAGCTCGGCCGCAGCATGGAAGAGGCGAGCATGCGCCTGGATTTCGAGGACGCCGCGCGCCTGCGCGATCTTATCACCGGCATCCGCACTCTGCAGGCGCGCCAGTATGTCGATGGCCGCGCCGCCGATCTCGACGTGCTCGCGGTGGCGATGCAGGGCGTATCGGCCTGCGTACTGCTGCTCGCGTTCCGCGACGGCCGCAACCTCGGTACGCGCGCGTTCTTTCCCAAGACCAACGGCAGCGACAACCCCGAGGAAGTGCTGGCCGCGTTCGTCTCGCAGTACTACGCCGAGCAGCCTCCGCCGCGCGAAATCGTGCTCGACCGCGACCTGCCCGAGCGCGAGCTGCTCGAACACGCGCTGTCGAGTTCCGGCGAGCGCCGGGTCCAGATCAAATGCAACGTGCGCGGCGAACGCGCCGGTTATCTCGACATGGCCCGGCGCAACGCCGAACTCGCGCTCGGCACCGAACTCACCAGCCACGCCGCCCAGCTCGCCCGCGCCGAAGCTTTGCGCGACCTGCTCGGGATGCCGTCGCTGCCGTCGCGGATCGAGTGCTTCGACATCAGCCACACCATGGGCGAGGCCACCGTCGCCTCGTGCGTGGTGTTCGATGCCGAAGGCCCGGTGCGTGGCCAGTACCGCCGCTACAACATCACCGGCATCGTCGAGGGCGACGACTACGCGGCCATGAACCAGGCGATTTCGCGCCGGTTCCGGCGCGCGGTCGAGGAAAACGGGGTGGTCCCGGACGTCCTGCTGATCGACGGCGGGGCCGGGCAGGTGGCCCAGGCCCGCGCCGCGCTCGACGAGCTCGGGGTCGAGGGCCTGATCCTGGTCGGCGTGGCCAAGGGGCCTGCCCGGCGCCCCGGCGAGGAGGAATTGCTGCTCCCGGACGGCCGGACCGTGCGCCCGGGCGCCGAATCGCCGGCCCTGCAGTTGGTCCAGCAGGTTCGCGACGAGGCGCACCGTTTCGCCATCACCGGCCATCGGGGGCGTCGCCAGAAGGCCCGCAACAGCAGTAGGCTGGAAGACATTCCCGGTATCGGGCCGCGTCGGCGCGCTAATCTGTTGCGGCATTTCGGTGGTCTGGGCGGCTTGAAGGCCGCCGGGGTCGAGGAGATCGCCCGGGTCGAGGGAGTCAACGAAGCCCTGGCCGAGCGCATCTACGCCGCCTTGCACGGGCTGGACGCACCCGCCGAGGCGGCGGGCACGGGCGCTGGCAACAAGGTCGCCGCTGCGGCGGCGGGCGGCAAGAAGCAGGGGGCCGCGGCCGCGGCACCCGATCCCAAGCGGAGTGAAGGATGAAGTTGACCATACCCACCATGCTGACTCTGGCCCGGATCGTGCTGATCCCGGTGCTGGTGGTGGTGTTTTTCCTGGACTATCCGTGGACCAATTTCGCCGCCGCGTTCATTTTCGCGTTCGCCTCGATCACCGACTGGCTCGACGGCTGGATCGCGCGCCGCTACGACCAGTACTCGGCGTTCGGCGCCTTTCTGGACCCGGTGGCCGACAAGCTGATGGTCGCGGTGGCGCTGCTGCTGATCGTGCAGAAACATCCGACCGTGTGGATGACCTTGTGGGCGGCGGTCATCGTCGGCCGCGAAATCGCGGTGTCGGCGCTGCGCGAGTGGATGGCCGAGCTCGGCCAGCGCGCCGCGGTGAAAGTGGCCTCGATCGGCAAGATCAAGACCATCGTGCAGATGGTCGCGCTGGTTTGCCTGCTTTATCAGGAGCGCGTGTGGGGCTTGCCGATCTTCGGCATCGGCGAATGGTTGCTGGCCGCGGCGGCGTTGCTGACTTTGTGGTCGGGACTAGCGTATTTACGCGCGGCATGGCCTATAATGCGCGAGGACGCCAACAAGCCCACGAACTGATCGCATCGGTTCGGCGCGAACGAAGCCTTGGCAGGCGACGAACGCATCGGGGACTGAATCGCTTCCAGGCATCGAAAAAAAGTAGTTGACACTTTTCTTTCGATCCCTAAAATATCGCTTCCTTCAGCGGGAATAGCTCAGTTGGTAGAGCACGACCTTGCCAAGGTCGGGGTCGCGAGTTCGAGTCTCGTTTCCCGCTCCAAATTAGAGGACCTCCGGTAACGGAGTCATCCTCAGAAACAAAACCCCGCCCGCGGGGTTTTGTTTTTTCAGGTGAAGGCTTGCCGCGATTGCAAGCCGACGCAGCCGCAGGCAGTATGCTGTGGCAAGTCACCGGCCGGGTGGCAGAGTGGTTATGCAGCGGACTGCAAATCCGCGTACGCCGGTTCAATTCCGACCTCGGCCTCCAATTCGAAAACGACCAGGGCGACCTGGTCGTTTTTTTTGCGTCCGGCGTTCGCGCGAGTCGTCCGAAGCCGGACGGTCGCGCGGCGGCGTCGCAGTCTGGGTTCGAGATTGCGCCGCGCGCAGTCCAGGCCGGCTTGATCCATGCGGGCGCTTTCGCGGGCGAGCGCGCCGCGTTTGCCCTTAGGCGGCCCCGGGACCGGCGCGCATCGACGATCGCGAACATCCGCAGTGAGCCGTTTCGCCGCGACGGCATGGCGGATTCGACAGGCAGAGTATTCGGATCGGATGATCGAGCGGGGCAAGTCGTCGCGACACGATCGCAAGCGCATTGCCGTCCCATTCCCAGGTAGAGACGAGTGCGCCCCCATCGGCATTGCCCGAGACAAGCCAAGCCGCTGCGAAAGGCGCTCTTGGTGTCGTGCCGCGCACGGCTGTCGTAAGCTATCGCCGTCACCGCATCCTGCCCGGATGGCGAAATCGGTAGACGCAGCAGACTTAAAATCTGCCGGGGGCAACTCCGTGCCGGTTCGATTCCGGCTCCGGGCACCAACGCGCGGTTTCGGGAAAACCTTTGGATTTGCGCTCGCGCACAGGTTTTTTCACGCACCGCGTGCGATATCGCGCTTGGCGCGCTCGCGCGACGCGGACACTCGGTAACGAAGCGGCCGCGCCGGCTCGGCTCAAACCCTTTTCCAGAAAATGATCGTCCCGGTCAGCCCGCCATGCGGCTTCAGGGCGTAGTCGGGGATTTCGCCGGCGCGGACGTAGCCCAGTTTTTCGTACAGGGCCGAAGCGCCTTCGTCGGCCGCGGTGTCGAGCACGAGCAGGCTGCGCCGATGCTCGCGCGCCCGCGTTTCGGCGGCGCGCACCAGCGACGAGGCCACACCGCGGCCGCGATGGCCGCGGCGCGTCATCAGCTTGGCGATTTCGGCCCGGTGCGGTTGGTTGGGCGGGCAGTCGAGCAGCAGGCTCACCGTGCCGACGAGCCGGTCGCGATCGAAGGCGCCGAGCACGATGCGCGTGCCGAGATCGGCCGCCGCCAGCGCGTTGCGCCAGAACGCCTGCGCCTGCTCCGGCGGCAGCGGATGCATGAAGCCGACCGAGCCGCCGTGAGCGACGACCTCGATCAGCAGTTCGCTCAGCATCGAGTGGATTTCGGCCGAGGACGACAGCGGCCTGATCTCGATGGCGTGCCGGTCGGCGATGGACGTTTCGGTGGCGGGCATGCGGCTCAGCTCCTGGCCAGGACGACGAGGTAGGTGCAGGGCTTCGGGGTTTCGTTGGCGAGCACGACGTCCGACGGTGGGCCGAAGCCGAGGCAGTCGCCGGCCTGCAGGCGATAGGTCTCGCCGCCTTCGACGATGCTGAGTTCGCCTTCGACCACCCGGATGGCCTGGCGTATGCGCGCATAAGACGAGGCGGGCAGGGACACGCGCCTTCCGGGCGGCATCTCGACCTCGACGATCTCGACCGGATGGTCGGGACGGACGAAGACCTGCTTGCGGCGGTATCCGGTGTCCGGGTCGCGCCAAACCGGTTGCGCGTCGGCGCGCGACAGCCGGCCGGCATCGCCCTCGGCGCGCAGCAGCAGCCCGGCCAGGGTCAGGTCGAAGGCGCCGGCCAATCGCACCAGCAGGGCCGCGGTCGGGCTGGTTTCGCCGCGTTCGATCTTGCTGATCGCGGCTTTCGACACCTCCGAGCGGGCGGCCAGTTCGGACAGCGACCAGCCGCGGGTTTCGCGCTCCAGGCGTATCCGGCGGGCCAGTTGGCGGCTCGATTCATCCAGTAAAGTAGTCATTTGTATCTTTTACTGGACGATAATGGGGAGCGTCAACCGCTGCCGGGTAGGGCGCGCCGAGGACTTCAACGGAACCAGGATCCGCTGAGAGGTCCGTGCAGCAAGCCGATGCGTGCATCCGGGCGATGAGTCGAGTTCGCCTACGCCGAGCCAGACTGCCCTTGGACCCCATCGAGCCCGGCGACGACGGGTAGTGCGGTTCACGTACGGCTAACGCTTAGGGGCGCAGGCTGGCGCGTCACCACGACGCAATGTCGTATTCAGCCATTCAGGCGCAGAAGATTCCTTTCCTTCCGCATCAGCTTCGCACTCCCGCTTCCGGCGTGTGCACGGTCTTGGTCGTTTATCGCGTCGCTGGAGACCGGAGTGAACGATCGGCACGACCAGCGTTTGCGGATCCCGCATCCGTTGTTCGCTGCGGCCTCGGCCGCAACGCCGGCGCGCCGGGTCGAAGAATCAACGATCCAACAACAAGCGGGGCGGCGGACAAATCTTCGCCGTCGTTTAGGTGCGAGCCAGGGAGCCGGCGGTGCAGGACTGGGAGTCCGTCACCGCCGCAGCGGCTCGCGATGGAATCAGCCGGGCGCAACGCAAGCCGTTCGCCGTGTGCCGGAGAGGCCGATGCAAGAGAACGTCGAATGGTTCTATTTCACCCTGGGTAACGGCCAAAGCATCGGGCCGCTGCAGTTGCGGCGCATCTGGATGGAAGCCTGCAGTTCCACCAATGTCAGCGTTCACCGCACCCATCGTCTATTGCTGGGAAAGCAGACCGCGATCTATTCCCTGCGCGCCTCGCCCAGGCTCGGGGATCTGCGCATCGTCGAGTCGCGCCTTCGCCGGCTGCTGGACGATTCCAGGCTCAGCAGTGTTTTAACTTTCGTGTCGCATTGAGGTTTTCATGCAGCTTATGTTCGACATCGCCGTTGGCAAATGCGAATCCATCGACCAATCGTCGGTAACCGTTCGCCTCGACAGCGCCATCGTCAGTCGTCTCATCCCCGGCCGTGCCTGGAGCCGTTCCGGCACCAGCATCCTCAAGATCAGCCTGCGCCTGTGCAGCGAACGCAGGCCGCCCAGGGTCGGCAGCGAGACTTTCCTGCAGCGCGAAGCGCTGTTGCGCAATCCGCTGGCCAGCCTCGATCTGCTCGGCGACGGCGAGTTCACCCCGGTCAGGCTGCGCGCGCTCGGCACCGATACCGACCCGCAGTTGCCCGAGGCGGTGCCGGTGAGGGCCAAGGCCGCGGCATCGCGCCCGCGCAAGGACGCCTGATTCCAGGCTCCAGATTCCAGACCGGCCGCATCGCGGCCGCGACCCGCCCAGGGCGCCATCCCTAGCGAATTCGCGCCCGGATTCAGTCAATTCAGTGTTTGCTGCAATGCAGCATGTGCGTGACCGATTTGGCACATACATTCGTTTGGCGACCCCGCGGTCGCCAGCCAATAGCTGAAGCCAACACTGAAGGGGCAGCCAATGGAATCCTCGTTTCGTATCGCTTTGCTGTGCGGCGCGGTGCTGTCTGCGCTCGGCGCCTCTTCCGCCGTCGCCGGCGGCAGGCCGGACCTGGTCCTGGCCGGGCTGAAGGCCGGTCGTGCGCATCAGCCGGGAGAGCTGCTGGTGAAGTACCGCGACGGCAGCACGGCCGCGCAACGGATTTCGGCCCGTCAGGCATTCGGGCTGCAAAAGCTCGAGATCCTGCGCGGCGGCAATTCCACGCGCGGCGAGCTGGCCCTGATGCGGGTGCCGGCCGGACGCGACCTGGCGGCGACCCTGTACGAACTCGGCAAGAACCCGAGCGTCGAATACGCCGAACCGAACTGGCAGTACGTACACCAGGCCAGCTCGAACGATACCTATTACACCAACGGTTCGCTGTGGGGCATGTACGGCTCCGGCACGAGCCCGGCGAACGCATACGGTTCGCAGGCCGCTGTCGCCTGGGCCGGCGGCCATACCGATTGCAGCAACGTCGTCGTCGGCGTCATCGACGAAGGCTATATGTATTCGCATCCGGATCTCGCCGCCAACGTCTGGACCAATCCCTACGATCCGGTCGACGGCGTCGACAACGACGGCAACGGCTATATCGACGATGTGCGCGGCTGGGACTTCGACGGCAACGACAACCAGGTCTTCGACGGCGCCGGCGACGACCACGGCACCCACGTGGCCGGCACCATCGCCGGCACCGGCGGCAACGGCCAGGGCGTGGCCGGCGTGTGCTGGAGCGGCGTCAAGCTGATCAGCGGCAAGTTCCTCGGCCGCCGCGGCGGCACCACCGCCAACGCGATCAAGGCGGTCGACTACTTCAACGACCTCAAGGCGCGCCACGGTCTGAACATCGTCGCGACCAACAACTCCTGGGGCGGCGGGCCGTTCTCGCAGGCGCTGCAGGACGCGATCGGCCGCGCCAATACCGCCGGTATCCTGTTCGTGGTCGCGGCCGGCAACGCCGGCGTCAACTGCGAGACCTCCGACTGCTACCCGGCCGAGTATCCGAACCCGAACGTGCTGTCGGTGACGGCGCTGCGCTCGAACGGCACCCAGATCTACAGCTACGGCTCGACCACCATCGATATCGGCGCGCCGGGCTACGGCATCTGGTCGACCGTACCGGTGTCCTCGAAGGGCAGCGTCGTGCCGAGCTATGCGAGTTACAACGGCACCTCGATGGCGACGCCGCATGTGACCGGTGCGGCGGCCTTGTATGCGTCCTCGCATCCGGGCGCGACCGCGGCCGACATCAAGAGTGCGATCATGAGTTCGGCGATCGCGACGCCGTCGCTGAGCGGCAAGACGGTGAGCGGCGGGCGCCTCAACGCCGCCGGTTTCTGATTCAGGCGTCTGTCGAGCGATAACCGAAGGCCCCAGGAAACCGGGGCCTTCTCGTTGCCGCGCTAAAACTCAATTCTGCGCCGGCGTGTTTTCGGCGAAGTACTCGTGGCTGTCGGCGTTGTCGAGCGCGTTGGTCGGGTTGCTGATCGCCAGACTCTTCGCGCCGGCCTGCCCGTAGACATGATCGTCGGTACCGGCGACGGCATCGAAGTGGCTCATCTCGTGGATCAGGGTGCCGGCCTTGGAGTCGGTGCCGGTCAGCGATGCGCTCCAGAACGCGCGGCAGACGTAGATCTCGTAAGGCTGGTTCGGATAGACGTAGGCGTAGTACTTCTGGTTGCAGCCGCAGTTGACGGTGATCGCGCCGTTGCTCTGGTCCATGGCGGCGTCGATGGCGACGAAGTGCTGGCTCGCGGTGCCGTAGCGCTGCGAGGTGTAGGCGCCGAACCAGGTGGTGTAGCGCGGGCCGACGGTGCCGGCGCCGAGGTAGCTCTTGGCGTTCTCCGAATACCCGCGCGCTGCGGCGATGGCGCTGCCGATGGTGTCGATCTGGGTCGCGTCGCAGCTCTTGTAGGACACGCCATCGACGACGCTGCCGCCGCCGCCCGGCTTGCCCTTGGCGCTGCTCTCGCCCTTGCCGTTGACCCACAGGCTCAGCGGAGCGCTCTTGGCGACCAGCGGCAGGCCGTTGTCGTGGCGCAACAGCTTGCCGTCCGACAGCGACGCGAACTGCAGCGGCGACTCCAGGTTGACCACGTACCGGCCGCTGCGCGAGAAATCGTAGGCCTGCGACAGATCGACCACGCTGCGCAGGGTTTCGCCCGCGCGCAGGATCGCGAAGTCGGCCGCATCGGGCAGGCCGCGCTTGATCATCGGGCCGTTATAAGCCACCGCCACGCCGTCGCGGCTGATGGTGAACAGCTTGGATTCGGCGAGATTCGAGGGCAGTTGCCATTTGGGCACGCGGGCGGTGTGGCGGCTGGTATTGGTGACGGTGACTTCGACCTGGCCGTCGAAGTTTCCGTCCTGATCGGCGACGGCCATCAAGCCGATGCGCAGCGGGTTGTTCTTTTCGTGCGGCGGCGCCGCGGTGACGGAGGCGATCGCGCCGGCGAGAACGACGCTGCCCGCGACCGCGGACATGAGACTGATTTTCATTCAAAAATCCCCGGGGGTGGACCAAAGTGTCCGGCAGGCCGGACGCCTCCACGTAACCAGAATGCCTACTTGAATGCATTGTGCGTCGCATCACGCTTTACTGGGTCGGGGTTAAGGGGCGCGGCGGATACTGCGCTCGAAGGCCTGGCGAAACCGTATGCTCGGCGCCTTCATCCGGACATCACGCGCGACCAAGACGAGGTGCTGCAATGAAAGACATGAAGCGAGCGGGTATGGCCCTGCTGCTGGGCCTGAGCCTGGCGGGGGCGGCGCAGGCACAGACGGTCGGCTACAACATTCGCACCGGCGACGTCTGGGTCGATACGCGGCTCGGCGAGATCAACGACTACGGTCGGCGGTATCGCGAGCCCTTCGTCAGCGAGATCACCGGTTATTACGGCGCGCCGCGTTCGCTGATCGACGAGTTGCTCGATCGCCGCGGCTGGTCCCCGGGCGATGTTTACTACGCCTGCGCCATCGCGCGTTCGCTCGGCGTGCCGTGCCTGAACGTCGTGCGCGAATACGACCGCAACCCCGGACAGGGCTGGGGCGCAGTCGCCCAGCGCATGGGCATCAAGCCCGGTTCGCCGGCTTTCCACGCGCTCAAGCGCGGCGCCGTCGGCACCTACGATCGCTGGGGCTATCCGATCAATGTGAACCAGTCGGTGCACGTCGATTGGGCTCAGCACGGCCCCGGCAAGGGCAAGGGCAAGTCCAACGGGCCTTCCGGCGGCAAGAAGCACGGCCCCGCTTCCTCGCACTCCGATCACCCGAGCTCGAAAGGAAACGGCCGCGGCAACTCCGACAAGGGCGGCGGTCATGGCAAGGGGCAGGGCGGCGACAAAGGCCACGGCGGCGGCAAGGGCCAGGGCAAAGGAAAGGACAAGGGCCACGGCTGACTCGGGCCGGTAAGAAAAAACGGACCCGAGGCGTCGGCCTCGGGTGTCGTTCACTGCAACCGGCAAGACTGTGCCAGTAGCTGAAATTTTTCGGATTTAGGGCGCGGCTCTCCTGCGATGCGCAACCGAAGCGCCGCGCCGAGGCTATCGCCGCGATGCGCGAGCGCAGTCCCGATTGATCGAACCCAGATGCAGCCGCAACGGCATGCGCGCCCGAACGCCGTCGCGATACCGCCCCGCTTCTTCAAATAGACGCCGACGACGCGCGCCGTCGCGGCGCCTGCGACGCCGGTCGGCGATTCTGTCCCGGTCGCGATGCAGGCAGGCCGGAGAGACGGCTTCATTCGCGGTCGACGCCAGGAATCACGCATTCGACAGGGAAGTCGGTATCGAACGCCATGCTTCCGGCGCGCCGCAGGTCCAGGGACGACTGCCGGCCTCGCCGGCCTGCTTCATCACGACATTCCACCCAACGCAGGACGCGGCATGCCGCCGCGTGTTCCTGTGCAGCACGACGGGCGCGTTTCGCGCAGCCGTCGTTTCATCGGCGCTCTTAAAAGGATATTCATGCGCTCCATTCTGCTTTCCAGCCTGGCCCTGTCGGCCGCGGTATTCAGCGCGAACGCGTTGGCTTGCGACACCATCGTCACCTCGGCCAATCCGCATATCACCGAGCCCGGCAAGTACTGCCTGACCAGGAATCTTGACGTCCCGCTGCACATCAACGGCCACGACATCGAACTCGATTGCAAGGGCCGGACCTTGGTCAACCCGGACCCGAGCGGCAACGGTTTCGCCGCGATTGCGGTGGATTCCTGGTCCAAGGTGACTGTGCGCAATTGCCGCATCGAGGGTTATCCGCTCGGTATCCATCTGCGTACGAGTTCGGGCGATCAGTTGCTCAACAATACGGTGGTGCGTCCGCGCGATGCGGGCTTCATGATCCTGGGCCACAACCTGCCGGAAGGCGACGGGGCCCGGGTGATCGGCAATCGCGTCCTCGACTACGGCAATCAGGCCGTTGCGAGTTGGCGCGAAGCCATCCGGGTCATGAGCGCGCCGCGCACTGTAATCACCAATAATGTGATCGCCGGCTACCATGGCGGCGGCCTGCTCGTCGACGCTTCGGCCGACGTGCAGGCGACCGGCAATCAGTTCCTCGATTTTCCGGACGCCACCCACCGGATCATCGAGCTGCGCGAGTCGCCGCGGGCGCGACTGGTGCACAACTCGATCATGTTGCGGACGCGTTCGGGCCTGCAGGGATTGATCGGCGGTGCCGGTGCGACCTGCATCGAGAACATCGCCATCAATACCGTACGCTCGGGCTTTTCCGAGTGCGCGGTCTCCCGTTACAACGTCGAAGAGCCGGCGCCGTTCCTGCCGTAACCTGTGCCGTAAACCATCGGCGATGGATCGCTGCTGTAAGCCGATACGAGAACAATGCCGGCGCCGCATTCGCGGCGCCGGCTGCGTATCCCGGCGATTTCTCTCGATGCCATCGCGACACAGGCCGGCACGCCGCATGGCGCCGGATTCGCGGCCTTGCTAGGCTTTACGCATCCATCCAGGCCCGGACCGCCATCGCTGCGGCGGGCGCGCGTCGCCAGGAGTCCGTCCCGATGTCCATCCTCGTCACCGGCAGTGCCGGCCACCTCGGTGAAGGCCTGATGCGCCGACTGCGCGCGCAATCGCGCGACGCGGTCGGCATCGACCTGAAGGCCTCGGCCTTCACCGATCGGGTCGGTTCGATCGCCGACCGCGCCTTCGTCCGCGACGCCATGCAGGGCGTGCGCGCGGTGGTGCATGCCGCGACCCTGCACAAGCCGCACGTCGCCACCCATCGCTATCAGGACTTCATCGACACCAACGTCACCGGCACCCTGGTGCTGCTCGAGGAAGCGCTCGCGGCCGGCGTCGAATCCTTCGTCTTCACCAGCACCACCAGCGCGTTCGGCGCGGCCTTGAAGCCGGTGCCCGGCGGTCCGGCGACCTGGATCACCGAAGCAGTGACGCCGGTGCCGAAGAATATCTACGGCACCACCAAGATCGCCGCCGAAGGCCTGTGCGAGTTGTTTCATCGCCGGCATAAGTTGCCGGTGCTGGTGCTGCGCACCTCGCGCTTCTTTCCCGAGGACGACGACGATGCCTCGGTGCGCGAGGTCTATCCGGCGGCCAACGTCCAGGCCAACGAGCTGCTGTATCGGCGCGCCGATATCGAGGACATCGTCGACGCGCATCTGCGCGCGGTCGAACGCGCCCCGGCGCTGGGCTTCGGCCGCTACATCGTGTCGGCGACCACGCCGTTCGGCCGCGACGATCTGCACGCCCTGCGCGAGGATGCCGCGGCGGTGGTGGAGCGGCTGTTCCCCGATTGCCGCGCCTTGTACGCGGCCAAGGGCTGGCGGCTGTTTCCGCAGCTCGACCGGGTCTACGTCAACGAGGCCGCCCGCCGCGACCTGGGCTGGGAGCCGCGTTACGGTTTCGCCTACGTGCTCGACTGCCTGCGCGCCGGCATGGACTTCCGCAGCGCGCTCGCCCACGAGGTCGGCGTGAAGGGCTATCACGACCGCGTGTTCGAAGGCATGCCGTACCCGGTGGCTTGAGACGACGGAAGTCCACGCGTAGGGCGGTGCGTGCCGCGGCACGGCATCGCGAGCGGCCGCGTATTAACCTGGGCCGGAGAGATTACGGTCGCGACTTGCGTCGCTCCTACCCAAGCGCAGATGGACCGCCGAAGCCCAGGGGTAGGGCGGTGCGTGCCGCGGCACGGCATCGCGAGCGGCCGCGTATTAACCTGGGCCGGAGAAATCACGGTCGCGACTCACGTCGCTCCTACCCAAGCGCAGATGGACCGCCGAGCCCAGGGGTAGGAGCGGTGTGAGCCGCGACCACGGCATCGCGAGCGGCCCCGTATTAACCTGGGCGGGAGAAATCACGGTCGCGACTCACGTCGCTCCTGCCCGAGAGCAATGCCGGCATCCTTTGCGGCGTGATTGGCCGCGTTTTCATGCGATTGCCGCGCCGGGTAGGGAAAACCGCCGTCAGCTGGCTAGAATGCGGGTCATCGCGTTCGGAGCTGTGCGGCAGGTAGGCCTCGTCGCCGACGCTCCGGCCGCCGTCGATTGGACGCAGCGCCGAGGAGTAGACGAGATGGCGATCGATTCTGGCCGGCCTTCGCCGCAGCGGCCCGGTACCCGCCGAACGGCCGCGGCTGCCCGCGTTTTATGAGCTGGACCGCATTGATCTGCCTGGGGGCCAGCGACGGCCCGCGCGTGGAGAATCTGTTGCTGGCGGCGGCGCAACTGCGGACCGAGTTCGACGTTGCACCCGATGCGCGCGCCACGGGTGCCTGTTCGGAGCTGTTCGGCGACCGCCATCGCCTCCATCGCGGCGGCGCCACGGTCAATTTGATGCTGGCGCTGCAGGTCGCGCCGCGATGGTCGATCGAGAGCATGGAGCGTCGTTTCAAACAGATCGAGGCGGCGTTCGGGCGCGAGCGCGACCCGCAGCGCGTGCTGCCGGTGCCGCTGGATATCGATCTGGTCGGCAGGATCGACGGCGAGGTGCAGTGGCAGGACCGCTACGACCCGGCCCGGCCGTATCTGTTCCATGGCCTGCACCAACTGCCATTGCCGCTGTTGCGCAAAGCGCTCGACGCCGTCGCCTTGCAGCGCGGCTTCCGTCCCGAACACAATGCGATGGGGTTCTATCCCCTGGCCGGAGCGGATTTCGTCGCAGGTTTCCTGCACGCCCAGCCCGAGCCCGCCACCGCCGCTCAGGAGGCCCGCTGATGTCCGATCGCGTCACTTTGGTTACCGGCGCTTCGCAACGGATCGGCCGGGCCATCGTCGAGGCCTGCCTGCAACGCGGCGAACAGGTGGTGGCCCATCGCCGCCGCGCCGCTGCGGCGCCGGCGCCATACTCGGCGCCGGTGCACGAATGGAGCTGGGACATGACCGAGCCGCTGCCGGCGTTGCCGTCGGTGCCAGTCACCGACCTGGTGCTCAATGCCTCGCTGTTCGAGCGCGGCCATGCCTGGGGCGACCTCGGCGCCGGCGATACCGACGAGGAGCGCGAGCGCCTGGAACGGCATCTGCGGGTCAACCTGATCGCGCCCTGGGTGCTGGCGATCGGCCTGCACCAGCGGCAACCGCTGCGTTCGGTGGTGATGATGCTCGACACCTACCTGGACCGTTCTTTCGCCGGCCATGCCGCCTATCAGGTCAGCCGCGCGGCCGGGGCCGGCATGGTGCGCGCGCTCGCCGCCGAGCTCGCGCCGACCCGGGTCAATGCGGTCGCTCCGGGCACGGTACTGCCCTCGGCGCGCGACCCGGCCGAACGCGCCGAACAGGAGGACGCGATCGCCGCGCGCACCGTGCTCGGCCGCATCGGCACGGTCGAGGCGGTGGTCGAGGCGGTGCTGTACCTGCGCGATGCCAGCTACAGCACCGGCGAAATCCTGCGCATCGACGGCGGCCGCTTCAAACTTTGAGTGGGCAAACTTTGAGTGGGCACTCTGAGCGCCGCAGCGCCAAAGCCCGCCTGCGGCGGCCGGCGTTGCAATAGCGCGACAGCCCGGTCCACCGGTGCGATCGCGGCGCTGCCGGGCGCTCGCCATAATCGCGCATCGCCATTTCGCGATGCCGCCGGCGAAGACCGAATGAGCGCTGCCCATAGCCACGACTACGACGCGGTCGTTGCGACCCTCGCGGACTATTTCGACGGTCTGTACCACAGCGACACCGCCCGATTGCGCCGCGCCATGCATCCGCAGGCGCACTACGTCTGCGCGACCGACGGCAGCCTGCTCAAGCTCGACATGGAAGCGTATTGGGCGCGGGTCGACCAGCGCGCATCGCCGGCGAGCCAGGGGGCGGCACGCGAGGACAAGATCGTTTCGCTCGAATTCGCCGGCCCGGTCACCGCGTTCGCGCGCGTCGAATGCGCGATCCCGCCGAAACGCTTCATCGACCTGCTGACCCTGATCCGACTCGACGGCCGCTGGCAGATCATCTCGAAGGTATTTCATTACGAGCTCGACCCGGCCTGATCCGGCATTCGTCGGCGCGGCCCGATGGGTTGTCGAAGGCAAAACTCATGATCGGACCGAGACCGGCGAGCTTGGACGCGGCGGACAGCGCGGGTCGAGACGCCCGCGCAGCCGAACACCCGGGCGCTCGGCGCTCCGGGATGCGTGTCGGGCAGCCCTGATGACCCGCTCAGGGTTGAGCGGCGAGTTCCGCCATGCGGCGTTCGATGCGCAGTTGCGCGGCGTCGGCGTTCTCTTTGGCGCGTTGCCAGGCCGAGCGGGCCGCGTCTTCGGCCTGTTCCCAGTTCAACACCGAGCCCAGGCGGATGCGTTGGTAGCGCGCCGGCAGGTCCAGGCGGGGATCGTCGAAGTCGCGGTCGGGGTGCTCGAGGTGGGCGGCGATGCCGACGTAGAACGCCGGTGCGTAATCGCTGAACCGCAAGCCATCGCGATAAAAGCCGGCGCTGCGGAACTGACTCGCCCAGTAGCTCAGGCCGGGCGTGGTCGGGGCGGGGCGGCCTTGCAAACTGGTCGTCATCATACGGGCTCCGCGCTGGAACCCCCTGTGCAGCGAATCTTGCCCGATCCCGGCGTTAGGTTTTTGTGTACGAAACGTTCACGCCACGCTGTCCGCGCGCCTGGCGCTGGTTCGGTCCCAAGGGCCGTCACCGCCGGTCATCGGAAACCCCGTTCGCGGCCCCGGCGCTTGCGCATTCGGGGCCGGGCGAGCAGGGTATGCTGGTGTTGCCGCAACCCCCCGGGCGGTACCCGTCTCGATGATCCAGGCCGCTGGGAGCGTGCGTGACTGGAACTGCCGACACCTCGTACGACCCGGCGCGAGCGACCGAGCATCTGCGGTTCGTGCGCCGCATCTACCAGATGCGCACCCTCGGTCTGGGGATGGGATTCTTCGCCGTCGCCGGGGTCCTGTACGAACACCACTCGAGCGCCTGGGTCTGGGCGCTGCTGTTCGCCAACGGCTATCTGTGGCCGCCGCTGGCCTACCTGATCGCCTCGCGCAGCGTCGACCCCGAATACGCCGAATACCGCAACCTGATGATCGATTCGGCGCTCGGCGGGATCTGGATCGCGGTGATGCATTTCAACGTGGTGCCGAGCGCTTTGCTGGCGGTGATGCTGTCCGCCGACAAGATCGGCGTCGGCGGTTGGCGTTTTTTCGTGCGCACCGCGACGGTGCAACTGCTGACCTGCGCCACGGTGTGGGCGCTGCTCGGCTTCCCGTTCGCGCCGGACAGCTCGATGCAGGTGATCCTGGCCAGCCTGCCTTTCATGTTCGTCTACCCGATGGCGATCAGCAGCGCGGCCTATGGCCTGGCGCGCAAGGTGGTGCGCCAGAACAAGCAGCTCGATCAGCTCAGCCGCACCGATCCGCTGACCGGCCTGCAGAACCGGCTGCACTGGGACGACTCGGCCACCGCGACCATGACCTACTGCGCGCGCTCCTCGAAGGGCGCGGCCCTGATCCTGATCGATATCGACCGGTTCAAGGAAATCAACGATTTCCACGGACACTTGGTCGGCGACGCGGTGCTACGGCGGGTCGCCGGCACTCTGCACGAGACGGTGCGCCTGACCGACACCGCCAGCCGCATCGGCGGCGACGAGTTCGCCCTGATCCTCATGGACACGGGCCTGGAGGCGGCGGTGGCGATCGCCGAACGCATCCGCAACGCGGTCGAGGACGCCCGCTTCGACGAGGCGCCGTCCTTGCGCTGCACGGTCAGCATCGGCGTGGCGACGACCGGGCCGAAGACCCTCAGCGCTGCGATGTGGATGCGCCACACCGACAACGCGCTGTATCGCGCCAAGCAGCTCGGGCGCAATGCGGTGGTGGTGGCCGAGGATTGAGCGGCCCGACAGGTGCCCGCCGCGGGCCAGACCGGCGGCGATCCGGGCGCGCGAGCCCGGCCGACCGGGCGACGGCGAAGGGCGACCGAGCGCACCGGTTTGCCAGTCCGGAAAGCGGGTCTCTAGAATCCAGGACCGGACCGCCACCACGGCGGCGCACCTAGGGCAGGGCATGACGCAGTACGAAGGCAGCATCGCGCAAACGCGCATCGGCGTGATCGGCCTGGGCTATGTCGGCCTGCCGCTGGCCCTGGAATTCGGCAAGCGCTACGACACCATCGGTTACGACACCAATGCCGTACGCGTGGCCCAGCTCAGCGTCGGCGAAGACCATCACCGCGAGAACGACGCCGACGAGATCGCCGCCTCGACCCACCTGCGCTTCACCGCCAGGGCCGCGGACCTGGTCGACCGCGACGTCTACGTGGTCACCGTGCCGACCCCGATCGACGAGCACAAACGCCCGGACTTCAGCCCGCTGATCGAAGCCAGCCGGGTCATCGGCGGCCTGCTCAAGCCCGGCGACACGGTGATCTACGAGTCGACCGTCTACCCTGGCGCGACCGAGGAAATCTGCGTTCCCGAACTCGAGCGCGCCTCGTCGCTGCGCTTCAACGTCGACTTCTTCGTCGGCTACAGCCCCGAGCGCATCAACCCCGGCGACCGCCGGCGCCGTCTGGTCGATATTCCCAAGGTGACCTCGGGCTCGACGCTGCAGACCGCCGAGCGCGTCGACGCGTTGTACCGCAGCATCATCCCGGCGGGCACCCACCTGGCCTCGAGCCTGCGCGTGGCCGAGGCCGCCAAGGTCATCGAGAACACCCAGCGCGACGCCAACATCGCCCTGATCAACGAATTCGCGCTGATCTTCCAGAAGCTCGGCATCGACACTACCGAGGTGCTGGAGGCGGCCGGCAGCAAGTGGAACTTCCTGCCGTTCCGGCCTGGCCTGGTCGGCGGCCACTGCATCGGCGTGGACCCTTACTACCTGATCCAGAAGGCGCAGAGCGCCGGCTACTATCCCGACATCCTGCTGGCCTGCCGGCGCATCAACGACGCCATGGGCAGCCACATCGCCTCCGACATCGTCAAGCTGATGATCCAGCGCGGCGTGGCCCTGGCCGGTTCGCGGGTCCTGATCCTGGGCATCACCTTCAAGGAAAACTGCGCCGACCTGCGCAACACCCGCGTGGTCGATCTGGCGCGCGAGCTCGGCGAGTACCGGGCCCAGGTGCAGATCTACGACCCCTGGGCCAATGCCGAGGAGGCGCGGCGCGAGTACGGCGTGGAAATGACCGATGCGCCGCAGGCGGGGGCCTACGATGCGGTGGTGGTGGCGGTCGCCCACGACGAGTTCCGCGCGCTCGGCGCCGCCGGCGCGCGCGCCTATGGCCGCCCGGGCGCCTTGTTGTACGACATCAAGAGCCTGTATCCGCGCGCCGAGGTCGACGCGCGGCTGTGAGCCGTGCCGGATATCGCGCCGGTGGAGCCGTGGTTGCGCCGCCACGGCTGCGACGGTGCGGCCCAGCCATGGCGCCGCGGCCATCCGCCCGGCCTCGTGCAGCGGTTGCGCACGCACAGGGTTATGCTCGCCCTCAGCTCGTGAACTGATCCGATCGCCATGCGCTACGCCGCTTATGCCGCCAGCCTGCTATTGACCTTGCTCTCGTTGCTGCTGGTGTTCCTGCACCATGGCGACTGGCTGTGGGGCGTGGTCGTGTTCGGCGCACTCGCCGCACTCGGCACCTGGGACCTGTTGCAGACCCGCAGCACCCTGCGCCGCAACTATCCGGTGCTGGCGCATTTCCGCTACGGCCTGGAGTCGATCGGCCCGGAGATGCGCCAGTACTTCATTGAGGCCGACACCGCCGAGGTGCCGTTCTCGCGCCAGCAGCGCGCCTTGGTCTACCAGCGCGCCAAGTCGGTCAACGACGTGCGGCCGTTCGGCAGCTTGCAGGACGTCTACGGCCTGGACTACGAATGGATCAATCACTCGATGGCGCCCACCGCGCACGTCTCGCACGATTTCCGCATCGTCGTCGGCGAGAACACCGCACATCCGTATTCGGCCAGCGTGTTCAACATCTCGGCGATGAGCTTCGGCTCGCTGTCGGCGAACGCGATCCGCGCGCTCAACCGCGGCGCCAAGCTCGGCGGCTTTTATCACGACACCGGCGAAGGCTCGATCTCGCCGTATCACCGCGAGAACGGCGGCGACCTGGTCTGGGAAATCGGTTCGGGCTACTTCGGCTGCCGCGACGAGCGCGGGCTGTTCGACGAGGCGCGCTTCGCCGCCAACGCCGGCGACCCGCAAGTCAAGATGATCGAGATCAAGCTCTCGCAGGGCGCCAAGCCGGGCCATGGCGGCGTGCTGCCGGCGGCCAAGGTCAGCGCCGAGATCTCGGCCACGCGCGGCGTGCCGATGGGCCAGGACTGCGTCTCGCCGGCCGCGCACACCGCCTTCGATTCGCCGCAGGGCCTGCTGCATTTCGTCGCCCGCCTGCGCGAGCTGTCGGGCGGCAAGCCGACCGGCTTCAAGCTGGCGATCGGCCATCCCTGGGAATGGTTCGGCATCGCCAAGGCCATGCAGGAGACCGGCGTGCTGCCGGACTTCATCGTCGTCGACGGCGCCGAGGGCGGCACCGGTGCGGCGCCGGCGGAATTCATCGATCATGTCGGCGTGCCGATGCACGAAGCCCTGATGCTGGTCCACAACACCCTGGTCGGCCTGGAGCTGCGCGACAAGATCCGGATCGGCGCGGCCGGCCGCATCACCAGCGCCTTCGACATCGCCCGCACCCTGGCGATGGGCGCGGACTGGTGCAACGCCGGACGCGGCTACATGTTCGCCCTGGGCTGCATCCAGGCGCAGAGCTGCCACACCGACCGTTGCCCGACCGGCGTCGCGACCCAGGACCCGAGCCGCTGGCGCAAGCTCGACGTGCCGGACAAGGCCACTCGCGTATTCCACTTCCACGACAACACCCTCAAGGCCCTGCGCGACCTGCTGTGCGCCGCCGGCCTGAGCCATCCGGCCGAGATCGGGCCCGAGCATATTTTGCGTCGGGTCTCGCCGACCGAAGTGCGGTCGCTCGGCGCGTTGTACAACTTCCTCGCCCCGGGCGATCTGCTTGGGAAGATTCCGTCGCATGCGGTGTTCCAGTCGTTCTGGGCGAACGCGCGCAGCGATGCGTTCGCGGCGCCGGAGCGGTTGTTGGCGATGCGGGGCAGCAAGTCGATTTGAACAGGGCCACTCTTTATTTGGGAGCGACCTGAGTCGCGATCGCGGGACCCGCAGAAATAACAAGGCTGTCGCCGTTCTTCGAAGCGGCGTGTTTCCGCCAGGGTAGAAGCGGCGCGTGCCGCGACCGCGCTGGCCCGGTCGACGGTGTTGGTTACGGATTTCACGCCGCCTGGATTTCGATCTGTGCCGCTGCGAATCCATCCCTGTAGCAGCGACGTGAGTCGCGACGCGGGACGCGCAGAGATGACGAGGCTATCGTCATTCGCCGAGGCGATGTGCTTTCGCCAAGGTAGGAGCGGCGCAAGCCGCGACCGCCATGCCTCGATCTCGCTTCGCCATTGGGCCTGTCTGTAGGAGCGATGTGAGTCGCGACACGGGACGCGCAGAGACAACGAAGCTGTCGTCATTCGCCGAGTCGACGTGCTCTCGCCAGGGTAGGAGCGGCGCAAGCCGCGACATCGCCGTAACGGTCTTGCGGCGCATCGCCCGAACGAGCGAAATCAACATCAACATCAACATCAACATCAGGATCAAGATCAAACCCAAAGTTTCCGCCACTAAAGCGGCGGATTACTTTCTTTTGTCTAAAGCAACAAAAGAAAGGTAACCAAAGAAAAGTGCTTTTCCTTGAATCAAGGGCCCGCGCGAGCGGTGCTTCCGCAGGGATCTACATACGGGACGTCCCTGTCCCGATGAAAAACGGCCCGCATCCCTGCGGGCCGCCCTTCGGGTCTTTTCTTGCCTTCGCTAGTGCTCGGCTGCGCACAGCAAATGCAACGCAGCAAGGCATGGCGGCGAGTGAGGATGCGGTCGCGACTTGCGTCGCTCCTGCCCTGAAGCCGCTGCACCTGCGTGTCGCCCCGAATCTATCCCTGTAGGAGCGACGTGAGTCGCGACCGCGGGACGCGCGGAGATTTGAAGGCTGTCGGCATCCATCGAAGCGGCGCACTTGCGCCAGGGTAGGAGCGGCGCAAGCCGCGACATCGTTGCGGCGGCCTTGCGGCGCATGGATCGAGAAAGATCAAGATCAAACCCAAAGCTTCCGCCACTAAAGCGGCGGGTTACTTTCTTTTGTCTAAAGCAAGAAAAGAAAGGTAACCAAAGAAAAGTGCTTTTTCTTGAATCAAGGGCCCGCGCGAGCGGTGCTTCCGCAGGGATCTACATACGGGACGTCCCTGTCCCGATGAAAAACGGCCCGCATCCCAGCGGGCCGCCCTTCGGGTCTTCTATTGCCTTCGCTAATGCGGATCGGCGCACAGCAACAGCAAAAGCTTTACTGCAACTGCAACTGCAACTGCGCGGCGGGCTGACGTGCCTTGGCTCAGAGCAATTCCAGCACGCGCTCGGGCGGACGGCCGATCACGGCGCGGCCGGCGTGGACGAAGACGGGGCGTTCGATCAGGCGCGGGTGGGCGGCCATGGCGGCGATCAGTTGCTCGTCGCCGAGGGCGGGATCGGCCAGGCGGAGGTCGCGGTATTCGTCCTCGCCGCTGCGCAGCAGGTCGCGGGCCGGCAGGTCGAGCAGGGCCAGCAGTTCGCGCAGTTCGGCGACGCTTGGCGGGGTGTCGAGGTAGGCGATGACGGCCGGTTCGACGCCGCGCGCTTGCAGCAGTTCGAGGGCACCGCGCGATTTGGAGCAGCGCGGGTTGTGGTACAGGCGGGTCGGGGCCGGGTGGGCGTCGGTCATGGCGGGTCCTTACGGTTCGGTGCTGGCGCGGGCGAGGCCGGCAGCGCGGCGCATCGCAGGGCCGGCCCCTGGGTTGCTCGCGACGGGACGGCAGTGCGGGCGGGACGCTTCGGCGACAGGCGAAGCCGCGTTCGCCATCCATCCCGCTATGCCGGTCCGGAAACGAAAAAAGCCGGCTTGCGCCGGCCTTTTCGTGGAACTGGTGGGCGGTGCAGGGTTCGAACCTGCGACCCTCGCCGTGTGAAGGCGATGCTCTACCGCTGAGCTAACCGCCCGAGTCGAATCGGGCCGCAAAGTTTACAGGGGGACTCGCGGAACAGGCAAGCCTCTCGATGAATCCGCTGCCAGGACCGGGCCCTCGGCGTGCCGGCGGACCCGCGGCAGCGGCCGAACACCCCGCCAACCCCGGCCCGCGCTTACTCCAGTTGCTCCTTGGCATAGGCCGCATCCAGCGCTTCCATCGCGTCCAGCGGCTTGAGCTTGGCGGCCTTCTCGTACGCCGCGGCGGCGGCGCTTTCCTGCTTGTCGCCGTGCAGCAGCATCAGCACGTTGCCGTATTCGATGTGGGCGATCGGCGAGTCCGGGGTCAGCTTGACCGCGGTCTTGATGTGCTTCTCGGCTTCGGCGCCCTTGGCCCCGTAGGTCAGGCCGCCGATCATGCCGCCGATCTTGTTGATGATCTCGGCGTGGTACAGGGCCATCGCGGTATGCGCTTCGGCGTGCTTCGGCGACAGCTCCAGCGCGGTTTCGAGCGCGCTGCGGACCTTGCCTGCGATCCCGGCCTTGAGCGCCTTGGCGATGCTCAGGCCCTGGCTGTAGCGACCCAGGGCGAAGGCGTGGCGATAGTGGCTGTTGGCGTCCTCGGGCAGGGCCTTGATCGCGGCCTCGGCGAGCTTGGCGGCCTGTTCGAAACGGTGCAGCTTCTCGGCGTCGTCGTCGACGAGGTAGGTGGCGTGGATGCCCATGGCCTTGATCGCGACACCGGCGCCGACCGGGCCGAGCGCCTGGCCGGCGTCGAAGGCGGCCTTGAAATCGCCGCGGTGGAAGGCGCGCCAGGCGTCCTGCAGGGCGGCGGCGAGCGCGTCGGCATCCAAGCCCTTCGGGGCCGCCTTGCCGGCCGCGCCGATCAGCGCGCTGGCGCGCTTGGCGTCCGGGAAGGGCTCGGTGTCGCCGGCGTGCAGCTTGGGCCAGGCTTTCTTGAGGGCATCGCCGGCGTAGGCATAGCCCTTGGCGTCATGAGGAAACTTGGCCCAAGCGGATTTGGCAGCCATCTGCAGTCCTTGTCGACAGGTCGGGAAGGCAGCATCCCGCCGTCGCCGCGCCGTGGCAAGAGGGGCCGCGCATCGGCGCTCGCCGTCGGAAAGCTGAAGCGGCTAGTGTGATTGCTCGATGCGCCGACGCCACAGTGGCTTGGTGAAACCGCTCATCCGGAGCGGTCAGCGGAGCTAACGATGGCAGCAGTGAAACGCAAGAAACCGGCGGCGAGCGAAACCACGCTGCGCCATGTCTGGCTGGCCGGCCTGGGCCTGGTGGTGTTGGCGCGTCGCGAAGCGATCGCCGCGGCCGCCCGCGGCGTCGGCCGCGTCGACGCGCTGCAGCAGCGCGTGCGCGACCTCGCCGACGATGCGCGCAGCAACGTGCGCGGCGGCATCGAGAACGTGCGCGATCAGGTCGAGCCCAAGGTCGTCAAGTTCAGCGCCGAAGTCGAGGCCCGCCTCGCGCCGGTGCTGGACAAGCTGGGCCTGAAGAAGCCCAAGCGCGGCCAGCGCAAGGCCCGCAAGACCGCGGCGAAGAAGCCGCAGTCGCGCCGGGTGGCCGCGCGCAAGCCGGCGGCGCGCCGCGCCCGCCAGGCCTGATCGGGCCGCTCGCCAGAACCACGGCCGGTTCGCGGCGGGTTCGAACGAATCGAGAAAGGGCGCCGGTCGGCGCCCTTTCTGCGTCGCGACTCGCGATCGCATCGAGATCGCCTCAATCGGCGCCGGCGGACCGATAGCGTTCGACGACGATGCCGCAGTCGTAGGCCTGCGTGCCGATCAGGCGCAGGGCCAGGCCCCGCTCGGGGAAGATCGAGCGACCGGGGCCGACGGCGCTCGGATTGCGATAGAACTGGAACTCATCGACCAGTCCGGTGGCGGCCAGCGCCGAGGCGAAACCGGCGCCGCCGAAACACAGGATGTCGCCTCCCGGCTCGCGCTTGAGCGCCCCGACCTCGACCGACAGGCCGCGCGAGGCGACTCGGGTGCGAGGCCAGCGCGCGCCGTCCAGCTTGTCGGTGACCACGACCTTGTCCGCCTCGACCACCTTTTGGGCGAAGGCGTAAAACGGGTCGGCCGGGTAGCGCGCCGCCGCCGCGCGGGTCCAGTGGTCGATATAGCCTTGCTCGGCCATCGGCCGGCTCAGCACGATGCAGTCGGCCGCCGCGAAGCTGTCGTTGAAGGCCTGCTTGAGCGCATCGTCCCAAGGCCAGGCGCCGCTCCAGTCCCAGTTCCATAGCTGCCAGGCGATGCCGCTGTCGGCGCTGACGCGGCCGTCGACCGACATCTGCATCTGCACGATCAGCTTTCTCATCGGGTGCTCCACATGCGTCTGCAGGCGGAGGGCCTGAGCGCCCGCCGGTTCAGTCCAGATAAGCCCGGATCAAGGTGTTCAAATGCAGGCGTTCGGCGTCGCGCAGGAACGGCGCGAGCAGCATCATCACCTGGACGATGCCGTCGCGGATCGCCGCGTGCTCGTCCTTGTCGCCGCGCGCGGCGGCGTAGTTGAGCCAGAAGGTGGCGATGACCAGGACGTTGGTGGCGGTGGCGGCGAGCTCGTCGCCGGACGCGCGCATGACCCCGGCCTGCGACAGCCCGCGCATGACCATGTGGGCCTGTTCGTCGGCGCGCTTGAGGATCCGGGCGAAGCGCAGGCGCAGGCGGCGATTGCGGCTGAGGATCTCGACCAGGTCGCGGTAGAGGAAGCGGTAGTCCCAGATGCACTCGAACACCAGGTGCAGTTGCAGCCAGATGTCCTCGAGCCCGGGCAGGCGGCCTTGCGGCGCGGCCAGCGCGGCGTCCATGCGCTCCTCGAAGCGCGCGAACAGCTGCTCGATGATGTCGTCCTTGTTGCGGAAGTGGTAGTACAGATTGCCCGGGCTGATCTCCAGCTCGTCGGCGATGTGGTTGGTGGTGACGTTCGGCTCGCCCTGCGCGTTGAACATGGTCAACGCGGTGTCGAGGATGCGCTGACGGGTCTGTTTCGCCATCGGGCGTGCCGTGCAGGGGCGGGCGGGCGCGGCGTCAGCCGCGCAGTTTCTTGACCAGGTCGACGTACTTTTTCTGCGCGTCGGCCTGCGCGGTGCCCTTGAGCTTTTCCCAGGCTTCGTACTTGGCGGTGCCTACGAAGTCGAAGAAGCCGGGCTTGGGGCCGCTGACGTCGCCCTCGGCGCCCTGCTTGTACAGCGCGTACAGCCGCAGCAGGGTGTCGTTGTCGGGGCGGTCGGTCAGCGATTGGACGTCTTTGGCGGCTTGTTCGAACGCGGACTGGATATCGGACACGGCGAGCCTCTCCTGGCGCCAGGGTGAAGCGGCATAACAGCATGCAGGCCCGGGACGGTCAATACGGAAAGGAATTGTTCCGCGGCACGGGCTCTGGCACCGTAGCGCCATGCCGCCGCATTGGCGGTCGATCGGCCATCCAGGAGAGGGGTATGAGCTATTTCGTCACCGGCGCGACGGGTTTCATCGGTCGCTTCCTCGTCAGCAATCTGCTGAAACGCAAGGGCACGATCCACGTGCTGGTGCGCAAGGATTCGCAGAAAAAGTTCGACGCCACCGCAAAAAAGATGGGCTGGGACCTCAAGCGGGTGATCCCGGTTGCTGGCGACATGACCCAGGCCAAGTGCGGCCTGAGCGCCGCGCAGGTCCGCGCGCTCAACGGCAAGATCAAGCATTTCTTCCACCTGGCCGCGATCTACGACCTGACCGCCAGCCCGGCCGCGCAGCGCGCCGCCAACATCGACGGCACCCAGCACGCGCTGGACCTGGCCGCCGCGCTCAACGCCGGCTGTTTCCACCACACCAGCTCGATCGCCGCCGCCGGCATGTACCCGGGGGTGTTCCGGGAGGACATGTTCGACGAGGCCGAGGGCCTGGACGACCCCTACCTGCGCACCAAGCACGACTCCGAGGGCCTGGTGCGCGCCGAGAAACGGATCAAGTGGCGGATCTACCGCCCGGGCATGGTGGTCGGCCATTCCCAGACCGGCGAGATGGACAAGATCGACGGGCCGTACTACTTCTTCACCTTCCTCAAGAAGCTGCGCGAGATGCTGCCTCCTTGGATGCCGATGCTCGGCGTCGAAGGCGGGCGCATCAACATCATCCCGGTCGACTATGTGGTCGATGCGATGGACCACATCGCCCACAAGCCCAAGCTCGACGGCCACTGTTTCCACCTGACCGATCCGGAGCCGCAGCGCGTCGGCGAGGTGCTCAACACCTTCGCCCGCGCCGGCCACACCCCGGAGATGACCATGCGCATCGACGCGCGCATGTTCGCCTTCGTGCCCAGCAGCGTGCGCGGCGCGGTCGGCAACCTGCCACCGGTGCGGCGCTTCATCGGCATGTTGCTGCGCGACTTCAAGATTCCCAAGGAAACCCTGAAGTTCATCACCTATCCGACCCGCTTCGACAACCGCGAGACCGAGCGCGCGCTGCGCGGCAGCGGGATCAAGGTGCCGAGCCTGGACAGCTATGCCTGGCGCCTGTGGGACTACTGGGAGCGCCATCTCGACCCGGACCTGTTCATCGACCGCACCCTCAAGGGCAAGGTCCGCAACAAGGTCGTGGTGATCACCGGCGGTTCTTCGGGCATCGGCCTGGCGACCGCGGAGAAAGTGGCCGCGGCCGGCGCGGTGACGGTGATCATCGCGCGCGGCGAAGAGGAGTTGTTCAAGGCCCGCGACGCGATGAAGGCCGCCGGCGGCAAGGTCTTCGCCTACACCGCCGACCTGGCCGACATGGCCGATTGCGACCGCCTGGTCAAGCAGATCCTGGCCGAGCACGGCCACGTCGACATCCTGGTCAACAACGCCGGCCGCTCGATCCGGCGCTCGATCGAGCTCAGCTACGATCGTTTCCACGATTTCGAGCGGACCATGCAGCTCAACTATTTCGGCAGCCTGCGCCTGATCATGGGCTTCATGCCGAAGATGACCGAGCGGCGCAAGGGTCACATCATCAACATCAGCTCGATCGGCGTGCTGGCCAGCTCGCCGCGGTTCTCGGCCTACGTGGCCTCGAAAGCGGCGCTGGACGCGTTCAGCCGCTGCGCCCAGGGCGAGTTGTCGGGCAAGGGCATCAGCTTCACCACCATCAACATGCCGCTGGTGAAGACGCCGATGATCGCGCCGACCAAGATGTACGACAGCGTGCCGACCCTGACCCCGGACGAAGCCGCCGACCTGGTGGTCAAGGGCATCATCGAGCGTCCGACCCGCATCGCCACCCGCCTGGGCATTTTCGCCTCGGTGGTCAACGCGCTGGCGCCGAAGGCCTACGAGGTGGTGATGAGCACGGCGTTCGAGCTGTTCCCCGATTCGGCCGCGGCCAAGGGCGACCGCAAGGGGCTCAAGGACGAGCACGCCAGCAGCGAACAGATCGCGTTCGCGGCGCTGATGCGCGGCGTGCACTGGTAGGCGGTACGCGTTTGGCGAGCGGCGCCTGGCGCGCCGCGGGCAACGGGGCGGCTCAGGCCGCCCCGTTGCGTTTGCGCGCCGCGGTCCGTGCGGTCGCCCCTCCTACAAAGTGGATGGATCGACCCGAAGGCGTGTAGGAGCGGCGCGAGCCGCGACCGAGGTCCGGTTCGCCCGGGGTTGCCTCGCAGGCGAGGGTGCGTGTCGCGGCTCACGCCGCTCCTACAGAGTGGGATGGATCGACCCGAAGGCGTGTAGGAGCGGCGCGAGCCGCGACCGAGGTCCGGTTCGGCTTCGGGATTGCGTCGCAGGCGAGCTTACGTGTCGCGGCTTGCGCCGCTCCTACCTGGGCTCCTGCCCCGGAGCGATGGGCGGGTTCCCAGACGCGGCCCAAACGAACACGGCGCGCCGTTCGCCACGGCGCGCTGTTTCGGCTTGGATGGATTCGCTTCGGCGGGGCCGGATCAATAGGCCCGGCACTGGAAGAAGCGCACGCGGGCCTTGCTGCCCGGCGGCGGTTGCAGTTGCACGCGCGAGGAACGCAGGTCCGGGTAGGCATCGAGGATCGAGCAGATCCGGTCGATGTCCTGTTGCTGGGCATCGGTCAGGCGATAGATCAGCAGGTTCGACGGCGTCGACCACAGGGCGCGTTCGACGCCGTCGAGGGTCGAAATGCTGCGGATGACCTGGCCGCGTTCGGCCGCGGGGTTGCCGGCGGGTGCGGCGGCCGGCGGGCTGGCCGGTCGCGTCGCGGCGGCCGTGGCCGGTGCGGTCGCGGGCGGCGTCTGCGCGGCCGGCGCAGCGTCCGGTGTGGCGGCGGGCGCTGGCGTGGCCGCAGGCGGCGCGGCCGGCGCGGCGGCGGGCGTCGCGCTGTCGGATGGCGCCGGCTGCGACGGCGCCGCTTCGACCGGCGTGGCCTGTGCGGGTAAGGCGGCATCCGGCTCGCTGGAAACGAAGTGCGGCGCGACGAAGCCGGCGATCAGGCCCAGCACGATCGCCGCGGCCCAGGCGCCGACGATGGTGCCGATGCTGCGCTTCTGCGCGGCGGCGATGACTTCGTGCCGGGTCGAGGCCGGCAACTGCGGTTCGACCAGTTCCCACAGCGACTCGCCGCTGTACAGGTCCAGGCCGTTGGCGACGCGCTCTGAATTGCTGTCGAATCGCCCCGTGGTGACCATCATGCCGCCGGCGGCGCCGTTGAAGCGGACCGCATCGGCGAGTTCGGCCACGGTCGCCGCCGACACCCGGTAGTCGGCGTCGCCGAGCTTGCACGACAACAGCCAGGGCTTGCCGGCGCGCAGCAGGCGCAGCTCGGCCTGGGTGCCGCGGGCGAGGGACTCCTCGACCGATTCGGCTTCGAAGCCGCGCTCGCGCAGCGCTTCGACGATCAGGCGGGCGAACTCGCGCCAGCGCATCTTCGCCAGCCCGGCGATGCCGGTGGCGACTTCAGTGCGATGGCGGCGGTAGGACCACAGATAGGCGGTGGACACCAATCCGATCGTCAGTGCGACGGCGGCAGCAGCCCACAGGGAAAAACTCGACATGAAGCGCTAGGCCCATAAAAGACGCTGAGGATATACGGCCTGCGACATCTAGCACTTATGCGAACTGAGACGCCGTTCGCGAAATTGACGTGTTCGTCGTCGGCCGTTCCATCCAGAACGACGATTCGGTGTCAGCGTGAAGTCCGAGCCATGGCACGGCGAACGCGGCGCGTTCGGTGCCGGCATCGCGGCGATCGGGCTGCGGCGGCCGCGGGCACAAGAAAGCCCGCCAGTCCGAAACCGTAAGGGGAGGGAGCATACGGAAGCGCGGACTGGCGGGCTTAAACGATGCGCCGCGAGTAATCCGCGGCGCGGTAAAGCGCGGTTACGGTGCGACCGGCGGCTTCGGGCGCGCGATCGACTTGCGCGTGGCCTTCTTCGCCGCCGGCGCCTTCTGCGCCTTGGGCTTGGTCGGCGAAGCCTTCTTCGCGGTGGCCTTGGCCGGTGCCTTGGCCGCGGTGCGTGCGGACGGGGCGCTGCCGCCCTGGCGGCGCAGTTCGCGGGTCAGGGATTCGACGCGCTCGCTGAGGTCGGCCAGGTCGTCGCGGCCCGGCACGCCGAGCTTGACCAGGGCGCGCTGGACGCGCTCTTCGAACACCTTCTCGAGCCGGTCCCAGGTGTCGGACGCGCGTTCGCGCGCCTGGCCGACCTTGGACTCGACCGCATCGCGCAGCACGCCGGCCTGGCCGCCGGTGAACTTGCGTGCGGTCTGCTCGAGATTCAGGCCTTCCTTGACCAGGCCTTCGAACAGCTTGGTGCCCTCGGCCTGGGCGCGACCGAACGCGCCGACGCCGGCCAGCCAGATCTGCTGCGCGGATTCGCTGAGCGTCTTGGACAGGCGCTCGGCCTGGTCCTGCGCGCTGCCCTTGCCGGCGCTGCCGCTCTTGCCGGTGGTCTTCTTAGCGGTCTTCTTGAACTTGGCGGCCATGGACGTCCTGTAATGAGTGCTATCGCTGTGCACTCAAGATGGCCCCCCTGTCTAGAGTAATCACACCAACCGCGATCGAGAGCGAGAAGTGAGAAACGAGGAGTGAAAAACGAGTGAAAGCCGACTCGTTCTTGCTCGCTTCTCACTCCTCATCGCTCACTTCTCGCTCCTGGCCGCAGAGGCCGTCCTGCGCCGCCGAGGCCGCGGCTGCGCGACCAGCCGGTCGACGTCGTCCAGCGCACGCCGCAAGCGTGCGGTGGTCTCGGTATCGCGCCTGGGCGGGGTGATGCCGTCGAGGATCGAGCGCTGCCGGTCGGCGATCACGTCCCGGCGCAGGCGCAGGCCGTGCGCGGCGAGCACCGGTTCGAGCACGTCGGCGCGCAGGTGCAGGTCGGCCAGGGTGTTGCGGTAAGCGATCTCGCAGATGCGCTGGCGCGCCGAGAAGCTGAAGGCGTTGGTGAAGAACAACTCGCGGTCTTCGGCGTTGGGTTCGAACACCAGTTGGTCGATGTCCGGGTATTGCTGGGCGTAGCGGGCCAGGCCGACCTGCATGCGCGATTGCAGCAGGGTGCGGAAGGTCTGCGACAGCACCGCGGGCAGGCCGCCCGCGGCCAGGCTGTTGTCCTCGGCGACCGGCACGCCCTGGTTGTGGTTGAACGGCACCAGCGGGTTGATGCCGATCAGCAGGTCGATGCCGCGGTCGAGCACCACCGAGGCGTGCATGGTCCGGCGCAGCGCGCCGTCGACGAAATGGCGGCCGCGGATCTGCACCGGCGGATACAGCCCGGGCAGCGCGGCGCTGGCCTGGACCGCCTTGGAGATCGGCACGTCGCTCCAGTTGTCGCCGCCGAAACGGACCGCGTCGCCGCTGTCGATGTCGACCGCGACCACGTACAGCTCGGCGTCGAGTTCGCGGAAGTCGTTGCTGCGGCCGCGGCGGGTGAAGACCTCGCGCAGGAACAGCTCGACCTGGGCGTTGTCGAACAGGCCGTTCGGGATCAGGCCGCCGAAGCGGGTGATCAGGTCCGACCAGCGCGCCTCGAGCGGCGAGAACAGCAGTTCGCGCCACCACTCGGTCGCCAGGCGCGGAAAGCTCGCCGCGCGCTTGACGTATTCGAGAAAGGCCGGGCGCATGAAGGTTTCCGGACGGAACTCGACATCGGCGCTGTCGCCGGTGACGAAAATCCTGCACATCTCCGCGGTGTCCATGCGGTTGGCCAGGCCGGCGGCGAGGAAGGCGCCGCTGCTGACGCCGACGTAACAATCCAGGCGGGTGAGGTCGAGGCCTTCGATCGCTTCGTCGAGCGCGCGCAGGGCGCCGAGCTCGTACATGCCGCCGATGGGACCGCCGCCGGCGATGGCCAGGCCGATCTTCGGGGCCGAAGCTCCGGAGCCGGGAGCAGCTTGGGTGCCGTGGGCCGAACGTTTGCGGCTCGCCCGGTTCCGGGCGGAATGGAGTGACAGCATGTGATAGGCAGCACGGCCCGGACGGAATTGGTCGAGTGTAGCCCAGGACGGGCGGGGCACCAGGGGGGCGGGACTAAGGTCTGAGCCCGCTCGATGAATGCCGCATCGGTCGGGTCGTCGGTCGCCCCATCGCTCGCCCCATCGCTCGGCTTGCGGAGGCCGGCCGGCGCCGCGATCATTCCGGCGATGGCCAGGGCGACCGAACATAGCCAGCGTCTGGGGTGTCTGCTGGCCCGCCACCAGGCCCTGCACGATCCCGTGCGCGAACCGCGCAACCGGCTGCGCTGGCTGCCCGAACTGCGGCTATGGCAGGCGCGGCGCCTGGAGGCGAGCTTCGACCGCTTCCTGAGCGACCCGCGTCGGCGCCCGGCGGCGCAGTTCTTTCTCAGCGACGTTTATAACGACCGCGACTTCAGCCGCCGCGACGCCGACATCGCCAAGGTCCTGCCGATGATGCAGAAGCTGTTGCCGGGCTCGTTGCTGATTACGGTCGCCGATGCGATCGAGCTGGGCCTGCTGACCCACGCCTTCGACCTGCGCATGGCCGAGCGCCTGCAGGCGCTGGCGCCGCGCCGGCGCCGTCTGGACGGCCCGCTGTACGCGCGGACCTACCGCGCCTGCGGCCTGCCGCGGTTGCGCGGCCACCAGATCGACCTGATCGCCGCGGTCGGCCTGGGCCTGGGTCGGGCGGTGCGGACGCCGGGCATCCTGACCCTGCTCAAGCTCTCGCGCGGCCCGGCCAAGGCGGCCGGCCTGTCGGAGTTGCAGGGGTTTCTGGAGCGAGGCTTCGCCGCGTTCGGCCGGCTCGGCGACGTGCGCGAGTTCATCGCCGAGATCGAGCAGGACGAACGCGACATCGCCGAGCGGCTGTTCGCCGGCGAGGCCGATCCCTTTCCGAGCCTGGAGTGATGCGCGCCTGGACTGATCATCCTCCAGAGTGATCCGCGCCGGGATCGGCCGATGCGGCGACGGCCGTGCGGCGGCTCAGGCCGATGCGCGAACGAATGCCGGCAGGCCTCATGCCGACGCGCGCTGCGAATCTTGTCGAAATACAGACGCTGCCCCGCCGATCGTGCATCGACCTGCGACAGGTCGGCCAGCCGCTCGGGCGGTCCGCCGTGGGCCGCGAACAGGACGAACTCCAGCGTTTCACCGGGGCCGGTGGGCGGACGAGTCGACCGCCACGGATGCGGGCGCGCTCTATGCGAAACCGTTCGTTTGCGCCGAACTCGCCCTCGGCCTCCCGGTCCTCGCGTTCGAGGGCGTCCTCGAGCTCGACCAGGCGGGCTCGGTCATGGGTCGGCGTGAAGACGGTTTACTTGAACCGTTCTTCCAGCACCCGGCGGATTTCCGACTCGATCGGGCCCTTGAGGGCGCCGAGCAGGAAACCGAGTTGCGCGGTCACGTGCAACTGGTTCGGCTGCAGCGAGATCTTGCCGTCGACGCCGCTGCGCACGAAGTTGAGGGTGTCGCCGACCCAGTCGTATTCGACATCGAAACGTTCGGCGAGCTTCTTCGCGACGTCCTCGACGGCTTTGCGGGCCTTGGCCGGTGCGAGCGAATGCGGGTGGCGGATATCGATGCTGGACATGGTCTGGGTTCTCCCTGGAGGCCGGTATTGTGGGGGCAGGGACGGGCGCATCCAAGCCTGACCGCGCCGCGCGAAGGCGCGGTGTAGCGCCGCCCGGAGCGGCGATGCGCCGGCGCATGCTTGCGAATGCGCCGCGGCGATGCGATCCGGCGGCGCCCGCGGGGTGTGAGCCGATTCGACAACCTGCTAGATTGCGGCGGAGTGAGCGCCCTCAAACTTCGATACCCCAACCGCGAACATGCCGACCTGGCCCTCAAGCCCGGGGTGCATGCGATCGGGCGCGATCCGGCCGGACGCACCGTGCTGGTGGAAGACGCCGGCGCGGCGATCGCCCAACTCAGCGTCGACCGCCGCGGCGTCTGGCTGCAGGTGCGCGAAGGCCTGCGCGGCCTGCACGTCAACGGCCGCCCGGTGAAACGCGTGGCGATGCTGCGCGCCGGCGATGCGATCTTTCTCGACGGCGTCGAACTGCTGCTGATCGACGACAAGCCTGAGCCCGCGCCGCCGTTCGGGGTCGACATCCCGGCCGATTCGCGCATGGTCGTACGCGGCGTCGGCGGCATTCATCACGGACGCTGCTACACCCTGGAGCAGCCGCGCCTGATCGGCCGCGCCGGCGATTGCGACATCCGCATCAACGAACCGGCTTTCGCCGACCGCCACGCGCGCCTGGAGGCCCATGCCGACGGCGTGGTGTTGCGCGATGTCGGCTCGGTCGACGGCAGCGTGGTCAACGGCCAGCCGGTGCGGCACGCCTTGCTCAAGCCCGGCGACCAATTGCTGCTCGATGGCCAGCACCGCTTCGTGATCGAAGCGCCGACCCGCCAGTTCAGCGCGGCCGAAGCCCTGCAGGCCCAGTTGGCCCAGGAAGCGGCCTCGAACGAAGAGCGCATGCCGCCGCCGTCGGCGCTGCCGGCCTCGGTGCGGCGCATGCCCTGGCTGCTGCTGGCCGCGGTGGTCATGGCCGGCCTGCTGAGCCTGCTGCTGCTGTACGGCACCCGCTGAGCTCCAGCTGTCCCCTGGGCCGAACCGCGCCTATCGCGCCGCGGCCCGGCGCCGCGTCCGCGCCTCGGCGACCTTGCGCCACAGCCGCCAACCCAACAGCAGGGTCAGGATCGCGGCGTACAGCAGGGGCTCGCGGATATCCGACTTCACCAGCCACCAGAAATGCAGCACCGCCAGTACGGCGATCGGATACACGAGCCGGTGCAACTGCCCCCAGCGCCGGCCCAGGCGCCGCATCATGCCCTGGGTCGAGGTGACCGCGAGCGGGATCAGCAGCAGCCAGGCCAGAAAACCCACGGTGATATAGGGCCGCTTGGCGATTTCCTCGAAGATCTGGGTCCAATAACCCTTGAGGTCGAGCGCCAGGTACGCGGTCAGGTGCAGGCTGGCATAGAAGAAGGCGTACAGCCCGAGCATGCGGCGGAAGCGCAGCAGCACGGTCTGGCCGCTGAGCTGGCGCAACGGCGTGACCGCCAGGGCGATCATCAGCAGGCGCAGCGCCCACAAGCCCAGGCGATGTTCGATCTCGGCGATCGGGTCGGCGCCGAGCCCGCCGCCACCGGTCAGCACCTCTTCGCGGATCTGCCAGGCCAGGATCGCCGCCGGGGTCAAGGCCAGGCCATGCACGACCAGCTTGGCCCAGACCACGCCCGCCGGTGTCCGGCGTTTAGTCGCCGGACGCGGCGGCCGGCCCGGCGAGGGCGAGGGTGCAACTGTCGCGTTCGAAGTCGTCGCGTCGGCCATCGAATCCTGCGCCATCTCAGAACCAGGTCCGCAGGTTCATGCCGGCGTACAGGCCGGCGACCTGGTCGCCATAGCCGTTGAACAAACGGGTCGGGATGCGCTCGGCGAACAGCTTGCTGCCGGTGCCGGCGATGCGGCGCTCGTTCTTCTGGCTCCAGCGCGGGTGGTCGACGCTGGGGTTCACGTTCGAGAAGAACCCATATTCGCTGGGTTGCAGCTCGTTCCAACTGGTGCGCGGCCGGCGCTCGACGAAGGTGATGGCGATGATCGACTTGATGCTCTTGAAGCCGTACTTCCACGGCACCACCAGGCGCAGCGGCGCGCCGTTCTGCTGCGGCAGGGATTTACCGTACAGGCCGGTCGCGAGCAGGGTCAGCGGGTGCATCGCCTCGTCGATGCGCAGCCCCTCGCGATACGGCCAATCGATCGAGGGGTAGGCGATGCCGGGCATCTGCTTGCGGTCGGCTAGGGTAGTGAAGGCGACGTACTTGGCCTTGGAGGTCGGCTCGAAGCGCTTGAGCACGTCGGCCAGCGGCACCCCGAGCCAGGGGATCACCATCGACCAGCCCTCGACGCAGCGCAGCCGGTAGATCCGCTCCTGCGGGGTCAGCCCCTTGATCAGGTCCTCGAGCGAGAGCTTGCCCGGCTTGGCGCAGGCGCCGCCGACCGCGACCGTCCACGGGCTGGTGCGCAGGGTCCGCGCGGCCTTCGAGGGGTCGGACTTGTCGGTGCCGAACTCGTAGAAGTTGTTGTAAGTGGTGATGTCTTCATAACGAGTCAGCACCTCGTCGGTGCGGAACCCGGCCTGCATCTGCTCCGGGCTCGGCGCCGGCCGCGCCGGCGGCGAGGGCGGCTCGGCCTCGGCGCAGCCGGACAGGCCCAGGGCCGGGCTCAGGGCGAAGGCGGCCAGCAGGCGCCGGCGCTCGCGGTAGACCGCTTCGTCGGTGACCTGGGAGGAGGGGATGGAAAGTGCATCGCGCAATGACATGAGACAGCTCCGGGAGGCGAGTCCGAGTCCTCAACGCATACCGGACCCGATGTGAGGATAGAGGCAGCCAGCGGGGCAAAAGTTGCGCGAGAAACGGAGGCGCACACGGTGTTGCACTGCGGCATACTGAGGGGCCAACCCCCACTACGGAGTTTCCGATGTCCCGCGCTTTCAACTTTAGTGCCGGTCCCGCGACCCTGCCCGAACCGGTCCTGCTGCAGGCGCAGTCGGAACTGCTGGAGTGGAACAACGCCGGGGCCTCGATCGTCGAGCTCAGCCACCGCGGCCCGGAGTTCATCCAGGTCGCCGCCGAGGCCGAACGCGACTTGCGCGCGCTGATGTCGATTCCGGAAGATTACGCGGTGATGTTCCTGCAGGGCGGCGCGACCGCGCAACAGGCCTTGATCGCGCTGAACTTCGCGAACCCGGGCCAGACCGTCGACTACGTGGTCACCGGCCACTGGGGCAAGACCGCGCTCAAGCAGGTCAAGCCCTACGTCAACGCCAACATCGCCGCGAGCGGCGAGGCCGACGGCTTCCGCACCATCCCGGCGCGCGACACCTGGAACCTGTCCAAGGACGCGGCCTACGTCCACTACACCGCCAACGAGACCATCCACGGCGTCGAGTTCCGCGACATCCCCGACACCGGCGAGGTGCCGCTGATCGGCGACTTCAGCTCCAGCATCGTGTCCGAACCGCTCGAGGTGTCGAAGTTCGGGGTGATCTATGCCGGCGCGCAGAAGAACCTCGGCCCGGTCGGCGTCAGCGTGGTCATCGTCAAGCGCGAGCTGCTCGAACGCGCCGGCCAGCCGCGCGCGGAAATCTTCGACTACCGCGCCCACGTCAAGGGCGAGTCGATGCTCAACACGCCGCCGACCTGGAACTGGTATCTGGCCGGCCTGGTGTTCAAGTGGATGTTGGCCGAAGGCGGCGTGGAAGAGTTCGCCAAGCGCAACGACCGCAAGTCCAAGCTGCTGTACGGCGTGATCGACAACTCCGGCGGGTTCTACCGCAACGAGGTGGCGGCCGCCGCGCGTTCGCGCATGAACGTGCCGTTCTTCCTCAAGGACGAAGCGCTCGACAAGCCCTTCCTGAAGGAGGCGCAGGACGCCGGCCTGATCTCGCTCAAGGGCCATCGCGCTCTCGGCGGCATGCGCGCCTCGATCTACAACGCGATGCCTGAGCAGGGCGTGCAAGCACTCGCAGCCTTCATGCAGGACTTCCAGCAACGGCACGGATAAGCGGCCACGCCGGTCCGGTGCCGTATCGGCATCGGCCGCGGCTGCGAACGCCCGGTCAGGGATGGCCGGGCCGTGCGATCCGAACGCTACAGGTTGCGCCAGGAACGGCGCGGCAACCGCTTCGGTAGCGACGAGACGACAATGACCTCCAAGTCCCGCAAGACCCCGAAAGCAGACAGCAAGTCGCCGGCCGAACCCGGCAGGCAGACACCGGCCGCCGCCAAAGGCGCGACCGCAAAGAAGACCGCCGGCAAGCCGAAAGCGGCGCCCAAGGCCGTCCCCAAGGCAACACCCGAAGCCGCCGCCGCGGCCAGTCCCGACCTGGCCCTGTTGCGCGAGCGCATCGACGGCATCGACCGCCACATCCAGGAACTGATCGGCGAGCGCGCGCAGTTCGCCAACCAGGTCGGCAAGGCCAAGGGCAAGCTCGCCGCGGCGGTGGATTACTACCGCCCCGAGCGCGAAGCCCAGGTGCTGCGCCGGGTGGTCGACCGCAACGACGGCCCGCTCAACGACGAAGTGCTGGTGCGCCTGTTCCGCGAAATCATGTCGGCCTGCCTGGCCCAGCAGGAGCCGCTCAAGATCGGCTTCCTCGGCCCGGAAGGCACGCACTCGCAGCAGGCGGTGTACAAGCACTTCGGCCACTCGATCCACGGCCTGCCGCTGGCGAGCATCGAAGAGGTGTTCCAGGAAGTCGAGGCCGGCAGCGCCGATTTCGGCGTGGTGCCGGTCGAGAATTCGACCCAGGGCACGATCCAGTCGACCCTCGACATGTTCCTGACCTCCAAGCTCAAGATCAGCGGCGAAGTCGAACTGCGCGTGCACCAGCACCTGCTGTCGCGCAGCGGCCGCATCGAGGACATCGAACGGGTCTATTCGCACCCGCAGTCGTTCGCCCAGTGCAAGGCCTGGTTGCGCGAGTACCTCCCGAAGGCCGAGAAGATCGCGGTGTCGAGCAACGCCGAAGCCGCGCGCCGCGCCCGCAATGCCGACGACGCCGCGGCGATCGCCGGCGCCAGCGCCGGCAACGTCTACGGGCTGCGCACCGTCGCCGGGCCGATCGAGGACCGGCCCGACAACACCACCCGCTTCCTGGTGATCGGCCGCGAGCTGTTCACTCCGTCGGGCAACGACCGCACCTCGCTGCTGATCTTCATTAAGGACCAGCCGGGCGCGCTCTACAACGTGCTCTCGCCGTTCGCCAAGCGCGGCCTGAGCATGAACCGCATCGAGTCGCGCCCGGGCCACACCGGCCGCTGGCAGTACGCGTTCTTCGTCGACATCGGCGGCCATGTGCAGGAGCCGGCGATGCGCGAAGCGCTGGAAGAACTGGAAGAGCTGGCGCACGAAGTGAAGGTGCTCGGCTCCTACCCGGTGGCGATCGCATGAGCGCGGCGGCCCCGCAAGCGCGACAGCCGGCCAATGGCGAGGGCAGGGATGCGTCTGGCAGCGGCAGGCCGGCCTACGACGAAGCCTGGTTCGCCGCGCGCGCGCAGGCCGGCATCCAGCGCCTGAAGGCCTACGACCCGGGCCACGACCTGGTCGCACTGCGACGCCGTTTCGGCGAGGCCCATCTCGCCGAGCTGGGCTCCAACGAGAACCCGTACGGCCCCTCGCCGCAGGCGCGCGCGGCGATCCTCGATCGCCTGCATGCGCTGCACCGCTATCCCGATCCGCTCGGCGCCGATCTCAAGCGCGCGCTGGCCGCCAGGCACGGCGTCGACGTCGCCCAGGTCCAGCTCGGCAATGGCTCGCACGAGCTGCTGATGCAGCTCGCGCAGGTGTTCGCCGGCCCCGGCGACGAGGTGGTGTTCTCGCGTTACGGCTTCGCCGTGTTCGCGCTCGCCACCCAGGCCGCCGGCGCGACCATGCGCATCGTCGAGGCCTTGCCGCGCGATGCGGCGATGCCCTGCGGTCACGACCTCGATGCGATCGCGGCGGCGATCGGCCCGGCCACGCGCTTGGTCTACCTGGCCAACCCGAACAACCCGACCGGTACCTGGTTCGGCCGCGAGGCGATGATCGATTTCCTCGACCGAGTGCCGTCCGAGGTGCTGGTGGTGATGGACGAGGCCTACGCCGAAATGGCCGACGCCCCGGACTACGCCAGCGCGCTGTCTCTGCTCGGCCGCTACCCGAACCTCGCCATCACCCGCACCTTCAGCAAGGCCTATGGCCTGGCCGGCTTGCGGGTCGGCTATCTGCTCGCCCAGCCGGGTTTGATCCGGGTCATGGACCGGGTGCGCGAAAGCTTCAACGTCAACGGCCCGGCCCTGGCTGCGTGCACCGCGGCGTTGGCCGACGAGGCGCATCTGGACTGGGCCTGCGCGCGCAACGCCGAGCAGCGCGCCGCGCTGGCGGCGGCCTTGCAGCAGCGCGGCCTGCGCGTCTTCCCTTCGCAGACGAATTTCGTCCTGGTCGAGTTCGGTCCGCGCACCGCGCAGATCGAAGCGGCCCTGGTCGAGCGCGGCGTGATCCTGCGGCCGATGGCCGGCTATGGGCTCGCCGATTGCCTGCGGATCAGTGTCGGCTCGCCCGACGAGAACCGCCGCCTGCTGGCGGCATTGGACCAAGTGCTGACATGAGTGCGCTCATCGAAGAACAAGCGGCCTGGACGGCCGGGTCGGGTTCGCCCCTGCGCGGTTCGCTGCGCGTGCCGGGCGACAAATCGGTTTCGCACCGGGCGGTGATGCTCGGCGCGCTGGCCGAAGGCGTCACCCGCGTCACCGGGTTCCTGGAAGGCGAAGACACCCGCGCCACCGCGCGCGTGTTCGAGCGCCTGGGCGTGCGCATCGAAACGCCGAGCGCGAGCGAACGCATCGTCCACGGCGTCGGCATGCACGGCCTGCGCGGCGTCGCCGAAGCACTGGATTGCGGCAACGCCGGCACCGGCATGCGCCTGCTCGCCGGCGTGCTGGCCGGGCAGGACTTCGACAGCGTGCTGATCGGCGATGCCTCGTTGTCGAAGCGGCCGATGCGCCGGGTCACCGAGCCGCTTGCGGCGATGGGCGCGCAGATCGGCACCGAGGACGGCGGCCTGCCGCCGCTGCGGATCCGCGGCGGCCGTTCGCTGCAAGGCATCGAATACACCTTGCCGGTCGCCAGCGCGCAGGTGAAGTCGGCGCTGCTGCTGGCCGGCCTGTACGCCTACGGCGACACCGTCGTGCACGAGCCGCACCCGACCCGCGACTACACCGAGCGCATGCTGGCCGCGTTCGGCTGGCCGATCGAGTTCTCGCCCGGCTACGCGCGCCTGAGCGGCGGCCACGTGCTGCGCGCCACCGACATCGCGGTGCCGGCCGATTTCTCCTCGGCGGCGTTCTTTCTGGTCGCCGCGAGCGTGGTGCCGGGGTCTGACCTGCATCTGCAAGCGGTCGGCATGAACCCGCGCCGCACCGGCTTGCTCGGCGCGCTGCGGCTGATGGGCGCCGACATCGTCGAAGAAAACCCGCGCGCCGAGGGCGGCGAGCCGGTCGCCGACCTGCGGGTGCGCTACGCGCCGCTACACGGCATCGACGTGCCGGAAGCGCTGGTGCCGGACATGATCGACGAATTCCCGGCCCTGTTCATCGCCGCGGCCACCGCGGAGGGCCGCACCACGATCCGTGGCGCCGCCGAGCTGCGGGTCAAGGAGTCCGACCGCATCGCGACCATGGCCACGGGCCTGCGCGTGCTCGGCGCGAACATCGTCGAAACGCCCGACGGTGCGGTCATCGAAGGCGGCGCCTTGCACGGCGGCGAGGTCGACAGTCACGGCGATCACCGCATCGCGATGAGCTTCGCGATCGCCGCGCAGTTGGCCGACGGCGAGGTCCGCATCGGCGACGTCGCCAACGTCGCGACCTCGTTCCCGGGCTTCGAGGCCCTGGCGGCGAAGGCGGGCATGCGGGTCGCTGCGGCCGGGTAGGGCGCAGGAGTGCTTGTCGCGAATTAAAAACGGCGGCCTTGGGCCGCCGTTTTGCTGTGTAGGATTCGCGATGGGTGATGGAAGTGATTGGGTTCGCCATCGTCGCGGCCTGTCCTCGATGGTGGCCGGAAGGTTCGGCGTGAGTTTCGTCGTCGCCGGCCTTCGCCATCATTCTCGGTTTGTCCCGGCTCCGGCAGGAATCTCCGTCAGTGGGGTTTGAACTCCACCGGCTGCTCGACCACCGAGGCCACTTCGCGGCCGTCGCGGGTCGCCGGACGGAAGCGCCAATCGCGCACCGCGACCAGCGCGGCGCGGTCGAGTTCGCGCGAACCGCTGTGGCGCGCGATTTCGACCTCTTCGGGCTTGCCGTCGGCGCCGACGTTGACCCGCACGACCACGGTGCCGCCTTCGCCGCGGCGCAGAGCGCCGCTGGGATAGCGCGGCTCGGGATTGCCGGTGGCCAGCGGCAGCGCCTCGGTCGCACTCGGCGGCGCGGTCGCCGCGACAGCCGGGGTCGCCGGCTTCGCCGCAGTTTCGGCGGCGGCAGCGGCCACCGTCGCCTTGCGTGCGGCGACTGCCGGCGCGGTTTCGCCGGCGGCCATGTTGCGATCGATCGGCGGGACGATCACCAGCGGCATCGCCCGGGCCGGCGGCGGCGCCGGCGGACGCTTGCCGTAGTAGTACCAGCCCATGAAGGCGGCGCCGAGCAGGAGCAGCAACAGCCATAGACCGGTCGAACTGGAGACGGTTTCGATCGCGCCGTCCTCGGGTGCCTGGATGGCGTCGAAGTCAGGCCGGTTCGGGTCGAGTGGATGTGACGCAACGCTCATTTTTAGCTCCTTTCCGCGATTTCGAAGGCGAAAGCGCGCGCCGAGCTTCCAAGCGCGCTCGTTAGCCTGCGGTGAACGGAAGGTAAAGAAGTCAGGCGAGCGTCAGCCGGGCTGCGCATTGCAGACACGGATCACTACTTGAATCACTGGTTGGCGTTGAAGGTGATCGGCACGATCACCGCATCGGCGACCGGGCGGCCGTTGCGCATCGCCGGACGGAAGCGCCAGTGGCGCACGGCGGACACCGCCGCGCGATCGAGCAGGCGCGAACCGCTGCCTTCGACGATCTGCACATCGCCGGTCGCCCCCTGTTCGTCGACCGACACCCGGATCCGCACCGTGCCGCCTTCGCCGCGGCGCAGGGCCTGCGCCGGGTACTGCGGCGGGCGATTGCCGGGCAGCGGCGCAGCCGGGGTCTGCGCGGCGGCGGACGCGGCCGGCGCGGCCGGCTGCGCGCTCGGCATGGTTTGCGGCGGCGCCGGCGGGTTCGGGTTCTCGACCAGTTCGGCGCGCTCTTCGTCCTGCCCCGGCGCCGCGGCCTGCGGCGACTGCTGCGCGTCCGGGGCGACGCCTTCGCCGCCGGTCCCGGCCGGCGCCGGCAGGGGCGCGTACTGCGGCGTGGCGCCGGCCGGCAGCGCGCCGTCGGCGCGGTAGAAGTCGTCGCTGTTGTTGCGGTTGCTCGACCACACCCACGCGAACAGGCCCAGGCCGATGGCGAACGCCCCCAATATCAACAGCCAGGCCTTGCCCGAGGGGCGCCAGGCGGCGAAATCGAAGAAGCGGCGCGACGAAGCGGGGGGCGTGGTCGACATGGGCGGTCCGAATGTGCGTTGGGCCGCATTCTGCAACGAAACGCCCGAAAGCGTCGCCCGCGGCCTGCGATCCGGCCCCGGTTCGGCCCTCGCCGGCCCGCGATCGACCGGCTCGGGCAACTACGAGGTTCGCGAAAACCGCCGACTGACGCGATAATCTGCGGTTCTTCTCGCCACTGCGACCGGCTACGCCATGCTCGATCCGACCCTGCTGCGCCAACAGCCCGCCGAACTCGCCGCACGCCTGCGCGAAACGCGCGGCTACGTCCTCGACCCGGCCGTGCTGGAATCGCTGGAGAGCGAGCGCAAGCAGATCCAGGTGCGCACCCAGGAGCTGCAGAACCTGCGCAATACGCGCTCCAAGGCGATCGGCCAGGCCAAGGCCAAGGGCGAGGACGTCGCGCCGCTGATGGCCGAGGTCGCCGCGTTCGGCGACGAGCTCAAGGCCAGCGAAGCGCGCCTGGATGCGATCAAGGCCGAGATCGAAGCGATCGCGCTCGGCATCCCGAACCTGCCGCACGCCTCGGTGCCGGCCGGCAAGGACGAGGCCGACAACGTCGAGATCCACCGTTGGGGCAGCCCGCGCACGTTCGACTTCGAGGTCAAGGACCACGTCGAACTCGGCGCCCGCAACGGCTGGCTCGACGGCGACACCGCCGCCAAGCTGTCGGGCGCGCGCTTCACCGTGCTGCGCGGCGGACTGGCCCGGCTGCACCGCGCCCTGGCCCAGTTCATGATCGACCTGCACACCGAGCAGCACGGCTACCAGGAAACCAGCGTGCCTCTGCTGGTCAACGCCGACTCGATGCGCGGCACCGGCCAGTTGCCCAAGTTCGAGGACGACCTGTTCGCGACCGTGGTCGGCGAGGGCGAAGCGGCGAGCAAGCGTTACCTGATCCCGACCTCGGAAGTGCCGCTGACCAACATCGTCCGCGACGAGATCGTCGAAGACGCCGCGCTGCCGTTGCGCATGACCGCGCACTCGATGTGTTTCCGCGCCGAAGCCGGCAGCCACGGCCGCGACACCCGCGGCATGATCCGCCAGCACCAGTTCGAGAAGGTCGAACTGGTCAGCATCGCGCGCCCGGACGAAAGCTACGACGAACACGAGCGCATGACCCGCTGCGCCGAGGTCGTGCTCGAGACCCTCGGCCTGCCGTACAAGCGCATGCTGCTGTGCACCGGCGACATGGGCTTCGCCGCGACCAAGACCTACGACCTGGAAGTCTGGCTGCCGAGCCAGAACACCTACCGCGAGATTTCCTCCTGCTCGAACTGCGAGGCCTTCCAGGCCCGCCGCATGCAGGCGCGCTGGCGCAACCCGGCCACCGGCAAGCCCGAGCTCGCCCACACCCTCAACGGCTCCGGCGTCGCCGTCGGCCGCGCCATGATCGCGGTCATGGAGAACTACCAGAACGCCGACGGCTCGATCACCGTGCCCGAGGCGCTGCGCCGCTACATGGGCGGCGTCGAAGTGCTGAGCTGATCGTCCGCCGCGTCGCAAGGAAGGCAGGCAGGCAGATGATCCTCGACGCCGAAGCACTCGATTACTACTTCAGCGTCGCGACGATGCTCGGGCCGGCTTTGATCGGCTTTTTCGCCCTGCAATACGCGATGTTGGTCGGCCGCAACCGCAAACGCCCCGTGCCGTTGTCGGGAGGGGCCGTGGCCGCGAGAGCCGCGGTCGGCGTGATCGTCGGCAGCGTGGTGGGGTTCGGCGCACTGTGGCTGACCATGTACGTCCCGTCCTATCTCACCGGCGATTTCCAGGGCCTGCCGTGGCTGACGATGTTCATCGCCATGCCGGTCGGCGGGCTGGTTGCCCTCGGCGTCAGTTACTGCCTGAGCCGATGGCTCGTGGTGCGCGCTCGCGGCGTCGCCGTAGCCCCCGTCTCGTCCTGATTCTCGATCGCCCAAGAAAAAAGCCGGGCCTGTCAGGACCCGGCTAATTCCGACGCGGGGGGAGGAAGCGTCGGACTTGGAGCTACACGGTTGGGGCGGGGCAGACTCGATCGCGAAGACTTACGCGGCCTGGCGCAGGGGCACCGGAATCGATGCGTGCGCCGCAGCGAGCGCGTCGGCACGATGCTGAGGCGAGTAGGCCACACCTTCCGCACGCACGAACTCGACATCCGTCACGCCGATGAATCCGAGTACGTGACGCAGGTAGGTCTCTTGAAAATCGCTCGGCGCATCGGTGTGGATGCCGCCCCGGCCGCTGGCCACGATCGCCCGCTTGCCGGTGGCCAGGCCCTCAGGGCCGGCCTCGGTGTAGCGGAAGGTCTTGCCAGCGACCGCGATGCGGTCCACCCAGGCCTTCAGGGTCGAAGGAATGCCGAAGTTGTACATCGGGGCGCCAAGGACGATCACGTCGGCCGCCAGGAATTGTTGCAGGATGCGTTCCGACTCCTCGGCTTCGGCCGGATCGGCCTTGGCCAGCGAACGGCCGGTAAGATGCGGGATCGGGTCGGCATCCAGGTCGCGGTAGTCGATCGTCAGGCCCGGCACCTCGTCGTGCCAACGCGCCGCCACCGCCGCGCTAAGCTCACGGGTCACGGAATGGGCGCCCAGGGCGCTCGAATCGATATGCAACAGCTTCATGGTGGACCTCGGTGGCTCGGTCGGAGCCGGTAATGCGGGCGTCGCCGCGTTGGAGCAAAGTCTGTATCGTTGCTTCGGTGGGATAAAGATGCTTCAATACCACTTATTGTTCTAATATTGGAACTATCGTCATGCACGATTTGAACGACCTGTATTACTTCGCGATGGTCGTCGACCACGCCGGCTTCGCCGCCGCCGAACGCGCGCTGGGCATTCCGAAGTCGCGCCTGAGCCGCCGCATCAGCCAGCTCGAGACCGACCTGGGCGTGCGCCTGCTGCAGCGTTCTACCCGCCGCTTCGCCGTCACCGAAGTCGGCAACAGCGTCTACCGGCATGCGCAATCGATGCTGGCCGAGGCCCAGGCCGCGCGCGAAGTCGTCGACCGCCTCAGCGCCGAACCGCGCGGGGTGATCCGGGTCAGCGTGCCGGTCGGTCTGGCGCAACAGCAGATCCCCAAGCTGCTGCCCGAATTCCTCGCCAAGTACCCGCAGGTGCGGGTGCAGTTGAACGTCAGCAACCGCCGCGTCGACATCATCAACGAAGGCGTCGACGTGGCCCTGCGCGTGCGCTCCAAGCTCGACGACGACGGCAGCCTGGTCATGCGCAGCTTCGGCCAGATCCAGGAACTGCTGGTCGCCAGCCCGAAGTACCTGACCCGCATGGGCCGCCCGAGCAACCCCGACGAACTGTCCGACCACGTCACCCTGAGCATCAGCGAAGACGACGCCCGCCAGCGCTGGGAACTGCACGGCCCCGACGGCGAAGTGCGCCGGGTCGAGCTCAAGCCGCGGGTGATGGGCTTCGACTTCCCGATGCTGATGGCGCTGGCCGAGCAGGGCGTGGGCATCACCCTGCTGCCCGAGACCGTCTGCGCCGAGGCCGTGCGCCGCGGCGACCTGGAGGTGGTGCTGCCGAACTGGCGCCTGCCGCAGGGCATCTTCCACGCCGTGTTCGCCTCGCGCCGCGGCCTGCTGCCCGCGGTGCGCGTGTTCATCGACTTCCTGGCCGAGAAGGCCCCGTCCCTGGTCGAGTCCGCGCGCCTGCAGTGCAGCGACATCAAGGGCATCCCGTGCCCCGACGGCATCGCCCGCCACGACAAGAAGCACGACAAGCCGGTGAAGGTGTCCGCTCCGGCGGCGTAAGGGCAGGCCGGTACAGGGCCACGGCTGTCGGCGAAACCGCCGCGGCATGAGAGAATGCCCCGCGCCCGGTGCAAGACTGGGCGCCCAGGGCGGTTCGCAAGGAACCGCCCGCGACGGACCCAAGGACCGTCGCCGCAAGACCTCAACGGAGAGATGGCCGAGTGGTTTAAGGCAGCGGTCTTGAAAACCGCCGAAGGGTCAAACCTTCCGTGGGTTCGAATCCCACTCTCTCCGCCACTTTGGTGCCAAGCAGACCGCGGTGAATTTCATGGCGACGCCAGAGCCGTCATGCAGCTCAAAGCGTTGCCGACAATTCAATCCAGGTGGTAAGTACGAGACCGGTGGCGATTAGCGAACTGAAGCCTGCGATCATTAGACTCCAGAGCGTTCTGTTCGTTTGCTTGATCAGATATGGAGGGAAAATCTTGAGCCACCACTTTAGAGGGAATGGAAAAGCTCTTTCACGTGCGAGGAGCATCGATTGATCATTCGGCCAGTATTTTCCGGCCCTCGTCCATGCTTCAGATATCTCCAGCGCTTTCTCAAGTGCTCCAGCCTTCGTGCAAATTAGGCTGCCGAGAAATTTCGCCAGCAAAACTAAAGCAAAGGCGAAGGCAAGTCGGGGGATAATGATGCTGAGCTCGTCGGCACTGATCTGGTTCGAAAGCTTGTCAATGTTTGCTACGAGGAGTCCGAATACGGCGGCAGTGCCGCCTGTGAGCCAGCTGACAAATGAATCAAGCGATCGATATCCACGATCTGCGCCTGCAACAGTCGTTTGGAATAAAATTAGATCGGAGTCTTCAGTTTTCATCGTACGGCCTCTTTACAACGAGCAATCAATTCACCTGCGTGCAAGTCTGTCCTTGGCACTGCATCACCAATGAGCGCCCGGTTGACGCGCAGGTCGCCTTATAGACGTTCCCGCTGACGACAGAGACATTTCCGCCGCAGCCGCGCTCTGCAGCAAAACGTAGAGCGGCTTGGTAGCCCTGCCCGGCGGGCTGACTCGGAAGGGAAGGCGTCACGGCAGGCTCGGCTGTCGTGCTGAGCGCGAGTTGTGTGGTTAAACCACTCTGGGGGACGGGATGAGTCACGACTTGTTGCGCGGATCCTGTGCCCGTGCATTGGAATTCCTTAGTGACCATCCAGCGGGCACACCCTCCGAATCCGCCGAATTGATTGCACTGGCGAGTAACGCCGCCAAACGCTTCGGCTCCTGAATATCCCCAAGTGGCGCATCGCTGCGATGCCAAGGCTTGCGCCTGACTATCGCTCAGCTGAGGCCTCTCGAGTTCGCCTACTTCATATGACAGCCGGACCACGCCGTCCGCTCGGCTGCCTCCAGTTGCAGCCCAGTCCTTAGTGGTTGCGCAACCTGTAATAGCGATGATCGCTAGCAAGCCAATTAGTGCACGCATTGCATTTCCCCCTGAGCGACAGCGGATGCCGTCAGCTTGAGCTACGTGCAATGGCGCCAGAACCGGCCAATATCGTAAATGCAGGTCAGGAGAGATGCGGCTGGAATTCTGAGGTTGCCTCTCGATCAATCTCGTTTAAACGGCCTATACGGCGCAAGGCGTTTAGGTGAGAGTTCCAAGAGGCCAGGACATCCATCGGTTAGCGAGTCCAGCGCGCTGCTCGGGTCTCGGTTAGTCCGCGAAGTAGGCCCATAATTCATTGAGATCGCCCAGGCCGATGTTGGGCGAGCGAGCGCGGAACATCAGGTTCAACTTGTCATCGGCACGCCGGATTGCTTGCGGATCGCCGCCGGCCTCGGCTGCCGTGAGTTCATCACGGGCGTCGCTGATGAAGCGGCTGAGTATGTCCTCCAGTGCCCAGAGCGTTATCTCGAACGGCGGGTTGCCACGGGGACTGCTCGCCGCGGTTTTAAGCGTGCCGGCGAGTGCTTCTATCAGGTCGGGATAGTCCTTGAGCATGTCGCGCAGGCGCTGCGGGACAGGGGGCGTTGTGCAGTCCATGCAGTGTCTCGTTCCTACTGGGGCGATGGCTCATTTTACAGCTGATGAAGGGGGCTGGATTCTCCGATAAACCTCGCGTTGTATTGTTTTTGGCGCACGGAGCACATTCCGCAGTCGATTTCGCATCCTCCGCGCAACTGTGATTCTGTTGCCGCCGATTCACCGCTGTATTCGTAATCTCCGGGCAGGCTCGGCCGTGCCGGGTCTGTCGATGCGCTGCGTCGCAGGCATCGAATGGAAATGGCCCAGGAGCTATCGAATGAAATTTGCAGCCATTGCAGCGGTGGCGCTGTTTACCTTGAGCGGCGCCACGGTCGCGGGGAAAAGGGAAGTCGACGAAGTGCGTGCGCGCTCGGAGATGAGCATGGTGGTCACCGGCAAGATCCGTATCAAGGCCGATGGCAGTGTCGAAGGCCTCGATTTGGACAAGACGAGTGAGCTGCCGAGGGGCGTGGTCGAGATCGTGCAGCACACGGTGCCGACTTGGCGGTTCGAGCCGGCCGCTGCCGGCAAGGAGGCAGTCGAGGCGTTGAATATGTCGGTTCGTGTCGTCGGCCGCAAACAGGCCGACGGTAATTATCAGTTGACGATGCGGAGCGCGAATTTCGCCGCCCCCGATCCGGGCGCTGTCTTGAGGGCGCGATCGCTTCCTCCGCCGAGCTATCCGAGCGCGTTGGAAGGCACGAACGCCGCGGGTACGGTGTACGTGTTGGTGCGCGTCGGCGAGGCGGGTGAAGCGCAGGACGTGTTCGCCGAGCAGATCAACTTGAGCGTGGTTGCCGAAGAGAAGAAAATGCAGCGGATTCGCGAGGAGTTCGCGCGCTCGGCGGTCAGTGCGGCCAAACGCTGGAAGTTCGAGTTGCAGAAGAAAGATGGGGCGTCAGGCCCTTGGACGGCTCGCATCCCGGTCGAATATGTCCAGCCTGGTCGGAAACCCGTCAAATACGGACAGTGGGAGGTCTATGTTCCCGGCCCCCGCCAGCAAGCGCCGTGGTTGCAGGACGAGGCCACCGCAGGGCCCGGCGCGGATGCGTTCGCCGATGACGAGCCGCAGTTGCTGGGGCAGGGCCGCCGCTTGTTGACCGAGCTGGCGCAGGAGTGAACGCTGCTGGCGCGGATGCATGGGCATGGTGTCATGCAGCCTGGCGCCGCGTTTGCAACGGCTGGCCAGCGCTGTCGGATCAAGCGTCTATCGCTCGCGCTTCGAGCCCTGGCGGCGCATGAGCGTGCTGAAAGACTGCCCTCCGGATGCGGGGAGGGGGTGACTGTCGTCACTTTTGAACGGCGCCAGGGTATGAGGTGATGTGCGTATCGGCGCGCCCGGGCAGCAGACTTCGAGCGCGTCATCCCATCAGCAGCAGTCCAGGCTTCAGAGGCGGCGACCAGCCGTCGGGCATGTCCGGCTGCCAGCCTCAGGATCGAGATCGTGCTCAAATTGCCGCGCTGCGCTGTGGTTTTGTCCTTGCTTGCTGCGACCGCCTTCGCCGAGGCCGCGCCCAGGCCGGAACCCGAAATCCTGACCGAAGACGTCACGCGCTTCTATGCGCTGTACGACGCCACCGGCGGCCGGCCGATGGTGGAGCAGATCGAGAAGGATTATCTGGCCAAGGGCACGCGAAGCCTGGGCGAGTTCGCCAAGGCCAGGCGGGTGACCGCGCAGAGCATCGCCGACCGTCTAGTCAAGGACCCGGCCGTGTATGCGAAGGCGAAGGAGTGTCTGGTCAAACTGCCGGCGGTGAAGCAGCGGGTCGCTTCGGCCCTCGACAAGCTCGCGGACTTGTACCCGGGGGCGCGGTTTCCGCCGGTGGCCATCGTGGTCGGCCGCGGACGGCCGGTCGGCATGGGCGATCCGAACGGGCTCACCATCGGTCTGGAAGCCTTGTGTTCGGCTGAATTCATGAACCCCGATGCGGAAGACCGCTTCGTCCACGTCATCGCTCACGAGTACGCCCACATCCAGCAAACGGCGCCGACCGAGTTCGCGGAGGGCGACCCGAACGCGACCGTGTTGCGCGTCGCCTTGGCGGAGGGCGTGGCCGAGTTCGTTGCCGAGTTGACCTCCGGCAACGTTGGCAACGGGCGCCACGCCGAGTGGACCCGCGGCAAGGAGGCCGAGATCGAGAAGGCTTTCGTCCGCGATATGGACGGCACCGAGTCGTCGGCCTGGCTCTCGAATTTCACCGGCCCGGACCAGCCCTACGACCTGGGCTATTGGGTGGGGTACCGGATCGTCAAGGCTTATTACCTGGGATCGAAGGATCGCAAGGCCGCGCTCAAACGCATCATCGAGATGGACGACCCGAAAGCCTTCCTGGCGCAGAGCGGCTGGACGCCGGGCAAGCGCTTGCCGGCCAGGGTTTCCGGCAAAGAATGAGGGGGCTTGAGCCCCGCATCGCGCGTCGGGTTCGGGCGAACCCGGCGGCGTTTTTCCACTAAGGCCGGGCAGGGCCGGTCACGAAACTAACGCGCTATGCCGCCGGCGCTTCCGGACCGGCGTCGCGGCAGCTCCAGCGCGTTCATCCGCTGGTTCGCGGTCTGCATGGCAGCCCGAAGGGGTTCTGGATGCTCTTCCGCGGACATATTGATTTCCCTCACCGCGGTTGCGACGACGTCGAGCTCGTACTGCTCTGGCGGCAGGACAGTCAACAATGCCTTGATGTAGCGCAGGTACACCTCGCATTGGCCTTCAAGTGCGGTGATGCGCGATTCGAACTCGGCTCGGGTGATCGGGTCGTGCTGCCTGTCCATAACGGTCTCCGATACGGGTAGAGGACGCACTCGGAAGCTTACGCCAGCGATGTTAACGCCGGCCACTCGCCGGGCTATCTCGCTGCGTCGATTGCTTCAAGCGCGACCATGCCGGGGTAATCGCGAAGCCTTGGGTAGCGACGACGGTGATAGCAGTCCCAGTAGCTGATCACCCTTCGCCGCGTGGTCGCCATGAACCCCGGGTTTTCGCGCGCGAACGCCAGCAGATGGGCCGGGACGGCGTCACCGAGCGATATCGCGACGGCGTCGACGATTTCGATGACGTATTCGCCCAGCAACTGGACGATGAAGGGTGCGACCCAGGCGCAATCGACGCCGAGCACGTCGCGCAGGTACTTTTCGCGAACGTGACCGTCGCAGTGGCGGGTGCCCAGGCACTGCGCGAGCAAGCGCGCATCGCCGGTCTCGCGGTCGACGATCGATCGCAGGCGCCCAGGTGCGCAATAGAGTCGGGAGGGCAGGGACAAGCGCTCGCCGCGTATCAGCAGATCGGGGCCGGCGATGGTCGGATGGGCTTGATGCTCCAGCTCGTGCATCAACCTGGATGCGAACGGCTGGAGTTCTGCGGGGTAGTGGGGCGGGTGTGTCATGGGAGCTCACTGCCGGAACTCCGTCGCTCGCCGACGGTCGCGCCTGACAGCGGAAGTTCCGCCCAGGGTGCGAGATTACTCGATCCTGTTCTGCCGGGCCATCGCGTAATGCGCCCGCATGTATTCCGTGAACGCGCGGACCTTGGGCGTGAGCTGGCGCGCGTGCGGGTAGAGCGCGAAGTAATGGCGTTGGCCCGCATGATGCTGTGGCAGTATCCGCAGCAAGCGACCGGCGGCCAAGTCGTTTTGCGCAGTGAGCAGGGTAAACACGGCGATGCCCTGGCCGGCCATGACGGCCGCATGCAGGGCGAGGATCGAGTCCAGGCGCAGCCGGCTGCCGAACTTGAGCTCGGCTTCCTCGCCGTTGTTTGAGGTCAGCTGCAGAGTAGGACCATCGGCGGCATAGGCCAGCAACGGGTGGCTCTGCAGGTCGTCGATCGTGCGCGGCAGGCCGCAGTCCGCGATGTACTGCGGCGCTGCCACCAGTACTCGCTGCGACACAGCGAGCTCGCGTGCGCCCAGGCTGCTGTCGGCCAGCGGCCCGGTGATGCGGATGGCCATGTCGAAGCCGCCCTTGACCAGGTCGACCATGCGGTCGTCGCAGGCCAGGTCGAGGTCGATCTTGGGATGGCGCTGCATGAAGCCGGGCAGCCACTGCGCCTGTTCGAGTGCGCCGATGGCATGGGGCAGGCTGAGCCGCAGCACACCGGACGGCAGTTCGGGGTCGGTGTTCAATCGCTGCCGGGCTGCGTCGATCCGGTCGAGGATGTCGACGCAGTCGCGGTAGTACTGCGCACCGGCCTCGGTGGCGGTCAGGTTGCGGCTGTTGCGGTTCAACAGGCGCACGCCGAGCTGGGTTTCCAACTGGCCCAGCTGGCGCGAGACCGAGGTGTGGGTGGTGCCCAGGCGTTCGGCCGCCCTGGTGAAACTGCCGGATTCGACGATGCTTCGGTAGGCGCGCATGGCCGACAATTGATCCATCACTCGACTCCGGTCGTCGGCACTGCGCCGAAGGGTATCAGTGGACCGGCAACGAGAGAATCCGATCGGTGCTCAGCACGTCGCCGAAAGTGTCCTCGATTTCGGCCAGGGCCGATGCGTGCAACTGGGCGGCACCGACCCTGCTGCCGTCGCGCAGATCGAGGTTGCGGGTCGCGGTGGCGTCGGAGGACACGATGACCCGATAGCCACGCGCGGCGGCGTCGCGGGCGGCGCCGGCGACACAGGCGTGGGTCTGCAGGCCGGCGATGATCAAGGTATCGGCGCCGGCCTCTTTCAAGGCCTTCTCGATGGCGGTGGCGGAAGCGCCGGCGAATACGCTGACGGCATCCTTCTTCACCACCAGTTCGCCCTGACGAGGCTGCATCGCCGCATGGAACTCGACCGTGCCGCCGCCTTCGGCGAACAGGGGCGCGCCGGACGGCAGCACGTGCTGCACGTGGATGACCCGGATGCGATGGCGATCGGCAAAGTCCAGCAGGCGGCGGGTCTGCCGCAGCGCAGAATCGCCGTCGGCGATCGGCATGCGTCCGCCGGGGAAGTATTCGTTCTGGAAATCGATGACGAGCAGGGCGGTCTTGCCCGCTGGCAGTTCCGCGACCGGCGCGGCCCCGGCCATGGCGCGGATGGTGGGATGCAACACCGGTTTCGACGCCTGCGCATTGATGCCGCCGAGCCCGGCGATGCCGAGCGCGGCCAATCCGATCAGAGAAGAAATTCGCATTCGAGCAGCCTCGTTGGGAGAGGCGCCATGATGAAGATCGGCCGCAGAATGCCCAGCCGTCTGCACGAACAGTTGCTGTGCGGTTTGCGCACAGACGCCGGACCGGCAAGGCTCGGCTTTGGCTGTCGTACGCGGTCTTCATGGCGCAAAGACCCAGCCATGATCCGTCTGCCCATGGACCAGACGGATCGACGCGTTCTTCGGATTTTGCTCTTCTTCGAACCACTCGTAGGAGCGATGCAGCCACTGCATCAGGAAGGCGCGGATGGTCACGCCGTGACTGACGATGACGAGCTGGTTGACGCCGCTCTTGTCGTAATCGCGATGAAAGGTTCCGAAGGCCTGGTGGACCCGGACCGCGACGTCGAAGCGGCTTTCGCCGAGCGGCATGCGCGCCCAGAATTTCCCTTCGAACTCGACCTGCTTGTTGTAGTGGGCGGCTTCGCGAGGAAACTGTTGAGCCAATTCCTCTTCCGGAATGCCGTCGAAGAGGCCGAACTGTTGCTCTACCAGATTGACGTGTTCTTTCCGGTCGAATAGAAACTTGTGCTTATGGTCCTCTCCGGCCAGCTCGGCGACGGCATTGACGCCGCGAATGACTTCGTCGGCCGTTTGCCGTGTCCGCGCGTAGGGCGATACCCAGAACCGGGTCTTGGTGGTCGGCGAGTTCTTCTCGAGAAAGTGCCGGCCCAGCCATTCGCCGGCTGCATAAGCTTGCTGCTTGCCGGTGGCGGTCAGGGGGATGGCGTGATCCGCCAGCTCCAGGTGTTTTTTCTTGTCGACATTGCACACGGACTCGCCGTGCCGGATGAAGATCAACGAGAGCGGTTTCATGCGTACGGATCCTTGTGGCGTTTCCTTGCCGGAAGCGCATTCCTGCCAGTACACGACATAAAGTATCCCTGAGTCCCGCCGCGGGCAATGCACACCGGGATGCGCGCTGTTCCGGGTGCCGTCCGGGGCACGCAGCGGGATCGCTTCGGCTGGGCGCGCTGCAGGGATGCCTGAGCCAGACCGCCCAAGCCTCGCCTGCGGGTATCAGGAGGCTCGGTCGAGCAGCTAAAGATTTCGATAGCGCGTACATGATGGTTCGCGGTTTCCTATGCCCGCCCGATCCGCGGGCATCACGGAAACGCACGATGTCGATCAGTCCAGTAACAGCCCCGAATTCCCAGGCGGCACAGAACCGTCGCGTCGCCGTATTCGGCGCTTATGGCCATACCGGCCGCTTCGTGATCGGGCGTTTGCGCGAGCGGGGCTGGGTGCCGGTGGCCTGCGGTCGCGACGTCGAGCGCCTGGCCGTACTCGATGACGCTTTCCCCGGGATAGATCGCTTCGTCGCCTCGGTCGACGACTCCGCGTCGCTGGATCGCGCGCTGGCCGGCACGGTCGCAGTGATCAACTGCGCCGGACCGTTCAGCGATACCGCGATCCCGGTAGTCGAGGCGGCATTGCGTGCAAAGGTGCACTACCTGGATACGGTGGCCGAGCAGCAGCCGGCGTTGGCCTTGTTCGAGCGGTACGACGTAGCGGCCAAGGCGGCCGGCATCGCGATCGTGCCGGCGATGGCCTTTTACGGCGGGCTGGCGGACCTGCTGGCGACTCATGCGATGGGCGACTGGGACGCGGTCGACGAGATCCTGATCTCGGTCGGCCTGGACAGCTGGCACCCTACCAACGGCACCCGCGTGACCGGCGAACGCAACAAGGCGCGGCGCTTGGTGGTCTCGAAGGGCGCGCTGGATTTCGTGGCCGATCCGGCGCCGACACGGGACTGGGCGTTCCGGGCGCCGTTCGGTACCCAGGAGGTGGCGGGCGTGCCGCTCAGCGAAATCGTCCTGATTTCCAGGCATCTGCGTGCGAGCGAAGTGCATTCCTACCTGAATCTCGCATCGCTCAAGGACGTGCGCGACCCGACCACGCCGGCGCCGGTCGCGGCCGACAGCAGCGGACGCTCGGCGCAGCGGTTCGTGGTGGAGGTGATGGTGCGCAAGGGCGAGGCGCAGCGTCATGCCAGCGCGCAGGGCCGCGACATTTATGCGGTCAGCGCGCCCCTGATCGTCGAGGCGTTGGAGCGGGTCGTCGATGGCCGCCGCACCCGCAGCGGCACGGTCGCAGCCGGCGAAGCCTTCGATGCGACCGGGTTTCTGGCCGCGCTCGCGCCCGAGCATCTCGCACTGGCTTGATGTGGCCCTGCGGCGCGGCGATCTCGATGGCGATCGCCGCGCGAGCATGCAGGGCTTACTGTCGCGGCGGCTCGTCTTCGATGCGGTTCATGAACATTCGCCGCAGCAAGGGCAGGTCGCAGGTCGGCGCGGTGACGCGATACCTCGTGGGCGCCTCGGCGCACAGCTTCGGCGTGGCCCCGGTCAGTTTGCCTTCCTTGCAGGCCTGGCACATGCGGGTCAGCCCAGCGTCGAGTTGCAGCGAATAATCCAGCGGCCGCGCCGGGAACGTCGGATCGACCAGGTCGCCGCCGCGGGTGTTGCGGAAGTAGTCGCTGACGTTCTTCTCGATATCCGCTTCGCTCAGCGGCGGCTGCGGGCCGTTCGGGCCGACCGGGTAGGTCGGCACGATGCTCAGAGTCGGGTTGCGCGGCCACTGGGCGAGGGCGTGGCAGGACAGGCACGATGAGCGCATGTTGTCGGCCGGTCCGTTCAAGCGCCCCTGGAAGCCCGGGAACGGCCGGTGCAGCCAACTGCCGGGCGTGCCCTGCCAGAGCACCCCGGCCAGGTCCTTGTTGATCCGGCTCTGCTTGATCGGCGCCCAGGCGCCCCAGTTCGCATCGTGCACGTTCGGATCGTTGCCCCACATCAGGCCGACCGGCACGAGATTGTCGAGGAAGCCGTCGCCGCGGGCCGGTCCTTGCCAGATGAAGGTGCCCATGACCCACTCGGTTTCGTCCGCGTCGGGATCGCGGATGGCGATGTCGACCTGCAGCAGCTTGAGGCGCCTGGCGCGGCTGTTCTTGTCGATCTTGGCGAGCACCGTGGGCGCGCCATCGAGATAGTCCAGGCCGGTGGCGTTGGAGAACAGCATCTTGAACGAAACGGTCTTGTCGGGAAATTTCAGCCCCGGGGCATTGCGCGCAGGCAACTGCGGATCGCAAGGGTCGGCGAATACTTTGCCGAGCCCGACCGCGCCTTCGCTGTTGTACCAACCGATCGCCCACACATCGAAGCCGCCCGGCGAGGTCGGCGAAAGATCCAGCGGATCGGGGCTGCGCTCCTTGGTCAGGCCGTTGACGCGTTCGCGCCCGTTCGAGCCGTAATCCATCCAGGGCGCGATCCACCAGGGCGAACCGGCCGGCATGCGGATCTTGCCGGCGCTGTCGATGCTGATGCCCGAATCTCGGATGTCCTTGAGCACCGCATCGGTGTAGCGCCTCCAACTGGTCTTGAAGCTGATCGATTCCCAGCTGTAAGCCGGATGGTTGGGAACCGAGGCCGGATAGTCGGTGCGCCACGGCAGCGTGATCTTCTTCGCGGCTGGATCGTAGGCGGTGCTGTTCTTGGCGTCGAAGCGACTGCAGGTGCCAGCCTGGGCGGCCAAGGGAAGCGCGGCCAACAGCACGAGCTTTGCGAAAAATCCGTTCATGGATCGACCCTTCCTGGCCCCTGTTTGCCAGATAAACGCCGTTTACATTAGGCAGCGGCCAGGACACATCGGTGAAACGACGGCCTGGCCGAACACAGCGGCGAGCGCGCTCAAGCGGCGCTGGCTCAAGCGGCGCTGGGTTTCCTGCGAAGGCGCCTCGGCGTCGTCGCCGCCGAGGATCCACATCTGCGGTTGGGTCAGCTTTCGCAGCACCGGCATCGGGTCGAAGATCCAGCTGACGTCGCTGTCGAGCAGGGCGATCTGCATCAGGTCGTCGCCGCGGCGCCGCCGCACGACCTCGCCGGTGTACTCGCCCTCGAGCGCCTTCCACCAGGGCTCGTGTTGGTATTGCGTGCGCAACGCCTCCAACTCGTCCCAGCCGCGTTGGCCCTTGCTCGCCGCGGGCAGGCCGGTGGCGTCGCTGACCCGGCGCGCCTTCGCCAAGGGCTCGGAATCGGCGAAGCCGGCGGCGCGCAAGTCGGCGGCGACCTGGTCGCGATCCTCCGACAGCACGCCGTCGGCGAGGCCGAACACGACCATGACGAACTGTGCCTGCGGCGTCTTCATCGCCGCGAGCGGTGCGACCCAGCCGCCCTGGCTGCTGCCATGCAAACCGATGCGCGAGATGCGCGCGCCGCCGAGCCGGCGCGCCTAGGCGAGCGCGACGACGGCATCGTCGGACAACAGGTCGAAGTCCTTGGAAAACTCGCCCTCGGACCCGCCGGTGCCGCGCTTGTCGTAGACGAACACGCCGACGCCCTGCGACGGGAACAGGTTCTGCTGGAAATAGGCGTCGACGCCGGACACGTTCTCGGAACCGTGCACCAGCACCACGACCGGCACCCGCTGCTGGCCGCGGGGCAGCATCAAACGCCCGCGCGAGCTCAAGCCATGGCTGTAGAAGCGGGTCTCGGCGATGTCGAACCCGATCTTGCGGCCGCGCCGGCCGTCGAAACGGATGCGGGACCGATCGCAGCTGCCGAACGCTACCTCGATGCCGTCCGGCCGTCCGGTCCAGCCGCGAGTGCTGATCCAGGCGCCGTTCTCGCGCACCAGCTTGCCGCTGCGCCCGTCGAGCAGGCGCCAGCGCAACGTGCCGGGAGCGTCGGACGGCATCACGCTGACGATGCCGCCGTCGTCGAGCCGGTAGGCACCGACGTGGCAGCGCGCATCCGGCGCTTTGGACGCCTTGGTCGGAACAGCCGCTAGCGCGCTGGCGACCGCGACGGCGAGGATGCTGGCGATCGCAGCCGAGAAACAGAGTCGGAACACAGTCGTCGGCGAGTCCGTTGTGGTGACTGCCCTATCGGATGCGGAATCGGAACGAAAGGTTGTAGCGCGATCGCTCGCGCGGCGTCGTCCGCTTCGCGCAGAACAAAGCCGCGATCACGAAAACACATCTGGACACGTATCGGATCGCCGAAGCGCCGGGGGCATCACGACGTCCCTTGCGGCGGTCCACTAGCCTTGGCCGCAGCTGGAAGGCGTGCATGCGGTATCGCAGACCGTGCGCAATGGGGATGTTGCCGGCGATTCGAACTGGGCAGAGTCGAGCAGGGCGGGGTGGCGTGCAGCGGCCGGAGCTCTCCGGCCGTGCGCCGTCTGCAACACGATCCGTCGGGCCTCGGTTGTGTGGCCGAGCACGACGATGCCGTGGCCGCCGCCCAGCATGCGCAGCCTGTCCGGATGCTTCCGGAGCCGGCGCTCTCCGTATCGTAAGGACCAAGGATCATCGATGCTCCGCCCAGCGAATCCCCCATCGTCCCGCCGCCGCCGCGGTCTCAGCGGCGCGTTGATCGCCATCGTCGCCGGCCTGTTCTCGGCCGGCCCGGTGTTCTCCGCCAGTGCGGCCGACCCGGTCGCGAACGTCTTCGTCGACTTCACCGCGCACGGCCAGCCGACTTCCGAGTACTCGCTCGGCGCCACGATCTCGACCTATGCCGACGGCGGCAGCAACCTGATCAAGGGCAGTAACCGCGCACTGTGGACCCAGTACCTGCGCGACCTCGGGCCGCTGGTCTGGCGCGTGCCGCTGTTCCATCGCGACGGCCAGGTCGGCTCGTCGGCCGGCGGCATTCACGGCGGCAACGAAGGCGAGGCCTATATCCGCGGAATCAAGGGCATCGGCGGCATCCCGATGATCGCGGTGGGCGGCAGCACCGGCGACAACGACATTCGCGCCGCCGATGCGGCAGCGCTGGTGCGTTACTTCAACGACAACGGGGGCCAGCGCGGCGGCCCGGTGGTCGACTACATCATCGGCAACGAGCCCGACAACGGCTTCGGGATCGGCAATTACATCGCAGGCGGCAACGGCAGCGACGGTTTCCACAACATCGCGCTGGCGATGCGCCAGGCGAGTGCGCAACCGCTGTCGTTGGCAGGGCCTTCTCTGGTGACCTGGGCCGACTACAAGTACGGCGATTTCCGCCAGTTCTTCGCCAGCAGCCATGCCGATACCGACGTGGTCGATTTCCACAAGTACGGCGACGGGCAGCCGCTCGGCAACCTGGGAGCGACCTCGCAGTACGGCGATGCGATCGCCTGGCTGCGCAACGAGATCGACCTGAGCTTCGGCGAGCGCGCCGACGGCATCGCCATCCAGGTCGGCGAGTTCAACTACCACACCCGCTACGACGCGCAGTGGCGCGCTTCGTTCTACACCTCGCGCAATGTCGTCCACACCGCTTCGGTGATCGGCCACGTGCTTCGCGCCGGCGGCAGCGCCTATCAATACGCCGACAACAACGGCCCGCTGGGATTGATCAGCGACGGCACCGGTCTCAACGATCAGCCCGGCGGTCGCCACGTCCGCTTGCCGGCGTATTGGGGAGTGTCGGCCTGGAGCGGCGGCGCCTGGTCGCGGCGTTACGGCCAGACCATGGTCGCGGCGAGGACCGCGGTACCGGACCTGGAAGTGTTCGCCACCGACAGCGCCAAGAAAATCGTCCTGATCAACAAGTCCGAGACCACCGACCGGCAGGCGGTGCTCGCGCTGACCGGCAAGAGCAGCGGTACCTATACCGCATGGCGCTACGGTCGCGGCATGGACCCGGCCAACTTCGCCGGCGGCGCGCAGTTCCTGCCGCCGGTGAAGATCGCCACCGCCCGAGCCTTCTCGCAGGGGCGGTTGGTGGTGTCGGTGCCGTGGATGAGCGTGCTGGTGATCGACGTGGATTGAAGCCTCGGCGGCGGCGGAGCATCGCAGTCCCGGCTCACGTCCCCGGCTCGCGCCCCAGGCGGGCGCGAGCCGGAATGGTTCAGTGCTACGCGGGCGAGCCGACCCGGTTCGGGCCCGCGCTTCGATCAACCGCCGCCGCAGCCGCCGCAACCCCCGCCGCAGCCACCACCGCCGCCACCGTCTCCGCCTCCATCGCCACCGCCGCCGCCCGAGCTGTCCGAGGAAGACGAGGTGCGGATTTGCTCGTAATCGGAGAACGGGGTGCCGATCAGGACCGCGGTGCCGGCCAGTGCCACCGTCGAGGCCGGATCGTAGGCATCCGCCGGTCGCTGTCGCGCCGCCTTGTACAACTGCCAGTCGCCGGCCCAGGTGCGGGGCCGGTCCTGAGTCAAGAGCGCGCTACACACCGCCATCAACACGGTCAGGATGGTCAGCGCGATCAGGAACCCGACCGGCCGATCCAGTTGCAGGCCGATCATGATCTTGCACAGCCCCAGGGCGGCGACCGCGGCCAGGGGCAGCGCCGACAGCCTCGCCGCCCAGGCCTGTCGGCGCGGGCTCAGCAGCCAGCCTTTGCTGCGTACGCGCTGCTCCTGCGATCGGTGGCGTTCGCGCAATGTCGACAGTATCCGCGACAGGGTCTGCTGTTCGGCGACCACTTGCATGGCATCGCGCAGCACCGGCGACAGCGTTTCGATCTGTTCGGCGGTCAAGCGCGAGCGCAACCACACCCGATCGGTCAGGTAGGCTTCGCGCGCCTTCTTGCGGTCGTATTCGAGGCTGACCGCGTCGAGTGCGAGCAACTCGACCACGATCGCGTCGGCGACGCGGTCGCTGCCGCCGGACAGATACGCCAGCTCCCAGCGGTCGGCCTCGTGGCTCGGCCCCGGGCCTCGCGGCCCGCGCAGCCGTTGCCGCAGCCAGGCGCCCGCGATCAGCGCGGCGACCATCAGCACGACGAACCAGGCCAGGAACGGGCCGCCGGTCCAATGCAGCGGGTTGGTTTCGTTCGCGCTCAGCGCCAGCAGCGCATAGGCGCCGACGACGGCGATCATGCCGAAACGCATCGGCCGCCGGGATGCCCGCGGCTCGGCGGGCATGACGCTCGCTTGCGCCGACGGCGCTTGCGGTGCGCGCGGTTCGGGCCAGAACCGCTTGGGCGGCGCGCCGAAAAAGCGCCGGTAACTGTCCAGAGTGTCGGCGTACTGGCGCTGGTGCTTCAGCGTTTCGGCGCTGCCGCCGCGCGAGGGCACGTGGTGCAGCTCGTATTGCAGGACCTCGGCGCAGAAGCGCTCGTAACGCCGGGTATCGACGATGTGGGTATGCCAGACCTCGTCGATGAGCTCGCTCGGCGTGACCACATGATCGACGACGGCGACCGCGAGGAAGCAAAAACGGCGGTACTCGTCGAGCGCCGCCCGAGCTTCGCTCAGTGAGAGCAGGGCGGTCGTGGCGACGCGGGTCAGGAATTCGTCCGAATCGTCGTCGAATCGGTAGTCGCACAGGCGCTGCCACAAGGCGCGTTGAGCTTCGGTCCATCCGGCGGTGTCCGCCGGCGCTCGGTTCGGATCGTTCATGACCATCCCTCGGTAGTCCATCCATTGAACTGCCTGCATTCGGCCGTTGCGGCGCGTGCGTTGGGATGCGCCGGCCCGGCTTGAGGTAAACGCTACGGCAGGCCGGGGCGCGGCGAAATAGCCGGTTACGGCTAGTCCTCGGACTCTGGGGTTTCGGTTAGGTGTAGAGCGGCGCGAGCCGCGACCGCCTTCCTGCGGCATGCGCCGTTATCGCCATGTCGCGGTCGCGGCTTGCGCCGCTCCTACCCGGAAGGCGACGTGTGCCTGCTGCGGCGTATAGTCCAGTGCGATCGCAAGGAGAACCCGATGCGCTATGCGGTATTGGCGGCGGCGGCCGTACTGGCGGCCTGCGCCAGCCTTCCCGATCCGACCGCGGCCCTGGTCGACCCGCAGGTGCGCGTGCGTTACGCCGGCGACGACGTGATCCGCGAATACCGTGCGCCGGGGCGACCGGGGCGGATCGTCAAGATCACCCCGGCGAACGGACTGCCGTTCTATCTGTTCGACGACGACGACGACGAGCGCATCGACCGGCACCTGGGCGATATTCCGCCGAGGTACCACGATGCGCTGAGGTTCAAGGTCCGTTTCGAGGATTATGGACTGATGCGTTGAAGCGCGCCGGCGCTCAGCGCTCGGCGAACAGCGCGTTGAGCCGCGAATACGCCATGGCGTCGGCGCCGAGCGGCGCCGAATCGCCGTCGCGCAGGAAACCGCCGGCGAGCGCGGCGGTGTGGGCGAACATCGACTGGGCAATGTCCGAACCCGCGCTCAGGCGGCGCACGCCCCAGCCCTGCAGTTCGGCCGCCGCCGGCAGGGCCGGGCGGGCGAGCAGGTTCAGGGGCAGGCCGGCCTCGGCGGCGATCGCGCGCACCTGGGCCTCGTCGGTGAGGCCGGGCACGAACAGGCCGTCGGCGCCGGCGGCGCGATAACGCGCGGCGCGCGCCAGGGTCTCCTCGACGCGGCGCTCGGGCGGCGCCAGGCCGCGCAGGTACACGTCGGTGCGGGTGTTGACGAACAACGCCACGCCGGCCCGCGCGCTGGCGCGCTTGATGTGTTCGATCTTCGCGCACAGCAGCTCGGGCTCGCCGCCGCCGTCTTCCAGGTTGATGCCGACCGCGCCGACGTCGATCAGGCCGGCTACGGTTTCGGCGACCGCGGCCGGGTCGTCGGAATAGCCGCCTTCTACGTCGACGGTCAGCGGCACGCGGATTGCGCGGACGATGTCGGCGACGGTCGCGACCAAACGCCGCACCGGCAGCAGATCGCCGTCGGGATAACCGTGCGACCAGGCGACGCCGGCGCTGGTGGTGGCGACCGCCTTGGCGCCGAGGCTTTCGATCAGGCGCGCGGTTCCGGCGTCCCAGGCATTGGCCAGCAGCAGCAGGCCGTCGCGGTGCAGGTTATGGAAATGATCGGCGTGTTGGGCGGGTGCGCTCATGCGTAGGACTCCGAAAGACAACGGCGAGAAGAAGGTGAAAAGAAAACCGGCGAGGGCGCAAGAATCTCACGCCACCCGCCCGCTGACTCGCCGTTTTCGGCTATTGCCGTGATCGGTCAATTTTGAGCCGCATCCCACTGCCGGATCGCCCGCTCGACCGCATCGACGCCGCGCGCGGTGGCGGCCGCGTCGATCTGTTCCACGGTGTCGTTGCTGCTGTGGATCACCTGGATGACCTTGGCCTGGGTCGCGGACTTCTCGCCCTTGAAGAACGACAGGATCAAGGGCACTTCTTCGTGGCCGATCAGCGAATACGACACCGCCGGCCAGCCGGCCTTGAGGAAGGGCAGGTGATCGCTCGGCGGATACTCGCGGCCGGCCGACAACTGCAGCCCGGAGGCCTTGACCGCATCGCGGCTGGCGTCGACCAGGGCGCTGTCGGCGTCCGGCGTCATCATCCACAGGGTGTCGCCCCAGCCGAACACGTCGAAATTGACGTACAGCGCGGGCTTTTCGCTGCCCTGGGCGATGTAGGCGCTGGAACCGAGCAGGCCGGCTTCCTCCAGGTCCCAGAACGCCACCGCGACGCGATGGCGGGCGAGCGGCTTGCGCTTGAAGCGTTCGGCCAGGGCCAGCACCGTGGCGCTGCCGGAGGCGTTGTCGGTCGCGCCCTGGCCTTCTTCCACCTGGTCGAAATGCGCGCCGAACAGCAGCAGCGGCGCGTCGGCCGCGCCGGAAACTTCGGCGATCAGGTTCTGCCCCTGTTGCTTCTTCGCGGTTTCGAAGGCGACCGCTTTCCATTTCAGGCCCAGGCCGTCGAGGCGTTTTTCGATCGGCGCGCGGCGGTTGCCGGCGCCGGCCTCCGACAGGCTGCGGACATCGCCGAGCCACGAGCCGGCGGTGGTCGCGGCCGGCGCCGGCGCGGTTTCGCGCGCATTCGCGCCGGCCATCGAAAGCAACAGCAGGGAAGTGGCGAAGGTTGTGGCGAGCGGCGAGAGTTTCTGAGGACGCATTGGGTCTTCTCGAAGGCACGTTGAAGGGACGGAATCAGGCCGCATTGTGCCCACTTTCACATTATGAATGCCTTGCACCGCACCATGCCGGCGCGTAGCCTCGGCGGCGTTGCAGGACTCGGTCGTAGGGGAAGGGACAATGACTATCCGTGTATTCATCGTTGACGACCATGCGTTGGTCCGCACGGGCATGCGCATGATCCTGTCGGCGGAGACGGATATCGAAGTGCTCGGCGACGTCGAAAGCGGCGAAGAGGCGATGCCGCTGATCCGCAAGCTCAAGCCCGACGTGGTGCTGTGCGATCTGCACCTGCCCGGCGTGAGCGGGCTGGAGGTGACCGAGCGCATCGTCAAGGGCGACCACGGCACGCGCGTGATCATCGTATCGGTGCTGGAAGACGGCCCGATGCCGAAGCGCCTGCTCGAAGTCGGCGCCTCCGGTTACGTCGGCAAGGGCGGCGATGCGAGCGAGTTGTTGCGCGCCATTCGCGACGTCGCCCGCGGCAAGCGCTATCTGGCCAGCAACATCGCCCAGCACCTGGCCTTGTCGAACATCGACGGCGGCAACTCGCCGTTCGACGAACTGTCGCCGCGCGAACTGGAGATCGCCTTGCTGCTGGTGCAGGGCTTCCGCCAGGAAGAAATCGCCAAGCGCCTGAGCCTCAGCGCGAAGACGGTCAATACCCACAAGACCCGGCTGTTCGAGAAGCTCGCGATCACCGACAGCATCGCGCTGGCCCGCCTGGCCGCGCAGTACGGACTGGCCGATCCCGCGCATTCGCTGTGATGCGACGCGTCGGCGCCGGAGCCGGCGTCGAAGACGTGGTGTCCTGATCCGAAGGCGATGCCCTGAAGGCGCTGCCGAACGTCGATTGGCCGGGCAAGCGCCTGCTTCGGACGAATCGCCTGAGCATCGATGCGGCGGTTCGCCGCAGCGAGTGCCGCGGTGCACGGCTAAGGCAATGTCGTTGAATCCAAATCCGGGGCGCAAAAAGAAACCGGCCGCATCAGCGGCCGGTTTCTTCGTTCTCGGGGTCCGGGTGGAGCGTCGCCGGTCAGACGCGACGCTCGTCGTCGGAAGCCCCGTCGGCCGGGTCCTGCTCGCCTTCGACGGCGGCCTTGGCCGCGTCGCTGCGGGCCGGTTCGGCCGGATGGGGCAGAGCATCGAACAGGCCGGCGGTGCGCGGCGTCGTTGCCGGCGCCGCGTTGACGGCGTCGGCAGGAGCGGACTCGACCGAAGCGGACTCGACCGAAGCGGGTTCGACCGGGCTGGCCTCAGGCGCGCTGGCCTTCGGCTCGACCGAGCCGGTCGCAGCGGAAGCCGCCACCGCCGGTTCGACCGCGGCCGGGCGGGCTTCGGCCTGCGGTGCTTCGGCTTGCGCGGCTTCGACTTGCGCAGTGTCGCGGACGGCCGGCTGAGCGACCGGCTTGATCACGGTCGTCTCGACCGGGGTCTGCTCGACCACGGCCTGTTCGACCACGGTGTCTTCGACGCGGGTCTCTTCGACCAAGGCCGAAATCGGCTCGACCACCGGATCGAGGTCTTCGTTGCGCGGTGCCGCGGCCTGCAGGGCCGCGTGCTGCGGGGCAGCCGGTGGCTGCACCGCGTGCTGCCGCTGCAGCGCAGGCTGCGCCTGTTCGATCGCCGCGGCCGCATCCTGGGCGGGCGTGACGGTTTCGGCAGGCACCACGACCGCTGCATCGGGCAGGCGGGTGATCACCGGCATCGCCGCTTCCAGCACCGGCTCGGCGACGGGTTCGTTCACGACCGGCTCGGCGGAGACATAGGCCTTGCGCGAAGCCTCGGCCTGCGGCTGCGCGGGCTCGCGCGCGGCCGATGCGTCGGCAGCAGGTGCGTCGGCAGCAGGTGCGTCGGCAGCGGACGTGGCCTCGTGGCCGAGGTTCGCGAACGTCGCCTTCGGCTCGGCGGCCGTTTCCGCAGCCGGGTTGAACACGCGGCTGGCGACGGCGGCTGCGGGCGCGACGGCGGCTGCCGCGGCTGCGGCTGCGGCGGGCGCCGCGGCCTGGGCGCGCGGCGCGGGTGCGCTGCCGTCGTCGTCGAAGTCGAACTCGGGCTGGGAACGGTTCGCCGCGGCCGGGGCCGCCGCGGGTTCGCCGCCGCTCTCGTCTTCGTCGTCGAATCCGTTCTCGTCCTGGCCCTGGCCTTCGCCACCGGCAGCGGCTTCGCCGTTGCCGCGACGACGGCGACGGCCACCGCGACGGCCACGACGGCGACGGCCGCCGCCTTCGCCTGCGGCTTCATCGGTATCGCGCGGCTCGGCGCCGGCCGGGTCGGCGGAGACCGCCGCGACTGCGGCTTCGGTCTTCAGTACGGTCTCGTCGCTGGCGGCGGGCGTGGCAGGCGCGGCGATGGGAGCGCCGGCGCTCGCCGATGCGGAGGCCACCGCGGCGGGCACGATCGTCGCGGCGCCGACGGCTTCGGCCGGGGCGGGAGCCGGAGCGTCCTGGCGCGGCGGCCTGGGCTCGCGCGGCGGACGCGGGGTGCCGCCGGCGGCCTGTGCGGCGCGCTCTTCGTTCTGCGGCTTGGGCGGCTTGGGCGTTTGCGCCTGTTGCTGCGGCTTCGGCTGCTGCGCTTGCGGCTGCTTCTGCTTGGGCGGCTGCTGGGCGGCCTGCGACTGGGCGTTCTGCGCCGGCTTGTCGCGACGCGGTTCGTCGCGGCGCTGCTGCTCGTCGCGGCGGCCGCCGTCGCGTCCGCCCTTGCCGGCGTTGTTGCGGTTCTCGCCGCGGCGCTGGCCGTTGCGGTCGCTGCGATCGCTGCGGCCGCGGCCTTCGGCGCTGCGCGCGGCCGGCTCGGCCGGGGCCGGAGCGGGCTGCGAGGGGCCGCGGAAGATGCGCAGAATGCGCTCGACCAGGCCGACCGAATGGGTCGGCGCGGCGACCGGCGCCGGGGCCGGGGCGGGCGCCGCCGCCGCGGCCACGGCGGGTTCGCGCGGTTCGCGCAACGGCGCCGGCTGCAGCGGCTTGACGTTGGTGACGATCGGCGCGTCCGGAATGTTCAGATGGGCCTTGGTCAGCGCGTGCAGCGGCAGCTTGCGCTGGGTGCCGCGCTGGTAGCTGGGCTTGGACGATTCTTCGCCGATCTCGTTCTCGCGCACCCGGGTGACTTCGTAGTGCGGGGTTTCGAGCTGCTCGTCGGCGACGATCACGATCGGCGCGCCGTGGCGCTGTTCGATCTCGGTCAGCGCGCGGCGCTTTTCGTTGAGCAGGTAATTGGCGATTTCGGTCGGGGCCTGCACCAGCACCTGTCCGGTGTTCTCCTTCATCGCATGCTCTTCGGCGATGCGCAGGATCGACAGCGACATCGACTCGACGCTGCGCATGCGGCCGTGGCCGTCGCAACGCGGGCAGACCAGCTGGCTGGACTCGCCGAGCGAGGGACGCAGGCGCTGGCGGCTCAGTTCGAGCAGGCCGAAGCGCGAGATGCGGCCGATCTGGACGCGGGCGCGGTCCTGCTTGAGGGCGTTCTGCAGGCGGTTCTCGACGTCGCGCTGGTGGCGGTTGGACGCCATGTCGATGAAGTCGATCACCACCAGGCCGCCGAGGTCGCGCAGGCGCATCTGGCGCGCGACTTCCTCGGCCGCTTCCAGGTTGGTGTTGAACGCGGTTTCCTCGATATCGCCGCCCTTGGTCGCGCGCGCCGAGTTGACGTCGATCGCGGTCAGGGCTTCGGTCTGGTCGATCACCAGGGCGCCGCCGGAGGGCAGGCGGACGGTGCGCTCGTAGGCGTTCTCGATCTGCGACTCGATCTGGAAGCGGTTGAACAGCGGGGTGTCGTCGGCGTACTTCTTCAGCTTGCGCAGGTTGTGCGGCATCACCTGCTCGACGAACTCGCGCGCTTCGGCGTACATCTCGTCGGTATCGACCAGGATCTCGCCGATGTCGGGACGCATGTAGTCGCGCAGGGCGCGGATGATCAGGCGCGATTCCTGGTAGATCAGGAACGGGGCCTGCTTGCTCAGCGCGGCGTCGGTAACGGCCTTCCAGACGCTGACCAGGTAGTCGAGGTCCCACTGCAGCTCTTCGGCATCGCGGCCGACGCCGGCGGTGCGGATGATCACCCCCATGTCGTCGGGGATGGTGAGCTTGTCCATCGCGTCCTTGAGCGCGGCGCGGTCTTCGCCTTCGATCCGGCGCGAGACGCCGCCGGCGGTCGGGGAGTTCGGCATCAGCACCATGTAGCGGCCGGCCAGGGAGATGAAGCTGGTCAGGGCGGCGCCCTTGTTGCCTCGTTCTTCCTTGTCCACCTGGACCACGATTTCCTGGCCCTCGCGCAGCAGTTCGCGCAGGCCGGCCTTGTTGTGGTCGACGCCCGGCTGGAAATAGTCGCGGGAGATTTCCTTCAGCGGCAGGAAGCCGTGGCGGTCGGCGCCGTAGTCGACGAACGCCGCTTCCAGCGAAGGCTCGAGCCGGGTGATGCGGCCCTTGTAGATGTTGGACTTCTTCTGTTCCTTCGACGGCTGTTCGATATCGATGTCGTACAGGGATTGGCCGTCGACGATGGCGACGCGCAGTTCTTCCGCCTGCGTCGCATTGATCAGCATGCGCTTCATTGTTGCGTTCCTCGCGCGCTCTACCGCGCGGAACGCCATGGCGTTTCGCTATCTGGGAACTGAGACTTCGCCGTCGCGATCGTCGGCCGCAGCGAATGCGGGCCGCCCGCGCGCCGGCGAAGTCTCCACTACCAGCGCTACATCACCACGGCACGCCGCGGGAGCGCTTCTTACCTACTCGGTTCTTTCGGGGCCGGCGACGCGAACGTCGCTCGGGGCGGGCGGCGGCGCGTCGAGCCGGCTCTCAACGAGCCTCAGGCTTGGGCGCCGCACGGGTGTTCATCTCGACGGTTTGACCCATCGGGCGCTGGCCGGTTCCGCCGGTCCGTCGCTGCTAACATGGCTACCCCGTGGGCAGTGGTTAGACGCGGACCGGAATCGCGGGAGGGGCTTTCGGCCCCGTACCGAACCGCACGCTTGTCAGGCGACGCGGTCGGGTACAACTCCCAGCGAAATCAAAACCTTATCTCGCGTCGCGAGTGTAACAGATAACGCTTCGGGATGACCCAGACAGCAAACTCCGGTAACACCGGCGCACGGACTGTGCGCGTACCCGAAGATCGTGACGGTCAACGGCTCGATAATTTCCTCCTGGGCCAACTCAAAGGTGCGCCCAGGTCCTTGATCTACAAGCTGGTCCGCTCCGGCCAGGTGCGGGTGAACGGCGGTCGCGCCAAGGCCGAGCGCAAGCTCGAGGCCGGCGATGAGGTGCGGATTCCCCCGGTTCGTCTCAGCGAGGCCGGCGACAAGCCGACTCCGCCGAAGGGCTTCATGGATGCGCTCGACGCGGCGATCGTGTTCGAGGACGCGCGCCTGCTCGCCCTGAACAAGCCCTCCGGGGTCGCCAGCCACGGCGGCAGCGGGATCAGTTTCGGCGCCATCGAGACCCTGCGCGCGCTGCGCCCGGGCCAGACCCTGGAGCTGGTGCACCGGCTCGACCGCGACACCTCGGGCCTGCTGATCGTGGCCAAGAAGCGTTCGGCACTGACCGAGATGCAGGCCCTGATGCGCGAGGAGGGCGGGATCGCCAAGCGTTATATGGCGCTGCTGACCGGGCGCATGCCCGAGGGCGTGATGAGCGTGGACGCGGCCCTGCACATCGGCCTGCGCCAGGGCGGCGAACGCCATGTCCAGGTGCACCGCGACGGCAAGCCGTCGCTGAGCCACTTCAAGGTCCTGGAGCGGCGCGGCGGGCAGTCGTATTGCGAGGTGCGGATCGAGACCGGCCGCACCCACCAGATCCGCGTGCATGCCCAGCACATCGGCCATCCGGTCGCCGGCGACGATAAATACGGCGAGGTCGAGGCCAACAAGCGCCTGCGCGAGCAGGCCGGGCTGAAGCGCCTGTTCCTGCACGCCTCGACCCTGGAATTCGCCCTCGACGGCGGCCGCGAGCCTTATCTGCTCAACGCGCCGCTGGCGCCGGAGCTGGTCGAGGTGCTGGACCGGCTGAGCTGAGCCGCAGTCCCCGCTGCAACGGTCGCCTGCGGGCAGCAGACCGGGCATCGGGTTGGCTATCGGATTTCGGGCCAGCGCGCTCTCGCCCGATCCGGCGGCTGCAAACGAACGACCCGGCTCGGGCCGGCGCCGTACGTCTGGCAGGATCTGCTGCGCGCGGCGGCCTTAGCCGCAATGCTCCGGGCGGGTCGCCGGCGAGTGGAAGGTCACCGGTACCTGGATGTCGGTCGAGACCGGTTTGCCGTTGCGGGTCGCGGCCTCGAAGCGCCAGCGCTGCACGCCCTTGATCGCGGCCTGGTCCAGCGCCGGGGTGCGGCTGCTTTCGAGCACGTCGACCTTCTTCGGCTTGCCGTCCGGGCCGACGCTGAGCTGCAGCACGACCTTGCCGCCGATCTGGTCGCAGCCGATCTCCTGCGGGTAATCCGGCGGCGGCGTGTCGACCGCGCGCAGCGGCGTGGACGGGATGATCGGCGCGTCCGCGGCGCGTTCGCCGCAGCCGGCGGCGAGCAGGGCGAGCAGGGCGGCGCCGAGGGCCGGGGCCAGACGCGGGGAGAGGCGGGAATTGGTGCGGATTGGGTTCATGGCGGGATCAACCGGTCAGAGCGTCGGCCTTGGCCGCGCAGATGAAGTCGTTCTCGCTCAGGCCACCGACGTCGTGGGTCGAATACCGCACCACACAGCGGTCGTAATGGACGCCGAGATCGGGATGATGGTCTTCGCGATTGGCCATGAAGGCCAGGGCGTTCACGAAAGCCATCGTTCGATAATAGTCGTCGAAACGGAAGGTGCGGGTGAGGGCGTGGCCGTCCTCGGCGAGCTCCCAGCCCGGTACTTCGGGCAGCAGCTCGCGGATGCGGGCTTCGCTGAGCTTGTGTTCGATGCCCCGGCGCACGATGCAATGAGCCTGGGACAGGGGGATGAGATCGTTCATGCTGCGGACTCCTGGGCGGCCCGGCGATGGCGCCGCGGCATGGCTATGCGCGGCGACCGCCTTCCATGAACGGAATCGTATCGCCGACGGTCGTAGGATGCATGCGCGGCTTCACGCCGTGCCGACCCCGTTAGAATAGCCCGATGATCAATATTTCCGAATCCGCGCAAATCCACTTCCGCAAGCTCATCGAGCGCGAGGCCCTGCCGGGGCTCGGCGTGCGGCTGTCGGCGGTGCATCCGGGCACGCCGCGAGCCGACGTGCGCCTGGAGTTCGCCGAGCCGGCCGACCTGGCCGGCGACGAATGGGCGGTGGACTGCGAAGGCTTCACCCTGTGGCTGCGCGCCGACAGCGTGCAGTACCTGGACGGCGCGGAGATCGATTACGAGGTCAAGGCCACCGGCGGCCAGTTGCAGATCCGCGCGCCCAAAATCAAGGGCGAGGCGCCGACCGACGCGGCCTCGCTGGTCGAGCGGGTGCGCTGGGTGGTCGAGCACGAAGTCAATCCGCAGCTCGCCCAGCACCGCGGCCACGTCTCGGTGCAGGAAGTGACCGCCGACGGCGTGGTGGTGCTGCGCTTCGGCGGCGGCTGCCACGGTTGCGGCATGGCCGACGTGACGCTCAAGCAGGGCATCGAAACCACTCTGATGACCAAGGTACCGGGCGTGACCGCGGTACGCGACGCCACCGATCACGAGACCGGTGACGCGCCGTACATCCCTCGAGACACCGCCGCCTGATTCCGGCGCGGCGCAGCCTATGCCCACCGCCGCCTCCGTCATCGAAGCACTGCAACGCCGGTTGCGGCTGGCGGTGCGCCGCGATTCGCCGCCGCCGGGCGAGTTTCCCGCGGGCTGGCAAAGCTGGCTGGAGTCGATGCGCGAGCGCAGCGGCGCGGTGACCGGCGCGACCTCGGACGCGCTGATCGCGGTGATCGCGCAGCGGCCCTTGGCGCAACCGCCGCCGCGCGCGGCGATGCTCAACCGTTGGCAGGCCTTCGCGACCTTGTGGCGCCAGCAATGGCAGCCGCCGGAGCGCGAAGAGCGCTGGCTGCGCTGGATCGCCGGCGCGTTCTCGCTGGTCTGGCACATCTTCGTCGCCGGCCTGCTGATCTGGCTGATGTATCTGCAGTTCTTCGCCACCCGGCCGCCGCCGGAGGGCGAGAACGTCACCATGATCGAATACATCGGCGAGGGCACGCCGAAGGAACCCGGCGGCGGCTCGCAGCAGCCGAGCGATCGGCCGCAGGCCGAGACTCCGTCGCCGCAGGCCGAGCCGACCCCGCAAGCCGCGGCGCCCTCCGAGCCCACGCCGCCGCAACTGGCGGCCGATGCGCCGCTGCCGACCCCGGAACTGCAGGCGACCTTGCCCGAGGTGCCGCAGCGCGACGTGCCCGAGCCGCAGGCGCCGGCGCCGACCCTCGAGCAGCCGGTGATGGTCAGCAAGGAAGTACCGGATTCGCCGCAGATCTTCGTGCTGCCGCCGACCCGCCGCCGCCTGGACGACACCCCGCGGGTGCCGCAACTCGAAGCCAAGACCCAGCCGGTGCCGTCGCTCGACGTGCCGGCGCCGGTACAGCCGATCGCGCGCGAACTGCCGCAACGCGAAATCGCCGCGCCGAGTATCGCGGTGCGGCCGCCTGAGGTGAGCGTGCGCGAGGTGCCGGCGCCGTTGTCGCGGGTGCCGGTGCGCGAGCTGCCGACGCCGTCGATCGCCGCGCCGCAACTGAGTTCGACCGCGCCGCAAGTGCGCATCGCCGACATCCCCACGCCGTCGCCATCCGCGGCGGCCGCGCCTTCGTCGAGCGCCGCGCCTTCGACGTTCCCGCCCTCGGCCTCGGCTGCGACCAGTCCGCCAGCCAGCAGTTCCAGCAGCCAGCCGGCCGCATCGAGCGCGGCCCCGGCGCCGAGCTCGGCCGCACCGGCCGCGACCGCCGGTGCCGGCCCGAAGCCGACGCCCGCGCCCGGAACCTGGTCGACGCCGAAGCGCGGCGACGACTGGGGCGAATCGACCCGCAATCAGCCCGGCGGACAGCGCGGCGACAGCCCCGGGCTGTACAACAGCGACGGCAGCGTGCGTCTGGCCGATGCGCCTGGCTCGGCGTCGCCCGGCAAGCCCCCGGGCACGATCACCGCCGAAATCAAGGACCTCGACCGCGCCGGCACCTGGTTGCGGCGCAAGCCGACCGACTACGAGCCGACCGCGCTCGACAAGTATTGGCGCCCGAACGAAACCCTGTTGGCCGAATGGGTCCGCCGCAGCGTGCAGACGGTGATGATTCCGATCCCGGGCAGCAAGGGCAAAAGCATCCGGTGTTCGGTCGCCTTGTTGATGCTCGGCGGCAGCTGCGGCATCAACGACCCGAACCTCAACGATCAGCCGGCGGTCGCACGCCCGCCGCCGGACATCCCGTTCAAGCCGCATCTGCAGGAAGACAACGGCAGCGTGCGGCCGCCGCCGGGCGGCTGAGCGCGCACGACCGGGCGCCCACCTCCGCGCGATCGGGGCACAACACCGGCCGCGCCATTGCGCGATCTGGAGTTTTCCGGCTGCGGGCCCTGGCGGCGTTTCGGGAGATCCCCGCCGCAAACGCAAACGGCCCGCATGCGGGCCGTCGCTTTCCGAGCGCTGCGCGGCCGAGGCCGCGAGGCCTCAGTGGATGCCGTGCAGGTCGCGCAGCTGGCCTTTCTCGCGCGAACCGAAGTAGGCGGAGAGGTCGGCGATCTGCTGATCGGTCAGATCCTTGGCCTGGCTCGACATCAGCGCATGCTCGCGGTCGCCGTCGCGGTAAGTCTGCAGCGAGTGCGCGATGTAGTCGTGGTACTGGCCGGCGAGCTTCGGGTAGGTCGGGTCGATCGGGGCATTGCCTTCGGCGCCGTGGCAGTCCACGCAGGACTGGCCGGTGGCCTTGCCTTTGACGCTGGCGAGCTTTTCGCCCGCGGCGATGTTGCCGGCCGGCAGGCCCGCAGACGAGGACGTATGGCCGGCGTCGCGGTCGGCGGAGGAATGGCCGGCCGGCGCTTCGCCCTGCGAGCAGGCGGCGAGGGCCAGGACCGAGCACAGGGCGATGGCGAGGCCGCTCTTGAAGAAGCTGGAGTTCGTCATGGGGCGGCTCACTTGGCGCTGGAAAGGAAGGCGGCGATGTCGGCGATGTCCTGGTCAGAGAAGCTCTGGGCCTGGGCCTGCATCGTCGGGTGCTTGCGCGTGCCTTTCTTGTATTCGGTCAGCGCGTTCGTCAGGTATTCCGGGGACTGCCCGACGATCTTGGGAACGTGATAGTTCGGGTAGGCATTCTTGTAGCCGGCGACGCCGTGGCAGCCCTGGCAGGTATAGGTCAGTTGGCGGCCGGTCTCGGCATTGCCCTTGATGGCCGGCGCGGCGGCCGGAGTGGCCGGAGTAGCGGCGGCGGGGGTGGGGGCCGGCGCCTTGGCGGGTTCCTGAGCGTGCGCCGTCATGGCGGCCAGGGTCAGGGCAAAGCAGGCGGCGATCGTCAGCGGTCGCATCATGTCTAGTCCGCAATCTCGAATGGCTAGCGAAAGGTGGTGGCTGGCTGTGCAGGGCCGGAGCCGCGCATAAGTCGGCGAGTATAGCCGGCCATGCGACTGCAACGAAGTCGTCGATGAGCGCATCCATACTTGCAAGGGCGGCGGCGTCCCGCCGCCGGAGGCGCCGCGGCGGCGCTTCCGGCGTCGCTCGCGCTTACCGTGCCTCAGAATAAGTGCATGGCTCCAGTCACCATTACCTTCGGCGGATGGTGGTTTTCGGGGCCGGTGATATACCTATATACAACACCGGCATACGACCGGTAACCGACGAAAAATCTAGAGCTTGGGGTCGTCTCGAATGCGTCAACTCACCAATATCCGCAACAGCGGTCCGGCAATGGGCGGCAGCATGGCGTTCGCCGCCCTGGCCCTGGCCTGTGTGCTCGGCCTGTCGGCCTGCAAGGGCGGCGCCGGCGCTGCGGAAGCGCAGGCCAAGGAAGCCAAGGAAAAAGCATCGGAGGCGATCCCGGTCGAGGTCGCCCAGGCGTCCCGGCGCGCGATCGCGGCCAGCTACACCGGTACCGCGCCGCTGGAGGCGCGGGCCGAATCGCAGGTAGTGGCCAAGACCTCGGGCGTGGCGCTCGCGGTGATGGTGGAGGAAGGCCAGCACGTGCAGGCCGGCCAGGTCCTGGTCCGGCTCGACTCGGCCCGCGCCGAGCTGCAGGCCGCCCAGACCAACGCGACCATGCGCAAGCTCGAGGCCAACTACGCCCGCTCCAAGCAGTTGGCCGAGCAGCGCCTGCTGAGCGCCAACGACAACGACCAACTGCGCTACGACCTGGAAAATGCCCGCGCCGCCAACCGCATGGCGAACCTGGAGTTGTCCTACGCCAAGGTGGAGGCGCCCATCTCGGGCGTCGTGGCCTCGCGTTCGATCAAGACCGGCAACTTCGTCCAGATCAACTCGCCGATCATCCGCATCGTCGACACCTCGCGCCTGGAGGCGACGCTCAACGTGCCCGAGCGCGAGCTGGCCACGCTCAAGGCCGGCCTGCCGGTGCAGATGCAGGTCGACGCCATGCCCGGCAAGGTGTTCACCGGCACGGTCGACCGGGTCGCCCCGGTGGTCGATTCCGGCAGCGGCACCTTCCGGGTGATCTGCGCGTTCGAGGGCGGCGGCACGCTGCAGCCCGGCATGTTCGGCCGCCTGCGCATCGACTACGACAACCGCTCCGACGCGCTGGTCGTGCCGCGCGCGGCGCTGCTCGACGACGAGGGCGATCCGGCGGTGTTCGTGGTGCGCGGCAAGAAGGTCGCGCGCGTCCCGGTCAAGCTGGGCTATCTCGACGGCGCTTGGGCCGAGGTCCGCGACGGCCTCAAGCTCGGCGACCAGGTCGTGGTGGCCGGCAAGACCGCGTTGCGCGAAGGGACCGAGGTGCAGCTGATCAACACCGCCCAGCCCAAGACCGTCGCCCGCGCCGCCGGTGCGGCCACCGACAAGCAGTAAGCGTCAGACGCTTGCGGTCCAGCGCGGCCGGCCTTCGGCCGCGTCTTTCGAATTCTTTTGAACGTGGGGACTGACTGTGGCTCAGCTTCCGGACACGACGTCCTTTAACCTGGTGGAGTTCTCCACCCGTCGCCGCGTCACCGTGGCGATGGTGACCATCACCTTCCTGCTGTTCGGCCTGATCGCGCTGAACAGCCTCAAGGTCAACCTGCTGCCGGACCTGAGTTATCCGACTCTGACCGTGCGCACCGAGTACACCGGCGCGGCGCCGACCGAAATCGAAACCCTGATCTCCGAGCCGCTGGAAGAAGCGGTCGGCGTGGTCAAGGGCCTGCGCAAGCTCAAGTCGGTCTCGCGCACCGGACAGAGCGACGTGGTGCTGGAGTTCGCCTGGGGCACCGACATGGACCAGGCCAGCCTGGAAGTGCGCGACAAGATGGAAGTCGTGCAACTGCCGCTGGAAGCCAAGAAGCCGGTGCTGCTGCGCTTCAACCCCTCGACCGAGCCGATCCTGCGCATCGCCCTGTCGAACAAGAACGGCGCCAAGGCCGGCGAGAACGAGGCGATCCGCCAGCTGACCGCGTTGCGTCGCTATGCCGACGACGACCTCAAGAAGAAGCTGGAACCGGTCGACGGCGTCGCCGCGGTCAAGGTCGGCGGCGGTCTCGAGGACGAGATCCAGGTCGACATCGACCAGCAGAAGATCTCCCAGCTCAACCTGCCGATCGACACCATCATCCAGCGCCTCAAGCAGGAGAACATCAACATCTCCGGCGGCCGCCTGGAGGAGGGCGCGCAACGCTACCTGGTGCGCACCGTCAACGAATTCGCCAGCGTGCCCGAAATCCGCGAGATGCTGGTGACCACCCAGAAGGCCGGCGGCAACGCCGCGGCCGACGCCGCGGCGGAAATGGCGCGGGTGGCCGCCGCCTCGGGTTCGGCCGACGCCATGGCCGCGGCCGCCTCGGTGCAGAGCGCGAGTTCGGGCGAGCAGAGCACCGCGGCCGGCGGCAAGCCGGTGCGATTGAAGGACATCGCCGAGGTCCGCCAGAGCTTCAAGGAGCGCGAGGCGATCATTCGCCTGGGCGGTACCGAAGCGGTCGAACTGGCGATCTACAAGGAGGGCGACGCCAACACCGTCGCCACCGCCGACGCGATCCAGGCACGCCTCAAGCAGATCAAGGAACAGATTCCGCCGGACGTGGAGCTGACCACGATCGACGACCAGTCGCAGTTCATCCGCCACGCCATCGCCGACGTCAAGAAGGACGCGGTGATCGGCGGCTTCCTGGCGGTGCTGATCATCTTCTTGTTCCTGCGCGACGGCTGGAGCACCTTCGTGATCGGCCTGTCGTTGCCGGTGTCGATCATCGCCACCTTCTTCTTCATGGACCGCCTGGGGCTGAGCCTCAACGTGATGTCGCTGGGCGGCCTGGCCCTCGCCACCGGTCTGGTGGTGGACGACTCGATCGTCGTGCTGGAGAGCATCGCCAAGGCGCGCGAACGCGGGCTCGGCATTCTCGAAGCGGCGGTCACCGGCACGCGCGAGGTCAGCATGGCGGTAGTCGCCTCGACCTTGACCACGATCGCGGTGTTCCTGCCGCTGGTGTTCGTCGAGGGCATCGCCGGCCAACTGTTCCGCGATCAGGCCCTGACCGTGGCGCTGGCGATCGGCATCTCGCTGATCGTGTCGATGACCCTGATCCCGATGCTGAGCGCGTTGCGCGGGCGGCCGGCGCTGGGCTTCCAGGAAGAGGCGCCGCATCCGCGCTGGCAGCCGCGCAACCGCGCGACGAAGGTGCTGGCCTGGCCGTTCCTGGCGATCGGCGCAGCGGTGCGCTGGACCTTCTTCGGCATCGCCTGGGCGGTCGTGCGCGCCTGGCGCATCCTCGGCGCGGGGCTCGGGCCGGTCATGGGCAAGGCCAGCGACCTGGCGATGGCGCCGTACGAGCGCGCCGAACGCGGCTATCTGAAGCTGTTGCCGGCGGCGATGGGTCATCGCGTGCTGGTGCTCGGCCTGGCCGGCGCGGCGTTCGTGGCCACCCTGGCGGCGGTGCCGCTGCTCGGCGCCGATCTGATCCCGCAACTGGCCCAGGACCGCTTCGACATGACCGTCAAGCTGCCGCCGGGCACGCCGCTGCGCGAGACCGACCGGCTGGTGCGCGAAATCCAGGAGAAACACGCGAAAGACCCCGGCATCCACGCCTGGTTCGGCGTCAGCGGCAGCGGCACGCGGCTCGACGCCAATCCCACCGAGAGCGGCGAGAACATCGGCAAGATCACCGTGGTGATGGCCGACGGCGGCAGCAAGCAGATCGAGGCCGAGGAAACCGAGCGCCTGCGCCGCACCATGCAGGCCCATCCCGGCGCCCAGGTCGATTTCGCCCGGCCGCAGCTGTTCAGTTTCTCCACGCCGTTGGAGATCGAATTGCGCGGCCAGGATCTCGAGACCATCCAGCGCGCGGGCCAGCACATGGCCAAGCTGCTGCGCGGCAGTCCGCATTTCGCCGACGTCAAGTCGACGGTGGAGCAGGGCTTCCCCGAGATCCAGATCCGCTTCGACCAGGACCGTGCCGGCGCTTTCGGCCTGGCCACGCGCGATATCGCCGACGTGGTGGTGAAGAAGGTGCGCGGCGACGTGGCCACCCGCTACAGCTTCCGCGACCGCAAGATCGACGTGCTGGTGCGGGCGCGCGAGTCCGACCGCGCCTCGATCGAAAGCATCCGCCGCCTGATCATCAACCCCGGCAGCAACCGCCCGGTGACGCTGGAGTCGGTGGCCGACGTCGTCGCCACCAGCGGTCCCAGCGAGATCCATCGCGCCGACCAGGTGCGGGTGGCGATCGTGTCCTCGAACCTGCGCGACATCGACCTCGGCGGCGCCATCGCCGAAGTCCAGAAACTGGTCCGCGAGCAACCGTTGAGCGCGGAAGTGCGCATGCACATCGGCGGCCAGGGCGAGGAACTGCAGCAGTCGATCAATTCGCTGCTGTTCGCATTCGGTCTGGCGATCTTCCTGGTCTATCTGGTGATGGCCTCGCAGTTCGAGTCGTTGCTGCACCCGTTCGTGATCCTGTTCACGATCCCGCTGGCGCTGGTCGGCGCGGTGCTGGCGCTGCTGCTGACCCGCTCGGCGGTGTCGGTGGTGGTGTTCATCGGCCTGATCCTGCTGGTCGGCCTGGTGGTGAAGAACGCGATCATCCTGATCGACAAGGTCAATCAGTTGCGCGAGCACGGCGTGCCCAAGCGCGAAGCCCTGATCGAAGGCGCTCGCTCGCGGCTGCGCCCGATCATCATGACCACGCTGTGCACCCTGTTCGGCTTCCTGCCGCTGGCGATCGCGACCGGAGAGGGCGCCGAGGTGCGTTCGCCGATGGCGATCACGGTGATCGGCGGTCTGCTGGTGTCGACCCTGTTGACCCTGGTGGTGATTCCGGTGGTGTACGACCTGCTCGACCGTCGCGGCGACGAGTACTACCGCAATCGCGTGCGCAAGGCCGAGCGGGACGCCAGGACCGCCGCCGACAAGATCGGCCACGACAACGATCCGCTGGCCGAGGCGCACTGACATGAGCGTTGCCGAGATCAGCATCAAGCGGCCGATCACGACCATCATGCTGTTCGTGTCGATGTTCGTGATCGGCCTGATCGCGGCGGTGCGGCTGCCGCTGGAGTCGCTGCCGGACATCACCGCGCCGTTCCTGGTGGTGCAGCTGCCGTACGACGGGTCCACGCCGGAAGAGGTCGAGCGCACCATCCTGCGCCCGGCCGAAGAAGCGCTGGCGACGATGACCGGGATCAAGACCATGCGCGGCAGCGCGACCTCGGACTCGGCGACCATCCAGATGGAGTTCAAGGACTGGGACCGCGACATCGCCATCGCGGCTTCGGAGGCCCGCGAACGCATCGACGCGATCGTCGACGACCTGCCCGAAGGCTTCCAGCGCTACTTCGTGTTCAAGTGGTCCAGCGCCGACCAGGCCATCCTGCAGGTGCGGCTGGCCGGCGACATGGACCTCAGCCGCGAATACGACCTGATCGATCGCGAGTTCAAGCGCCGCCTGGAACGCATCCCGGGCGTGGCCAAGGTGGAGATCGGCGGCGCCGCGCCGAACGAGGTCGAGATCGCGATCCTGCCCGACCGCATGGTCGCGCACGGCGTGGATCTCAATACCCTGACCAAGAGTCTGCAGGCGCTGAATTTCTCGATCTCGGCCGGCCAGATCGAGGACGGCGGCCGGCGCCTGCGGGTGCAGCCGATCGGGCAGGTGGCCGATCTGGAGCAATTCCGCAATCTGGTGATCAACACCAGCGGACTGAAGCTGCGCGACATCGCCGAGGTGCGGCTCAAGCCGGCGCGCCTGGAAACCGGCCGCCGGCTCGACGGCCGCCCGGCCATCGGCCTGGACATCTTCAAGGAGCGCAGCGCCAATCTGGTCGAGGTGTCGAAGCTGGCGCTGGCCGAGGTGGAGGCGATCCGCGCCCAGCCGGCGCTGAGCAACATCGAGATCAAGGTGGTGCAGAACCAGGGCGAAGACGTGACCAGTTCCTTGCTGGAGCTGGGCGAGGCCGGCGCGATCGGCCTGCTGCTGTCGATCGCGGTGCTGTTCTTCTTCCTGCGTCATTGGCCCTCGACCTTGATGGTGACCCTGGCGATTCCGATCTGCTTCGTGATGACCCTGGGCTTCATGCACTTCATCGGCGTGACCCTCAACGTGCTGTCGTTGATGGGGTTGCTGCTGGCGGTCGGCATGCTGGTCGACAACGCCGTGGTCGTGGTCGAAAGCATCTACCAGGAGCGCGAGAAGATGCCCGAGCAGCCGCAGCTGGCTTCGATCCTGGGCACGCGCCACGTCGCCATCGCCCTGTCGGCCGGCACGCTGTGCCACTGCATCGTGTTCCTGCCCAACCTGATCGGCGAGACCAACGACATCAGCATCTTCATGTCGCAGATCGCCATCACGATCTCGGTCTCGCTGCTGGCCTCGTGGCTGGTCGCGGTCAGCCTGATCCCGATGATCTCGGCGCGGATGAAGACGCCGCCCGCGGTCAACACCGCCACCGGGCTGATCCCCTGGCTGCAGCGGTCTTACGCTCGATTCCTGCGTTGGACCCTGGAGCATCGCGGCCTGAGCGTGCTCGGCATCGTACTGGTGGTGTCGATCAGCATGATTCCGGCGACCCAGACCAAGTTCGACATGTTCGGCAACGAAGGCGGCAAGGAAGCCTTCATTCAATATCAGTGGAAGGGCAGCTACACCCGCGAGCAGATGTCGGTCGAAATCCTCAAGGTCGAGCAGTTCCTCGAAGCGCGCCGCAAGCAGTACCACATCAAGCAGATCTATTCGTTCTTCAGCGAGCAGGGCAGCGAGGGCGGCACGCGGCTGCAGTTCGACGAGACCAAGGTCAAGAACAACAAGCCGCTGGTCGACGAGATCGCCAAGACCCTGCCGAAATCGGCCAAGGCCGAGATCACCGTGGGCCAGGACCAGGACGGCGGCCAGGGCGGCGGCAAGAACGTCCAGGTCCAGCTGGTCGGCGATTCGACCGAGACCCTGACCGAACTGGCCCGCGACATCCTGCCGATGCTCGCGCGCCGGCCGGAGTTGCGCGATGTCCGCGTCGACGTCGGCGACCGCAACACCGAACTCAACGTCAGGGTGGACCGCGAGCGCGCCGCATCGTTCGGTTTCAGCGTCGAGGAGGTGTCGCGCTTCGTCGGCCTGTCGCTGCGCGGCGCGCAGTTGCGCGACTTCCAGCGCGGCGAGACCGAGGTGCCGGTGTGGGCGCGCTTCGCCGGCGCGGAGAAGTACACCATCGAGAACCTGGCCGAGTTCACCGTGCGCTCCAGCGATGGCCGCAGCGTGCCGTTGCTGGCGATGGTCGACGTCAACCTGCGCCCGACCGCAAGCCAGATCAACCGCAACGACCGCCAGACCACGCTGACCATCCTGGCCAGCCTCAACGGCAAGGCGACCACGCCCGATGCGCGCAAGGCGATGGAGGACACGCTGAAGAAGGTCGCGTTCCCGGCCGGCTACAGCTACAGCTTCGACGGCAGCTCGTTCGAGCGCGACGACGATGCCGGCAAGCAGATGATGTTCAACCTGGTCATCGCCCTGGTGATGATCTACGTCGTCATGGCCGCGGTGTTCGAGTCGCTGTTGTTCCCGGCGGCGATCATGAGCTGCGTGGTGTTCTCGATCTTCGGCGTGTTCTGGCTGTTCTGGCTGACCGGCAGTTCGTTCACGGTCATGGCCTTCATCGGCATTCTGGTGCTGATGGGCGTGGTGGTGAACAACGGGATCGTCATGGTCGAGCACATCAACAATTTGCGGCGACGCGGCTTGTCGCGCAACGAGGCCTTGGTCGAGGGCAGCCGCGAGCGTCTGCGGCCGATCATGATGACCATGGGCACGGCGATCCTGGCGATGGTGCCGATTTCGCTTAGCGACACCGTCGTGCTCGGCGGCCTGGCCTACTCGCCGATGGCGCGCGCGGTGGCCGGTGGCCTGGCCTTCTCGACCGTGGTCAGCCTGCTGTTCCTGCCGACGATCTACAGTCTCCTGGACGACATGCGCGCCAGCGCCGGCCGGATCGTGGGCCGTGCGCGCGGTAAGCCAGCACCGGCGGACGAGCGGACGGGCGAGGGCGGCGAAGGCGCCGGCCTGCCGGTGTAAGCGGCAGGTTCGGGCCCGCATCGAGGCGGGCCCGGATCGCCGGCCCTGAAGGCATCGCCTCAACCCTCACCACGTCCCTTGCACTGGGGCGTGGTACGGCCGGCCGCGATCGGTCCAGGGCGTTGCCGTCTGCCGCGCTGACGCATAGTCGCTGGATTCGTGCGCTGTCTCGCAGCGACGATGCCCCCGATTCGTGGCAGGCTAGGCGCTTCGAAGCCACGACAAAGCGCATGTACCTCCGCATAGTCGCTGGATTCGTGCGCTGTCTCGCAGCGACGATGCCCCCGATTCGTGGCAGGCTAGGCGCTTCGAAGCCACGACAAAGCGCATGTACCTCGAGCACTATGGCCTGAAGGAGCCGCCGTTCTCGATCACTCCCGATCCTCGCTTCGTGTTTCTCAGCGAGCGCCACCGGGATGCGCTGGCGCACTTGCTGTTCGGCATCGGCCAGGGCGGAGGCGGCGGTTTCGTCCAGCTCACCGGAGAGGTGGGTACCGGCAAGACCACCCTGTGCCGGTTGCTGCTCGAACAACTGCCGGAGAAGACCCGGGTCGCCCTGGTGTTGAATCCGCGGCTGAGTCCGGTCGAGTTGCTGGAAACGGTCTGCGAGGAATTGCACCTCGACCTCGCCGGCAAGCACGGCAGCGTCAAGGCGCTGGTCGACGCGCTCAATCGTTACTTGCTCGACGCTTACGCGCAGGGCCTGCGGGTGGTGTTGATCGTCGACGAGGCGCAGAACCTCTCGCTGGAAGCGCTGGAGCAGGTGCGGCTGCTGACCAATCTGGAAACCGACACCCAGAAGCTGCTGCAGATCATCCTGCTCGGCCAGCCCGAGCTGCGCGACATGCTGGCGCGCCCGGACATGCGCCAACTCTCGCAACGCATCACCGCGCGTTTTCATCTCACGCCGTTGAGCGCCGACGAAACCGCGGCCTTCCTGCGCCATCGCTACCGTATGGCCGGCGGGCAGCGCCTGCCGTTCACGCCGGGTGCGATCAAGCGCATCCACGCCCACTCCGGCGGGGTGCCGAGACTGATCAACGTGATCGCCGAACGTGCCTTGCTCGGCGGTTATGCCCACGACAACCTCCAGGTCGACGAGCGCACGGTGAACCGCGCCGCGGCCGAAGCGCTGGCGCCGAGCCGGCGAGGCCTTTCGCGCGAGCGTGTCGCCATGTTCTCCGCCGCGGCCATCCTGGCGTTGGCGCTCGGCGCGCTGTGGTGGCGGAGCCAGCCGTCCGAGGCGGTAGCCAACGCATTCGTCGCGAAGACGCCGGCGCAGCCGACCGGACAGGCCGGAGCGACGGATGCAGATGGAACCTCATCGGCAGCGAAAACCGGAACCGAAGCGAAGCCGCCGAAGGCGAACGACCCGACGGCGACGCCGCACCTGGATGAAACCGCATTCGCGCAGCGTGTCGCCGCGGCCGAACTCGTTTCGCTGCCCGCATGGCGACAACTGCTGAGCGCCTGGGCATTGCCGACCGACGAAGCCGCCGTCGCCGCCGCGTCGCGCTGCATGTCTTCTATCGCTCCCGGCGTCTATTGCCTGCGCGGGGAGGCGAACCTGGAGAAACTGGCCCGGCTTGGCCGCCCCGTGCTGCTGCATCTGCGCCTCGGCGTCCGCGATCCCTGGGTGTTGTTGACCGCCATCGGCGCCGGCAAGGTGCGGCTATCGCTGGATGGCTCGTCGTTCGAGACTGACCGCGCTGCGCTCGAACGCTTATGGACCGGCGAATATGCCGCGGTATGGCGCGGCCCGGAAGGCTTGGGTTCGTCCTTGTCGCCGCGTGCCGGCGGCGCGCGCGGGGAATGGTTGCGCACGCGGCTCGGCGTGATCGCGGCGGCTGGTGCAAGCGTCGAGGACGTGCGCGGTTTCCAGAGCGCACGTGGCTTGCTCAGCGATGGCGTGGTCGGTCCGGAGACGATGCTCGCACTGTCGTCCGGCGACGCCGGTCCGCGTCTGCAGTCGGTGCTGGAGTAAGCCGATGTCGTTGATTCTCGAAGCCCTGCGCAAGTCCGAAGCCGAACGCCGCCGTGGCGAGTCGCCCGACCTGTATGCGGAACTGCCGCCGCTCGCGCGCGCGCCGCGTCGGGCCACGCCGACCGCTGGGTGGCTCGCGCTTGCCGCCGTCGCCGTCGCCGCCGGGCTCGTCTGGTGGCTGAGCCGACCGCCGGCGGCTGAGCCGGTCGCGAACACCGCAGGCGAAGTGGCCGGCCGCGAACGCTCCGTCGCCGCCGCGACGCCGCGAATCGAACCGCCCGCGGCGATCGAGTCGCCCGCGGTCCCGGCCGCCCCGATACGCGATCCGCTGCCTGCGGATCGGCCTGCGAATCCGCCTGCGCCTATGGCTCAGCCTACCGCCGCAGCCGCGCCGCCCCGGGCAACTGCCGCCATCGCAGACAAGCAGGGCGGGGGCGAAGAGCAAGCCGAAGAGGGCGAGACCGAGCCGTCCGCAGTCGCGACCGATCCGCCGCCGACGCCCGCGCCGCCCCCGCTGCCGGCCCCGCCACCGGTCGTCGTTCCCGAGCCGGCACCGCCGGTGGCGATCGCCGGCAACGACGGCCTGCTGCTGCTCGCCGACCTTCCGGTGGCCGAGCGCAAGCAACTGCCGCCGCTGAAGTTGAGCATGCACATGTGGAACGACGCCCCGGCGCAGCGGTTCGTCATCATCGACGGTCAGCGCCTGTCCGAAGGCAGCCGTATCGGGGACGCAGTGCTGGTGGCGATCAGGACCGATGGCGTCGTCCTGGACTGGAACGGACGGCGCCTGAACCTGCCGATCCGTTGAACGAGCGCTCGCGAGCGAAGCTTCAGCGCCACGCTTCGATATAGCTGCGCAGGCGTTCGTTACCTCTCAGGGCAAGGTCGCGCGCAACGACCAAGAGAAAGTTCGCCGGCTCAAGTCCCGTCGATCAACCGACCAGCTTGCTGGCGATGCGGAAACCGGCCAGCCACACGCCGATGCCGGTGCCGATGTTGGTCAGCATGAAGTTCAGCACCACCCGGGCGACGCGGTTGCGGTACCAGCCCTTGACCGTCTGGGCGTCGTCGCGCAAGGCCATGAAGTCGCCATAGGCGGGCTTGCGCCGGTGCACTTCGACCAGCGCACTGAGCGCGCCGGTCGGTACGCCCGGGCGGAACGGCTTCAAGGGGGCGACCACGGCCGCGGTAATGATGCTGAAGGGATGGCCGCCGGCGAGCAGGCAGCCCAGCGCGGCCAGGCCGCCGGTGAACAGCACCCACTGCAGCAGCAGGTCGGCGCCCATCGCCGCGCCACCTTTCCAGAAGCCCCAGGCGATGCCGGCGATGATCAGCGAGGTGATCACGATCATCACCCACGGCACCTTGCTCTTGGTGGTGACCTGTTCGAGCGCGGTGCGCTGGGCGACCGGGTCCTCGGTGTCCTCGCGCAGATGCCGGGCCAGGCCCTGCAGATGGCCTGCGCCGACCACGGCCAGCACTTCGCGCGCCTCGCCGTGGGTCTCGCGCAAACGCGCGGCCATGTAGCGGTCGCGCTCGGCGATCACGGTCTCGTACAGCTCGGGGCTTTCGGCGGCGAACTCGCCGAAGCTCGATTCGAGCATGTCGCCTTGCTTGAGTTTCTCGATTTCTTCCTCGCCGACCTCGTCGGCGGCGAACAGCCCGCTGATCAGGCCGACGCCGAGCTTGGCCCGGCCCCAGAAGCCGAGCTTGGAGGAGGCGCGCTTGAAGGTCAGGCCGACTTCGCGATCGATCAGGTGCACCGGCAAGTCGCGTTCGCGCGCTTCCAGCACCGCGCGCTTGAGCTCCGCGCCGGGCTCGATCCCGAGCTGTTCGGCGAGCCGGCGCTGGTAAGCGGCCAGGGCCAGATTGGCGGCGAACAGCGCGGTCTTGCCGGAACGGATCACCTGGATCAGGTCGAGCCGCGCCAGCGCGTCGGGATCGGTCAGGGCCTGCAGACGCTGCGGGTCGAGCTCGACCGCGACCGCATCGAAGGCGCCGCTGCCGACCGCGTCGCGCACCGCATCGACGCTGGCCTGGGACACGTGGGCGGTGCCGAGCAGGGTGTAGCGCACGCCGTCGCGTTCGATCACCGCATGCGGCTGGGTGGCGAGCACGTCCTGCAGACTCGTGCTTGCCGGCGCCAACAACGACTCGCTCATGCGCGCGACCCGCGCGGTCGACGGAAGGACGAACTCGAGAACGGATGCATGCAGCGGCCCGGTGGCGGCCCCGGCAAACACAACGGCGCCCAAGGGCGCCGTCTGTGCCGAAGCGGGTGGAATCGATGGGGTGAAGCCGCTCCGTTGCCGGACGGCGACTCCTACCGTATGGGGGCAGAGCTTAGAGCCTGCAACCGGGCCCGGCAATGAACGCGGTCGCGTTCACGCAGCGCGGGCAGACGCCTGGATGCTGCCCCGCGCGCCCAGTGGGCGCCGACTCGATGGCCCCGGGGCCGGCGTCGGGTTCCACCCGTCCCGAGACCGCGGCGGCCGCGTTCGCGGCCGCCCGTGCCGTGCGTTCAGGCCAGGCCGAACGGCAGGTTCGGGCTCGACACCAGGCGTTCGCCGACGTTCTCGCCGTGCAGGAAACGCAGGCCGGCCTCGATCACGCTCTCGTCCTCGAGCACCCGGCGGTGGCCGAGGCCGCGGGTGGTCAACAGGCGCGAATCAGGCCAATAGCGCGCATAGCGCTCGCCCTCGGCCCAGGGCACCTCGCGGTCGCCGAGGTCGTGCACGATCAACGCCGGGCTGGCCATCGCCGGGGCGTTGCGGTGCGCCTGCTGCGAATCGAAGCTGATGCCGATGCGCGCTTCGTAATAGGCGAACAAGCGCCGGCAGACGTCCTCGCCGACCCACAGGAGCTGGGCGAAACGCTTCACTGCGGCGACCGGGTCGGCCGCCGGCGCGATCAGCACCGCGCGCTCGGCGCGCAGGCCGCGCGCCATCGCCAGCAAAGCCGCTGCGCCGCCGAGCGAATGGCCGATCAGCACCGCGGCCGGCCCGTAGTGCTCGCCGACGGCGAACAGATGGCGGGTGAAGTCGGGCAGGGTGGCGAGGCGACCCTCGCTCTTGCCGTGCGCGGGCTGGTCGAATGCGACCACCGCGTAGCCGGCGGCGAACAGGCCCGGCAGCCAGTTGGCGATGCGGGTGCCGTGGCTCGACCAGCCATGCGCGAACAGCACGTAAGGCTGGCGCTGCGGGTCCCCCCAGACGTAGGTGACAATGCGCCGGCCGTCGACTTCCAGCGCTTCCTCGCGGGCGCCGTGGGTCGGCGCGGCGAGGGCGCGGCTGCGGGTGGACGCGAACGGGGTGCAAAACAACCGGGCCACCCGGTGCATGGTGGCGTCGGGCGCGAACCATGCGCCGGCCAGAAAACTCAGGCGCAAACCGTATAACTTCACTATGTTACGAACGGTCGTGCTAATTTTGGCGATAAGCGGATGCATGACGAACCTCGTCGGTCGCTCAGGCGGTGGGGGAGGATGCGTAGGAACGGATCAAGCGTTCGAAGGCGCGGCGCCCGCGTTCGGTCGCGGAGTCGTAGCCGAACAGGCCGGAGTCGTGGTGCACGACCAAGGCCACGCCGTAGATTTCGAAAGCCAGTTGCGCGGTGTCGGTGTCGGCACCGAGCTCGCCGGTGTCGATGGCCAGTTGCACCGCCTTGCCCAGGGCCTGCTGCCAGCCCCTTTGTTGATCGACCACGGCGGCGCGCAATGAGCCGGGGCGGTCATCGTATTCGTGGACCGCGCCAAGCAGGACGCAGCCGCCCTCGGTGTGGCGCGCCCAATCGAACCAGGCCTCGACGATGGCGCGCAGGCGCGGCAGGCCGCGCCGGTGCCGCAATGCAGGCAACAGCACATATTCGACGAAACGCTGGCTGGCCAGGTCGAGCACCGCCAGCTGCAAGTCTTCACGCGAACCGAAGTGAGCGAACACGCCGCTCTTGGACATGCCGACCGCGGCCGCCAGTGGGCCGATCGATAGGCCTTCCAACCCGGCCGAGGCGGCGATGCCATAGGCCTGCTCGAGGATCGCGTCGCGGGTCGCGGCGCCTTTGACGGTGGCGGTCAGCATCGACATGAATCCAAAATAGCACGTCCGTTCGTTTTATTGCGACCGTTCATCGGCGGCCGCCGTTCAGCTTACCGGACGCGGCCGCCCGTGCCACGGGCCTGGGTCGCAGTGCGGCCCGGCAAAGGCGAAGTGTGCCTGCAGGGGGCGTACCTTGGAGGAGGGGAAGCTAAGCCGCCGACGCGGTGCCGGCTTATGGCTGGAGCAGCGCGAGTGGCCGAGAGTCAGCGCAGGCCCGGCACGTCCTGGTCGGGTTCGCCCTGGTCGCCGTCGCCGAGCGCGCGCACCAGTTGCACGGTGTCGAGCCAGCGGCCGTGCTTGCGGCCCAGGCCCGGAAATACGCCGCCGGGCTTGAAGCCGAGGCGTTCGTGCAGGGCCACCGAGGCCCGGTTGCTGCCGTCGCCGATCACCGCGACCATCTGCCGGAAACCCAGCGCGGTGCAGTCCTCGATCAGGCGCAGCATCAGCGCGCGGCCGATGCCGCGGCCGTGGAAGCCTGGGGCGATGTAGACCGAGTTCTCGACCGTCCAGCGATAGCCGATGCGGGTGCGGTAGGCCGTCGCATAGGCATAGCCGGCGAACGCGCCGCCCTGCTCGGCGACCAGATAGGGATAACCGGCCTCGACGATCGCCCGCCAGCGCCGCCGCATTTCGGCGGCATCGGGTTCGTCGTACTCATAGGTCGCCAGGCCCTCGCGCACCTCCCGCGCATACAGCGCGGTGATCGCCTCGAGGTCGGTTTCGATCGCCGGGCGCAGCAGCGGCGAGGGAGGCGCGCCCGGGTTCAATCGCGGTACCGCTTGAGCAGGTCGGCGTAGGCGTCGATGCGGCGGTCGCGCAGGAACGGCCAGATCCGCCGCACGTGTTCGCTGCGGCCGAGGTCGACTTCGGCCATCACGATCTCGGGGTCCTGGGTCTTGGCCTCGGCCAGGAACTCGCCCTGCGGTCCGAGCACGTGGCTGGACCCCCAGAACTGGATGCCGGAGGCACCGATCGGGGAGGGTTCGTGGCCGACGCGGTTGACGCTGAGCACCGGCAGGCCGTTGGCGACCGCGTGGCCGCGATGGCTGAGGATCCAGGCGTTGCGCTGGCGGTCCTTCTCGTCCTGCTGGTCGTCCGGATCCCAGCCGATGGCGGTCGGGTACAGCAGCAGCTCGGCGCCGGCCAGCGCCATCAGGCGCGCACCTTCGGGGTACCACTGGTCCCAGCACACCAGCACGCCGAGGCGGCCGACCGAGGTCTGGATCGGCTCGAAACCGATATCGCCCGGAGTGAAGTAGAACTTCTCGTAGAAGCCCGGATCGTCCGGGATGTGCATCTTGCGGTACTTGCCGGCGGTCGAGCCATCGGCGTCGAAGACCACCGCGGTGTTGTGGTACAGCCCGGCCGCGCGGCGCTCGAACAGCGAGCTGACCAGGACCACGCCGTGGCGCTTGGCCAGGGCCGCCAGGCGCTCGGTGCTCGGGCCGGGAATCGGCTCGGCCAGGTCGAATTCGGCCACCGATTCGTGCTGGCAGAAGTAGGGGCCGTTGTGCAGTTCCTGCAGCAGCACCAACTTGGCGCCGCGCTTGGCGGCCTCGCGGACCCGGTCCTCGATATTGGCCAGGTTAGCCTCGCGCGAGCCGTGGTCGCGGTCCTGGATCAGGGCGACGGGCAGGGTGGTCTTCTTCATGCGTTCGAAAATCCGATCGTGGGGCGGCGCGCCATTGTAGAACGCGAGCTTCTCAGTCCTGGGGCTGAGCCGGAAGTCTGCGCCAACCCGGCGCTACCAGCCGTAACGGCGACCCGTCAGGCAAGCCAGTCTTCATGCTGGGGGATCATGGCGTCCTGCCGCCAGGTTTCCAGGCTTGGATAAAAGCCCGATCCCGGCCAGGGCGGCGTCGGCGCGACGGCAGACCGAGTCAAGTGGACGACGGCGACCCGTCTCGAGCCACCCAGCACTTCGAAGAGGGCGTCGTCGCCGTTGCCGCGTGCGATCAACCCCAGCGGCAAGCCGTGCAAGGGATGGCCGGGCGAAAGCTCGCGCTGCAGTTGCTCGAGCCAGGCGCGATGGAATGACTCGTCGAACAGATCTTGCGTTTCTGTTCAAGGTTCGAGCCACTCCATCGACGTTCGCTCAGGTCACCAGTCCCTGCGGCAACTGCATGGTCACGCAATGCAGGCTGCCGTTCTGCCAGATCAGGGCGCGGCAGGGCACCGGCACGATCTCGCGGTCGGGGAAAGCCTGCGCCAGCACGACCTGGGCCTGGGCATCGGCGGCGTCGCCGTAGGCCGGCATCAGCACGGCGCCGTTGATGATGAGGAAGTTCGCGTAACTCGCGGCCAGCCTTCGGTTTTCGTCGATCACCGGCTGCGCCCACGGCAGCGCGAACAGGCGATAGGGCTGGCCGTCGCGGGTGCGCAACGCCGCCAGTTCGGCGGCCATCGCCTGCAGTTCGGTGTAGTGCGAATCGGTCGGGTCGTCGCAGCCCTGGTAGACGATGGCGTCGGGCGCGGCGAAGCGGGCCAGGGTGTCGATATGGGCGTCGGTGTCGTCGCCCTCGAGATAGCCGTGGTCCAGCCACAGCACCCGGTCCTGCTGCAGCCAGCCGGCCAGCTTGGCGGTGATTTCCTCGCGACTGGCCTGCGGGTGACGTTCGTGCAGGCATTGCCAGGTGCTCAGCAAGGTGCCGGCCCCGTCGGTCTCGATAGCGCCGCCTTCCAAAGCAAAATCAATGCTTTGGCGGACACTGTTCGAGAAGGTTCCCATGTCGGTGAGGCGTTCGACCAGCAGATCGTCCTGGCTGGCGTCGAACTTGCCGCCCCAGCCGGTGAAGCGGAAGTCGAGCAGGCGGAAGCCATCGCCGTCTCGCAGGCTGATCGGGCCCGAGTCGCGCAGCCAGGTGTCGTCGTAGGGCGCTTCGATGAAGCGCACCCGGGACATGTCGATGCGCGCCGAGGACAGGCGCGCGCGGGCATAGGCCTGGACGTCGTCGTCGGCCACGCAGATCAGCACGGGTTGGTAGCGGACGATGGCCGCGACCAGGGCGATGTAGGTTTCTTCGACCTCGCCCAGGCGCTCGGCCCAGTCGGTGTCGGCATTCGGCCAAGCGACAAGAACCGCGGACTGGGGTTCCCACTCCGCGGGGAAGCGCAATACGTTTTTATTCATAGCCTCAAAGGATAGGCGGTTTCGGCCCGATTTCCTCAGCGTCGGCCTTGTTGGCGACCACGTCGATCACCCGGCTTTTCTCGAAATAGACGGTGAAGGCCGGATAGACCCAGCGGTTGATCTGCGGCCATTGCCGCTTCTGGCCGCCGCGCGGGTCCATGCGCTGGGTCGGCTCGCCATAGCGCGCCTTGACCTGGTCCATGCTCTGGCCACGGGACGGCAGCAAAGCCTTGCCTTCCTCCTGCACGCGCTGGATCAGCAGGGTCTCGGCGGAGACGGCGCCGGAGAAGGCGAGCAGGGCGAGCAGCGGGGCAACGGCGATACGCAATTTCATGGAAGAGCCACCTCGTCAAAGGACGCGGGGATTCTAGTCACAAGCTGACGCTTAACGGCAGCGTGCGGCCGTCACGGTTTGGCGAAGCCGAGGGCGGATCGGGCCGGAGAACGAAGAAAGCCGCCTGGCGGCGGCTTTCGGCTTCGAACCTTGGACGGCCAGGGGCCGTCCCGCGGGTCTCAGCGCTGACGCGCCTCGGCCACGCTGATCTGTTTCAGCGCTGACGCGCCTTGAAACGCGGGTTCGACTTGCAAATCACGAAGACCTTGCCGCGGCGGCGGACGACTTTGCAGTCGCGGTGACGGGCCTTCGCCGACTTCAGGGAGGACAGGACCTTCATGAGAACCTCGGCAAAAATGGGATGAAAGAAGCGGGGTGGAAAAGTTAGCCCGCGATTGTAACGGACAAATCTTCGTCCGATCAAGTGCTTGCGTGAAAAAAATCCAGCCGGCGCCGGCGAGGGGCTAAATCGCCGCGTCCGGGGCGGTGTGCCGCCGGCCTCCCGTCGCGAGGCTCGGTCTCGGGATCGTCCGCCGGGTTCGCCGGATCGGGTCGGTCAGGAGCGACCCGGCAGGCCAGCCTGCAGAGCGGGGCGCTGCACCGAGTCCGGGCCTCGATCTGCATCGATCGGCTGCGATCGCGGGGCGAAAGCACGGGCGGCCGTCGCATAATGATACGCATGAACAGCGCATCCTCAGACAACAACACTATCCCCGTCCTCACCATCGACGGGCCCTCGGGCTCGGGCAAGGGCACCATCAGCCGCCTAGTCGCGCAGCGCCTGGGCTGGCATTACCTCGATTCGGGCGCGCTTTACCGCGCGGTCGGCGTCGCCGCGGGCTGGGCCGACCTCGACCTGGCCGACCCGGCCGCCCTGGTCCGCTGCGCCTTCGACACCCACATCGGCTTTCGCGACGACGAGCGCGGCGAGCTGCGGGTCCTGATCAACGAGGTCGATGCGACCGACGAGCTGCGCACCGAAACCGCCGGCGCCGCAGCCTCTGCGATTGCCGCGATTCCCGAGGTCCGGGCCGCGCTCAAAGACCGCCAACGCGCGTTCAGGCAGGCGCCGGGGCTGGTCGCGGACGGTCGCGACATGGGCACGGTGATCTTCCCGGACGCCCCGTTCAAGGTGTTCCTGACCGCCAGCGCCGACGAAAGGGCCGAAAGGCGCTATAAGCAGTTGAAAGACAAAGGGGTTTCGGTTACTTTAGACGGTCTGCTACGGGAGATTCTTGCCCGCGACGCCCGCGACGCCCAGCGTTCGGTGGCGCCGTTGCGCCCGGCCGAAGACGCCGTGCGCATCGATACCACCGGTCTGGGCATCGACACGGTAGTCGAACAGGTGCTGGCTTTGTTGCCCGCGCGCTGAACGGCACGAGCGCACGCGATGCGTCCGTGGCAGATGCAGTCGCAACACCATGCAGTCGCAACAAACGTCGTTTCACAGCCCCGTCGCAATCCTGCGGCGGATCAACCAATAACACATGGTGCAGTTCCATCGCGCCACATAACGGGTGGGTCGACCACGTACTGCTTGCGTTGCCAGTCCGGCAACGATGTCAGACGGTGCGGCCCGTGTGTTCAACCGAGATATCCAATCCAATGACCGAATCATTTGCCGAACTGTTCGAAGCCAGCCAGCAATACCTGGCCAAGCTGAAGCCGGGCGCCATCGTCACCGGTACCGTCGTGGAAGTGCGCGGCGACGTAGTGGTGATCAACGCCGGCCTGAAGTCCGAAGGCATTGTGCCGATCGAACAGTTCCGTAACGACGCCGGCGAGATCGACGTTGCCGTTGGCGACGAGGTCAAGGTCGCACTCGACTCGATCGAGAACGGCTTTGGCGAAACCGTGCTGTCGCGCGAGAAGGCCAAGCGCGCAATGGTGTGGGACGAGCTCGAAGAGGCGCTCGAAAAGAACGAGACCATCACCGGCCGCATCAGCGGCAAGGTCAAGGGTGGTTTCACCGTCGACATCAAGGATGTCCGCGGCTTCCTGCCGGGTTCGCTGGTGGACGTGCGCCCGGTGCGCGACTCCGCCTACCTGGAAGGCAAGGAACTCGAGTTCAAGCTGATCAAGCTGGACCGCAAGCGCAACAACATCGTCGTCTCCCGCCGTGCGGTGGTCGAGAGCGAGTACAGCGTCGAGCGCGAACAGCTGATGGAGAAGCTGCAGGAAGGCGCGATCCTCAAGGGCGTCGTCAAGAACCTCACCGACTACGGTGCGTTCGTCGACCTCGGCGGCATCGACGGCCTGCTGCACATCACCGACATGGCGTGGAAGCGCGTGCGTCACCCCTCGGAAGTGGTGGAAGTCGGTCAGGAACTCGACGTCCGCGTGCTCAAGTACGACCGCGAGCGCAACCGCGTCAGCCTCGGCCTCAAGCAGCTGGGCGAGGATCCGTGGGACAACATCGCCCGCCGCTACCCGGCCAACACCCGCGTGTTCGGCAAGGTCAGCAACGTCACCGATTACGGCGCGTTCGTCGAGATCGAGCCGGGCGTCGAGGGCCTGGTCCACGTCTCCGAAATGGATTGGACCAACAAGAACGTCAACCCGTCCAAGATCGTGCAGGTCGGCGACGAAGTTCAGGTCATGGTCCTCGACGTCGATGAAGAGCGTCGCCGTATCTCGCTGGGCATGAAGCAGGTCACCTCGAACCCGTGGGAGACCTTCGCGGCCATCCACAAGAAGGGCGACAAGGTCGAAGGCCAGATCAAGTCGATCACCGACTTCGGCATCTTCATCGGCCTGGACGGCGGTATCGACGGCCTGGTCCACCTGTCCGACATCAGCTGGAACACCACCGGCGAAGACGTGGTCCGCAACTACAAGAAGGGCGACACGCTGGAAGCCGTGGTCCTGGCCGTGGATCCGGAGCGCGAGCGCATCAGCCTCGGCGTGAAGCAGCTCGAGCAGGACCCGATGGGTCAGTACGTGGCTTCCAACGCCAAGGGCTCGATCGTCAAGGGCACGGTCAAGGAAGTCGACGCCAAGGGCGCGACGATCGAACTGGCCGACGGCATCGAAGGCTACGTCGCCGCGCGCGACATCGCCAAGGAGCGCGTCGAAGACGCTTCGCAGTACCTCAAGGTCGGCCAGGAAGTCGAAGCCAAGATCATCGGCACCGACCGCAAGGGCCGCAGCATGCAGCTGTCGATCAAGGCCAAGGACGAGCACGAGCAGCAGGAAGCGATGGCCGATTACAACCGCCAGACCTCCGAAGCCGCCAGCGGCACCACCAGCCTCGGCGCGTTGCTGCGCGAGCGTCTGGGCGGCAAGTCCGAGTAATCGCTGCACGCGTCACGCTACAGGCAATACGGCCCGGTCTATCCGGGCCGGGTTTTACCGATGCATCCGCCGAGGCGGCCCGGCATGGCCGGGTCGCCTTCGGTCTGCGGTAGGGGATCGCAGCCGATCGCGACGTCCGCACGACTTTCTTCACGACCTTCCCAAGGCAAGGCCACGCTTCGTCCATGACCAAGTCCGAACTCATCGAGATCCTTTCGCAGCGTCAGGCCCATCTCAAGGGCGACGATGTGGATCTGGCGGTGAAGGCTTTGCTGGAAATGATGGGCGGCGCCCTGTCGGCCGGCGAGCGGATCGAGATCCGCGGCTTCGGCAGCTTTTCGCTGCACTATCGTCCGCCGCGCCTGGGCCGCAACCCGAAGACCGGCGAGTCGGTCGCGCTGCCCGGCAAGCACGTCCCGCACTTCAAGCCCGGCAAGGAATTGCGCGAACGCGTCAGCGGCGTCACCCCGCTGGACGAAGAAGGCTGAAGTCCTGGGAATGTTTGGCGGCTGCGCCGCCGCGAGCAGCGAGGAACGAGCGGCATCGCCGCCGGCCCGCTCTCGATACCTTATCTATACGCATTGGCCGCACCGGCCGTGGGTAGGGCGATCACGCCCTGACTCGCTCCTTACTCATCCAAACTCGTTTTCCCCCGGCTAATACGCCGCGCGCATGCGCGTCCGTTAAGCTAGGCGCGACACGCACGAGATCGTGCACGACCTCCCGGAACTCCCCATGCGCGTGATCCGTCTTCTCATCGCCCTGGCCTGCCTCGCGGCAGGGGCGATCCTCGGCGCCCTGAACCGCCAGATCGTCAGCATCGACCTCGGCATCGGTTTCGTCCCGGCGACCTCGCTCGGCATCGCCCTGATCGTCGCCCTGTTGCTGGGCGCCCTCATCGGCGGCCTGGCGATCAGCGCCAGCGTGGTCCTGCCGCTGCGCCGCCGCCTCAGCCGCGCCGAGCGTGCGGTGAGCGCCGCGCCCGCGCCCCCGCTCGCCGGTCCCGAGGTCTGAGCATGGAATTCATCAGCCAGTGGTTCTGGTTCTTCCTGTTGCTGCCGGTGGCGGCGGTGAGCGGTTGGGTGATCGGGCGGCGAGGGGGCGAGCGGCATAGCGACAATCAGGTCAGCCGCCTGTCGACCACCTATTTCCGCGGCCTCAACTACCTGCTCAACGAACAGCCCGACAAGGCGATCGAGCTGTTCCTGCACATCGCCGAACTCGACAAGGACACCTTCGAGACCCAGGTCGCGCTCGGCCACCTGTTTCGCCGCCGCGGCGAAGTCGACCGCGCGATCCGTCTGCACCAGGCCCTGGTGCAGCGGCCCGGGCTGAGCGACCAGCAGAAGGTCCAGGCCTTGCTCGCGCTCGGCGAGGACTACATGCGTTCGGGGCTGCTCGATCGCGCCGAGACGGTATTCAGCGATCTGGTCGCGCTGGACATGCGCGCGCCGCTGGCCCTGCGTCACCTGATCGGCATCTATCAGTCCGAACGCGACTGGGACAAGGCGATCGAGAACGCCCAGCGTTACGAAGCCGCGACCGGCGAGCCGATGGGCAAACTGATCGCCCAGTTCGAATGCGAACTGGCCGACCGCTACCGCGCCGCCGGCGATACCGATGCCGCCCGCGCGGCGGTCAAGCGCGCCTACGAGGCCGATGCCAATTCGGTCCGCGCCGGCATGCTGGAAGGGCGCATCGAGGTGGAGACCGGCAACGACGCCGCGGCGATCCGCGCCTTCGAGCGCGTCGCCCGCGCCGACCCCGATTACCTGCCGGAAGTGTTGCCGGCCTTGCTGAGCTGCTACGAACGCGGCGGCGACGCCACCGGCGCCCGCGCCTTCCTGGCCGAGATGTGCGAGCACTACCGCGGCATCGCCCCGGTGCTGGCGCTGACCCGGATGGTCGAAGCCGAGGATGGCGTACCGGCCGCGCGCGCCTATCTGGCCCGCCAGCTCAAGGACCGCCCGTCGGTGCGCGGCGAAGCGGCGCTGATCGACCTGACCATCGCCGAGAACGCCGACCCGCTGGCGACCCTGCACGACCTCAAGCACATCACCGACCAGTTGCTGGTGCGCAATCCGAGTTACCGCTGCAATCGTTGCGGCTTCGGCGCCCGCAGTCACCACTGGCAATGCCCGAGCTGCAAGGAATGGGGTTCGGTCAAGCCGCTGCTGAACTACGCGGTGGTCTGAGCGATGTGGCAATGGATCGCCATCTATGCGGCGCTCGGCGCCGCAGGCACTTGGCTGGCGCGCGCCTATGCGCTGCACAGCCGGCTCATCGACGAGCCGGGCGAACGCCGCAGCCATAGCGTGGCCACGCCGCGCGGCGGCGGTATCGCCATCGTCGCCGCGGTGTTGGTCGCCGCGGCTGCGCTCGGCATCCGCTTTCCCTCGCACGCGCCGCTCGCCTTGGCCTTCGGCATCGGCCTGCTGCTGATCGCCGGGATCGGCTGGGTCGACGACCACCGGCCCCTGTCGCCGTGGCTGCGCCTGGGCGTGCACGGCTTGGCGGCGGCGCTGCTGGCGTTCGCGGTCTGGTATGTGCTGGGCAATCCCTGGCTGGCGTTGGCGGCGTTCGCGTTGGCAGTGGGACTGCCCAACGTCTGGAACTTCATGGACGGCATCAACGGCCTGGCCGCGTCGCAGGCGGCGCTGGTCGCGCTGGGCCTGGTCTGGCTCGGCGGGCCGGTCTGGAGCTGGCTGGCGCTGGCCTTGCTGGCCGCGTGCATGGGCTTTCTGCCGTTCAATTTCCCCCGTGCGCGGATCTTCATGGGCGACGTGGGCAGCGGCGCGATCGGCTACGCGATCGCCGCCTTGTGCGTGCTCGCCGCGAGCGGCCTGGGCCAGCGTTCAGGCCTGTTGTTGTTGCCGCTGGCCGCATTCATGGTCGACTCCGGCCTGACCCTGCTGCGGCGGGTCCGGCGCGGCGAACGCTGGTGGACCCCGCATACTCAGCATGCTTACCAAGTCTGGGCCCGGCGCATCGGCCACACCCGGGTCACGCTCGCCTATGCGGTTTTCACGCTGCTGTCGCTAGCCTGCGTGCGCTATGTGACCGAAGTCCGAACCGGTTTCATCTTGTGTATGGGAGCCGCGTGGTATATGTCCGGCGCTTTTTTTTGGTGGCTGATCCAGAAGACCGGACGCGAATCCGGCGACCCGATCGGCTAGGACGAACCGAGCGGCCCGATCTGCGATCCGGCCGGACCGATTGATTTTCTTCAGTAGGGGCAGGGAATGAGTTCATTGCGCGATCGTCTGAAAGGCGGCCTGCCGCGGTTGGCGGTGGTCGTGCACGATCTCGCGATGGTCTGGCTGGTCTGGCAGGCGCTGCACAAGCTGCGCTTCGGCATCACCGCCACCCCGCCGACCCTGCCGCTGTGGTCGACCGAGATCGCCCTGGTCCTGGCCGCGCAAGGCCTGGTGTTCTGGCAGGTCGGCCTGTACCGCGGCCTGTGGCGCTTCGCCGGCGTGCCCGACCTATGGAACATCTTCAAGGCCTGCATGCTGGGCCTGTTCGCGATCGTCCTGGGCCTGTTCCTGTATAACCGCGTCGACGCCGTGCCGCGCACCGTGCTGGTGCTGTACCCGCTGGTGCTGATGGGCATGCTCGGCGCGCCGCGCCTGCTGTACCGGGCCTGGAAGGACAGCCGCATCGACAGCGCCAACGCGGTCTCGGTGCGGATCCTGATCCTCGGCGCCGGCCGCGCCGGCGAGGCCCTGGTCCGCGACCTGCGCCGCTTCGGCACCTATCATCCGGTCGGCTTCCTCGACGACGCCGCGCGCCTGCGCGGCAGCAAGGTCCAGGGCGTGCCTGTGCTCGGCAACGTCGACGACGTCGCCGAGATCGCCCGCGAGACCGCGGCCAAGCTGCTGGTCATCGCCATGCCCTCGGCCGACGCCAATGCGATGCAGCGCGTGGTCATGGCCTGCGAACGTACCGGCGTGCCGTTCCGGATGGTGCCGCGCCTGCAGGACGTGCTCGAAGGGCGCTCGCTGCCCGGCGAACTCAAGGAAGTCGCGATCGAGGACTTGCTCGGCCGCAAGCCGGTGCTGCCGGACTGGAAGGCGATCCGCGCCTGGCTCGGCGCGCGCTCGGTGCTGGTCACCGGCGCCGGCGGCTCGATCGGTTCCGAGCTGTGCCGCCAGTGCGCGCGCCATGGCGCCGGCCGCATCGCCCTGATCGAGATCGACGAGCTGGCCCTGGTCACCACCGAGACCGCGCTGCGCCGCGATTTCCCCGACGTCGAATTCATTCCGATCCTCGGCGACTGCGGCGACAAGGCGGTCATCGAATACGCACTCAAGCTGGCCTCGCCCGACGCCGCCTTCCACGCCGCCGCCTACAAGCAGGTGCCGTTGCTGGAGGCGCAATTGCGCGAGGCGGTGCGCAACAACGTGCTGGCCACCGAGACGGTGGCGCGCGCCTGCCGCGCCGCCGGGGTCGGCACCTTCGTGCTGATTTCCACCGACAAGGCGGTCGACCCGGTCAACGTGCTCGGCGCGACCAAGCGCCTGGCCGAGATGACCTGCCAGTCGCTGGCCGACCAGCGCGCCACCCGCTTCGTCACCGTGCGCTTCGGCAACGTGCTCGACTCGGCCGGCAGCGTGGTGCCCTTGTTCCGCGAACAGATCCGCAGCGGCGGCCCGGTCACGGTTACCGATCCGGAGGTGACTCGGTTCTTCATGACCATTCCGGAGGCCTGCCAGTTGATCCTGCAGGCTTCGGCGATCGGCACCCACGAGGCCATCTACACCCTCGACATGGGCGAGCCGGTGCCGATCCGCCTGCTGGCCGAGCAGATGATCCGCCTGGCCGGCAAGACCCCGGGCCGCGACGTCGCCATCGTCTACACCGGCCTGCGCCCGGGCGAAAAACTGCACGAGACCTTGTTCCATGCCGACGAGCGTTATCGCCCGACGGTGCATCCGAAGATTCTCCAGGCCGAGCCGCGCGACGTGTCGAGCCTGGCCCTGGAGAACTCGCTGCAGCAGTTGCGCGATGCGTCGATCCGCTACGACCGCGAGGCGCTCGGTACCTTGCTGCGCATCGCGGTGCCGGAGTTCCGTCCGGTCGGTGAACATCCCGATTACAAGGAATCGGCTACGGTGGTGGCGTTCCCCGCCCGTAACGCCAGGAAGATTTGATGGAAACACGTATTCGCAAGGCTGTTTTTCCGGTCGCCGGCCTCGGCACCCGTTTTCTCCCCGCGACCAAGACCGTGCCGAAGGAAATGCTGCCGATCATCGATCGGCCGCTGATCCAGTACGCCGTCGACGAGGCGATCGAAGCCGGTTGCGACACCCTGGTGTTCATCACCAACCGCTACAAGCACGCGGTCGCCGACTACTTCGACAAGGCCTACGAGCTCGAACACAAGCTCGAACGCTCCGGCAAGACCGAACAACTCGAACTGATCCGCAACGTGCTGCCGCAAGGCGTGCGCGCGGTGTTCGTGACCCAGGCCGAAGCCCTGGGCCTGGGCCATGCGGTGTTGTGCGCCAAGGAAGTGATCGGCAACGAGCCCTTCGCGGTGCTGCTGCCCGACGACGTGATCTGGAACCGCGGCCCGGGCGCGCTCAAGCAGATGGCCGACGCCGCGCAGAGCGGCGGCGCCAGCGTCATCGCGGTCCAGGACGTGCCGCGCGAGCAGACTGCGAGCTACGGCATCGTCGCCACCGAGGCTTTCCAGGGCCGCCAGGGCCGGATCCGCGCCATCGTCGAGAAGCCGTCGCCGGAGGTCGCGCCGAGCACGCTCGCCGTGGTCGGCCGTTACGTGCTCAATCCCGGTATTTTCGAATTGCTCGAAACCACCACGCCCGGCGCCGGCGGCGAGATCCAGCTCACCGACGCCATCGCGACGCTGCTCGAACGCGAAACCGTCAACGCCTACCGCTTCCAGGGCACGCGCTTCGATTGCGGCACCCACCTGGGCCTGATCGAGGCTACGATCCGCTATGCCCTCGATCACGAGAAGCTCAGCGACTCGGCGCGCCAGATGATGCAGAACGCGCTCAACGAACTCGGCGTCGAAGACCTCGAGTAAGCAGCGGGCAGGGCATAGTCGTGCAACTCATGGGCCGCGGATGCGGCCCATGATCGTTTGATCGTTTGGTCGGCCAGCGCCGGCTGCGATCAGCCGGGCCAGGCCCAGGTCGCCGCGGCCGCTGCCGCGAACATCCCGGCGGCGACCTGCGCGATCCGGCCCAGGCGCTCGCTGCGCCGCGACCATCGCAAGGCCGCCTGTTCGCGCAGCACCCGCACGTCGCGGTAGGTCTTCCAGGCGCGCGGCGGGAAACGGCCTTCCTCGCGCGCGGCCCGTCCGAGCCGGCGCAGACTGCGGCCCCACAGCGCACTCGGCAAGGCCGCCGCGATCGACATCGCGGCGATCGCGCCGCGCAGCCAACGCCGCGCCTCCTGAGGCGCACTCGCCAGCGCGTGCGCCTGCACCGCCTGCAGCCAGCCGTGCAGCAGCCACAGTCCGATCGCACAGACAGCCAGCAGCGCGGCCAACAGCCACAGGCTGCGTCTGCGGTAGGCTAGGTCGGCGCGGTGGATCTCCATCGTCTGCGTCTCGGCGTTCGGTGTGGCGGCGCGGTCATGCACCGGCCGCCGCGGCGCCGGCCGGCATCATCAAACCCGTTGCGACCCGCTCATGTCCATACCCGCCGAAAGTTATTACCGCGCCAGCATCGAACGCCAGCCTTCATGGCCGGCGTTCGAAGGCAAACGCCAGACCCGGGTGTGCGTGATCGGCGGCGGCTTCGCCGGGCTCAATACCGCCCTGGGACTGGCCGAGCGCGGCCTGAGCGAGGTGACCCTGATCGAGGCGCAGGCCATCGGCCACGGCGCTTCCGGCCGCAACGGCGGCTTCGTGTTCGGCGGTTATTCGCGCGGCGAAGACGCCTTGTTGCGCGAGCTCGGGCCGCAGCGCGCCCGCGCGCTGTACGCCGGCACCACCGGCGCGGTCGAGCTGATCCGCTCGCGCATCCATCGTCACGGCATCGCCTGCGACGCCACCGAGGCCGGGGTGATCTGGGCCAACTGGTTTCGCGACCGCGAAGTACTGCGTTCGCGCCAGGCCCTGCTGTCCGAACACTACGGCGTCGACTGGCAATGGTGGTCGCGCGAACGCTTGCGCGAACAGGTGCGCAGCGAGCGCTATCACGAGGCCCTGTTCGAACCGCAGGCCCTGCATTTTCATCCGCTCAAGTACGCGCATGGGCTGGCGGCGCTGGCCGAAAGCCGCGGCGTCGCCGTGCACGAACGCAGCCCGGCGCTCGCGCTGGAGCGCCAGGGTTCGGCCTGGCGGATCCGGACCGAGCGCGGCGAGATCGAAGCCGAACAGGTCGTGCTCGCCTGCGGCGGTTACCTGGCCGGGCTGCGCCGCGAGGTCGATGCCGGGGTGATGCCGATCGCGACTTACGTCATGGTGACCGAGCCGCTCGGCGAGCGGCTCGACGAGGCCCTGCGCACGCGCGCCGCGGTCTACGACACACGTTTCGCCTTCGACTATTATCGGCCGCTGCCGGACACGCGCCTGCTCTGGGGCGGACGCATCTCGGTGCTGGACCGCTCGCCGCAGGCGGTCAAGCGCTTGCTCTATCGCGACCTGCTCAAGGTGTTTCCGCAACTGGCCGGCGTCCGGGTCGATTACGCCTGGTCGGGCCTGATGAGTTATGCGCGCCATCAGATGCCGCAGATCGGCCGGATCGGCGAGGGCCTGTGGCTGGCCCAGGCCTTCGGCGGGCACGGCGTCGCGCCGACCACCTTCGCCGGCGAAACCGTCGCGGCGGCGATCGCCCGAGGCGACGAGGGCTGGCGCGAGCTGTCCGACTACGGCCTGGTTTCGGCGATGAAACCCGCCGGCCTGCTGGCGGCGCAGCTGAGCTACACCTGGGCGCAACTCAAGGACGCCTGCAAAGAACGCACAGAGGGAAGGGCAGGATGAGCGATACCGATAACAGTCAGGCCGGATTGATCGCATGGAGCGACTTCGAGAAAGTCGTGATCTGCGCCGGCACCGTGACCCGGGTCGAGGAGTTTCCGCAGGCGCGCAAGCCGGCCTGGAAGCTGTGGGTCGATTTCGGCCCGCACGGCCTGCGCAAGACCAGCGCACAGATTCGCGATCTGTATTCGGCCGAGGACCTGGTCGGGCGGCAGATCGTCGGGGTGATCAATTTCCCACCGAAGCAGATCGGGCCGTTCGTGTCCGAGTTCCTGTTGACCGGTTTCCCGACCGAGCAGGGCGTGGTGATCACCGCCCTCGAGCGGCCGGTGCCGAACGGAACGCGTCTGGCCTGAGGTCGGCGTAACGGATCTGCGTTCGAGGGCAGAGCGGCGCAGGCCGCGGCAGCGAACCGTGGCCCGCGCCGTCGCTGCGATGGCGCTGTCGCAGTTCCGCCGTTGGTCTTGAACGACGAAGGCGACCGGAAGCCGGTCGCCTTCGATGCATCGCGAACCTCCCGGCCAGCCGGGGGGCGTGGCTTACAGCGACTCGAACACGCCGGCCGCGCCCATGCCGGTGCCGATGCACATCGTCACCAGGCCGTACTTCTGCTTGCGGCGCTGCAAGCCGTGGACGATCGTCGCGGTACGCACCGCGCCGGTCGCGCCGAGCGGGTGGCCGAGCGCGATCGCGCCGCCGAGCGGGTTGACCTTGGACGGGTCGAGATCGCTGTCGCGGATCACCGCCAGGGCCTGCGCGGCGAAGGCTTCGTTGAGTTCGATCCAGTCGATCTGGTCCTTGGTCAGGCCGGCCTGCTTGAGCGCCTTAGGAATCGCGGCGATCGGGCCGATGCCCATCACTTCCGGACGCACGCCGGCGACCGAGAAGCTGACGAAGCGGGCGAGCGGAGTCAGGCCGTAGTCCTTGACCGCCTGCCCGGAGGCCAGCAACACCGCGGCGGCGCCGTCGCTCATCTGCGAGCTGGTGCCGGCGGTGACGCTGCCGCCGAACTGGCCGTTGCGGAACACCGGCTTGAGCTTGGCCAGCGCTTCCAGCGAAGCGTCCGGACGCGGGCCCTCGTCGAGTTCGACCAGGCTCTTGCGCAACTTGATCGTGTTGCCCGACAGGTCCGGTACGCGCGAGACGACTTCGAGCGGGCTGATCTCGCTCTTGAACTCGCCGGCCTGGATTGCGGCGATGGCTTTCTGGTGCGAGGCCAGCGCGAACGCGTCCTGGTCTTCGCGCGAGATCTTCCACTCCTCGGCGACCTTTTCGGCGGTGATGCCCATGCCGTAGGCGATGGCGACGTGGTCGTCGTTGAACACCGACGGCGACAGCGCGACCTTGTTGCCCATCATCGGCACCATCGACATCGACTCGGTGCCGCCGGCCAGCATCAGGTCGGCGTTGCCGAGGCGGATTTCGTTGGCCGCCAGCGCGACCGCCTGCAGGCCGGAAGAGCAGAAGCGGTTGATGGTCTGCGCGGCGATGGTGTTGGGCAGGCCGGCCAGCAGCACGCCGATGCGCGCCACGTTCATGCCTTGCTCGCCCTCGGGCATGGCGCAGCCGATGATCGCGTCGTCGATGCGGTTGACGTCGATGCCCGGCGCCTGCGCGATCACCGACTTGAGCACGTGCGCGAGCATGTCGTCGGGACGGGTGTTGCGGAACACACCGCGCGGGGCCTTGCCGACCGGGGTACGGGTGGCGGCGACGATGTAGGCTTCTTGAACTTGTTTCATGTGCTTTCTCCGAAAGCGGGATTCGGGATTAGGGATTCGGGATTAGGGGAGAGGATTCGGGACCCGCTTGCGCGAATCCCGAATCTCGAATCGCCAATCTCAGTTCCTCAACGGCTTGCCGGTCTTGAGCATGTGGGCGATGCGCTCCTGGGTCTTGGGCATCTGCGCCAGGGCGACGAAATGCTCGCGTTCGAGCTTGAGCAGCCATTCCTCGTCGACCAGCGCGCCGCGGTCGACTTCGCCGCCGCAGATCACCGTGGCGATGCGGCTGGCGATCTCGTAGTCGTGCGGCGAGATGAAGCGGCCTTCGAGCATGTTGACCAGCAGCATCTTGAAGGTGGCGATGCCGACGTCGCCGGCGACCTGGATGCGGCGGCCGGGCAGGGGCGGGCGGTAACCGCTTTCGGCCAGCGCGCGCGCCTGCGCCTTGGCCACGTGCAGCAGCTCGAAGGCGTTGAACACGACGCGGTCGCCGTCGCGGGCGAGCTTGAGCTCGCGCGCCTCGAACGCCGAGGTCGAGACCTTGGCCATCGCCACGCTCTCGAACGCGGTCTTGAGTTCGGCGAACACGTCGCCGCCCGGACCGGCCGCGTCGGAGGCGCGCACCGCGAACTCCTTCAGGCCGCCGCCGGCCGGTAGCAGGCCGACGCCGGCCTCGACCAGGCCGATATAGCTTTCCAGCGCGAACACCGTGCGCGCCGAATGCATCTGGAACTCGCAGCCGCCGCCGAGCGCGAGCCCGCGCACCGCCGCGACCACCGGCACCAGCGAATACTTGATGCGCTGGCTGGTGGCCTGGAAGTTGGCGACCATCGCCTCGAAGCCCTTGAGGTCGCCGGCCTGCAGCAGGCCCAGCGCGCCGGACAGGTCGGCGCCGGCCGAGAAGGGCTCCTTCGGCTGCCAGATCACCACGCCCTTGAACTTCTGCTCGGCGATGGCGATGGCTTCCTGGATGCCGTTGAGCACGTGGTCGTTGACCGTGTGCATCTTGGTCTTGAAGCTGATCACCGCGATGTCGTCGCCGTCGTCGGCCCACAGGCGGATGCCGTCGTTCTCGAACACGGTCTGGCCCTGCGAGAAGCGCTCGCCGAGCAGCGCGTCGGGGAAGCGCTGGCGCGCATACACCGGATTCGACGAGCGCGGCACCTGGGCGTTGCGGCCCGGGCTGTAGCTGCCGTCCTTGCCGTGCACGCCTTCGCGGCCGTCGAACACCCAGTTCGGCAGCGGCGCGCTGGCCATGGCCTTGCCGGCGACGATGTCCTCGGCGATCCAGTCGGCGACCTGCTTCCAGCCGGCGGCCTGCCAGGTCTCGAACGGGCCGAGCGACCAGCCGTAGCCCCAGCGCATGGCGAAATCGACGTCGCGCGCGGTGTCGGCGATGGTTTCCAGGTGGAATGCGCTGTAATGGAAGCTGTCGCGGAACACCGCCCACAGGAACTGCGCCTGCGGATGCTCGCTGGCGCGCAGCGCGGCGAACTTCTTGGCCGGGTCCTTTTCCTTGAGCAGCGCGGCGATGTCGGCATCGAGCTCGCCGGCCGAGGCGCGGTAATCCTGCGCCTTCAGATCGAGCACGAGGATGTCCTTGCCGCGCTTGGTGTACACGCCGGCGCCGGTCTTCTGGCCGAGCGCGCCCTTGCCGATCAGGGCCGACAGCCACTTCGGCGCCTGGAAGTAGGAATGCCACGGGTCGTCGGGCAGGGTGTCGGCCATGGTCTTGATGACGTGGGCCATGGTGTCCAGGCCGACCACGTCGGCGGTGCGGAAGGTCGCCGACTTCGGCCGGCCGATCGCCGGGCCGGTCAGCGCGTCGACGGTGTCGAAGCCCAGGCCGAACTGCTCGGTGTGGTGCATGGCGGCCAGCATCGAAAACACGCCGATGCGGTTGCCGATGAAGTTCGGGGTGTCCTTGGCGATCACCACGCCCTTGCCGAGGGTGGTGGTCAGGAAGGTTTCCAGGCCTTCCAGCACCGCCGCGTCGGTGGTCTTGGCCGGGATCAGCTCGGCCAGGTGCATGTAGCGCGGCGGATTGAAGAAATGCACGCCGAGGAAGCGGTGGCGCAGTTGCTCGGGCAGCACTTCGGCGAGCTTGTTGATGCCCAGGCCCGAGGTGTTGGAGGCCAGTACGGCGTGGTCGGGCACGTAGTCGGCGATCTTCTTGTACAGGTCCTGCTTCCAGTCCATGCGCTCGGCGATGGCCTCGATGACCAGGTCGCAACCGCGCAGCTGTTCCAGGCCGGTGTCGTAATTGGCGGCGGTCAGGCGCTCGGCCAGGGTCTTGCTGGCCAGCGGCGCCGGGCTCAGCTTGGCCAAGTTGGCGATGGCCTTGTTGACGATACCGTTGGGGTCGCCTTCCTTCGCGGCCAGGTCGAACAACACCGTGTCGACACCGGCGTTGGTCAGGTGCGCGGCGATCTGGGCGCCCATGACGCCGGCCCCGAGGACCGCGGCACGGCGGACAAGCAATTGCTTAGACATCGTCTACAACTCCTTGAAGAAAACAGAAATCTTGGATGTGGGCGAGGGGAGAGGGCGGGAGTCCAGAGGGAATCCAGAGCAGAACCGGCGGCGCTGGGCCGTCCGGCGATGCCGGTCCCCGCCGGGGCCGGCATCTGGCGCCGCTCAGCTCTTGAAGCCGGCGGCGGCGAAACGGATCAGTTCGCGGGCCGCGCGTTCACGGTGCGCCGCTTCGGTGACACCGGCCGGTCGCTTGATCAGGCCGAAATCGGCCATGGCATAGGTCAGCGAACCGGCCAGGAAGTCCAGGCGCCAGTACAGCTCCTCCTTGCTGAGGCTCGGCACGGCGCCGGCGATGGCCTTGGCGAATTCGCGCAGGACATGGCCGTAGTGGTCGGACAGGAACTTGCGCAGGCTGTCGTTCTTCTCGGCGTAGGCGCGGGCGATCACCCGCACGAAGGCGCCGCCGCCGTTGCGGTCCTGGGCCAGCGCCAGCGCGGGCTCGACGAAGGCGGCCAGGATCGGTTCGAGCTCGCCGGGGTGGCGTTCGACCGCGGTCTTGAGCGCGCCCATGCGCTGCTCGGTCATCTCGTCCATGCGCCGGCGGAACACCTCGTTGACGAGGTTTTCCTTGCTGCCGAAGTGGTAATTGACCGCGGCGATGTTGACGTCGGCGCGGCTGGTGACCTGACGCAGCGAGGTGCCGGTGAAGCCGAACTGGGCGAACAACTCCTCGGCGGCGCCGAGAATGCGGTCCTTGGTCGAAAAATGGGCGGTCGTGGTCATGGGGCGCGGGCTACTCCTGGACGACCGTCGCGACGGCCTGAATCAAACGCTTGTTTGATGCTAGTCCGGGACCCGGGAATCGTCAATCTCGGTTCCGCCGCCGCGCGCCGGCCGGCCGGCGGAACGCTCGGCGTGGATGTAAACCAAGTGATTATTCCGTTAGAATTACCGCAGCCATATCGGCTAAACCCGCGTCCCGTCGCGGGTTTTCTGTTATTCTCGGGCCGACCGTAAAGCGGCCCGCCTACCCGGAGACTTTCCATGGCGCTGGAGCGCACCCTGTCCATCATCAAGCCCGACGCCGTTGCCAAGAACGTGGTCGGCGAGATCTACACCCGTTTCGAGAAGGCCGGCCTGAAGGTCGTCGCCGCCAAGATGAAGCACCTCTCGAAGCAGGAAGCCGAAGGTTTCTACGCCGTGCACCGCGAGCGTCCGTTCTTCGCCGCCCTGGTCGAGTTCATGATCAGCGGCCCGGTGATGATCCAGGCGCTGCAGGGCGAAAACGCCGTGCTCAAGCACCGCGACCTGATGGGCGCCACCAATCCGAAGGACGCAGCGCCGGGCACGATCCGCGCCGACTTCGCCGACAGCATCGACGCCAACGCCGTGCACGGTTCGGACAGCCTGGAGAACGCCGCGATCGAAATCGCGTATTTCTTCCCGGCCACCGACGTCTACGCGCGCTAAGCGAAAAACTTAGAGCACTGCAGTGAACGACATCCGCGACAACGCAAACGATCTTCCCGCAGCCGCCAGCGAGCAGGCGAGGGAATCCGCTGCCGCGCGCACGGATGTCGCCGGCGCGCCGGTATCGAACGCGATACCGGCCGTGCTGGTCGGCAATGCGGCGGCGCCGGCTTCGGCCGGCGCCGTCGTGCCCGACAACGGCAAGACCAACCTGTTCGACTTCGACCGCGTGCAGCTCGAGGACTTCTTCGAGCAGACGCTGGGCGAAAAGCGCTACCGCGCGCACCAGGTGATGAAGTGGATCCATCACCGCTACGTCACCGATTTCCACGACATGACCGACCTGGGCAAGGTGCTGCGCGCCAAGCTCGAGGCGCATGCGCAAGTGCGGGCGCCGATGGTCGTGTACGACAAGCCCTCCACCGACGGCACCCACAAGTGGCTGCTCGGCATGGACGCGAAGAACGCGATCGAGGCGGTCTACATTCCCGACAAGGGCCGCGGCACGCTGTGCGTGTCCTCGCAGGTCGGCTGCGCGCTGAACTGCCAGTTCTGCTCGACCGCGACCCAGGGCTTCAACCGCAACCTGTCGACCGCCGAGATCATCGGTCAGGTCTGGGTGGCGGCGCGCCATCTCGGCAACGTCCCGCACCAGCAGCGCAAACTCACCAACGTGGTGATGATGGGCATGGGCGAGCCGCTGATGAATTTCGACAACGTCGTGCGCGCGATGAGCATCATGCGCGACGACCTCGGCTACGGCCTGGCCAACAAGCGGGTGACCCTGTCGACCGCCGGCATGGTGCCGATGATCGACAAGCTCGGCGAGGTCAGCGACGTTTCGCTGGCGGTGTCGCTGCATGCGCCGAACGACGAACTGCGCAGCGAGCTGGTGCCGCTCAACAAGAAGTACCCGATCGAGCAACTGATGGAATCCTGCGTGCGCTACGCGCTGCGCAAGCGCGGCACTTCGGTGACCTTCGAGTACACCCTGATGAAGGGCATCAACGATCAGCCGACCCACGCGCGCCAGCTGGTCCGCCTGCTGCGCCAGTTCGACAACGCGGTACAGATGAAGGACGCCGCCAAGGTCAACCTGATTCCGTTCAACCCGTTCCCGGGCACCCGCTTCGAGCGCCCGGACGAGGCCGCGATCCGCGCGTTCCAGAAACTGCTCAACGACGCCGGCATGATCGCGCCGGTGCGCCGCACCCGCGGCGACGACATCGACGCGGCCTGCGGCCAGCTCAAGGGCCAGGTCATGGACCGGACCCGGCGCCAGGCCGAGTTCCGCAAGCAACTGCAAGCCCAGGGCCTCGACCAGGATGTCGGCGATGCGGCTGCCTGAGTTCCTGCGCGCCACCGCGTCGAACCCTTGTCCCACCGCACCGCGCCTTCGCGCCTTGCGCGGCATCGCCCTGCTGACTGTGGTGGTGCTGGCGGCCAGCGCCTGCAACCGGCTCAGCTTCATCCGTCCGAACATGGAGCGCAAAGGCTTCAAGCAGACGGCGGTGGAATACGATGTCGGCGACAAGCGCGGCCGCTCGGGCGGCGAGGCCAGCGCGCTGGGCCGGATCCAGTCCGCGCAGAGCCACCTGATCGCGGGCGACCGCGACAAGGCCCGCTCCGAGATCAAGCAGGCCCTGCAGTTCGATCCGAAATCGGCCGAGGCCTACAGCCTGCTGGCGGTGATGGCCGAGCAGGAGGGCAACGACGCCCAGGCCGGCGCCCACTACCGCAAGGCCGCCGAACTGGCGCCCGACCGCGGCGCCGCACTCAACAACTACGGCGTCTGGCTGTGCGCGAACAACCGCGCCAGCGAGGCGATGAGCTGGTTCGACAAGGCCCTGACCGACCCGCGCTACGGCACCCCGGCGGTGGCCCTGGCCAACAGCGGCGCCTGCGCCGACAAGCTCGGGCAGGGCGAACGCGCCGATCGCGACCTGCGCCTGGCACTGAAGCTCGATCCGATCAACGCCATGGCGCTGAGCGCGATGGCCAAGCGGCAGCTGCGCCTGGGCAATGCCTTCGAGGCGAGGGCCTTTTCTGAACGCCGGCTGGCCGTTGAGCCAATCACAGCTGAAGCGCTGATGACTGCGTCACAGATCGAACAAAAACTCGGCGACACGGCTGCCGCCGCAAGATACGTTCAGCGAATGAGGGCGGAGTTCCCTGACGCGCAGGGCTCCGGAACGGGGGATGGCGGTAGGTGAAGATGCAGTCGAACGAATTCGCGCCTGAAGGCGGCGGAAGCTGTGGCGCGCGTCTGAAACAGGCCCGCGAGGCGGCGGGGCTGTCCATCGAAGACGTCGCGGCACGGCTGAAAATGCCGTCGCGGGTGGTCCAATCGCTGGAAAACGACGACACCGCGAGCACCGGCGCGCCGGTCTTCGTGCGCGGCCAGTTGCGCAGCTATGCGCGCCTGGTCGGCATCGACCTGGAAGCCCAGCTCAGCGGTACGCCGCTGGCCTCGACCGCGCCGTCCGAACTGATCAGCCACACCCACACGCCGCGCTATCGCCGCGTGTTCGAACAGACCACCCGCCGCGCCATCTACATCGTGATGACCGCGGCGATCGCGGTGCCGGTAGTCCTGGCGACGCGGCCGCACCTGAGCAACAGCGTCAACGTGCAATCGCTGGAAATGCCGGCAAACTTGCCCGCCGCCGAGCACGGCGCGGCCCAGGCGGCACGCTCGGCCACCGCGACGGCCACGCCGCCGCAGCGCACGCCTCTGGTCGCCTCGATGGCGCCGGCGCTGTCGCAGATCCAGACCAGCAAGACCCTGACCCTGAATTTCACCGGCGAAAGCTGGATGCAAGTGCGCGGGACCGACGGCCAGGTGCTCGACGAGGGCACCGTCCAGCCCGGCCAGACCCGCAGCTACAACCTCGGCGAAGTCGGCTACGTCAAGCTCGGCAATGCCTCCGGCGTGGAAGTCCGCAAGACCGGCGAGTCGGTCGATCTGGCGCCGTTCAGCCGCGGAAGCGTGGCCCGCTTTACGCTATCCTCTGACGGTTCCCTCGCGCCAGCGTCTTATTGATCCGCGCTGCGGGTTCGCGACCATCACCGGCCCGCGTTGCGGGCCGGTCCTCATTGACTTCGGCTTCGCCCTCGCGGGCGAGGACCTAGCACGGCGGCCTACGGCGTACTCATGGCGATAGACGATCTGCTCGACGAACACGAACAAAGCGAACGGGTGCTGGCCTGGTTGCGCAGCAACGGTGCCGGCCTGATCGGCGGCATCGCCCTCGGTCTGGCCGCGATCGGCGGCTGGAAGTGGTGGGGCAACCACCAGCTCGAAACCCACGGCAAGGCCGCCGCCGAGTTCCAGGCCGCGGTGGATGCGGTGCAGGCGAAGGACAAGGCCGCCGCGGCCAAGGTCAAGGCGCTGCCCCCGGGCATGTACCAGACCCTGGCCCAGCTCGACCTGGCCAAGTCGCAGGTCGATGCCGACCAGCGCGACGCCGCGATCGCCACCCTGCGCGGGATCAAGACCGAGGACGCGGCCATCGCCGAGATCGTCAAGCAGCGCCTGGCGCGCTTGCTGATCGACGCCAAGCAGCCGGCCGAAGCGATCAAGTTGCTCGACAAGTCGACCACGCCGATGGCGATCGAGGTGCGCGGCGACGCCCACTTCGCGCTCGGCAAGTCCGATCTCGCCCGGGCCGATTACGGCACCGCGCTCGGCAAGCTCGACGAGGCCTCGCCGCGTCGCCGTCTGCTCGAACTCAAGCTCACCGAAGCCGGCGGCACGCCGGCCAAGCCCGAGGCCAAGTCTTGATGAAGTCCGCTGAAAACAGGTTCTCCGGCCGCCCCGCCGTCCGCAACACCGCCGCGATCGTGCTGTGCGCGTTCGCGCTCAGCGGTTGCACGACCATCAAGGGTTGGTTCGGCGGCGGCAAGAAGGACGACGGCAAGCCCAACGAGCCGACCGAGCTCACCGATATCACCCCGAGCGTCAAGGTCGACAAGATCTGGTCGGTCAACGCCGGCAAGGGCGAGGAGCGCATCGGCATTCGCCAGGGTCCGGCGGTGGCCGACGGCCGCGTCTACGCCGCGGCGGTCAAGGGCGGCGTGTATGCCTACGATCTGCAGACCGGCAAGCAGGTCTGGCACTTCCAGCCCATGCGCACCGACAAGGACAAGAAGGACAAAGAGATCCGTCTGTCCGGCGGTCCGGGCGCGGGCGACGGTCTGGTCGTGATCGGCGGGCTCGACGGCGAAGTGATCGCGCTCGACGCGGCCACCGGCGCACAGAAGTGGACCGCGAAGGTGTCCAACGAAGTCATCGCCGCGCCGTCCATCGGCCTGGGCATGGTGTTCGTGCGTTCCAACGACGGCCGCGTCACCGCGTTCGACGCCGCCAGCGGCGAGCGCCGCTGGTTCTGGGTGCACGAGGTGCCGATGCTGACCGTGCGCGGCAACGGCTCGCCGACCCTCGGCCCGGGCTTCCTGTTCGTCGGCAACGACGACGGCACGGTCAACGCACTGTCGGCGAGCGACGGCCGTCCGACCTGGGACCTGCCGGTCGCACAGCCGGAAGGCCGCAGCGAACTCGACCGCATGGCCGATGTCGACGGCACTCCGGTGCTGGAAGGCACCACCCTGTACGCCAGCAGCTTCAAGAAGCAGACCATCGCGATCGACGCCCCGAGCGGCCGGCCGATGTGGGTCAGCGAGCACGGCGGCGTCGGCCGCCTCGGCGTCGCCAGCGACCGTCTGGTCGTCAGCGATCCGACCGGGCTGGTGTTCGGCCTCGACAAGGCCAGCGGCAGCGCCCTGTGGCAGCAGCCCGGCCTGGCGCGCCGCAGCCTGACCGGCGCGGCGGTGCACGGCGATTACGCCGTGGTCGGCGATTTCGACGGCTACGTGCACTGGCTCAAGCTCGACAACGGCGAATTCGCCGCGCGTGCGCGGGTCGGCGGCAAGCTGCTGCGCGCCGCCCCGGTGGTCGCCGATGGCGTGCTGATCGTGCAGAACGTCGAAGGCGAACTGACCGCGTTCAAGCTGCAATAAGACCGGGATTCGGGAGTCCGGGCCCAGCCCGGCCCCGTTTTCGGCACTAATCGCGGCCCGGGCGGCGCAAGCCGTGCCGGGCCGCTCGTTTGATCGATGCCGAATCCGAGCGTCCGGTGCCTGTGCCCGGCGCCTCGACCGGCCCGGCCGGCGGCCGTGCGAAAGCGTCTTCGCGTCCGCTCTGGCACTATGGCGCCTGTTTCGGCAGCCCCGCGCCGATGGATTCCCGGGCCCGACGCCGCTGCCTGCAGCCGCGCGCCTTCGATTCCCACTCCCCATTCCTCATTCCCGGCTTCACATCATGCTTCCCTTAGTCGCCCTCGTTGGCCGCCCCAACGTCGGAAAATCCACTCTATTCAATGCGCTCACGCGCAGCCGCGACGCGCTCGTCCACGACGAGCCCGGCGTCACCCGCGATCGTCACTACGGCGTGTGCCGGCCCGAAGGCCAGCGCCCGTTCGCGGTCGTGGACACCGGCGGCATCGCCGGAGAGGACGAGGGGCTGGCCGGCGCGACCGCGCGCCAGGCCCGCGCCGCCGCCGAGGAAGCCGACCTGGTGCTGTTCCTGGTCGACGGTCGCGAAGGCGCTTCGGCGCTCGACGACGAGATCCTGGCCTGGCTGCGCAAGACCGCGCGACCGACCTTGCTGGTGGTCAACAAGACCGACGGCCTCGACGCGCGCGCCGCGGTCAACGACTTCGCCCGCTACGGCATCCGCGATGCGGTCGCGGTGTCGTCCGCGCACCGCCAGGGCATCGACGAACTGCTCGCCGAAGTGTTCGCGCGCCTGCCCGAAGAGGGCACCACCAGCGAACTCGACAACGACCCCGCGCGGGTGCGCGTGGCCTTCATCGGCCGCCCGAACGTCGGCAAGTCGACCCTGGTCAATCGCCTGCTCGGCGAAGAACGCATGATCGCCTCGGAAGTGCCGGGCACCACGCGCGACTCGGTCGCGGTCGACATGGAACGAGACGGCCGCCTGTATCGCCTGGTCGATACCGCCGGCGTGCGCCGCAAGTCCAAGGTCGAGGAAGCGGTCGAGAAGTTCTCGATCATCAAGACCCTGCAGGCGATCGAGAACTGCCAGGTCGCGGTGGTCATGCTCGACGCCGGCGAAGGCGTGACCGACCAGGACGCCAGCGTGCTGGGCTATGCGCTCGACTCCGGCCGCGCCCTCGTGGTCGCGGTCAACAAGTGGGACGGGCAGACCGAATACCAGCGCCAGCAGACCGAAAACCTGCTGATGCGCAAGCTGGCGTTCGTCGAATGGGCCGAAAAGGTGCGGATCAGCGCCAAGCACGGCTCCGGCCTGCGCGAGCTGTTCAGCGCGATCCACCGCGCTCACGCCTCGGCGACCACCGAGATCGGCACCAGCGAAGTCACCAAGGCCATGGAAGTGGCCTACGAGACCAACCCGCCGCCGGTGGTGCGCGGGCACGTGGCCAAGCTGCGCTTCGCTCATCCGGCCGGGCTCAATCCGCCGACCTTCGTCGTCCACGGCACCCGTCTGCGCACGCTCGGCGATACCTACAAGCGCTATCTGGAAAATTTCTTCCGCAAGCGCTTCAAGCTGGTCGGCACTCCGATCCGCTTCGTCTTCAAGGACAGCAGCAACCCTTACGAAGGCAAGAAGAACGTGCTGACTGAACGCCAGGTGGCGAAGAAGAAGCGCCTGATCCGCCGCGTCAAGCGCGGCAAGTAACTCGAGCCGCGGCGGCGGCCCGCGAGAGGAAGCACCCAAGACAAGCGAGGACAGGCCATGCAGTGCACACGCGCCGAGCTCAGCCTGGGCCTGCTCGCCGGCGGCCGCGCCTCACGCCTGGGCGGCCTCGACAAGGCCTGGCTGCACCGCGACGGTCAAGCGCAGGTGCTGCGCCTGCTGCACGCCTACCGCGATCGGGTCGCGCAGGTGCTGGTCAGCGCCAATCGCGGCCTGGAACGGTACCGCCCGCTCGGCGCACACGCGGTTGCCGATACCCATCCCGATCTCGGCCCGCTCGGCGGCCTCGACGCCCTGGCCGCGGCCTGCACGACGCCGTGGTTGTTCACCTTGCCGGTCGATGCGGTGACGCTCGACGAGCGCCTGTTGCCGGCGCTGATCGCCGCGCAGGACGGGCAGGGCGCCTATGCCGTCGACGACGACGGCGCGCAGCCTTTGTTCGCGCTGTGGCCGGTGGCCGCCTTGCGCACGGCCCTGGCCCAGGCCCTGACGCACCGGCGCCTGGCGGTGCGCGAACTGCAGGCCGGACTCGGCATGGCCGCGGCGCGGCTCGATGGCCTACGCTTCGGCAACCTCAACCGCCCCGAGGATCTGCTGGCCCACGGCTTCGTCGCCGACGACGCGCCGGGCCGCTGATCCGCCCCCTCTGCGAGCGATGCCCCCCATGAGCGATGCCCCCATGAGCGATGCTCCTGTAAGCGACTTTCCGACCGGCCTGTTGTTCGACGAAGCGATGGCGATCGTCGCCCAAGTGGCCGCCGCGCACCGGCTCGAAGCCGAAACCATGGCCTTGTCGCGCTGCCACGGCCGCGTGCTCGCCGACGACGTCGATGCGCCGCTGTCGTTGCCGCCGTTCGACAACAGCGCGATGGACGGCTTCGCCTTCCGCCATGCCGACCAGGCTGGCGACCAGGCCGGCGAGCCGACCGTACTGAGGCTGATCGGCGAGCAGTTCGCCGGCCTCGACGGCGGCTGGTCGCTCGGCGCCGGCGAGTGCGTGCGCATCACCACCGGTGCGCCGCTGCCGGCCGGCGCCGACACGGTCGCGATCAAGGAGAACGTCGCCGTCGACGGCGAGCGCGTCAGCGCGCCGCGCACCGCGCTCGGCCAGAACGTGCGCTATGCCGGCGAAGACGTGCGCGAGGGCGAGCGGGTCCTGCAGGCCGGGCAGTTGCTGACTCCGGCGCGGGTGTCGCTGGCGGCCTCGCTTGGCCTGTCTTCGTTGCGTGTTCGGCGCAAACCGACCGTGGCGGTGTTCACCAGCGGCGACGAACTGGTCGAGCCCGGCATGAGCCTGCAGCCGGGGCAGATCTACGACAGCAATCGCGACCTGTTGATGGGGCTGCTGCGCGCCGACGGTCTGGAACCGACCGCGTGGCCGCGCCTGCCCGACGACCCGAAGCAGGTCGAGATCGCCCTGCGCGACGCCGCCTGCGCCTTCGACCTGGTGTTCACCTGCGGCGCGGTCTCGGCCGGCGAAAAGGACCACATCCCGGCGGTGCTGCGCGAGTTCGGCCGGATCCACCTGTGGAAGGTGAAGATGCGCCCGGGCATGCCGTTGCTGTTCGGCAGCATGGACCAGGCGCGGATGCTGGGGCTGCCGGGCAATCCGGTCTCGGTGATGGCGACCTACATGACCTTCGGTCGCGCCCTGATCGACGGCCTGCAGGGCCGCAGCGAGGCGCGCCCGCGGTTCCGCGCGCGCCTGGTCGGCTCGATCGACAAGACCCATCCGCGGCGCGAATTCATCCGCGCGCGTTTGTTCAGCGACGACGAGGGGGTGCTGCGGGTCGACCCGAATCCGGCCACCGGTTCGCACCGGCTGCGCGCCGCAGCCGATTCGGACGCCCTGATGGTGGTGGCCGAAGGGGCGCAGAGCCTGACCGAGGGCGCGGTAATGGACGTCCTGCCGTACTGACGGCGGCGCAACACAGCGTCGCCGCGGACGCGTCCGATCGGCCTGCGCGGGAGCACCCGAAAGCGGATAATCCGCGCATGAGCATCGAACAGATTTCCCCGGCGCAGGCGCGCAGGCGGCAGCAGGCCGGCGCGGTCCTGATCGACGTGCGCGAGGCCCACGAGCGCGCCGGCGGCCAGGCCGAACACGCGCGCGGCATCGCCAAGGACGCGCTGGAATCCGAGCCGTCGATCTACTTGCCGGACCGCGACGCCGAGATTTTGCTGATCTGCCAATCCGGCGCGCGTTCGCTGCGCGCCGCGCAGCGCCTGCTCGACGCGGGCTATGCGCGGGTGGCCTCGGTCGAGGGCGGCACTTCGCGCTGGATCGCCGAAGGGCTGCCGCTGGCGCTGCTGGAGCAGTCCGAGGACGAACGCGATTTCTACGACCGCTATTCGCGCCATCTGCGCCTGCCCGAAGTCGGCGAGGCCGGGCAGCGCAAGCTGCAGGCCGCGCGGGTGGCGATGGTCGGCGCCGGCGGCCTGGGCTCGCCGGCGGCGTTTTATCTCGCCGCGGCCGGCGTCGGCACCTTGGTGCTCGCCGACGACGACGTGGTCGATCGCAGTAACTTGCAGCGGCAGATCCTGCACACCGAGGCGCGCATCGGCGTGTCGAAGGTCGAGTCGGCGCGGATCGCCTTGGCGGCGTTGAATCCGCGCGTGCGCGTGGAAACCTTCGCCGAACGGATCACGCCCGACAACGTCGAGCGGCTGATCGAGGGCGCCGACGTGGTCTTCGACGGCGCCGACAATTTCCCGGTGCGTTATCTGCTCAACGACGCCTGCGTGAAGCTGGCCAAACCCTTGGTCTACGGCGCGATCCATCGCTTCGAAGGACAGGTCAGCGTGTTCGACGCCGGCCGCCAGCGCGGCGCGCGCCCCTGTTATCGCTGCCTGTTCCCCGAACCGCCGCCGCCGGAAGCGGCGCCGAACTGCGCCGAGGCCGGCGTGCTCGGGGTGTTGCCCGGCGTGGTCGGGCTGGTCCAGGCCACCGAAGTCATCAAGTCGATCCTCGGGCTCGGCGAATCCCTGGCCGGTCGCCTGCTGCATTTCGACGCCCTGGGCATGCGCTTCCGCGAAACTCGGCTGGCGCCCGATCCGGATTGCCCGGTGTGCGCGGCCGGTCGCGAGTTCCCCGGCTATATCGACTATCAGGCGTTTTGCAGTGCGCACTGAGGTTGCGGCGACCGCCCTGGCGCCTCGCGCCGCACCGTGCTGATACGCGCCATCGGCGAACTGTGCCAGGTGCGGTGAGGCTCGCGCGACGGCGTCAGTCGGCGGCGATCGCCTCGATCTCGACCAGCCAGCCTTCCTCATACAAGCCGGTGATGATTACGGTCAGCGCCGGCGAGTGTTCGCCGAGCAGCTCGTGGCGGATCTCGTAATTGCGTTGCCGATGGCGGCGATCGGTCAGAAAGGTCGTGACCTTGACCAGATGGCTGTAGTCCATGCCAGCGGCGGCCAACTGGCGAGCCACGTTGGCCCAGGCCTGTCGGCACTGGCCGTCGAAATCGCCGGCGAGCGCGCCGTCGTCGCTTTGCGGAATCTGGCCGCTGACGAACAGCATCCGCTTGAAGCCGGCGATCTCGTGCGCCTGCGCGTACGAGACCGCGGTCGGGTGAATGGCGCGTCGCTGCATGGCCGCGGCCTCAGTCCATGAACTCGCGCAGCGAGTCGCGATAAGCCGGGTAGCTGGCGATGTTGTGGTGGTCGGCGCCTTCCAGCTGCACCACGTCGACGCCTTGCGGCCGGGTCTGCAGCGAGTGGATCAGGCGCTGGGTGTTCGGCGCCGGAATCACGTCGTCGGCGGTCGCGCGCACCACCAGGATCGGGCCGAAATAGCTGCGCAGGTAAGTGACCGAATCGTAGCGGTCCTTGACCAGCCAGCGCGTCGGCAACCAGCGGTAATGCGCCTGCGCGGTCTCGCGCAGGCTGTCGAACGGGGTCACCAGGGCCAGGCGTTCGACCGGGCGATGGCCGGCCACGTAGCTGGCCACGCCGCTGCCGAGGCTGCGGCCGACCACCGCGATCGGCTGCCCCGGGTGCTCGCGCGCGACCTGGTCGAACACCGCCAGCGCATCGGCGAACAGCGCCGATTCCTCGGGGCGCCCGTCGCTGGCGCCGAAGCCGCGGTACGAGACCAGGTAGATGCTGCGGTCCGGGAACCACTGCGCCAGCGACTCGCGCATGTTCTCGATGCGTTCGGCATTGCCGCCGAAATAGATCAGCGCCTTGTCCTGGCCGGCATTGAGCCGCCAGCCGCGCAGGACGATGTTGCCGTGCCTGACCGTGTAGTCGGTCATCGACGCGCCCAGGCGCGTGCTCTGCGGAAAGTACATCAGCTCGCGCTGCTTGAAATAGAGCCAGCCGCAGACGCTGAGATAACCGGCCGCGGCGACGCCGGCGAGGGTGGTGACGGATTGGAGCAGACGCGGGTTACGTGCCATCGATGCAGGCCTTCCGAGGCGGGCAAGGGAGCGCGGGCGATGGATTGCGGGCGCGCGGTGCGATCGGGCGACGATAACCCGCGGCGTCGGTTTCTCGCCAGCGCCTCGGCTATCACACGACTTGCACAGACGATCCATAGGCTGGGCAAGGGCGGGTGATTGACCGATCATGCCGCCACCCCACGCGGCGTCGTCGTACGACGGACCGTTATCGTCGTTTCGCCGTGCCGCCCGGCACCGCTCTGGAGAAAGTGCCGATGTTCCGTTCGCTCGTGTTCGCCTGTCTGTGGCTGTCGGCGGGCGCTGCCGTCGCCGCCGACGCCTGCCCGGCGTTGCGCGCACAGACCGCGGCGCCGCAGGCGGCGACGCGCATCGCCGCGGCCGCCTGCACCGAGAACCTGCAGTGGTTCCGTCCCTTCATCGACGTGCAGGGCCGCCTGGCCAGCGCGACCCTCAGCGAAGCCGAGACCAGCCGGCTCGAGGACGGCGCGACCGAGACCTGGCGCCGCACCGTCAGTTACTGGCGCGACACCGGCCTGCTGCAGCGCATGGCCGGCTTCGCCGGCGCCAACGAATGCAACGACCCCTACGGCGGCAGCTACCCGGCGGTCGCCTGCCGCGCCTTCCTGGTCGACAACCCCTGGTCGGCCGCGTTCGTGTCCTACGTGATGATGAAAGCCGCAGTGCCCGGTTTCCGGCCCTCGGCGAGCCATTACGACTATGTCCGCGACGCCTACCGCACGCCCGACCAGAGCCCGTTCCAGTTCCTGGACCCGAGCACGGCGCGGCCGGCGGTCGGCGACCTGTTGTGCGCGGTGCGCTCGGGCAACCGCGTGTATGGCTACGAAGGCCTGTCCGCCGCGCTCGATGGCGCCAACGGCTCGCTCAACATGCATTGCGACATCGTCGTCGCGGTCAATCCGAACAACGACGGCAAGGCCTATCTGATCGGCGGCAACGTCCAGCAGGGCGCGACGATGCGGCTCATGGCGGTCAACCGCAGCGGCGAATTCTGGCCCTTGCCCCGCCGCAGCGAGACTCAGGTCGAGTGTTCGCCCGACACCGCCGCGGCCTGCGACATGAACAAGCTCGATTGGGCGGCGCTGCTCAAGCTCAAGCCCGAGGCCTCACTGGCCCAACTCGCCCCGGCGATTCCCCTGTACGCCCCGCAGACCGCGCCCCCGGCCGCGACCCCGCAGGGCTGCTGCGTGCAATGCGTGGTGGGCTCCGGCGTGCCGCGCTGCCCCAACCCGAGTGCCCCGGGAGTGCGGCCGCAGCAGCAGTAAGCGCCGTCCTGTAGGAGCGGCGCAAGCCGCGACCGCGCGCCCTCAAGTTCGCGCCGCCGTTCGATGCCGTCCTGGCCTTTGCCGTTGTGGTTGCCGTGCGTAGCCTCGCACTAGCGAAGGCAACAGAAGACCCGGAGGGCGGCCCGCAGGGATGCGGGCCGTTTTTCATCGGGACAGGGATGTCCCGTATGAAAAATCACCGCGTCGGCATCGCTCATGCGGGCCCTTGATTCCAAAAGAAGCATTTTTCTTTGGTTACCTTTCTTTTGTTGCTTTAGACAAAAGAAAGTAACCCGCCGCTTTAGTGGCGGAAGCTTTGGGTTTGATCTTGATCCTGATCTTTCTTGAACCGCGCGCCGCAAGACCATAACAGCGATGTCGCGGCTTGCGCCGCTCCTACCCTGGCGAGCGGGCGCCGCTTCGACGAATGTCGACGGCCTCGTCATCTCTGTGCAGTCCGCGGTCGCGACTCACGTCGCTCCTACAAAGGCGAAGCCTGCACCGCAAAGCTGCGAATCGATCCCCTGTAGGAGCGGCGTAAGCCGCGACCCAGGGACGCGCAGAGGCCGCATCGCCGAGGGCAATGGTCGAAGCCGTTAACTCTTGCGGGGTAGGAGTGGCGCAAGTCGCGACCGCGCCGTTTCCAGTTGCGGCGTTTCTTGCCGCAGGCTTTGAAGCCACGACAAGAGCAAAGCTTCCGTCCGCTGACGCGGCCGGGTTACTTTCTTTTGCTAAGCCCAAAAGAAAGGTAACCAAAGAAAAGGGCTCTCCCTGCAAGGGCACTAGCCCGCACGATCGATGCCGACGCAGGGATGCTCCAGACAGGCCATCCCTGGCCTGCTTGCGCACGGCCCGCATCCCTGCGGGCCGCCCTACGGGTCATCATTTGGCCGGTAAAGCGGTAAAGCGGTAAAGCGGTAAAGCGGCAGAGCGGTAAAGCGGATCAAAATCTCGGCAACGGCAACGGCAACGGCAACGGCAACGGCAACGGCAACGGCAACGGCGGCTGCAAAGCGGCGCGGTTGAGACTCGGGCGCTTATCGCGACCGGCGTCGAACGCTTAGGTACGCAGTCGCGGCTTGTGCCGTTCCTACCCTGAAAGCAAGCGCGCCGAACAGACCACGAGCAAGGGCTATGCCGGCGCAACCGCCGAAGCGGACTCAGCCGTGGCGCTTCTGCGCCGCCTCGAACGCGGCCAACTGCTCCGCAGTGGCGTCCTGCTGGTGCTGCGCCTTCCACTGCGCGAACGGCATGCCGTAGACCGCCTCGCGGGCTTCGTCCTTGGTCATCGCGATGCCGCGGCCTTCGGCGGCTTCTCGGTACCAGTCGGCCAGGCAGTTGCGGCAGAAGCCGGCCAGGATCATCAGGTCGATGTTCTGCACGTCGCTGCGCTCGTGCATCAGGTGGGCGAGCAGGCGCCGGAACGCGGCGGCCTCGATCGCCAGGGTTTCATGGTCCTGCGGGGGCGGGGCGGGGGGCGGGGTATGGCTCATGGCGGCGCTCGCGGTGACCCGGCAAAAAACGCGGGTGGGAATAGGGGATAATGCGCGGCCTCGACTCTACCGCAGCGCATCCGACCTCGCATGACGTCCACACCCCATTCGGCGCATCCGGCCCGCATCCTCGACGGCAAGCGCATCGCCGAGGACCTGCTCGACAATCTCAAGGCCCAGGTCGATGCGCGCATTCTTGCGGGGCAGTCGCGGCCGGGTCTGGCGGTGGTGCTGGTCGGCAACGACCCGGCGTCCAGCGTTTACGTGCGCAACAAGCGCCGCGCCGCGCGGAAGGTCGGGATCCGCGCGATCGACTACGATCTGCCGGCCGATACCGGCGACGAGCAGTTGCTGGCCCTGATCGACCGGCTCAACGCCGATCCCGAGGTCCACGGCATCCTGGTCCAACTGCCGCTGCCGGACCGCCGCGACGCCACCGCATTGATCCACCGCATCGACCCGCGCAAGGACGTCGACGGCTTCCACCCGGAAAACGTCGGCCATCTGGTCCTGCGCCAGTTCGGCCTGCGCCCGTGCACGCCGCGCGGCATCACCACCTTGCTGGGCTATACCGACCGCCCGGTGCGCGGGCAGAGCGCGACCATCGTCGGGGTCAGCAACCACGTCGGCCGGCCGATGGCGCTGGAGCTGATGATCGCCGGCTGCACCGTCACCAGTTGCCACAAGTTCACCCCGCCCGAGGTCCTGGAGGCCTCGGTGCGCGGCGCCGACATCCTGGTGGTCGCGGTCGGGCGTCCGCAGCTGATCCCGGGCGAATGGGTCAAGCCGGGCGCGGTGGTCATCGACGTCGGCATCAACCGCCTCGACGACGGCCGCCTGGTCGGCGACGTCGGCTTCGAGGCCGCGGCCCAGCGCGCCAGCTGGATCACCCCGGTGCCGGGCGGGGTCGGGCCGATGACGGTCGCCACCCTGATGCAGAACACCCTGGAAGCGGCCGAGGCCGCCGATAAGGCCGGTTGAGGGCACTGCTTCGCAGGCACCGGACGGGCCGGAGCTGCATTCCAAGGCGTCATTCCCGCGCAGGCGGGAATCCAGAGACTTCAGTTGGCGGTTTCCGGGGGCCTGCGGTGGAGGCGGCCGGACCTTGGTGGTTCTTGCTCGAGAGCCGTGAATTCCCGCCTGCGCGGGAATGACGCTTGCAGACCGCCTCGCCCGGTCTCAGTCGAGGCTTAACGTCCGCCGTCCTCCCACCCGCAGAACGCCTCTTTCCGCTGGCGCAGCGGGCGGGCAGGAGGCGTTTCGGGTTAGAATGGCGCGCTTCATCCTCCCGGGCCCGCCCATGCTGCGCATCCAGGCTGAAGCGCTTACTTACGACGATGTGTCCCTCGTCCCCGCGCATTCGATCGTCCTGCCTAAGGACGTAAACCTCTCGACCCGCCTGACCCGCGACCTGTCGATCCGCCTGCCGATCCTGTCGGCGGCGATGGACACCGTCAGCGAGGCCCGCCTCGCGATCGCGTTGGCCCAGCTCGGCGGCATCAGCATCATCCACAAGAACATGAGCCTGGAAGCCCAGGCCGCGCAGGTCGCCCAGGTCAAGAAGTTCGAGGCCGGGGTGATCCGCGAGCCGTTCACCGTCGGTCCGGAAACGACCATCGGCGAAGTGTTGAAGCTGACCCGTGCGCGCAACATCTCCGGCGTGCCGGTGGTCGACGGCGGCCAACTGGTCGGCATCGTCACCAGCCGCGACATGCGCTTCGAGACCAAGCTCGACGACCCGGTCCGCCACATCATGACCAAGCGCGACCGCCTGATCACGGTGCAGGAAGGCGCCAGCGACGACGAAGTGCTGCAACTGCTGCACCGTCACCGCATCGAGAAGATTTTGGTGGTCAACGACGGCTTCGAGCTGCGCGGCCTGATCACGGTCAAGGACATCCAGAAGAAGACCGACAACCCCAACGCCGCCAAGGACAGCGCCGAACGGCTGCTGGTCGGCGCGGCGGTCGGCGTCGGCGGCGACACCGAAGCGCGCGTCGAGGCCCTGGCCGCGGCGGGCGTCGACGTGGTCGTGGTCGATACCGCGCACGGCCATTCGCAGGGCGTGCTCGACCGGGTGAAGTGGGTCAAGACCCGCTTCCCGCAGTTGCAAGTGATCGGCGGCAACATCGTCACCGGCGATGCGGCACTGGCGCTGATGGATCACGGCGCGGACGCGGTCAAGGTCGGCGTAGGCCCCGGTTCGATCTGCACCACGCGCGTGGTCGCCGGCGTCGGCGTGCCGCAGGTCACCGCGGTGGCGATGGTCGCCGAGGCCCTGCAGGACCGCATCCCGCTGATCGCCGACGGCGGCATCCGCTATTCGGGCGACATCGGCAAGGCGCTGGTCGCCGGCGCCTCCACGGTCATGGTCGGCGGCCTGTTCGCCGGCACCGAGGAAGCCCCGGGCGAGATCGAACTGTTCCAGGGCCGCAGCTACAAGAGCTATCGCGGCATGGGCAGCCTCGGCGCGATGGAGCAGGGCTCCAAGGACCGCTATTTCCAGGACGCCTCGGACGCCGACAAGCTCGTGCCCGAAGGCATCGAAGGCCGCGTGCCGTACCGCGGCCCGCTGCACGGCGTGGTCCATCAGCTGGCCGGCGGCCTGCGCGCGACCATGGGGTATGTCGGCTGCGCGACCATCGAGGACATGCGCAAGAAGCCCAGCTTCGTGCGCATCACCAACGCCGGCGCGCGCGAAAGCCACGTCCACGATGTGCAGATCACCAAGGAACCGCCGAACTATCGGGCGGGATGATGTTTGCCGGGACTCGGGACTCGGGACTCGGGACTCGGCAAAGCGGTAAGTGCAGCGAAGTGGCCGCGGGCGATACCTGCGGCCACCGTCGTAACTGAAGGGCGACGGATCCCGAGTCCCGAGTCCCGAGTCCCGAGTCCCGATGAGCCAAGACATCCATAGCGACAAAATCCTGATCCTCGACTTCGGCGCGCAGTACACCCAGCTGATCGCGCGCCGTATCCGCGAACTGGGCGTGTACTGCGAAATCTGGGCCTGGGATCACGATCCGGCCGAGATCGCTGCGTTCGGCGCCAAGGGCATCATCCTGTCCGGCGGCCCCGAGTCGACCACCGAGCACGGCTCGCCGCGCGCGCCGCAGGAGGTGTTCGACGCCGGCCTGCCGATCCTCGGAATCTGCTACGGCATGCAGACCATGGCCAAGCAGCTCGGCGGCGAGACCGAGGCCGCCGACCAACGCGAGTTCGGCCACGCCGAGGTGTCGCTGGTCGCGCATTGCCGTCTGTTCGACGGCTTGAAGGACCACCCGGGCTCGCCGCCGCGCCTGGACGTGTGGATGAGCCACGGCGACCACGTCGCCAAGGCACCGGAAGGTTTCGTCGTCACCGCCAAGACCGACCGCATCCCGGTCGCCGCCTTCGCCGACGACGCGCGCCGCTGGTACGGCGTGCAGTTCCACCCCGAGGTCACCCACACCAAGCAGGGCCAGACCCTGCTGCGCCGCTTCGTGGTCGACATCTGCGGCTGCCAGACCCTGTGGACCGCCGCCCACATCATCGAAGACCAGATCGAGCGCGTGCGCGCCCTGGTCGGCAGCGACGAGGTCGTCCTCGGCCTGTCCGGCGGCGTCGACTCCTCGGTCGTGGCCGCGCTGTTGCACAAGGCGATCGGCGACCAGCTGACCTGCGTGTTCGTCGACACCGGCCTGCTGCGCTACAACGAAGGCGACCAGGTGATGGCGATGTTCGCCGAGCACATGGGCGTCAAGGTGCTGCGCGTCAACGCCGCCGACCGATACTTCGACAAGCTCGCCGGCGTCGGCGACCCGGAAGCCAAGCGCAAGATCATCGGCAACCTGTTCGTCGACATCTTCGACGAAGAGTCGAACAAGCTCGCCAACGCCAAGTGGCTGGCGCAGGGCACGATCTACCCCGACGTGATCGAGTCGGCCGGCAGCAAGACCGGCAAGGCCCACGTGATCAAGAGCCACCACAACGTCGGCGGCCTGCCCGAGCACATGAAACTCGGCTTGGTCGAGCCGCTGCGCGAACTGTTCAAGGACGAAGTCCGCCGCCTCGGCGTCGAACTCGGCCTGCCGCGCGAGATGGTCTATCGCCACCCGTTCCCGGGCCCAGGCCTGGGCGTGCGCATCCTCGGCGAAGTGAAGCGCGAATACGCCGAGTTGCTGGCCAAGGCCGACCACATCTTCATCGACGAACTGCGCAAGGCCGGCCTGTACGACAAGACCAGCCAGGCCTTCGCGGTGTTCCTGCCGGTGAAATCGGTCGGCGTGGTCGGCGACGCACGCGCCTACGAATGGGTGATCGCACTGCGCGCGGTCGAGACCATCGACTTCATGACCGCGCATTGGGCGCACCTGCCGTACGACTTCCTCGGCACGGTCTCCAACCGCATCATCAACGAACTGCGCGGCGTCTCGCGCGTGGTCTACGACATCAGCGGCAAGCCGCCGGCGACGATCGAGTGGGAATGAGTCGCCGCTGAGGGGCTCGGGGCGCTCGCCCTGACCACCGGGCCTTGCCGCCAGCGCGGCAAGGCCCCGATGCGGCCCGGCCGCATCGATCAAGCCATGAGCGGGCCACAGCGGGCCACGAGCGGGCCATCCGCCTTGGCCGTTCCGACTCGGCAGCGTCGAGTCGAGTCCGGCGGGCGATCGTGCCGGCCGTGTTTTCCCGCGTCGCCCCGTGCGCACCCGCGACGCCCCGAAGCGCGCCGTGCCGACGCCTGCCGTCCGGTTCCACAACGGCTGCCGGGCGCGAGCCGACGGGTCGATGACGAATCGAGCCTGGTTTCACGGCCATGGTAGGTCCCGGGACGGGCAGCCACCGCCCGTTCCCGGTGCGGTTGTGTGATTCGCAACGCGTTTCCGCTGGCCTTACGCCGCTAGGGTTCGAACGGCATCCCGGCATCGGCCTGGAGCCGCCAGGGGACACAAGGATGTCCGCACCCGCTTGGACAGGCAGCCTCATCGCCGTCGCGTTTCGCGGCCGGCGCGCACTGCGGGCGGTCGCCGCGTCGCCGCGAATCGTCTTGTTCCTTTTTCTGGCGCCGGTGCAGAACGTGCCCGCGGCCGATCTGCCCGCGATTGAATCTTCGTCGTCATCGGCCTGCACGACGATGCGCATGGGCCTCATCCGCGTGCTCAGGCTCGAAGACTGCCGCGACGAAGCGCCTGCCGCCGTTGGTGCGCGCTCACTCTGCCGAGGAGCGGGGCGAGGCAAGCACTGCGAAATACGAACTCGCGACGGCGAAACGCCGCATCGCGGGACCGATTGGCTGCGGAAGGAGTCGCGGCGAACCGCGCTGGACGGCACCCGCCGTCGGCGCCCCGGACGGCAGGGGAAGGAGAGCCCCGGTCGTTCCATCAGCACAGGAGAAAGCGATGAATAGGAAGTCCCGCACCAAGGTGTTGCTGGCCTGCTTCGCGTTCGGATTGGGCCTCAGTGTCAGCCTCAGCGCATTCGCGCGGCCGTGCTGCAGCAGTTGCGATCCGGACGACCCGGATTCGCGTTGCTGGGCCATCTGTACGCCGGGCTGCTGATCCGGCACGGGAGGGGCGGGACTCCGCCCCTTCCTTCGATCCACAAAAGATCCGTGCGGCCCGGCCGCCGTTCGCCGCCGACGTCGCGCTCGGCGAGCAAGTCCCTTTCGGTCGCGGCGCTTCCAGTGCCGGCGTCCGGTGCATCGGCCGACGCCGCCGACAGATCCGCGACGACAGATCCGCGACGACAGAAGCTGCGACGACAGGCCTGCGACATCGGGTCGCATCCGATCGCCAACTGCGTCCCGGATCATGACATCGCCACAGTGACGCCTTCGATTTAGGACAAAGCCAGTCCGGAATGGGGCGTAGCTTCGCCGCATGACGATCTGTCCCGGGGCCCCGATCGAGGCGGCTCACGGGCGTTCGTCTGCGCACAGAAGCCGGATAGGTCGAGCCGACTCCGCGTTGCGCCTGTGTTGTCGATTTTGGAGCGCTCGATTCGTCGTTTCTTCAGTACCGGCCGATCCAGGCGAACGCCGCGGCCGGGACGCACGACGAACGACCTTGCCAAGGAGAAGTTCGATGTCGAGATACCTGCCGGTGGTGGCGGCCTTGCTGGCCTTGCCGCATCTGATCGCGGCCGCGTCAGCGCGGACCGAACCGGATGCGGCGCGTAGCGAGCACGCGATCGAGCTGGAACGGGCCCGCTGCGATGCGCTCTACCGCAAACACCCCGTAGCGCCGCCGCGCAAGACCGCCAGGCCAGTGCTTGCGCCGCAGTCGCTCGGTATCCATTGAGCGAGCCAGCGCTGATCCCAGAGTGACGCCTTCTCTCAGACCGAAGGCCAGGCGCGCATCGCGATGCGCACGACCTGCGCCAGTTGCGCCACCGTCGCGCCATCGCGCGCCTGGATAGACAGGCCCTGGGTCAGGGCAGTGAGGAATTTGGCCAAGGCCGCCGCATCGGTTTCGGCAGGCAGGTCCCCCGCGCGCAGACCGCGCTCGAGGCGCAGCAGGAACTCGTTTTCGAGCGCGCCGCGATAACGCGCGAGTTCTTCGCGCAGTTCGGCCGGCAGGCCGCCGGCCTCGGCGGCGATCAGCATGCAGCCCGAACGCCGTTCGGCCTCGACGAAACTGTGAGCGATCGATTCGAAGAAGGCCTCGAAGGCCTGGCGCGTGCCCAGCGTCGGGTCGGCGAGCGCGCGCCCGCCGTTGCAGCGGTAGTCGTCGATGTAGCGGGCGATGGCGGTGCGGAACAATTGCTCCTTGCTGCCGAACGCGGCGTACAGGCTGGGTGCGGCGATGCCCATCGCGGCGGTCAGGTCGCTCAGCGAGGTCGCCTCGTAGCCCTGGCACCAGAACAAACGCATCGCCGTCTCCAAGGCCTGCTCGCGGTCGAACACCCGTGGCCGGCCGCGCGGGCGGGGCGCCGGCTTGCAGTTGTCCGGGGCCTCGGCGGGGGGGCCGGGGTTCGTAACGGGTATTTCCATAGCGATCGATAATAAAATCGTTGACCCGGCCCGGGCAAGCGGCCAGAATCCCACCTGCATTGCTTAGCAATCGCTACATTAAGGGCCGGGCTCGAAGCATTCGCCCGGCCGGCTGGCCCCGCGTCGTCGGATCCGGCCGGCCCACCGGCGGCAGACCGGACCGGCACCGTGCGCTTTCGTTGCATCGACACCCAGCAGTCCGACACGCGCCAGCCGACGGCGGCGCTCGCCACCACGCCACGCCAAGAGAATCTCCATGACCTTATCCCTGTACGACATCTCGGTACCGAGCCTGTTGCGCGGTCTCGACACGCTTTCGCATCTGCTCGACAAAGGCGCCGCGCACGCGCAGGAGCAGGGCATCGAAATCGAGCAACTCCTCGGTGGCCGGCTCGCGCCCGACATGTACACCCTGACCCGCCAGGTGCAGGCGGCCAGCGACGCGGCCAAGTTCGGCGCCGCGCGCCTGGGCGGCATCGCGCCGCCGAGCTTCCCCGATACCGAGACCACCCTCGAGGAGCTGCGTGCGCGCATCGCCCGCACCCAGGAATTCCTGCGCAGCGTGCCGCGCGAAAGCATCGAGGGCCAGGAGCAGCGCGAGATCGTGATCCGCCCGCCGAACGCGCCGGAGCTGAAGTTCGTCGCCGCCGACTACATCCGCTTCTTCGTCCTGCCCAACTTCTACTTCCACCTGACCACCGCCTACGGGATCCTGCGTCACCAGGGCGTGGCCCTGCGCAAGCCGGACTACCTCGCCGCCGGCTCGCTTTGAGCCGAACGGCTGGCCGGCAGGCGGGCGCACCGGCCCGGCCGGTGCGCCGCGTCCGCGCGTCGGCGATAATCGCCGCTTTCCCCCCGCGGACCGCCGAGTGAGCGAACTGGCCGACATCGACGAACGCTGGATGCGGCATGCGCTGGCGCTGGCCGAGCGGGCCGAGCGCGAGGACGACGAGATCCCGGTCGGGGCGGTGCTGGTCTCGGCCGACGGCGAAGTGCTCGGCGAAGGCTGGAACCGCAACATCGGCAGCCACGACCCGAGCGCGCACGCCGAGATCGTCGCCTTGCGCGAAGGCGGCCGCCGGCTCGCCAATCACCGCCTGATCGGCACGACCCTGTACGTGACCCTGGAGCCTTGCGCGATGTGCGCGATGGCGATGGTGCACGCGCGCGTCGCGCGGGTGGTGTTCGGCGCCGGCGACCCCAAGACCGGCGCCGCGGGCAGCGTGTTCGACCTGTTGACCGACCCGCGCCATAACCATCGCATCGAGTCGCGCGGCGGGGTGCTCGGCGAAGAGGCCGGCGCGCGCCTGACCGCGTATTTCCGCCGCAAGCGCGGCAAGCCGGTTTAAGACTGGGCCCTCGGGCTCAGCGCCGTTTCTGGCGGCCGTTGTCGCGGTCGAATTCGCGTTTCACCTCGGCATCGAGCATGGTCACGCTCATGCGCGCTTCGCGGCCGAGGTTGATCGAGGCGGCCAGCACCAGCAGCACGCCGCACATCGCCAGGCCGGTGGGCACGCCGCGCAGGCGGTAGTCGGTGAACTGATCGATGCCGATCGCCAGGCTGGTGGCGACGAAGGCGGTCATCGCGCCGTACAGCAACTGCAGGCAGATCAGGATCAGGCGCACCCGCCGGCGGTGCAGGATGATGCGCGCTTCCAGATAATCGCGCGCCTGCTCGTCCACGGTGTCCTCGAGCTGTCCCAGTTGTTGGCGCATGCGGTCGACCACGCGCGCCAGGCGGTTGTTGGAGGACACCAGCAGCGAGGCGGTGGCGGTCAGGAAGAACGCCGGCGTGATCATCGCCGAGACCACGGTGTAATGGCTGCTCAGTTGTACGAGAGGATCGGCCACGACGGGCTCCAGGATCTATGCACGCGAACGATGCGCGCCAGGCGTGATGATGCCGCAAGCAGGGCCGGCGCGGTTCATGCCTGCGGCTTGGACCAGCGTTTCATCGCGCTGATGTGGCCGTGGTCCATCTCCTCGTTGACCGCCTCGACCGCCAGCGAGGATTCGCGCGCGAGCAGCAGGCTGGCGGCGAACATCGCCAGCACCCCGAGCGCGGCGAGGATGGTCGGCACCGCGCCGAGCCGGTAGCCGAGGAAGGCGTCGCCGGCCACGCTCAGGCTGGTGCCGACGAAGAAGCTGATCGCGGTGTAGAGCAACTGGCTGCCGCGCAGGATGATCTTGCTGCGCTTCTTCTGGCGCAGGATGTGGCGTTCGAGCTGGTCGCGCTCCTCGGCGTCCTCGGTCTCGGCGAGCTCCTTCAGCAGGACCCGGGCGCGGTCGATCACCCGCGCCAGGCGGTTGTTGGCCGACAGCAGCAGCGAGGCGGTCGCGGTCAGGAAGAACGCGGGGGCCAGCATCGCGGTGAGGATCGCGTAGTGGGCGAAAGAGGCGGCGTTCTGGCTCATTGCGGTGCGGCGGTGGGGAAGGGGGCTGAGCTATCATGCCGCGACACGGGCACGACGGCGAGGCTATGAGCGACAAGACAGGGCAGGAGCACCGGCTGATCTGGATCGATCTGGAGATGACCGGGCTGGACACCGACCGCGATTCGATCCTGGAAATCGCCACCGTCGTCACCGATGCGCAGCTGCAGGTCCTGGCCGAGGGACCGGAGCTGGCGATCGCCCATCCGCTCGAACGCCTGCAGGCGATGGACGAGTGGAACCGCCACCAGCACGGCAAGTCCGGCCTGTGGAAGCGGGTGCTCGAACAGGGCGTGCCGATGGAAGAGGCGGAAACCCGGACCCTGGAATTCCTTGCCCGGTGGGTGCCGCCGAACACCTCGCCGATCTGCGGCAATTCGATCTGCCAGGACCGCCGGTTCCTGCATCGCTGCATGCCGCGGCTGGAGAAGTATTTCCACTACCGCAACCTCGACGTCAGCACGCTCAAGGAACTGGCGCGGCGCTGGGCGCCGGACGTGCTGGCCGGGTTGAGCAAGGACAGCAAGCACACCGCGCTGAGCGACGTGATGGACTCGATCGCCGAGCTCAGACATTACCGCGCGGCGATGGGCAAGCTGGGCGGCCTGGGCTGAGGCTGCTCCGACCTCTCGCGGCTTGTAGGAGCGGCGTAAGCGCGACCGACCGAAGCGGTGCAATGCCACGTCATCCTCCAAAACCCGGCCTGCCGCCAGCCTGAGCCCCAATGTCCGGGCTTCGGTTCCTGGCGCTTGCGTACACCATCTCGATTGGTCGCGGCTCACGCTGCTCCTACACACAAGCCGTTCGCCGCTTCGGCTGGCCGAAGCGGCCGCGCCTCATGCCTTCGGCTTGACCGCCGGCTGGGGCAGGTCGCCATCGTCGGCGACGGCTTTGGTCAGCACTTCGGTCAGCGGGCGGCCGTCGGCATCGTGGTGGTACACGTGCAGGTCGCGCTGCGGGTAGGGGATGTTGAGGCCCTTGCTGATCAGCTCGTTGCGGATGCCTTCGACCAGATCGCTCTTGGTCCGCAGCAGGTTCGCGGACTTGACCCAGGAGCGCAGTTCCAGATTGACGCTGCTCTCGGCCAGGGCGGTCACCAGGACTTCCGGCGCCGGGTCCTGCAGCACGTTCGGGTGCGCGGTGGCCAGGGCCAGCAGGGTGGCCTTGGCGACCTTGAGGTCGTCGTTGTAGCCCACGCCGACGGTCAGGTCGATGCGGCGCTTCGGATTGGCGGTGAAGTTGATGATCGCCGCGGTCGTGATCAGGCTGTTGGGCAGCACGATCACCCGGTTGTCGATGGTGCGCAGGCGGGTCTGGAACACCCGGATCTGCTCGACCGTGCCTTCGATGCCGGCGGCCTGGACATAGTCGCCGGCGCGGAACGGGCGCAGCACGATCAGCATCACGCCAGAGGCGATGTTCGACAGCGAATCCTTCAACGCCAGGCCGATCGCCAGGCCGGCGGCGCCGAGCACGGCGAGCACCGAAGTCATCGGCACGCCGAGCTGCTGCAGGGCGGCGACCGCGACGATCACGATCATCGCCGCATAGGCGATGTTGCGCAGGAAGCCACGCAGGGTGACTTCCATGTTGGCGCGGGTCATGACCCGTTCCAGCGCGCGCGACAGCCACTTGGCCAGCCACAGGCCGATCAGCAGGATCGCCAGGGCGCCGATCAGGACCAGGCCCTTGGTCTGCGCCCAGGCGAGCAGCTTGTCGATGTCGAAGCCGGCCTCAAGTCCCAGCAGGGACTTGGGGACCAGCGCCTGCACCGCGTCCTTTTCGGTCATCGTGCGCTCAGGCCTGGGCCTTGGCTTTGGCCTTGGCCAGGCGCAGCCAAGTGTCGACCACGGTGTCCGGGTTCAGCGACACCGATTCGATGCCCTGGTCCATCAGCCATTCGGCCAGGTCCGGGTGATCGCTCGGGCCCTGGCCGCAGATGCCGACGTACTTGCCCTTGGCGCGCGCGGCCGAGATCGCCATCGCCAGCAGCTTCTTGACCGCCGGGTCGCGTTCGTCGAACAGGTGGGCGACGATCGCCGAGTCGCGGTCCAGGCCGAGGCTGAGCTGGGTCAGGTCGTTGGAGCCGATCGAGAAGCCATCGAAGATCTCGAGGAACTCGTCGGCCAGCAGGGCGTTCGAGGGCACCTCGCACATCATGATGATCTTTAACCCATTCTCGCCCTTGCGCAGGCCGTTCTTCTCGAGAACTTCCAGCACGCGGCGGCCCTCGTCGAGGGTGCGCACGAACGGGATCATGATCCAGCAATTGGTCAGGCCCATTTCCTCGCGCACCTTCAACACCGCCTGGCATTCCAGGGCGAAGGCGTCGGAGAAGCTCGGGTCGACGTAACGGCTGGCGCCGCGGAAGCCGATCATCGGGTTCTCTTCGTGCGGCTCGTAGCGGGCGCCGCCGATCAGGTTGGCGTATTCGTTGGACTTGAAGTCCGACAGGCGCACGATCACCGGGTGCGGCGCGAAGGAGGCGGTGATGGTGGCGATGCCTTCGGCCAGGCGGTCGACGTAGAACTGCACCGGGTCGTTGCCGTAGCCGGCGATCTTGGCGTCGATCTTCTTCTTGGTGTCGGCGTCCTGCGAGGCGTATTCGAGCAGCGCCTTCGGATGGATGCCGATGTGGCTGGCGATGATCATCTCCAGGCGCGCCAGGCCGACGCCGGCGTTCGGCAGCATCGCGAAGTCGAACGCGCGCTCCGGGTTGGCGACGTTCATCATCACCTTGAGCGGCGCCGGCGGCATCTTGTCGAGGTCGGCGACATGGCGCTCGAACGGCAGGGTGCCCTTGTAGATGTAGCCGGTATCGCCTTCGGCGCAGCTGACCGTGACGACCTGGCCGTCCTGGATCGTCTCCAGGCCGTTGCTGGTGCCGACCACGGCCGGCACGCCGAGCTCGCGGGCGATGATCGCCGCGTGGCAGGTGCGGCCGCCGCGGTTGGTCACGATCGCCGCCGCGCGCTTCATCACCGGTTCCCAATCGGGGTCGGTCATGTCGGCGACGAGCACGTCGCCCGGCTGCACATGGTTCATGTCCTCGAGGCTGCGCACCACGCGCGCCACGCCGCTGCCGATCTTCTGGCCGATCGCGCGGCCTTCGGTGATGATCTCGCCGCGCTTTTCGAGCTGGTAGCGCTCGATCTGGGTGGCCTTGCCGCGCGACTTCACCGTCTCTGGGCGCGCCTGGACGATGAACAGCTTGCCGCTGACGCCGTCCTTCGCCCACTCGATGTCCATCGGACGCCCGTAGTGCTTTTCGATGACCAGCGCCTGCTTGGCGAGTTCGTGCACGTCGGCATCGTTGATCGAAAAGGTCGCGCGCAGTTCGGCCGGGGTGTTCTCGGTGCGCACGCGCTCGCCGGGCCGGTCGGAATAGACCATGCGCAGCTGCTTGGCGCCGACCGAGCGGCGCAGGATCGCCGGCTTGCCCTGCTGCAAGGTGGGCTTGTAGACGTAGAACTCGTCGGGATTGACCGCGCCTTGCACGACCATCTCGCCCAGGCCGTAGCTGGAGGTGATGAAGACCACGTCGCGGAAGCCCGACTCGGTGTCGAGGGTGAACAACACGCCGGAGGCGCCGACGTCGGAGCGCACCATCAGCTGCACGCCGGCGGACAGGAACACGTCCTCGTGCTTGAAGCCGTGATGCACGCGGTAGGCGATGGCGCGGTCGTTGTAGAGGCTGGCGAACACTTCCTTGACCTTGCGGACCACGTCGTCTTCGCCGGTGACGTTCAGGAAGGTTTCCTGCTGGCCGGCGAAGGACGCGTCGGGAAGGTCTTCGGCGGTGGCCGAGGAGCGCACCGCGACCGCGACGTCGCCGCCGCCGTTCTCGCTGCACAGCTTGCGGTAGGCGCTGCGGATGTCCTGGTCGAGATCGTCCTGCAGCGGCGACTCGATGACCCAGCCGCGGATTTCGGCGCCGGCCGCGTTCAGCGCCGGCACGTCTTCCACGTCCAGGGTCGCCAGCTTGTCGAAGATGCGCTGGTGCAGATTGTTATGGGCGATGAAGGCCTTGAAGGCTTCCGAGGTGGTGGCGTAGCCGCCTGGCACCGATACGCCGAGGTTGGCGAGGTTGCCGATCATTTCGCCGAGCGAGGAGTTCTTGCCGCCTACGCGGGCGAGATCGTTGAGGCGTAACGCGTGCAGCCAGAGGATGTTCTCGTTCAAGACACACAATCTCCGAGGGGGGAGGACACGTCAGGGGCGCGGCCAAGCGGCTATGATCGCCCGGGCGTCGGGTGCATACAAGCTTGATCCGACGGGCTTTTTCGTATTGGCGCAGCGGAACGATGGGGTGGGCGATGGCAGGCACAAGACCGGTTTTCTACGTTTCCGACGGCACCGGCATCACCGCCGAGACCATCGGTCACAGTTTGCTGACCCAGTTCACCGAGACCCGGTTCGTCACCGATCGCATCGCTTTCGTGGACAGCGTCGAGCGCGCCCAGGACGCCGCGGCTCGGATCCGCGAGGCGGCCGTGGTCCACGGGGTGCGGCCGGTGGTGATCAACTCCTGCATGGACGGGGAGGTGGGCGCGGCCCTGGCCGAGAGCGGGGCCCTGATGCTGGACGTATTCGCGCCGTTCATCGAACCGCTGGAGCGCGAGCTGCACGAGACCCGCCAGCGCCGGATCGGCCAGGCCCACGGCATCGCCGATTTCGAGACCTACCACCGCCGCATCAACGCGATGAATTTCGCCCTGACCCACGACGACGGGGCCAGCGTCGACTACGCCGAGGCCGACCTGATCCTGGTGGCGGTGTCGCGGGCCGGCAAGACCCCGACCTGCGTTTATCTGGCGCTGCATTACGGGGTGCGCGCGGCCAACTACCCGCTGACCGAGGAGGACCTCGAGCACGACCGCCTGCCGCCGCGCCTGCGGCCGTACCGCAACAAGCTGTTCGGCCTGACCATCGACCCGATCCGGCTGCAGCAGATCCGCCAGGAACGCCGGCCGAATTCGCGTTACGCCCAGTTCGAGACCTGCAAGCGCGAGGTCGCCGCGGCCGAGATGATGTTCCGGGCCGAGCGCATTCCGACCCTGAGCACCACCCATACCTCGATCGAGGAAATCTCGAGCAAGGTGCTGACCACTCTGGGCATCCACCGCGAGATGTTCTGAACCGGCCTGCCGCGCCGCCGTGCGCGGCGCGTCGCATGCGCGCGGTCACGCGACGGGGACAGGAAGGTCCCGGATGCGTTGCGGAGCGGGAAAGGGAGCGACGGCTCGCGGATGAGCGTATGAACCGGGGCGTAGCAGCGGGTGTCGCGACCGGGGCCGGGGCTTGAATTCCGCGTCACGCTCCCCAGCGTTCCGCCGACCCCGTTCGCCTTGGCGAAGAGCCTACAAATTAAGGCTTTTTCGCTATTTCGTCAATGCTGCCGCGGGCTGCGCAAGGCGTGTAGGATCGCGAACATGAGCACCGCCGCTTCCCGCTTCGCGCGCCTTCCCAAACTCAGCCGTTTCGGCTGGTTGATGGGCTTGTACGCGGAGAACCACGACCGCCTGTCGCGCCTGTTTTCGCCGGCCGAACTCGCGCGCGGCGTGTACCTGTCCGAGGTCGGCGACGGCCTCGACCTGCGTCTGGACGTGATCGAGCAACACCGTTACACCACCGAAATGCGCTTGACGTATGCGCTGCAGGACCCCTTGACCGGCGAGCCCGATCCTTCGGCGTACCTGCGGCTTTATCACGACGCCCATCAGGTCGAAGCCACCCATTGCTATGTCGGCCGGCGCTGGCAGGACGTCATCGGCATGTACCCGCCGCCGGCGGAGCTGATCGGCCACCGCATGCGCATGAATACTTTTTTAGGAAAGTGGCTCGAGTATCTAGCGGAACGGGGTCATGGCATGGCAACATTGCGCCCGGTCGAACACGACCCCGCGCAGCCCGATCCGATCGGCCCAGGCGACGCGGGACCGGGAAAAAATTTAGCGATGAATGCTTGACGACATCGCTGAACGCCCGCTAAGATGTTCGTCTTTCCAGCACGTGGGGCCATAGCTCAGCTGGGAGAGCGCTACAATGGCATTGTAGAGGTCGCCGGTTCGATCCCGGCTGGCTCCACCACTCTTCGGAACTGAAAGGGTTTCCGGACGAGTTAGCTGCAAGAACAACAAGTTTTGTCCCCATCGTCTAGAGGCCTAGGACATTACCCTTTCACGGTAGCGACCGGGGTTCGAATCCCCGTGGGGACGCCAAACTAACCCCCGTAACAAGGGGTGCTTTACACTAAAGCCCTGACTTGTCAGGGCTTTTTTGTTGCCCGTTTTTTACGCTTATGAACCGTCTCGGCAATTTCGAATCGTTTATCGATTCGAAATTGCTGTCGTTGCGCGTGGACGGGATCTCGTTCCGTGCCTCTAGCGAAATTCTCTCCAGTTCCTTCAAGGGAAGCTGCAAGAGCGCTCTTAGGGCAAGTTCGATCGATGGCTTGTTGACGGAGTGAAGTCGGAGCTTGGATGGCCTAGCCACGTGAGCATCTCCGTGATGGTTCTCGTTTAGTCGCTGGAGCCCAAGCAGACTGCAGCGTCTGATCAGCTAGGCAGCGCTTGTACGAGGTACGCCTGAAACGTATCGACTGATCACTCAAAGCTCATCGAGCCCACGACTCTTGTGCAGTACTCCATCAACAGGTCGTGGTCGCTCAGAAGTTCAAGTTGCACCAAGTCCGGCGCTGACGCGAGGAATTCAATCAGGATGGCTCTTGGGGTGTTTTTGTAGTTCTCCATCAAGAGTTCGAACATTTCAAAAGGCGTGTCGGCACGCTGAACCACTGCGTTCCTATCATGTTCTCCAAAAAAAGATTCAGGATGGCGAAGGAAGGCGCTGACTTCATAGGCAGTGAGGTCCACGAAATGAACGAATCTCTTGTCATTTTGATCGATAAGGGCTAGTGCCGCTTTCGATTCTTGGGCGAGAACTGCGCCAGATGTGAGTAGATGCGGCCCATTCTCCAGTTCGTCGAACTGGTAACTTTGACCCACGAGCCATTTGCGTTCGGCAAAGCCGAATGCGAATTCGGGAACTTCACCGTCAAAAGTGGAGGGGACGGTGTACTTGCGAAAGTGATCTATAAGCTTGGATACAGACAAATGCCGCTGCTTGGCGGCGTAGGCAGTTTTCAGATCGGCGTACTCAACTCCCGCACCGAAGTCAGGAATCTTGAAGCCGACGGGAACTAGCATCCTTCGGCCGGGTGCGCCCTCTAAATCTAGATGGACGGGGTAGTTGGTCACCAAAACGTATGCAGCTGGGGCTGGCTCATCGTTAATCTTGAGGTGAGGCTCACGAGACCGTATTGCGTGTGACAGCGTGCTAACGATTGACTCGTTTAACACGTTGTCCATCACATTCAAGTCTATGAAGATGATCCGTGCTTCGTCCGCTCGCTTCTTGAGTGCTTTGTAGAGTTGTGTGCCAACATCGAAGTGATCCTTCAGCGGTCCTCTGGCTTTGGCTTCGATCCAGTATTTCTCGGTGGAATTCGGTGCGGTAGCCCAGAACTCGCAGTGCGTCGAATCCGGGTCGTCTTCATCTTCGAGAGTGATCGTAAAGCCGGCGAGAATGAAATATGCGGAAACAAAAGTTTCGTAGTACGCCCCGTGGAATTGGGACTTGAGGCGCAGTCGGTTTAGAAGTCGGCGCTGCAGCTCGGCATTGTGGTCGAGGAGGTACAAGTTATACGCAAGTGCGTAATACGCGGCAGCAGCGCCGATCACTGGTCGCGCATGAATTTCCCCCGCTGTTCGAACATTGGCGGCTTGCTGTTTTGCGATCACGTCAAGCCACTGCAAGAGTGGATGGCGGTTTTCCCCCTGTACCACATCCTCAGAGGCCGCCCATTTCTCGGTGAAAGACTGTTTTAGGTTCCAGTCGAGGAAATCGCCAAACGTCCTCCATGGGCCGAAAGCCGTCCGATCACCCACAGCGACGAATTGAGTGTCACCTAATGCAGCACTAATGATAGGGCGGCCCAGGCCCTGTTGTGCTTTACGTCGCGCCTCTTGCGCTTCGTGACGTGACAGTCCGAGTTGAAAATTGCTTTCCATATCCTCGGTCCAAGGGCTTGGCAGTGCGCCGTGGCAATGCTTGTAGCGCTTGCCGCTACCGCAGGGGCAGGGGCCTTTTCGCGAAGCCGGCGCGATAATTGTCATCGTGAGAGTTTAACGAGAAGTCCGCAATTTCCAGGCCGAGCCGCCAGTGCTCACCTGCAGATGTCGTTCCAGTGCGGTGGTAATCCGGGTGATTTGGGTTGCAGTGATGTCATTAATTCTAATTAAATCAATTTCTTAAGCCGTTATCCGGTGCCGCCTCGTTCGAGCGAGCACCACTCGGAACGGGCGGCGATGATGCAGCGTAACTCGGGGGTTAAGAAGGTGTCGCCGTGGGGACGCCAAACAACACAGAAGGCCGCCGAAAGGCGGCCTTCTGTGTTTTCGTGCGCGACGAACGAAAGTCGCCGGCATGCCCGTGCTCGCGTCTGCGCTTTCATGCTCCTCTTTGCAAAGCGCGATAAGCGCAGTGGATAAAGCCTGCGATGTGCAGCGATGCGTCGCGCATCTGGCGCGCGAGTCGAGGCGCGATCGACGAGGCAACGATCGCAAGCGCGCCGACGAGATCGCGCGACGGATGCGCGCGCACTGCGATCATTGCGCCCGCCGCGGGCACTCGCCCGAACAGTCTTGATCGGTCTCGATTGGCCTTAATCGGCCGCGACTTCGGCGTACATGCCGTTGTGCACGGTCTCGATGATTTCGTTATAGCCGCCGGTGGACCACGGCTGTCCCTTGCCCGGCGCGTACAACGTCATCGTGGCCGGAATCACCCGGCTGCCGGCTTGATCGGGCAGGCGATCGAACTCGGCCAGCCCTTCCAGCAATTTCCTGGTCTTGAGTTTGGCCGGATTGCCCTTCTTCGCCAGTACGTCCTGCATGCGCGCGCTCAGCGCCGGCACGGTGCATTCGAGCTCGACCTCGCTGATCCGCCCGTTCTTGACGTACTCGTTCGCCTGTTCGGTGTTCGACAGGCCGCGGCATTGCGCGCCGGCCGCGAGCTGGTTGACCCGTTTGATCGCCGCGGCGAGGGCGGGCTTGGCCTTGGCTTTGTCGACCTTCGGCATGTCCGCCAGGATGCCGTCGGCGAAGCCTTCGTACTGCTGCTCCATTCCGGCCGTGTCGGCCAGGTCCTCGAGATCGAAGGCGTTTTCGTTGTTGGCGTACAGCGGTTTGGAATAGGCGTTGAGTTGCTTCGCCGCTTCGAGGTCCTGCCTCAGCGCGACGCGCGCGTAGAGCTCGGCGACCTGCTCGGGCTTCATGGCGATCTTGGGCGCGCGAGTCTTGGCTTTGGCGGCCTTGGACGGCTTGGCGGCGAAGGCCGGGTCGATGGCCGGCGCGAGCACGGCCGGAATCAACAGCGCGGCCAACAGCGCATTGCGGAGTGTGTTGCAGAACATGGAGCGATCCTTTGCGTGGTAACAGGGTGGTCTGCCGGTTCGAAGCGACCGGTTCGAAGCGACCGGCTGGCGGAGTCCAGGCGGGCATGCGGGCCCGCCGAAGTCATAGGACGAACGACGGCACCCGTTCCAGTACGCCGCCTGCGTAATCGCGCTGGAACGGCAGGTCGGGGCGGTGGGCGTAGCCGATGTAGCAGTCGCACCGGGCGTTAGGGCAACGGCGGGCGCGCAGTTGCGCGGCGTAGCTGCCGTCGTACAGGTTGCCGAGCGGTTCGGCGACGAAGTGGCAGCGCTTGACGTTGCCGTCGCCGTCGACCGAGACCACGCTCTCGCCGGTCAGGCAGGGCGCGCCGAGGCTCGGCGCGGGGTCGAGGTTGTAGCGGAAGTGCGGGTCGATGCGCTGCAGGCGCTCGATCTGCGCCTCGTCGTAATAACCCGGCGGACGCTCGTCGTAGGCGTTGAGCCATAACGGCGTATGCGCCGGCAGTTCCGCGCGCAGCGCGTCGATCTCGTCCAAGTGCTCGTGCAGCGCGACCATGCCGACGCTGTGGCGTACGCCGCGACGGTCGAGTTCGCGGCAACGGGCGAGGAAGGCCGCGCGGCTGACCTGGGTCGGGTGGTAGGTGCACCACAGGGCCAGCGTGCGGGTATCGACCTCGTCGAGCCAGCGCATGCCGACGCACAGGTTGGTCTGGATCGCGACCCGGCGCACTTGCGGCAGATGGCTCAGGCGGGTCATCGCCTCGCGGTAGTGGCGACGCACCAGCCCTTCGCCCCAGGGCGTGAACAGGATCGACAACTCCATGCGCTGCTGGGCCGCCCAGTCGACGAAGCGCGCCAGGTCCTCGGCGTCGCGGCGCAGGGCGGCGCGGCTGTCGTAGGTCTTCGCGAACGGGCAATAGGCGCACTCGTAGTTGCAACTGCTGAGCCGGCCGCGATAGAGCAGGGACAGGTGCATGCGCTCAGCCGAGGCGGTAGTCGTGCATGCGCTCGGCGATGCGCGCCGAGGTCAGCCAGGGGCCGATGGTGTCGGCGCGGGCGAGGCCGGCGTCGGTCAGGGCGAGCAGGGCCGCGTCGCCGCGGGCGAGGCCGAGATCGAGCAGGTCGCGCAACTGCGGCAGGTCGTCCAGGCAGTCGGCGCCGAACCGGCGGCGGTAGTCGTCGCGGTCCAGGCCCGGACGGATCAGCAGGGACTGGATGACGTGGCGGCGCCGGCGTTCGTCGTCGTCGAGCTCGATGCCGTAGTCGGCATGGGCGAACGAGGCCGGGTCGCGGGCGAGGTAGTGGTCGAGGATCTCGGCGACGCTGCGCCGGGCCACGCCGTACTCGCTGGAGTAGTGCAGGGTGCCGGTGTACGAGCGCGCACCGCAGCCGACCCCGACCATGCCGTCGCTCTGGCAGCAGTAGAGCGGCGCGGCGATGTCCGGCGAATGCGGGGCGCGGAACATGCGCATCGAAACCTGGGTGTAGCCGGCGGCTAGCAGATGGTCGCGGCCGGCCTCGTACAGCGCCAGGCGCGTGTCCAGGGGTTCGGGTTGCAGGGCGAAACCGGGCCGGGCGCCGGCCTTGGCCTCGATCCGGCCCAGGCCGGTCAGCGGCCGCACGTACAGCGGATACAGATAGATTTCTTCGGGCCGGTGCCTCAGCGCGCTGTCGATCGAGGCGAGGAAACTCGCCACCGTCTGCCCGGCGATGCCGTAGATCAGATCGAGGTTGAGGATCGGGAAGCCCTGCCCGCGGATCGTCGCGATCGCGCGTTCGACCACCTCGCGCTGCTGCGGCCGCACCAGCGAGCGCACCTCGGCATCGCTGAAGCTCTGGATGCCCATGCTGACCCGGTCGATGCCGGCTTCGCGGCAGACCTCCAGTTTGTCGGCATCGGCGGTTTCCGGCGACACCTCGATGCCGGCCGGCGTGGTCTTCAGGTCGATCGAGGCGTGGCGCCCAACCATCGCGAATACCCTGCGCAACTGGTCGACGTCGAGATAGGTCGGGGTGCCGCCGCCGAGCGCGAAACGCACGAAACGGTGATCGCCGAGCGCCTGCGCGGTGACCTGCAACTGCCGCTCCATCTGGACGAGATAGGCGTCGACCTTGGCCGGTTCCGGCCGCGCCAGCGCGAACAGATTGCAGAAGCCGCAGCGGTAGGAGCAAAACGGGATGTGCAGGTACAGGAACAAGGCATCGCGGCGTTCGCCGGCCCACAACTGCGACAAGGGCTGCGCCGGTTGGATCGGGCGATAGGCGGTCTTGTGCGGGTAGGAATACGAGTACGCCTGGTAGGGCGGCAAGTTGAGCAGGTCGGCGAGGCCGGGCGAAGCAAGGGGAGCGGTCATGGCGTGAGTATGAAATGCGCGTAGGGCACGGTCATCACCACTTCGTGGGCGAGGCGGTGGCCGTGGTAGCCGTCCTCGCCGTAGGCGGTGCCGTGGTCGGAGCAGGCGATGACGAAGGCGCGCCCGCGTTCGCGCAGGGCGGCGAACAACGGCGCCAGCGCGGCATCGACATAGCGCAGCGCGGCGCAATGGCTGTCGTAGCCGTCGCGCCCGGCGCCGGCGAGGTAGTGGCGATTGGGTTGATGCAGGGCGGAGACGTTGATGAAGACGAAGCAGCGGGTATCGCGCAGGTCCTCGCTGCGCAGGCGCGCGCAGGCCAGGGCGACCTGGCGCTCGGTGGAGTCGATCGCGGCGACGCCGAAACCCGGCTCCCAGTGGCTCTCGTCGAACAGGCCCGGCAGTTGCGAACCGAGCGGGTTGCGCTTGTTGAAGAAGCCGACTCCGCCGACGCAGATCGTGCGATAGCCGGCGTCATGCAGGCCGGAGACGATGTCGGCGCGGTCGCGGAACACATAGGTGCCCGCCACGGTGGTTTCGCTGCCTTCGAAGTCGAGCGCGAACAGGCGCGGATGCGGGCCGGGCGCGGCCGGCGTGGGCAGGAAGCCGGCGAAGAACGCCGCGTGCGCGGCATAGGTGAAGCTGGCCGGCGTGTGCCGGCGCTCCCAGCCGCCCGGCGGCAGGTACGGCCCGAGCACCGGCAGTTCGCCGCGTTCGAAACAGGCCTGGGCGGCGTCGTAGCGCAAGGTGTCGAGGGTGATCAGGACCAAGTCGTGATCCCCGACGATGGCGTTCATGTCGGGCAGGACATCAGGCATGGGCGAGGCTTCGTTGCGGGCCGGTCGTGGTGTGCGGCGAGGGCGTCAGCGCGGCCTGATCGTCGTAGGTGCCGCGGCCCTGCCACAGCAGGTTCGGCAACAGGTCGCCGAAGGCGTTGGCTTCGAGCAGCCAACTGCGGCGCTCGCGCAGGATCAGGTCGAAGCCGATCATGCGGCTGCGCGGGAACACGCCGGCGGCGCGCGCGGTCGCGGCTTCGAGCGCTTGCATCGCGGTGCAGTCGAACCAGGCTTCCGGCGCGCCGCGGCGGTTGCCCAGGTGCAGGTTGGTCAGCGGCCCACGGCTGACCCGGGCGACGCGGTGCCGGGCCTGTCCGTCGAGCGCGACCACGCGCAGGTCGTAATGGCCGCCGTGCGCATCGGGTGCGCGCGGCTTGGCGATCCAGCGCTCGGCGTAGGCGCCTTGCACGGCGAGCAGGTCGACGAGGCGGGCGATGTCGCGGGCGGCGGTGTAGCGGCGCGGGCGCAGCGAATTGAACACGCGGACTTGCCCGCCGCTTTCGACCAGCTCGGCCGAGCCGTAGGCGATCTCGCGGCCGGCGCGATTGCGCCGATACGCCAACACGCCGGCGCCCGAGGAACCGTAGCGCGCCTTGACGAAGGCCTGGTCGCAGCCGGTATCGCGCAAACGTTCGCGCAAGTCTTCGTAGCCGTCGATCGGACCGAGCAACGGCGGCGCCTCGACCCCGGCGGCGATGCAGCGCTGCTGGCAGACCAGCTTGTCGCTCATGCAGGCGATGTCGTCGGGAGAGTTGAGGTAAGCCGCATCGGCCGGCAGCGCGCGCAGCAGATCGGCGAAGCCGGCGTACCAGTAATGCTGGTAGGCGAGTTCGCCATGTGCGAGCGGTTGCGGCGCCGGGCCGGGCGCGCCGAGCCGATCCCAGCCGCGTTCGACCAGGGCGGCGTGCAAGGCCGGCGCTTCGCCGGGCGATTCGAGCTTGACCAGGGCGCCGCGATGGCCGGCGATCGCCTCGGCGGCGCGTTCCGGTGCGCTCAGCAGGGCCTGGTAGTCGATGACCTCGGCCGCGGCCAGGCCGCGCTCGCGCAAGGCCTGCTGCAGCCCTTGGACCCGGCGGCTGGCGCGCGGGCCGAACAGCAGCCAGGAGGCGGCGGGCACGGCTTACTCGGCGACTGCGACGTAGCGTTCGCCGTCGTCCTCGTCTTCGTGCTCGTCGAGGACCACCTCGCAGGGCAGGCTGGCGAGCTTGGCCTGCCATTCCGGCGAGATGTAGTGATGGCTCAGGTTGATCCGCTCGATGCTGCCGAGGTTGGGGCTTTCGAACAGCGCCTGCGCGCCGATATCGCCGATGGTGCCCAGCGACAGGTCGAGAGTCTGCAGACCGCCGAGCCAGGGTTGCGCGGCCAGCCATACCGCGAGCTCGTCGCTGATGCTGGCGTTGCGCAGGCCCAGATAACGCAGGCGCTCGGGCTGGATCGCGGTGAACAGGCGCTGGTAGGTCGCCAGGTCGCCGTCGTAGCCGTAGTTGTCGTCGCCGAGCCACAGTTCGAGGTGGCGCAGGGCCGGCAGCTTGGAGCCTGCGAGAGCGTCGACGATCTTCGAGGGCAGGCCGCCGCATTCGATCGCCAGCTCCTGCAGGTGCTCGTGTTCGAAGGCTAGCAGCTCCAGGCCGCTGGAACCGCGGATGCGCAGCGATTCCAGCGCCGGGTAGGCGGCGAGCAGGGCGTTGTACGAGGTCTGGATGATCCAGGAGATCTCGCAGTCTTCGTAGGTCATGTCGCCGACGAACAGGCCCTTGAGCGCGGGCAGTTCGGCGCGGCGTTCGATCAGCAGGTCGAGATAGCCCGACGGGCCTTCGTCGTGGGCTTCGCTCCAGGGACCGATGACCAGGGCTTCGAGCCCGCCCGGTTCGACCTGCGACAGCAGGCTGGCGAGCAGGTCGCCCTGGCTTTCGGCGCTGTCGTAATCCTGGTGGAGGCGGTAGACGACGTCGCCGCCGGCGGGCGTGTCGCCCATGCTGAAATTCACGATGCGCTTGCCGCGGTAGATCTGCGAATACTCGCCAATGGCCACGAGTGGCTCCTTGCCTGAATGTGCCGCAAGCATACCCAAGCCCGGGCCGACCGCGTAGCCGCGCGCAGTTTGCGCATCGCGGCCGATCGAAGTGCCGAGCCGTTCGCGCCAGCGCGGCGAACATGCAGCGCGCGGCAACAGGCCGTTGCTATGATCGGGTCAAATCATGGAGGCGGCGATGGCGAATTTCGGTTTCGGCTCGACTAATCCCGGCGATTTCGGCGCCGGCCCCGACCTGGACGCGCTGGCGCGACAGTACTGGAGCGCATGGGGGCAGATGATGCGCGGCGCCGGCGCGCAGCCTGCGCAGCCGTCGGTACCGGGTTGGAACGAGGCGGTGAACTGGTGGTCGCAACTGGCCAAGGGCGCGAGCCCGCAGGCCGACGAGACCCTGGACCGTTTCAACAGCCAGGCGCGCGGATGGTTCGGCGAAATCCAGAAACTCGCGGCGCAGTTCGCCGGCAGCGACGCCTCGGCCGGCGACATCGCAGGCGCCTGGAAGCGCGCCCTCGGCGGCGATGCCGCCAACCCGTTCGCCGACGTGTTCGGGGCGATGCGCGGCCCGGGCCAGCAGGACTTGTCGCGCTGGGTCGAGCAGATCGCGCCCTACCTGGAGCGCCTGCAGGGCCAAGGCCAATCGATCTTCGGCCTGCCGGCGTTCGGTTTCGCCCGCGAGCACCAGGAGCGCCTGCAGGCGCTGGCCCAGGCGCACATGGACTACCAGAAGCAGAGCCAGGCCTATAACGCGTTGATGGCCGAAGCCGGGCAAGACGCATTCGCGCGCTTCGAGGACAAGCTGGCCGAGCGCAGCGAGCCGGGCCGCCAGATCAGCAGCGCGCGCGCCTTGTTCGACCTGTGGATCGATGCCGCCGAAGAGGCTTATGCGCAGATCGCCTTGTCGCCGCGCTTCCGCGACGCCTATGCGGCGCTGGTGAATTCGCAGATGCGTCTGCGTGCCGGCGTGCAGAAGGAGATCGAGCAGGCCAGCGGCACGTTCGGCATCCCGACCCGTACCGAGATCGATGCCGCGCATCGCAAGATCGTTCAACTCGAACGCGAGCTGCGCAGGCTGCGCGACGAGGTGCAGCAATCGCGCTCGTCGGGCGCGAACGAAGCGCCGCGCCGGGCCGCGGACGCGCCGCGCGCGCAGGCGCAACCGGCCGCCGGGCCCGCGGCGAAGAAATCTGCGGCGAAGTCCGCCAAGCCGGCGCCGAAGAAAATCGTCAAGCCGCGCGCGGCCCAGGCCGGCGCGGCCACCGCCAGCAAGTCGGCCGCCGTCGCCGCGGGCAAGCCCAATCCGGCGAAGAAGGCCGCGATCGCCCGCCCGCAGCCGCCGGCGCGGCCCGACGCCGCCGCGGTGAAGCCGGCCCAGGCCAACAAGAAGGCGCGCTGACATGACCGCACCGATCAATTTCAGCGCCGAATCCCTGGCCCAGGAAGCGATGCAGGCGCAGAACAAATTGCGCGCCGGACTGGAGTCTTTGCACCAGGTCGGCGACATCGACTACGGCGCGACCGCGCGCGAGGAAGTCTGGCGCGACGGCAAGGTCGTGCTGTACCGCTTCCGCGGCGACAAGGCGCCGACCGCGAAGGTGCCGCTGCTGATCGCCTACGCCCTGGTCAACCGCCCTTATATGGTCGACCTGCAGGCCGACAAGTCGATCGTGCGCGGCTTGCTCGAACGCGGCGAAGACGTTTACATCCTCGACTGGGGCTATCCGGACCGCTCCGACCGCTACCTCGAGCTAGAGGACTACATCCAGCGTTTCCTCGGCGGCGCGGTCGACCACCTGCGCCGCGAGTACCGCATGGACGCGATCAACCTGCTCGGCATCTGCCAGGGCGGCGCGTTCTCGCTGTGCTACTCGGCCCTGAACCCGAACAAGGTCCGCAACCTGATCACCATGGTCACGCCGGTGGATTTCCACACCGACGACAACATGCTGTCGAACTGGACCCGCGGCCTGGACATCGACCAGTTCGTCGACACCCTCGGCAACGTCCCGGCCGACGTGATGAACTGGTGCTACCTCACCTTGAAGCCGTGGCGCTTGTTCGTGCAGAAATACGTCGGCCTGATCGACATCCTCGACGACAAGCGCGCGCTCGAGGATTTCCTGCGTATGGAGAAATGGATCTTCGACTCGCCCGACCAGGCCGGCGAAGCCTTCCGTCAGTTCATCAAGCAGTTCTACCAGGGCAACGGCTTCGTCAACGGCGGCATCGACATCGGCGGCCGCGCGGTCGACCTGGCCTATATCGGCATGCCGGTGCTGAACATCTTCGCCGAACAAGACCATCTGGTGCCGCCGGCCGCGTCGCGCGCGCTGGCCAAGCTGGTCGGCACCGAGGACTACTCGGAATTGTCGTTCCGTGGCGGCCACATCGGCATCTACGTGTCCGGCCGCGCCCAGCGCGAAGTGCCGCAGGCGATCCACGACTGGCTGGCGCAGCGCTCGCGCTGAAGCGGGTCAGAACGGCGGCGCCGCAGCCGCTGAGTGCGCCTCGCCACGCACGCGAACCGCTTCCTCTCCCGCTTGCGGGAGAGGGCCGGGGGAGGGCAAGAGCCACCACGCACCCGCACTGCCGGATGCATCGTAACGCCGGGACGTTTAGTCTCGGCCACTCGCCAGTCAGAGAACGCCCATGCGCCGCATCCTGCTTCCCTTGCTGTTGGCCCTGCTTTGCGCCTGCGCCAGCACCGCGCCGGCACCCGAGGCCGCGACGGCCGCCGCGGTTCCGGCCGCTGTACGAACCGCTCCCGCCGCTGCCGATTCCAGCCGCTGGGAACCCGACATCCAGGCCTTCGAGCGCGAAGACGCGGTGGTCCGCCGCCGGCCCGGCAGCATCGTCTTCGTCGGCAGTTCCTCGATCCGCCTGTGGCGAAGCCTGGACACGGACTTCCCCGGCGTGGCCATCATCAATCGCGGTTTCGGCGGTTCGCGCGTCTACGATTCGCTCCATTACGCCGATCGCATCGTCACCCCGTATCAACCGCGCGCGGTGGTTTTCTATGCCGGCGACAACGATTTGCACGAAGGCCGCACGCCGGCGCAGGTGCGCGAGGATTTCGTCGCCTTCGTCGAGCGCGTGCGGGCGGACGCGCCGCAGGCGCGGATCGGCTTCATCTCGATCAAGCCCAGCCCTTCGCGCGCGTCCTTGCTGCCGCAGGTGCGCGAGGCGAACGCGCTGGTGCGCGCCTACGCGCAGCGGGCGAAGGGCGTGGACTATCTCGACGTTTACACACCGATGTTGCAGGCCTCCGGCGCCCCGCGGCCGGAGCTGTTCCTGGAAGACGCCCTGCACATGAACCGCAGCGGCTACGACATTTGGGTCGATGTGGTCGGCACTTGGCTGGGTAAGCTTTAATTCCCGGCATGCACATCGCCCGCTCCCGCAGCTCATTCGCCAGCCTTTGGGCCCGTCCCTTCATCGGGTCGCTGGCTACGGCGGTCCTGCTCGCCGGCCTGCTCGCCAGTATGAGCACCGCCCGGGCCGCGCCGTCGGCCCAGGCCGAGCGCGAGATCGAGCAACTGATCCGGGCGCTGGGCAGTTCCTCCTGCCAGTTCGAGCGCAACGGCAGCTGGCACGACGCCCAGGCCGCCCAGGCGCATCTGCGCAAGAAACTGGCCTACCTGCGCAAGCGCGGGCTGGCCGACACCGCCGAGCTGTTCATCGAACGTGCGGCCAGCGAAAGCAGCCTCAGCGGCCAGGCCTACCGGGTCCGCTGCGGCGGTGCCCAGCCGGTGCCCTCGGCCGCCTGGCTCAAGGCTCGTCTCGTTCAGCTGCGCAAGCCGGCGACGACGCCATCACCCTGACGCGTTAGACTGATTCCGGGCCCGCAGGAACCCCGGAGTACGCCCGGATGAGCAGCACCACGCGAACCTTCTGCCGCTCGCGCCACGACCGCATGATCGCCGGCGTCTGCGGCGGCATCGCCCTGCGGTTGCAGTGGAATCCGGTGCTGGTGCGCGGCGTTTTCGTCGTCCTCGCCCTGGCCACCTTCCTGCTGCCGGTCGCGCTGGCGTATTTGATCCTGTGGCTGCTGATGTCGGAAGAGGGTTGCTGACTGGCTGGCTTCGTGCGAATCGCCGGCGGCGCGCTCGGCATGCTCTGGACCTCGCCGGTCACGGTCCTGGGCCTGCTCGCCGGCGTCGTCGGCATGCCGTTCGGCGCGCGCCTGCGCTTGCGCCGCAGCGACCTGGCCCTGGTGTTCCAGCACTGGCCGTGGGGCCCGGGCGGGGCGATCACTCTCGGCAACGTCATCCTGCACACCGGCGACAGTCTGGATTCGCCGTGCTTCACCTATGCCCACGACGCCGGCCACGGCGACGAGCCGCCGATCCTGCTCGCCGATCACGAGCGCGCCCACGTCTATCAGTACATGGTGCTGGGCCCGTTGTTCGTGCCGCTGTACCTGCTGTGCGGCGGCGTCAGCGTACGCAACCGGTTCGAGCGCGCTGCCGACCGCTACGCCCAGACTGGGCGGGGTTGGTGGCCTTGGGCTAGGAGCGAGGAATTAGTAGTGAGGAGCGAGGAGTGAGGAACTAGGAGCGAGGAACTAGGAGTGAGGAACTAGTAACTAGTGGAGCTCCGGGCCGGTTCCTACTCACTACTCGTTACTGGTTACTCGTTTCTAGTTCCTAGTTCCTAGTTCCTAGTAACAGCACTACGCCCTGAACAGGCGGCGCCAGGCTGGGCTTACGAAAATTTGACCGGCCGGTAACGCCGGCGGCGTTAACCTACGCCCATCGGAGAACAAGCAACGGGCGAAAGTCCAATGCAATCGCTCCGATACGGAAGACCCGGACACCCGAGGAACATCTCGAAGGCCCGGGTCTTCTCATGTCTGGTTCATGCGCGCACGCTAGGCAGCGTGCTCGTTCGAGCCTGGTCGGCGTATCCGATTGCGGCTCAATCGCGCCGCGACAACGGCAGCAGGGTCGCCGATTCGCCGGCGGGCGCGCCGTTCGGGCCGAAGCGCCGCTCGACGAAGGCGATCGAATCTTCATCGATCAACACCACCGTACTGCAACGCGTGCCGTAGCGCTCGCCGAGCACGAACGGCGGCGACAGCATGCGTTCGAGTTCCAGGCCCACGCCGGTATCGGGCAGGGCGGCGTCGGGCGCGGGCGTGCTGTCGGCGAGCGCCGACAACAGCATGCCCAGTTGATCGGTGCCGGACTGCGGCGCGGTCGACGCCGACGAATCCAGCCACGACGACAAGGCGCGGGTGGCGTGGGTGCTCTTCGGCCACGGCGCATCGAAGGCGCCGTTCGACATCGCATGCACGCCGGGCGCGACCGGCTCGGCGAGGAACCGCGGATGATTGCTGGCGAACATCAAGGCCGCGCCGTCCCATAGCAACAGGTTGAAGCGGCCGAACCCGGCCGCGTCGGCACGCAAGGTTTCCAGATAGTCGGCCGCGCCGACGCGATCGCGCACGAACCCGCGCACCAGGCCGCCGCGCGAGCGCGGTGCGACCTCCGGATTGAGCCCGGCGCGGACGTTGGTGACCGCGGCGAAGCGGCCGGCGCTCGAGGCCATCAGCCAACTGCCGCCCTGCAGCAGGTCGCGGCCGCCGTACACCTCGGGACTGTCGGGGTCGGGCCCGGCCGGCGCGGTCGGGCGCTGATGGGCCTCGTCGCGGTTGGCGATCAAGGCCAGGCGATAACGAGGGTGGTGTTGCCAGGCGAGGGCGATCAGGCACATCGCGCCATTCTAGCCCTGACCGCAGCGCCGGATTGCTCACGGCCGGCGGCGTTGCGCAAGCGCCAAGCGTCGCAGCGCCGCCACGACGAATGGCAGGGGCGTCGCCGCGAAGCTGGCCATATTCTGGCCATCGTCTCATCGGCTGAGATCGCTCCACGTTCTGCTACCGGGCGCAGAAGGGGAGAGCTCTCGATGAATCGTGGTGCCAGGATGTTGCTGCAATTGTTCGCGCCGGCGCTGGTGATCGCCGCCGGCGGCATCGCGGCCGGTACGGTACTGCTGGAACTGGGCGATACGCCCGCCGGTGCGGCGTTCGCACCGATCGCACGATCGTTGCAGCTCGGCAGCGTATGCGCCGGCTTCACGATGATGATGTATTCATTCTGGCGTCTGTGGCGCTGGGAGCGCGGACTGGAGCCGCAATGTCCTTGTGGCGGCCTGCTGTCGCGGCCTTCGTCCGGCCGTCGCGGCCCTACCCGGCGATGCCTGGGCTGTGGTCGATCTCATTCAGAAAACTGATCCCATGCTCGCAACCGCCGCCGCCATCCGATGCACCGTGACCGCCTGGCAGGCGGCGCGGATGCGCGTGGCGGAACGCCCTGAGCCGGTGGCGGAACCGCTCGAAACCAGCGAAGCCGCGAGCGCCTCGATGGCGGTGGCGCTGGCGGCCGACGACGAGGGCGGCGAGCCGAATTAGTCGCAGGCCGGTGCGGTGGAGGAGACGGCCCACCCGGCCTTCTCTTCCAGGAAGACGCTAGGTAGAGATCGTCGCCGCTGCGAACAAGCCGGCGCCGCTTGCGTTTGCTGTCGCCACGGCCAAGCCGTGTTGTTCTGCGATAGCGGTTGCCACGGATCAGCCCGTGCTCGTCCCCCTTTGGAAAAGCGACAGAGGGATTTGCTGTTGTTGCTGCTTTGGTCACAAAGGTCAAGCCGAAGCCGGATCCACCACCGCCCGGGTGGCCATCGGACTTCGCGCCGCCCGGGTCCAGCCCATCCGGCTGGCTCGCTCCCGACACCCTCGAGACGTGCAGACGCGGAGCGATTGCCTGGGTATACTGCGCGTCCGCTGCCGGAGTGGCGGAATCGGTAGACGCAGCGGACTCAAAATCCGCCGCCCTTAAAAGCGTGTGGGTTCGAGTCCCACCTCCGGCACCAATAAAAAACAAGGGCTTAGCCGCAAGGCTAGGCCCTTTGTTTTTGCCCGGTCGCCGGCTTCGGCGCGGTTGCGTTCTTCAAAAACCGCCGTAGCGCGCCATCGCCGCGGCCAGCACGAAGATCGCGGCGATCAGGACCAGTTCGAAACGCACCAGGCCGCGCATCTTCGCGACTTCGCCGGCGTCCGGCAGGTAGCCCGGGTTGAACGAGAGGGCCTTGCGCCAGCGCAGGAAGCGCACGGTCGGCAGGATCGACAGCAGGCCGACCAGGACGTAGGCACCGAGCTTGGCGTGGAACCAGGGGTTGTGCAGGTAGAAATCGTGGCCCTTGACTCCGTACCACACGCGGCCGAGGCCGATCAGCAACAACAGGCCGGCGCAGCCGCCATAGCCGGCGTCGAGCCGGGCCAGGCGCTGCAGCACGCCGCCGTCGATCGGACCGCGCAGCAGGATCGATTCGACGACGAGCATCGACACCAGGGCGAACACCAGCAGGTGGTGGGTAGCGGCGAGCAACAGGTCGGTCAGCATCGTCTGGTCTCCGGGCGGCGGCTGAGAGAGGCAAGCAGAACGCGGCGAATGCTACGCGTTGTCGACCGCGCCGGCATGGGCCGTAAGCCGGTTGTTTGCGGCGCCATGACGGGACGACGGCGCGTCTGCGCGCCGCTCATCGGGCCTGCGCACGATGCGAACGTGGGCCCGCGCGCAGCGCCGGGCGGCTCAGGCCGCTTCGTCGGTTTCCAGCGACTTGTCGACGCGGCGGAACCATTCGCCGTCGCGCGGCTCGAACATCGAGCAGGCTTCCATCGGCGCCTTGTAGATGTGCAGGGACACGGCGACCGAGTCGTTACTGGCGTTGCGGATGGTGTGGTATTCGTGCGGCGGGATCAGGCTGCCGGCGCTGCCGGGGCCGGCGTGCATGCCGCCGGCGGCGCGGAAGCGGAAGTTCTCGCCGTTGCGTTCCAGCAGTTCGAACTGGGTGATTTCGAGCTCGCCGTCCCACACGCCTTCGACGCACCACAGGCCGCTGTGGTCGTGCATCGGCGTGCCCTGGCCTGGCCCCCAGGTCATCGCCACGACGCTGTAGCCGAGCTGCGGGCTGCGGTAGATCTCGCGCCGGGCGTAGTGATCGTCGATCGGATCGAACACGCATTGGGGCAGGTGCACGTCGCGGTCGCGGATCATCTTGCACAAGGTGTTGCGCAAGGCCGCGGTGACCGCGTGCTCGTCGCCGCAGGCGACGGCGTCGTCGATGGCGGCGACCAGCTTGTCGTGGCCGGGGAAGTCGAGGTCGGGCAGGGTGTCGGTGGCGTTCATGCGGTCCATTCTACGTCCGTCCTAGCGTCCCCGCAGCTCGGCGAGGAATCCGGCCACGGCCGGCCCGAACCGGCCGATGTCGACCAGGAAGGCGTCGTGGCCCTGCGGCGATTCCAGCGGCAGGAAGCGCGCATCGGCGCCGCCGGCGCGCAAGCCGTCGGCGATTTCCTGCTGTTGCTGCAGAGGGAACAGGATGTCGGTCTGGACGCCGATCGCCAGGGCCTTCTCGACCCGGATCGCGGCCAGGCCGAGGCGCACCTGTTCATCATTGTCGGCGAGGGTCTGGCCGCAGTAATCGCCCAGGTCGAACCAGTCCATCGACCGGCTCAGGTACAGATAGCAGTTGGGGTCGAAGCGGCGCACGAAGCGGCGCGCGTGGCCTTCCAGGTAGCTCTCGACCTCGAACTCGAGCCCGAACGGCTCGTCGTCGGCGCGGTCGGAGTCCAGACGCACGCGGCCGAAGCGGCCGTCCCATTCCAGCGCCGAGCGATAGGTGATGACACCGAGCTTGCGCGCCATGCGCATGCCCGATTCGGGGTAGTGGGCGTCGTCGTAACGGCCCTGGTTCCACTGCGGGTCCAGCCGGATCGCTTCGCGTTGCAACGAGCGGATCGCGATCGAGAACGGCAGCGCGCGGGCCGCGCCGGAGATGTTGATGTGGTTGCGCGCCAGGCCCGGGTGACGGATCAGCAACGCCAGTGCGGTCATGCCGCCCATCGAATTGCCGATCACGCAGGCCAGGCGCTCGATGCCGAGCGCGCGCACCACGTGGGCGGCGGCATCGGCGCCGTCTTCGATCGACAGTTCGGGGAATTCGAGGCGGTACAGCTCGCCGGTGACCGGGTTAACCGACGCCGGACCGGTCGAGCCCTTGCAGCTGCCGAGCGAGTTCACGCAGACCACGAACCAGCGGTCGCTGTCGATCGGCTTGCCCGGGCCGAGCATCGCCTCCCACCAGCCCGGTTCCGGATTGCCGGCATTGGCCGCGGCGTGCGCGTCGGGCGACAGGCCGGTGACGATCAGGATGGCGTTGTCGCGCGCGGCGTTGAGCTCGCCCCAGGTTTCGTAAGCGATGCGGGCGCCGTGCAGCGCGCCGCCGCGCCTCATCGGAAACGGCGAGGGCAGGTCGATGTGGCGGGTGCCGGGCGGTATGAATTCGGTCATGCCTTGCGCTCGTCTGGCCGGCCGGGGGCCGGTGTCCATGGGGTCGGAGGGGAAGCACCGAGCGGGCTGCGGAGGTCGGCGAGACTCGCCTGTTCCGTTCGCCCGCGCCGGTCGCCGTGCAGCCTAAAGCATAGTTTCGGCATGCGTCGCAGCCGCATCGCTTGTGCGGTCATGCGCTCGTTCCGATCGCGCCGCAGGCCGCGTTTCGCACGTGGACGAACCGGTCCGGATCGGTCGGCGACCGACCCGGCCGCGCTCATTCGACCACGCGGTCGATCAAGATCTCGACCGTGTCGTTGTCGGCCACGCGCGCGGTGGTCGGCGCGGAGGCGAAGTCGCCGGGCTGCGGGATCGCGTTGCCGGAAGCCGAAACGCGGGCGAGCACCTGCACCTGCGCGAGCTGGGACAGTTTCATGGTCGGCATCGGACTGTCGCCGTCGTCCAGCCGGACTTCGATCGGGAAGTCCTTGGCCGCGAGTTTCTCGACCGCGACCGGCATCGGCGCGCCGCTGGTCTGGCGGGCGAGCACGAACACGCTGGCATCGGCCGGCAGTTTCGCCGCCAGCGCCGGCGCCAGGCTGACCTTGACGGTGAGGCCGGGACCCGCGGCGGCAGCCTGGGCCGGCGCCGGTGCCTGCATCGGTTCCAGCCCGGCTTCCAGGCGCGCGCCGTTGATCTGTTCGAGCAGGCTCGCGGCGGTGCGCGGATCGACCACGGCGAGCAACGGTTCCCAGGTCTTGGCCGCTTCGGCCGGCTGCTCGGCCTGGCGTTGGGCGATGCCGAGGAACCAGCGCGCGCGCTGATGCATCGGCTGTTGCTTCAGAGCGTGTTGCAGCATCGCCACCGCCTCGGCGTCGAAACGCCGGTCGGGCGTCGCCAGCGCGCGCGCCTCGGCGGCTTCGGCGAGCAGGTCGGGGTTGTCGGGGGCGAGCTTGACCGCGCGCGCATAGGCATCGCGGGCTTTTTCGTGCAGGCCTTGGGCGGTGTAGGCGCTGGCGAGCAGGCGCCAGCCCTCGATCTGGTTGGGGTCGCGTTCCAGTTCGACTTCGAGTTGAGTCACCGCCTCGGCCAGGGTCTGCGGCGCCTTGACCTGCTGCGGATCGAGCGCGGCCGGCGTACCGATCGCGAGGTACAGCGCCGCGGTCACCGCCGCCAGCGCCACGCCGACGCCGGCGCCGAGCCACGGCCGCGAGCGCCACAGCGGATACAGGGCGAACCCGAGCGCGAACACCACTAGCGTCGCGCCGGCGATCGCGAACATCGTCATCGAGGTCGAGCCCATCGCCACGGCCGTCACCACTCTTGCTCGTCGTCGTTCGGCGCGGGCGTCGACGCCGCGCTGCGCTGGCGCACGATGCGCGCCACCACGAAGCCGCCGGCCACCAGCAGCAGGGCCGGGCCGAACCACAGCAACCAGGTCTTGGATTCGACCTGCGGCCGGTACAGCACGAACTCGCCGTAACGCGCGACCAGGAACTGCTTGATTTCGGCGTCGTCCTTGCCCTGGCGCATGAGATCCAGCACTTCGCGGCGCAGATCGTGGGCGATCTGGGCGTTGGAATCGGCCAGCGACTGGTTCTGGCACATCACGCAGCGCAGCTCGGCGACGAGGGCGTGGAAACGCCGTTCCTCGCCGCTGTCGTTGAAGCTCAGCGGCACCGGGTCGTTGGCCGGCTGCGCGGTCGCCGGCGCGGAGACGGCGAGGGCCAGCAGCAGCGCGAACCCGACGCGGCTCGTGATGCGGCGCAGCGATCGGGCGAGGAAGGCAACTCCCCTCCGGCCCGTTTTTTTCAAAGGAGGGAGGCTATCGGATGAGGCCGATGCAGCGAACGAGCCCGTACAGGTCCCCCCTTCGAAAAAGGAGGGGAGGGGGGATTCGATCTTGCCGCGGCCGCTCATCGCGCCTTCTCGACTTCCGCCAGCTTGGGCAGCAACTCGTCGCGGATGGTCGCGTCGGTCAGCGGGCCGACGAACTTCCAGCGCACGATGCCGCGCCCGTCGACCAGGAAGGTTTCCGGGGCGCCGTAGATGCCCCAATCGATCGCCGACTTGCCTTCGTAGTCGGTGACCACGACCCAATACGGATTGCCGAACTGCTCCAGCCAACGCAGCGCGTCGGCGTGTTCGTCTTTCCAGTTGAAACCGATCACCCGGACGCGCTTGGTCTCGGCGAACCGGGTCAGCACCGGGTGCTCGTCGCGGCAGGCCGGGCACCAACTGCCCCAGACGTTCAGCAGGTAAGGCTCGCCGCGCAGGTCGTCGGACGAGAGCAGGCGGCCGGCCTCGTGCAGCACCGGCAGCGAGAACGTCGGCGCCGGCTTGCCGATCAACGGCGACGGCAGCGCCTCGCGGTTGGGCTTGCGGCTCAGCCAGACGCCGGCGGCGAGCAGCACGGCCAACGCAGCGAATACCGCCAACGGCAACCAGCGGCTGTTGTTGCCGCGCGGGGCGGGGGTATTCATGCCTGTTCTCCTGCAATGGATCCTGCGACCGCGGCGGTCGCCGGCTGCGGCTCGGGCGAAGGTTCGCCGGGCTGGCGCGCGTCGGCGTCGCGACTGTCGGCCTCGCGATTATCGGCCTTGACCCGGAACCGCCGGTCGGCCGCGGCGACGAAACCGCCGAGCATCATCAGCAGCGCGCCCAGCCAGACCCAGCGCACGAACGGCTTGATGTGCACGCGCACCGCCCAGGCGCCGTCGCCGAGCGATTCGCCGAGGGCGACATACAGATCGCGGGTGATGCCGCGCTCGATCGCCGCCTCGGTCATGACCTGGCCGCCGCTGGCGTAAGCGCGCTTTTCCGGATGCATGACCGCGAGCACCTCGTCGCCGTCGAACACGGTGACGGTGCCGTAGTCGGCTTCGTAGTTGGGCCCGACGCGATGGTCGACGCTGTCGAAGCGGAATTGGTAGCGGCCGAGGTCCAGGCTCTTGCCCGGCGCCAGCGCGACTTCGCGCTGGACGCTGAGGCCTTCGACCAGCAGGGCGCCGACCAGGAACACGGCGACGCCGAGGTGGGCCAGGGTCATGCCGAGCATCTCGGCGGTGTAGCGGGTGCCGTTGCCGCGCACGCGCGTCCATACGAAGCGCAAGGTGCCGGCCGCGACCCAGACCGCGCCGCCGACGCCGGCCGCGACCTTCCACGGTCCCTGCGGCGCGAGGAAGTACGCGGCGATGGCCGCGCCGAGGGCGAGGCCAGCCCAGGGCAGCAGCATCGCCAAGGGCCGCGAGGGCTGCTCGCGCTGCCAGCGGAACAGGGGGCCGAACGGCAGCAGCAATACCAGCGGCGCCATCAGCAGCACGAACATCAGCGAGAAGTACGGCGGGCCCACCGAAATCTTGCCGAGCTCGAGCGCATCGGCCAGCAAGGGATACAAGGTGCCGAGCAAGACCATCGCGCAGGCGGTGGCGAGCAGCAGATTGTTGGCGAGCAGCAAGGTCTCGCGCGAGCTGAGTTCGAACGGCTTGCCGCCGTTGCCGTCGCCGGACGGCACGCGCAAGGCGTACAGCAGCAGCGAGCCGCCGATGACGATGCCGAGGAAGATCAGCACGAACAGGCCGCGCGATGGGTCGGCGGCGAAGGCGTGCACGCTGGTCAGCACGCCGGAGCGGACCAGGAAGGTACCGAGCAACGACAGCGAGAACGCGGCGATGGCGAGCAACAGGGTCCAGCCGCGGAAGCTGCCGCGCTTTTCGGTGACCGCCTGCGAATGCAGCAGCGCGGCGCCGGCGAGCCAGGGCATGAAGCTGGCGTTCTCGACCGGGTCCCAGAACCACCAGCCGCCCCAGCCGAGTTCGTAATACGCCCACCACGAGCCCAGGGCGATGCCGAGGGTGAGGAAGGCCCAGGCGATATTGGTCCACGGCCGGGTCCAGCGCAGCCAGCGCGCATCGACCCTGCCGTCGAGCAAGGCGGCGATGGCGAAGGCGAACGGCACCGAGAAGCCGACGTAGCCGATGTACAGCATCGGCGGATGGATGATCAGGCCCGGGTCCTGCAGCAGCGGGTTGAGGTCGCGGCCCTCGGCGACCGCCGGCAGCAGGCGCGCGAACGGATTGCTGGTGAAGATCAGGAAGGAAAGAAATCCCACGCTGATCACGCCCATGACCGCGAGCACGCGCGCGATCACCTGCGGCGGCAGCGCCCTGGAGAAGCGCGCGACCGCAGCGGTCCACAGCGCCAGCACCAACGCCCACAGCAGCAGGGAACCTTCGTGCGCGCCCCACACCGCCGAATAGCGGTACGCCATCGGCAGCAGCGAATTGCTGTTCTCGGCGACGTAGCGCAGCGAGAAGTCCTGAGTGACGAAGGCCTCGGTCAGGATCAGGAAGGCGAAGCCGACCAGGATCAGCTGCGCGTAGGCCGCCGGTCGCGCGACCGCCATCCACGGGGCGATGCCGCGATGCGCGCCGAGCATCGGCAGGCCGGCCTGCACGATGGAGATCAGCAGGGCGAGGATCAGCGCGATCTGGCCGAGTTCAGGCAGCATGGGCTTCGCCTGCGAAGAAGGTGTAGGGCGAACTGGAAGCGAAGGCAAGCCCCCCTCGGTCCGCCTCGGATAAACGGAGACGACGAGCGGGACGCGTTGAAACGGGCAGTGCCGCTATGCCTTTGGCGAAGACGCGCAATTCATCCGGCGATGCATGACCCACCCATGCCGTTGCGCCCTTCGAAAAAGGCTGGCGGGCGGGATTCGCTCTCGCCGCCGCCGCGATCACTGCGATCAACGCGCCGGCTCCGCGCCGCCGGGAGCGGCGACGTCGTGCTTCTTGTGCGCGGCGCCCATCTTGTCGGCGACTTCCTTCGGCATGTAGGTCTCGTCGTGCTTGGCGAGGATTTCCTCGGCGACGAAGGTGTCGCCCTGCATGCGGCCGGTCGCGACCACCGCCTGCTTCTCGCGGAACAGGTCGGGCAGGATGCCGGTGTAGGCGACGGCCAGCTCGGCGTCGCCGTCGGTGACGCGGAACTGCGAATCCAGGGTGCCCTGGGTGCGCTTGAACGAACCGGCCGCAACCATGCCGCCGAGGCGGAAGCGCGCGCGTTCGCTGGCTTCGCCGCGCAGGATTTCGCTCGGCGTGTACAGATAGGCGACATTGCGCTGCAACGCGGTGGCGACCAGGGCGGTCGCGGCGCCCGCGGCGGCGACCAGCCCGACCACCCACAGCAGGCGGCGACGGCGAGTGGGATTCATCGGCTCAATTCACTGGTTTGGCTGCGTGCTGCGCTGCGGGCCGCGCGCGCGCGCGCCAGGCGCAACTCGCGGCGGATCTGCAGCCGGCCGGCGAGGAACTCCCAGCCCAGCACGATGGCGAAGACCGCATACGCGGCGATGATGTATTCCTGGTACTCCATTAGCGGCTGCCCTCGTTGCCGGCGCCGGCGAGGGCGGCGACCCAGGCCTTGCCCTGTTCGCGGCGCAGGTTGTCGGCGCGGGCGCGCGTCAGCAGCGCCCCGAGGAACCACAGCTTGGTGCCGACGATCATCCAGATCAGCGGCGCCATCATGCTCGGGTCCATGCTCGACTTGCCGAGCAGGCTGATGGTCTGGCCCTGGTGCAGCGAATTCCACCACACCACCGAGTAGCGGATCACCGGCAGCAAGGCCACGCCGACGATCGCCAGCAGGCCGGCGGCGCGCGCGGCGGCGCGGCGGTCGTCGATGGCGTTGTACAGGCCGATCACGCCCAGATACAGGAACAGCAGGATCAGCTCGGTGGTCAGGCGCGGGTCCCAGTCCCACCAGGTGCCCCACATCGGCTTGCCCCAGATCGAACCGGTCGCCAGGGTGATGAGGGTGAAGCCGGCGCCGATCGGCGCGCAGGCCATCGCCAGGATCTCGCACAGCTTGATCCGCCAGACCAGGGCGATCGCGGCATAGACTGCCATCAGCGCGAACACCGCCATGCTCATCCAGGCGCTCGGCACGTGGATATAGAGGATGCGGAAGCTGTCCTTCTGTTGGTAGTCGGCCGGCACCAGGAACAGCGCCGAGTACAGGCCCCAGGCCATGACCAGCAGGCCCAGGCCGTAGCCCCACGGCGCCCAGCGCGCGGCGAAGCGGTCGAAGTAGGGCGGCGAGCCGAGTGTGTGGAACCAGCGGACGAGGGGATTCATTCAGTGGTTCGTTCGAGGTCTGGGTGTCTGGGTCGCGAGCGGCCTGGAGCGGTGGGACGCGGCCGGGAGCGGCCGCGCAGGTCTGTTGGTTGCGATCAGTTCAATGCGATGCGGATCGCCGCGGCCGCTGCCAGCGGCGCCAGCAACAGGGCGACCACCAGGCCGGCGGCCAGCAACAGCAACGCGCCAACCGGGTCCAGTCCCTGGGCCGAGCGAGCCACGCTGCCCGCCCCGAACACCAGCACCGGAACGTACAGCGGCAGCGCCAACAAGGCCACCAGGATACCAGAGCGCCGCATCCCGACCGTCAGCGCGGCCACCACCGCGCCGAGCAGACTCAGCAGCGGCGTGCCCAGCGCCAGCGAGGCCAGCAGCACCGGCAATTGCTCGCGCGGCAGGTACAGCAGCTCGCCGAGGAACGGGGTCGCGACCAGCAGCGGCAGGGCGGTGGTGGCCCAGTGCATGAAGGTACGCACCGCGACCAGCCAGCCCAGCGGCACCGGTGCCAGCATCCATTGCTCCAGCGAGCCGTCCTCGGCGTCGCCGCGGAACAGGGTGTCCAGGGCGAGCAGGCCGGCCAGCAGCGCCGACAGCCACAGCACCGCGCCGGACACGTTCGCCAGGGCCTGCTTTTCGCCGCCCAGGGCCAGCGCGAACAGCATCACCACCAGCACCGCGAACAGCGCCGGCTGCAGGGCGTCGCCGCGACGGCGCCAGAGCAGGCGCAGGTCGCGCGCCATCAGCGCGCGGGCCGAGCCGATCAGGCCGGGCGTGGCGGCGGCCAGACTCGGGTTGCGTTGGCGCGCGCTCATGCCGCCTTCTCCATGACCAGCATGCGCGTGCGCACCGGCGGCGCGGCGTAGGCGCCGTGGGTGGTCACCAGGGCGGCGCCGCCCTCGCGCAGGTGAGCCTGGACCATGCGATTGACCAGCTCGATGCCTTCCAGGTCGAGATTGGCGTAGGGCTCGTCGAGCAGCCACAGCGGCGCCGGCGCCATCCACAGGCGGGCCAGCGACAGGCGTTTCTTCTGGCCGGCCGAAAGCTGGCGGGCGAGGGCGTCCTCGTAGCCGGCCAGTCCGACGATGGCCAGGGCGTTCTCGGGCAACTGGCTACGCCGGCGCCCCTGCAGGCCGCACAGGAAGTCGAGGTTTTCCATCGCGCTCAGGTCGGCCTTGAGCCCGGGCAGATGGCCGAGGTAGGCGATCGCGCGGGCGCGCCGGGCCGGGTCGGACGGCTCGCCGTCGATCTCGATCTCGCCGCCGTCGGCGCGCAACAGGCCGGCCAGCACCCGCAACAAGGTGGTCTTGCCGGCGCCGTTGTCGCCCTGCACGAGCAAGGCCTCGCCGGCGTCGACGGCGAAGTCGAGCGGCCCGAACACGGGTTCGTCGTTGCGCGCAAAGCGCAGTCCGCGGGCTTGCAACAGCGGCGGGGCGGTACGTTCGGGTGAGGTCATCGGTCGGGTGCGGGCGCCCGGTCGGGTCGCGAAGCGCGCATTTTATGCGAGTCCGCCGCCGATCCCGCGATCGATCCCGCGATCGAGGGCGAGCGCGAGGACGACCGCGGGCGCGCCGGACCGCGCGGCCTGGACCGGGGCGGGCTCAATCGCCGAGCCAGTCGGTGAACTCCGAGCGCTCGGCGTTGGCCGGGCGGGCGATCAGCATGCGCAGGCGGACCGGTTCGCCGCGGCGCCAGGCCAGCACTCCGGCCTGGCCGAAGTCGCGGGCCAGGGCATGGGCGATGCTCTCGTCGAGATCGGCCAGCAACCAGCCCGGCTCGCGCCATTCGCCGGCGGTGTCCTCGGCCCAGGCGGCGTGGCGCTGCACCCCGGCCGCATCCAGGCGCGCCACCAGGCGCTCGTCGGCGGCGCGGTTGGCGCTGTCGGAATGCGGTTCGGAGGCCGGGTTCCAGGCGGTCACGAACATATAGTGTGTCGCCGGCCAGTAGGCTTCGAGGTCCCTGGCCGGGCGGCCGACCCGCAGGGGCAGCGCGTCTCCGTCCAGGGCCACCGCATAGTCCGCCGCGGCGTAGGCGACCGCCAGCTCGGCTGCATCGACGACTTGTAGTTCGCGCATGACGCCAGTGTCCCGACCCCGGGCGGACAGTGCAATGCCCGTTGATCGGCGGCTGTCCAATGGGCCGGATGCATATCGGTATGTCGACCCGGACGGCTTGCCGCCGGATGCGATCTAACCGCCTGCAACACCGCGCCGTTACACTCGATGCCCCGTACGCGATCCGTCCCGGCCCATGACGCTCGAAACCAAGCTGCCGAAAGTAGGCACCACCATCTTCACCGTGATGTCGCAGCTCGCCCTCGAGCACCAGGCGGTCAATCTGGGCCAGGGCTTTCCCGACTTCGAGGTGCCGGCGCGCCTGGTCGAGTCGCTGGCGCGGGCGATGAAGGACGGCAGGAACCAGTACGCGCCGATGACCGGCATCCCGGCCCTGCGCCAGGCCATCGCCGCCAAGACCGAGCGCTGCTACGGCCACCGGCCCGATGCCGACAGCGAGATCACCGTGGTGTCCGGCGCCAGCGAGGCGATCTTCGACGCGGTCCAGGCCGTGGTCCGCCCGGGCGAGGAAGTGATCGTGCTCGACCCGTGCTACGACAGCTACGAGCCGGCGATCGACCTGGCCGGCGGCCGCGCCGTGCACGTTCCGCTGGACCCGCAGACCTTCGCCGTCGACTGGGACCGGGTGCGCGCCGCGGTCACCTCCAAGACCCGGCTGTTGATGATCAACTCTCCGCACAACCCGTCCGGGGCGATGTTCGACGCGAACGACATCGCGCGCCTGACCGAGCTGCTGCGCGAGCACAAGCTCTGGCTGCTCTCGGACGAGGTCTACGAGCACATCGTGTTCGACGGGCGCCGCCACGAATCGATCCTGCGCTACCCCGAGTTGCGCGAGCGCGCCTTCGTGGTGTCGAGCTTCGGCAAGACCTACCACTGCACCGGCTGGAAGATCGGCTACTGCATCGCGCCGCCGGCGCTGTCGGCCGAATTGCGCAAGGTCCATCAGTACAACAGCTTCTGCAGCTTCGCCCCGGCGCAGTGGGCGTTCGCCGAGATGATCGAGGCCGAGCCCGGGCACTACGAGGGCCTGGGCGAGTTCTACCAGGCCAAGCGCGATCGGTTTCGCGAGCAACTGTCGACCACGCGGCTCAAGCCGCTGCCGGTGCCCGGCGGCTACTTCCAACTGGTCGACTACTCGGCGATCAGCGACCTCGACGATGCCGCCTTCTGCCGCTGGCTGACCGTCGAAAAGGGCGTCGCGGCGATTCCGCTGTCGCCGTTCTACGAATCGCCGCCGGCCGGCCAACGACTGGCGCGCCTGTGCTTCGCCAAGAACGAAGCGACCCTGGACGCGGCCATCGAACGCCTGGCCGGACTTTGAGTCGCAACTCTAGATTGCACTTTTTTCGTCGAACCACTTGCCCAAAGCTTTGACTTCGGTCTAATCTTCGTCTACGAGTGTCGTCAGACGCACGTTCAACGGTTTAACCGTGCAGCAGGGGAGTTCATGGACAGAACGATGATTACGCGTCGCGCGTCTCGCGCGGCCTTACTTTCGCGACCCGGTGCAGAAAGGGCAGGCGTGTTACGCACTGCCGCTGCAAAGGTGTCCGCCGTCTCATTTTGGCCGGCTTCGGTCCGTCTAATCCGTTACCAACAATGACCGCGGCGGGGCCAGTCGCGACGCGCTGGCGAGTCCAGGCGTGGCTGGCGGCCTCAGCGGCGATTTTTCGTGCGTCAGTTCAATCAATAAAGCCGGGGAAAGCGTGAGACATACAACTGCAACCAGCCCTCGTTTGTGGGTCGCGATTTTGCTGGCGATTGCGCTGGCAGGCTGCGCCACTCGACCCGCGCCGGATTTCGGCGGCCGCTGGAAGCCGGTCAACCGGTATTCCGAAGCGCCCAGCGAAATCCCGCTGCATCAGTCCTACGTGTTCTATCCGTCGCCGATGGACGGCACGCTGAAGAACATGCTGACCCGCTGGGCCGCCGATTCGAATATGACCCTGGATTACCAGCACTATTCGGACTTCACCCTGCATCAGGCGGTGTCGCTGATCCACACCACCAGCCTGCCGGACGCGGTCACCCAGCTCAATTCGGCGTACGCCGCGCAAGGCGTGGTGATCGCCCGCGAAGGCGACAAGATCGTGGTGCGCTCGGCCGTCGCCGCGCCGGCGCCGGGTCCCGCGGCCGCGTTGCCGGAGCCCGAGCCGAAAGCCAAGCGCCAGGCCAAATCCAAGGACGAACCGGCCCCGGCCGCATCGTCCTCCGCGGACGACGCAGCGCCCTCGTCGGTCTCGACGACAGCGGTCGCGCAAGCCCCGGTTCCGACGCCTTAACCATCGAACGGCTAACGCCGACCCGTCCGGGCGATCTGCGTGCGCGAGCGCGCGCGGCCGCCGGCAACGATTCCATAGTTATGGATGCGACATAAGATGTTCGGAAAAAAGCCCGTAACTCCGCAGATCGAGAACGCCGTCGCCAAGGCGGCCAACTACGAGGTCACCGTCGCCGACATCGCGCGACGCAGCGAACGCCGCGCCTGGATGGTGGCGTCCGCCTCGTTGGTGATGTCGCTGATCCTGGCCGGCGGCTACTTCTACTTCCTGCCGCTCAAGGAGAAGGTGCCGTACCTGGTCATGGCCGATGCCTACACCGGCACCTCGACCGTGGCCCGCCTGCGCGACGACTTCGTCAATCCCAGCATCGCCACCAGCGAAGCGATCAACAAGGCGAACATCTCGCACTTCGTGATGGCTCGCGAGTCCTACGATGCCTCGCAGATCGGCGAGCGCGACTGGAGCACGGTGTTCGCGATGGCGGCCCCGCACGTCACCAGCGGCTATTCGCAGCTGTTCGGCCCCACCAACCCGAACAACCCGATCAAGATCTTCGGCAAGGAGAAGACGGTCCGGGTCAAGATCCTCAGCATCCAGCTCAACGGCGAGCAGAACACCGGCCCGAAGGCGAAGGTCGCCACGGTGCGCTTCCAGCGCAGCGTGCTGAACAAGACCTCGGGCGCGTCCGAGCCGCTGGACAGCAAGATCGCCACGATCGAGTACCTGTACAAGTCGAACCTCAAGATGGACGAGCGCAATCGCGTGCTCAACCCGCTGGGCTTCCAGGTCACCGGTTACCGCGTCGACAACGACTACGCCGCTTCGCCGCCGATCCAGAGCGAGTACCCGACCACGCCGCAGACCGCCGCACCGGGCGCCGCGCCGCAGCAGGGCCAGTTGATGCCCGACGGCACCGTCGCGCCGGCGCCCGGTTATCCCGGCGCGGCACCGGCCGCTCCCGGCGCCGCCCCCGGCTATCCGCCGACGGCACCGGCTCAGCCCGGCCAGCCCGGCGCGCCCGTTCCCCCCAATCCCGCCGCCAATCCGGCAATGACGCCGGCGGCACCCGCACCTGCACCGACTGGCAATGCGAATGGAGTCAGCAACCGATGAACTGCCTGCGTAAACACCGCTTGGCCGCCCTGCTGTTTCTGGCGGTATCCGGCCTCGCGCTACCTGCCACGGCCCAGGTTATCCAGGAATACGAATACGAAGCCAACCGCATCTATCCGGTGCGTACCGGTCTGGGCATCACCACCCAGATCGAGCTGAGCCCGAGCGAGAACATCCTCGACTACAGCACCGGCTTCAGCACCGGCTGGGATCTGAGCCGGCGCGACAACGTCTTCTACATCAAGCCCAAGAACGTCGACGTCGACACCAACATGATGATCCGTACGAGCACCCACTCGTACATCTTCGAGTTGAAGGTCGTCGCCACCGACTGGCGCGTGCTCGAGCAGGCCAAGCAGGCCGGCGTGCAGTACAAGATCAAGTTCGTGTATCCGAACGGCACCGAGTTTTCCAGCGCCCAGGAAACCAAGGCCGAACCGGTTCCGGAGTTGAACACGACGCTCGACAAGAACCGCGTCTACAACTTCGACTACCAATATTCGACCCGCAAGAAGCCGTCCTGGCTGGTGCCGACCAACGTCTACGACGACGGCCAGTTCACCTACATCAAGATCAGTGGACTGAAGAGCCTGCCGACCGGCAATTTCCCCGCCGTGTTCGGCCGCGAACGCGAAGGCGGCGAGGATTTCGTGGTCAACACCACGGTCGAGAACAACACGATCGTGGTCCACGGCACCTATCCCTACTTGATCATCCGGCACGGCAATAACGTCGTCGGTCTGCGCAGGAAGAAGCAGAAATGAGCCAGAACATGCCGCCCAACCCGCCTGGCCGCCCCGAGGACGACCAGGGCACGCCGCAAGAAGGCAACTACGGTTACGCCGGTGCCAATCCCTATTACGGTCAGCAGGCCTCCGGCCCCGCGCCGGACCTGGACGCCAGCACCCCGACCTTGAAGTCCTCCGAAGCGCAGAAGCTCAACCGCAAGGCGCTGCTGTTCCTCGGCGGCATCGTGCTGCTGCTGATCATCGCCGCGCTGTGGATGTTCAACAGCGCGACCTCCGGCGACGAAGACGCTAAAAAGGTCAAGGAAGAAGAGGTCAGCATCCCGGCGCTGCCCAAGCCGATCGAAGCGCAGCTGCCGCCGCCGGAACCGATGGCGGAGATGCCGCCGTTGCCGATGGCCGAGCCGATGCCGCCGCCGCAGCCGCAAATGAACCAACAGTCGCAGGAGCAGGTCGAAGCCGGTCCGCGCGGGCCGAGCTTGATGGAGCGTCGGATGGGTGAAATGGCAGGGCAGAGCGGCGGCGGTGGCGGTGGCGGCTATAACGCCGAGGACCGACTCGCTGCCCAGTTGGCCGCCGCCGAAGCCCGGATGAACCCGAACAAGGCCGTCGCCGTCGAGCCGCCGAAGGAAGTCGCCTTCGCCCAGCCGATCTACAACCCCGACACCTTGCTGGTGCGCGGTACGTACATCCGCTGCGTGATGGAAACCCGGATCATCACCGATCTGCCGGGCTTCACCTCCTGCGTCGTCACCGAGCCGACCTACTCGATCAACGGCCGTCGCCTGCTGCTGCCGAAGGGCTCCAAGATCTCCGGCCGCTACCAGAGCGACAACATCAACGGCCCGCGCGTGTCGGTCATCTGGGATCGCATCACCACGCCGAACGGCATCGACGTCAACATGGCCAGCCCGGGCGTCGACAACCTCGGCGGCGCCGGCCACCCCGGCGACTTCAACGCGCACTGGGGCAGCCGCATCGCCTCGGCGCTGCTGATCAGCCTGATCAGCGACGCGTTCAAGTACGCCGCGGCCAAGAACGGCCCGGAGAGCACGACCATCACTAACGGCGGCTTGGCGGTTCAGGAGCCCTACGAGAGCAACACCGCTCGCGCCATGGAGCGTCTGGCCAACCAGGCTCTGGACAAGAGCATCAACCGGCCGCCGACCGTGACCATCAATCAGGGCACGATCGTGAACGTCTATGTCGCCAAGGACGTCGACTTCTCGTCGGTCCTCAGGTGATATCGACAACAGTGGTTGGTTGAGAAATGGATACGGACAATTCACCGATCGCCCAGGTATCCAACGCGTTCCTGGAGTACCAGTACCAGGTGCTGGGCATCCACGAGTACATGAGCTCGCCGGATGTGACGGAAATCTGTATCAACCGGCCGGGGGAGCTCTATCTGGAGACCCGGTCGGGCTGGAACCGGATCGAAGTGCCGGGCCTGACGTTCGAACGGGCCCGGCAGTTCTGTACCGCGGTCGTCAACGAGAGCAACACCGGCCAGCGCATCACCGATGCCGACCCGGTGGTCTCGTTGACGTTCCCGACCGGCCAGCGCGCCCAGTTCGTGATCCCGCCGGCCTGCGACGCCGGCAAGGTCTCGATCACGATCCGGTTGCCGTCCAAGCACAGCAAGACCCTGCAGCAGTACGAGGAGGACGGCTTCTTCGCCCAGGTCGTCGAGCAGACGCACGTGCTCAGCGAGCACGACCGCGAGCTGCTCGAGCTGCGCGCGTCGAGGAATTACGCCGAATTCTTCAAGAAGGCCGTGCAATACAAGAAGAATGTCGTCGTCGCCGGCGCCACCGGCAGCGGCAAGACAACCTTCATGAAGTCGCTCGTCAACCACATCCCGGCCTACGAACGGCTGGTGACGATCGAGGACGCGCGCGAGCTCTTCATCGAGCAGCCGAATGTGGTGCACTTGCTCTACTCAAAAGGTGGACAAAGCACGAGCAACGTCACGGCCAAGAGTTGCATGGAAGCCTGCCTGCGTATGAAGCCCGACCGGATCATCCTGGCCGAGTTGCGTGGCGACGAATCGTTCTACTTCATTCGTAACTGCGCCTCGGGTCACCCGGGATCGATCACCAGCTGCCACGCCGGCAGCATCACCCAGACCTGGGATCAGCTGGCGTTGATGGTGAAGGCTTCGAACGAAGGTTCGGGATTGGAGTTCGCGGTCATCAAGCGCTTGTTGATGATGACCATCGACATCGTCGTGCACATCAAGGCCCACGCCGGGCAGCGCTATATCACGGGCATCGATTTCAATCCGGAACGCACGCACGCTGAATAGGTGTCGGACGTTCGCGAAATTCGTGAAAAAGTGACGTAAGTGTGCATTGCGATTGACAATCCTGGCTCCAACATGAATCATTGCGGCGTCGCTCCAACTGCTGGCAACCCATTCATATCGGTCTGTTCACAGGGGGTCGGCGCCAAGGTCGGCAGGGGGGAATCAAGGAATGTTGCCCGGAATTGAGCTGATGAACTGCCCGGGCTTGGCAGTTCCACATGAAGTGATGCAACACGTCGTGCGCGTGGAGTCGTCCTTTAATCCCTACGCCATCGGCGTCGTGGGCGGCCGCCTCGTGCGCCAGCCCAAGAATCTCCCCGAAGCGATCGCCACCGTGCGCATGCTGGAGCGCCGCGGCTACAACTTTTCGCTCGGCGTCGCCCAGGTCAACCGCTACAACCTCGGCAAGTACGGCCTGGACTCCTACGAGAAGGCCTTCGAGGCCTGCCCGAACCTGCAGGCCGGTTCGCGCATCCTGGCCGAGTGCTACAGCCGCTCCAACAACGATTGGGGCAAGTCGTTCAGCTGCTACTACTCGGGCAACTTCGTCACCGGCTTCCGGCACGGCTACGTGCAGAAGATCTACGCCTCGATCAACCGCGCCGCGAGCGACGCCTCCGACGGCCAGGCCATCGCGGTGATCGGCAAGTCGCCGCGCGCCGAGCCCGCCGGAGCCAAGGCCAGTGCCGTCGCGGCCGCCAAGCCGGTCTACGCGCCGGGCCGCCAGTCCGGCCCGCAGCGTCTTGCCGCCGCCCTGGCCACGTCGCAGCCGGCGCCGCCGCCGCCGCCGATGGCCGCGGCGATGCCCCAATTGCCGTTGTCTGCTACACCAACGCCGATTTCATCACCGTCTGCGGTCCCGCCCGTTTCGATGGGCATGGCCGCGCTGGTCCCGCAGGCATCGCAGCCGGTCAAGGTGATGCCGATGAACGCGGCCACCGCCGCGGCCGCTGCGTCGAAAGAGCCGTCGCCGGGCGACCAGGCCTTCGTTTTCTGACCACCGATCCACCAGCGCCAAACCCCAGCGGCACCCAAGCTTTACTCCCTAGACCCACGATAGACCCACGATTCTTCTCCACCACCTTTGTCCACTCGCGAACTAGAAGGGATCTCTTCATGAACAACACCATTCTCAAGAACTTCGTTTCTGCCTTCGGCATGGCGGCCCTGTTCGTCGGCATGCTCGCCGCGCCGGAACTGGCGTTCGCCCAGGGCGGCGCCGACGCGGAAGGTCGCGTCACCGGCTTCATCACCAAGCTCAACGGCCTGCTGAACGTCGCCTCGATCGCCATCGTGACGATCGCCGTGATCTTCGCCGGCTACCAGATCGCCTTCGCCCACAAGCGCATCGCCGACGTGGCCCCGGTCCTGATCGGCGGCTTCCTGATCGGCGCGGCCGCCCAGCTGGCCCGCATGGTCATCCCGGAAGACGTCGGCGCTCCGGTCGGCATGGTGATGCACGTCCTGACCACCTATGCATAAGAACGCGCTGTTTCGCGGCTGTACGCGCCCGCCGATGTTCCTCGGCGTGCCGTACATTCCCTTCGCCATCGGCGCGGGGGCTTCGATCCTGCTGACGTTCTACATCAACATGTGGTGCATCGTGTTGCTGCCGATCGTGATTTTCATCATGCGGCAGATGACGCGGCGAGACGAACTGATCTTTCGCCTGCTCGGCCTGAGGCTCCAGTTCCGCACTCGCGTGCGCAACCTGGAACACCACCAGGGCATGTGGGTGTTCACGCCGAATCTGTATCGCAGTCCCAGCGACAAGAAAGCGAAAAAATGAAGTTCCGGACGTCATTGCGGCTCGCCCGCAATGACGTCCGGCTTTGCCGGCAATCCACCGCCGGGGTCCATGGCCGCCGCTGGCGTCATCGTTGTTTCCGATACCGCTGTTACCGTCCGAGCCGTCCAGCCTCAAACAACCGCTTCGTCCACCCCATCAGGCACGTACCGACCCTATGTTGACGCCCGACGCTCCGATCAGCGAGTTCATCCCGCTGTCCACCCACGTATCGCCGACGGTCCTGAAGACGACCGGGGGCGACTTCCTGTTGGTGTGGCACTTGGGTGGGTTGCCGTTCGTCGGGCGCGAGGAGTGGGAGCTGGAGCATCGCCACAACACTTTCAACCGGATGCTGCAGACCCTGCGCGCTCCGGACTTCGTCAACGTGGCGTTCTGGGTGCACGACATCCGCCGCCGCCGCCGCATCAACACCAAGAATCATTTCGACCAGGTCTTCAACCAGGAATTATCGGACGGCTACTTCGCGTCGCTGTCCAGTCAGAAGCTCATGCAGAACGAGCTGTACCTGACGATGATTTACCGCCCGATCGTGTCGGGCAAGCGTTTCGTCGAGAAGTCGGCGAACGTCGAGCAGCTGAAGGAAGAACAGGAACAGGCGATCGGCAAGATCATGGAACTGGCCAGCAACGTCGAGGCGGTCCTCAAGGACTACGCTCCGTACCGGCTGGGCATGTACGAGGCCAAGAACGGCCTGGTGTTCTCCGAAGCGCTGGAGTTCTTCGGCTACCTGCTCAACCGCATCGACGAGCCGGTGCCCGTGCTGCCGGCGCCGGTCTACAACTATCTGCCGGTCAGCCGGCACATGTTCTCGAACAAGTCCGGCGACTTCGTCATCAATACGCCGAACGGCGTGAATCATTTCGGTGCGATCCTCAACATCAAGGAATACACCGACGCCACCTACCCAGGCATCCTCAACGGGCTGAAGTACCTGGACTTCGAATACGTCGTGACGCATTCGTTCAGCCCGATGGGCCGGCAGGACGCGCTGAAGGCGCTCGACCGCACCAAGGGCATGATGATTTCGTCCGGCGACAAGGCGGTCAGCCAGATCATCGAGCTCGACATGGCGATGGACCAGCTCGCCTCGGGCAACTTCGTGCTCGGCGAGTATCACTTCACCTTCACCGTGTACGCCGACAGCCAGGAAAAGCTCGCCCAGCACCTGGCGATGTCGCGCGCCGAACTGTCCAACGCCGGTTTCATTTCGGCCAAGGAAGACCTGGCCGTGGCCTCGTCGTTCTATGCCCAGTTCCCGGGCAACTGGAAGTACCGCACGCGCCTGGCCAACGTCAGCTCGCTGAACTTCCTCGGCCTGTCGCCGCTGCATAACTTCGCGACCGGCAAGAAAGAGAACAATCCCTGGGGCGACTGCGTCACCACCCTGCAGACGACCAACGGCCAGCCGTATTACTTCAATTTCCACGCCACCCATCCGGCCGAGAACTCGCTCGGCGAAAAGGCCATCGCCAATACCATGGTGATCGGTAAGTCGGGTACCGGTAAAACCGCGCTGATCAATTTCCTGCTGAGCCAGGTGCAGAAGCTCAAGCCGGTGCCGACGATCTTCTTCTTCGACAAGGACCGAGGCGCCGAGATCTTCGTGCGCGCCTGCGGCGGCAACTACCTCGCTCTCGAGAACGGCCAGCCGACCGGCTTCAACCCGTTCCAGTGCGAGAACAACGAAACCAATACCCAGTTCCTGTCGGACCTGATCAAGGTGCTGGCCGGCAAGAGCGTCTATTCGGCGCGCGAGGAAGAGGACATTTTCCGGGCGGTCGAGAACATCCTCGATACGCCCCCGCACCTGCGCAGCATGACCAACCTGCAAAAGAGCCTGCCCAACATGGGCGACGACGGTCTGTATGCGCGCCTGCGCAAGTGGACCGCGGGCAACTCGCTGGGCTGGGTGTTCGACAACCCGGTCGACACGATCAATCTCGAAAAAGCCAACATCATCGGCTTCGACTACACCGATGTGATCGACAACCCCGAAGTGCGCGTGCCGGTGATCAATTACCTGCTGCACCGCCTCGAGGAGCTGATCGACGGCCGCCCGCTGATCTACGTCATGGACGAGTTCTGGAAGATCCTCGACGGCAGCGGCGGCCTCAAGGAATTCGCCAAGAACAAGCAGAAGACCATCCGTAAACAGAACGGCATGGGCATCTTCGCGACGCAAAGTCCGGAAGACGCGCTGGCCAGCGACATCTCGGCGTCGCTGATCGAACAGACCGCGACCTTGATCCTGCTGCCGAACCCGAACGCCAGCCGCGAGGACTACATCGAAGGCCTCAAACTCACCGACGCCGAGTACCAGGTGGTCAAGGGCCTCGACGAGCGTTCGCGCTGCTTCCTGGTCAAGCAGGGCCACTCGGCGGTGGTCTGCCAGCTCAACCTGCGCGGCATGGACGATGCCTTGTCGGTCATTTCCGCGTCGACCGACAACATCGACATCATGCATCAGGTGCTCGAGAAGGCGGCCCTCAAGAAGGGCGTATCCCAGAACGACCTGGTGCCCGCCGACTGGCTGCAGGACTTTTTCGCCAACCGCAAGGGTTCGGGCAAGGGCCAGGCCAAGAAGGCGGTTTCCGATTCCGCCGCGGCTTGAGCCTGGCGAACCGTTATTCAGCAGTATCTGACGTCAACCATCAGATCAGGAGAAGGAAGATGAAATCGAACATTGCCAAGCAGGCACGCACCAAGAAGCTCGCTGTCTGCGCACTGGCGTTGGGTGGCGCGATGGCGGCGGGTGGCGTGAACGCGCAATGGGTGGTTACCGATCCTGGTCATACATTCCAGAACGTCTTCCAGCAGATCGCGGTCTCCGCCGAACGCGCCGGCGAGTTCGCGAAAGAGCTGGACGAGTGGAAGAAGCAGTACGAACACTTCCAGCAGCAGCTCATCAAGTTCCAGAGCTTCTTGAATAACCCGATCGCGCTGCCGAACTCGGAGCCCTGGGTCGAGTTGAACAAGTCCGAGGTCGTCAAGCAGAAGTGCGGCGATGCCGGCGGCAGCCTGCTGGGCCGGCTGATGGACAGCGTCGGTCTGCAGCTCAACGGCGACCTGGCCAAGCAGCAGTTGCAGGTGTGCGTGAACATCGAAAGCGCCAAGGTCGACAAGTTCAACTACACCGTCAAGTTCGCCCGCGACTCGGTGCCGCAGATGCAGAGCCTGCTCGGCAAGATCCAGAACCAGCGCGGGACCAGCAGCAGCCAGGGCAACATCCAGGGCGTGGACAGCGAATCGATGCGCCTGGCCAACGACCTGGACATCAAGTACCAGGCCTGGCAGGCCCAGATGAGGACCTACGATGCCTACATCGCCACGATGATGGACAAGCAGAACACCTTGGCCACGCGCGCGCTCAAGGGCCAGGCGAGCCCTCTCGGCCAGATGCTCAGCACCGGGCTCATGGCTGGCGCGCTGCAGTAAGTCGGCGCGCATGGATCGCTGGCCGGCAATGCCGGCGGCAACTATCGGATCGGGAGAGGGAAGATGAAAACGAATGCCAAGCAGGCGTGCAAGAAGAACCTTGCGGTTGGCGTCCTGGCGCTTAGCTGCGTCATGGCGGCCGGCAGCGTCAACGCGCAATGGGTCGTCACCGATCCGGGGCACCAGCTCGCGAACATCGGTCAGCAGGTCGCGACCAGCGTCGAGCGCGCGGTGGAATTCGGCAAGGAAATGGCCGAGTGGCAAAAGCAGTACCAGCATTTCCAGCAGCAGCTGATCAAGTTCCAGAGTTTCCTGGACAACCCGATCGCCCTGCCGACCTCCGAGCCCTGGCGCGAGCTGGACAAGGCGCAGGTAGTCGAACAGCGCTGCCGCCAGCCGAGCGGCGGCGGCAGCATTCTCGGCAATCTGATGTCGAGGGTCGGCTTGAGCCTCGACGGCGATCTGTCCGAGCAGCAGATGCAGATCTGCGTGAACATCGAAAGCGCCAAGGTCGAGAAATTCAACTACACCGTCAGGTTCTCGCGCGACACGGTGCCGGAAATGCAGCGGCTGCTCGGCCAAGTGCAGAGCCAGCGCGGCACCAGCAGCGACCAGGGCAACGTGGACGGCGTGAACAGCGAGTCGATGCGCCTGGCGAACGATCTCGACATCAAATACCAGATGTACCAGGCGCAGATGGCCATCTACGATGCCTACATCGTGGCGATGGTCGACAAACAGAATACGCTCGCCAAGCGCGGCCTGAAGGGCAAACAGTCGATGATCGGCACGGTCCTCAGCACCGGGCTTATGGCGGGGGCTCTGCAATGACAAGGGCGAACGGCGACGTTCGAATCAAGGCCGCTCTCCGCATGCGGACGATGAGCCAGGCCGGCAACAGCGATTCCAGGGATAGCGGGTGCAGCGATGATTAAAGGACTTAACCTCACCGGCGGCTGGCTGCCGAACTCCAGTCCGCTGGACTGGCTCAATCTGCATGTCAATTCGGTCGGCGACTTCGTCTTCTTCCGTTTGATCCTGAACTACTTGCGCGGCGAAATCCGCGATTTCGGCCTGGAACTGATGGGTAACGCCATGCAGTGGGTCGGCGGAATCGCGCTGACTCTGATGACGTTGTGGATCCTCTTGCAGGGTTACCGCATCGTCAGCGGCATCTCGCGCGAACCGATGATGGCTCTGGTGACCAATTCGCTGCGCGCGACCTTCATCGTCGCGGTAGCTACCTCGATGGGCGTGTTCGGAACGAATTTGCACGAGTTCCTGACCGTCGACGTCAAAAAGGAGATCAACTGGGTCGTCACCGGCGATGAGAACTCCACTCCGGAGTCTCAGATCGACGAGAACCTGGGCTGGATGCAGTTGGCCTGGTCGAGCATCGACGCCATGCAGGTGGTCAGCGATCCGGCATTGACCGACGAGAAGACCCGGGCGATGTGGGCGGTCGGGTTCGGTACCGGCGGGCCGGCGATTACCGCGGGTATTTCGCTGTTGCTTTATGAAATTGCGATGGCCTTGTTCATCGGACTGGGACCGATATTCATATTGTGTTTGCTGTTCGACCAGACAAAGCAACTGTTCAGCAAGTGGCTGTACTATGGCATCGGAACCATGTTTTCGATGGCGATGTTGAGTGCGATGGTCGCGATCGCCATGAAGATGGTCGCCAAGGTGGCGCTCGTCTTCTGGGGTACCGCGATCGCCGGTGCGATCTGGGGCTCTGAGTTCACCCAGGGCATGTCGAGTCAGGCGTTGCAGCAGGGCGGTCTGGGTTTGATCCTGACGGTGCTGATCATCAGCGCACCGCCGATGGCCGCGATGTTCTTCCAGGGCGTGTTGGGTCAGTTCAGTTCGTACAATTCGTTCGCACCGCCGCAGTCGCAAGGCGCTTCGCCGGGTGGCGGGATTCCGCCGCAATACGGTGCTGGTGCGCCGAATCGAGGCGGCGATAACGTGGTTAATCAGTCCAATATGGTTCCTCAGCAGGCTGGAGCGCCGAGAGTATCAACTGGGCAACCAATGCATGCCGAGACTTCTATGCCGGGCCAACGTGGCTTAGCGAACGCAGACACACCCGTGGGGCCTGGGCAGCGCGGAGTCGGCAATAGGGAATAAGGAAACTCAAGTCATGAAAGCGGTTGGCCTATCCATATTTGCGGTTCTCGCGCTTTTCTGTGGTGGGCAAGCTTCGGCACAGTGTCCAGCGGGTACGCCCTCAGCAGGAAACCCGCAATGCATCCCGCCGAGCGCCTGGCCGCAAAATTCAGCTCCAGCGCGACCCGCGGGGCCGACTTGGAAGCTGACTTGGGGTGCGATCGCCATTGATCCGGATCACGGAGATGTCGGTACATCCGTGGGGCAGTTCAGCAAACGAAAGGCTGAGCGTGAAGCACTGGGTCGCTGCTCCGAGAAAGGCGCGAAAGGCTGCAAGAAGATTCTGTTTACTTATCAGAATCAATGTGCGGCCGTAGCGTGGCCCACGGTGCTCGGACAAGGTGCAGTCATCAAGGCCGCAAGCGGGCCGACCATCGAGTCGGCGAGTGACTATGCGATCAAGCATTGTGCTGGCCCTGGTGCTGGCGGGGGATGTCGAATTGTTTATTCGGGGTGCTCCGACGCTGTTCAAGTTGGCGGATAGACGTCCCTAAACGCTGGGCTTGAGTTATCGTCAACGAATGCCGCTTTGTGTTGAAGAAAAAGCCCATGTCTTCGGACATGGGCTTTTTGCTGGCGCGAGTGGCCATCGATTGTTGCCGTTGTACCTTTGGACCGGCTCTCCGTCGGCGCCTGAAGTCTCTTTACTCGGCAGATGACTCAGGTTCTTAACACTAAGCGCCCGAATCCTATTCGTCTGCAATGGCGTCGGTGCCGTTTGACGAGAACAATTGGGCGATCCGCTGCCCGAACGGCGGCCTTTAGGAATCGCTGCATTTACCGCCTCTTGCACGGGCGATTCGATTTAATCGAGCGGATGGATAAACAGATACTTGATTCCCGCGGTAGGTGAATCGACGGGAAGTGTTGAAATGAAGGTCTTACGTCTGTTGGTCGTTCTAGGTGTCGGATTGCTATGGAGTCCGGGCTCTCTAGCGCGATGCGAAGCCGGCATGCCCTCGGCCGGCAACCCACAGTGCATCCCGCCGATACTCGTTAGGTGATTCGTTTCTTAAGTTTGATGCGACAATGCTCAGTCTGTGGCTTGCATTACAAATATTGGAACGGAACGAGTCATGTCTCGCGACATGAGCCGTTTATTAGCAGGGCGGAAATTGATGTAAGCGGTTCTTTCTTGGCGTTCTCGACTCGTGTTGCGAGAATGATGCAGTTGAGATCGCAGTGCTTCAATTCTTGGCGGCGATATGGACAAGGAGTGTTGAGTTGAAGACGGTTTGCTTATCAATGATCTTGCTTTGCGCCATTTGGTCCGCATCCGCGACGGCACAATGCCCGGCAGGCATACCGTCTGGTGGCAATCCTTCGTGCATACCGCCGGGCGCCTGGCCGCAGAATGCTCCCTCTCAGCAAGCCGTCCCGCGGGAACGCTGGGAAAGCCGTTGGGGGGCTATCGCTACGGATGCCCCTAATGCTGCACTCGGCACCTCGACAGGAATGAAATCCAAGCGCCAAGCCGAACGGCAGGCGCTGTCGGAATGCAAGAAGAGGGGCGGAAGCAAATGCATTCTGGATGTCTCGTATTTCGACCAGTGTGCGATTCTTGTGACAGGCGATAAGAAATATAGTGTTCATACCGCCATATCGGTTGAAAGGGCGTCGGAAATAGGTATGCGGCAATGCAGTAATGACGATACCAATTGCCGTGTGTACTACAGCAATTGCAGCGTGCCGCAGCTCGTCCCATAGTGAGCCGCCATTTCCATCCCGGCGGTCACCCATTCAACGCGGGTTGTTTCGGTTTCGGTGGGTAAAGTACTGGCGTGAACCGTTTGCACCACCGGGGTAACAGGGAATGTTGAGATGAAGACAAGGTGTCTGGCCGGGCTTGCCACCCTTTGTTCGCTTTGGAGCCCGGTCGCCGCCGCGCAGTGCCAAGCCGGCATGCCTTCGGCCGGCGATCCGCAATGCATCCCGCCGAGCGCTTGGCCGCAAAATAGGCCGGCGCAGCAGGCGACTGCGCCAGCAGGCCCAAGTTGGAAACTGACCTGGGGCGCGATCGCCGTCGATCTCGACAGCGGCGATGTGGGCACGACCGTCGGCAAGCCGAGCAAGCGAAAGGCCGAGCGCGAAGCCTTGGACCGTTGCGAGGCCAGCGGCGCGAAAGGGTGCCGGCAGGTCTTGTTCGCTTACAGAACCAGTGCGCGGTGATCGCATGGCCGTCGGTGGTCGGGGTAGGCGCCGGGGCGATCGCGCAAAGCGGCGCCACGGCCGAGGCGGCCAGCGAGATCGCGCTCAAGCGCTGCGCCGGTACCAGCATGGGCGACAGCGGAAAATGCCGGATCGTCTATTCGGAATGCACAGAGCCCGTGCTCGTGTCGCCCTGACCGGCAGGCATGGCCCGGAAAGCCGGTCCTTTGAAGGCGAAGGCGGCTTCGACGACAAGCTTCGAGGCCTGCATTGATGCTGGCCTGGTACGGGTCTTGGCCGCCCGCGAATGCTCTTCATCGATGAACAGGGAAGGGCCCATGCGCTTGACCCGCAGGCCTCGAGCATCCGACTTTGCCTCGTTCATCGGCTTCACCCCGGCGCGATCCGGCGGTGTCCGCGGGCGGTTCGAGTGCGTTTGCGGCTGTGCTAACCTGCGGCCCTGGACTGCAAAGGAGTCGCAGTGAAGCCGAATCGAATCATCCTGTTGCTGTTGGCCGCCTCGCTCTGCGCATGCAGCGCCGACTCGGGCCGGGGACAGGCGGACGCGGCGCCAGTCGTCAAAGCTCAAGCGCAAACCGAACGCGCTGCGCCCATGGAGAACGCGATGGATAGCAACGCTTCCGAAGCCACGGCCGAAGCGGTCGTCGCCAAGAGCCCGACCCGCTCGTCGACCGAGTTGGGGGCCGCCTTCAAGAAGGACATGGCCTACGCCGATCTTCGCAAGCTGGCGCTCGACGGCGGCTGGACCCCGGTGGCGGAGCCGGCCTGCAAGAAAAATGTGGGCGGCGAAGCCGAGATTTGTGATCTAATTCCCGAATTGGATGCTTGCAGCGGCGATGGCTACTGCATAATGCACTTCGAAAGCGTCAGCAGCGGCGAGAAGTTGGACGTGACGACCTATGGAATGGTCGAGGACTGGAACGTCGCTGGTGCGGATTCGCGCTTGAACGTTACCGAGTGGGGCTTCTCGAAAGCCTCTAAGGGTTGAGGACCGGCCAGGAGGCCGCTTCAGCTCGCAAGAAATCGTGGCGCAGATGCGCCATTGCGGTCCCGGGTCTGCAAGTGCCCGGTCCGTAAAGTCGAAGTCGGCTCCGGCCGGTTTCGCATGGCCTGGAAAGATTCAGGATGAATCGGTTTTCCAGGTAACCATCGACTTACTTGCTTGAGCTGGAGGCTCACTACAATGGGAAACAGACTAGGCGACCTCATCGCGCAAGGTGAGGGCGGATACAACTCATACAATCGCGGAAGCGCGGGCGACGCCCGTGGCGCCACGATTGATTTTTCGCGCATGACCGTCGGCGAGCTGCAAGAAGCGCAGCACCTGCCGCGACGCGATCCCGACCGCCTGTTCGCGGTCGGCAAGTACCAGATCATCCCCGGCACCATGGACGGCGCAGTCCGCGGGCTTCGGCTCGACCCGGACCAGCGCTTCACGCCGGAGCTCCAGGAGCGGATCTTCTCCGACTACCTGATCGTCCAGAAACGCCCCGACATCCACGGCTACATCACCGGCAAGCCCGGTGTGACGCTGCACGATGCGCAGGAAGCGATGGCGGCCGAATGGGCGAGCGTGGCCGACCCCGACACCGGGCGCAGCCGTTACGGCGGAGTGGGGGGCAATCGCGCCTCGATCTCGGCCGAGCGGGCCGGCGAAGCGCTGCAGGCGATGCGGGCCGAGTACAAGGCCGCGATCGACCAGGGCCTTACGCCGCAAGCCGCCTGGCGGGCCGTCAACGACGCATCCCCGGCCCAGACCCAGACCACGCCGCGCGCACCCGAACGCGACGCGATGGCCGATGGCGTGTTGAAGCGCGGCGAGCAGGGCGCGGAAGTGCGCGCCATGCAGGAAACGCTCAACAAGCTCGGCTACCGCGACGCGCAAGGGCAGCCGCTCAAGGCCGACGGCGACTTCGGCGATCGCAGCAAGCAGGCGCTGCAGGCGTTCCAGCAGGCCCACGGCCTGAAGGACGACGGCATTGCCGGCCCCAAGACGCTGGAAGCGTTGAAGAAGGCCGAGCAGGCGCCCTTGCTGTCGAATGCGGCGCATCCGGACCATGCGATGTTCAAGAGCGCGGTGGACGGGCTGGAAAAGCTCGGTCCGCAGGCGTTCCACAATCGCCAGGATCTGGAGCGCGCCGCGGCGACGCTGACGTACGAGGCCAAGGTGAGCGGTCTGAACCGGATCGATCACGTGGTGCCGAATGCGGACGGAAGCGGGCTGTTTGCGGTCCAGGGCGGCTTGACCGACCCGGGCAGCCAACGCGCCCACGTCAACAAGGCTCAGGCGGCGAACCAGCCGGTCGAGCAGTCGACGTTCCAGGTCCAGCAGGACGCGCCGCAGCAGGCCGCACCGACGCAAGAGCACAAGCCGAAGGTCCTGACCGCGTAAGCGCTCGGCGCTCCGTTCGCGTACGCGTCCGGAACGCCGTCCCGCCCGCTCGGTCGGCGTCGCCTCGTGCCCGTCGCCGCGTACTCGCAAGCGTACGTGGGGCGCAGCGTGGTCGCGCCGTTCGGTGGCTCCCCGCTCTTTCGTCGTCGCGCGTGCGTCGGTCCCGCCAGGCCGTCCCGATCGTGCCCGTGTCAGCGACTTTTCCTTCAACCAGCCGGGCCCGGCCAGCACTGCGAATGCAGTCTGCCGCGGCGCCGCGTTCGGCGAACGAATACGACTTCACCCGCGACACCCCGTTACCTCGATCAGTCAAGGAATTGCTATGAAATCTGTGAATCTCTTGGGCATCGCGCTGTTGACCGTGTTGAGCGGTTGCCAGGGCGGCACGGCGAACGGCGACACGTCGGCGACGCCGGCGGCTGCGACCACCGGCGCAACCGAGTCCGCGCCGCAAGCGCCGGCTTCGGCCGAGTCGGCCCCGGCCGCGACCGCCCCGGCGGCGCCTGCACCGGCCGCGACGCCAGCGCCCGCCGGCGACGGCCGTTCGCTGTGCGCGGCCGACGAGGACGTGGTGATCTCGTGCACCCTCGCCGGCGCCGAGAAGAAGCTCGCCTCGCTGTGCGCATCGAAGGGCGTGACCGACCAGTCGGGCTACGTCTATTTCGCCCAGGGGACCGCAGGCCATAACGATTACCTGTTCCCGGCGGACAAGTCCGCTCCGGCAGGTCGCTTCAAGCGCACGCAACTCGGTTTTGCCGGCAACACCGGCGGTTACGCCTATTCGTTCGAGGACGGCGGCCGCAAGCGCATCTTCTATTCGGTGTCCGGGGAACTGGGCCTGGAAGAGCAGGGCGTCATGGTGGTGGCCGACGGCGCCGAGAAGCCCGAGACCGCGCTGACTTGCGAAAAGGACAGCGTGGTCCGCAACGAAGACGACGTCCTGTTCAAGTTCACCCGTAGCTGGGACCGCGACGCGCAGCTCGACAAGCGCGGCCTGCCGCCCAGGAATTAATTCATCGGCCGGACCGAGTCCGGCCGCTATCGAAGATCCATCAAGGAGGAATTATGTCGACCCCAAGCAATCGTGATTTTCTGCTGCTCCGCGCCTATGAAGCAGGCATCCGCGATCCGAAGGAACTGGCCGGGTTCATGGGCCAGATGCAGGTCGAGTCCGGCAACTTCAGGAGCATGCACGAAGGGCTGGGCTACAGCAGCGAGCGCCTGCTGGAAGTGTTCCCGGGCCGCAACGGCATGGACACCAAGGCCGAGGCCGACGCGATCGTGCGCGGCGGCCGCGATGCGATCGCCAATGCGATCTACGGCGGCGCCTGGGGCCGCGAGAACCTCGGCAACACCGAGCCGGGCGACGGCGCGCGCTTCCACGGCCGCGGCTACGTCCAACTGACCGGCCGCGACAACTACGAGCGCGTCGCGCGCGAGATCGGCATCGACGTGGTGGGCAACCCCGACTTGGCCGCCGACCGCGAGAACGCGGCCAAGATCGCCGTGCATTACTGGCAGGGCCGGGTGGTGCCGAACGGTCACCAGACCGATGTTCGCGAGGCCACCCGCGACATCAACGGTGGCTACAACCACCTCAAGGAACGTCGGGAAGCGGTGGGCCAGTGGGAGCGTGCGCTGACGCCGGAAGTGATGGAGCGCCTGGCGCGCGGCGAAGTGGCGCTGCCGGCCTCGCCAGGCCAGCGCGATGCGATGTCCGACGGGGTGCTCAAGCTCAACGAGCGCGGCCCGGCGGTGCAGCAGATGCAGGAGCAGCTCAAGCGCCTCGGCATCCGCGACGCCCAGGGCAACGAGATCAATCCGGACGGCCATTTCGGCGCCCACACCAAGGAAGCGGTGCAGGCGTTCCAGCGCGAGCACGGCCTCAAGGACGACGGCATCGCCGGCAGCAAGACCCTGGAAGCCCTGCGCAACGCGCAGCCGAACCAGCAGCAGGGCAGCCGCGACGCTACCCCGCCGACCCCGCAGCAGGCCGACCCGGCGCGTGCGCCGTTGCTGTCGGACCCGGCCAACCGCGACAACGCGATGTATCGCCAGGCCCTCGAAGGCGTGGAACGCCTGGGCCCGCAGGCCGGCTTCCGCAATCGCGAGGACATGGAGCGTGCCGCAGCCAGCCTGACCTATGAAGCGCGGGTCAGCGGCCTCAACAAGATCGACCACGTCGTGCCGAGCGCGAACGGCACCGGCCTGTTCGCGGTGCAGGGCGAACTCAACGACCCGGGCAACCATCGCGTGCACGTCGACGGCCGCCAGGCGCGCCAGCAGACGGTCGAGCAGTCGAGCCAGCAGCTGCAACAGGACGTGCTGCAGCAGGCACCGCAGACGCAGGAAGCGCGTCAGCAGCAACCCAAGCCGATGATGGCTTGACCGAGCGGCCCTCGGTTCCCGCAGGACGTGGAAGCCAAGGGCGTTGTGTGGTCTGGTGCGTCCGCCGCCGATACGGCGGGCGCGCCAGGCCGGCTCGTGTAGTGCGCCCCGGGCGGCGTTCGTCGCCCGCGGCTTCGAATCACTGGACTGGTTGGACCGCTCATGACCACGAACCCGTACACCGCAGCGCTCGCCGTATCCGCCCTGACTCTCGCGCTGGCCGCGTGCAATGCCGATCCGGCCGCGAACGCGTCGGTGTCGACGCCGCAGCCGCTGGCCTCGGCGGCGAACGACGGCGTTCCCAACGACGCGCAGGCGAAGAGCACCGATATTCCACCGGGGTTTTCCTCGTACGCGTCGGAGTCGATCGGCGACAACAAGCAATGCGTGGTCGGCGCGGCGGTCGACGACGACGGCATGAACCAGCGTCCCGTGGCCTACGTCGCCGAGACCTCCGGCAGGGCCTTGTGGACGCGCACCCTGGAGCTGCCCGCGCAGACCTACCAGAGCCGCGCGACCCATTGCGTGCGCGAAGCCGACTCGGTGTACGTGTTGCTGCAGTCCGACACCCAGCCGCAACAACGTTCGTCGCAGACGTTGTTGCGGGTGGTCAGGCTCGCGCTCGGCGACGGTACGGTGCAGGGCCATGCCGACGTGCCTGTGCCCGGCGTCAAGGATCCCGTCTCGGCCTGGGTCGAAGAGGGGGCGCAGGGATTGCGCTGGAGCAATGGCGGCCTGATCGTTTCCGGCCAGTACTACCGTCTCGACGACAGCGATCGGCGCAGCACTTTCCAGGTGGGGCTGAAACCCGATCTGAAATCGTAGGCGGCAGGTTCGGCGTCTTGCTTTCGGTCCGCACGGAAGCGGCCGCAAGGCACCGGCATGGGTCAGGAGCATCAGCAGGGCCACGGAGGGTGGCAGCGGCGCAGGCGCCGCTCGACGGGGGCCGATGGTCGGCCCGCTGCGACAGTCCGTAGCGTTTGGGGAAGCAAGATGAACTGCAAGAAATTAGCGATATTGACGATGCTGGTGTGGCTGGGCGGATGCGAGGTCGCGTCCAGAAGCCCGGGCGCGAGCGCACCGGCGGACAAAGCCGGGGCGCCGGCCAGGACCGCGGCGGCGGCCGCCGGCAAGGCCGGCGTGGCCTGTCCGTCGCAGCAATTCGACGCCTTCCTGGCGGCGTTCATGGACGACGTCGCAGTCCAGAGGGCGTTCACCGCCAGCCCGCTGCGAAGCGAAACGGTCGATGCCAACGCCGATCCGGAACCCAGACCGGTCACGACGATGCTCGACGGCACCGCCTTGCGCTTCCCGGTGATGCCGGGCGCGCAGCAACAACAGCGCGACGGACTCGTGCTCAGCCAGACCGAATTGAACGGCGACAAGGAAGTGATGCTGGCCAAGCCGGACACCGACTACCAGATGTCGTTCTTCTTCAGAAAGGGCGAATGCTGGACCTTGTACCGCATGCGCGACGACTCCCTGTGAGCCGCGCGATGCAAGCCAAGCCCTTGAGGAGACGCTGACATGTCGTACCAGGACACCATGAACGTGATCCTGCCGCCGCAACACGGACGCTCGGCGCATATCACCGGCCATTACGGCGAACACCGCGACAACGGCGCCCACGGCGGCTCCGATTTCAACTATGTCGGCGGCCAGGCCGGCGTCAACCTGACCCATCCGACGATTCATTCGCCGGTGGCCGGCACCGTCGAATTCGTCGGCGGCCGCTACGGCACCATCAGCATCCGCGACGCCGAAGGCAACAGTCACCAGTTGCTGCACACGCAAAGCCAGTCGGTGGTGGTCGGGCAGCGCGTCGAACCGGGCACCGAGATCGGCACGATGGGCGGCCGCGGCCCGCGCGGCGCCGAGCAGTACGCCCAGCACGTGCACTACCAGATGAAGGACAGCGAGGGCCGCACCCTTAACCCGGAGACCTTCTGGAACCAGCGCCAGACGGTCGGCGCGCGCGGCGGCCAGGCCGCGGCCGAGCGTCCCGCCGCCGACGACGGCGTGCTGCGCCAGGGCGAACGGGGCGCCGACATCCGCGCGATGCAGGACCAGCTCAACAAGCTCGGTTATCGCGACGCGCAGGGACGGCCGTTGAACGCCGATGGCGATTTCGGCGACCGCACCCGCGAGGCCTTGCTGGCGTTCCAGCGCGACCAGGGCCTGAAGGACGACGGCATCGCCGGCAAGCGCACCCTCGAGTCGCTCAAGAAAGGCGAGCCGTCGAACCTGCTGTCGAACCCGAACAGCCCGCATCACGCGATGTACCAGCAGGCGCTCGGCGGGCTGGAAAAGCTTGGCCCGCAGGCCGGCTTCCGCGGTCGCGAGGATCTCGAACGCGCCGCGGCGACCCTGACCTACGAGGCCAAGGTCAGCGGCCTGAACAGGATCGACCACGTCGTCATGAGCACCAACGGCAACGGCCTGTTCGCGGTCCAGGGGGGGCTCAACGACCCGGCTCATCACCGCGTGTTCGCCAACAAGGACATCGCGATGAACCAGCCGATCGAGCAGTCGAGCCAGCGGCTGCAGCAGGACCTGCCGCAGCAGGCGCAGACCGCGCAGCAGCAGGGCCAGGAACCGCGTCAACAGCAACAGCCGCCACGGATGCACACGATCTGACGCGGGCGCGGCCGATCCGCGCCCCGCATCGGCCGCGCCTCTCGTTTCATGGTCATCCGCACGCAAACACTGCCCCGCAACGAACGCCACGCACAAGGAAGACAGGCATGAATTTCCCCCGGTTTCTGGTAGTCCCTCTGGCCCTGGCGCTCGGCGCCTGCGGCGCGAACGGTCAGGACGCCGCGCAGTCGGACTCGCCGTTCAAGGAACTCGAAGGCGCCAGCCCAAATGCGGTGGCCGCCGCTCCGGCGGTCGGCGCGACCGTGACCGCACCGGCGCCCGCACCGGCTGCGGCCGCGGCGGCGTGCCCGGCGCAGGGCTTCGACGATTTCCTCAAGGCCTATGCAGGCGATGCGCAGACCAGGAACCGCTACACCTTGCCGACGGTCAAGGTCGTCGATCTGGTCGACGTCGGCGAGGACACCCAACAGCGCACCGAGCAAGTGCCGGCCAAGGACTACACCGGTTTCAACCTCGCGTATCGCGACGACGGTTTCCATGTCGTCGACAGCGCCGGCGCGGTCGATCCCAAGCCGGTCGCGGTCGAGGTCAAGGCCGAGGCGGCCGAGGCCTATTTCGTCCGCTACCGGTACGGCATGTCGGAAGGCAATTCCTATCGTTTCGTGAAGCGCGACGGCTGCTGGTTCCTCGCCGAGGACCCGGAACCGTCCGCGCCCTGATCGCCCCCGATCGCACCCAGCCACGATCTTCAATCACTCAATGGAAGGACTCTCATGAGCCGCTATCGCATCACGGAAAGCGTGGGCAGCCGCGTCGAGCACGTGCACAGCTACGACGACCTCGACATCCATCACCCCAGCCGCAACGCGCGCGGTCTGCGGACCGGCCGCGACGCCGACTTCGAGCGCGGCCGCGACCATGCGCGGGTCGACGGCGAGTTCGAGGAAATCCGCCGCACCAACGACGGCCGCACCCTGGTCAAGAAGGATTTCATCCTGAGCCAGGACAGCCCGGGCCGGGTGCAGATTCCCGCGCCGGTCGAAGGCTATGTGCATTACCTGCCGAACGACCCGTCCGCGGCGCTGCGCATCTACGACCGTCCGCACGATCAGCCCGGCGCCAAGCTGTTGGGCCAGGTGCTGCACATGGACCGCCACTCGTTCAAGCTCAAGGAAGGCGCGCACGTACAGTACGGACAGCCGCTCGGCGCGATGTCCGACACCGGGACGCCGGGTTCGGTGCATGCGCACGTCGAGGTCGAGGCCGAGCAGTTCAAGCGCTACATCCACGACATCGACCGCGGTGCGATCACCCCGGACCGTTACCCGGCCAAGAACGGCCAGACCGCCGAGGCGCCGGCGCGCGAGGACGCGCACCGCGAAGCGGCGCCGCGCCCGGCCAGCCGAGGCGCCGCCGCCGACGGGGTGATCCGCGAAGGCGAGCACGGCCGCGACGTGCGCCTGCTGCAGGAGCAGTTGAACAAGCTCGGTTACCGCGACGGCAACGGCCATGCGTTGAAGTCCGACGGCGACTTCGGCGATCGCACCCGCGAGGCGGTCAAGGCCTTCCAGCATGCGCACGGCCTCAAGGACGACGGCATCGCCGGCCCGAAGACGCTGGAGGCGCTGAAGAAGGCCGGCGAGGCGCCGCTGCTGTCCAATCCGGCTCACCCCGACAACGGCATCTACCGCCAGGCCGTGGCCGGGCTGGAGAAGCTCGGGCCGAACGGCGGCTTCAACAATCGCGAGCAGATGGAACGCGCCGCGGCTTCGCTGACCTATGAAGCCAAGGTCAGCGGCCTGAGCTCGATCGACCACGTCGCCCGCAGCGCCAACGGCAACGGCCTGTTCGCGGTGCAGGGCGAGCTCAACGACCCGGCGCAGCATCGCGTGCACGTGGAAAAGCGGCATGCCGCCGAGCAGCCGATCGAACGTTCGACCTTCCAGGTGCAACAGGACGCACCGACGCGCGAGCCGGCGCAGGCGCCGCACAAGGAAGCGCCGAGGATGCAGATGGCTTGACCGGGCCGGCGCACAACTCTGGTGGAGGAGAGCGCCGATCCGGATCGGGGACATCGCAGGCAAGGGATTGCGTTGCAACCACTGCGATGTCCGGACAGGGACGTCGGCGCTTCGCCCGCAGGGGCGGGGCGGGCAGGGCAGGCTCGATCGCTAGGGAGATCGAGCCTGTCGCTGCCGCTTTGCCGGCCGCCCATGATCGGGCGGCCGGACACGGCCGGCCGGCGACGGCGGGCCGGGATTTCAGCGGTTTTTCCAGGGCCGGGCGGCGCGCGCCGGCCCGGCGTCTCGCCCTTGTGGGGCTGCCGCTATTGCGCGAGCATGAGGATTCGGTTGCGGCCGGAGGTGCACGATGAACGCAAGCACGCAGGAACAGCAATTGCAGGTCGGCGGCCAGGCCACGACCCAGACGCTGGACGACATGCGCCGCGCCGAGCAGCGCTCGCTGCTGAGCAGCCCCAGCCATCCGCATCACGACCTGTACTCGCAGGTGCGCATCTGCCTCGACAAGCAGGACATGGGGCTCAAGGACTATTCCGGCGACCAGCGCGACAACCTGGCCGCGGCGCTGGCCCTGGAGGCGCGCACCGGCGGCCTGCGCAGCGCCGACCACGTGGTGCTGAGCAAGGACGGCTCGCGCGCCTTCGTGATCGAGGGCGAGCCGGACTCGCCGAGCCGGCGCATGAGTTATGTCGACACCGCCCAGGGCGCGGCGCAATCGATGGAACGCAGCAGCCAGCAGCTGGCCCAGCTCGCTCGCGAACAGGACCTGCAGGAACGGCAACGCCAGGACGAGCGCCAGGCCGAACGCCGGGAAGACCGCCAGGAAGACCGCCAGGAAGACCGCCAGGAAGACCGGCGCAACGAGCGCGAGCCCTCGCTGGCCCGGGCCCTGTTCAAAGACTAAAACGCCCGCGCCGCCATCGGGCGCGCGAAGGCATCGGAGGCCTGCAATGAACGAATACCGCCATCACATCCTGACCCGCGGCCGCTACCAGATCGTAGCCCTGACCCCGGACCAGCAGTTCGAGAGCGACGACATCTACGCCTATGCGGTGATGTCCTCTTCCGGGCTCAAAATGCGTCAGGAACTGACCCTGACCGACGCCCGCAACTGGCTGGAATTCTGGATCGAGCAGGAAAGGGCCTCCAGCGGAGGCTCGTCGCCGGATATGATGGAGCCATCGCCTCCGGGGGAGCCTTCGAAACTGCAGGCCGCACGGAAGCGACGCTGACCGACAGCGGGTTCGGGGAAACCAAGCAGGAAACATTACGTGAAAGGGAAGCTGATTTTTGCCCTGGTGGTACTGGTACTCGTACTGGCCGCGGGGACGTATCTGTCGGGATACGTGACGTTGATGTTGTTGGATATCGACAGCCGCGCGCTGAAGTGGACCACCTACCTCGATTACCTCAAGGTGCTGGACGTCCCTCAGTACAAACCCTATGCGGGCAAGATCAAGGCCGGCGGCTTCATCGGCTATGGCCTGCCGATGGTCGGCTACCTGATCCTGACCGTGCTGATGCTGAAGCCGAAGAAGAAGTCGATGCACGGCGACGCGCGTTTCGCGCGCGCCGGCGATCTGTCGGCCAAAGGCATGTTCAAGTCGACCCCGACCAGCATCGTGGTCGGCAAGTTCAACGGCCAGTTGGTGCAGCTAAGCGGCCAGCAGTTCGTGATCCTCGCCGCGCCGACCCGTTCGGGCAAGGGCGTCGGCATCGTCATTCCGAACCTGCTGAACTACCAGGGCTCGATGGTCGTGCTCGACATCAAGCAGGAAAACTTCGACCTGACCAGCGGCTGGCGCGCCCAGCAGGGCCAGGAGATCTTCCTGTTCAATCCCTTCGCCGAAGACCGCCGCACCCACCGCTGGAACCCGCTGACCTACGTGTCCAGCGATCCGGCCTTCCGCGTGTCCGACCTGATGAGCATCGCCGCGATGCTGTATCCGGACGGCTCGGACGACCAGAAGTTCTGGGTCAGCCAAGCCCGCAACGCCTTCATGGCCTTCACCCTTTACCTGTTCGAGGCCTGGGAGGACGCCAAGAAGGTCGGCTTCCCGTTCGGCACCGTGCCGACCCTGGGCGCGGTCTACCGCCTGTCCTCGGGCGACGGCAAGACCGAACTCAAGCCGTTCCTGCAGGGCCTGGCGCAGCGGCCGTTCCTCAGCAGCAACGCCAAGTCGGCGTTCGCCAACATGCTGTCGCAGGCCGACGAGACCTTCGCCTCGATCCTCGGCACCTTCAAGGAGCCGCTCAACCCCTGGATCAACCCGGTCCTGGACGCGGCGACCAACACCGACGATTTCCTGCTGACCGACCTGCGCAAGAAGAAGATGACGATCTACGTCGGCATCCAGCCCAACAAGCTGGCCGAAAGCCGCCTGATCGTGAACCTGTTCTTCAGCCAGATCATCAACCTCAACACCCGCGAACTGCCGCAGAACAACCCCGAGCTCAAGCACCAGTGCCTGTTGCTGATGGACGAGTTCACCTCGATCGGCAAGGTCGACATCATCGCCTCGGCGGTGTCCTACATGGCCGGCTACAACCTTCGCCTGCTGCCGATCATCCAGAGCATGTCGCAGCTCGACGCGACCTACGGCAAGGACATCTCGCGCACCATCATCACCAACCACGCGCTGCAGATCATCTACGCGCCGCGCGAGCAGCAGGACGCGAACGATTACTCCGACATGCTCGGCTACACCACCGTGCGCAAGGAGAACATCACCCGCGGCCGCGAAGTCTCGCGCAGCGAGTCGGAAGAGCGACGCGCGCTGATGCTGCCGCAGGAGCTCAAGGCGATGGGCTTCGACAGCGAGGTGTTCCTGTACGAAGGCATCCCGCACCCGGTGAAGTGCGACAAGATCAAGTATTACCAGGACAAGCTGTTCACCCAGCGCCTGCTGCCGAAAGTCTCGGTGCCGGTGCTGGACATCGCCGCCGGCTGAGCCGGATGAGTCGTGCGTCGCGTTGCCGGGCTGCGGCCCGGCAAGCGGCGCGGCTTCGCGGGCATAATGCCCTCAGTCCCCCTGTTCGGTAGCTCGTATGCGCGACCTTCGCATCTCGCTCGTCCAAGGCGCCACGCTGTGGCACGACCCGGCCGGCAACCGCGATTACTACGGCCATCTGATCGCCTCGCTGCGCGGCATCACCGATCTGGTGCTGCTGCCGGAAACCTTCACCAGCGGCTTCAGCAACGAAGCGATCGGCAGCGCCGAAACCATGGACGGGCCGACCGTTAGCTGGATCCGCGAGCAGGCGGCCAAGCTCAATGCCGCGGTCGCGGGCAGCGTGCAACTGCGCACCGACGAGGGCGTGTTCAACCGCCTGCTGTTCGCCACGCCCGACGGCGGCCTGCAGACCTACGACAAGCGGCACCTGTTCCGATACGCCAAGGAGCACGAGCGCTATGCCGCCGGCCGCGAGCGCCTGACCGTCGAATGGAAGGGCTGGCGGATCTGTCCGATGGTCTGCTACGACCTGCGTTTCCCGGTGTTCTCGCGCAATCGTTTCGATGTCGAGCGCCCCGGCGCGCTGGACTTCGATCTGCTGCTGTACGTCGCCAACTGGCCGGCGGCGCGCGCTTATCCGTGGAAGACCCTGCTGCGCGCGCGGGCGATCGAGAACCTGTGCTACGTCGCCGGGCTCAACCGCGTCGGCAGCGACGGTAACGGCCTGAACTATGCCGGCGACAGCGCGGTGATCGATTTCCTCGGCCACCCGATCAGCGAGTGCACCGACGAGGAGGTGGTGGTGACCACGACCCTGCAGGCGGCGGAACTGGCGGCCCACCGCGAGCGTTTCCCGGCCATGCTCGACGGCGACCGCTTCGAGCTGCGCTGAATACTCTCGTATTGGCGGGCGCCGCCCTTGTGACTCCTCGTTAGGAGCGGCGCAAGCCGCGACGGGGCTGTTTCCGGTCGCGACGCTCGCGAGTTCGATGCTGCGCCAGGCTAATGGCAACAGCAAAAGCAAAAGCAACAGCAAAAGCAACAGCAGCAGTAGGAGCAGCGCGAGCACGACGCTTCGATGGATCGCGGATGGCGGCGTCAGCGCAGGCGGTCGTGAACCTGCAGGCCCTGGCCCGGGTCGGCCGCGTCGTAACGCACGGTGACCTCGCGGTCGGGTTCGCCGTCGCGGCCCGGGCGCAGCAAGGACACGCGCAACGAACCGTCGGCGGCGGCCACGCGTTCGCCGGGTTCGATCGATTGCAGGCAGGAGGCGATCCGGTAGGCGTCGTGCTTGCGCACCTGCAGCGCCGCATCGAGCGCCAGCCAGACCAGGTCGGTCTCGATGCCGGCGCCGCAGTGCCCCTGCGTGCGGTCGGCGCGGCTGGCGATGTCGACTTCGATCAACAGATAACGCGGCTCGCCGGGGCCGGAGTCGGCCAACAGCGCGCGACGCTCGACCACGCCGTCGACATCGGTAATGCGCGAAAGCTTGAGCGGTTTGCGCCTGGCGCCGTCGACCAGCCACAAGTCCCGCTGGCGCGAATCGATCTCGATCTGCAAGGCGGCTTCGGCCGCCCTCGCGTCCGCGCAGGCCAGGCAGGCAAGCAGCAGACAGGCGAGCGCGGCGGGCAGGGCGGCGGGGTTCATGCCGCCACTGTACGCCGCTGCGCCTGCGCCGGGCGCGCCGTCCGGCCCGCTGTCGGCCTCGCTCACAGGCTTTCCGACGGCCGCGACGCGGCGGCCTCGTCGGGCTCGCGGCTGCCGCGCTTGTGGAAATACACCTGTTCGGCGGCCCAGCGCAGCGGCGCCGAATGCAGCAGCAAATCGAACGGCCAGTCGAACTGAAAGTGATCGAAGGCCCAGCGCAGGGCGCGCTTGCGCCGGAAGCGCGGGGCACTGTCGCGGGCGACCGATTCCGGTGCCGGGCCTTGGCCGAGCGCGTGCAGGGCGATGGCCTGGCCCAAGGTCTCGCCGTGCGCCCAGGCCGAGTGGATGCCGCCGGCCGTGACCGGCGAAACGATGCCGGCGGCGTCGCCGGTCAGCATCACGCCGTCGCGGGCGAGCGGGAATACGGGACCGCCGCAGGGGATCAGGCCGGCACGCGTCGCGGCCGGCTGCACTGCGGCGTCGAGGCCGACCACCGAGCGCACCCGCTGCAGGAAGCCGTCGATGTCCGGCACCCGCGCGCGCTCGGGGTCGTGGCGCACCGCCAGGCCGGCCTGGACCCCGGTCGGGTTCTGCGCCACCCAGCCGATGTAGCCCGGCGCGTAGCGCTTGCTGACGAAGCAGTGCAGGGCGCCGGACTCGGGCAGGGCGGCACCGGGAAACTCGTACTCGATGCCGTACAGGAACTCGCGGGTCTGGCCCAGGCCGGTGCGCTCGGCGACGCGCGACTTGGCCCCGTCGGCGCCGACCAGGAAACGGGTGCGGCCCACGCCTTCGATGCGCCAGCCGTCGTCCTCGCGCTCGGCCTGGGTGAACGAGGTGCCGAGGCGCAACTCGACGCCGTGGCGGACCAGTTCCTGGGTCAGCCAGCGCATCAGCCGCGGCGTGTCGGTGGTCAGGAAGTAATAGCCCGGCGCGCTCAAGGCCATGCTGCGCAGCCGCGGCGAATACAGGCGCACGCGTTCGACGCGGTGCAGGCAGCCTGCCGGCGCGCGGCTCAGCCAGGTCTGTTCGGCGGCTTCCTTGACCACGATGCCGGTGGTGCGCAGTTTCTCGCCGGGGTCGCGCTTGCGTTCGAGCACCACCACGCGCAGGCCGGCACGCGCGGCGGCCAGGGCGCAGGCGGCGCCGGCGAAGCTGGCGCCGACGACGACGAGGTCGCAGTCGTACGCTTGGGGATCGAGGCTCATTCCGGTTTCTCGTGGGGGAGACCGGTGCAGTCTGGACAGGCTCGACGAAGCCCGTATGGGGCCTGTGTGAAGTGAGTCAGGCTTGCAACGGCGTTCACGCGCGCGACGTGACGCGAACCCGGTTTTGCTCGGCGATCCGCGGCCGACAGGGCCGCGATGGTCAGTAATGAACGGCCGACAAGGCCGCGATAGTCAATGCGAAAGCCTTCAAGGCGTCCGATGCGGCAGTGGAATCGTCGGCGGAGCGGGCAGCCGCGCGCACGATCGCGCCGTCGAAGGCCTGGGCGATCGCGGCGGCGCGCAGGTCGCGACCGGCCGATTCAGGCAGCAGCGCGGCGATGCGTTCGGCGAGTTCGCGCTTGTGCCGGCGCGCGCATTCGTTCGCTTCGGGCAGGGCCGGGCCGATCTCGGCCACCGCATTGATGAAGGCGCAGCCGCGGAAGTGCGGGTGGGCGAACCATTCCGCCAGGGCCGGCACCAGCGCGGCGGCGCCGTGCCCGGGCGCGCCGCCGTGGCGCCGCAGGGCCGCGTCGAACCAGGTCATCCAGCGTTCGTGACGGTACTGCAGGAACGCCAGGATCAAGGCGTTCTTGCTCGGGAAATGCCGGTACAGGGTGACCTTGGTGACGCCCGAGTCGGCGATCACCCGGTCGATCCCGGTGGCGCGGATGCCTTCGAGATAAAACAGATCGTGGGCGGTGTGCAGGATCCGCTCGCGGGCAGGCAGGGGCGGGGCGGACGCGACGGCTTTGCGGTTCATGGCGCGATGGTAGACCGATTCGTCTACCGCCGCCACCGACGTAGACAACCCTGTCTACATAAGATAAATTCGCGGTGTAGAACGATCTGTCTACATCTGCTCAGGAGCCGCCCGCATGCACACCCGTCCGCCCTTGCCGCCGTTCACCCGCGACAGCGCCATCGAAAAGATCCGCCTGGCCGAAGACGCCTGGAACTCGCGCGACCCCGCCCGCATCGGCCTGGCCTATTCGGTCGATACACGTTGGCGCAATCGCGCCGAATTCGTCGACGGCCGCGACGCCGCGGTGGCCTTGCTCGAACGCAAGTGGACCCGCGAACTGGACTATCGCCTGATCAAGGAGCTGTGGGCCTTCGACGGCCGCCGCATCGCCGTGCGCTTCGCCTACGAATGGCGCGACGACTCCGGGCAATGGTTCCGCAGCTACGGCAACGAAAACTGGGAGTTCGGCGACGACGGCCTGATGGCGGTGCGCCTGGCCAGCATCAACGACCGGCCGATCGCGGCGAGCGAACGCAAGTTCCATTGGCCGCAGGGCCGGCGTCCCGACGACCACCCGGGCCTGAGCGAACTGGGGCTTTGAAGCCCGTCGCCGCCGGCATCAGCCGGCGACGATCAACTCGATGCCCAGGCGCAGCAGCCCCTCGCGGTATTCGGTGCTGATGCCGGGGTCGGTGATGATGGTGTGCACGCATTGCAGCTGGGCGATGCGGTGCAGGCCGACGCGACCGAACTTGGACGCGTCGGTCAGCACGATCACCTTGCGTGCGCGCTCGACCATGCGATGGTTGAGGCTGGCCTCGCCTTCGTGGTGGGTGGTCAGGCCGAATTGCAGGTCGAGGCCATCGACGCCGAGGAACAGCGCATCGAAGCTGTAGCTGTTGAGGCTGGCCTCGGCTTGCGCGCCCTGGAACGACAGCGACTGCTTGCGCAGCAGGCCGCCGGTCAGCATCACCTCGACCCCCGGCGCGTTGGCCAGTTCCCAGGCGATATTGAGGCCGTTGGTCATCACCGTGACGCCTTGCGCGTCGCGCAGGTGGCGCGCCAGGGTCATGGTGGTGGTGCCCGAATCGATGATGATGTTGTCGCCGGCCTGGACCAGCTGCGCGGCGCGGGCGCCTATCGGTTCCTTGAGGCTGCTGTTGAGACTGTCCTTCTGATGGATGTCCTGCTCCGGCGCCGGCGTGCGCACCAGGGTGGCGCCGCCGTGGGTGCGCCTGGCCAGACCCTGCGACTCGATCTGGGCCAGGTCGGTGCGGATCGTCACCGTGGACACGTCCATCGATTCGGCCAGATGCGCGACGTGGACGCTGCCGTGTTCGACCAACAACTGCAGGATGCGTTCGCGGCGTTGGCGGGTGTTTCGCATCGGTGTTTCTCGTTGCATGGCGAGGCGGTGGCGAACGAGGGCCGGGTGTGGCGCGAGTCCTGCATCGAGGCATCGGCCCGCCGCACGCGACAGCGGCGGCAGCGGCTCGTCGGTGCGATGGTGACATCTTTCGGCCGCGGCGGTGGAGCGCCGGCCGGGCCGGCTGCGGGACCGGGGGCGCCTGCGACAAGCCCCCGGTCCGGGCCCGCGGATGTTCGATCCAGCTGTCCGCCGGAAACGAAAACGCCGCCATCGCCGGCGATGACGGCGTTCGGTGCAGGTTCGTAGCGCCCCCGCCATGCGGCGGGGCTCGGAGGCATAGCCGGGGAAACGCCGTGAACGAGTCAAGCCGGAGATTCAGATCCTCAGGGGTTCAAGCGCCACTTCTGGTAGCCGTTGCCGAGGCAGGTGTATACGCGCAGATAGGCGCCCTGGGCGGCATTGTCGAGCGGGTCCAGGCAGGCGCCGCTGCCGACGTTGTACAGGCCGTCCGACCCCGGCATCGGCATCCAACGTTGCGCCGAGCCGTTGCCGCAGGCGGCGAGCCGGACGCTGCCGTCGCTCTCCGCCTGCAGGCACTGGCTGCGGCTGCGCATCAGCATGCGAAAGCCGTCGTCGCGTTCGATCAATTGGTTGTTATTGCTTGCGCAGCTCCACAGGCCCGCCTGGGTTCCGCCGGCGAGGGTGTCGAGGCAATGGCCGCTGTAAGTGTTGAGCAAGACTTTGGGCGAGCCGAGCGTGCCGAACTTGTTGTCGGCGGCGATGCAGTCCTGCTCGGTGGTGCAGGAGGCGCGCGCGATCGATTGGCAGTTGCCGTAGGTCTGGCTGGTGCTGGCCGACGGCGCGACCGTGCCGTTGCCGGCGCTGGGGCGGAAGAACACCGCGCTCGTCGCCGGGGCGGCCGCGCAGCTTTCCAATTGCTCGTCGCCCTGGGCGAAATTTTCCAGGAACTCGACGGTCTTGTCCTTGAGGCCGCCCCAGGTCGGCGGCACCTGGATGGTAGCGACCTTGCGGCGGGCCCCGGTGGCGACGTCGGTGATGTAGGCGCTCCAACGCGCGGGCGCTTCGCTGACGATGCGGATCCGGTATTTCTTGCCCTGAACCCAGGGGTAGGCGACCCAACATTGCACGCCGCTGCCCTCGTGGGAGAAGTGGCTGCATAAGGTGCCGCTTTCGGCGACCCAGCCGGTCGCTTGCCAGATCGAGAAATTCAGCGCCTTGTCGGCGTTGCTGCGGTGTTGCAGGCCCACGTAGCCGCCATCGCCGTCGTCGAGCCAGAACTGATGCGCCCAATAGGTGCGTCCGTTGTAGCCGGGTTCCTGGGTGATGGCGATGGCGAAGTCCATGTCCGCATAACCGCCGGGTTTGCTCGGCCAGGTGCGGTCGATCGCGACCATGCCGCCGGCGACGACGGCCGCGGCGGTGCCGTGCAGGCACAGAAAGAGCAGTAACAGGACGATCTTCGCGTAGCGCATACGGGCTCCTATCGGCGGCGTTGCGGACTGCCGGTGGCGAGATATCGGCTTCGTCGTGGCAGCATCGGTCCAGACCGCGGTGCATGCGGCATCGGGATGGGTCGCTTGGATTCTTCGGCGGGACTGCGGCGGCATTTCGGCGGAATCTTGGCGGATTCGGATTCGGATTCGGATTCGGATTCGATCGACAGACTCAGTCGGCGAAGCAGATGGCTCGTTGCATACGTCGAGGCCGCGTCTGCGGTATCGGTGGTTCCGCATCCAAGCCGGATATGTGCGACTGCGTTGGAGCGCGTTTTCGATTAAGCATGCGCTGCCGGCACCCGTCAACAGGAGCAGCGGAAACGAAAGTACCGTGGTTTTATGGTTTCGAGGCCGAGTTTTTTATGAGCGATGCGAAACGAAACCTCGCATCAGCAACAGGTTTCGTACCGGGCCGCCGATGGCGCGGATATCGCGATGGGAGTCGCAATGTGGGCGGGATTGCGCTTGTTTTCGCATCGATAGCGAGCGATCTCGAAGATGCAATGTGCCATCTGGACCTGCGCGAGATTATTCGGCGCTGCATGCGAGGCCAGGCTGGAACGAACGATTTTGCTGCGAACGCATATTGGATAGCGCGAGATGCGCTGGTGTCGCGGGCGTGGTTCCGATCCAAGATTCGCGGAGCGCGGATACGCCTCGGCGGGATGCGGATCGTGACCGTGGTGCCGCGGTGTACGCGTCAGGTTCGAGTGCGCGGGCGCCATGTCGGTGCGATGCGAATGGCTACTGCGCGGTCGCGGCATACGCCGCTCCTACCCTTGAAGCGGTGGCGCGGAGACGGGCCAGTGAGCAGCTGAGGCAGTTGTGCGGTGGTGAGCGCATCAGGTTCGAGTGCGCAGGCGCCATCTCGTTGCGGTGCGAACGGCCGCTGCGCGGACGCGGCTTGCGCCGTTCCTACCCTGGAAGCGGTGGCGCGCAGACGGGCCAGTGGGCAGCTCAGGCGGTTATATGGTGGTGAGTGCGTCAGGTGCGAGTGCGCAGGCGCTATGTCGTTGCGATGCGGACGGCTACTGCGCGGTCGCGGCTTGCGCCGCTCCTACCCCTGAAGCGGTGGCGCTACGCCTGGGCGGAAGCGGGTGGGGGACCGTTCGGCGACGGCCGGGATACCTAAAAACAAAGGGCGCCGAGGCGCCCTTTGTCGTGTCTTGCTTCAACCGGTCCGGCGCCTGGATTCAGGCGCCGCCGCGCGGACCGCGGCCGCCGCCGGGGCGGCCACCGCCGCGCGGGCCGCCCGGACGCGGGCCGCTCGGACGGGCCGCGCCACCGGGACGCGGTGCGCCGCCGGGACGGGGCGCGCCACCCGGACGGGCATTGCCGCCGGGACGCGGGCCGGCGCCAGGACGGGCGCCCGGACCGGGCTTGCCGCCGGCCGGACGCGCAGCGCTGCGCGGACGTTCGCCGTAGGGATTGAAGCTGCCGGGGTTGGCGTGGTCGGACGGGAAGCTCGGCGCATTGGCCGGGTGACCGTAGGGACGCGCGCTGCGCTGGCCCTGGCCCTGAGCTTGGCCGCCGCTGCTGCGGCGCTCGCCGTAGGGCGCATTGCCGCTGCGTTCGCCGCCGAAGCCGCCGCCACCGGGGCCGCCGCCGTGCGGACGAGCGCGGCCTGCACCGGCGCCCGCGCCGGGACCGCGCGCGCCGCCGGGCTTGCCGCCGTAGGGCTTGCGGCCCTGGCCGTCGGGATTGCGGTGACCGCTGGGGCCGGTCTCGACGCCATCGGGTACGTACCAGGTGCGGAACGCGGCCGGATTGCCGTCCGGCAGGGGCTTGGGACCCTTTTCCTTGCGCTGCTTGAACGGCTTGTGCGACTGGTTGGCCGCGGCTTCGCCGCTGACCGTCAGGCCGCCGTGCTTGCGCGGGCCGCCGCGGCCGCGGCCGCCGCGGTCTTCGCGGACATGATCGAAGCGGCGCAGTTCGCGGCCTTCGTCGGCGGTGTTATGGCCGCCGACGTAACCGTGGGCGCGTTCGCCGGACAGGTGCACGGTCGACTTGGCGGCCTTGCGCTGGCCGATCACCGGCTGCAGGGTCAGCGCCGAAGGCGTGCCGTCTTCCAGGCCGAGGTCGCCGCGCAGGGCGTCGACCTTGTCGGCGACCAGTTCCTGCGACTGGCCGCGCAGCAGTTCGCGCGGCAGCGATACGGTGCCGTAGCGGATGCGCTTGAGGCGGCTGACCTGGCAGCCCTGCGATTCCCACAGGCGGCGCACTTCGCGGTTGCGGCCTTCCTTGACCACGACCCGGAACCAGTCGTGCGAATCGCTGCCGCCGATGCGCTCGATCTCGTCGAACTTGGCCGGGCCGTCTTCGAGGGCGACGCCGCGGGCGAGGCGGTCGACGAGGTTGTCGGGTACCTGCTCCTGGCCTTCCGGCGCGCGCACGCGGCAGACGTACTCGCGCTCGACCTCGAAGGAGGGATGCATGAGCGCGTTGGCGAGTTCGCCGTCGGTGGTCAGCAGCAGCAGGCCGGTGGTGTTGATGTCGAGGCGGCCGATCGCGATCCAGCGCGCGCCCTTCAGCGCGGGCAGCGAATCGAAGATGGTCGGTCGGCCTTCGGGGTCTTCGCGCGTGGTCACTTCGCCTTCGGGCTTGTTGTACATCAGCACGCGCGAGGGCTCGGTCAGGGCGCTGGCGATGAAGCTGCGGCCGTCGAGTTCGATCTTGTCGCCGCCCTTGATGCTCATGCCGACCTGGGCGGTCTCGCCGTTGACCTTGACCAGGCCGTCGGCGATGCGCTGCTCGAGCGCGCGGCGCGAGCCCAGGCCCGCTTGCGCGAGGACCTTGTGCAGGCGTTCTTCCAGACGCGGCGCCTCGGCGGTCGCGCCGGCGTCGCTGCCGCGCTTCAGTGAGAGCTTGCGGCGGTTTTCTTCAGTCATTTCTGTTGCTCCGGCCGGTCGTCTTCGGACTCGGCCTCAAATTCCGGAACGGTCGTCGTCTCGACGGCGTGTTGGTCTTGCTCGTGATCGTTCGCGTCCGCCGCGCGCTCGCCCGGCGCGGCTTCGGGGTCGTCCGAAAGGACGGTTGTATCGGTGTCGGTGTCGCTGTCTGTATCGCTGGCGGCGTCGGCGCTTTCGTCTGCGCCGGCGTCGCCGGATTCGGTGTGGGCTTCGTCGCTGTCGACGGTCTCGTCGGCGGCGGTGGCTTCGTCGCTATCGTCGCTATCGTCGCTGGAGTCGTGCGGCTCGGCCGACCCGCTGGACTCGCCCGATTCGTCGGCGGCGCCGGACGAGTCGCGCTCGTCGTCGCCGGCTTCGGCATCGTTGCTGGCTTCGCCGTCGTGGCCGGCCTCGTCGTCCTGGCCGCTGGCGATGCCGCCGGCGGCGATCGCTTCGCCGTCGAGCGGCAGCTGCGGTTCCAGCTCGCCGATGTCCTTGAGCTCCGACAGCGGCGGCAGTTCGTCCAGGCGCTTGAGGCCGAAGTAATCGAGGAAGGCCTTGGTGGTGCCGAACAGGGCCGGCTTGCCGGGCACGTCGCGGTGGCCGACCACGCGGATCCACTCGCGCTCTTCCAGGGCCTTGATGATGTTGCTGCTGACCGCGACGCCGCGGACCTGTTCGATCTCGCCGCGGGTGATCGGCTGGCGGTAGGCGATCAGCGCCAGGGTCTCGAGGGTGGCGCGGGTGTAGCGGGTCTGGCGCTCGGTCCACAGGCGCGCGACCCAGGCGTGGACGTCGGCCTGGACCTGGAAGCGGAAGCCCGAGGCCAGTTCGACCAACTCCACGCCGCGCTCGGCGCAGCCCTCGCGCAAGGTTTCCAGCGCGGTCTCGACGCTGTCGGCCGGTGCCGGCTGATCCTCGGGGAACAGGGCATGCAGCTGCGCCAGCGTCAGCGGCTGGTTGGCCGCGAGCAGGGCGGCTTCGACGATGCGGGTGACGAGGAGTTGGTCCATGGAATGCGTCTGAATCGTTGCGTTGGCGACCGGCCCTGGAGCCGGTGCGGAATCGGTGCCTGGGCGGTGGTCGGCCGGTCCTAGCTGTTTGGAAGCGGGCTATTCGGAAGCGGGCTACGTGGAAGCGGGCCAGGAAGGAGCGGGTGTCCGGGCCATCGCGGCCGCGTGCGCGGCGGCCGGAGGCCGGAGGCCGAGCTGTGGAAACGTTCGAACGATGCGGCCCCGGCCCCTGCCGGGATCCACTCCGCCCCGGCGGGGCGGCACGACGTCGACGGCCAGGTCACGACAGCCAAGTCACGAAACCCGGTCGTCGTTGGCGGCGTCGTCGAACTCGCTGCTGAGTTCGATTTCGTCGGGATCCTTCATCAGCGCCAGCGACTTGACGTAGATCGGCGCCGGCGGGCGGCCCTCTTCGGGCTGCTCCTGGACGATCTCGATCAACTGCTCCTTGGCCAGGGTCAGCAGGCCCAGGAACGTTACCACTATGCCGAGCCGGCCTTCTTCGACCGTGAACAGCGATTCGAAACGGTGGAACACGCCGTCGGACATGCGGGTCAGCAACTCGCCCATGCGCTGGCGGACGCTCAGGGCATCGCGCTTGATCGCGTGCTGGGTGTACAGCTCGGCACGCTTGAACACGTCGTGCAGGGCCAGCAGCATCTCGCGCAGGTCGACCGGCGGCGGCAGTTTGACCGAGGCCCGGTCCGGCACGTAAGCCTGCGCCGGGCTGGTGTCGCGGTCCTGGCGGGGCAGGCTGTCGATGTCCTCGGCCGCCTTCTTGAAGCGCTCGTACTCCTGCAGCCGGCGGACCAGCTCGGCGCGCGGGTCTTCTTCGATCCCTTCCTCGTTGGCCGCGCGCGGCAGCAGCATGCGCGACTTGATCTCGGCCAGGATCGCGGCCATCACCAGGTATTCGGCGGCCAGCTCGAAACGCATCTCGTGCATGGCCTGGATGTAGGTCACGTACTGACGGGTGATCTCGGCGACCGGGATGTCGAGAATCTCCAGATTCTGACGGCGGATCAGGTACAGCAGCAGGTCGAGCGGGCCTTCGAACGCGTCCAGGATGACTTCGAGAGCGTCCGGCGGGATGTAGAGATCCTGCGGAATCTGCAGCACCGGCTGGCCGTGGACCATCGCCAGCGGCATTTCCTGCTGCTGAGGCGTCGTCGGCGCTGGGCTGGATTCGGTCGCGACGGGCGCGGGTTCGTTGCTCATTCGAAACCGGCCCCTCCGGGCCGTGGGCACTGCGGTTACGACGATGCTAGCGGCGCATGGCCGCATCGAGAGTCGCGCCAGGCCGTGCAAGGACCAGGATCGAGCTTCCCTGCGGGTGCTACGGACCACTCAGAAAGGCGTGTGCTTTAGGCCCGAACGGCCCCGGCCTGCGCGTCACGACGAGGCGTGGCGGCTGAGACGAAGGGGTTGCGGGCGTGAGCCGGTGGTCTGCAGCTGTGCACTGGCGTACTGGCGCACCGATGGTGTGCGGGGAAGTACGGGTGCCGACGTGGCGACGGCGTGGGTCCTGTCGCGACGGGCCGCTGCATCCGGCCTCGGGCAATTGACAGTTAGGGTAAGGGCTGGGGCGGGCAGTGTCCAGCGCCGGCATGAACGCCGGCCGGTCGCGGCGCGACGGCGGCGGTCCGGGCCGGGCCGGGCGGCGGCTACGACGCCCGGGTCGGCCGATCGCGGCGGAGGCGTGCCGGGTCTGTCGCCGGGCCGTGCGGCTAATTAGACTGGGCCGGCATAACTAATGGACTGGGGAATCGCAATGAACCAAGCAAGGACAGTCGCCGCTGCCCTGATGTTGGCGCTGGCGGGCTGCAACGCGCCCGCGCCCGAGGCCGGCAAGGCCGCCGAGCCGGCTGCGCCCGCGACGCCGGCTCCGGCTCCGGCCGCGCCGGCAACGGCCCAGCCCGCGCCGGCCACGACCACTGCGGAGCCCGCCGCCGCGGCGGTGCAGTTGCCGGCCGAGGCCTGCGTCAAGAGCGAAGAAGGGTTCGCCACGTTCTTCGAGCAATTCGTCTACGGGGGCAACGTACGCTCCGCCTACACCGCGCCGCAGATCGAGATTCGCGACCTGAAGGACCCGGGCAAGCTGTTGGAGACGCAGACGCCGCAGCAGGCCGGCCCGTTCAAGATCGCCCTGGTCGACCACCAGTGGTCCTACGACGAACCCGGCAAGCAGGCCGGCGAGTTGGACCGGGTCAAGATCGACCGGACCCTGAGCGGCGACCGCATGCGGGTTGACTTCGTCAAGGCCGAGTTCTCGCCCGACGAGGAGGTGGTCAAGACCTTCGGCAAGCCGGAAGCCTATGTATTCGAGTTCAAGCAAGGGTGCTGGCAGCTGACCCAACAGCTGCGCTGAACCCCGGTCTCCCCGCCAGCGGGAGCCCGCCCGGAACATCCATCGACAAGGAGAAGTACGATGCCCAAATATTCGATCGTCGAATCGGTCGGCCGCGACGTCCAGCACGTCCACGACTACGAAGACCTCGAGCGCCACCATCCCAGCCGCGGCAACGAGCGCGGCCGCGTCTACGGCACCGTCAACGGCGAGCGCGAGGAACTGCTCGGCAACTACGCCGGCACGCCGACCGTCTCGCGCGACGGCGACCACTACGTGTCCAAGGACTTCGTGCTGCAGGCCGGCGGCTCCAGCGCCGTCGCCGTGCCCGCGGTCGCCAACGGCTACATCGGCCGGGTCGACCCGCGCGACGGCATCGTCCAGATCTACGACCGCCCGGCCAACGACCCCAACCGCGAGATGATCGCGCAGTACCGGCACATGGACCTGCGCAACACCGAGCTGAAGGTCGGCGACCGGGTCGAGTACGGCCAGCCGCTCGGCATCCAGGGCGGTTTCAACAAGGGCGACCCGAACGCGTTCGGCAAGCACGTCCACATCGACATCAACACCGGCTACCTGCCGCAGATGGAGCGCTACGTGCGCGACATCGACAGCGGCGCGATCAGCACCGACCGGCGCCCGCCGCATTCGGACAACCTGACCGGCCCGGCGCAGGTCAGCAACGTCTCCGGCAACGGCCGCGCCGTGCACACGCCCGGCGGCCCCGGCTCGACCACCCAGGCCGCGGCGATGGCCGACGGCGTGCTGCGCAAGGACGAGCGCGGCCCCGAGGTCAAGGCGATGCAGGAACAGCTGGCCCGGCTCGGCTACAAGGACGCGCAGGGCAATGCGATCGTCGCCGACGGCAAGTTCGGCCAGCACACCAAGGAAGCGGTCGAAGCTTTCCAGCGCGACCACGACCTCAAGGTCGACGGCATCGCCGGCGCGCGCACCCTGGGGGCCTTGAAGACGGCCGAGCCGGCGCAGGCTCATGCTCACGACGAGCAAGCGCACAGCCCGGCGCGCACGGCCGATCCGGCGCGCGCGCCCTTGCTGTCGGATGCGAACCATCCGAACAATGCGATGTTCCGCCAGGCGGTCGAGGGCCTGGAGAAGCTCGGCCCGCAGGCCGGCTTCAAGAACCGCCAGGAAATCGAGAACGCCGCAGCCACGCTGACCTACGAGGCCCGCGTCAGCGGCCTGACCAAGATCGACCACGTCGCCTTGAATGCCAACGGCAACGGCCTGTTCGCGGTGCAGGGCGGTCTCAACGACCCGACCCACCACCGCGCCTACGCCGACAAGGCCATCGCCGCCGGCCAGCCGGTCGAGCAATCGACTCAGCGCCTGCAGCAGGACGTGCCTCAAGTGCAGCAGCAGGGTCAAGAGCCGAAGCCGCAGCAACAGGCGCGGCCGATGGTGGCGTGATTGCGGACGGCCCGCGTCCGTCGACGCGGGCCGGTACGCCGGCGCAAGGCCGGCAGTTCGCCGCGCTTTGGCACCGTTGCATGCGAATACCCCCGAACGAGTGCGCGCAAGCTCGGCCCGAGCCTGCGAGAATGCGACCTCGCGCGCTGTCCGCGCCCCTCACGAGGTCGAAGTCCAGGCATGTGGTATCTGATCGAAGGTTATGACGTCGCCGACTCCTTGCCCGCGCGCGGCGCGGCGCGTCCCGCGCATCTGGCGCGCCTGACCGCGTTGCGCGACCAGGGCCGCCTGTTGCTGGCCGGGCCGTGCCCGGCGATCGATGCCGAAGACCCGGGTCCGGCCGGTTTCAGCGGCAGCCTGATCGTCGCCGAGTTCGAATCGCTCGAGGCCGCGCGCGCCTGGGCCGATGCCGATCCCTATGTCGATGCCGGCGTGTATGCGCGGGTCGAGGTGCGTCCGTTCCGCAAGGTGCTGCCGTAATGGCGCTGCCGCGCGAGCAACGCGTCGAAGCGATCCGCAACGCGATCGAGACCGCCCTTGCGCCGGTCGCATTGGAGATCGAGGACGAAAGCCACAAGCACGTCGGTCATGCCGGCGCGCAGGACGGGCGCGGGCATTTCCGAGTGGCCGTGGTCAGCAGCGCTTTCGTCGGCCTGAACCAGATCGCGCGGCACCGCGCGGTGTATGCCGCGGTCGGCGAGCTGATGACCACCGACATCCATGCCTTGACGATCAGCGCGCGCGCGCCCGGCGAACAGCGCGGATAAGTCGCACAGCAGGGCGCCGAGCCGCACGGCGCATGTCGCGCTGCAGCATGGACGCCGGTGCCGGAAGCCGCTAAACGCTTTTCATAACAAGCGCTTTACACTTGTTCTTGAAAACGTTTACAGTCGGGCCACTTTCCAGCCGCGAGGGGCGGTCCAGGAACGTGATGAGCGTGACGATCAAAGATGTCGCCCGCGCGGCGCAGGTGTCGGTTGCGACGGTGTCGCGGACCTTGAACGGCCATGGCAACGTGGCCGAGGAGGTCAGGCGCCGCGTGCTCGCGGTCGCCCAGGACCTGCGCTACACGCCGCACGCCGCCGCGCGCAGCCTCAGCAGCCGGCGCACCCATACCCTCGGCGTGGTCCTGCCGGACCTGCACGGCGAATTCTTTTCCGAACTGGTGCGCGGCGTCGACCAGATCGCGCGCGAGCATCGCCTGCACTTGTTGGTGTCGAGCTATCACGGCCGGCCGGAAGAGCAGGCCGCTGCCTTGCGCGCGATGCGCGGCCGCGTCGATGGGTTGCTGGTGATGTCGCCCTATGTCGCGGCGCAGGCGCCGATCGTCGACGAACTCGATGCGGCCATGCCGATCGTGCTGATCAATACCCAGAGCGCGGTGCCCGGCCTGTTGTCGCTGAGCGTCGACAACTACGGCGGCGCCCAGGCCATGGTCGAGCATCTGGTCGATTGCGGCCATCGCCGGATCGCCTTCATCGCCGGCCCGGAGGACAATTTCGATGCCCACGAGCGCCTGCGCGGTTACCGCGATGCGCTCGCGCGGTGCTTGCCGGACGGGCAGGAGTGGGTGCTGCCGGGCCAGTTCGACGAGGCCTCCGGCCACAGGGCCGGACAGGCCTTGCTGGCTGCGCCGCATCGCCCGGACGCGGTGTTCGCGGCCAACGACATGATGGCCCTGGGCTGTCTGTTTTCGTTCGTGCAGGCGGGCCTCAAGGTGCCCGACGACATTGCGGTAGCCGGGTTCGACGACATCCCGCTTGCACGCTATGTCCACCCGACGCTCACGACCATGCGGGTCAATATCGCCGAGCTCGGTGCCCGGGCAGCGCGTCTGCTGTTGACGCAACTGGGCACCGATGCGGCTGCACAGGAGCAACAGCCATCCATGGAAGAGTCGCGGCAGCCCCAACCGCTGCGGCCGGAACTGATCGTGCGCGAGTCCGGGGTACGCCGAGGGGGCGGTGGCTGATCGCGTCGAAAAAAATTTGGACGAACGTGTAAGCGATTACAGAGCAGAGAGTGCTCCGCCGTTGCCACCTTGCAGTACGTGCTCCTTGGAGGGAGGAAAGCATCATGAATCCACACCATTCGCGTTATCCGAACCGCAGTTCCGTCCATGTCAGACCCAGCCGCACGCTGCTGGCCTGCGCGCTCGCCAGTTGCCTGGCGATGGCCGCGCCGATCGCCTTCGCCCAAGGCACCGCCGCGACCATCCGCGGCGTGGTCAGCGGCAATGCCGGGCCGGCCGCGAACGCCAGCGTCACCGCGACCAATCTCGCCAGCGGCCTGACCCGCAAGGTACAGACCGGCGCCGGCGGGCAATACACCCTGGCCGGCCTGCCGCCGGGCACTTACCGCATCGACGTCAGCGCCGATGGCCAGAGCAATACCCGCAACGTGACCGTGGCGGTCGGCCAGGCCGCGACGCTCAACGTGTCCACCGGCGGGGTGGCCGAAACCGCGCCGGCGGGCGAGGCGACCGACCTGGACAAGGTGACGGTGACGTCCACCGCGCTGGTCGAGACCAAGACCTCGGAAATCGCCACCTACGTCAGCAACAAGCAGATCGCCTCGTTGCCGCAGGCCTCGCGCAACTTCCTCGCCTTCGCCGACATCGTGCCGGGCGTGCAGTTCACCACCGGCACCGAAGGCTCGACCACGATACGCAGCGGCGCCCAGCTCAGCAGCGGCATCAACGTTTATGTCGACGGCGTCGGCCAGAAGGATTACGTGCTCAAGGGCGGCATCACCGGCCAGGACTCGAGCCGCGGCAATCCGTTCCCGCAGCTCGGCATCGCCGAATACAAGGTGATCACCTCCAACTACAAGGCCGAGTACGACCAGCTCAGCAGCGCCGGCATCACCGCGGTGACCAAATCCGGCGGCAACGAGTTCCACGGCAGCTTCTTCTGGGACTACACCTCGGACCAGTGGACGGCCAAGACCGTGCGCGAGGAGAAGGGCGAGTTGCCCAAGGCGCAGTCCAAGCAGGAGCAGTACGGCGCTTCGTTCAGCGGCCCGCTGATCCAGGACCGGATGCACTTCTTCGTCACCTACGAAGCCAAGGAATACAACTCGCCGCGCTCGATCATTCCCGGCCGTAATTTCCGGGTCGACCAACTGCCGGCGCAGTTCCAGGAGATGGCGCGGCAGTCGCCGAGCGCGCCGTTCAAGGAAGACCTGTACTTCGGCAAGATCGACTGGACCCCGGGCGATGCGCACCTGATCGAGTTCACCGCCAAGTACCGCAAGGAAGACGAGCTGACCAACATCGGCGGCGCGCGCTTGCCCGAATACGGCACGCTCAAGGCCGGCGAGGAGACCCGCCTGGACCTGCGCTATCAGTACAGCGCCGAGAATTGGCTCAACGACGCCCACCTGACCTTCGAGGACGTCACCTTCGGTCCGCGTCCGGCGACCCTGGCCAACGGCTACAACCTGCGCGTTCCCAAGGAAGGCCAGGAGGGGCGCAACAACCCCGACATGGAAGAGGTGCTGTACTTCGGCGGCGGCGGCGACTTCCAGGACAAGGGACAGAAGGGCTACGCCTTCCAGAACGATTTCACCTGGAACGGCTGGGACGGGCACACGATCAAGGCAGGCGTGAAGTACAAGGTCGTCGACATCACCGCGATGGAGAAGCAGCCCTTCTCGCCGCAGTACCGTTACGACATCCGCAACTTCGCCACGCCCTACGAGGTGTTGTTCTCCGGCACCGCCGGCGACTTTCCGCCGAGCGTGAAGTCGCGCAACAAGCAGTTCGGCATCTACCTGCAGGACGACTGGGAGGTCAACGAGCACCTGACCTTGAACCTGGGCCTGCGCTGGGATTACGAGAGCACGCCGAGCTTCGAGGATTTCGTGACCCCGGCCAACCTGGTCGCGGCGTTGAACGCGTTCCCGAACATCCACAACGCCAACGTCGACTACGACATCAACGACTACATCAGCACCGGCAACAACCGCAAGGCCTTCAAGGACGGCTGGCAGCCGCGCCTGGGCTTCTCCTACGATCTCAACGGCGACGAACGCCATGTGATCTTCGGCGGCGCCGGACGCTCCTACAACCGCAATCAGTTCGACTACCTGTCGTACGAGCGCTACCGTCTCGCGTTCCAGCAGAACACCTATCAGTTCAATTCGCCGAACCATACCTGCACGGTGACGCCGACCGGCAACTGCTTCAACTTCGACCCCAGCTTCTACGACCCCGAAGTGCTGGCCGCGCTCGCGCGTCAGCGGCCGAACGCAGGCAGTGAAGTGTTCCTGCTCAACAACGATCTGAAGACGCCGTACTCCGATCAGTTCAGCCTGGGCATGCGCAACGCCTTCGCGATGTTCGGCCAGGACTGGAACTCCTCGGCGACGCTGGTCCATATCCGCAGCCACGACGGCATCCTGTTCTCGCTCGGCAACCGCCGCCCGGACGGCACCTTCTTCCCGCCCGGCGTCAGCTTCGGCAGCGCGCCGTTCGGCGAAACCTTGCCCGGCTTCGGCAAGTTCTTCATCGGCAACAACGCGGTGGAGACCAAGACCAACCAGGTGCTGCTGTCGCTGGACAAGCCGTTCACCGACGAGAGCGGCTGGGGCGTGAGCTTCGCCTACACCTATACCGACGCCAAGGAAAACCGCAACAACTCCGACATCTTCACCTTCGATTATCCGAACCTGGATGAGGTCGGTTTCACCCGTGCGCTCGGCATTTCCAAGCACCGGTTCGTCGCCACCGGCATCATGGATTTCTACGGCATGACCTTGTCGGGCAAGCTGACCCTGGCCAGCCCGGAGGCGGAGGACTCGCTCAACTGCATCACCAACGGGCCGGACCATTGCTTCTTCCAACCCTACACCCCGGGCGACACGATCGGCTTCAAGCAGTTCGACCTGGCTTTGCAGAAGGAGTGGGATACCGGTACCGACTTCAAGTTCTGGGTCCGCGGCGACGTGCTGAACGTGTTCAATTGGCGCAACTACATCGATTACGACACCTATCGCGGTAGCGTCGGCGATCCGAACGAACGCCTCGGCGAGCGCCGCGACAACATCGCGCTGCCGACCCGCAGCTTCAAGCTGTCGATGGGCTTCAACTGGTAAGCGATAGGCGCCGGCCGTCCACGCACGGCCGGCGCCGGGTTCCGCCGCCGCCCGGCATGCGGGTTTGCGGCGACGGACTTTCGCTCGTTGCATCGATCTAAATCCCAACACGAAGACACAGGGGTCTTTCGTTTCATGCACCACGTCAAGTCGACAACACGTGCGGTCTCCATCGCTGTCCTGGGCGCGCTGCTGCTCGTCTTGTCCGCCTGCAAGAAGACCGAGACGGGCTCGCAAACCCAGCCCATCGTCAGCGCCGAACCGGTGGTGGTCGAGCCGCTTAAGCAGGAGCGGCTCGAACTGCCGCCGCTGTTTCGCGACATCGAAAAGCGCACCTTCCAGTTTTTCTGGGACACCACCAACGAACAGAACGGCCTGACCCCCGACCGTTATCCCTCGCGCCCGTTCGCGAGCATCGCCTCGATCGGCTTCTCGCTGACCGCGTATCCGATCGGCATCGAGAAGGGCTGGGTCAGCCGGAACCAGGCGGTCGACCGCACCTTGTTGACCCTGAAGTTCCTGCGCGACCTGCCGAGCGGCCCGCAGGCCACCGGCAAGGGCAGCTACAAAGGCTTCTACTACCACTTCCTCGACATGCAGAAGGGCCAGCGCTACGACAGCTGGGTCGAGCTGTCGAGCGTGGACACCGGCCTGTTGATGATGGGCGTGCTGTTCGCGCAGTCCTACTACGACCGCGACGACCCGCGCGAGAAAGAGATCCGCGAAGTCGCCGACACCCTGTACAAGCGGGTCGACTGGAACTGGCTGCAGCAGAACAAGCCGCTGATCTCGATGGGCTGGTTCCCCGAGAGCGGTTTCATCAAGCACGACTGGGTCGGCTACAACGAGGCGATGTTGCTGTACGTGCTCGCCCTGGGCTCGCCCACGCACCCGGTCGGGCCGGAAGCCTGGACGGTGTGGACGCGCACCTACAACGACGTCTGGGGTGTCTACCAGGGCGAAGAGTTCCTCGCCTTCGGTCCCTTGTTCGGCCATCAGTACAGCCACGTCTGGATCGATTTCCGCGGCATCCAGGACGACTACATGCGCGAGCGCGGCATCGATTATTTCGAGAACAGCCGCCGCGCCGCCTACGCCCAGCGCGCCTATGCGATCGCCAACCCGATGAAGTGGGAAGACTACGGCCCGGAGGTGTGGGGCCTGACCGCGAGCGACGGCCCGCAGCAGACCCTGCAGGAGTACCGCGGCGAGCAGCGCCAGTTCCGCCACTATTCGGCGCGCGGCGCCGGCCTGCGCGAGAACTTCGACGACGGCACCATCGCGCCGACCGCGGCCATCGCCTCGCTGCCGTTCGCGCCGGAGATCGTGATCCCGACCACGGTGACCATGCACGAACGCTACGGCGAGTACATCTATTCGAGCTACGGTTTCCTGGATTCGTTCAACCCGAGCTTCAAGTACGACATCCCGCTCAAGACCGGGCGCCTGGTGCCGGATCAGGGCTGGGTGTCGAGCGACTACATCGGCATTGACCAGGGGCCGATCCTGACCATGATCAGCAACTACCGCAACGAGTTCGTCTGGAACGTGATGAAGCGCAATCCCTACATCCGCGCCGGGCTCGAACGCGCCGGGTTCAAGGGCGGCTGGCTGACCCCGGCCGACGGCAAGGACGCGCAGGCCAAGGGCCGGGACGGTGAGGCGAAGGCGGGCGCCGCGGCACCGGCGAAACCGGCCGGCACGATGGACCCGGCCACCGCGCGTGCGCTAGGCGAGGCCGAGTCGCGCGCCGGGCGCGGCAACGCGTCGTCCAAGCAGACCCCGCCGAAGCCGGAATGAGCGCTTGAGCCGCGCATCGACGACGCCCCCTGTTTCGTCCACCCGCGCCGGCGGTTGGGGCAGGGCGCTGCGCGGGCTGGCCGCGCTGTGCGCGCTGGCGCTGCTCGGCAGTTGCAATCACCGCGACGATGGCCGCGAACTGGTGCGGTTCTGGGCGATGGGCTTCGAAGGCGAAGTCGTCACCCAGCTGATTCCCGAATTCGAGCGCCGCAACCCCGGCATCCGCGTGGAAGTGCAGCAACTGCCGATCACCGCCGCGCACGAGAAGCTGCTGACCGCCTTCGCCGGCGATGCCTTGCCCGACGTGTGCGCGATCGGCAACACCTGGATCTCCGAATTCGCCTTGCTCGACGCCCTGGCCCCGCTCGGTCCACGCCTGGCGCAAACGCCTTCGGTACAGGCGCGCGACTATTTTTCCGGGGCCTGGGATACCGGCGTGATCGACGGCCAGGTCTATGCGGTGCCGTGGTACGTGGAGACGCGCCTGCCGTTCTATCGCCAGGATTTGCTCAAGCAAGCCGGCATCGCGCGGCCGCCGGCGACCTGGGCGGAATGGAAAACCGCGATGGCGGCGATCAAGCGCGAGGTCGGTCCGGATCGCTATGCGGTGCTGTTCCCGCTCAACGAGCCCGAGCCGCTGCTCAACCTCGGCATCCAGTCGCCCGATCCGCTGCTGCGCGAGGACGGCCGCTACGGCAATTTCCGCAGCCCGGGGTTCAAGCGCGCGCTGAGTTTCTATCGCGAGGTGTTCGAACGAGGATGGGCGCCGCTGGCGAGCAACACCCAGATCGCCAACGTCTGGAACGAATTCGGCCGTGGATATTTCGGTTTCTACGTCAACGGCCCCTGGAACATCGCCGAGTTCAAGCGGCGCCTGCCGGCCGATCTGCAGCCGGTCTGGATGACCATGCCGTTGCCGGGCGAGCACGGCCCCGGCGCCTCGGTCGCCGGCGGCGCGAGCTTCGTCCTGTTCCGCAGCTCGCAGCACCAGGACGCGGCCTGGAAACTGATCGCCTATCTGTCCGAACCGCAGGTGCAGGTGCGCTTCCATGGACTCAGCGGCAATCTGCCGCCGCGCCGCGCCGCCTGGGACGCGCCGGCGCTGGCCGAGGACGTGTATGCGCGCGCCTTCCGCGATCAGCTCGAACGCGCGCGGCCGACCCCGAAGGTGCCGGAGTGGGAGCGCATCGCCATGGAGATCAAGCTGGTCGGCGAGCAGCTCGCCAACGGCCGCCTGAGCGTGGACGAGGCCGCGGCCGAACTCGACCGGCGCGCCGACCGCATTCTCGAAAAACGACGCTGGATGCTCGATCGGCAGGCCGCGGCCAAGGCGGGCGGCACGAGTGGCGCGATGAAGCCTGCGGCCGCAGCCGGAGCGGCGCGATGAAGCCGGCCACCGCCGGCTGGGTGTTCGCCGCGCCCGCGCTGAGCGTGATCGGGCTGTTCTTCGGCCTGCCGGTGCTGGCCGCGCTGGCGCTGAGCCTGACCGATTTCGATATCTACTCATTGGCGCACATCGACAATCTGCGCTTCGTCGGCTTCGACAACTACCTCAATCTGCTGCGCAATCCGCTGTTCTGGAGCGCGCTCGGCAACACCTTGTACTTCGTCGCGGTCGGCGTGCCGCTGTCGATCGCGGTCTCGCTCGGCGCGGCCATGCTGCTGCACTCCCGGCTCGGCCTGTTCAAGCCGTTCTTCCGCACCGCGTTCTTCGCCCCGGTGGTGACCACGGTCGTGGCGGTGGCGGTGATCTGGCGCTATCTGTTCCACACCCGCTACGGCCTGGTGAACTGGGCGCTGTCCTGGGCCGGCATCGACCCGGTCGACTGGCTCGGCGACCCGCACTGGGCGATGCCGACCATCATTCTGTTCGCGGTGTGGAAGAACTTCGGCTACAACATGATCATCTTCCTGGCCGGCTTGCAGGCGATTCCGGAAGACCTGTACGAGGCCGCGCGCATCGACGGCGCCAGCCCGTCGCGGCAGTTCCGTTACATCACCCTGCCGATCCTGGGGCCGGTGCTGCTGATGGTGAGCATCCTGACCCTGGCCGGTTATTTCCAGTTGTTCGCCGAGCCCTACGTGATCACCCAGGGCGGGCCGCTGCAGAGCACGGTCAGCGTGCTGTACCTGATGTACGAAGAAGGCTTCAAATGGTGGAACCTCGGCAACGCTTCGGCGGTGGCCTTCCTGTTGTTCGTGTTGATGACCGCCGCGACCAGCGGCCTGATGTGGGTCGCGCGCCGCAAGGGGGTCGAATGAACGATTCCGGCCTGCACCCGCGCCTGGCCCAGGCGATCGTCAACGGCCTGTTGATCGGCCTGGCGGCGCTCAGCCTGGCGCCGCTGCTGTGGATGTTCGCGGTCTCGCTGATGCAGCCCGGCGAGGCCAGCGCGTTTCCGCCGCCGTTGTGGTCGTCCTCGCCGAGCCTGCACAACTACCATGAGCTGTTCTCGCGCATGGGCATGGGCCGCTATCTGTTCAACAGCTTCCTGGTTTCGACCCTGGTCACGGTGATCGCGGTATTGCTCAATACCCTGGCCGGCTATGCCTTCGCCAAGCTCGCCTTTCGCGGGCGCGAGCGGGTGTTCCGGTTGTTGCTCGCGGCGCTGGTGATCCCGGCGCAGGTGTCGATGATGCCGCTGTTCCTGATGCTCAAGCAGCTCGGCCTGATCAACAGTTACGCCGGCGCGGTGGTGCCGGGCATGGCCGGCATCTTCGGCATCTTCCTGGTGCGCCAGTACGCGCGCTCGATTCCCGACGAGTTGCTGGAAGCGCCGCGCATCGACGGCGCCGGCGAGCTGCGGATCTTCTTCCAGATCGTCCTGCCGGCGTTGCGGCCGATCCTGGTGACCCTGGCGATCTTCAGCTTCCTCGGCGCCTGGAACGATTTCATGTGGCCCCTGATCGTGCTCAGCGACGAGAACCTGCAGACCCTGCCGGTCGCACTGGCCTCGCTGTCGCGCGAGCACGTGCAGGACAACGAAATGATGATGGCCGGCTCGGTCGTGACCGTGGTGCCGGTGCTGCTGCTGTTCCTGGTATTGCAGCGTTATTACCTGCAAGGACTGCTGGTCGGCAGCGTCAAGGGTTAGAACCGTCCCGCCGCGAGCCCGCGCGGCGCCAAAAGGTGGATCGAATGTCGGAACCCATGCAATCCGTCGCGCCGGCCGCGCGCCCATGGGCAAGCTTGGTCGGCAAGGCCGTCGCGCAGACGCTCGCGCTGGGCCTCGCCCTGGTCTCGCCGGCGCTTGCCGCCCAGGAAGCGCCGCGCTTGCTCGATGGTTTCGAATCTGCGGCGCCGTGGACCGTGGTGACATCGAATCAGGTCAGCGCGAATTTGCGCTCCGTCGCCGGCGCGAAGGGCCTGGGCCTGTGCCTGGACTACGATTTCAACGGCGTCTCGGGTTATGCCGGGCTGCAGCGCGAACTGCCGCTGGACTATCCAGACGACTACCGCTTCGCGTTCCAGTTGCGCGGCGATTCGCCGCAGAACGATCTGCAGTTCAAGCTGGTCGACGCCAGCGGCGACAACGTCTGGTGGGTCAACAAGCCCAAGTACGACTACCCCAGGCAATGGACGCCGGTGATCTACAAGCAGCGCCACATCAGCCGCGCGTGGGGCCCCGCGCCCGATCCGACCCTGCGCAAGAGCGCCAAGCTCGAGTTCACCGTCTACAACAGCGTCGGCGGCAAGGGCTCGGTCTGTTTCGACGAGCTGAGTTTCCAGGCGCTGCCGAAAGACCCCGGCGGCCCGCTGACCGGCGCGGCCGTCGCCAGTGCGGGCGCCGAGGGCAGCCGCGCCGGCTACGCGGTCGACGGCGATCCGGACACGGCCTGGCGCGGCACTTTCGAAAAGAGCGGCGTCGACAAGGGCGCGACGCCGCACCTGACCCTCGACCTGGGCCGCGTGCGCGAATTCGGCGGCGCGATCCTGCAGTGGGCACCACAGGCGCATGCCTCGCGTTATCGGATCGAACTGTCCACGGACGGCAAGCACTGGGACAAAGTGAGGTCGATCGAGCGCGGCGACGGCGGCACCGACTTCGTCGCGCTGCCCGAGGCCGAAGCGCGTTATCTGCGCCTGCTGCCGGAGCAGGGGCCGGGCCCCGGCTTCGGTCTGGTCGAATTGAGCCTGCAGCCCTTGGCCTTCGCCGCCACGCCGAACGATTTCATCAAGGAACTCGCCCGGCGCGCGCCGCGCGGCGACTATCCGCGCGGCTTCAGCGGCGAGCAGCCGTACTGGACCGTGCTCGGTACCGACGGCGGCAGCTCGCATGGCCTGATCGGCGAAGACGGCGCGGTCGAAGCCTTCAAGGGCGGCTACAGCGTCGAGCCCTTGCTGTTGACCGAAGACGCGGCGTCGCCGGGATCGAACCGCGGCGCGTTGAAGACCTGGGCCGACGTCGAGACCGGCCAGAGCCTGCAGGACGGCTATCTGCCGATCCCGAGCGTGCGCTGGAGTGCCGGCGACCTGCAGCTCGAGGTCACTGCGTTCGCGCCGCTGCTCGAAGACCGCGACCTGATCGTCGCCCGCTACCGGCTCAGCAATACCTCGCGGCAGGCGCGCAGCGCCACCCTGGCGCTGGCGATCCGGCCGTTCCAGGTCAATCCGCCGACCCAGTTCCTCAGTACCACCGGCGGCGTCAGCGGTATCCACCGCATCCAGATCGACGCGAAGGCGGGCACGGTGAAACTCGACGGCCGCCCCGGCGTGCGTTCGTCGACTCCGGTCGGTTCGGCGTTCGCGATGCCGTTCCAGGACGGCGATGTGGTGGGCCGTCTGCGCGCGTCGACGGTGCGCCCGAGCGAGCACGAGGTATTCGACCTCAACGGGCTGGCTTCGGCAGCGTTGCTGTACCCGATGCGGCTGGCGCCGGGCGAAACCCGCGAAGTGGCCTTGTACCTGCCGCAGGACGGGACGGATCCGCCGAGCGCCGACCCGGCCGAGGCCGCGCAATGGCAACGGGCGACCGCGGCGCAGTGGCGCGACAAACTCGACCGGGTCCGGTTGCGCGTGCCGGCGCAGGGCCAGCGCGTCGTCGATACCTTGCGTACCGGCCTGGCGCATATGCTGATCAGCCGCGTCGGGCCGCGCCTGCAGCCGGGCACGCGCTCGTATGCGCGCGCCTGGATCCGCGACGGCGCGATGATCGGCGAGGGCCTGCTGCGGATGGGGCGCGAGGACGTCGCCGAGGAATTCCTGCGCTGGTACGCGCCGTATCAGTTCGACAACGGCAAGGTGCCGTGCTGCGTCGACGACCGCGGCAGCGACCCGGTGCCGGAGAACGACAGCCACGGCGAGTTGATCTTCACCGTCGCCGAGGTCTATCGCTATACCCGCGACCGAGCCTTGCTCGAATCGATGTGGCCGCATGTGCACAAAGCGGTGGCCTACATGGAGGAGTTGCGCCTGAGCGAGCGCACGCCGGCCAATCGCGCGCTCAACCCGGCCTTCTACGGAATGATGCCGGCCTCGATCAGCCACGAGGGTTATTCGGCCAAGCCGATGCATTCGTACTGGGACAATTTCTGGGCCTTGCGCGGCTACAAGGACGCGGTCGAGATTGCGCGATGGCTCGGGCGCGACGACGAGGCCGAGGCCTTCGCCGCTTCGCGCGACCAGTTCCGCGACGACCTTTATGCTTCGCTCGAAGCGGCGACCCGCGCGCACAAGATCGACTACCTGCCCGGCGCCGCCGAACTCGGCGATTTCGACGCGACCTCGACCACCATCGCCCTGGCGCCCGGCGGCGAGCAGGGCCTGCTGCCCGAGACGCTGTTGCGCAACACCTTCGAGCGTTACTGGAAAGAGTTCATCGATCGCCGCGACGGTCGCCGCGAATGGAAGGACTACACGCCGTACGAACTGCGCACCATCGGCAGCTTCGTGCGCCTGGGCTGGCGCGACCGCGCCCACGAGGCGCTGGACTTCTTCTTCAAGGACCAGCAGCCGCGCGCCTGGAACCAATGGGCGGAAGTGGTCTCGCGCACGCCGCGCAAGCCCTTCTTCGTCGGCGACCTGCCGCATGCCTGGGTCGAGTCGGACTATGTGCGCTCGGCGCTGGACCTGTTCGCCTACACCCGCGATATCGATCGGGCGCTGGTGATCGCCGCCGGCATTCCCGCCGACTGGCTGCAAGGCGAGGGCGTGAGCGTCGAGGGTCTGCGTACGCCCTATGGCGCGCTGGGCTATCGCTTCAAGCGCGAGGGCGGGCAGGCGACCTTGGAAATCGACGCGGGTGTCGAGCTGCCGCCGGGCGGATTGGTCCTGCCCTGGCCGTTCGCCGGCGCACCCGGCAAGACCCTGGTCGATGGCAGGCCGCAGGCCTGGCGCCAGGGCGAGCTGAAGATCGAGCGGGTGCCGGCGAGGGTGAGCATGGCGATCGAGTGACGCGCGCCGACGGAGCAGGAGCGGCGCGAGCCGCGGCCGCGAACCTGCGTCCGGCTGCGCAGCGAACATGAAACCCCGCGGTCGCGACTTGCGTCGCTCCTACCCCTGGGAGCGTCGCTGCTCAGGGATTCGAACCGGTCGCCACGATGCAGGAGTAGGAGCGGCGTGAGCCGCGACCGTGAACTTGCATCTAACTGCGCAGCGAACATGAAACCCCGCGGTCGCGACTGGCGTCGCTCCTACCCTGGGGGAGCGTCGCTGCTCAGGGATTCGAGCGGGTCGCCGCGATGCAGGAGTAGGAGCGGCGTGAGCCGCGACCGTGAACTTGCATCTAACTGCGCAGCGAACATGAAACCCCGCGGTCGCGACTTGCGTCGCTCCTACCCTGGGGGAGCGTCGCTGCTCAGGAGTTCGAGCGGGTCGCCGCGATGCCCGGGAGTAGGAGCGGCGTGAGCCGCGACCGTGAACTTGCATCTAACTGCGCGGCGAACATGAAACCCCGCGGTCGCGACTTGCGTCGCTCCTACCCCTGGGAGCGTCGCTGCTCAGGGATTCGAGCGGGTCGCCGCGATGCAGGAGTAGGAGCGGCGCGAGCCGCGGCCGCGAACCTTCGTCCGGCTGCGCAGCGAACATGAAACCCCGCGGTCGCGACTTGCGTCGCTCCTACCCTGCAAGCGGAGCCGCTCAGGGGTACCAGTGCACTTCGAGCGGAGTCGCGCCATCGAGGGCGATCAATACCGGCCAACGCTGCAGGTCGCCGCTGTTGAGCGCCTGTTGGAAGGCCTCTCGCTTGGCTTTGCCCTGGATCAACAGAAAGCGCGATTGCGCCTGCGCCAGGCCGCTCGGGGTCAGGCTGATGCGTTTGCTCCACTGGCGCGCGCCGGGGCAGCCCTGGGCGTCGACCACCACATAGGCCTGGCGCGAGCCCAGGGCGCGCTGCAGGTCGGGCATCCCCGGGAACAGCGAAGCGGTATGGCCATCCTCGCCCATGCCGAGCACGGCCGCGGTGGCCGGCTGCAAGGCGTGAGCGTTGGCGAAGGCGGCCGACTCCTGGATGCTGCGGCCCGGCCGGGTCAGCGCTTCGAAGCGTGCCGCGGCGGCGTTGTCGCGCAGCAGATGCTGGCGGACCAGCCAGGCGTTGCTGTCGGAATCCTCGGGTTGCAGCCAGCGCTCGTCGACCAGGGCGACATCGACCCGGCTCCAGTCCAGCGGGGCGCGGGCGAGGGCGCGGTATACCGGCGCCGGGGTGGTGCCGCCCGACAGCAGCAAGCGCGCGCGCGGGCGGCGCGACAGGTCGCGGCGCAGTTCGGCGGCGATCGCCACCGCGCAGGACCAGGTCCAGGTGTCGAAGCTGCGGTGCTCATGCCATCGGTAGGGCACGGTGTCCGGTTCGGCGGGGTCGTGCGGAACGGGCGAGGGAGCATCGAGCATGCCGGCGATTCTGGCACGTCGAGCTTCAAGACGGCGTGCTCGGCGCGGCCGTTGGGGCGATGGCCGACCGAGCCGGGCCGGGCAGGAGCGGCGCGAGCCGCGACCGCGGGCCTGCAGGCGTACCGCGCACTGGCGCGGCATGACGGTCGCGGCTCGCGCCGCTCCTACTCCTCAAGCCAGGTACGAGGCCCTCAATGCGACGAGGCGAGATCCGCGGCCGGAGCGAATTGCGCGGCCAGCGCGGCGGCGCCGAGCAGGCCGGGCTGCGGATGGGTCACCGCCAGGGTCGGCACCCGCGCCATGGTCGGCGAGAACCGGCCCTTGTGCTCGAAGCGTTGGCGGAAACCGGAATGGGCCAGCCACGGCATCAGTTTCGGCACCAGGCCGCCGGGCAGGAATACGCCGTCCCAGGCGCCGAGGGTCAGCACCAGGTCGCCGGCGGCGGCGCCGAACACAGCGCAGAAGACGTCGATGGCGCGCAGGCAGCGCACGTCGCCTTCGCGCGCCATCGCGGTGATGTCCTGCGGCTGCAGCGGGCCGGGGTCCTCGCCGGCGATCTGGCTGAGCGCGCGGTGCAGGTTGACCAGGCCGCTGCCGCTGAGCAGGCGCTCGTTGGAGACCCGGCCGAACTCGCCCGACAGGCGCTGCAGCACTTCGATCTCTTCCGGCGTGCCGGGGGCGAAACTGACGTGGCCGCCTTCGGTCTGCAGCGGGTAATAGCGGCCGTCGCGGCGCAGCAGCGCGCCGACGCCGAGGCCGGTGCCGGCGCCGATGATCGCGTAGGTGCGGTCGCCGGATTCGTTCCAGCCGCGCCAGGCGACGCCGCCGATCGGCACCACGTCGACCGGCTGCAGCAGCGACACCGCCATCGCCTGCGCGGCGAAGTCGTTGACCAGGTCGATGCGTTGCAGGCCCAGGGCGATGCGGGTGCGTTCGGCCGAAATCACCCAGGGATGGTTGGTGATGCGCGCCTCGTCGCCGTCGACGCGTCCGGCCACCGCGAACACGCCATGGCTCGGAGTGGCGCCGGTGCGGTCGAGGTAATGCCGCGCGGCATCGGCCAGCGAGGGGAAGTCGGCGACCGCGAAGATCTGCACGCTGTCGGGCAGCAACTGCGGCGCGCCGCGGTCGGGCCGGGCGAGGGCGAAACGGGCGTTGGTGCCGCCGATATCCGCGAGCAGGGCGCCGCTCATGCCTGGCCTCCACGATGACCGTTGACCGGAGGCAGGAAGCCCTCGGCTTCGGCCGGCCCCCAGGAGCCGGCCGGGTATTCGACGACGGGTTGCGCGGTCTGCGACCAGGCGCGCTCGATGCTGTCGATCCACTGCCAGGCCGACTCGACTTCGTCGTCGCGCACGAACAGGGTCTGGTTGCCGCGCAATGCGTCCACCAGCAGGCGCTCGTAGGCGATGCGCCGCTGCGGAGAGGACGAGGCCTGCAGGTCCAGCGACATCGGCCGAAGTTCCAGCGCGCCCCATTCCGGCGCGGCCAGGCTGCCCATCAGGCCCAGCTCGATGGTTTCGTCGGGCTGCAGGCGCATGCGCAGGTGATTGGGGCGCTCGCGGCCGCGGCGCGGGCGCTCGAACAGCCAGTGCGCGACCGGCCGGAACGACACCACCACTTCGGTCGCGCGCTCGGCCAGGCGCTTGCCGGTGACCAGGCGGAACGGCACCCCGGCCCAGCGCCAGTTGTCGATCCAGGTCTGCACCGCGACGAAGGTCTCGACCGGCGCATCGTGGACGAAGCCCTGGACCGCGCGGCCCTCGACCACGCCGGCGCCGTAGCGGCCGCGCACGGTGTTGGCGGCGACGTCGGCCTCGGTCATCGGCCGCAGCGCGCGCAGCACCTTGCGCTTCTCGTCGCGGATGCTGTCGGCGTCGAGCGCCGAGGGCGGCTCCATCGCGATCAGCGCCAGCAACTGCAGCATGTGGTTCTGGACCATGTCGCGCAGCGCGCCGTAGTTGGCGTAATAGCCTTCGCGGCCGTCGACGCCGGCGGTCTCGCCGACGAAGATGTCGACCGATTCGATCCAGCGGTGCTGCCATACCGCTTCCAGCAAGGTGTTGCCGAAACGCAGCGCCAGCAGGTTCTGCACCGCGGCCTTGCCGAGGTAGTGGTCGATGCGGAAGATCCGGCTTTCGTCGAGGCAGGTGCGCAAAGCGGCGTTGATCGCGCGCGCCGAGGCCAGGTCGCGGCCGATCGGTTTTTCCAGGACCAGGCGCGATTCGCCTTCGAGCAGGCCGGCCGCCTTCAGGCCCTGGGCTACCGGGACGAACAGATCCGGCGGCGTCGCCAGATAGCTCACGCTGGGGCGGTCGGCGTAGCCGGCCAGGGCCCCGGCGATCGCCGCCTCGTCGCGCAGATCGACCGAGACATAGGCGATCCGGCCCAGCAGTTCCTCGACCACCGCCGGGTCGTCGGCGACCTCGTTGGCCATGCGCTCGCGCAACCAGGCGCGGAATTCGTCGTCGCTCAGCGTCTGGCGGCCGACCGCGACGATGCGGAACCCGGCCGACAGCAGGCGGTCGCGCCACAGATGGACCAGCGAGGGAAACAGATAGCGCTGGGAGAGATCGCCGGTGGCGCCGAACAGCAGCAGGGTGTCGTGCATGGAACCCGCAAACCAAGATTGAGGGGGAGGTCGAGCGAACGCCGCCGGGGCGTCCTTCGCGCCGCCGGGATGTCGGTCCCGGCCGGGGTCCAAGCATATCGCCGCTTGAGCGCCCGGCGGCAACATTCGACGCCGCAGGGTGACGAGGCTTCGCGGCGCATGCGAAACATGCGGCCGCGGCCGCTTGCGTTTGCCGCGCCCGTCGCGACCAGGACGAGGCGCCGGGCGTTGCGCCGTGCCCGTGCCCGGGCCGCGGCGTGCGGCCGGTCTCAGTACGGCAAAGGTTCGCCGAGGTGGGCGCCGTTGCTCGCGATCACCTTCGAATACCAGCGGGCGCTGTCCTTCGGCGTGCGCTCCTGGGTGCCGTAATTCACGTGCACCACGCCGAAGCGCTTGGAATAGCCCAGCGACCATTCCAGGTTGTCGAGCAGCGACCACACCATGTAGCCGCGGATGTCGCAGCCGGCCTGGATGGCGTCGTGGATCGCGCCGAGGTGCTTTTGCAGATAGTCCATGCGCAGCGGGTCGCGCACCCGGCGCTCGCCGCTGGCGTCGGGCTCGGCGACCGGCGGGTCGAAGAAGGCCGCGCCGTTCTCGGTGATGTACATCGGGATGTCGCCGTAGCGCTGCTTGACCCAGGTCAGGGTGTCGGTGAGCCCCTGCGGGAACACTTCCCAGCCGGTTTCGGTGTAGGTGCCGAGCGGCTGGCGCACCACGCCGGTGTTGAGCGGATAGCTCTCGGCGGCCTTGGTGACGCTGCGGGTGTAGTAGTTCACGCCGATGAAGTCGAGCTTCTGCTTGATCAGCTCGAAATCGGCCTGCGGCCATTCCGGCCAGGCCTCGCCGAAGATCTCGCGCAGCGCCGGCGGGTAGCTGCCGAGCAGGGCGGGGTCGAGGTATTGCTCGTTCATGTAGGCATGGGCGCGTTCGACCGCGGCGGCGTCCTCGGCCGAATCGGTGGCGGCGTACTTGGGCTCGATGTTCACCACCAGGCCGATCTCGTGCTTGCCTTCGGCACGGTAAGCCTGGACCGCGGCACCGTGCGCGCGCATCAGGTTGTGCGAGGCGATCGGCGCTTCGAAGCGGCTGCGGTGGCCCGGTGCGAGCGCGCCGTGCAGGTAGCCCCCGTCGGTGATCACCCAGGGCTCGTTGAGGGTCACCCACTTCTTCACCCGGCCATCGAGGGCGCGGTACATGACCCGGCCGTATTCGGCGAACCAATCGGCGCAGTCGCGGTTGAGCCAGCCGCCGCGGTCGTCGAGCGCGGCCGGCAGGTCCCAGTGGTACAAGGTCAGCAAAGGTTCGATGCCGTTGGCCAGCAACTCATCGACCAGCCGCGAATAAAAATCCAGGCCGGCCTGGTTCACCCGGCCGGTGCCCTCGGGCAGGATGCGCGACCAGGACACGCTGAAACGGTAGGCCTGCAGGCCCAGCTCGCGCATCAGCTTCACGTCTTCCTTCCAGCGCCGGTAGTGGTCGCAGGCCACATCGCCGGTGTCGCCGTTGAGGGTCATGCCGGGGGTGTGGGCGAAGCGGGTCCAGATGCTCGGGCCGGCGCCGTCGGCCATCGGCGAGCCTTCGATCTGGTGGGCGGCGGTGGCCGCGCCCCACAGGAAACCTTCGGGAAAACGGCGGTCGGACGTGGTGCGAACAGAAGCGGCAGCGCGGGAATCGGTCATTCGTCGTGGCCTCCGGAGCCAATCGGACGTGCATGAAAACGGTTACATGGCAGAATAGCCCAGGGCGAGGACAAATGCATCGCTCCGGTCGCATTGTCGGGAGAATTCATGGCCAAGGTCACGCTGGATCGTCTGCGCAAGGTTTATCCGAACGGTTACGTCGGCGTCGCCGAGGCCAGCTTCGAGATCGAGGACGGCGAATTGTTGGTGCTGGTGGGCCCCTCGGGCTGCGGCAAGTCGACCCTGTTGCGGATGGTCGCCGGGCTGGAAACGATCAGCTCGGGCGATCTGAGCATCGGCGAGCGCCGCGTCAACGACATGCCGCCGAAAGACCGCGACATCGCGATGGTGTTCCAGAGCTATGCCCTGTATCCGCACATGACCGTGGCCGACAACCTGGGCTTCGGGCTCAAGCTGCGCGGCATGGGCAAGGCCGAGATCGCCGAGCGGGTCGGCGCGGCGGCGGCGATGCTGGAACTGGAGCCGCTGCTGCAGCGCAAGCCGGCGGCGCTGTCGGGCGGGCAACGCCAGCGCGTCGCCCTGGGCCGCGCGCTGGTGCGGCAACCGCAGGTGTTCCTGCTCGACGAGCCGCTGTCGAATCTCGACGCGAAACTGCGCATGGGCATGCGGGTGGAGATCGCACGCCTGCACCGCCAGCTCGGCACCACCATGATCTACGTCACCCACGATCAGATCGAAGCGATGACCCTGGGCCAGCGCATCGTGGTGATGAAGGACGGCAAGATCCAGCAGATCGACACGCCGATGGCGTTGTACAACCGGCCGGTGAATCTGTTCGTCGCGACCTTTCTCGGCAGCCCCAAGATGAACACCTTGTCGGGTCGGGTCGAGGAGCGCGGCGGCGGTCGGTTCTTGCGCATCGGCGACGGCGTCGCGCTGAGCCTGCGTCCGGACGCGGAGACCGGCGAAAAACTGCGTGCCTACCTCGGGCGCGAATTGACCGTCGGCCTGCGCCCGGAGGACCTGCACCTGGCCGAGGCCGGCCCCGACACCCTGGCGGCTCAGGTCGAAGTGGTCGAGCCGGTCGGCAACGAGGCCTTCCTCAATCTGCGGTGCGGCGGCGGCGAGTTGGTGGTGCGGCTGCCGCCGTTCGACTTGCCGCGCGCCGGCGACAACGTGCATCTGTCCTACGCCGCCGAGCGCATGCACTTTTTCGATCGCGACAGCGAGCTGCGCCTGTAGGCGATGCGCCGAACCCTGCATCGAGTCCATCGCCCATCGCGCCCATCGAGCGCATCGAGCGCATCCGGCGGCCCGGCGGCCCGGCGGCCCGGCGGCGCACTTGAGTCCGACGATGCAGTGAGGGCACACTGCATCGCTGCGCCGGGGGGCGGCGCGACGGGTCGTCCGATCCGGACGCTGGGCGCAGATCGCAGCGAGTGCTAACGTGGCCCGGCCCCGAACGGCGACGGTCGCGACGCCGCATCGCATTCGCAGCTCCATGTGCCACACCGCCATGCGTCCCATGATCCACGCGCCATTCCAGGTTCGCAGCCTGGCGTTGTCCCGGCCTCGCGTCGGCCGAAGCCTCGCTGCGTTTCGCGCGCCGTCCGCGGCGCGCTCCGTTTCGCTATCCGATCCTTCATGACCGACGACAACCTTATCGACCGAACCTTCGCCCGCCTGGTCGAAGCGGCCAGGCAGCACGACGGCGCGGCCTTCAAGGCGGCAACCCAGGACTATGCCCAGTCCGCCGAAGGCCAGGCCTGGCTGCAGGACGGTCACGACCGTTATCGGCAGATCCAGGCGAACCTCGTCGCGCGCGCGCAAGCCGCGCCGCCGGCGAACCCGGCCTCGGCCGGTCCCGGGCTCGCCGTCGGGCCCGGCACCGGTCCATAACCCAAGGAGTAGCATCGTGCAGGACGCGCAAGACCTGAAACGACTCGCCGCCGATCTGGCGGTATTCGCCCAGCATCTGCAAGACCAGAGCGAACGGGCGGTGCAGCACGTGGACCGCAGCGCCGAGGAACTGCATCGCGCCGCCCAGGGCATGGGCGCCGATGCCCAGCAGCTCGCGCAGCAGATCGTGAACGCGGTGCAGGCGCAGGCACAGGAAGCGGTCGGCCGTGGCGCCGAGCTGGCCTTCGGCGCGATCGGCATCCAACTGCGCGACAGCGCCGAAGTCGCCACGCGCGCCGCGCAGGCGCTCGACGAGCAGCGCAAGAAGATCGAGCGCGCCCAGCAGAACCTGATCTACAAGAGCGCGGTGGCCCTGCTGATCGGCTCGCTGCTGGCGGTCGGCGGCAGTTGGTACTTCGCCCGCAAATCGCTGCGCCTGATCGAGCGCGCCGAGTTCGGCGCCGAGATTCTCGATGCGACCAAGGCCGGCACTCTGAGCCGTTGCGACGGCAAGCTGTGCGCGCGCGCCGGCAAGCGCTTCGGCGCCAAGGGCGAATACGTGTTGATCGAGTGATAGGCGAAACGCGCGTGTGGCTTGACGGCTTGCGGCGTTCGTCGCGGGCTCGCGGCGTTCGAGCTGCCCGGTGGTCGCGAGCGCCTCGCCCGAGCGGGCGCGGCGGGGGCGGTCAAAGGAATTCCGCGCGAATACCGTCGACGTCGAAGTGAGTGAGACCTTCGTGCATCGAGAACACCGTGCCGGCTTGATCCGGCGATTCGACCACGCGGCCGCAGGCCTGCGCGTGCAGTTCGAACAAGCCCTGCAGATCCGGCGTCGCCAATGCGGTCATCGCGCGCAGGATCCGGGAAATGCCGCTCAGGTGGTTAGCCGCGTGGTTCCAGCGCGGATAGCCGCCCAGGCCGATGTCGGTCCAGATGATCTGGCCGGTTTCCGGATCCAGCACGAAGGGCAGGCAGCTTCGCTGGTTCGCGGCCAGGTCCAGCCGGTCCTCCACCGTGCGCGCCTCGAACGGTTCGCCCGAGTTCGCGTCGCTGCGCGCCATCCATCCGGCGAAACACTCCGGCAACTCGCAATAGGGTTGCTTGGTGCAGCTGTGAAAGCTGACCACGACGAAATGCAGGCCGACGGCACCATCGCGACTTGCGCCGCCGTCGCCGGCTTCGAGATACAGCTTGCGGTGCCGGCGCAGGTGGATTCCGTTCATGCCACTCTCCAATGAAAAGCCCGCCGTGAGGTGGGCGATGCGGGAAGCGGGCAGCCGGTTTCAGAGTACGACGAAGGAGGCCCATAGCCACGAGGCCATGCATGGCCGAGCCTGGCGAGAATGAGAACGCCGCCGATCGGCAGCGGACGGCAAGGCAATCAGGAGGGCGCCATGGCTGCGCGTTCGGCCAGGCCCGACTGGCGCTTGAGCAAGGCGATCGCGAGCAACAGCATCGCCATCGGCAGCAGGGACAGATAGAACGCGGTGCCGCCGCCGATACGCGCGAACAACTGGCCGGTGATGAACGAACCGGTGGTGCCGCCGAGCGCCGAGAACACCACGATCAGCCCGGTCATCGCCGCGTGCCGCGACTTCGGCAGCGAGCTCAGCACCACCGAATTGATCGCCGGATAGATCGGCGCCATGAACAGGCCGATCAGCGGGAACACGTACGCCGCGAGCGGTGCATGCGCCCAGCTCATCGCCGGGTCGGGCTGCAGGTTGCGCGCGAGCGGCAGGGCCAGCAGCACCAGCGCCGCCATCGCCAGCACGCAGACCATCAACAGCCAGTGCCAGGGCACGCGCCGCAGCGCCACGCCGGCGGCGAGCCGGCCCAGCGCCAGCGACACCGCGAAGATGCTCGCGGCCTGCACGCTCATCGTCGTCGGCAGGTGCAGGATTTCGCGATTGAAGGTCGGCAGCCAGGTGCCGACGCTCTGTTCGATCAGCACGTACAGGAAGGCCGAGACCAGGAACACCGCGACCAGCGGCTGGGCGACCAGGCGGAACATGTCGAGAAACGAATCGCCGACCGCGTGGCCGTCGCTGGCGGCGCGTTCGTCCATGCGCGAGGTCGCGAGCAGGGCGAGGATCGCCGCGGCGATCGCCGCGAGCAGCCAGTACACCCGCAGCCACACCGGGTCGCCCGGGGATTGCGGATCGATGAACCAGGCGAAGATCCAGTAGCCGGCGAGCACGCCGACCATGAACCAGCCTTCGATGGTGCTGGTCAAGCTGGCGTGGGTCTGCTTGTTCTCGGTGAGCAGGCCGATCGAGGAGTACACCGAGACCTTGACCAGGGCGAAGGACACGCCGGTGGCGACGAACAGCAGCTTGGTCATCCAGAACGAGGCCAGCAGCGGCATCAGCAGGCAGGCCGCGCCGACGAAGCCCAGGCCGAGCATCATCGCCCGGCGATAGCCCAGGCGCGGCATCAGCGAGGCGGTCAGGAACGAGACGATCGCGATCGGCAGGTCTTTGAAGGCCTCCAGGATGCTGGCGTCGCCCTTGCTGATGCCGAAGCCCTGGATCGACTGCAGGATCACCGTGCCGACGCTGTTGAGCAGAATCCCGAACACCATGTAGGTGAGGATCATCGCCAGGATCATGCGGCCTCGGTTCATGCGGGCGTGGCTCCGGTGAGCGGTCCGGCGCGGTGCCGGACCAGGGGACGAGCGGTCCGGCGGGCGGCCGTACCGGTAGATAAAAGACCGCGCGCGACGGTTTGCCAAGTGCGGACGCCCGAGAGAGGGGGAGGGCGGCCGCTCCGGATCAGGCCGGCGCGCACGGTGAGGTAAGGGGCGACCGCGCAGGCGGCCTCGGCCGCCCGGCGGAACTCCGCGCCGCCGGCAGGCGGCGAGGCGGAGGATGGATCACCAGCGGTAGGCCGCCGAGAACAGGTAGGACCGGCCCGCGATCGGGCGACCCATGAACACGCCGCCGGTGGCCGCGCCGGGCACGCGCACGTTGCCTTCGGTCAGGCCGAGTTCGTTGGTGACGTTGCTGCCGGTCAGGGCGAACTCCCAGTTTTCGCCGACGTGCATGTTCGCGCCGACATCGAGCGTGTGATACGAGGGCAGCTTCTGGGTATTGGCCAGGTCGGCGTAGCGGTCGCCGATGCGCGAGTAGGTGGCGAAGATCTTCAGGTCGCCGAACGGCAGGTTCCAGAAATAGCTCGGGGTGAAGCGGAACTGCTGCTTCGGCTGGCGCATCACCTGGTTGCCGGTGAACTCGCGGTAGTTCTCGTACTGGGCGTCGAGCCAGATCCCGGTCAGGGCCAGTTCGAGGCCGCCGACCGGGCGCACCGCCGCTTCCACTTCGACGCCGTAGGCGCGCGAATCGCCGGCGGTGGTGAAGTTGGTGCCGTCGTCGAGGAAGGCCTGGAACGGCGAGTTGGTGAAGCTGTTGTAGAACGCGGTCAGGTACAGGTCGTAGACCGAGTTGCCGGACTTGAAGCCGAGTTCGTACTGGTCGATTTCCTGGGTCTTGGTATTGCCGTCGCGCAGGTTGTCGAAGGCCGGCAGCTTGTAGCCGGAGTTGGCGCGCGCGAACACGCTGGCGCTGTCGGTGAGCTTGTAGTTCAGGCCCAGGGTCCAGGAGAAATGCTTGTCGTCCTGGTCGATCCGGCGCGAGGTCGGCAGCGACACCGAGGTGGCGTTGTCGTACAGCGTGTTCGGGTTGCCGTCGAGGTCGACCGAGGCGACGTCGTGGACGGTGCCGTCGACCTGCTGCCACTCGTAGCGGATGCCGCCGTCCAGGCGCAGGCGGTCGTTGATCTGCCACTCGTCGGCGAGGAACACCGCGGTGTTCTGGCCGTCGTAGTCGCCGCGCAGCGAGAAGAACGAAGTGCCGGTGAAGCCGTCGCGGGTGACCTGGCGGCCGTCGGCGAGGCTGAGGTTGATCCGGCGCGCGTTGTTCTGCGCGGTCAGCAGCATGTTGTTGCCGAGGTACCAGGTGTCCTTGGACGAGTAGCGCGCATAGTAGACGCCGGCGGTGAGGGTGTTGCCCTCGAACAGATCGCGGCTGAAGCGAAGGTCGTTGGTGAACGATTCCAGCTCCTTGTCGACCACCCAGAAGCCGGCGGTCAGCACCTGCTGGTTCGGGTCGACCGCGCCGCCGCCGTTGACGTAGGTCGCGGTGCCGGCGCTGCCGTAGCCGGCGATGAAGTCGGCCATGGTCTTGGGGCTGGCGCCGGTGAACAGGCCGTTGGTCGGGGCGCTGCCGCTGACGTAGTTGACCCGGTCGCTGATGGTCCAGTCGCCGACGTAGAAGTCCATCGAGGCGCCGAACACGTCGAGGTTGATGCCGCGGCCCTCGGCGAGATCGCGGGTGATGCTCTGGCCGTTCGGCCCGGTCGGCAGGGTCACGTGGCGAAAGTCGTTGCCGAGCAGGGTGCCGGTCTGCGCGTCCAGGCCCGGGAAGCTCGACAGGCTGCTGCCGTTGTTGCGCGACAGCAGCGGGATCGGAGTGAAGAAGGCGTTCTTGTCGTCGGTGTGGCGCGCGTACACCGTCACTTCGCCGCTGTCCCAGCTGTGGGTCAGCGTGGCGCTGAGCTGGCCGCCCTTGTCGGCCGGGAACTGGGTGTCGCGCACGCCGTCGGTGGTGCGGTAGAAACCGCCGACGCTGTAGTACCAGCCTTCGCCGAGCTTGCCGCTGTTGAACAGGTCGACGCGGCGGAAGTTGTCGCTGCCCAGGCCCACGCGCACGCTGCCGGCGGGCTCTTCGCCGCCCTTCTTCTGGATGAAGTTGACGGTCGCGCCGGGCTGGCCGTTGGAGAAGATCGGGCTCGGACCGCCGCGCAGCACTTCCATGCGCTCGATGGTGTCGTCCATGCGGAACAGGGTCGAGTTCTCGAGGAAGGACAGGGTCGGCGGCGGATACAGCGGCGCGCCGTCCATCTGCACGGTCACGAACGGCGCGTCGCCTTCCGAGGGCATGCCGCGCACGAAGATGTTGGCGCCGGTGCTGCCGCCGGCCGACTCGGCCCAGATGCCCGGCACCACCTTGAGCGCGTCGGCGGTGCTCAGCGGTACCGCTTCCTGGATCTGTTCGAGCGAGGCGGTGGTGATCGAGAAGCTGGCGTCGCGCTTGCGGATGCCCTTGAAGCGCGCGGTGCCGCTGACGATGACCGCGTCGAGGGTGGTCGCCGATTCGCTGCCGCCGTCGGCCTGCTGGGCCTGTTGGGCCTGCGGCGCGGGCGCCGGCGCGGCGGCGTCCTGGGCCAGGACGCCGCCCGGCGCCAGGATCGCGGCGATCGCCGCGGACAGTGCGAAACGCATCGGTTGGCGTTGCTTGGTAGACGTGTGCTGCATCGTGTTCTCCCCACTCATCTTGTATTGGTTATGCAAACGGATCGATCGGTGGTGGTGTCCCCGCCGCGGCAGTGCATGCCGCGCGCGGTCAGGGCAAAACGAAAGCGTCCAGGTCGAAGGAAGCGATGTCCGGCAGGCAGGCGTCGGCGCGGGCCAGGGCCAGGGGATCGCCGATGCCGACCGCGGCCATCCCGGCCGACTGGATCGCGACCACGCCGGCGGCGGCGTCTTCCACGCCGATGCAGTGCGACGGCGGTACGCCGAGCGCGGCGGCGACGGTCAGGAAGATCTCCGGGTCGGGCTTGGCGCGGGCGACATGCGCCGAGTCGGCGATGTAGTCGAAGCGCTCGGCGATGCCGAGCCGTTGCAGCAGCGCGCCGGCGTTGCGGCTGGCCGAGGCCAGGCCGAGCTTGAGGCCGCGCGCCCGCGCCTGTTCGAGCAGGCGCTCGACTCCGTTGAACAGATCCTCCGGGCCGACCTCCTGGATCGCCTCGACGTAGTAGGCGTTCTTGCGTTCGGCCAGGGCGATCTTTTCGTCGCGGCCGAGCACGCGCCCGGCGTGGCGCAGGATGATCTCGAGCGAGGCCATGCGGTCGACGCCCTTGAGCAGTTCGTTGACCTGCTCGTCGAACGGCAGGCCTTCTTCGTCGGCCATGCGCTTCCAGGCGCGGTAATGGGTTTGAGCGGTGTCGGTGAGCACGCCGTCGAGGTCGAAGATCAGCGCGCGCGCCGGTCGCGGAAAGGCGCGCGGCGCGGGGCCGCCGGGCGCCGCCAGCGCGGCGCGCAGGCTGGTCTCGGGGTTGAGTTCGATCCGGCGGCCTTCGTGCTCGATGGTCAGCGCGGCGCCTTCGAGCAAGCGGTACTCGACGCCGTCGCGGCCGACCCGCAGGCGCAGGCGGCGGCCCTGCCAGCGCAGGCCGAAGCCGTAGCCGTTCCAGCCGGCCGGCAGGGTCGGGGCGAAATGCAGGATGCCGGCGACCGGGCGCAGCCCGGCGAAGCCGGACACCAGGCCGAGCCAGGTGCCGGCCAGGGCCGCCATGTGCACGCCGTGGTCGGTGTTGCCGTGCAGGTCGTCGAGGTCGACGCGCAGGTTCTCGGCGAAATACCTCGCCGCCTGTTCGGCGTGGCCGACCTCGCTGGCGAGGATGCCGAACACCGAGGCCGACAGGGTCGAGTCGTGGGTGGTCACCGCTTCGTAGTAGTCGAAGCTGCGGCGCTTGACCTCGGCGGGAATGCCGTCGCCGGCCAGGACCAGGGCCATGACCACGTCGGCCTGTTTGCAGACCTGGTGGCGGTAGAGGGTGAGCGGATGGTAGTCGAGCAACAGCGGGCGGTGCTCGCCTTCGTGTTTCGGGAACCGCCAGCGCGGCTTGTCGAGGAAGGTGTCGTCCTGGGCGTAGATACCCAGGGCCTCGTCGTAATTCAGGAACATCGCCTCGCCGGCGCGGCGCCAGGTGTCGACTTCGTGCGCGTCCAGGCCGAGCCGCGCGGCCAGGTCGGCGGCCTGCCGCGGGCGTTCGTCGTGCAACTGCCGCCACACCCGCACCGCGCGCAGCAGATGCTGCTGGGCCATGCGGTTGGTGTAGAAATTGTTGTCGACCAGGGCGGTGTATTCGTCCGGGCCGGTGACCTCGTGGATGCAGAAGGCGCCGCCGCGGCGCGGATTGAAATGGCCGATCTGCGGCCAGATGCGCGCGGTCTCGAACAGGATCTCGGCGCCGCTTTCGAGCAGGAAATCGAGATCGCCGGTGGCGTCGAGGTACAGGCCGATCGCGTACGCGACCGCGGCATTGATGTGATACGCGGCCGAGCCCGACGGATAGTGCGCCGAGCACTCGCCGCCGGTGATCGTACGCCAGGGAAACAGCGCGCCGCGCGGATGGTTCATCTCGCGCGCGTGCCGGCGCGCCGGCTCCAGCGCGAGGTAGCGCGCGTGCAGCATGGCCCGGGCGACCTCCGGCGCGGTGTACACCATCACCGGCAGCATGAAGGCCTCGGTGTCCCAGAAATAATGGCCTTCGTAGCCTTCGCCGGTGAGGCCCTTGGCGGCGGTGCCGTTGACGCCGTCGCGGCCGGCCGACTGCAGCAGGTGGAACAGGTTGAAGCGCAACGCCTGTTCGGCCGAGGGGTCGCCGTCGATCGACAGCTCCGCGCCGTCCCAGAACTCGGCCAAGGCCGCGGCCTGGCGCGCGGCGAGGGCATCGAACCCGACGGCGACGGCGTCCGCGGCCGCCTGCCGCGCGCGTTCGGCGAGTTCGCCGGCTTCGCCGCCGCTGCTGTAGGCGACGAATTTTTCCAAGGTGGCCGCGGCGCCCGGCTGCAACCGGGTGTCGTAGCGCTGGAGCACGCGCTCGTCGCCGCGTTCGGCCGCGCCGAAACGCAGGCCGCCGCCGAGGCGGTGCGCCTGCGCGCAGGCCACGCGCACATCGCTGTGGCGGGTCGACTGCACGACCTGGGCGGCGTGCTCGTCGGCCTGCGCCGACAGCAGCCGCAAGCCTTCCGACACGGCCACGCCGATGCGCGGGTCGTCGCCCTGTTCGGCGGCCTGGTGGCCGCATTCGATCGCCGAGGCCAGGCTCAGGGGGCCGGTGTAGTCGACCGATTCGACCCGGTAGCGGATCGCCAGCAGGTCGACGCCGGCGCACGCGCTGTCGAACGGCAGCACGCGCTCGGCCTGGATCTCCAGGGTCTGGCCCTGGGCGGTGCGCAGGCGCAGGCGGCGGCGCAGGCGGCCGCTGCGCAGATCGAGTTCGCGCTCGAACCCCAGCCACTGCGCGGCGTCGATGTCGAGGCGTTGCTCGCCCAGCCAGACCGCGATGCGCTGGCCGTCGGCGACCGGCAGGCGGGTGTCGGTGCTGCGGGCGAATCCGGGAAGGCGCTCGTGGTAGTGGATCGGATGCTTTTCGTAGACCGCCGCCAGGAAGCTGCCGTCGCTGCCGCCATCGGCTTCCTCGAAGCCGCCGCGTACGCCCAGCGAGCCGTTGGCGAGGGCGAACAGGGTTTCGTCGCGGCGGCGCTGGGCCGGGTCGAAGCGGTCCTGGCGCAGGCGCCAGGCGTCGGCTTCGGCGGGGGCTGGGGGGAGGTGGGGTGCGGCTTGGGGCTGGATCACGCGGCGGGGACCTGGGGGCGTCGTTGCCGCGGACCCTAGTGAGCCATTGTTATCGATGTCAAGTTATCGATAACAATTGGCGCCGATAATGTGTCTCAGTGCCTGTTTCTCGCCACCGAAGCCCGTATTTTGTTGCAGCGCTTAAGCGAGCTGAATCAAGGGTTTGACCGATTGCTGCGGGGCGGGATCGACGGCTCGGCCTGGCGCTAGCTCGGGGAGTTTCGCGTTGCGATGCAGCATCGCGCTGCGCATCGCCCGATCGATCAGGTGACGCGGGCCACCAGGTGGGTCGGCAGGATCTCCGACTGCGCCGGACGGCCTTCGATCATCGCCAGGATCTTGCGCGCCAGCGACACCCCGGCGTCGACGAAGTTCTGGTGGATCGAGGTCAGCGGCGGCAGATAGGTCGCGCCGAGCGGGGTGTCGTCGTAGCCGATCACCGACACGTCCTCCGGCACCCGCCGGCCGCGCTCGATCAGGGCGCGGATCGCGCCGATCGCCAGCAGGTCGCTGGCCGCGAACAGGGCGTCGAACTGCGGGTGCTCGTCGAGCAGGCTGTGCACCGCCTGGGCGCCGGCGCTGACGGTGAAATTGGCCACGGTCGGGGTCAGCGGCACGATCGCGTGCTCGGCCAGGGTCTCGACGAAACCCTCCAGGCGCTCGGCGAATTCGCCGTGGGCGCTGTCGCCGAGGAACACCGGCCGGCGCCGGCCCAGGGCCAGGAAGCGCTCGGCGGCGAGCTTGCCGCCGCGGTGGTTGTCGCTGCCGACCACGACCTGGGTCTCGTGCCGGCTGACCGCGCCCCACACCACCATCGGCCGGCCCCAGCGCTGCACCTCGTGCATCGCGTCCTCGTGCGCGCCCTGGCCGAGCAGGATCACTCCGTCGGCGGCCTGCACGCTCGGCAGCGCGCCGCCCTGCAGCGAGGTCAGCAGCACGCTGTAGCCGGCCGAGGTCAGCTCCTGGCTGATGCCGCCGAGCAGGTCCAGCGGGTAGGAGCCGGACATCTGCCGCTCGACGGTCGGCTTCATCTCGACCACCACCGCCACGGTCATGCTGCGGCGCAGGCGCAGGTTGCGCGCGCTGATGTTGAACTGATAGCCCTGTCGTTCGGCGAGCTCCTTGATCCGGGCCCGGGTCTCGGGATTGACCAGGGGGCTGTCGCGCAGGGCGCGCGAGACGGTGATCGCGGAAACCCCGGCCAGTTCGGCCAGGTCGGCCATGGTCAGGTGTTCGCCGGCCTTGCGGGCCGGATTGGGATCGCTCGGACGGCTGCTGCGAGAGCTCATGCGTGCCGTGTCACTCCCTGTCGTGGCGGCGGCGAAGCCGGTCGATTCGCCCAATCGCCCATGTTTACCATGAACCCGCGGCGGCACGGAGCCGATCCGGCGCGACGGCCGGCCGCGGCGCGCTCCGGCCCGGCCGGCGGCGGGGGCCGCCTGAGGCAGCGCTGAAGGCGTTCGCGGCGAGCCTGGCGCCGGCCCGCTATACTCGCGAGGGAGCGCCGTTCGAAGCGGCATCTCTTCCAGGTGATTCAATCATTTGGGTATGTTGTCTCATCCATTTTCACGTTTTCACGGCGGCGCCGCCCGGCGCGCCAGGGACCACACCCGCGCATGCGTCTGTCCACGATCAAGCTGTCCGGTTTCAAGTCCTTCGTCGATCCGACCACGCTGCACCTGCCCACCAATATGACCGGCGTGGTGGGGCCCAACGGCTGCGGCAAGTCGAACATCATCGACGCAGTACGTTGGGTCATGGGCGAAAGCTCGGCCAGTCGCCTGCGCGGCGACTCGCTGACCGACGTGATCTTCGCCGGCTCCTCGGCGCGCAAGCCGGTCTCGCAGGCGATGGTCGAGCTGATCTTCGACAACTCCGACCACACCATCACCGGCGAATTCGCCGCGTTCAACGAGATCTCGGTCAAGCGCACGGTCAGCCGCGACGGCACCAGCCAGTACTACCTCAACGGCGGCAAATGCCGCCGTCGCGACATCACCGACCTGTTCCTCGGCACCGGCCTGGGGCCGCGCAGCTACTCGATCATCGAGCAGGGCATGATCAGCCAGATCATCGAGGCCAAGCCCGAAGACCTGCGCGTGTATCTCGAGGAAGCCGCCGGCATTTCCAAGTACAAGGAGCGGCGCAAGGAAACCGAAACCCGCATCCGCCACACCCGCGAGAACCTCGACCGCCTCAACGACCTGCGCGAGGAAGTCGGCAAGCAGCTCGAGCACCTGCGCCGGCAGGCCCGCCAGGCCGAGCAGTATCAGGCGATCCAGGCCGAGCGCAAGGTCAAGGACGTGGAGTGGAAGGCGCTGGAATACCGCGCCCTCGACCAGAAGCTGCAGAGCCAGCGCGAGCGCCTGTCGCAGCAGGAGACCCGCCTGCAGCAATTGATCGCCGAGCAGCGCGAGGCCGAGCGCGAACTCGAGACCGGGCGCGTGCGCCGCGAAGAAGCCGCCGAAGCGCTGAACAAGGCGCAGGCCGCGAGCTACGAGGTCGGCGGCGTGCTGGCCCGGGTCGAACAACAGATCCAGCATCAGCGCGAAATGTCCGGCCGCCTGCACAAGGCGCGCGACGAGGCGCTGGCGGCGCTGGCCGAGCTCGGCGAACACATCGGCAGCGACCAGGCGCGCCTGGACGTGCTGCTGGCCGCGGTCGCCGAGGCCGAGCCGCGCATCGAGATGATGCGCGAGGACGACGAGGCGCGTCAGGAAGCGCTGCGCGATGCCGAAACCCGGCTCAACGACTGGCAGCAGCGCTGGGACGCGCACAGCCGCGAACAGGCCGAGGCCGCGCGCGCGGCCGACGTCGAGCGCACCCGGCTGGAAGGCCTGGACCGGCAGACCCTGGAAGCCGACCGCCGCCGCCAGGCGATGCTCGCCGAGCGCACCGGCCTGGACGTCGCCGCGCTCGCCGAGGCCTTCGAGCAATTGCAGAGCCAGCACGACCTGCAGAAGGAATCGCTGGAGAGCCTGACCGACGAGCTGGAAGCGCGTAAGAGCACGGTCTCGGACCTGCAGGAGCAACAGCGCGCGACCCAGAACCAGTTGGCCGAGGTGCGCAAGCAGGCGCAGACCTCGCGCGGCCGGCTGTCCTCGCTGGAAACCCTGCAGCAGGCCGCGCTCGGCCTGGAGCAGGGCGCCGCGCTGACCTGGCTGCAGGCGCGCGGGCTGGACTCGGCGCAGCGCGTGGGCGAAGCCCTGAGCGTCGAGGCGGGCTGGGAAAACGCGGTCGAAAGCGCGCTCGGCCAGTTGATCGAAGGCGTGCTGGTCGAGGCACCGGAAACCCTGGTCGATGCGATCGGCGAACTCGGCGAAGGCCGCCTGACCCTGGTCTCGCCGGCGCGCGACGACAGCGTCTACCCGCCGACCTCGCTGGCCTCGAAGGTGCAGGGCCCGGCGGCGATCCGCCGGCTGCTGTCGCGCCTGCACGGGGCCGACGACCTGGCCGCGGCGCGCGCGCTGCAGCCCTCGCTGGGCGCGGAAGAGACCGTGATCACCCGCAACGGCGAGCGCCTCGGCGCCGGCTGGGTGCGGGTGCTGCGCTCGGGCGCTGCCAAGCAGGGCGCGCTGCTGCGCGAACGCGAGATCCAGAGCCTGCGCGCCGAGATCGAAACCCTGCAGAGCCGCGAACGCGAGCTCGAACAGACTCAGATCCAGTTGCGCGACCGCCTGCTGGCGTCCGAGCAGCAGCGCGAGGACGCCCAGCGCGCTCTGTACATGGCCCACCGCGGCGTGTCCGAACTCGCCGGCCAGTTGCAGAGCCATCAGGGCCGCCTGGATTCGGCGCGCAACCGCATCGAGAAGATCGACGCCGAGCTCGAGCAACTGCTGCTCCTGATCGACGCCGGCGGCGAGCAGGCGCGCGAAGCGCGCACCCGCCAGGAAGCGGCGATCGAGCGCATGGGCGAGCTGGAAGACGCCCGCCTCGAACTCGAATCCGAACGCCGCCGCCTGTTCGAGGCGCGCGACGCCGCCCGCAACGCCGCGCGCGAATCGCGCGACGCCGCGCATGCCTTGAGCCTGACCCTGGAGACCCAGCGCGCCCAGATCGCCGGCCTGAGCCAGGCGCTGGAACGCATGGGCGGCCAACGCGGCCAGCTCGATTCGCGCCTGGGCGAACTGTCGGCGCAGCTCGCCGACGGCGACCAGCCGGTCGTCGCGCTCGAAGAGCAACGCCAGGTCGCGCTGGAACAGCGCGTCGTCGCCGAACACGACCTGACCGCCGCGCGCACCGCGCTCGACGGCATCGACAACGATCTGCGCAAGTTCGAGCAGACCCGCCAGCAACGCGACGAGCAGGCCCTGCAGCAGCGCGAGGCCATCGGCCAGCGCCGCCTGGAACAACAGGCTCTGGTGCTCAAGGCCGAAACCCTGACCAGCGCCATCGCCGAGGCCGGCGCGGTGCTCGAAGACGTGGTCAACGGGCTCGACGAGAACGCCGAGCCGCAAACCTGGGAACGCACGGTCGCCGAACTCGACGGCAAGCTGCGCCGCCTGGAACCGGTCAACCTGGCGGCGATCGCCGAGCACGCCGAGGCGGCGCAGCGCAAGGACTATCTCGACGCCCAGTTCGCCGACCTCAACACCGCGCTGGAAACCCTGGAAGACGCGATCCGCAAGATCGACCGCGAGACCCGCGGCCGCTTCAAGGACACCTTCGACCGGGTCAATTCCGGCGTGCAGGAGCTGTATCCGCGTTTGTTCGGCGGCGGCCACGCCTACCTCGAACTGACCGGTGAGGATCTGCTCGACACCGGCGTGGCGATCATGGCGCGCCCGCCCGGCAAGCGCGTGTCGAACATCTCGCTGCTGTCCGGCGGCGAGAAGGCGATGACCGCGGTGGCGCTGGTGTTCGCGATCTTCCGTTTGAACCCGGCGCCGTTCTGTCTGCTCGACGAGGTCGATGCGCCGCTCGACGAAGCCAACGTCGGCCGCTTCACCGCGATGGTCAGCGAGATGAGCGAGCAGGTACAGTTCCTGTTCGTGAGCCACAACAAGGCGACGATGGAAGCCGCGCAACAACTCTCCGGCGTGACCATGCGCGAGCCCGGCGTCAGCCGTCTCGTGTCGGTCGACCTGGCCGAGGCCACGCGCCTGGCCGGTGCGGCCTGAGCCGCTCGCCGGGATGAATGATTCGGGACGCAGGCCGGGCGCTAGCCGTAGCCTCCGTCGTATTCGTGATTAAGTTCGGGAGTCGGGACAGGACAGGGAAATCGAGAGCCGGCGCAGCCGTTTCGACGAATCCCGAATCGCCAATCCCGGATCCCCGCATTAAAAGGAGCCACCGATGTCCGACGTGACCCTGCTGCGGATCGGCATTCTCATCGCCGGTCTGATCCTGATCGGCGCGATCGTGTTCTTCGGCCGCCCGCGCAAGCCGGGGCAGGGCAAGCGCGTCGCCCGCGAGGACGCGCCGCGTAGCGGCGAACGCAAGCCCGGTACCCGCCAGGAGCCCTCGTTGGGCGAGCAGATCGAAAACGAACTCGGCGACGCTGCGGCGGTGCCGGGCGAGGCCACCACCCAGGCCGAGCTGGAGCTGTTCGACCGCACCCTGGAAGGCGGCGCCAACGCCGCCAACAGCGACCTCGGCCGCCGCGTCAGCGAAGAGTTCGACAAGATCGTGACCCTGTACCTCGCAGCGCGCGCCGGGCAGAAACTGCACGGCCCCGACATCGTGGTCGCCGCCGAGAAGGCCGGCCTGGTCTACGGCCACATGGGCGTGTTCCACCGACTGGTCGAAGGCCACCCCGAGCGCGGCCCGGTGTTCAGCGTCGCCAACATCATGAAGCCCGGCAGCTTCGACATGGCGACCATCCAGTCGCTGGAGACTCCGGCGGTCGCGTTCTTCCTGACCTTGCCGGCGCCGATCCCGGCGCTCGACGCCTGGGAGACCATGTTGCCGACCGCGCAGCGCATGGCCGAGCTGCTCGATGCGGTGGTGCTGGACGAACAGCGCAACGCGCTCGGCCGCCAGCGCATCGCGCATTTGCGCGACGAGCTGCGCGCCTACGACCGGCAGCGCGAGGCGCCGCCGTTGAGCAAGCCGACGCGTTGGTGAGTCGTCGGCAGCTTGCGCTGCGCTGGTCTCTGGATTCGGCGATCTGCGGTTTTCGTTGCCGTTGCTGTCGTTGCTGTCGCTGCTACCCCGGTAGGAGCGACGTGAGTCGCGACCACGGGACGCGCACAGGCCACAAAGCCGATGTGGCCCATCGAAGCGGCGTGCTCTCGCCAGGGTAGGAGCGGCGCAAGCCGCGACATCGCTGTGGCGGACTTGCGGCGCTTCTTTCATTCAATAGATCAAGATCAAATCCAAAGCTTCCGCCACTAAAGCGGCGGGTTACTTTCTTTTGTCTAAAGTAACAAAAGAAAGGTAACCAAAGAAAAATGCTTCTTTTTGAATCACAAGCCCGCACGAGCGGTGCATTCGCGGGGATTTTTCATACGGGACATCCCTGTCCCGATGAAAAACGGCCCGCATCCCTGCGGGCCGCCCTCCGGGTCTTCTTCAGCCTTCGCTAGTGCGGGGCGGCGCACTGCAACAGCAAAATCCTGACGGCAACTGCAACTACAACGCCGGCATTGGCAGGCGGAAGCTCGCCGCCGCGGGCGATCCGAAGACTAATCCTCCAACGCAGGCCCAATCCCGTCCGAAGGATTCCCCCTTTGAAAAAGGGGGGCAGGGGGGATTTGCTTCTGCTCTCCAGATCGCCCCGGTGCGCCCGCCGTCGCGTCCCCGGCGACGCCGGGCATCCACAATCGAGCGAATCCCGTTCAAAATGCCGTCGCCCCGCCGCATCGGCAGCGCCAGGACTCCCGCCCGTGACGAACGCATCCAAGCAAGACGCCGCCCAGGCCGCGAAGCGCGCCGCCGAGCTGCACCGCCAGCTCGAAGACGCCAATTATCGTTATTACGTGCTCGACGACCCGACCCTGGCCGACGCCGAATACGACCGCCTGCTGCGCGAACTCGAGGCGCTGGAGGCCGCGCATCCGCAGCTCGCCACGCCCGATTCGCCGACCCAGCGCGTCGGCACCGCGCCCTCGGGCGCGTTCGCCGAGGTCCGCCATGCGGTGCCGATGCTGTCGCTCGGCAATGCCTTCACCGACGAGGAAGTGGCCGATTTCGTCCGCCGCATCGAGGAACGTCTGGATCGCGGCGCGCCGGAATTCTCGGTCGAACCCAAGCTCGACGGCCTGGCGATCAGCCTGCGCTACGAGAACGGCCGCTTCGTCCAGGGCGCGACCCGTGGCGATGGCGCTACCGGAGAGGACGTGACCCAAAACCTGCGCACCATCAACGCCATTCCGATGCGCCTGCGCGGCGAACGCTGGCCGCCGGTGCTGGAAGTCCGCGGCGAAATCTACATGCCGCTGGCCGCGTTTAAGGCCTATAACGAAAAAGCCCTGAGCGAGGGCGGCAAGGTCTTGGCCAACCCGCGCAACGGCGCCGCCGGTTCGCTGCGCCAACTCGATCCGCGCATCACCAAGCAGCGGCCCCTGGCGTTCTACGCCTATGCGGTCGGCCTGGTCGAAGGCTACGAGCTGCCGCCGACCCATTCGGCGACCCTGAAGCAACTGCGCGATTGGGGCTTCCCGGTCAGCGGCGAGAGCGGCGTGGTCGCCGGTACCGAGGGCCTGCTCGGGTATTACCGGCAGATGGGCGCCAAGCGCGACACCTTGCCGTTCGACATCGACGGCGTGGTCTACAAGCTCGACGATTACGCCGGCCAGCGCGAGATGGGCTTCGTCTCGCGCGCACCACGCTGGGCGATCGCGCACAAGTTCCCCGCCCAGGAGCAGTCGACCTTGCTCGAGGGCATCGACATCCAGATCGGCCGGACCGGCGCGGCCACACCGGTGGCGCGGCTCAAGCCGGTGCAGGTGGCCGGCGTGGTGGTGACCAATGCGACCTTGCACAACGCCGACCAGATCGCCCGCCTCGACGTGCGCATCGGCGACACCGTGATCGTGCGCCGGGCCGGCGACGTGATTCCGGAAATCGTCCGGGTGGTGCCCGAATATCGCGACCCGAACGCGCCGCAGTGGCAGATGCCGGGCGAGTGCCCGGTGTGCGGTTCGCAGATCGTGCGCGAAGAGGACGGCGTGGTGTGGCGCTGCTCGGGCGAGCTGACCTGCGCGGCGCAGCGCAAGGAGGCGATCCGTCATTTCGCCTCGCGCCGGGCGATGGACATCGAAGGCCTCGGCGACCGCTATATCGAAGACCTGTCCGACCTGGGCTATGTGCAATCGGTCGCCGACCTGTACAAGCTCGAGCTCGAAGACCTGCTGCAGATGAAGCGCCGCGCCGAGGAGCGCGACGGCACCACGCCCGAGACGGTCAAGGCCGGCAAGGTCGCGACCAAGTGGGCCGACAACCTCATCGAGGCGATCGACCGCAGCCGCGATACCACCCTCGAACGCTTTCTGTTCGCGCTCGGCATCCAGCACGTGGGCGAGAGCACGGCCAAGGCCTTGTCGGCCTGGTTCGGCGATCTCGAACTGATCCGGCGCCTGCCGTGGCCGCTGTTCAAGCGCGTGCCCGATGTCGGCGGCGAGGTCGCGCGTTCGCTCGGCCATTTCTTCGACCAGCCCGGCAACCAGCAGGTCATCGACGACTTGCTGGCGCGCAAGGTCAAGATCGGCGACGCCCATGCGCCGTCGCCGAAACTGCGCGAAGGCCTGACCCTGGCGACCTTGCTGGTCGACATGGAGATTCCCAAGGTCACCCGGATCCGCGCCGATCAACTCGCGGCCGCGTTCGGCAGCGCCGAGAAACTGCGCAATGCGCCGGAGCACGCCTACGTCGCCGCGGGCCTGCCGGCCGACAGCGCCCAGGTGCTGGCATCGTGGTTGAGCGTCGACGAGAACGCGCTGCTGCTGTCGCGGGTGGGCGAAGCGCTGCAGCGCCTGGATGCGTTGACGCCGGCGGCATCGGCGGCGGCGAGCGGCCCGCTCGACGGCCAGACCGCAGTGTTGACCGGCAGCCTGACCGGGCTCACCCGCGACGAAGCCAAGACCCGGCTCGAAGCCCTCGGCGCCAAGGTCGCCGGCAGCGTATCGAAGAAGACCAACTTCATCGTCGCCGGAGAGGCCGCCGGTTCCAAGCTCGACAAGGCCCAGGAACTCGGCGTCGAGATCTGGGACGAAGCCAGGCTGCTTGAGTTCCTGGCCGAGCACGAATGAGCGGCGACTTGCAGTGGCGGCCATCGGCCTCGTTCGAGGCCTTGCGCTTGCGCGCACGGCTCAACGCGGCGATCCGCGCCTTTTTCGCCGAACGCGGGGTGATCGAGGTCGAAACCCCGGTGTTGTCGGTCGCCGGCAACACCGATCCGAACATCGCTTCGTTCTCTTTGCAGTTCAGCGGCCGCACCGAGGGTGCGCCGCGCACGCGCTGGCTGCGCACCTCGCCGGAGTTCCCGCTCAAGCGCCTGCTCGCGGCCGGTTTCGGCGATTGCTACGAACTCGGCCGGGTGTTCCGCGACGGCGAAGCCGGCGGCCGCCACAATCCTGAGTTCAGCATGCTTGAGTGGTATCGGCTCGGTTGGGATCATCGCCGTCTGATCGAGGAAACCGCGGCGCTGGTGCGCACCGCCCTGGGCTTGGTCGGGCGCGACGCCGCGCTGCAGACGGTTACCTACCGCGATCTGTATCGGCAGCGTATCGGTCTCGACCCGTTCACCGCCGACGACAGCGTCCTGCGTGCGGCGCTCGGCGAGGTGGTCATCGATCCGCAGGGCTTGAACCGCGACGACTGGCTCGACCTGCTGATGACCCATCGCCTGCAGCCGACCTTCGCCGCCGACGGTCTGCTGGCGGTGCACGATTACCCGGCCTCGCAATGCGCCTTGGCGCGCTTGCGCGACGACGGCGACGGCTGGCCGGTGGCCGAACGCTTCGAGCTTTATCTGGGTCCGCTGGAACTGGCCAACGGTTACCACGAACTCGCCGATTCGGCCGAGCAGGGCGCCCGTTTCGATCGCGACCGCGCGCTGCGCGCCGAACGCGGCGTGCCGGCGCCACCGCGCGACGAGGCCTTGCTGGCCGCGCTCGCGAGCGGTTTCCCGGCCTGCGCCGGGGTCGCCCTCGGCGCCGACCGCCTGCTGATGGCGATGCTCGGCACCGGCCGCATCGCCGATGTGCTGAGTTTCGATTTCACGCGCGCGTAACCGCGATGAACCCCGCATGCGGCCGCGGACGGTAATGGCCGCGTTTTGATTGCAGTTTCATCGATCACGGTTAGAGTGATCGGGTCGGCTGCGGGGGACGTGCATGCGTGGTGTGATGATCGCGATCCAATGGCTGGTCTTCGCCGGCCTGGCGTGCACGCAGGCTCGCGCAGAGCCGGTGGGCGAGCGCCTGTACGGCGGCCGCCTGTTGCGTTGCGCATCCAGCGGCGAGGAAGTCGTGCGTTGCCCGGCCGATACCCGCGAAGGCGTGCGCCTGGTCCATCGCACTTCCGGCAAGCCCTGCGTCGAGGGCACCAGTTGGGGCGCCGACCGCGGCGGCGTGTGGGTGTCGCAGGGCTGCTCGGCGGATTTCGTGCTCGGCAAAGGCGGCAGCGGCCGCGGCAGCACCACCGGTGCGCCGGTGATCAAGTGCGAGTCGCGGGGCGGTCGCTGGAACCATTGCCCGGCCAAGATCGGCGAGGGCGCGGTGCTGGCCCAGCAACTTTCCAAACAACCTTGCCTGCGCAATCAAAGTTGGGGCGTCGACAAGCAGGGCATCTGGGTCTCGGGCGGCTGCCGCGCCGAATTCCGCCTGCTCGGTGTCGAGGAGCCCGCGACGCGCGCGCGCAAACCTCTGCTACGTTGCGAATCGCAGGACCGGCGCGCGCGTCGTTGCGATGTCGAAACCGGGCTGGGCGTGCGCATGGTCAAGCAGTTGTCGAAGACCGAATGCATCGAAGGCCGCAGTTGGGGCTACGACGCGCACGGGGTCTGGGTCGAAGACGGCTGCCGCGCCGACTTCGAACTCGACTACCGCCGCAACGGCGGATGATGCGCCGGCGTACCGCGAGCCGCATTCGCGGGTGTGCGCGCTGCACTGCAACAACAGCGCAAGCTAAGCGACTCATGAACGTTTTTGGCTCTCCATCGCAAAGGACGAAGATCTTGAGCTGGCGTTAAGCGGGTTCAGATAGAGTCCTTGGCACATTGACAAGGAGCACGAACATGTCCGCACGCATTCTTTCCGGTCTAGGGTTGATGGTCGGCCTCGGCATGGCCGCCGGCACGGCCCAGGCTGCGCCGCAGTACGACGATTACGGCTACAACAACGTGATCCGTTGCGAATCCACCGACAGCCGCGAGCGTCGTTGCGACGCCGACACGCGCGGCGGCGTGCAGCTCAGCCGGCAGTTGTCGAAAGCCTCCTGCAGCCAGGGCCGCAGTTGGGGTTACGACCGCTCGGGCATCTGGGTGAGAGAAGGTTGCCGCGCCGAGTTCACCCTCGGCCGAGGCGGCGGCTGGAATGGCGGCGGCGGTGGCTGGAACGGCGGCGGCAGCGGCGAAGTGGTGCGCTGCGATTCCAACGACAATCGCCCGCGCACCTGCCGCATCGACGGCAACCGCGCACGCCTGCAGCGGCAGATTTCGAGCTCGCCCTGCATCGAGGGCCGCACCTGGGGTTCGCGCCCCGGCGAGGTCTGGGTGAGCGAGGGTTGTCGCGCCGAATTCGTCGCCTCGCGCGGCGGCGGCTGGAACGGTGGCGGTGGCGGCTGGAACGGCGGTGGCGGCGGTTGGGGCGGCGGCGGCCAGGAAGTCAGCTGCGAGTCGCGCAACAATCGCCAGAACCGCTGCAACATGTCGGTGCGCCGCGACGTGCGCCTGATCAAGCAGAACTCCGGTTCGCCGTGCATCGAAGGCCAGACCTGGGGCTGGGACCGCAACGGCGTCTGGGTCGCCGGCGGCTGCCGCGGCGTGTTCCGGGTCAACTGATCGCGACATCCGCATGCTCGGCATGCCACGACGCCCCCGGCCGCAAGGCCGGGGGCGTCGTCGTTTGCGCCGCTCGCGGCGGCCGCTTCGGAGCCGGTACACGCATCCGTTAAACTGCGCCCATGAACGACGCCATCGATTTCGACCGCTACGACCGCATCCGCCCGATCCGCTGGACCGGCGACGCCCTCGAACTGCTCGACCAGCGCAAGCTGCCCTTCGCCGTGGAGTACGTGCGCTGCGACGACAGCGACGCGGTCGCCGCGGCGATCCATGCCCTGACCGTGCGCGGCGCCCCGGCGATCGGCATCGCCGCGGCCTGGGGCGTGGTGCTGGCCGCGCGCGAGGTCGAGGCCGGCGACGGCCGCGAGGCCCTGACGGCGATCGAACCGGCCCTGCAGCGCCTTAATGCGGCGCGTCCGACCGCGGTCAACCTGGCCTGGGCGCTGGCGCGGATGCGCCGGACGCTGGTCGGCGCCGGCGGCGATTGGCGCGAAGTCCTCGCCCGCGAAGCGCAGGCGATCGCCGACGAAGACCTGGCCGCGAACCGGCGCATGGGCGCGCTCGGCGCGGCCCTGATCGAGCCCGGCAGCGGCGTGCTGACCCATTGCAATACCGGCTCGCTCGCGACCGCCGGCTTCGGCACCGCGCTCGGGGTGATCCGCGCCGGCGTCGCCCAGGGCCGAATCGACGCGGTGTTCGCCGGCGAGACCCGGCCCTGGCTGCAGGGCGCGCGGCTGACCGTGTGGGAGCTCGAACAGGACGGCATCGCGCCGACCCTGATCGCCGACTCCGCCGCCTCGCACCTGATGAAGACCGGCAAGGTGCGCTGGGTCATCGTCGGCGCCGACCGCATCTGCGCCAACGGCGACACCGCCAACAAGATCGGCACCTATCAGCTGGCCATCGCCGCGCGTCACCACGGCGTGCGCTTCATGGTCGCCGCGCCGTCCTCGACGGTCGACATGGAGACCTTGTCGGGCGATGCGATCGAGATCGAAGAACGCGACCCGGGCGAGCTGTTCGGGGTTGGCGGCACTCGCACCGCGGCCGAGCGGGTCGGCGCCTGGAACCCGGTGTTCGACGTGACCCCGCACGAACTGATCGACGCCATCGTCACCGAGCGCGGCGTAATCGAGCGCCCCGACGAGGCGGCGATGCGGGCCGCGTTCGGTGCCTGAATCGAGCCCGGCGATGCGCGCCGGCGTTTGCGCCGGTCGCGGCTGCGGCCGTATCCATCGCGGGCGGGACGATGAGCCTGCCCATGCCGGTCGCTTCGGATCGCGGCGATCCGCGAAGCAGGGCGCATCCCACCGGCCTGGTCTGCGAACGGTAAAGGCCTGCGAGCCGGGCGCGTCTGCGCCCGCAGACGCTTGTCGCGGCCGCCCTGGCCGCCGCCCGGACTTCGCGCAGACGCAGCGCAGGCGCGTGGCGGGCGGGCAGGCGCGCCCAGATCCTTGCGGGCGGCTCGAGGCGGTGCCGCTGGGTATCCGCAGCGAACGTTTCACTCGGCACGTCGGCAGCCCTTGCCGGGGCCTGGACGGCCGTTCCCAAACCGGCCGGACCGGGCCCGCGGCGAGCGCCTTGCGACCGATGCTGCAGCGCAGCTGAAAATCACATCCAAGTGATTGTTTCTGCGTGGGAATCAGGTCCCCGTGAAACTGCGTTTCGTGGTATGATTTCCAGTCACTTTATGCCGCCCCGAGCGAGCTGCAGGACAGGCCCGCTGGGACCCTGTTTGCGGCGTTCCGACAGGAATGCCGATGCCGTTCGTCCGGGGCGTCCGAATCACCGCACGCAACGGAACCCTGATGGCCGAACTCGCCAAGGAAATCATCCAGGTCAATCTCGAAGACGAGATGCGCCGCAGCTATCTCGATTACGCCATGAGCGTGATCGTCGGCCGCGCGCTTCCCGACGTCCGGGACGGCCTCAAGCCTGTGCACCGCCGCGTCCTTTACGCCATGAGCGAGCTGGGCGCTCACAGCAACAAGCCGCATTTCAAGTCGGCGCGTATCGTCGGTGACGTGATCGGTAAGTACCACCCGCACGGCGATCAGTCGGTCTACGACACGCTGGTGCGCATGGCGCAACCGTTCTCGCTGCGTTATCTGTTGGTCGACGGCCAGGGCAACTTCGGCTCGGTCGACGGCGACTCCGCCGCGGCGATGCGTTACACCGAATCGCGCATGTCCAAGCTCACCCACGAGCTGATGGCGGACATCGACAAGGAAACCGTCGACTTCCAGCCCAACTACGACGAGAAGGAACTCGAACCCACGGTCATGCCGACCCGGGTGCCGCACCTGCTGGTCAACGGCTCGGCCGGTATCGCCGTGGGCATGGCGACCAACATCCCGCCGCATAACCTGTCGGAAGTGATCGACGCGACCATCGCCCTGATCAACGATCCGGAGCTCGATGTTGACGCGCTGATGGAATACATCCCGGGCCCGGATTTCCCGACCGCCGGCATCATCAACGGCACCGCCGGCATCATCAACGCCTACCGCACCGGCCGCGGCCGCGTGCGCATGCGCGCGCGCGCCGAGATCGAGGTCAACGAGAGCACCGGCCGCGAGGCGATCGCGGTCACCGAGATCCCGTACCAGGTCAACAAAGCCCGCCTGATCGAGAAGATCGCCGAGCTGGTCAAGGAAAAACGCCTCGAAGGCATCAGCGAGCTGCGCGACGAGTCCGACAAGGACGGCATGCGCATCTTCATCGAGGTCAAGCGCGGCGAATCGGCCGAAGTGGTGCTCAACAACCTCTATCAGCAGACCCAGATGGAGTCGGTGTTCGGCATCAACATGGTGGCGCTGGTCGACGGCCGCCCGCAGCTGCTGAACCTCAAGCAGATCATCGAAGCCTTCATCCGGCACCGCCGCGAAGTGGTGACCCGCCGTACCATCTTCGAGCTGCGCAAGGCGCGCCAGCGCGCGCACATCCTCGAAGGCCTGACGGTCGCGCTCGCCAACATCGACGAGATGATCGAGCTGATCAAGACCTCGGCGAACCCGAACGAAGCGCGCGAGCGCATGCTCGAGAAGACCTGGGAACCGGGCCTGGTCGGCGCGCTGCTCGGCGCCGCCGGCGCCGAAGCCTCGCGTCCGGAAGACCTGCCGGCCGGCGTCGGCCTGCACGACGGCCGTTATCAGCTGACCGAGGTCCAGGCCACCCAGATCCTGGAAATGCGCCTGCACCGCCTGACCGGCCTGGAGCAGGAAAAGCTCACCGAGGAATACAAGCTGCTGCTCGACGCGATCCGCGGCCTGATCGAGATCCTCGAGAATCCCGACGTGCTGCTCGAAGTCATCCGCACCGAACTGCTCAACCTCAAGGAAGAATTCGGCGACGCGCGCCGCAGCGAGATCCGCGCCAGCGAAGAGGATCTCGACATCCTCGACCTGATCGCGCCGGAAGACGTGGTCGTGACCCTTTCGCATTCGGGCTACGCCAAGCGCCAGCCGGTCAGCGCCTACCGCGCGCAGAAGCGCGGCGGCAAGGGCCGCAACGCGGCGGCGACCAAGGACGAGGATTTCATCGACAAGCTGTGGCTGGTCAACACCCACGACACCTTGTTGACCTTCACCAGCGCCGGGCGGGTGTTCTGGCTGTCCGTGCACCAGCTGCCGGATGCCGGCCCGAACGCGCGCGGCCGCCCGATCATCAACTGGCTGGCGCTGGAAGCCGGCGAGCAGGTGCAGGCGGTGTTGCCGGTGCGCGCCTACGACGACGATCACTTCGTGTTCTTCGCCACCCGCAACGGCACGGTCAAGAAAACCCCGCTCAGCGAGTTCGCCTTCCGTCTGGCGCGCGGCAAGATCGCGATCAACCTCGACGACGGCGACGCCCTGGTCGACGTGGCCCTGACCGACGGCCAGCGCGACGTGATGCTGTTCGCCAGCAACGGCAAGGCGGTGCGGTTCTCCGAGAGCTCGGTGCGCGCGATGGGCCGCACCGCGACCGGCGTGCGCGGCATCCGCCTGGCCGAGGGCGAGGAGGGCGAGGGCAACGCCTTCGTCGTCAGCATGGTGGTGATCGACGGCGACGGCGACATCCTGACCGCCAGCCAGCGCGGTTTCGGCAAGCGCACCGCGGTCGAGGAATACCCCTGCAAGGGCCGCGGCACCCAGGGCGTGATCGCGCTCAAGACCACCGACCGCAACGGCGCCTTGGTCGGTGCGATCCAGCTCAGCGATCACCACGAAGTACTGATGATCTCCGACGGCGGCACCCTGGTGCGCACCCGCGCCGCCGGCATTTCGCAGGTCGGCCGCAACACCCAGGGCGTGACCCTGATGCGTCTGGCCGAGAACGAAAACCTGCAGACCATCGAGCGTCTCGACGCTTCCCTGGACGACGCGGAAGAAGGCGGCGAGACCGGCTTGCCGGCGCTGCCGGGCGATGCGATCGAGGCCGCTGCGGCCGCGGACGCGCAGGAACCTTCCTCGCCGGAGGCGTGACGCCGGTGATATGACCGTCCAGGAAAACGCCGCCTTCGGGCGGCGTTTTTTTTGCCGCGCCGATCGCTTGCGCCACGCTCGCCGGCATTGCCCACGGGCGGCCTGCTCTGCACGACGACGTCTCCACGACGACGTTTCCACGACGGTGTCTGCGCGCGGTCCGTACGCGGGCATGAACAGGGGCAAGCTGACGCCGCGCTGACGCCAGGCTGACATCCGGGGACGAGTTTGCGCACGAACGCTCAATTCGCGCGCCCGCGGTTGCGACCCGCGAAGCGCCGATGCTAGCTTGGCCGGCACCTCCGCTTCGGATTCCGCGATGAACACAGTCATCCGTTCGACTCTGGCCAGCCTGACGTTGCTGGTCGCCGCGTCCCTCGCAGGCGCTGCCCAGGCGGCACCGGTCACCTACAAGATCGACCCCACTCATACCTATCCGAGCTTCGAAGCCGACCACATGGGCGTGTCGGTGTGGCGCGGCAAGTTCAACAAGTCCGAAGGCACGGTGGTACTGGACAAGCAGGCCGGCAGCGGTACGGTCGAGGTCGTCGTCGACACCAAGAGCATCGACTTCGGTCTGGATGCGATGAACGAACACGCCAACAAGGCGGACTTGTTCGACAGCGCGAAGTTTCCGACCGCGACCTACAAGGGCAAGCTCGCCGGCTTCGTCGACGGCGCGCCGACCCGGGTCGACGGCGAACTGACCCTGCACGGGGTGACCAAGCCGCTGAGCCTGAAGATCGCCAAGTTCAAGTGCATCCCGCATCCGATGCTCAAGCGCGAGCTGTGCGGCGCCGACGCCAGCGGGAGTTTCGAACGCGACCAGTTCGGCATGGCCGCCGGCAAGGAGTACGGCTTCAGCATGAAGGTGGATCTGCGCATCCAGGTCGAGGCGGTCGCGGCCGAGTAAGCGACCCGCGCCGGCCGAACCGGCGTCGGGCGCGCGTCCGTCGCAACGCGGCGCCTGCAGGCGCCGCACCGGTCGATGCCGAGGCGGCGCGGCGTCCGTGGCCGCGCCGCGGCCTGCGTCGTCCGGCGTCCGAAGCGACGTCCGCCGTGTCGCCGTCGCGCCGGCCGATCGACGGTGAGACCGGCAGGGCGTGCCCTCACCCCGCCTGCGCGCGGGTTCGCCGGGCGAATCCAGGCCATGATCACGCGGCGTTTCCAGCGGTCGGGTTACTGCTGCACGGCCCGGTCGCGACGGGCGCGGCTATCGCTGCTTCCTGCGCAGCGTCGCTGCCGAGTCTTCGCCATGGCGATGGCGGGACACGGCATTCGGACGCGGTCATGCGGTCGTGGGGACGCAGCTTGCGAGTCGAACCGGTTCGTCGCCGGACCGGTTCTCCCTGAAACCGGGGACTGTCCCCGCTAGGAGGAGTCATGAGTTACGTCGATGGTTTCGTGTTGGCGGTACCGAAGAAGAATCTCGCCGCCTATCGCCGGCTCGCCAGCAAGGCCGGCAAGATCTGGATGGAATACGGCGCTCTGCAGTACGTCGAGTCGGTCGCCGACGACGTCAAGCCGGGTAAATCCACCTCGTTCCCGCAGGCGGTGAAGCTCAAGCCGGACGAGGTCGTGGTGTTCTCGTGGATCGTGTACAAATCGCGCGCGCAACGCGACCGCATCAACAAGAAAGTCATGGCCGATCCGCGCCTGGCCGACATGATGGACCCGAAGGCGGTGCCGTTCGACAGCAAGCGGATGATCTTCGGCGGCTTCAAGTACGTGGTGTCCTACTGAGCCCGAGTCGGCCCGCATAGGCGCTGCGGCCCGCCGCCGCACAGAAAACCCCGGCCTGAGCCGGGGTTTTCCTTGTCCTCAACCGGACGCGTTCGTGGCCGGAGCGATCCGGATCAGAACGTGATGCTCCAGGTGTCGATACGGCCGACGTCCGCATTGGCGTTGTCGTTCACCCGCAGCTTCCAGGTACCGTTGAGCGGTTCGCTGGACAGATTGAAGGTGAAGGTGCCGCTGAGGTTGTCGGCGCTGCCGCCGGCGCGGTTGCTGATGTTGTACAGCGAACCATCCGGAGCCACCAGGTCGACCTTCAGGTCGCCGCGGTAGGTGTGGATGATGTTGACCGACACCGAGGCGTTGGTCGGGGCATTGCCGGTGCGGCCGGACACGGTGATCGGGCTGTCGACGGTGGAGTTGTCGTTGATCGCGTAGTCGGTGCCGTTGGTGTACGTCGTGCCCGGACCCGGGCCCGGGCCGCCGGGGCAGTCGACGCCGACGCTCAGGAACGCGGCCGAAACGTCGGCGACGGCATAGCCCAGATCCGTGGCGGCCTTCTCGACGCCGCAAGCGCCGTTGTTGAAGTCGGTGCTCGGGGTCCAGTAGTCCTTGTTCGCCTTGGCGAAAGCCTTGAACGCCTTCGGCGTATCCCAGCCGGCCTTGGTGGCGAGCAGGTAGAACGCCTTGTTGTACACGCCGGACGAGTAGTGCACGTCCATGCCCGAGGTGTAGTTGCTGGCGTGGCCGATCGAACGGCCGTCCTGCGGCGGGTTGGCCATGTAACGCAGCGCGCCGGTGCCCTTGAAGATCTGCGCACCGACCAGGAAGTCGTTGGTGCCGTTCATGAAGAACTCGGCGGCTTCGCCGGCGATGTCGGAATAGGCCTCGTTGATGCCGCCGGACTGGCCCGAGTAGATCAGGCCCGACTGCTGTTCGGTGAAGCCGTGCGAGACTTCGTGCGCCGACACGTCCAGGCTCACCAGCGGATAGAACGTGGTGCGGCCGTCGCCGAAGGTCATCGCCGAGCCGTCCCAGAACGCGTTCTCGTAGCTGTTGCTGTAGTGGACGCGCATGCTCAGCTGGAACGTCAGCGGCGGCAGGCCGACGTAGCTGTTGTACATGTCGAACACGACCTTGCCGAAGTAGTGAGCGTCGTTCAGCGGCGAGAACGCGCCGTTGATCGCCTTCACCGTGTTGCGCGGGCAGGTGAACGAGAACGCCGTGCTGCCGCTGGTACCGTGATTGAGGTTCACGGTCTTCACGTTGGCGTTGTTCATCGTGCAGGTGCTGCCGCTCTGCGTGACGTCGTTGAAACCGAAGTTGGTGCCGTATTCGTACTGGCCGGTCTTCTGGTTGCCGCCGGGGCCGGTGCCGACCAGCGCGTGATTCAGGCCTTCCCACTGCTTGAGGACCTTGCCGTTGTTGGCGTCGACGATCACGAACGGACGCGTCGGCTCGCCGCCCTGGGCGGCATCGGCGAAGTAGTTGACCACATAGGCCATGTGGGCGCGGCCATTGTCGTCGATGTAGATCATCTGACGGCTGCTTTCGTTGCGGGTCTGCAGGGCGCCGACGCGCTTGCCGAGGCCGGCGCTCTTGGCCACGCTGAGGGCCTGAGCCTGGCTCAGCTTCGGCGCGGTGGCCGGCAGTTCGGCGGCGAGGCCCTCGACCGAACGGCCGAACAGGGCGCGCACGTTGCCGCTGGCGTCTTCGCTGACGACGACGTGTTCGCCGAAGATCGGCACGCCGCGGAAGCTCTGCTGGTAGCGGTAGTTGCGGTTGCCGTTGTCGTCCTGGCTGCTCTTGAGCACGCTCAGGCTGGAGTTCGAATCCAGCGCGATCAGCTCGGCATGACGGACGTTGGCCTTGGCGGCGGCGCCGGACTTGACGACGGCGGCCTGGTACTGCTTGTTGAGTTGTTCGACGTTCTTCAGGTTCAGGTCGACGCGCTGAGCGGCGCCTGCTGCCCCGGAAACGAGCGCGAACGACATGGCGATGGACAAGGCATGCAGGGTCGGTGATACGTTGCGATTCACTGGTATTACCCCCGAAACGAGTGTGGATGATGGCCGCGGGCGCGGCCGGCTCATTGCTCGTGCATCCGTTCCCCCGTAGCCCGACACCCCAGCCACCGATCGATCGTGTTTTGGCGGATGGGTGGGCAAGCTCCGTGCGGATACCGCGCCGACGTGCGGCGTGGCGGAGGGACGCTAGGGGCGGGTCAAAAAAGCCGTCAACGCGCGCTACGAAGATCACAGTGCGAATGCGACGTGCACGCAGGGCTTCGAAAATTGATTTCTCCTGAAATCGTTCTGCGATCAGGCTTGGCGCGGCGAGAGGCCGCATTTTGTGAACATTCTTGCGTGTAATAATGTTGCAAGAAAATTGCTGCCATGCAGCAACTTATTGCGTCCCGTCGCTAGGGAGATATTGCGCGATTGCGTTTTTATAATGTGACGCCAGTAGTCTTTGCGGGTTTTCAATAACTGCCGTCGTCCCGCTCCCGATAGCGAAGATAAGCGGCGGTTCGGCGCGATTTCGCAGTTTTTAAGCAATCCGGATAATTCCATCCCCCGCTGTGACCCGGGTCCGGATGATTCTGTAATCGCGCTCGCACAAGCCTGTTTATTATCTTTTGGCATAAGCGTCGCGAATCGGTCGGCGGAACCGATTCGGGCCAAGCGCCGGGCACCTATTTTCACGCTTGGCGGTTGTCCGGATTCTTCGATTCGATTCGATTCGAATCGAATCGAATCAGCCAAACCAATCGAAACGGCGGGCGAGTTTCCGCCACTGGTCGATGCGGCGGTGCGCGCATTGCCGGCTCCCATGCCGCCGCCGCGTCCGACGCTGTCGCTTCGGCGGCATGGACTCGGCATGGACTCGGCTTGGCATCGGCAGCTCGAATCGGCGCCCGCCCGACAGGCGATACGCGCAGGCCGCGGCAGTTCGCAAGCCGCGCTTTCGCGCGTTAGCCGGAACGATGGGCGGGCGCGGCGCGCAACCGCGTCCGTCGGCACGGCCGGGGGATGATTCTTTGAGCGCCGTCGCACTCTATACTGCGCGCATCAGCGTGGAGATCTTCATGGAACGAGTGAGTTCGGCGACGAAAGGAAACGTGTGCGCCCTGGCGGCGCGCGTCTTGTGGATGCTGTTGGTCGCAGCCACGCTGGCGGCGGTCGGTTGCAAGCGCGACACCGCGGGACAACTGCCGGAGATCACCGGCGAGGCGATCCAGGCCAAGCGCGACGCGGTCAAGGGCTTCGCACTCGTTGCCGCCTATCCGGACCAGAAGCGCGACGAACTCGCGATCGCGCTCGAATTCAGCCAGCCGCTGGTCGGCACCCAGAGCTTCGACGAACTGCTGTCGGTCGCCGACAAGAACGGCGCGGCGGTGCAGGGCAGTTGGGTGCTCGACGAGGACGGCAAGGTGCTGCGCTTCCCGCATGTCGAAGCCGGCAAGGACTACGTGGTCACCATCAAGGCCGGGCTGACCGCCGCGGCCGGCGACCGGATCGGCCAGCAGATCAGCAAGCCGGTGCATACCGGCCCGCTCGATCCGGTGGTCGGTTTCGCCTCGCAGGGCAGCGTGCTGCCGGCGCGAGACAGCCGCGGCCTGCCGGTGGTGTCGATCAACGTGCCCGAGGTCGACGTCGAGTTCCTGCGGGTCAAGGAAAAGGAACTGCCGAAGTTCTTCTCCGAGTACCAGCGCGGCGGCCGCCGCGGCAGTTGGGACCTGGAGCGCGACTGGGACGACAAGAAGCCGCTGTCCAAGCTGGCCGAGCCGGTCTACGTCAACCGCTTCGTGCTCGGCGGAAAGCCCAACGAGCGGGTGCTGACTTACCTGCCCTTGCAGGACATCAAGGAACTGCAGGAGCCGGGCCTGTACTTCGCGGTGATGAAGCGCGCCGGCCAGTTCAAGGACGAGTTCGAGACCGCGTTCTTCACCGTCAGCGACCTCGGCCTGCATGCGCGCGCCTACAAGGACAAGCTGTTCGTGCACGTCGCCTCGCTGCAGGCCGGCGAATCGGCCAGCGGGGTCGAACTGAAGGTGCTCAACGCCGAAGGCGAGCCGGTGCTGAAGGGCCAGACCGACAGCAACGGCAACGCCATGCTCGGTTACAAGCTCGATGCCGGCCACGTGTTGATCGCCCAGCGCGGCAGCGATGTGTCGATGTTGCCGTTCAACCAGCCCGCGCTGGACCTGTCCGAGTTTGCCGTCGCCGGCCGCGAACAGGCCTGGTTCGACGTGTTCGCCTGGTCGGGCCGCGACCTCTACCGGCCCGGCGAAACCGTGCGCCTGTCGGCGCTGTTGCGCGACCAGGACGGCAAGCCGGTCGACAGCAAGGGCAAGGCGCCGCAGCCGGTGTTCCTGCGCTACGTGCAGCCGGACGGCAAGACCTTCCTGGAAACGCGCCTGCAGCCCGACGCGCAGGGCTATGTGCGGCATGCGCAATTGATTCCCGCCGACGCCGCCACCGGCCGTTGGCGGGTCGAATTCCGCACCGACCCGAGCAGCAAGGAAGCGGTGCAGGGCATGAGCCTGCGCATCGAGGAGTTCCTGCCCGAGCGCCTTAAGCTCGAACTCGACGCGCCGGCGGTGCTCAAGCCCGGCCAGCCGTTCAAGCTCGGCGTCGATGCCGCCTATCTGTACGGCGCGCCCGCCGCGGGCAACCGCTTCACCGCCAAGCTCGCGGTGATGATCGAACAGCATCCGCTGGAGCAGTTGCCGGGCTATTTCTTCGGCGACCCGACCGTCAGCCTGCCGAAGGAAGCCAAGGACGTCGTCGACACCAGCCTGGGCGCCGACGGCAAGCTGCAGCAGGACATCGCCTTGCCCGACGAGGCCAAGCCGGTCAGCCCGATCGCCGCGATCGTCACCGGCAGCGTCTACGAGACCGGCGGGCGCAGCGTCAACCGCAGCCTCAAGCGGGTGCTGTGGCCGGCCGACGCCCTGGTCGGCGTGCGTCCCCTGTTCGACGACAAGGAGGGGACCGACGCCGACGGCAACGCCGGCTTCGAGATCGCCCGCGTCGGCAGCGACGGCAAGCCGCGCCCGGCGACCGGTCTGCGCGTGACCCTGGTCCGCGAACATCGCGACTATCACTGGAACTACGGCGACGAGGGCGGCTGGGACTACGACTTCACCCGCCGCTACGAAGACATCGAGGTGCGCAACGTCGACGCCGGCGCTGCACCGGTCAAGCTCAGCTTCCCGGTCGAGTGGGGCGAGTACCGGGTCGACGTCTACGACCCGGCGACCAAGCTCACCACGCGTTATCCGTTCCGCGCCGGTTGGAGCTGGGACGACCAGAACCGCGGCCTCGACGCGCGTCCCGACAAAGTCAAGCTCGCGCTCGACAAGACCGCCTACCAGGCCGGCGACACCCTCGAAGTCACCCTGACTCCCCCGCACGCCGGCCCGGGCCTGCTGATGGTCGAGAGCGACCGCATGCTGTACGTGCAGTCGATCGACGCCAAGGCCGGCAGCAAGTTCAAGATCCCGGTGACCGCCGAGTGGGAGCGCCACGACGTCTACGTGACCGCCCTGGTGTTCCGCGGCGGCAGCGCGCCGAGCAAGATCACTCCGGCGCGCGCGGTCGGCGTGGCCCACGTCAAGATGGACCGGCGCGAGCGCAAGGTCGCGGTCGGCCTCAACGTGCCCAAGCTGATGCGTCCCGAGCAGGACTTGCCGGTCACCATCAGCGCGCCGCAGCTCGCCGGCAAGGACGCTTACGTGACCGTGTCCGCGGTCGACCTGGGCATCATCAACATCACCCGCTTCCCGGTGCCGGACGCGGCCGCGCATTTCTTCGCCCAGCGCCGCCTCGGCGTCGACGGCTACGACGTCTACGGCCGGGTGATCGAAAGCTACGAGGGCGAGACCGCCAAGATCCGCTTCGGCGGCGACATGGCGCTGCAGGCGCTGCCGCAGGCGCGGCGCCCGACCGCGCGCGTGCAGACCGTCGATCTGTTCGCCGGGCCGGTCAAGCTCGACGCCAAGGGCATCGCCCGGGTCAAGCTGGCGGTGCCGGACTTCAACGGCACCCTGCGCGTCTCGGCCTTGGTCTATGCCGGCGGCAGCTACGGCAACCGCGACGCCGAAACCGTGGTGCGCGCGCCGGTGCTCGCCGAGGCCAGCACGCCGCGCGTGCTCGCGCCCGGCGACAAGAGCAACGTGACCCTGGACGTGCAGAACTTCACCGGCAAGCCGGGCGAGTTCGAAGTACGGGTGGAAGGCATCGGCCCGCTCGGTTTGTCCGACGGCCAGCACAAGCTCTCGCTCGGCGTCGACGCCAAGCGCACCCTGACTTTCCCGATCGTCGCGCGCGAGGGCTATACGACCGCGCAGGTGCGGGTGCGGGTGGACGGCAACGGCTACAAGGTCGATCGCCGCTACGACGTGCCGGTGCGTCCGGCCTGGCCGTCGGTGCTGCGTTCGCGCACGCGCGTGCTCGACGAACTCGGCACGGTCCAGCTCGGCGCCGACTTCGCCGACGGGCTGATGCCCGATTCGGTCAACGCCCGCATGGTGATCAGCGCGCTGCCGCCGATCCCGTTCGCGAGCGCCTTGCAGGGCGCACTGGAATACCCGTACGGCTGCGCCGAACAGACCACGAGCAAGGGCTATGCCGCGCTCGAACTCGACGAGGCCACCGCCAAGATGCTCGGCGCCAAGGGCCTCGACGCCAAGCAGCGGCGCGCGCGCATGGAAGGCGCGTTCGGCCGCCTGGCGGCGATGCAGATCGGCTCGGGCCACTTCTCGATGTGGGGCGACGGCGACTACGTCAACCCGGCGATCACCCCGTACGTGGTCGAGTTCCTGCTCGATGCGCGCGACGGCGGTTTCGCCGTGCCCGAGGCGATGTTGCAGAAGGCGCTGAAGGTGCTCAACGAGGACTTGCTGTCGGGCAATGCCTCGTTCTACGGCTACGATCGCCGCGAACATCTCAAGTTCGCCTATCAGGCCCACGCCGGCTACGTGCTCGCCCGGGTCAACCGCGCGCCGCTCGGCACCTTGCGTGCGCTTTACGACAACGACCGCAAGCAGAGCCTGACCGGCCTGCCGTTGGTGCACCTCGGCTTGGCTCTGTCGCTGCAGGGCGACAAGGGCCGCGGCGCCAAGGCGATCAAGGAAGGCTTCGCGCGCGATCCGGCCGACCGCCCCGAGTATCTCGGCGACTACGGCAGCCGCTTGCGCGACGACGCCCTGATGATCGCGCTGGTGCACGAGCACAAGTTGTCCAAGCCCGAGTACGAAGCGCGCGTGGTCGGCATGGGCCGCGAGCTCGATGCGCGCCGCAACAGCGGTTGGCTGTGGCTCAGCACCCAGGAGCAGGTCGCCCTGGCGCGGCTGGGCAAGGCCTTGATGGCCGACCAGGCCAAGCAGATCTCCGGCCGCTGGACGGTCGGCGACAGCGCCTCGGACGCCGACCCGGCCAAGCTGATCGGCCGCGTGTTCGACTACGCCGCGCTGGCCCGCGGCGTCAGCTTCAGCCCGAGCGGCCAGCCGCCTCTGTACGCGAGCATGGAAATCGCCGGCGTGCCGCGCACCGCGCCGGCCGCCGACAGCTCGATGATCGAAGTCGGGCGCAAGTACTACACCACCGAAGGCAAGGAATGGTCGGGCGGCGGCCTGGTCGAAGGCGAGGCGCTGATCGTGCAGGTCACGATCAAGGCCCATCGCGCGATGCCCGATGCGCTGCTGACCGACCTGCTGCCGGCCGGCCTGGAGATCGAGAACTTCAACCTCGGCGACGCCAAGCAGTGGGCCGGCGTGGTCGTCGACGGGATCGAGATCTCCGAGCGCAGCAGCGCCGCCGAAGTCCGCCACGAAGAGTTCCGCGACGATCGCTACGTCGCCGCGCTCAAGCTCGAGCAGAACCAGACCGCGCGCGTGTTCTACCTGGTGCGCGCGGTGACGCCGGGCACCTATACGGTGCCGCCGTCGCTGGTCGAGGACATGTACCGGCCCGACTTGCGCGGTGTCGGCAAGGCCTCGCCGGCCTCGCTGACGGTGCGTCAGCCTTGAGTCGAGGCAGGGCGGCGGAAAGCGTTTCGCTTGCCGCCGCGCTGGCCTGGCTGCTCGCGGCCTGCGCGGCGCCGACCGCGCCGGCGGCGCCTGAGCCGCAAGCGACGGCGAGCGCCAATGCCGTCGCCGTCGCCGGGGCGGTTGCCAGCCCGGCTCGGCCGGCAGGCGAAGCGCCGGCACATCCCTTGCAGCTCGCGGCCGAGGCCCTGCTGCGCAAGGACGCGCCGCTGTTCGACCGCTATTACGTCGATTATGCGATCGGCGATCTCGATCGCGACGGCCGCGACGACATCGCGGTCGAGTACGGGCTGGGCGACGAGGGCGCGATGCGCCATGTCGCCAATCGGGTGCGCGTGCTGATGTCGCGCGAGGGCGGCCTGCAGCCGCTGGCCGAGGACGGCGGCGAGCTGTTCGGTTATTGCGCGGCCTTGCGCGACATCGTCGACGGCGTGCTGCGGGTCGACGCGCTCGAAGCCTGCATGGTGCCGTTCCCGAAGACCGTCGCGCATCACCGATACCGATGGTCGGAGCAGGGCCTGCGCCGGCTCGACGAGGAAACGCCGGAGCAGCGCGTCCTGTCGCAGCTGGCCGAACTGGCAACCGCGCTGCGCGAGCAGCGGGACGAGGTATTGGTGCGCCATCTGCGCACGCATCCGCGATCGACCGGACCCGGCGCGGCACCGCCGCCGGCCGACGCGGGCGTCGACCGCTCTCTGTTCGCCGATGCGCCGCGGCGCAAGGATTTCGCCGCCGCGGTCGAACTGTTGCGCAAGGCCGAGCTGCGGTCGCTCGGCGGGGACGAAAGGCAGGCCTCGGTACGCGGCCGCGCCGCCAGCAGCGGTGGCGAGTATCGTTTGCGGATCGACCTGAGCCCGGACCCGGGCCTCATCGAGACCGACGACGCCAGCTACGTGGTCGATGCCGAGGCGATGCTGGAATGGCCGCAGCGCGACGGTAGCCATTACCACGCGCGATTCCGCTTGATCGAAGGCGAGCTGTACCTGCTCGACCACAACTCCGATGAAGTCTGAGGCCGCCTGAAAGCCACGCGGCCGGCTCGCCGCGAGCCGGGCGCCCGTACCGCCCACGATCCGGCCCGAGGCCGCGACCGCCACCACGCAAGGAGCGAACATGCGCAAGATCGCAGCACTGTCCCTGATTCTCGGCCTGGCCGCGTGCCGGGCCGGCACCGAGGCCGGCCCGACCGATACCGCCGGGTCCGAAGATGCATCTATTGCATCCGCTGCAGCCCCTGCGGCGGCCGCGACGGCGGCGAACGGCGATACGCATAAAGCCACCGCCGAGCGCGCTTTCGCCGCGCTGCGGCAGCTCGACCCGGGCTTCGAACGGCTCGGCTTCGAGCACCTGGTCGGCGACCTCGACCGCGACGGCCAGGACGACGTCGTCGTCCTGTTCGGCCAGGGCACGCCCGATGCGACCATGGCCGCGTCGAAGAAGCTCGTGGTGCTGATGAACCGCGGCAAGGACTTCCAGGCGCTGCCGCAGGCGACCATGCCCGAGTTCTGCCCCGAGCTCGACAAGATTTCCGCCGGTCGCTTGTACCTGCGCGCGATCGACATCTGTTCGGCGGCGCGCCCCAAGACCACCGACTACTACGTCTACGCCTGGAACGGCCAGACCGTGGCCGAAACCGAGCACCAGACCCGCCAGCAGCGCGTGCTCGCCGAGCTCGCCGAACTCGGCCGGGCCTTCCGCATGCGCGACAAGAACCTCGTGCTCGACCGGATGAAGTTCCCGCTCGAAGCGGTCGGCCTGCCGATCTACGAGACCGCGCTGGAGAAAGCCGCCGCGGCCGCCGGCGGCAAGATCGATCGCGCCCTGGCCGAGAGGCACTACACCGATCTGTTCCCCGATTCGCGCGCCGACACTTACGCCGAAACCATCGAGCAGGCGCTCGGACGAAGCTTTACCAGCGAGCCGGACGGCACCCTGGTGGCGAGCCGTTCGCAGCAGCGCGGCAGGACCGAGGAAACTTATTCGATCAGCATCCAGCCCGACCCGGACGCCGACCGCGAGGAGGGCAACGAGGACCGCATCGACGCCCAGGTCTCGGTGATCGCGGCGGCCGCCGAGGAGGTCGAAGTCAGCGACGCCGAAGGCGGCAAGAGCGTCGAGCGACAGGAGGGTGCGGAAAGCCTGATCCTGCATTTGATCGACGGCCGCCTGCGCCTGGCCGCCTTCAACGTCGCCGGTTGACGTCGTCTGGCGTCGCGCCGTTGCCTGCCCGGCAACGGCGCGGCGCACTGCCGTAAGCTGATCATGGTCTCCGCCGGTCGCAGCCTGTCCCCCGTGTCCACCGAAACTCCCGCGCCCCAACTGGCTGATCGCCCCCGCGACCGTCCGCGCCGGCGCCGTGCCGCGCTGAAAACGCTGCTGGCGCTGATGCTGTCGGCGACCCTGGCGATGCTGCTCGACCTCGCGTTTCCGCTGCCGTTGCCGAAACCGCGCGACGCCGGCGCGGTGGTCACCGCCTCCGACGGCACTCCGTTGCGCGCGTTCGCCGACCGCGACGGCGTCTGGCGTTATCCGGTGCGCGCCGACGAGGTCTCGCCGTTGTATCTGCAGGCGCTGTTGAATTACGAGGACCGTTGGTTCTGGAAGCACCCGGGCATCAACCCGGTGGCGATGCTGCGCGCCGCCGGGCAATGGCTGGGCAGTGGGCGAGTGGTCTCGGGCGGTTCGACCCTGACCATGCAGGTCGCGCGCATCCTCGACGCGGCGCCCGGGCAGAACCGGCGCAGCCTGTGGTCGAAATCCCGGCAGATGCTGCGCGCGCTGCAGCTCGAAGTGCATTTGTCCAAGCGCGAGATCCTCGCCTTGTACCTCAACCGCGCGCCGTTCGGCGGCACCGTCGAAGGGGTGGAAGCGGCGAGCTGGGCCTATCTCGGCAAACCCTCGGCGCGTCTGTCGCATGCCGAGGCCGCGTTGTTGACGGTGCTTCCGCAATCGCCGAGCCGGCTGCGGCCGGACCGCGAGCCCGAGCGCGCGCGCAAGGCCCGCGACAAGGTCCTGCAACGCATGGCGGTGCTGAAGGTGTGGTCGAAGGCCGAGGTCGACGACGCGCGGGTCGAGCCGGTGGTCGCGCGCTCGCTGCAACCGCCGCGTTATGCGCCCTTGCTCGCCCAGCGTCTGCGCGTCGACAACCCGAAGGCCCTGCGGGTCGAGTCGACCATCGACCTGGAGCTGCAACGCACCCTGGAAGACCGCGTCTCGGCATACTTCTCCAGCCTGCCCGAACGCACTTCGGCGGCTTTGCTGGTGGTCGACAACGCCAGCCTGGAGGCGCGCGCCTATGTCGGCTCGGTGACCTTCGGGGATGCCGCGCGGCTCGGCCACGTCGACATGGTCAAGGCCTGGCGTTCGCCGGGCTCGACCCTGAAGCCGTTCCTGTACGGCCTCGCGCTCGACGACGGCCTGATCCATTCCGAAAGCCTGTTCGTCGATGCGCCGCAGTCCTTCCACGGTTATCGGCCGGGCAATTTCGACACCGCGTTCAACGGCCCGGTCGGCGCGGCGACCGCATTGCGCCTGTCCTTGAACATTCCCGCGGTGGATCTGCTCGACCGGGTCGGCCCCTCGCGGTTCTCCGCGCGCCTGGCCCATGCCGGCATCGACCTGCAATGGCCGAGCGGCGCGACGCCGAACCTGGCGATGATCCTGGGCGGCACCGGCGCGCGTCTGGAGGATTTGGTCGGCGCCTATTCGGCGTTCAACCGTGAGGGCATCGCCGGGCGCGTGCGTTACCAACGCCAGGCGCCGCGCTTGGAGCGGCGGCTATTGTCGCCGGGCGCGGCCTGGATCGTGCGCGAAATCCTCGAAGCCAACCCGCGCCCGGGCAGCGTCGAGCAGACCTTCGACAGCCGCGGCCGGCCGCGGGTGGCCTGGAAGACCGGCACCAGCTACGGCTTCCGCGATGCCTGGGCGCTCGGCAGCACCCGCGGCTATACGGTCGGGGTCTGGGTCGGCAGGCCGGACGGCACGCCCTTGCCGGGCCAGTACGGCGCGGTGACCGCCCTGCCTTTGCTGTTCGAAGTGATCGACAGTCTGCCGCGTCAGAACGGCGACGCCGCATTGCGGCCGCCGCCGAAGAACGTCGAGCAGATCGAGATCTGCTGGCCGCTCGGCGTCGCGCCCGACCCGCAGGCGCCGGAACTGTGTCACCGACGTTTGCAGGCATGGACGCTCGACGGCTCGGTGCCGCCGACCTTCGCCGAACGCGACGCGCGCTTGTGGAACGCCGGGCTCGAACGCTTCGAGGTCGATGCGCGCACCGGCCTGCGCCTGTCGGGCGAGTGCCGCCAGCCTCACGAACGCCGTACGCGCGAACTCGCGCGTTGGCCGGCGCTGGCCTCGCCCTGGCTCGCCGCCGATACCCGCAAGGCCGCGCGGCTGCCGCCGCTGGCGCCGGACTGCAGCGACGACGGCCGCGATGCGGTCGAGGAACTGCGCATCGAGGGCATCGACGATCAGGCTACCTTGGCGCGTGCGCCCGGCAACGCGACGCCGCTGCGCCTGTCGATTCGCGCGCTCGGCAGCGATGCCCGGGTGCGCTGGCTGCTCGACGGTCGCCTGATCGGCGAATCGCAGGGGCGTGCGCGCTTCGATCACGACTTCGGCGAGGTCGGCGAACACACCCTGACCGCCTTGGCCGACACCGGCGCCTGGTCGCGGGTGAGGTTCCGTGTGCTGCGCTGACCTATAGCCCGGAAAGGGCCAGGACTTGACGGAGACAGGTACCGAAAGTAACTTACACATAGTAAGTTACCTTTAGTAGTTAAATCTTCAGCGGACCTTTGCCCATGAATGCTCTGATCGTCGTCGCCCATCCCGACCCGCAATCGCTGACCCACGCCGTCGCCGCGCAACTGGCCGAAGGACTGTCCCAGTCGGGCCATGCCCACGAAGTCGCCGATCTGGCCGCGGAGGGGTTCGACCCGCGCTTCAACCGGGACGACGTCGCCGGCTTCTACCTGCGCGAGCCCGCGCCCGCGGACGTGCGCGCCGAGCAGGCGCGGATCGACCGCAGTGATGCGCTGGTGCTGGTGTTCCCGGTGTACTGGTGGTCGATGCCGGGCCTGCTCAAGGGCTGGATCGACCGCGTCTTCGCCAACGGCTGGGCCTACGAGGAAAAGGACGGCCGGGTCGCCAAGAAGCTGCAGCGCTTGCGCGTGCATTTGCTCGGCATCGGCGGGGCCGGCGCCGGTACCTACCGCAAACACGGCTACGACGTGGCGATGAACACCCAGATCGACCACGGCATCTTCGACTACTGCGGCGCCCGGGTGCTGACCTCGGAGCTGTTGCTGCACACCAGCCCCGACGAAGCCGCCGCGCTCCTGCCCAAGGCCTTCGCGTTCGGCCGCAGCGTGTTCGCCGAGGCGGCGCAAGGGGAGGCGGCGCACGGCGAAGCGGCGCAAGGCGAAGCGGCCTGAACCTTCGCGGAGATCTTGAGACGGCGGTCGCGGCTTACGCTGCACCTACACAAATCACTGCGTTCTGCCCCCTGTAGGAGCGGCGTAAGCCGCGACCGTGGAACGCGTAGAGTGCAAAACGCCTTCGGTCTTCGATCGAAGGCACGATTCCCACCGCGGGGCAGGAGCGGCGCAAGCCGCGATCGCGGAACGCGCAGCGGTCTGCACCGTCGTTGCCGTCCGACGAAGACCGGTTCGCCGCGCAGACCGGCCGCGGCTCACGCGGATCTACGAAAGAAGCCTCGAGCCGCGGCCTTCCGGAGCACGGCTTATTTGCCGGTCCAACCATCCAGCATGTCGGCCAGTTCGTCGGCGTGCTCTTCTTCCTGCGCCAGGATGTCCTCCATCAGACGCTTGGTGGTGGTATCGCGGTCGCCGAGGTAGTTGATGATCTCGCGATAGCTGTCGATCGCGATGCGCTCGGCGACCAGGTCTTCCTTGACCATGTCGCGCAGGTCGGTGCCTTCGACGTACTCGGCGTGGGCGCGCTTGGACAGCACGTCGGGGTTGAAGTCGGGGGCGCCGCCGAGCTGGACGATGCGCTCGGCGATGCGGTCGGCATGCGCCTGTTCTTCGTTGGCGTGTTCGAGGAATTCGGACTTGACCGCGTCGGCCATCAGGCCGCTGGCCATGTAGTAGTGGCGCTTGTAGCGCAGCACGCAGACGATCTCGGTCGCCAGGGCTTCGTTGAGCAGCTTGATGACCGCCTCGCGGTCGGCGCTGTAGCTTTCGGTGATCGCGCCGTCCTCGATGTGCTGGCGGGCACGGGCGCGGATCGTGGCGAGGTCGGTCACGAACGGCGAGGGTTGGCCGGCGGACGACGGGGTGGGCGCCGGACGGGCGGCGGTATTGCTGACGGGCTTGGCAGGCATGGTGCCTCCTGGCAGGTCGGGGATGAGAGCGGAGAAACCTCGAGCAGGCAGCTGCGGGAAAACGCGACGGTGCGCGTCGACGAAGCGGCCGGCCCGGACCTGCGACGGCCCGGGCCAGCTGCGGATCAAACCTGTTGCAGCATGTATTCGGCCGAAGACACCCGGTATTCGCCGGGTTCTTCGACATGCAGTTGCTTGACCACGCCATCCTCGGCGTACAGGGCGAAACGCTTGGCGCGGGTGCCCATGCCATAGGCGCTGGCGTCGAGCTCCAGGCCGAGCGCGCGGGTGAAGTCGCCGTTGCCGTCGGCCAGCATGATCATGCCGTCGGGGGCGTGCTGGCTCTGCGCCCAGGCCTGCATCACGAACGGGTCGTTGACCGCCAGGCACAGCACTTCGATGCCCTTGTCGCGGAACGCCTGGAAATGCTCGACGAAACCGGGCAGGTGCTTCTCCGAGCAGGTCGGGGTGAAGGCGCCGGGCACCGCGAACAACACGGCCTTGCGTCCGTCGAACAGGGTCCGGGTATCGACGCTCTCGATGCCTTCGTTGATGCGCTTGAGTACGACTTCGGGAAGGCGTTCGCCGACCTGGATGCTCATGGAAATCTCCTGTGGGGGTTCGAGTCTAGGAAGCAAGTGCTAAATACCGCGTCAACGACTTGAAATCGCGGTCGCCGCCGCCATGCTGTCAGGCTAATAATGCGTCAAGACGGCGTGAGTGGGCTGCGCCGCGTATTGGCGCTTGCAAGCGGGAGCGACGATGCAGTTCAAGGATTACTACGAAACCCTCGGTCTGGAACCGAGCGCCGGCGAGGCCGAGATCAAGACGGCCTATCGCCGCCTGGCGCGCAAATACCATCCCGACGTCAGCAAGGAGGCCGGCGCCGAGGAGAAGTTCAAGGCGGTCAACGAGGCCTACGAGGCGCTGCGCGACCCGCAGAAGCGCACCGCCTACGACCAGTTGCGCGCGCGCGGCTACCGGCCCGGCGACGAGGTGCAGCCGTCCGCGGGCGGCTACGGCGGCGGCAGCCCGGATTTCGAGGAGATCTTCGCCGGCGGCGGCGCCGGCGGCGGCTTCAGCGATTTCTTCGAGACCCTGTTCGGGCGTGGGCGCTCGGCCGCCGGCGGCTTCGGCCAGCAGGGCGCGCGCAGCGCGCCGCCGCGCGGCGACACCCGGGCCAAGCTCGCGGTGTCGCTGGAAACCGTCTACGAAGGCGGCAGCATCCGCATTTCGGTCAACAACAAGACCCTCGACGTGCGCGTGCCCAAGGGCGTGCGCCCGGGGCAGCTGATCCGCCTGGCCGGGCAGGGCGCGCATGGCGACCTGCTGCTCGAGATCGAATACGCCGCGCACCCGCAGTTCGAGGTCGACGGCCGCAACGTGATCCACGTGTTGCCGTTGGCGCCCTGGGAAGCCGCGCTCGGCGCGACCATCAGCGTGCCGACCCTCGGCGGCCCGGTCGAACTGAAGATTCCGGCCAACTCCGAAGCCGGGCGCAAGCTGCGCCTGCGCGGCCGCGGGCTGCCGGGCACGCCGGCGGGCGACCAGATCGTCGAGCTGGAAGTACTGGCGCCACGCGCGGAAACGCCGGCGCAGCACGACGCCTACGAGGCGATGCGGGTGGCGTTCGGCGAGGACTGGCGGCGGGTCTGAGCGCCGCCACGGCGGGGTCTTAGTGCCGCCGCGCCCCTGGCGCGGTTCGTCCTGCGATCCCGGCAAGGCCGGCAAAGAAAAACCCGGCTCGCGCCGGGTTGGTCGTTTTGCTGTGGAGCCGGCCGGTCAGCGGCGTTCCGCGTCCCGCATTCAGGCGGCCGAGGGCAGCAACTGCGCGATGATCTCGGACAGATCGGTCTCGCTGAACGGCTTGGTGATGTAAGCCTTGGCGCCCTGGCGCATGCCCCAGACCCGGTCGGTGTCCTGATCCTTGGTCGTGACCAGGACGATCGGGATGTGCTTCGTCGTGGATTCGCGGCAAATCGAGCGCGTCGCCTGGAACCCGTTGAGGTTCGGCATTACCACGTCCATCAGGATCATATCGGGCAGCTCGCGCTTGGCCGCTTCGACGCCGGCGGCGCCGTCCTCCGCGGTCAAGGCTTCATGCCCCAGTTTTTCGACGATGCGACGGATGCCCATCAGCTGGGACGGCGAATCGTCGACGATCAGAATACGCGCCATGTGTTTCCCCCAAGAACCTGCGGCCGATTGTAGCGACGCGCCGCGCCGCTGCAATGCCAACTAGATCACGACGAGGGTCCGGCCGACCGAACCGCCGGCCAGCATGCCCGGAAACACCTGCGGCAGCTCGGCCAGGCCGACTTCGCGCGTGCAGATCCGCTCCAGATGCGCGGGCTTCCAGTCGCTGCCCAGGCGCTGCCAGATCTCGTCGCGGATGCTTCTTGCGGTGCCGGCCGAGGCGACGCCGAGCAGGGACACGCCGCGGATGATGAACGGCATCACCGTGCTCGCCAGTTCGTGGGTCGCGGCGAGGCCGGCGGTGGCGACGTTGCCGTAGGGCGCGGTCTGGGCGAGCAGGCTGGCCAGCATCGGCCCGCCGACGTTGTCCAGGCCGCCGCCGAAGCGCGCCGACTCCATCGGCCGGCTGGTCTGCAGGGCGTCGCGGCCGAGCACCTCGCGGGCGCCGATCGAGCGCAGGTAATCGGCTTGTTCGGGCTTGCCGCTGATCGCGTGCACCTCGAAGCCGGCGCGGCTGAAGATGTCGAGCGCCAGCGAACCGACCCCGCCGGTGGCGCCGGTGACCGCGAGCGGCCCCTGCGCCGGCGTCTGCCGGTTATCGAGCATGCGGTGCAGGGCGAGCGCGGCGGTGAAGCCGGCGGTGCCGAGGATCATGCTTTCGCGCAGGCTCAGCCCGGCCGGCAGCGGAATCGTCCACTGCGCCTGCAGCCTCGCGTACTGGCCGTAGCCGCCGTCGCGCACCTCGCTGAGGCCGCAGCCGGTGACCAGCACCGCATCGCCTTCCTTGAACGCCGGGTCGCTCGAAGCGACCACGTGGCCGGCGACGTCGATGCCGCCGACCAGCGGGAACTGGCGCAGGATCTTGCCTTCGCCGGTGCCGGCCAGCGCGTCCTTGAAATTGACCGACGAGTACGCGGTCTTGATCACCACCTCGCCCGGCGCGAGATCGTCCAGGCGGACCGATTCGATGCCGCTGCGGTAGCCGCTGGCGTCGTTGTGGATTCGGAAGACGTCGAAGGGGGCGGGTAGGCTCATTGCGTGCTCGGCTGCGGTGCGGCCCGGGTGGGTGTTGCGGGCGGAGGTTGGGATGATAGCCGAGTGGGGATGGGCGATTTCGGAGTGATTCGGCTTCTGCGATACGAGGCCGTAGCCGTCGAGTAACGCCGGCAGCCGGTGGCCTGGTCTTAGGTAGGAGCGGCGCAAGCCGCGACCACGTACTCCGACAGCTCGCGTCGGCGGCCGCAGGTTCGCGGTCGCGGCTTGCGCCGCTCCTACAGGGGACGGCTGCGCGGCGCCCTAATGCCGGCTTTGGCTGTGCGCGGTCTCGCACTCGCGAAGGCTAGAGGAGACCCGCAGGGCGGCGCGCAGGGACGTGCGCCGTTTTTCATCGGGACAGGGATGTCCCGTATGAAAAATCCCTGCGTCGGCATCGCTCGTGCGGGCTTGTGATTCAAAACAAAAGCGTTTTTCTTTGGTTACTTTCTTTTGTCGCTTTTGACAAAAGAAAGTAACCCGCCGCTTTAGTGGCGGAAGCTTTGGGTTTGATCTCGATCTATTGAATGAGAGAAGCGCCGCAAGACTGTCATAGCGATGTCGCGGCTTGCGCCGCTCCTACCCCTGGCGAGAGCACGTCGCCACGATCGGTGGCATAGGCATTGCTGCCTCTGCGCGTCCCGTGGTCGCGGCTTGCGCCGCCCCTACAGGGGACGGCTGCGCGGCGCCCTAATGCCGGCTTTGGCTATGCGCGGTCTCATTCGCGAAGGCTAGAGGAGACCCGCAGGGCGGCGCGCAGGGATGTGCGCCGTTTTTCATCGGGACAGGGATGTCCCGTATGAAAAATCCCTGCGCCGGCATCGCTCGTGCGGGCTTGTGATTCAAAACAAAAGCGTTTTTCTTTGGTTACTTTCTTTTGTCGCTTTTGACAAAAGAAAGTAACCCGCCGCTTTAGTGGCGGAAGCTTTGGGTTTGATCTCGATCTATTGAATGAGAGAAGCGTCGCAAGACTGTCATAGCGATGTCGCGGCTTGCGCCGCTCCTACCCCTGGCGAGAGCACGTCGCCACGATCGATGGCATAGGCATTGCTGCCTCTGCGCGTCCCGTGGTCGCGGCTTACGCCGCTCCTACAGGGCGGCGACCAGGACGATCCATGCAAGATCGTTGATAGCCTCACGGCTGCACGGACCCTGCACTCGCGGCTTTGCCGAACGATGGCAGGCGGCAGCGATCCGGAGACGACAGCCGGGGATCGTCGGGGTCCAGCGGGGGGCGGGTCTGCGCGGACCAATAGCCGGCGCAGCTCGCGGTTTCGATCAGGGCCACGGTCTCGCAGAACACGTCCGGGACGAAACGCGCCTGCGGGTCGATCGAGGTCGACGACAGGGCGCCCGGTTTCTTGCTGTCGCGCAGGCAGGCCACCGCGTCCTGAGTAACGCGGCGCTTGCCGGCGGGGGTGCTGACGGTGATCGTCGTGATCGGGCCGTCGGAAGCGCTGGCGGAGTATTCCGGCAACAGTGCAGCGAAGGCCTTGGAGTTGACCCGCTCGAACAGCGCGCGGCGGTCCTTGTCGGCGATTTCGTGCGGGATCACAAGGTCGCCGTCGGCGTTGCGCAGCGGGTGGCGGCCGGTGAAGTCGCGGGCGCTGAAGATCGCCACGCCGTCTGAGCCGATGCGCAGCTTGTAGGCGGGACAACTGTCGCGGCAGCCGCTGCGTTCGATCACGACGGTGGTGCGGTCGATCGACGGCGGCCGGGCCGGCTTGCAGGCCGCGACGGCGACCAGGGTCAAGGGCAATACGATCCAGCGCACGATCCGACCTCCTGTCTGCGTTGCCTCATAGCTTATCGGGACTGGCTGCTTACCGCCGACCAGGCAAGCTCCGCCGCTCAGGCGCCGCCGGGCGAAGCCCGCCGTTCAGCGCAGGGCGTTGCGGCGCTTCTCGTCCATCCACTTCGATGCGGCCGCCGGCTCGTAGTCGCGCATCCAGGCCAGCATCGTGTTGAGGTCGTCGCCGTGCCACAGGTCGCGGCGCTGGTCGGCGTGCAGGAAGCGTTCTTCGACCATGCGGTCGAGCATCGACATCAGCGGGGTATAGAAGCCGTCGATGTCGAGGAAGGCGCAAGGCTTGTTGCCGATGCCGAGCTGGCGCCAGGTCAGCATCTCGAACATTTCGTCGAGGGTGCCGAAGCCGCCGGGCAGAGCGACGAAGCCGTCGGCGAGGTCGAACATGCGCGCCTTGCGCTCATGCATCGAGCCGACGATTTCCAGCTTGGTCAGGCCGCGGTGGGCGACTTCCCAGTTGACCAACTGCTCGGGAATCACCCCGATCGCTTGCCCGCCGGCTTCGAGCACGGCGTCGGCGACCGTGCCCATCAGGCCGACGTTGCCGCCGCCATAGACCAGGGCGATGCCGTCCTTGGCCATGCGCGTGCCGAGCGCCATCGCCCGTTCGGTGTAGATCGGCCTGGAGCCGGAGTTGGAGCCGCAGTAGACGCAGAGGGTTTTCATTGTTTTTGAGCTGTTGGGACTCGGGACTCGGGACTCGGGACTCGGAATTCGGGACTTGTAAAAAGCAAAACGCCAGGGCGGACCTGGCGTTTGCATTGGGACTCGGGAGGAAGGGCCGATCTCGCTTTGCGAGTCCCGAGTCCCCAGTCCCGAGTCCCGGCTTCAATTAGCCTTGTGGATCGCCCGCTTGTCGACCGCCATCGCGGCATCGTGGATCGCTTCCGACAGGGTCGGGTGGGCGTGGCAGATGCGCGCGAGGTCGTCGGCGGAACCCTTGAACTCCATGGTCAGCACGCCTTCGTGCACGAGTTCGGACACGCCGACGCCGACCAGGTGCAGACCGAGGACGCGGTCGGTTTCGGCGTGGGCGATGACCTTGACGAAGCCGGCCGGCTCGCCCATCGCCACCGCACGGCCGATCGCCGCGAACGGAAAGCTGCCGGTCTTGTACGGGATGCCTTCGGCCTTGAGCTGCTGCTCGGTCTGGCCGACCCAGGCGATTTCCGGCTCGGTGTAGATGACCCAGGGAATGGTGTCGAAGTTGACGTGGCCCGGCAGGCCGGCGATGAGCTCGGCCACGGCGATGCCTTCCTCGAAGCCCTTGTGCGCGAGCATCGGGCCGCGGACGCAGTCGCCGACCGCCCAGACGCCGTCGACGCCGGTGTGGCAATGCTCGTCGACCTCGATCTGGCCGCGCTCGTTGAGCTTGACCCCGGTGCCTTCGGCGAGCAGGCCCTTGCTGGCGGCGCGACGGCCGACCGCGACGAGCAGCTTGTCGACCACCAGTTGCTGGTCGGACTTGCCGTCGTTGTAGGTCAGATGGACGCCGTCCTTCTGCACTTCGGCCTTGCTGACCTTGGCGCCGAGCTTGATGTCCAGGCCCTGCTTCTTGAATTCCTTGGCGGCGGTCTTGGCCACTTCGGCATCGGCCGCGGCGAGGAAGTCGGGCAGCGCTTCGAGGATCGTGACCTCGGCGCCGAGGCGCTTCCACACGCTGCCGAGTTCCAGGCCGATCACGCCGGCGCCGATCACGCCCAGGCGCTTGGGCACTTCGGTGAAGTCGAGCGCGCCGACGTTGTCGACGATCTTGTCGCCGTCGAACTTGGCGAACGGCAGTTCGATCGAATCCGAACCGGCGGCGATGATGACGTTGGTGCCCTTGAGCTCGACTTCCGAACCGTCGTGCTGCTTGACCTTGACGATGTTGCCCGGGTGCAGGGTGCCGAAGCCGTAGTACGGGGCGACCTTGTTGGCCTTGAACAGCATCGCGATGCCGCCGGTGAACTGCTTCACGATCTTGTCTTTGCGGCCGACCATGGTGCCGACGTCGATCTTGGCGTTGTCGGCGCTGATGCCGTGCTCGCCGAACAGGTGCTGCAGGTTCCAGAACTGGCGCGAGCTGTCGAGCAGCGCCTTGGACGGGATGCAGCCCACGCGCAGGCAGGTGCCGCCGAGGGCGGGCTTGCCGTCCTTGCCGAGCGCGGCGTCGATGCAGGCGGTCTTGAGGCCCAGCTGGGCGGCGCGGATGGCGGCGTGATAACCGGCCGGACCGGCGCCGATGACGACTACGTCGAATTGTTCAGACATTGCGGAGTCCTTGGGGGTGCGGGACTCGGGACTCGGGGCCCGGGACCCGCACGACGAAGCGCGCGAGGCCCGGGTCCGCTGTGTTGTTCTTAGCCGAGTCCCGAATCCCGAGTCCCGAGTCCCGGCGAGGCATTACATGCCGAGCAGCATGCGATGCGGGTTCTCGAGCTGGTTCTTGATGTCGACCAGGAACAGCACCGCGTCCTTCCCGTCGATGATGCGGTGGTCGTAGGACAGCGCGATGTACATCATCGGCGCGGCGACCACGGCGCCGTTCTCGACGATGGCGCGTTCCTTGATCGCGTGCATGCCGAGGATGGCCGACTGCGGCGGATTGACGATCGGGGTCGACATCAGCGAGCCGAAGGTGCCGCCGTTGGTGATGGTGAAGGTGCCGCCCTGCAGGTCTTCCAGCGCCAGCTTGCCGTCGCGGGCCTTCTTGGCGTATTCGCCGATGGCCTTTTCGACGTCGGCGAAGCCCATGCGCTCGACGTTGCGCAGGACCGGCGTGACCAGGCCCTTGTCGGTCGACACCGCGATCGAGATGTCGGCGTAGCCGTGATAGACGATGTCGTTGCCGTCCACCGAGGCGTTGACCACCGGGTGGCGCTGCAGCGCGTTGGCGGCGGCCTTGGCGAAGAAGCTCATGAAGCCGAGCTTGACGCCGTTGGCCTTCTCGAAGGACTCGCCCAGCTCCTTGCGCATCGCCATGACCTTGCCGAGGTTGACTTCGTTGAACGAGGTCAGCATCGCGATCGAGTTCTTCGACTGCATCAGGCGCTCGGCGATGCGCGCGCGCATGCGGGTCATCGGCACGCGCTCTTCCGGGCGGGCGCCCGAGGCGTTGCCGACGCCGCCGGACTTGGCGTAGTTGAGGATGTCTTCCTTGGTCACCGCGCCCTTGCGGCCGGTGCCTTCGACCTGCGCGGCGTCGATGCCTTCCTTGTTCGCGGTGAAGCGCGCGCCCGGCGGCAGCTGGTCGTTGGAGGCGGCGGGCTTCGCGTCGGCCTTGGGCGCGTCGGCCTTGGCGGTGATCGGCTGGGCGCCGGCGGCCGGCAGGGCTTCGGCCTTGGCGGCGGCCGGAGCGGCGGCTGCGGCGGCGGGCTGGGCTTCGGCGGCGGCGCCGGCTTCGACGATCGCGAGCACCTGCTGGCTGGTCACCGTCGAGCCTTCCTCGAACTTGATTTCCTTGAGCACGCCGTCGACCGGCGAGGGCACTTCGAGCACGACCTTGTCGGTTTCCAGATCGACCAGGTTCTCGTCGCGCTTGACCGCATCGCCCGGCTTCTTGTGCCACGTGGCGATCGTGGCGTCGGAGACCGACTCGGGAAGGACGGGGACTTTGATCTCGGTGCTCATGGGGCAGGCATCCTGGAGTGCTTGAAAGGGTATGAGTCGTTCTGGGATGTAGGGTCGGCAGGCCAGCGCTTATTCGGCGCTGGACTCGCCTTGCAGCGAATTGACCAGCGCGTCGGCGACCAGCTTGGTCTGCTCGGCGACGTGGTCGGCCAGGTGGCCGGCCGCCGGCGAAGGCGAACGCGCGCGGCCGGCGTAGTGCAGGCTCTGCTTCGGCGCCAGGCAGGCGGTCAGGTGGTGGCGGATCTGGTACCAGGCGCCCTGGTTCTGCGGCTCTTCCTGGCACCACACCACGTCCTTGGCCGCGCTGTAGCGCTTGAGTTCGGCCGCCAGCAGTTCGCGCGGGAACGGATACAGCTGTTCGATGCGCACCAGGGCGACGTCGTCCAGGCCTTCCTTCTGCGCCTGTTCGAACAGGTCGTAATAGACCTTGCCCGAGCACAGCACGACGCGCTTGACCTTCTTGACGTTGGCCTGGGCGTCGGGGATCAGGTGCTGGAACTCGCCGTTGGCCAGTTCGTCCAGGGTCGAGACCGCGAGCTTGTGGCGCAGCAGCGATTTGGGCGTCATCACCACCAGCGGCTTGCGCGTGCTCATGCGCATCTGCCGGCGGATCATGTGGTAGGCCTGGGCCGGGGTGGTCGGCGCGCACACCAGCATGTTGTCGAGCGCGCACAGTTGCAGGAAGCGCTCCAGGCGCGCCGAGCTGTGCTCGGGGCCCTGGCCTTCGTAGCCGTGCGGCAGGAACAGGGCCAGGCCGCACAGGCGGCCCCACTTGGCTTCGCCCGAAGACAGGAACTGGTCGATCACCACCTGGGCGCCGTTGGCGAAGTCGCCGAACTGGGCTTCCCAGATGTCCAGGGTCATGGGATCGGCGGTCGAATAGCCGTACTCGAACGCCATCACCGCTTCTTCGCTGAGCAGCGAGTCGATGATGGTCATGTCCGACGGCGTGCGCACCAGCTCGCGCAGCGGCATGACGTAGGCGTCGGTGCTCTGCTCGTGCAGAATCGCGTGGCGGTGGAAGAAGGTGCCGCGGCCGCTGTCCTGGCCGACCAGGCGCAGCTTGTAGCCTTCGCTGAGCAGGGTGGCGTAGGCCAGGTTCTCGGCGAAGCCCCAGTCGCCGCCGAGCTCGCCGGCGGCCATCTTGCGGCGGTCCTCGTAGATCTTGGCCACGCGCGGGTGCAGCTTGACGTCGTCGGCGACCGCGTTGATCCGGGTGGCCAGCGCGTCGAGCTTGCTGCGCTCGAACTTGGTGTCGACCGGGTCGCTGAGCTTGCCCGACAGATACTTGGACCAGTCGATGGTGAACTCGTCCGGCTTGACCTCGACCAGCTCGGTGGTGACCGCACCCTGATCGAGCTTGTCGCGGTAGTTGTCGACCAGCGCCTGCGCGTCTTCGGCCTTGAGCACGCCTTCGGAAATCAGGCGGTCGGCGTACAGCTCACGCGGGGTCTTGTGCTTGCGGATCACCTGGTACATCAGCGGCTGGGTCGCCGCCGGCTCGTCGGCCTCGTTATGGCCGTGGCGGCGGTAGCAGACCAGGTCGATGACCACGTCGCGGCCGAAGCGCTGGCGGAAGTCCAGCGCCAGCTCGGCGCAGAACACCACCGCTTCCGGGTCGTCGCCGTTGACGTGCAGGATCGGCGCGCCGACCATCTTGGCCACGTCGGTGCAGTACAGCGTGGACCGTGCGTCCTGGCGCTCGCTGGTGGTGAAGCCGACCTGGTTGTTGATGACGACATGGACCGTGCCGCCGACCGCGAAACCGCGCGCCTGCGACATCTGGAACAGTTCCATGCCGACGCCCTGGCCGGCGAACGCGGCATCGCCGTGCAGCAGCACCGGCAACACCTGCGCGCGACCGTTCTCGCCGCGGCGGGTCTGGCGCGAACGCACGCTGCCGGCGACCACCGGGTTGACGATTTCCAGGTGCGAGGGGTTGAACGCCAGCGCCAGGTGGACCGGGCCGCCGGGGGTGGCGACGTCGGCGCTGAAGCCCATGTGGTACTTCACGTCGCCGGTGTGGGCGTGCTCGTCGTGGTCGAACTTGCCTTCGAACTCGTCGAACAGCTTGCGCGGCGGCTTGCCCAGGGTATTGACCAGGACGTTGAGGCGGCCGCGGTGGGCCATGCCGATCACCACGTCCTGCACGCCCTGTTCGCCGGCGCGGCGGATGGTCACATCCATCAGCGGGATCAGCGCGTCGCCGCCTTCCAGCGAGAAGCGCTTCTGACCGACGTACTTGGTGCCGAGGTAGCGTTCCAGGCCGTCGGCCGCGGTCAGCCGCTCGAGGATGCGCTTCTTGTCCTCGGCGCTGCGGGAGAACTTGCCGCCGGCGCCTTCCAGGCGTTCGTACATCCAGCGGCGCTGTTCGGCGTCGGCGATGTGCATGAACTCCGCGCCGATCGGGCCGGTGTAGGTGGCCTTGAGCAGGGCGAGCAGGTCGCCGAGCTTCATGCGTTCCTTGCCGGCGACGCCGCCGGTGCTGAACTCGCCGGCCAGATCGCTCTCGGACAGGCGGTGGAAGCCCAGCGCCAGGTCCGGCGCTTCGGGCTTCTCGAGCAGGCCGAGCGGATCGATGTTGGCGGCGAGGTGGCCGCGCGAACGGTAGGCGGTGATCACCTTGCCGACCGAACGCTCGCGCTCGTCGCTGGCCTGGGAGCCGCCCGCGGCGGCGGCGACGACGCCCCTGGAGGCGGCGCGGCCGGCGGCGGCGATGCTTTCAATGGCGGCCGAATGCGGGATGTCCCCGGCTTCGCGGCCCTTAAATCCGTCGAAATAGGCTTTCCATTTGCCCCCGACGCTTTCGGGGTCGACCAGGTACTGCTCGTACAGGTCTTCGATGAAGGCGGCGTTGGCGCCGAGTTGCGAGGATTGCGAGAACTGCTTCAGGAGACTGTCCACGATGGCTATCGGGAAACTCTAGGTGGGCGGATTGGGGTCGCGCATGCGCCAGGGGCGCGCGGACAAGGCCCGGAATTATAGCGGTAGTGTTAAGGCCAGCGGCATAACTACTTATGTCTAAGCGGCCGATTTTGTTCGATATCCGACACCGGAGCGGATACGGACCGTTCCGGCAATGCCGCCGGGCGCGCGCCGGGCGCCGGGTTGCGGGCGTCGGGCCCCGGCACGAGGCGGTTTAGCGCGGCCTCAGATTCCGAGCGCGCGGAACTCGCTGCAGGGGCGGGCGCGCTCCCAGACCGGGTCGAAATGCGCGCGCAGCTGGCGGGCGCGGGCGCCGCCGTCGAGCCGCGTCTCGCCGTCGTAGCGGTGGCCCAGCGGCCGGTAGTACCAGCCGTCGAGGTCGTTGACCAGATACGCCGCGGGGTATTTGAGGTCGACCGGCTCTTCGATGGCGCGGAACTCGAACACGCTCGACAGACGCTGGCTCAGCCCGATCAGGGGGGCGAGCGCGCGTTGCGGTGCGCCCGGGTCGTGCAGCAGCACCCGGACTGCGCCGCCGGAGGTGGCGAAGCGGCGGATCGCGGCGACCACCTCGGGGCGGTCGAGCAGGCCGGGATCGAGGTCGCGGCTGTAGATGGACAGGCCGCGGCGGGCGCTGCCGATCACCCCGGCCAGGGCGGCGAGGGCGGCGGCGCGGGTCTCGACCGGGTTGGCCGCGTCGAGCAACAGCCGCATCGACCGGTGCTCGATGCCGGCTTCGACGAACCGCTCGCCGACCGGCAGGAAACCGCGGCGGGCATAGAAACCGATCGCCGTGGCCTGGGCGTGCAGGGACAGTTCGCGCCAGCCGAGCTGGCGGGCGCGTTCGATCAGCGCCTCGAGCAGAGCCTCGCCGACGCCGCGCCCGCGCCAGGGGGCGAGCACCGCCATGCGGCCGATGCGCCGGTCCGGGGTCAGCCGACCGGTGCCGATCGGGCGTTGCTCGGCGTCCAGGGCCAATACGTGATGGCACAGCGGGTCGTGCGCGTCGAGCTCGATCTGGGCCGGGACCTGCTGTTCCTGCACGAACACCGCCTCGCGCACCGAGCGCAGCGCCGCCAGCGCGGCGGCGTAGTCGGCGACGGCGACGACCCGGAACCCGGCGCTCATTCCTCGTTCTCGCCGTGTTCGTCGGCGCCGTCCTCGTCGTCGAGGCCGAGGCGGTAATGGCCGGCGGCGATCAGTTCGTGGACGCAGTCGCGGCCGGCGTCGGACAGCGCCGAGTAGACGGCAGCGTCGATCTCGGCGGCCGCGGCGATGGCCTGGGCGTCGCCCGCCGGCAAGGCGAATTCCTGGCCGCTGACGTAGAGCCGGGCGAGCGCGCCTTCGGCCTTGGCCGGCTTCGACGCCTTGGCCGGCTGTGCGTGGGCCTTGCGCCAGGCCATCCGCGACCAGGGGTGGCGCCACAGGCTGGCGCCGCGCTCCAGGTCCCATTCGATTTCGATCCGCGAGCGCGGTTCCTCCTGGCCCGAGGAGACTTCGCCGGCGGCGCGGTAGACCGTGATGAAGCGGCCGAACCAGTCGCCGAGGCGGTCGGGATCGTTCATGCGCAGGACGTTCAGGGCCTCGACCACCCGGCCCATCGCGGCGGCGTCGATCTCGTTGGGATCGGCCGGCGGGCTCAGGTCGGGGTCGCGGTAGCGCAGGCTCTCGTCGGCTTCGACGGCCAGGGTGTCGATGAAATCGCCCATCAGCTCGGCGGCCGACGGCGCGCGCATGCCGACCGAGAAGGTCAGGCAGGCATCCTCGGCGACGCCGTGATGCGGCACGCCGGGCGGCAGGTACAGCATGTCGCCGGGGCCGAGCACCCAGTCGTGGCTCGGCTCGAACTCGCGCAGCAATTTCAGCTCGGCGTCCGGGCGGAAGTCCTGCGGCGCGTTGGGGCGGGCGTCGATCTGCCAGCGCCGGTGGCCCTGGGCCTGCAGCAGGAATACGTCGTATTGGTCGACATGGGCGCCGACCGAGCCACCCGGGGCGGCGAACGAGACCATGATGTCGTCGATGCGCCAGCGCGGCAGGAAATCGAAGGCCGGCAGCAGCGCGGCCACGTCGGCGTCCCACTTGTCGACGTCCTGGACCAGAAGAGTCCAGTCCTGCCTCGGCAGACCGGGGAACTCGGTCTCTGCGAACGGCCCGTGCCGCAAGGAATAACGATCGGTGGCGCGATCGTGCTGGATCAGGCGCGCCAGCACGCCGTCCTCGCAGGCCAGTCCGGCCAGGTCCTCGGGCTGGATCGGCGACTGCAGCCCGGGGAAGGCGTTGCGGATCAGCAGCGGGCGTTTCTGCCAATAGTCGCACAGGAATACGGCCGGCGGCATGCCGAGCGGCGGGCGTCGAGCGGCGTCGACTTCGATGAGAGGCGATTTCATGGGCGCGAAGTCTACGCCAGGGGCGTCGCGCCCGGCGTCGTCGCGGCTGGCGGAATCAGCGCGGCGTCAACGCGTCCTTGACTCCGCGTTCGCGGCGCTCGATGTCGCGGTCGAGCTCGCCGCCGCGTTCGTGCGAGGTATCGGGCGCGGCGCCGCCGCCCTGGGCCAGGCGCAAGCGCTGCAAATGCGCCGGTTCGCGAGGCAGGGTCAGGCCGCGCGCGGCCAGCAGTTGCTGGCAGCGCTGCTGCCATTGCGCGAGCTGCGGGAATTTGCCCCCGTCGACCGGCCACCAGTAGACGTTCTCGACCACGGTCTGGGCGCCGATGCGCTCGGGCTTGGCCGCGCTTTCGAGGCGATGGGTCGGGTCGGCGCCGCGTTCGAGCAGCCAATGGGCTTTGTCGAACTGGCCGCGCGAGTAGTAGCTCAGCAAGGTGTCGCCACCGTCGCCGTGGGCCGGCGCATCGATGTCGGCGCCATGTTCGATCAACAGTTGGACGTTGTCCCATTGCCCGGCGAGGGCGGCGATCCGGGTCAAGGGTTGCTGATCCTGATCGCTGGCGTCGGCGCGGCCGCCGCGCTCGAGAAAGGCACGCAGGATCTCCGGCGATTCGGCTTTGGCCGCCCACACCATGACCGTGCCGACCGCGGGTACCGCACGGTTCGGGTCGGCGCCGGCGTCGAGCAGGGCGGCGACGCCGGCGGCGTTGCCGCGCAGCACCGGCCAAGCCAGCAGCGGCAGGCCGCCGGGAGACACCGCATTGGCGTCGGCATGGGCTTCGGCGACCAGCCGGCGCACTTCGTCGCTGCGGCCGGCCGCGGCCGCCTGGGCGAGTTCGAGTTCCGGACCGCTGAAATGTTGCTCGATTCGCAAATTAGGGGCCATGGCGACGACGGGCTCGGCAGGAGAGGGGGAGGCGACCGCGGGCATCGGTGCCGAGTCGCTGCAGGCGCCCAGCGCCAGCAGGAGCGAAGGCGCCCAGACCCATTTAAAGCCGGCCCGGTGCGAGCAGGCCGGACCGGAGCCGCTGGGACGGAAGGACACGCGGGTCATGCCGGCAGTATGCCGCCGCGGCGATCATCCGGCGTGAGCCCGGCGCGTCGGCGCGGACTCAACCGAGCTGTTCGCGCAGGGCCGCCTCCTCGCTGTCGATGTGGTTGGCCATGGAGTCGTCGAACACGCCGAAGCTATGCCGGTCGACCATCTCCAGCACGCTCGGGATGGTGTCGGGTTCCAGTCCGGCCTCGATCGCGGTGGCCACGCCGGTCTCGATCGCGTCGGTCGCATCGGCGGCCAGGTCGCCGCCTTGCTCGACCAGATCGCCCAGCGATTCGATGCCGTCGCCGAGGGTCTCCACGCCGTCGCCGAACGCACCCAGGATCGCACCCGCCGGGCCGGGCAGGTGCTCGTCGATGAATTCGGTGCCGCTGTCGACCAGGTCGGTGAAGCCGCCGACGATGTCGCCGAACAGGCCGCCGCCGTCGCCGACGGTCTCGGCGACATCGCCGAGTTCGCCGATCGGCAACTGGTCGGAGGCATCGTTGATGCCGTCGATGGTGTCGTCGAGCGAGACGATGTCGGGACGCGCCTCGCCGTTCTCGTCGGTGGCGTCGAGGGTGACCCGGCGGCCGACCGCGTCGGGCAGATTGAGCACGCTTTCGGCGGTGGCGTTGGTCGGCAGCACCACGTCGTCCTGCAGTCGGTTCGCGGCCAGGCCGACCCCGTTGAGGATGGCGGCGAAGCCGGCGGCGTTGTCCTCGGACAGGCCCGAGGTCGCGGCCTGCAGTTCGGTCAGCAGATCGCCGTCGACCGCATAAGTGGTGATGTTGCCGTCGGCCTGCTCGAAGCTGAGGCCGCGCTCGGCCAGCGCCGCCTCGACCGTGGCCGGGTTCACCCCGGCCGGGTTGGAGACGATGCCGGGGTTGCCGGTGACCAGCGCCGCGGCGGTGGCGAGGCCGCCGCCGAGCGAATGGCCGCTGAAGATCACGTTGTCGCCGCCGTGCTCGGCGACCGAACTGGCGATGTCGATGGCCTGGTTGTAATAGGCCTCGTCGTTGCCGAGCGCCTGGGCGACGTCGGCGTTGACGTCCTCCAGGTCGGCGAAGTCGGTGCCCTCGAACTGCAGCACCGGCGCGGCATCGGGGCCGAACACCGCGGGGTCGGGGATGAACAACTCGGCGTTGAAGCCGGAGCCTTCCGGATGCAATTGGTCCGAGGTCAGACCGTACTGCTGCAACTCGGCGTCGCTGGCGCGATGCCAGCCTTCCGGCACTTCGTCGTCGGCGCCGAGCGAGCGGCTCAGGGCCAGCACTTCACGGTCGTGGTAGAGGGTTTCGAGCGCTTCGGTCTGCTGCCACAGAGCGCCATCCTGGTTCTGCTGCGCCTGGGTATAGCCCTGAGTCAGCAGTTCGCGCTGCTCCGGGTTCGAAGTCGCGGCGTTGACCCGGGCCTCGATCTGTTCGGGAGTCTGCGCCGGCGGCGGGGGCGGCGGCTCCTGCTGCAGCACCTGTTCGACGACACGGGATACGCTTTGCACGAAATCGGTGACGAAGGACATGACCGCGATCCGGGTTGTGACGGCTAAGGCGAATCTCGCCACAGGCTGCGCCGCCGCGCCATCCGGGCCGACCCTAGGCTAGGGGCGCCCCGGGGCGAATGGATCGGACCGGACCGTCCCCAGGCGATCGGATTCAGGGCGCGGTCGCGATTTCGTCGTAACCGCGGCCGACGAATTGCAGCAGGCACCAACCGTGCCCGAACGGGTCGGCGATCTGCACGATCCGGCCCCAACGGGTGCTGCGGATGCGGTCTTCCTGCACCGCGCCGGCCGCGACCGCGCTGGCGAGCGCGGCCTCGACATCCTCGACGACCACGTCGCAGTGCAGCGGCGTCCAGTGGCGCGAATAAACCCGCACGTCGTGGCCCGCGGCCGGGCTGCCTTCGCCCTTGAGCAACAGGTAGATCGGCGCTTCGCCGCCGATCAGCTCGACCACCTCGTCGCCGAAACGGCGGCCGACGTGCAGGCCGAACGCGCGGGTGTAGAACGCGGTGGCCTCGTCGAGGTGCGGGACGTCGATATTGATCAGTTGTTTCATCCGGCAGGCTCCACGGGCGACGAGGTCGTCGAGTGTGCGCGGGCGGACGCTAACGTTGCGTGGCGACGCCGCGAGGCTGCAGCAGAAGGCTGCGCCATGCCGCCGCGAAGGCGGCAGGCGAGAGGGCCGCGCCGGTGCCGGCGCGGCCGGGCGCGGGCTCACGGCGCCGAGGCGCGCTCCTTGGCCAGACGCGCTTCGAGCTTGCCGGCGCCGGTGGCGGCATAGGCGCGGCAGTCGTTGGAGCCGCTCTTGCCCTGCGGCGAGGGGGCGTCCAGACGCGCGAGCAGATCGCTGGCGTTGGGGTGCGGGGTCACCAGGATGTCGCAGGGCAGCGCGGCCACGGTCTCGATGCTGCGGCGGAACGCGGCGACCACGCCCGGATGCGCGGTCTCGTCGCTGTAGCGGTACACCTCGTCGCTGATCGGGGTCAGGCTGTCGGCGTAGGCGATCGCACGGCAGACGCCGGCCTCGTCGCAGGCGCGCCAGCTCCAACTGGTGCCGCCGGGAGTATGGCCCGGCGTGGCGTGCGCCGTCAGCGCGATCGGGCCCAGGCGCAGGGTGTCGCCGTCGCCGATGATCTGCACCTCGGTCACCGGCGGAAATGGCGAAACGCTGAGGAACTGCGGGTCGCCGCGGTCGGTCTTGCCGGTTTTCAGCGCTTCTACGGCCGGCGCGCGCGCGACCACGGTCGCGCCGCTGACGCGCTGCAGATGGGCGAGGCCGCCGGCGTGGTCGTTGTGTTCGTGCGAATTGAGCAGATAGCGGATCCGCCGCGGATCCACGCCGAGTTTGCGGATATTGGCTTCGATCAGCGGCGCGGCCTTTTCGGTGGCGCCGTCGATCAGCACATGGCCCTCGTCGGAGGTGATCAGCACCGCGCTGAGCCCGCAGGTGCCGACGTACCAACTGTTGCCGTGAATGCGACGCGGCTGGGTGGGCTGGTGCCAGTCCGGATCGGCCGCGCACGGCGCGAGGGCGGCGGTCGTCGCGACGACGGCGGCGGCTGCAGCGGGATTCGAACCGGCGCCGGCGACGGAATCGGTGTTGCCGCTTGAGACCGGCGGAGGCGCGCTCGCGCAAGCGCCGAGCAAGGGCAGGAGAGAGGCGGCAAGCAGACCGGCGCGCAAAGTCATCGGCGAATCTCGAACGAAGCGGAAGACCGCACACTATGTTCGATCGTGTCGCGCAGTGGAACCGCTGCGCGACGCGTCTTGGCCCACGGCGATCCGCGTCGACCAATCCACGGCAGGATCGACGCGAGTCGCGACCGCAGCCCGTGATCGCCGCGCCGCCGTCTGAAACCCCGCGGTCGCGGCTTACGCCGCTCCTGCAGGGAAACGGCGAATCGCTCAGTTTGGATCAGGCCTGGGCCTTGGGGTAGGAGCGACGCAAGTCGCGACCGCGCAGCTCCATGGCCGCCGCGCCGCCGGCGGTAAGCCCGCAGTCGCGGCTCGCGCCGCTCCTGCCCTGGAGCGGATCGCAGCGTCGCCGGCGAATCAGATCTCGCGCGCCAGCTTTTCGGCCAGGCCGGTGTAGCTGCCCGGGGTCATCGCCAGCAGGCGTTGTTTGTCCTCGGCCGGCAGTTCCAGCGAGGCGATGAACTCTCGCATCGAGGCCTCGTCGATGCCGTGGCCGCGGGTCAGCGCCTTGAGCTGCTCGTAGGGGTTCGGCAGGCCGTGGCGGCGCATCACCGTCTGCACGGCCTCGGCCAGCACTTCCCAGGACGCGTCGAGTTCGGCGGCGAGGCGCTCGGGATTGGCACTGAGCTTGCCGAGGCCGCGCAGCAGCGCGTCCAGGCCGATCAGGGCGTGGCCGAAGGCGGTGCCGAGCGCGCGCAGCACGGTCGAGTCGGTCAGGTCGCGCTGCCAGCGGCTGATCGGCAGCTTGGCGGCGAAATGCTCGAACAGGGCGTTGGCGATGCCGAAGTTGCCTTCGGCGTTCTCGAAGTCGATCGGGTTGACCTTGTGCGGCATGGTCGAGCTGCCGACTTCGCCGGCCTTGACCGACTGCTTGAAGTAACCCAGCGAGATATAGCCCCAGACGTCGCGGCACAGATCGATGCAGACCGTGTCGATGCGGCGCTGCGCGTCGCAGACTTCGGCGATGCCGTCGTGCGGTTCGATCTGGGTGGTGTAGGGCTGCCAGTCCAGGCCCAGCGAAGCGACGAAGCGCTGGGCGAAGGCCGGCCAGTCGATGTCCGGGTAGGCCGAGACGTGGGCGTTGTAGTTGCCGACCGCGCCGTTGATCTTGCCCGGCATCTGCGCGCCGGCGAGGGTCTCGCCCTGGCGCTGGAGGCGCGCGACCACGTTGGCGATTTCCTTGCCGACCGTGGTCGGCGAAGCGGTCTGGCCGTGAGTGCGCGACAGCATCGGCAGCGCGGCGTAATCGTGGGCCATCGCGCGCAGCTTCTGGATCAGCTCGTCCAGGCGCGGCAGCAGCACGTGCTGGCGGGCCTCGTTGAGCATCAGCGCGTAGCTGAGGTTGTTGATGTCCTCGCTGGTGCAGGCGAAGTGCACGAACTCCAGGGCCGGGCCGAGTTCGGCATCGTCCTTGAGGCGTTCCTTGATCAGGTACTCGACCGCCTTGACGTCGTGGTTGGTGGTGCGCTCGATCTCCTTGACCCGCGCGGCGTCCTCGATCGACAGCTCGTCGGCGAGTTTGCGCAGGCGGGCCGCGGCGGCCTCCGAGAAGGGCTCGAGTTCGACGATGCCGGGCTCGTTCGCCAAGGCCAGCAGCCATTCCACCTCGACCTTGACGCGGGCCTTGATCAGGCCGAATTCGGAGAAGATCGGCCGCAACGCGTCGACCTTGCCGGCATAGCGGCCATCGAGCGGGGACAGGGCGAGCAGGGTGGTCTTGGGATCGGCGGACATGGCATGCGCAGGGCAGGAAACAGTCGGCCATTCTACAGCCACGCCGCCGTGGGCCGCTCCGGCGCCCAGGCCGGGCTTCGAGATCGACCCGGATGCCGCCCGCGCCGAATCCGTGCCGGGCTCGGACTCGACAGGGTTTGGCGGTTCGCGCCCGCGCTCTCGACGCCCGGCTGCGCCCTCGCCATCATGGCGCCCGCCAGCCGCTGCACGCGCCAGCTCGTCCGTTCCGCCGGGCGTATCCTCGCAGCATCCGCGATACCCAGCGGCGCCTCGCATCCCCCTTGAATCGATGGAGCTGGCCATGGCGACTTCCGCCAAGAATCAAAGCAGGACCGCAAGCAAGACCGCGCCCAAGCGCGTCGCCAAACACTCGACGAACACGCCCGCAGCAGGCCGGGTCGCGGCCGGCTTCCGCCTGGAACACGACAGCATGGGCGAGCTCAGCGTGCCCGCCGAGGCCCTGTGGGGCGCGCAGACCCAGCGCGCGGTGCAGAACTTCCCGATCTCCGGCGTGCCGATGCCGCGCGAGTTCATCCGCGCACTGGCCCTGGTCAAAGGCGCCGCAGCCGAGGTCAACGCCGGTTTCGGCCTGCTCGCCAAGGGCCCGGCCGCGGCGATCCGCGCCGCCGCGGCCGAAGTCGCCGCAGGCCGCCACGACGCGCACTTCCCGATCGACGTCTACCAGACCGGCTCGGGCACCTCGAGCAACATGAACGCCAACGAGGTCATCGCGACCCTGGCCAGCCGCGCCGGCAAACACGCGATCCACCCGAACGACCACGTCAATCTCGGCCAGAGCTCCAACGACGTCATCCCGACCACGATCCGGGTCTCGGCGCAGCTGGCGGTGAACGAATCGCTGCTGCCGGCGCTCAAGCACCTGCGCAAGACCATCGAGACGCGCGCCACGGAGCTGGCCAGGCTGACCAAGACCGGCCGCACCCATCTGATGGATGCGATGCCGCTGACCTTCGGCCAGGAGTTCGGCGCCTGGGCCGCGCAGTTGAGCTCGGCGCAGGCGCGCATCGAGGACAGCCTGAAACGGCTGCGCCGCCTGCCGATCGGCGGCACCGCGATCGGCACCGGGATCAATGCCGATCCGCGCTTCGGCAAGGCCATGGCCAAGGCCTTGTCGGCCGCGACCGGGAGCAAGTTCGAGTCGGCCGCGGACAAGTTCGAGGGGCTGGCGGCGCAGGACGACGCGGTCGAGCTGTCTGGCCAGCTCAACGCGCTGGCGGTGGCGCTGATGAAGATCGCCAACGACCTGCGCTGGATGAACTCCGGGCCGCTCGCCGGCCTGGGCGAGATCGAACTGCCGGCCCTGCAGCCGGGCAGCTCGATCATGCCGGGCAAGGTCAACCCGGTGATCCCCGAAGCCCTGGCGATGGTCTGCGCGCAGGTGATCGGCCACCATGCGGCGATCACCGTGGCCGGGCAGAGCGGCAACTTCCAGCTCAACGTGATGCTGCCGCTGATCGCCCACGACCTGCTCGATTCGATCCGACTGCTCGGCAACGCCATGCGCCTGCTCGCCGACAGCAGCATCGCCGGCCTGAAGGTGCGCGAGGCGCATGTGCGCGAGGCGCTCGGCCGCAACCCGATCCTGGTCACCGCGCTCAACCCGATCATCGGCTACGAGAAAGCCGCGGCGATCGCCAAGCAGGCCTACAAGGAAGGCCGGCCGGTGCTGGAGGTGGCGATGGAGGCGACCGGCCTGCCGGAAAAACGATTGCGGCGCCTGCTCGATCCGAGCGCGCTGACCCGCGGCGGCATTCACGGCGGAGGCGGCGGAGGCGGCTGAGCCGCCCGGGCAGGCCTGCGACTGTGCCGGGCTGCCACGATACTCGCGATGCGCCGATTTCACCGCAAATTCAAGGACGTACCCGGGACATCGCGCCCGGTCGTGAATTGTTCGAGGATATTATTTCGCGACCGGCGTGGAGTTTCGCGGTGAGGCCGGTTCGTTATCCTCGGTGCGCATACAGGCAGCAATCCAGTCGCCGGGACATACTCGGCGGCAGTCGGACAGACCGGCAGGGGCGGTCGAGCGACAACCGGCATCCGGGCCATCGGCTCCGGCCGGTTCGCGTCGAACCCAAGCCCTCCCGGACCCGTTCGCCGGACGTCGTCTCGCCCGCGCTGCGGGACGGTGCCTTCGCGTTTTCGGTTTTCACGCTTGCGCACGACCCGTCGCGCAGCCGGTTATTGAGCGGTAACCGGTCTGCAACGCCGGGCGTATATCGAGCGGTTGATGTCCCAACGTCCGGCCGGCCGTCGCCAAGCGGTGGCCGGGCGAGCTGTTTCCCCCGACCCCCGGATTCGTTCCGGTCAGCCATAACCAGAAGTGGAGCTACGCTCATGAACTCGATTCGATTCTTTCGGTACGCCGCCGTCCTGTCCCTGTTCGCCTGCGCCGGCTGCAACCCGCAGAGCCTGCCCATCGGCGACGATGTGAAGCCCGAACTGCTGGCCAGCCACGCCGCCCCGGTGGCCGCGGCCGCTGCCCAGGCCACGGTCGCCCAGGTCAGCAAGGCACACTAACCGGCGCGTTCGTACCGGCCTCCGGCCCTGCCTCGGCACGGCCGGAGCGCCGTCGTCGTGCCTGCGCGCCGCGCGTGCGGGCACGGTATGGGTTTACCGCGGCGCCGAAGTGCGGCTCGAACCTGCCCGCGCCCAGGCGCGGCGTCAACCACACGCCTGAGCCGGGCTGGCTTGATCCGGGCTTGATCGGCGCTTGTTGGGCGGCTTGTTGGGGCGGGGCCGCGGCGCAAGCGTCTTCGACCGACCCGGTGCGATGGCCGCCTCGCTTCAACCCGGCAAATCCAACCGCGCGCGTGCGTGCCGGTGCCGTGCGGTCGTTCGGTCGATGAACCCATCGAGACCGGGCGACCTCGCCGCGGACCGCATCGCAAGGATGCGGATGATGTTTCCAAAGAGCGCCACGGCGTGCGATCGCGACGGTTATCGCGACCGCGGCCGGCTCCGCGTCGACGCTCAGCTGCGGCAGTTGCCGACCGACGTGGCCTTGATCGCGGCGAAGGGCCTGAACGCGGGCAGGCTCGCGCTGAGTTCCTGCTGCGCGGCATGCAGGTCGGCGAAGCGCGCGCACATTTCCTGCGCACGTTTTTCGAACACCGCCGCATCGGCTTCGACCTTCGCGCCGATCGCATCCGGATTGCCGCTGGCCAGGCCGTCCAGGACCGTGCCCACCGCCTTGCCGGCGAAGGCGGCGCCGTCCTTGCCCATGGCGACGCCTTCCTGGCTGATGCTCATGGCGTGGCGGTAATAGCGCCGGGCGACGGCCTGCTGGTCCGGACTCAAGGCGACCAGCCTGCCGTCGAGGTTGAGCGTGCCGTCGTTGCCGATTTCCGCCTGGGCGCCGTCCTGGCCGCGCAGGATCAGGCGATCCTTGGCCCAGCTCATCGGTTCGACCACCGAGACGTGCAGGCTGGCCTCGGGCGCCTGAGAGCAGGCGCCCGCCGATACGGCGATCAGTGCGGCGAGGGAAAGCGAGAGCGGACGTACGGCTTTCATAACGTAGCTTCCTGAGCGGTAAGCCGGCTGGACGAAGGCCGGATCGAACGTCCGGTCAATCGTCTTGCGGCAGGTGGACGCGGCCGGCGACCCCGTTGTGGACCACCGAGCCGCTGCCGATCGAATGCACGCGCAAGTCGCCGCGCACGCCGTCGACTTCCAGGTCGCCCGAGCCGATCCGGCTCAGTTCGACCGAGCCGCCGACGTCGCTGAGTTCGACGTCGCCCGAACCGACCGAGCCGAGCTTGGCGTCGCGGGCGATGCGCTTGGCGGTGAGGTCGCCGGAACCCAGCGAGATCACCTGCAGCGAGCCGATGTCCTGGAAATCGACGTCGCCCGAACCGATGTCGGCGGCGGCCAGGCCGCGCACATGGCTGGCCTTGACGTCGCCCGAACCGACGTCGGCGCTCAGCGAGGCGACGTGGTCGACGTCGACGTCGCCGGAGCCCACCTTGAGCTGGACCATCATCGTGTCCGGCACGGTCGCGCGCAGTTTCATGTAGCTGTAGCGGTTGAGGCCGAAGTTGATGTCGGTGCGGCGCTCGGCGACCACCACCAGCTTGTCGCCGACCCGCTTCTGGGTGACGGTCATGCCGGGCAGGTCGGCCGCATTGGAGGCGCAGGCGCGGCCGCTGAGCGCGGCCTTGGCGCCGGGCGCGCCGGAGACGCTGAGTTCGTCCGGGCCGATCTCGAAGACCACCGCCTTCACCCCGGACAGGTCGAGTTGCAGATTGCGCGGCGCGGAGAATTCGCAGTGTTCGGCGGCCTGGGCGGACAGCGACAGCGACAGGGCGAGGGCGAGCAGGGGAATCGTGTGGCGCATCGGGCGCTCCAGGAGTTGAGGGACGGTTCGATGGATGCGGCGCGGGCAGGCGGGGTTGCAATTATTTTCTTGCTTGCAAGACGCGGTCTCGCCGAGCCGTCATTACGGCCGAACTCCGGCCCCGCCCGCGGTCGCGGACGGGGCCGGACGGGGTCAGCCCTCGTCGCGCCAGCGGCGCAGGCGGATCGCGGCGTAGATCATCAGTGCGCCGAGCAGTGCGCCGATCCACAGGTCGACCGTGGCGAACGCCTGCAGGCTGCTGGTGAAATCGATCGAACGGGCGATGTCCTCGGGGCCGTTGATGACCGTGTTCGAGTCGACCCCGTTGATTTGCGGATTCAGGTACCAACTGCCCGGGACGATGCTGAGCAGGCCGCGGAACGCCACCGTGTACCAGATCGCGTCGTGCGGGATCTCGATGCCGGGCAGGATGTCGAGCCAGCTGATGAACATGCAGGCCAGCAGGGGGATCACCACCGCCCAGACGAAGGGCACGCTGCGCGCCCAGGCCGAGCACAGCATCAGCCAGCCGACCGTCGGCAGCGCCCACAGCGCGTACACCGGGATCGAACTGACGATCTGCAGGACCAGGCGCAGCGGATGCGCTTCGGTGAAGACCGCGCTCGCGCCGGGCACGCCGTTGAGCAGCACCGCCACCCACGACAACAGCCACATCACCACGCCGATCGCCAGGCCGATGCCGATCGCCAGCACCGGAGCCAGCACCAGCGCCCATAACAGCTTGGACAGCACCGCCTGGGTGTCGGAGATCGGCAGCGACTTCCAGAACAGGATGCTGCGGTCCTTGCGTTCGTCGTAGATCGAGCCCAGGGCGTAGAAGAACACCACGAACACGAACACCACGCAGGCCAGGCCCATGCCGCTGAGCAGGGCGACGTCGCCGGCGAGGCCGAACGCCGATTCGTGGCCGGAGACCTTGAGGCTGACCCCGTCCATGTGCACGTCGCCGCGGCGGATCGCGCTTTGCAGCATGACCGAACTGGCGACCACGCCGAGCAGCGAGAACACGATCGCGACCAGGCCGGTGATCACCGGGGCCCAGAAGAAGCCGCCGCGGTGTTCCCAGAACTCGCGCCGCAGCAGCATCTTGAAGGTCTGCAGCGGCGGGATCGCGGCGACCGCGCGCGGAGCGGCGGGGGCGAGGATATCGTCGGCGGCGTTCATGCGTAGGTCCCCTTCATGGTGGCGACGAACAGATCGGCCAGGCCGGGCGTGCGGACTTCGCCGAAGCCGGCCAGTTGCCCGGCCGGCACGCCGTCGAACAGCATCACGGTCTTGCCGAACGGCAGCGCGCGTTCGTCCAGCGGTTTGAGCGCGCGCGCCTGGGCGGCCGAGTCGGTGTTGACCAGCACTTCGACGAAGCGCTCGCCGAGCACTTCCATCGGGCTGTCGAGCACGACCTTGCCGTCGCGGATGAACATCACGTCGGTGAGGATGTGTTCGATTTCCTCGACTTGGTGGGTGGTCACCAGGATGGTCTTGTTCTCGTCGAAGTAGTCCTCGAGCAGGCGCTGGTAGAACTGCTTGCGGTAGAGGATGTCCAGGCCGAGGGTCGGTTCGTCGAGCACCAGCAGGCGCGCGTCGATCGCCATCACCAGCGCCAGGTGCAGTTGCACGATCATGCCCTTGGACATTTCGCGCACGCGCAGGTTTGGCTTGAGCTGGGTGCCGTGCAGGAACCGTTCGCACTTGGCCCGGTCGAAGCGCGGATGCACGCCGGCGACGAAATCGATCGCCTCGCGCACCCGCAGCCAGCGCGGCAGCACCGCGACGTCGGCGATGAAGCACACGTCGCGCATCAGCGCGTCGCGTTCGTGGCGCGGATCGCGGCCGAGCACCGACAGCTCGCCGTCGAACGCGATCAGGCCCAGGATGGCCTTGAGCGCGGTGGTCTTGCCGGCGCCGTTGGGGCCGATCAGTCCGACGATGCGCCCGGACGGGATGTCGAAGGCGGTGTCGTCGAGCGCGAGTTTGTTCTTGTAGACCTTGCGCAGGCCGCGCGCGGTGACGATATGACCCGGATCGATGTGGATGGCATTGGTCATGGGGCGTCTGCCTTGTCGTTGCCGGTGCGCGCACCGAGCAGTTCTTCGCTGCTGAGGCCCAGGCGCTGGATGCGCTCCAGGACCAGCGGCCATTCTTCGCGCAGGAAGCGTTCGCGCTCGTTGACGAGCAGTTTCCTTGCGGCTTCTTCGGTCACGTACATGCCCAGGCCTCGGCGTTTTTCGACCAGCGCCTCGTCCGCCAACTCCTGATAGGCGCGCGAGACGGTGATGGGGTTGAGTTGGTATTCGGCGGCGACCTGCCGCACGGACGGCAGGGCATCGCCTGGCTTGAGGACGCCGTCGAGCATCATCGCGACGACGCGCTCCTTGAGCTGGCGATAGATTGGAGCGCCGTCGCTCCATTGGATTGCGGTCATGGTTCAGCCCCGCGGCAGGAAAGAGAAATAAGGCATGACGAGGTTCCGTCGGTTACGGCGCGCGGCGGTCCCGGCCTTGCGTTTGGTTTCGGTGCTTGCCGGCTCCGCGGCAACGAGGGGGTCGACCGCATTGGCGATCGCGGTGAGGTCGGCGACTTCGCCGGCGACGCCGGCGACGAACAGGCTGACTTCGGCGGCGCTGGCGTCCCGGCCGAGCCGGTCGGCGCTGGCTTCGATGCGGCGCGCGACGGTGGCGACGTCGGTATGGCGGCTGCGGGCGCGCGCCACGAAGTCTCGGTCGAAGCTGATCCGGGCCTTGATCCCGCCGAGCTCGAGCTGGACCGGGCGGGTCGCCGGGGCGTCGCCGGCCAGCAGGGCCAGTTCGGGGGCGGCCGAGGCGGCCGGCGCGGGGGAGGGAAGAGCGACCACCAGGCCCAGAACCAGGGCGCCGCCGGCGGCCATCAAGGCTGAAATGGAGTTGTGGAGCTTGCGGTTCATATCGAACGTCCTGCTCGTTAGTGGGCCGGTGTTGTATGCAACTATAACACCTAAACACATTGAGTCAATCGATCCCGACCCAACTAAAGTCATACTTGGCCCCGCCAGACCGGCCCCGCCGGCTTTCCCTCTCGATCCACGAGGCTGCCCGATGACTCGTTCGCCGTTCTCCCGTTCAGGCCTGGCGCGTCGCGCCGGCCCGGTTGCCTTGTTGTCGCTGGCGCTGGCCGCCGGCGCGGCCGTTGCGGCCGCCGCCGCCGGCGGCATGCTCGACCGCAGTTTCCGCCCCTTGGCCGGCAAGACCCCGGTCAACCTCGGCGCCCGCTACGGCGGCGACGTGGTGCTGGTGGTCAATACCGCCAGCAAGTGCGGCTACACCCCGCAATTCGAGGCGCTGGAAGGCCTGCAGGCCAAGTACAAAGGCCGGGGCTTCGCCGTGCTCGGTTTCCCCTCGGGCGACTTCAAGGCGCAGGAGTTCGAGGACGAGAAGCAGATCCAGGAGTTCTGCACCCTGACTTACGGCGTCAAGTTCCCGATGTTCGAGAAGGTGCACGTGATCGGCGAGCAGGCTACGCCGCTCTATAAGGACCTGGCCAAGGCCGCCGGCGAAGCGCCGAAGTGGAACTTCCACAAGTACCTGCTCGGCCGCGACGGCCGCCTGATCGCCAGCTACGGCAGCAAGATCACGCCGGACGACCCGGCGGTGGTCGCGGCGATCGAGCGTGCGCTCACGGCGCCGCGGCCGAAGGCCGCTAAGGCGCCGGCAACCGACACTACGCCGCGGCCGAAGGCCGCTAAGGCGCCGGCCAGCGCTGCCGCGCCGCGACCGGCGGCGGCCCACTGATCCTCCGGGCCGCGCATCGGCCGCTCCCGGGCGTCGCCGCGCGATGCGCCGATCGAGCCGGACCGCGCCGGATCGCGCCGGAGCAGGGCGCCGCGCGCACGGATCTGCGCGGGCGATCCGGTTTCCGGCGCTCGCGGGCCGCGGCCGAATGGAACTTACCGGCTTGTCCGCCGTCACACTGGAACATTGCCGCCTTAGCGCCGGCCCGCGACAATGACGGGCTTGCGCCGGACTGCGGCGTATCGATTAGGTAAAAAGGAGCGGGACCCGATGAAGGCTTTCGTGCGCGGCGCGGCCGTGTTGATCACCACTGCGGCGCTGTTCGGCGGCGTCGCTTCTGCCCAGGAAAAAACCGTGCTCGCCAACGACCGTGAAAAGATCAGCTACGCCATCGGCCTGGACGTGGCCAGCTCGCTCAAGCCGGTCGGGCCCGACCTCGACACCGCCGCCTTCGAGCGCGCGGTCAAGAACGTGTTCGACGGCGGCAAGCCGCTGATCACCCAGGAAGAAGCCCGCACCGTCGACCAGGCCCTGCGCGCGCGCATCGCCTCGCGCGACGGCAAGCCGGTTCCGGGCGCCGCCCCGGGCGCGCCCCCGCCGCCGGTGGCCAAGGACAAGGTCGGCCTGCTGATCGGCACCTTCATGGTCGGCCCGTCGCTGCAGCAGATCAAAGGCGAGATCGAACTGCCGCTGCTGGTGCAGGCCCTGCGCACCTCGCTGGGCGGCGGCAAGCCGCTGCTCGCCGAAGCCGAGGCCCGCACCGTGCTGACCGGTTTCAGCGAGCGCCTGCAGACCAAGATGAAGGCCGAGGCGGCCGCGGCCGGCGAAGCCAACCTGAAGAAGGGCAAGGACTTCCTCGAAGCCAACAAGAAGGTCAAAGGCGTGTTCGTGACCGGCTCGGGCCTGCAGTACATGGTGCTGCGCCAGGGCTCGGGCGAACGTCCCAAGCCGACCGACAAGGTCAGCGTGAACTACAAGGGTACCTTGCTCGACGGCAGCACCTTCGACAGCTCCTACGAGCGCGGCCAGCCGGCCGAATTCCCGGTCAACGGCGTGATCCAGGGCTGGCAGGAAGGCCTGGCGATGATGCCGGTCGGCAGCAAGTTCAAGTTCTGGATCCCGGCCGAACTCGCCTACGGCCCGTCGGGCGCGCCGCCGAAGATCGGCCCGAATGCGACCCTCGAGTTCGAAGTCGAGCTGCTCGATATCCTCTGATCGTCCGATCAGACTCGTTGCGTTCAGCCGCCGGCTGGCAGTTTGTCCAGCCGCCGGCCCGGTTCCCACCCTCGTTTTCGGTTATTTCCTCCTCAGGAGTGCAGTTTGATGAAGCCTTTCATGCGTAACACCGCCCTCGCGTTCGCCGTGGCCTCGATGGCGCTGTTCGCCTCGGGCTGCAACCAGGCCGGCAAGCCGGCCGACGGCAAGGCCGCCGACGCCAAGCCCGGCGACAAGGCCGATGCCAAGAGCGAGGTCAAGGCGCTCGGCGGCATGAAGACCGAGAAGGAACAGGAAAGCTATCTGATCGGCATGGACATGGGCCGCTCGCTCGAGCTGCTAAAGGACGATCTCGACCTGGCCGTGCTGCAAAAGGCCATGCAGGCCAACATCAAGGGCGACAAGCCGCTGCTGAGCGACGACGAAGCGCGCCAGATCCGCGAACGCCTGCAGGAAAAGGTCCGCACCAAGCAGATCGAGAAGATGGTCGCGATGGCCAAGAAGAACCAGGAAGAGGGCGACAAGTTCCTCGCCGCCAACGGCAAGAAGCCGGGCGTGGTGACCACCGCGTCGGGCCTGCAGTACCAGATCCTCACCGAAGGCAAGGGCGCCAAACCCAAGAGCAGCGACACCGTGCGCGTGCACTACAAGGGCACCATGCTCGACGGCAAGACCTTCGACAGCTCCTACGACCGCAAGGAACCGGCGGTGTTCCCGCTCGGCGCGGTGGTCCCGGGCTGGCAGGAAGGCATTGCGCTGATGCCGGTCGGCAGCAAGTTCAAGCTGTGGATCCCGAGCAAGCTCGGCTACGGCGAGCAGGGCACCCCGGGCGGCCCGATCGGCCCGAACGCGACCCTGGTGTTCGACGTCGAGCTGCTCGACATCGTCAAGCCGGGCGCGGGCGCTCCCGCCGGCGGCCCCGAGTCGGCCGCGATGGGCGGCACGCACCCGCAGCACTGAGTCTTGCGCCGCTCCGTGCCCGCGCTTGCGGGCACGGAGTCCGGCCGCGGGGCCGGGCAATACCTCCGATAGAGAACTACCCATGCGCGTCACCATCTTCGGCACCGGCTACGTCGGCCTGGTCACCGGAACCTGCCTGGCCGACGTCGGCCACGACGTGGTTTGCGTCGACATCGACCAGGCCAAGATCGAGGGCCTCGAACGCGGGGTGATCCCGATCTACGAGCCCGGCCTGGAGCCGATGGTCAAGGCCAATCACGCCGCCGGCCGTCTCCACTTCACCACCGACGCCGCCGGCGCGATCGCCCATGGCGACCTGATCTTCATCGCGGTCGGCACGCCGCCCGACGAGGACGGCAGCGCCGACCTCAAGTACGTGCTCGCGGTGGCGTCGACCATCGGCCGCCATATCGAGCGCCAGGTGGTCGTGGTCAACAAGTCGACCGTGCCGGTCGGCACCGCCGACAAGGTCCAGGCGACGATCGCCCGCGAACTGCAGGCGCGCGGCATCGAGGTCGCCTTCGACGTGGCCTCCAACCCGGAATTCCTCAAGGAAGGCGATGCGGTCAACGACTGCATGCGCCCCGACCGCATCGTGATCGGCGCCTCCAGCCCGGTCGCGCTGGAAAAACTCAAGCGCCTGTACGCGCCGTTCAACCGCAATCACGAACGCATCGTCTACATGGACCTGCGCTCGGCCGAACTGACCAAGTACGCCGCCAACGCGATGCTGGCGACCAAGATCAGTTTCATGAACGAAATCGCCAACATCGCCGAGAAAGTCGGCGCCGACATCGAGATGGTCCGCCAGGGCATCGGTTCGGACCCGCGCATCGGCTGGCACTTCATCTACCCGGGCGCCGGCTACGGCGGCTCGTGCTTTCCGAAGGACGTGCAGGCACTGGCCCGCACCGCCCAGCAGCACGGCTACCAGGCGCGTCTGCTCGACGCGGTGGAAGCGGTCAACGATAGCCAGAAAGGCCATCTGTTCGAGCTGATCCAACGCCATTACGGCGGCGAGATCGCCGGCAAGACCTTCGCGGTCTGGGGCCTGGCGTTCAAGCCGAACACCGACGACATGCGCGAGGCCTCCAGCCGCACCCTGTTGACCCAGCTGTGGCAGGCCGGCGCGCGCGTGCGCGCCTACGACCCGGAAGCCAACGAGGAAGCCGAGCGCATCTTCGGCGAGCGCGAGGATCTGGTGCTGTGCGACTCGGCGCGCGCCGCGCTGGCCGACGCCGACGCCCTGGTCGTGGTGACCGAGTGGAAGCAGTTCCGCAGCCCGGATTTCGTGCGCGTGCGCCAAGCCTTGGCCGACGGCGTGATCTTCGACGGGCGCAACCTGTACCATCCCGACGAGGTCGAGTCGGCCGACCTGGCCTATTACGGCATCGGGCGCGGACGCTCGATCCTCATCGACGGCGATTGAGCCGCCGACCCGCCTGGATTACCGCCTGTGACTTCCGAACTCGAGCAACGCCTGATCGACCTGGAAACGCGCGTCGCGTTCCAGGAGCATGCGCTCAATGAACTCAGCGACGCACTCGCCGCGGCACGCAGCGAGGAAGCGCGCAATTCGCTGCTCATGTACCGCGCGCTCGACGAGATCAAGCAATTGCGCAGCGCCATGGCGGCTACGCCGCTCACCGGCGGCGACGCCGCCGGCGAACCACCCCCGCCGCATTACTGATACCGGATCATGAGCGACACTCTTCGCGACCAACTGTTGGGCCTGGGTTTCAAGCCGGCTCCGAAACCCGAACGTCCGGAACGCTCCGAGCGCGGCGGCGACGCCAAGCGCGGCGGCAAGCCCGGCGCCCGGCCGCACGGCGAACGCCCCGGCGCCGGCAGACGCGTTTCGGACAAGCCAGGTCCCGACCGGCCCGGCTCCTCCGACCGCCCCAACGCCAATCGGCCGCAGGGCCCGCGTCCGGGCGCCAACAAGTCCGGCCAGGGCCGTCCTGGCCAGCAGCCGGGCCGGCCGGGGCAGGGCAAGCCGCGCACGCGCGAGGACATCGACCTGGCCAAGGCCTATGCGATCCGTGCCCAGCGCGAGAAAGACGAACGCATCGCCGCCGAGCAGGCCAGGCAGGAAGAGGCGCGTCTGCGTCGCGAAGCCCGCGCCAAGTTGGCCGAAGCGCTCAAGGATCAGGCGCTCAACGCGCCCGATGCCGAGATCGCCCGTCACTTCCCGTACGGCGGCAAGATCAAGCGCGTCTACGTCACCGAGGTCCAGCTCAAGCAGCTCAACGCCGGCGAACTCGGCGTGGTCCAGCTCGAAGGCCGTTACGTCCTGGTGACCGCGGCGATGCTGGAGCAGGCCGAGGCGATCTTCGCCCCGGCGGTCGCGCTGAAGGTCGATCCGAATGCCCCGACCGAGGACGATCCTTATGCCGATCCGCTGTACCAGGTGCCGGACGACCTGGTCTGGTGATCGTGGGCGGCGCCGTGCGCCGCCCGTGTTTTCTCGATCCGGTTTAGTCGCTTTCCTCAGGTTTGCCGCTCCGTAGATTCCCGTAGCAGCGACGTGAGTCGCGACCGCGGAACGCGCAAAATTAGCGAGGCCGTCGTCATTCGTCGAAGCGAAGTGCTTTCGCGGGGTAGGAGCGGCGCAAGCCGCGACCGCCATGCCCCGATCTTTGCGTCATCTTCGGATGTGCCCCTGTAGGAGCGACGTGAGTCGCGACCACGGGACGCGCAGAGTTAGCGAGGCCGCCGTCATTCATCGAAGCGGCATGCTTTCGCCAGGGTAGGAGCGGCGCGAGCCGCGACATCGCTGTGACGGTCTCCCTGCGCCTCTTTCAAGCAAGATCAGAATCAAGATCAAACCCAAAGCTTCCGCCGCTAAAGCGGCGGGTTACTTTCTTTTGTCTAAAGCAACAAAAGAAAGGTAACCAAAGAAAAGTGCTTTGTTTTGATCACCAGCCCGCACGATCGGTGCCGGCGCGGTGATTTTTCATACGGGACGTCCCTGTCCCGATGAAAAACGGCGCGCATCCCTGCGCGCCGCCCTCCGGGTCTTCTTCAGCCTTCGCCAGGGCGAAGCGACGCACAGCAAAGGCACCGCCACCGCCGTGCATGCGGGCGCCCCTCTGTAGGAGCGACGTGAGTCGCGACCACGGGACGCGCAGAGTTAGCGAGGCCGCCGTCATTCATCGAAGCGGCATGCTTTCGCAGGGTAGGAGCGGCGCAAGCCGCGACCGCCATGTCCCAATCTTGCGTCGTCTTTAAGGGATTCCTGTAACCGCGGTCTCCGGCCCGCGGCGCGGGTAATCGCAGTTGCGTGGTCGCGGCTTGCGCCGTTCCTGCCCAACAGCAGCCGCGGCGCTGCACCGTCGCCGTCGCCGTCGCCGCCGTTGTTGTCGTGTTTTTGATCTGCTTTCCGCTTTGCCGGCCAAAAGCAGACCCGTAGGGCGGCCCGCAGGGATGCGGGCCGTGCGCAAGCAGGCCATGGATGGCCTGTCTGGAGCATCCCTGCGTCGGTACCGTTCTTGCGGGCTGCTGATTCAAAACAAAGCACTTTTCTTTGGTTACCTTTCTTTTGTTGCTTTAGACAAAATAAAGTAACCCGCCGCTTTAGCGGCGGAAGCTTTGGGTTTGATCTTGATCTTAATCTCCCACGAGAAATGCACCGCAAAACCGTCGCAGCGATGTCGCGGCTTGCGCCGCTCCTACCCTGCGAGAGCACGCCGCTTCGACGAATGACGGCGGCCTCGCCATCCCTGCGCGTCCCGCGGTCGCGACTTACGTCGCTCCTACAGGAAGCCTCAAGTAACGCCGTGAGGTTGAGGCAGCGCAGTCGCGGCTCGCGCCGCTCCTACCCTCGCGATGGTGTGCAGCTTCGACGAACGGAACCGGCATTGTTGTCGACAGGCGTTCCTCGATGCTCGCCGACGGCGCTCGGCGTCATGCCTTCGATCATCGCGACGATCGCCTGCGCGGTGTCCAGCGGTCGCTCCATCGGGAACAGATGGCCGCCTTCGATCCAGCGCCAACGCTCGCCGACCAGCCGCCGGGTCGGGGCAGCGCCGGCGTTGCGCAGTTCGCGCGAGCGGGTGCCAGCGAGAAAGCCGACCGGCACGCGCAGCGACGGCGCCAGGCCGCTGAGCGCGATGGTCGGCAGGGTGTGATAAATGCGGTATTCGATCTCGCGCTCGAACGCGAGTTCGCGGCTGCCGTCCTCGGCGGCGCGGGTGCCGTGCTCGACGTAGTCGTCGAGGACGCGTTGGTCCCAGCAGGCGAAGGCGGGCTTGGCCAGGAAGTGCTCGCGCACCGCGGCGCGGTCGGGCCAGAGGCGGCGGCGCTGCAAGGTGGCGCGCATCGGCATCAAAAGATTGTCCAGGCCGGTGCGTCGGCCGATCGAGACCAGGCGCGCGCGCCAGCCGGCGATCAGGGGCGAGTCCAGCATGACCACGCCGGCGACGCGCCCGGCCAGGGACGAGTCGGCCAGCCGATGGGCGGCGAACAGGCTCAGGTAGCCGCCGAGCGAATGCCCGACCAGCCAGATCCGGCGCGCACTGCCGGCGGCGTGCTCGGCGCGGGCGGCCAGTTCCTCGACCAGATGCGGCCAGTCCGGGGTTACCGGATAGCGCGGGTCATGGCCGATGCGGTCGGGCCGGACGACGTGGAAGCGTTCGGCCAGGGCGTCCAGCATCACCCGGTAAACCGGGGCCGGGAATCCGTTGGCATGGGAGAACAGCAGCAGGTCGTGCATGGCGATCCGTGGGCGGGGCGGGCTCGGCAGGAAGCCCCGCCCGGGCCGGCAATGGCGCCACCATACCATTGCGTATTGAATGGCGACAGCGGCGCCGGTCGCGTTTGCGGCGCAATGCCGGCCTGCCGGCGGCGCGAGCGCCTCGGCCGATGCGGTCGAACTCACGGGTGGCGTCGACCGTCGTGGAGTGTTTGGCGGCGCTGTGTCGCGGCATGCCAGGACGCGGACGGACGCGAACGGACGATCCTAGTCGAGTGCGCTGCTCAGCCAGTGCTTCGAGGTATGGCCCAGCTCGCGGATCGTCGACACGCCCAGGTCCCGGATGATCCGGTGGGTGCGATGCGGCAGCGGCGATTCGTCGATGTCGTGCGGGGCGATGTTCTTGCCGGGCACGCCGGGCAGGAACTCGATGCCGGCGGCGTGGTAGCAATGCTGGACCAGCGCCGAGCAATACAACGCGCCTTCCCTGGCCATCAGGTTGCTGCGCCGGCGCAGGCGGCGGCTGTGCATCGCCATCAGGGTGCCGACCAGTTCGCTGATCGAATAGCTCGACAGGCCCGACAGCAGGTCCAGGCCGGCGACCTGGATCTTGTGGACCTGTTCCGGGCTCAGGTCGAAATCGAGGATGGCGATGTTCGGAAAGGTCTCGGCATCGTAATAGCGATCGACGCGATTCTCCTGCACGCCCAGGCGGATCTGCTTGTAGCGCAGATCCAGGTCGGACTCGATCACCCACCAGTGCCCGTCGATGCGGCGTTCGCTGAAGACGAAGGCGTGCGACCACAGGCTGCGGTGGCCGTCCTCGGTCAGCGGCGACTGCGCCTTGCGGATCAGCTTGTTGATCCAGTCGCGCCCGCCGCACAGGCCGATGCGGCCTGGGGCCGCGTGTTTCTCGATGAAGGCGGCGTTGCCGAGGGCCTCGCCGGCGCGCTCGGCCGCCGCGTCGATGTCGTAACCGCCGGGTATCAGGATCTCGCTCATCCGTGCACGCTCGTGTTGACCAGTCCCTGGAGGGGCGGCTACGCGCCGCCGGTCCGTCTTTACTCGGGATCGTAATCCAGATTCGAGGCCAGCCAGCGTTCGGCCTGCGCCAGGCTTGCGCCCTTGCGGCGAGCGTAGTCCTCGACCTGCTCCTTGGACACCCGGCCGACCACGAAGTACTGGCTGTCGGGATGGCTGAAATACAGGCCCGAGACCGCCGCGGTGGGATACATCGCGAAGCTCTCGGTCAACTCCAGGGTGGTGTGGCGGGTGGCGTCGAGCATGCGGAACAGGGTGCTCTTCTCGCTGTGCTCGGGGCAGGCCGGATAGCCGGGCGCCGGGCGGATGCCGCGGTAGCCTTCGGCGATCAGAGCCTCGTTATCGAGCGTTTCGTCGGCGGCGTAACCCCAGAACTCCTTGCGCACGCGCTGGTGCAGACGCTCGGCCAGGGCCTCGGCGAAGCGGTCGGCCAGGGCCTTGAGCATGATCGCGTTGTAGTCGTCGTGGTCGGCCTCGAAACGGGCGACGTGCGGCTCGATGCCTATGCCCGAGGTGACCGCGAAGCCGCCGATCCAGTCCTGGCGGCCGGAGTCCTTCGGGGCGACGAAATCGGCCAGGCACAGGTCGGGCCGGTCGACCGGCTTGTCGACCTGCTGGCGCAGGAAGTGCAGGCGCACGGTTTCGCCGTCGCCGTCGCCGTCGCAGGGAAGACGCACCTCGACGTCGTCGCCGACCGAGTTCGCCGGCCACAGGCCGAACACCGCCTTCGCCTGGATCCACTTCTCGGCGACGATCCGCTCGAGCATGGCGCGCGCGTCGCGGTAGAGCTCGCTGGCCTGGCTGCCGACGATTTCGTCGGTAAGGATCGCCGGATAGCGCCCGGCCAGTTCCCAGGTGTTGAAGAACGGGGTCCAGTCGATGTATTCGACCAACTCGTCGAGCGGGTAATCGTCGAATACGTGCAGGCCCGGCTGCAGCGGCGCCGGCGGTTCGTATTCGCTCCAGTTGCCGTCGAAGCGTTGGCTGCGGGCCTTCTCCAGCGAGACCAGGCGCTTGCCGTCGCCGCGGTTGCGGTGGCGCTCGCGGATTTCGGCGTAGTCGGATGCGTTGGCGGCGACGAACGGCTCGCGCAGTTCGATCGAGATCAACGACTGGGCCACGCCGACCGCGCGCGAGGCGTCCTTGACCCAGATCGTCGGCGATTGGTAGTGCGGGTCGATCTTGAGCGCGGTGTGGGCGCGCGAGGTGGTCGCGCCGCCGATCAACAGCGGCATGGTGAAGCCCTGGCGCTGCATCTCGCGGGCGACGTGGCTCATTTCCTCGAGCGAGGGCGTGATCAGCCCGGACAGGCCGATCAGGTCGGCGTTCTCGGCCTTGGCGCGGTCGAGAATGGTCTGCGCCGGCACCATCACGCCGAGGTCGACCACGTCGAAGTTGTTGCAGGCCAGGACCACGCCGACGATGTTCTTGCCGATGTCGTGGACGTCGCCCTTGACCGTGGCCATGACGATCTTGCCGTTGGACTTGCCGGCGTCGCCGGTGCGCAGTTTCTCGGCCTCGATGTAGGGCAGCAGATAGGCCACGGCCTTCTTCATCACCCGCGCCGACTTCACCACCTGCGGCAGGAACATCTTGCCGGCGCCGAACAGGTCGCCGACCACGTTCATGCCGGCCATCAGCGGGCCTTCGATGACGTCGAGCGGGCGGGCGGACTCGGCTCGCGCGGCCTCGGCATCCTCTTCGATCCATTGGTCGATGCCGTGCACGAGCGAATGGCTGAGGCGGTCGCGTACCGGCCGGTCCCGCCAGGCCAGGTCCTCGACCCGCTTCTCGCCTTTCTTGCCCTTGTAGCGTTCGGCCAGGGTCAGCAGGCGCTCGGTGCTGTCGTCGCGGCGGTTCAGCACCACGTCCTCGACCGCTTCGCGCAGTTCGCTGTCGAGATCGTCGTACAGCGGCAGGCCGCCGGCGTTGACGATGCCCATGTCCATGCCGGCCTTGATGGCGTGGTACAGGAACACGGTGTGGATGGCCTGGCGCACCGCCTCGTTGCCGCGGAACGAGAACGAGACATTGGAGACGCCGCCGGAGACGTGGCTGTAGGGGAAGCGGCGCTTGAGCTCGCGCGTGGCCTCGATGAAATCGACCGCGTAGTTGTTGTGCTCCTCGATGCCGGTCGCGACCGCGAACACGTTCGGGTCGAAGATGATGTCCTCGGGCGGGAAGCCGATGCGCTCGGTCAGCAGCTTGTAGGCGCGCGTGCAGATCTCGACCTTGCGGTCGATGGTGTCGGCCTGGCCGACCTCGTCGAAGGCCATCACCACCACCGCCGCGCCGTAGCGGCGGACCAGGCGGGCCTGGCGCAGGAACTCGGCTTCGCCTTCCTTCATCGAGATGGAGTTGACGATGCCCTTGCCCTGCAGGCACTTCAGCCCGGCCTCGATCACCGACCACTTGGAGCTGTCGACCATGACCGGGATGCGGGCGATGTCGGGCTCGGCCGCGATCAGGTTGAGGTAGGTGACCATGGCCTGCTCGGAATCCAGCAAGCCCTCGTCCATGTTGACGTCGAGCACCTGCGCGCCGTTCTCGACCTGCTGGCGCGCGACCGCGACCGCCTCGTCGTAGCGGGCCTCGGTGATCAGCTTGCGGAATTGCGCGCTGCCGGTGACGTTGGTGCGTTCGCCGACGTTGACGAAATTGCTTTCGGGCGTGATCTGCAGCGGCTCGAGGCCGCTGAGGCGGGTCTGGCGGGGGAGGGCGGCGGTCATACGGGTGGCTGGTGCCTGGGAAGGGGGTGGGGCTGGTGAGAGGAGTGAGGAACGAGGAGTAAGGAGCTAGGAACGAGTGAGGGGGAGTGAGTAGTGAGCAGCGGGGGACGAGCAACGAGGAACGAGTGGGATGGCTTTACTCACTCCCCGCTTCCATGCACTCACTCCTCGCTTCAAGCCGCGTTTTCCAACTGCAGCGGGCGGCGCGGCTGGACGCCTTCGACCGCCGCGGCGATCGCGGCGATGTGCGCCGGGGTCGTGCCGCAGCAGCCGCCGACCAGGTTGAGCAGGCCGGCGCGGGCGAACTCGCCGAGCACCGCGGCCATGTCTTCCGGGGTTTCGTCGTAACCGCCGAAGGCGTTCGGCAGGCCGGCGTTCGGATGGGTGCTGACGTGCGAGTCGGCGATCTGCGCCAGCACGTCGATGTGCACGCGCAAGTCCTTGGCGCCGAGCGCGCAGTTCAGCCCGATCGCGGTCGGCTGGACATGGCGCACCGAATACCAGAACGCCTCGGCGGTCTGGCCCGAGAGGGTGCGGCCGGAGGCGTCGGTGATGGTGCCGGAGATCATGATCGGCAGGCGCGCGCCGCGGGCGTCGAAAGCCTCTTCGATGGCGAACAGCGCGGCCTTGGCGTTGAGCGTGTCGAAGATGGTCTCGACCATGATCACGTCGGCGCCGCCCTCGATCAGACCGTCGGTGGCTTCGCGGTAGGCGATGCGCAATTCGTCGAAGGTGATCGCGCGGTAGCCGGGCTGGTTGACGTCCGGGCTCAGCGAGGCGGTGCGGCTGGTCGGGCCGAGCACGCCGATCACGTAGCGCGGCTTCGCCGGCTTGCCCTGGCCGACATCGCGCGCCTCGGCCTCGTCGCAGGCCTGGCGGGCCAGCCGCGCGCCGCGTTCGTTGAGCTCGCGCGCCAGATGCTCCAGGCCGTAGTCGGCCAGCGAGATGGTGGTCGAGTTGAAGGTGTTGGTCTCGATCAGGTCGGCGCCGGCGGCGAGGTATTCGGCGTGGATGCCGCCGATGATGTCGGGACGGGTCAGGGTCAGCAGGTCGTTGTTGCCGCGCTGGTCGCGCGAGCAGCCGCAGCCCTCGCCGTGCACGTGGTCGCTTTCGCCGTCGTGGCTGCCCGTGTACAGCCGGTCGTAGCCTTCGGCGAAGCGCTCGCCGCGGTAGTCGGCTTCCTGCAACTCGTGCTGCTGGATCATCGTGCCCATCGCGCCGTCCATGACCAGGATGCGTTGTTCCAGGCCGCGCAGCAGGTTGTGCGCACGTTCGGCGTTGAGCCAGGGCAGGGTTTCCATCGGGGCCTCCTTACTTCTTCGCCGGCTTGCGGGCCGGTTCGGCGGCGGGCTTGCGCGCCATCAGGGCGATCACCTCGAAATGCGGCGGGCGCCGTTCGCGGGTCACGGTTTCGCAGTTGACGATGTCGAAGCCGGCCTTGGCGGCGAACTTCTGCAGATCCTTCTCGGCGAAACCCAGGTTGACGTGGCCGAACGCCTCGACCGCGCCGCGGTGCTCGTGGCTGGCCAGGCTGGTCAGCAGCAGGCGGCCGCCCGGGCGCAGCACGCGCGAGGCTTCGGCGACCGCCTGGGCCGGGTGTTCGGCATAGGTCAGCGCGTGCATCAGCACCACCAGGTCGAAGCTGTCGGCCTCGAACGGCAGCGCGTGCATGTCGCCCTCGCGCACCTCGACGTTGCGCAGCTTGCGCAGGCGCTCGGAGGCGGCGGCGACGACCTTGGTGCTGGCGTCCAGGCAGACGTAGCGGTTGGAGTGCGGCGCCAGCAGTTCGGCGAGCACGCCGTCGCCGGAGGCGATGTCGAGCACGTCGCCGGGCTGCAGCAAAGGCAGCGCCGAACGCGCCAGCGCTTCCCACGTGCGGCCCGGCGAGTAATGGCGCTCCATGTCGCCGGCGACCGAATCGGCCCAGTTCTGGTCGGAGGCGCGCATCGCCAGCACCGCGGCCACGCGCTCGGCGTCCTGGCGCAACAGCGGGTCGTCGCTGCCGGTGCGCAGGGTCTGCCACAGCGCGCGCTGGGCATGGTCGAGCGCGGCCTCGTCGAAACGGTAGTAAGCCGATACCCCGGCGCGGCGGTCGCGCACCAGTCCGGCTTCCTTGAGCTTGGCCAGGTGGGTCGACACGCGCGGCTGGGCCAGGCGGGTGATCGCCGACAGCTCGGCGACAGTCAGCTCCTCGCCCTCGAGCAGGGCGAGCAGACGCACACGGGTGGCGTCGGCGAACACCTTCAAGCGGGACGACCAGCCTTCGAGATCCATAGAAGCAACGCCTTGTGAATGGGGAAATCGGGAATCGGGAATCGAAGCGGGGCACCGGGACGGCCATCGGACCGACTTCCGATTCCCCATTCTGGATTCCCGTGTTCCATCAACGTATCGCGATATAGAGATAAGTGTGTTCCCGCGGGCCGGGCAGGTCAAGTCGGGGCCGCCCGGCATGCGTCGCGCAGACGCCCATCGCCGCAAACACCGGGGCGGCTGCCGGGCAGCCGCATGGGTGGGGTTATTCGGCGCGCGCAGCTACAATTCGCATTCGCGGCCATCGACAGCGCCGCGGACCAGGACGCAGAACCATCGCGCCGGTCCGGATCGACAGCGGCAGCGCCTACGGGCAGCCGCGCGTCCGGCCGCAGTGCTCAAACCAGCAGAGGTGCCGACGTGGATTTTGGCTTTACCGAAGAGCAGTTGATGATCCAGGACGTGGCGCGCCGTATCGCCCAGGAAAAGATTGCTCCCAGCGCCGAGCACCACGACCGGACCGGCGAGTTCCCGCTCGAGAACATCCGCACCCTCGGCGAGAACGGCCTGATGGGCATCGAAGTGCCGGCCGAGTACGGCGGCGCGGGCATGGATCCGATCTCCTACGTGCTGGCCATGGTCGAGATCGCCGCCGGCGACGCCGCCCACTCGACCATCGTCTCGGTCAACAATTCGCTGTTCTGCAACGGCATTCTCAAGTTCGGCACCGAAGCGCAGAAGCAGCTGTACGTGCGCGCGATCGCCGAGGGCCGCGAAATCGGCGCCTTCGCCCTGACCGAGCCGCAGTCGGGCTCCGACGCCACGGCGATGCGCTGCAAGGCGGTCAAGCAGGCCGACGGCAGCTTCGTCATCAACGGCAAGAAGAGCTGGATCACCTCCGGCCCGGTCGCCAAGTACGTCGTCCTGTTCGCGATGACCGACCCGGACAAGGGCGCGCGCGGCATCACCGCGTTCATGATCGACACCGGCAAGCCCGGCTTCCACCGCGGCAAGACCGAGCCCAAGCTCGGCATCCGCGCCTCGGCCACCTGCGAGATCGAGTTCGAGGACTACGTGGCCGCGCCCGAGGACGTGCTCGGCGAAGAAGGCCACGGCTTCAAGATCGCCATGGGCGTGCTCGACGCCGGCCGCATCGGCATCGCCAGCCAGGCCATCGGCATCGCCCGCGCCGCCTACGAGGCGACTCTGTCCTACGTGCGCGAACGCAAAGCCTTCGGCCAGCCGATCGGCGCGTTCCAGATGACCCAGGCCAAGATCGCCGACATGAAGTGCAAGCTCGACGCGGCCCTGCTGCTGACCTTGCGCGCGGCCTGGAAGAAGGCCGAGACCGACAAGCACGGCGGCCGCTTCAGCAACGAGGCCGCGATCGCCAAGCTCACCGCATCGGAAGCGGCGATGTGGATCGCCCACCAGGCCGTGCAGATCCACGGCGGCATGGGCTATTCCAAGGAAATGCCGCTGGAGCGTTATTTCCGCGATGCCAAGATCACCGAGATCTACGAAGGCACCAGCGAGATCCAGCGCCTGGTCATCGCCCGCAACGAAACCGGCCTGCGCTGAACCGGCCGATGAAACGTTTCGGCTCGTCACGGCCCACCGCCTGTCCTGAGGACGGCGGCATGGGCCTGCGCGCTTCGAACGCCGCCGCCGTGCGCGGCCCGCGCCCGATGGCGCGCGGCCGCGTGGGCGCCTCGCTCGACTACGGCGCCGCGCCCATTGCCGCCCTGCAAGCCTCGATCCGCAAGCTCTAACTTCTTCTCATGGCCCGCGCGAAAGCGTGGGCCTCATACCATCCGGACCTCAGAGTTCCCATGAGCAACAAACCCAAAGCCGCGTCCAAGCAGGAACCCGCCAAACAGGCCTCGGCCAAGCCGGCGGGCAAACAGGCAGTCAAGCCTGCCGCAGGCAAGTCCGGCGCGACCAAGCCGGCGGCGAAGAGCGCCGCCAAGCCGGCCGCCAAGTCCGCCGCGCCGGTCGAAACCCAGAGCGCCGGCGTCTCGCTGGAGCCGATCATCGCCGCGATGCGCAAGCGCCTGCCGAAGGCGCGCCACGCGCAGGCCGAGGCGTTCGCGAAGGCGTTCTACAAGCGCATGAGCCTGGACGAGATGCCGCAGCACCAGGCCGACGGCTGGGCCGCGCTGGCGACCGATTTCCTCGACTACGCGCGCGACCGCCGGCCGGGTTCGGCGCTGGTGCGCCTGTTCAATCCGACCCTGAAGACCCACGGCTGGGAATCGGCGCACACCGTGCTGCAGATCGCCAACGACGACATGCCGTTCCTGGTCGATTCGGTGACCATGGCCCTGGCCGACCTGGGCATCGGCGTGCACGTGCTCGGCCATCCGGTGGTGACCTTCCAGCGGGACAAGGCCGGCAAGCTGCTCGCGGTCGGGCAGGGCGTGGCCGAGTCGCTGATGCACCTGGAAATCGACCGCCTGACCAACGAGTCGATGGCCGCGGCCAAGAAGGCGTTGGAGACCGTGCTCGCCGACGTGCGCGCTATCGTCCGCGACTGGTCGCAGATGCGCGACAAGATGAACGAGGTCGCCGACGGCCTGATCTCCGAGCGCATGCCGGTCAACGAAGACGGCAAGCGCGAAGCGCAGGCCTTCCTGCGCTGGGCCGCCGAGAATCACTTCACCTTCCTCGGCTACCGCGAGTACGAGGTGATCAAGCGCGACGGCCAGGACCTGCTCAGCGCGATCAAGGGCAGCGGCCTGGGCCTGCTGCGCGGCAAGGACGCCGGCAAGCCGCGTCCGCTGACCTCGCTGGCCGCGCATTACATCCCGCAGTCGGGTTCGGTCGATGCGCTGATCCTGACCAAGACCAATGCGCGCTCGACCGTGCACCGTCCGGGTTACATGGACTACATCGGCGTGCTGAGCTTCGACGAGCAGGGCCGCCCGGTCGCCGAAAAGCGTTTCCTCGGCCTGTACACCTCCAGCGCCTACAACCGCCGGCCCTGGGACATCCCGCTGGTGCGCCAGCGCCACGCCTACGTGATGGAACAGTCGGGCCTGGCCCCGGACAGCCACAGCGGCAAGGCCCTGCGCCACGTCCTGGAAACCCTGCCGCGCGACGAGCTGTTCCAGTCGAGCGAAGAGGAGCTGTTCAAGACCACCTCGGGCATCCTCGGCCTGCAAGAGCGCGTGCGCAGCAAGATGTTCCTGCGCCGCGACCGCTACGGCCGTTTCTTCTCGGGCCTGGTCTACATCCCGCGCGACCGATTCAACACCGACGTGCGCCTGCGCGTGGAGGCGATGCTCAAACGCCGCCTGCACGGCGAATACATCGACACCACCGTGCACATCGGCGAATCGCCGCTGGCGCAGATGCACGTGATCGTGCGGCCGAAGTCGGGCGAAGCGATTCAGATCGACCACGTCGCGATCGAGGCCGAGTTGGCCGAGATCGTGCGCAACCGCCAGGACGAACTGCGCGATGCGCTGGTCCAGCGCCATGGCGAGCAGCAGGGCCTGGCCCTGGCCAACCGCTACGGCCGCGCCCTGCCGGCCGGCTACATCGAGGAAGTCTCGGCCGCCGTCGCCGCCCAGGACATCGCTCACCTGGCCGCGCTGGCCGGCCCGGACGATCTGCGCCTGAGCCTGTGCCGCACCCGCCAGGGCGAGGGCGGCCTGCGCTTCAAGTTCTATCGCCAGCTCGACGACATCCCGCTGTCGGACGCGCTGCCGATGATGGAGAACATGGGCCTGCGGGTGATCTCCGAGCACCCCTACCGCCTGCGCGTCGACGAGCAGCCGGTCTACATCCAGGACTTCGAGGTCGAGACCGCCAACAACGACATCGACATCGACAGCCTCGATGAGAACTTCGAGGACGCGTTCGCGCAGATCTGGCGCGGCAACGCCGAGAACGACGGCTTCAACCGCCTGATCCTCACCGCCAACCTGTCCTGGCGCCAGGTCGCGATGCTGCGCGCGTACTGCAAGTACCTGTTGCAGGTCGGCGTGCCGTTCTCGCAGAGCTACGTCGAGGAGACTTTCTCGCGCTATCCGCTGCTCGCGCGCTTGCTGGTGGAATTGTTCGAGGCCCGCTTCGATCCCTGCACCGGCAGCGAGAGCAAGGCAGAGATCAAGGCCGGCCAGGAGCGCCTGGTGCAGCAACTGCAGGCCCTGTCCGGCGGCGACGCCGTAGTGATGGCCGCGGTCAAGCCGGTCATCGAGGCGCGCAACGGCAAGCGCGACGAACAGGCCAAGGCCACCGTCGATGCGATCAAGGCGCTGCTCGACCGCGTCTCCAGCCTCGACGAAGACCGCATCCTGCGCAGCTTCGTCGGCGCGATCAACGCCACCCTGCGCACCAGCTATTACCAGCGCGGCGCCGACGGCGCCGACCGCGGCTACGTCAGCTACAAGTTCGATTCGGCGCTGGTGCCGGACCTGCCCAAGCCGCGTCCGTACCGCGAAATCTTCGTGTACGGCCCGCGCGTCGAGGGCGTGCACCTGCGCTTCGGCCCGGTCGCCCGCGGCGGCCTGCGCTGGTCGGACCGTCGCGAAGACTTCCGCACCGAGGTGTTGGGCCTGGTCAAGGCGCAGATGGTCAAGAACACCGTGATCGTGCCGGTCGGTTCGAAGGGCGGCTTCTTCGCCAAGCGCCCGCCGGCCGGCGCCGACCGCGACGCCGTGCTCGCCGAAGGCATCGCCTGCTACAAGATGTTCATCAACGGCCTGCTCGACATCACCGACAACATCGTCGACGGCAAGATCGTGGCGCCGCGCGACGTGGTCCGCCACGACCAGGACGACCCCTACCTGGTGGTCGCCGCCGACAAGGGCACCGCGACCTTCTCCGATATCGCCAACGGCATCGCCGCCGAGCACAAGTTCTGGCTCGACGACGCCTTCGCCTCCGGCGGCTCGGTCGGTTACGACCACAAGGGCATGGGCATCACCGCCAAGGGCGCCTGGGAGTCGGTCAAGCGCCACTTCCGCGCGATGGGCCGCGACAGCCAGACCCAGGACTTCACCGCGGTCGGCATCGGCGACATGTCCGGCGACGTGTTCGGCAACGGCATGCTGCTGTCCGAGCACATCCGCCTGCTCGCCGCATTCGACCACCGCCACATCTTCCTCGACCCGAACCCGGACGCGGCGCGCACGTTCAAGGAACGCGAGCGCATGTTCAAGCTGCCGCGCTCGAGCTGGGACGACTACGACAAGAAGCTGATCAGCAAGGGCGGCGGCGTGTACCCGCGGTCGGCCAAGTCGATCCCGCTGTCGCCGGAGATCAAGGCCGCGCTCGGCATCGACGCCGGCGTCGCCGCGATGAGCCCGGTCGAGCTGATGAGCGCGATCCTGAAGGCGCCGGTCGACCTGCTGTGGAACGGCGGCATCGGCACCTACGTCAAGTCCAGCGGCGAAACCAACAGCGACGTCGGCGACCGCGCCAACAACGGCCTGCGCGTCGACGGCCGCGAGCTGCGCTGCAAGGTGGTGGGCGAGGGCGGCAACCTGGGCCTGACCCAGCTCGGCCGCATCGAAGCGGCGCAGCACGGCGTGCTGCTCAACACCGATTTCATCGACAACTCGGCCGGCGTGGACACCTCGGACCACGAGGTCAACATCAAGATCCTGCTCAACGGCCAGGTGCAGGCGAAGAAGCTGACCTTGGCCGACCGCAACAAGCTGCTCGCTTCGATGACCGACGAGGTCGCCGAGCTGGTGCTCAACGACAACTACCGGCAGAACCAGGCGATCAGCCTGATGGAGCGGATGAGCCAGACGCGCCTGGGCTCCAAGCAGCACTTCATCCGTACCCTCGAAGCGCAGGGGCTGCTCGACCGCCAGATCGAGTTCCTGCCGTCCGACGCCGAGATCTCCGAGCGCAAGGCGCGCGGCCAGGGCCTGACCCGTCCGGAGCTGTCGGTGCTGCTGTCGTATTCCAAGCTGGTCGCGTTCCAGCAGATGCTCGACTCGGACGTGCCGGAAGACCCCTACCTGTCGAAGGAACTGGTGCGCTACTTCCCGCAGCCGCTGCAGAGCAAGTACGCCAAGGCGATGGAGAACCACCGCCTCAAGCGCGAGATCATCGCCACTGCGGTGACCAACTCGACCATCAACCGGATGGGCGCGACCTTCCTGCTGCGCATGCAGGAAGACAGCGGCCGTACTCCGGGCGAGGTCGCCAAGGCCTTCACCATCACCCGCGAGACCCTCGACGCGCGCGATTTGTGGGCGCAGATCGACGCGCTCGACGGTAAGGTCGCCGAGTCGACCCAGATCGACGCCCTGCAGGTGATCTGGAACCTGCAGCGCTCGTTCACCCGTTGGCTGCTGTCGCGTCCGGGCACGATCCCCGACATCACCACCGCGGTCGAGCGCTACCACGACGGTTTCAAGAACATCCGCGCCGGCCACGGCATCCTCGGCGACGGCCAGCGTCCGGCCCACGACGCCGCATTCGCCGACTGGAAGGCCAAGGGCGTGCCGGAAGCCTTGGCCGCCCAGTTGGCCGCGTTGCCGTACCTGGAGCCGAGCTGCGACATCATCGAACTGGCGCGCGAGCGCAAGCTCAAGCCGGTCGAGGTGGCCAAGGTCCACTTCCGCCTCGGCGAAGCGCTGCGCCTGCCGTGGCTGCAGGAGCAGATCGACGCGCTGACCGTCGACGGCCGCTGGCATGCGGTCGCACGCGGCGTGCTGCGCGAGGAACTGGGCGCGCAGCAGCGCATCCTGGTCGGCCAAGTGCTGTCGATGCCGGGCGCCAACGCCGACGCCAAGATCAAGCATTGGCTCGGCCGCGACGACGTCTCGCTGCGTTTCACCCTGGCCATGCTCAACGAGCTGGCCGCGCAGAAGTCGCTGGACTACCCGACCGCCTCGGTCGCGGTGCAGCGTCTGTCGCAGCTGGCTGCGCGCGGCTGATCCAGCGCTGACGCAGGCGCCGATGACGATGGACCCGAAGCCCCTTTCCCGCCCGGGAGAGGGGTTTTTTGTGCGCTCCGTCATGTCGCGGCAGAAACGCTCCGCTTTGGAGTAGGAGCGGCGCGAGCCGCGGCCGCGACATCGCAGCGACGAGGCAAACGGCAGGAACGCTGTCGCGGCTCGCGCCGCTCCTACCCCTGAAGCCGCTGCTTCACCGGCGGTTGCGACCGGCCGTGCGCAATCCGCCACGCCCTCCGGGTTATGCTGGCGGCATCCTTCCGGAGCCGCCGATGACCGCGACGCAACGCATCGCCTTCCTCGCCAGTCACACCGACGACGCCCAGCGCGCGCTCGCCGAGCTCGTCGCACGCCACGGCCAGCACGAGCCGGATGCGGCCGACGTCCTGGTCGCGCTCGGCGGCGACGGCTTCATGCTGCAGACACTGCACCGCCACGGCGGCCTCGGCAAACCGGTGTACGGGATGAAACTCGGCACGGTCGGGTTCCTGATGAACCAGCACAGCGGCGAGGACCTGTTCGCGCGCCTGGAAAACGCCGAGCCGGCGGTGCTGCGGCCGCTGGAAATGGTCGCCCAGACCGAGTCCGGCGCGACCTTCGGCTCGCTGGCCTATAACGAGGTGTCGCTGCTGCGCCAGACCCGCCAGGCCGCGCACATCCGCATCGATCTCAACGGCCAGACCCGGCTCGACGAGTTGATCTGCGACGGCGTGCTGGTCGCGACCGCGGCCGGCAGCACCGCCTACAACTTCTCCGCGCACGGGCCGATCCTGCCGCTGGGCTCGGCGGTGATCGCGCTGACCCCGATCGCGGCGTTCCGGCCGCGGCGCTGGCGCGGCGCCTTGCTCAAGGCCGACACCGAGATCCGCTTCCGCGTGCTCGACCCCTACAAGCGCCCGGTCAGCGCCACCGCCGATTCGCACGAGGTGCGCGACGTGGTCGAGGTGATGATCCGCGAGTCGCGCGACCGCACCGTCACCTTGCTGTTCGACCCCGAGCACAACCTCGAAGAGCGGATGCTGATCGAGCAGTTCACCAGCGGCTGAGCCGGCTCAGGCCAGCCGCAGCAGCAGTTCGCGCAGGCGCGGATCGGCCAGGTCGGGCAGCGCGGCCGCCTGCGCCGGTTCGAACCACTGCAGGCATCGGTGCTCGTCGCCGCGCGCCTCGGGTTCGCCGTCCCAGGCCTCGACCCGATAGATGCGCAGGGCCAGGCCGTCGATTGCCAGCTCGGCCAGTACGCTCGCGGCCGTCGCGGCCCGGTGGTCGGACGCATCGAGCCGGGGCGGGCCGATCCCGGCTTCTTCGCGCAACTCCCGCCACAGCGCTTGTTCCGGCGTCTCGCCGGCCTCGACGTGGCCGCCGAGCATGTCCCAGCAACCCGGTGCCAGCCGCTTGTGCGCCGCGCGCAGACCCAGCAACACCCGACCGCGACGCCACAGCAGCGCGCCGACCAGATCGATGCAGGGTTCGCCGATACTCATCGTGCGGCAGGTCCTTCGGGCTATGCGCCGAGCAGGACGATGTTCGCCGCACTGCCCGAAACCACCTTAAGTCGAGATTTTTTCAAACTTAATAATCAATAGTTTAAGGTAGATATCTAATCTCAATTCGCGCCGGCAGTCTGGCCGCGCATCCGCCGTGCGATTTCGCTGGCCGCGGCGATCAGCAGGGTCAGGGCTATCGTCGACAGCAGTTGCAGGCGCGGGCCCTCGATCGACAGGGCCAGCACGAACACTAGGCCGAGGATCGCCAGACCGAACCAGGTCACATACGGAAAGGCCCACATCTTGAACGGCAGCACCGTGCCGGCGCGGTCGGCGCGGCGGCGCAGGATCAGCTGCGAGACCAGCGACAGCGCCCACACCAGCAGGCAGGTCGAACCCACCACGTTGAGCAGGGCCGGCAGCACCTTGTCCGGATACAACAGCTCCAACGCGGTGGCGACGAAGCCGAAGGCCACGCTCGCCAGCACCGCCACCGTCGGCACGCGGCTGCGGCTGAGGTGGGCGAGCCCACGCGGCGCTTCGCCGCGTTCGGCCAGCGAATAGATCATGCGCGAGGCGCCGTAGAGGTTGGCGTTGAGCGCCGACAGCAGGGCGACCACCGCGACCAGGGTGATCGCGGTCGCCGCGCCGGGAATGCGCGCGACCTGCAGGACCGCGGCGAACGGCGAATTGAGCGACTCGCTGGTCCACGGCACCACCGCGATGATCACCGCGAGCGAGCCGATGTAGAACACCAGGATGCGCCAGGCGACGGTGCGGATGGCGTGGGTGATGCTGCGCTCCGGGTCCTGGGTTTCGGCCGCGGCGACCGCCACGATCTCGGTGCCGCCGAAGGCGAACACCACCACCAGCAAGGCCGCGCCGACCCCGGCCCAGCCCTTCGGCGCGAAGCCGCCGTGGTCGACGAAGTTCGACAGGCCCGGCGACGGCACGTTCGGCAACAGCCCGCACACCAGCAGCACGCCGATGGCGATGAAGGCCAGGATCGCGGCGACCTTGAGGATCGCGAACCAGAACTCGAACTCGCCGAAGTTGCGTACCCCGAGCAGGTTGACCCCGGTGAACACCGACATGAATACCAGCGACATCAGCGCCACCGGCAATTGCGGCCAGACCGTCGCGAGCAGGCCGGCGGCGCCGACCGATTCGGCCGCGATCACGATCACCAGCTGCGCCCACCACAGCCAGCCGAGGGTGGCGCCTGCGGTCGGGCCCATGGCATCGGCGGCGTAGACCGAGAACGCGCCGCTGGTCGGCCGCGCCGCAGCCATCTCGCCGAGCGCGCGCATCACGATGATGACCAGTGCGCCGGCGATCAGATACGACAGCAACACCGCCGGACCGGCGCTGCGGATGCCGACGCCCGAACCGAGAAACAGACCGGCGCCGATCGCGCTGCCCAGGCCCATCATGACCAGCTGGCGCGACTTCAAGGCATGGCCGAGCTGGGAGGCTGCCGCGCCGTTCATGAGCGTGGCGGCGCGGGCGGGCGGGACTTCGGGCAGGGACATGTCGGGCGTCCGGACGATGAGCGGTGCGGAACGATACCTTGTCGCCGCGCCCGGCAACGAGGCCCATGAGGTTTCCGGCCCGAAACCGCACGAAAACCGCACCGACCGGCCAGCGGCGCCGATGCGGGGCTAATCCGCGCGCACGGACGCCTCCGGCGCGGCTCCGGGCGAGTCTTCAGGCCAATCCTCAGGCCAACCCGCAACGCCGGCCAGGGCCAGGCTGACCACCATCGCCCCGGCCTCCTCGTCGAGGCGCAGGTCGACCCGGTAGCGCTCGCACAGTCGCTGCACGATCGCCAGGCCGAGGCCGAGGCCGGCGCTGCCTTCGCGTTTGCGGAACGGCTCGTGCAGGTGCTCGCGCAGCTCGGCCGGGATCGGATGGCCGCGGTTGGCGATGCGCAGGCGCTCGCCGACGACGCCGATCTCGACCGAGCCGCTGTCGGTGTGGGCGAAGGCGTTGCCGATCAGGTTCGACAACAGGATGTACAGCACCGGCTGCGGCAGGTCGATGCGCGCCTCGGCGGGTACCTCGACTTCGACCTCGACCGGCTTGCCGTCGAGCCAGACCGCCTGCTCGATCACCACCTGCTCCAGCACCGGCAGCAGCGCGATCGGCGCATCGGGCCGCACCGGCGGCGCTTCGCGCGCCAGGGTCAGCAGGGTGGCGACGGTCTGTTCGAGTTGCCAGGCCGATTGGCGCAGGTGCAGCAGCTGCGCGCGGCCGGCCGCGGACAGCGCGGGTTCGGCCAGCAGGCGTTCGCCGGCGCTGCGGATCACCGCCAGCGGCGTGCGCAGTTCGTGGCTGGCATCGCGGGTGAAGGCCTGCTCGCGGTCGATGAAGGCCTGGGTGCGCCGGGTCATCGCCTCCAGGCCGCGCGCGAGCACGCCGACCTCGTCGTCGGGAAAACCCGCGGCGATGCGCTGCGGCCAGCGGTTCGGCGACATCGTGTCGACCAGTGCGGCCAGCCGCGACAGCGGCGCGGTGCTGCGCCGCGCCAGCCAGGCGCCGAGCGCCAAGGCCAAACCAACCACCGCCAGCGCCGACCAGCCCAGCCACTGCAGCACGCGGTCGCGCATCGGCCGCACCACCAGTTGCCGGCTGACCTCGGCGACCAGCCAGGCGCCCGTCGCCGGCGCCGGCGGTCGCAGCGCCTTGACGTGGTAATGGCGGCCGTCGCGGCCGGCGAATTCCGAGCGCCAGGGCTCGGAGCGACGCGCGGCGACCAGGTCGGAAGGGAACTGTGCGGGGTCGGTGTACACGCGCATGAAGGCCTGCTGCGGTTCGGCCCAGCGCCCGTCGAGCGCGTGCCGGCGCAGTTGCGCCGCGGCTTCCTGTTCCAGCATCGAGTCGAAGAACGCGTCCTCGGTCGCGTACATGAAGGTCACCGCATACAGCCCGAACAAGGTCGCGACCGACAGGGCGAAGCCGGCGAAGGCGAGCATCAGGCGATTGCGCAGGCGCCGCCTCGGCCGCTTTTCCGCGGCGTTCACGGCGCCGCCGCCTGGTCGCTTTCGAGCCTGAAGCCGACCCCGTGCACGGTGCGCAGCATCGGTCGCGCGAACGGCTTGTCCAGCGCCTGCCGCAACAGGTACAGGTGCGAACGCAGTGGGTCGGATTGCGGCGGCGCGTCGCCCCACAGGCGCTGGATCAGCTCGCTGCGGGTCAGGGTGCGCGGCCAGGCCTCGGCGAGGATGGTCAGGATGCGCAAGGGCGTGTGCTGCAGGTCCAGCAGTTGTCCCTCGCGCCGTACTTCGCCGCTGCGGCGGTCGATGCTCAGGCTGCCGATGCGCAGGTCGTGCGGCTCGCCGGCGCGATGCCGGCGCGACAGGGCCAGGCAGCGCGCCAGCAGTTCTTCGCCGGCGAAGGGCTTGACCAGGTAGTCGTCGGCGCCGGCCTCGAAGCCGCGCAGCTTGTCGTCCAGGCCGTCGCGCGCGGTCAGCATCAGGATCGGCACGTGGCGGTCGGCGCGAGCGCGCAGCTCGGCGCACACGCGCAGGCCGTCGAGGCCGGGCAGGGTCAGGTCGAGCACCAGCACGTCGGGCGGATCGTCCAGAGCCAGTTGCAGGCCGTTGCGGCCGTCGGCGGCGAAATCGACCGCGTGGCCGTGCGATTCGAACATCGCCGCCATGGCCGTGCGCAGCGCCAGATGGTCTTCGATCACGAGGATGCGCAGGCGGTCGTGCATCAGCGCTCAGCCGTCGATCCGTTCGAGAAGGCGCTTAGCATCGGCCATGTCCGGATGGCTGACCAGCACCCCGCCGATCAGCGCCCGCGCCCGGGCCTCGTCGCCGAGCCGCCAGTGCGCCTCGGCCATGCCCAGGCGCAACTGCGGTTCGGGCATGTACGGCGCGGCCAGTTGCATGATCGCCAGCGCGGCGCGGGTGCGCGCGGGCTCCGGATGCGCCTGCATCTGGTAATAACCGATCAACCCGATCAACTGCACGTGGTAGGCGTCCGGCTCGTCGGCGAGCGCTTTGTGCGCGGCCTCGCGCTCGCCGGCGAGCAAGCGCTTGACCAGGGCCAGGCTGCGTTCGTCGCGCCAGGGCGTGCGCGCGACCGGCGTGCGCCCGAGCGCGGCGACGATGGTTTCGGCGACGGCTGCAGCGGCGTAGGGGTTCTGGCCGGTGATCAGGCGGCCGTCGACGGCCAGCCCCGGCATCATCAGCGGCGCCTCCTGCCAGCGTGCGCCGCGTCCACGCAGGGCGTCTTCGAGCTGGAACCGGAACTGCTTGGCCCAGCGCTTGCCGAAGACCGCTTCTTCCTCGTTGCTGAAACCAGTCACGGCGCGGCCGGCGACCAGGTAGGAGCCGTCGTCGAGAGGCACGTCCACCAGCGCCGCCGGGCCGTGGCAGACCGCGGCGACCACGCCGCCGCGCTGGTACACCTCGGCGAGCAGCCGCTGCAGCGCCGGATCGCCCGGCAGATCGAACATCGCGCCCTTGCCGCCGACCACGTAGACCGCAGCGTAGTCTTCGGCGCGCACGGCCGCGGTGGCCAAGCTCGCGCCCAATAGGCGCGGGCCCTGGCCGTCTTCGAGCAGGCGCGCATTGAAGTCGAGCCTCGGGTCGTACCGGTCGGCTTCGACCGCGCCGCCGCGCGGGCTGGCGACCTCCACCGCCAGGCCGTTGTCGCGGAAGATCAGATAGGCCTGGGCGAACTCGTCCATCTCGAAGCCGGGCCGGGTCCGGCCCTGGTCGCGGCCTTCGCCGCTGACCACGATCAGGACCTTGTCGGCGGCCTGGGCGAGGCCGGTGGCGGCGCACGCCAGCAGCAGGCCCAGGGCCCATCGGCGCGCAGGCGGAAATCGGAGGTTCATGGCGAGGACCGGGAGTGAAGGAGAGGCCCAGTCTCGCGGGCGCCTGTGAAGCAAACTTCAAACCGCAATCGGCCGGGCCATGGAGCAGTGTGCGTACGTCGCAGCCGAATGGCGGACGCGCCGCACGCAAAGTCCGTCCTATCTGCGTGGCGCGCGACAGGGCACAATGACGGCATGCCCGACCGTGATGCCGACCCGTTGATCGTCGCGATTTCCTCGCGCACCCTGTTCGACATGGAAGAAAGCCACGCGCTGTTCGAGCGCCAGGGCATCGACGCCTATGCCGACTTCCAGCGCGAACACGAGGACGACGTGCTGCGGCCCGGCGTCGCCTTCCCGCTGGTGCGCAAGCTGCTCGCGCTCAACGAAGGCGCGCCGCCGGAAGCGCCGCGGGTCGAGGTGATCCTGATCTCGCGCAACTCCGCCGACAGCGGTCTGCGCATCTTCAACTCGATCGCCCATCACAGCTTGTCGATCAAGCGCGCGGCCTTCAGCAACGGCGCGCCGCCGTTTCCCTACATCCGCCCGTTCGGCGCCGACTTGTTCCTCTCGGCCAATGCCGAGGACGTCAGCGCCGCGCTTGCCGCCGGCGTAGCCGCGGCGACCCTGTTGCCGGCGATACCGCCGTCGCGGTTGGCGCCGCACCTGCGTCCGGACCAGTTGCGCATCGCCTTCGACGGCGACGCGGTGATCTTCGACGACGAGGGCGAGCGCGTCTCGCGCGAAGGCGGCCTGGCCGCATTCGCCGAGCACGAGCGCAGCCACGCCGGCGAGCCGTTGTCGGGCGGCCCGTTCCGCGGTTTCCTCGATGCGCTGCATCGTTTGCAGAAGGCCTTCCCGGTCGGCCAGGACGCACCGATCCGCACCGCCCTGGTCACCGCGCGCTCGGTGCCGGCGCACGAGCGGGTGATCCGTACCTTGCGCGAATGGGGCATCCGCCTCGATGAGGCCTTGTTCCTGGGCGGTCGCCCCAAGGGCCCGTTCCTGGAAGCCTTCGGCGCCGACATTTTCTTCGACGATTCCGAGCACAACATCCTGTCGGCGCGCGACCACGTCGCCGCCGGACACGTGCCGCACGGAGTCGCGAACCGCTAGGGACGCGCTTCGACCCTGCCGCCGCGCTGACGCGCTAGGAAACTTTGCTTCCAGCGACGCCACGACGCTTTCCCGCGACCGCTAGGGTTCGTGTCCCGCGACGGCGGTCATACGCCGCCGCCGTCGGCCTTGCGTATCAGGGCAGCATCTTTTCCAGCGGCAGGCGCACGTCGGTCACCCGCCACTTGAAACCGTCGCGGGTCAGCACGAACACCACCGGATCGCCGTCGGCATTGGCGACCGTGGCGGTGAAACGCGATGGCGACTCGAAGCGGTAACTCGCGTGCTCGAGCGGTTCCGCCGGCGGTACCTGCGCATAGGCGTCGCGGCGCGGCGCCGACGAATCGAGACGGCGCAGCAGGTTGCGGCCTTCGAGCACCGCACCGATGCCGACCGGCGTGGCGATGGCGTCGACCGCGGTGCCGGCCACGCCGCTGGCCAGGCTGATGCCGAGCGCGGCGAGCGGATTGGACTGCAGCTCGGGGCCGGCGCGACGGACGATGTAGTCGTCGACCTGTGCCTTCAGGCTCAAGCGCAGGGCGGCGAAGTCGACATGCTCGCTCAGTTCGCCGGCGTTGCGTTCCTTGACCGCGCTGCGGATCGCGTTGACGGTCAGGAACGGCCCGGCGGCGACGTAGCCGAGCAACAGGACCAGGGCCAGGACGAGCAGGGCTATCCATTTCTTCATCGCGACGATCCAGGGTGGCGGACCGCCAGAGTAACGGCCTTGGCCTTACCTGGGCTTAAGAAAGCCGGACGCGGCTGGAACTTCCCCTTCGGCGGCGGCGGTCCGCCGCCTCAGGGGCAAGCGGCGAGACTACGCGGTCTCGACCGGGCGGGCGTCGCGTGCGTAGCGCTGGGCGGCCAGGTGCAGGGCGAGGGCGGCCAGCGAACAGACCGAGCCGGCCATGAACGCGGCCGTGCCGCCGCCGTGTTGCCACGCCAGGGCGGCCATGCCGGCGCCGAGCACGCCGCCGATGCCGCCGCTGAAGCCGTACAGCATGCCCTGCGCCGAGGCCATGTCGCGGCGCGCCGGGAACAGTTCGGCCATGCGCCGCATGCAGCCGGCATGGAAGGCGGCGAAGCTCAACGAGTGGCCGGTCTGGGCCAGCGCCATCCAGGCGAAGGAATCGGCGAACCAGGCCACCATCACCCAGCGCAGCGCGGTCGCGAAGATGCAGGCCGCGATCAGGCGATGCGCGCCCAAGCGCTGCACCAACCGCGGCGCCTGCCAGAACATCAGGATCTCGCACACCACCCCGATCGCCCACAACAGGCCGACCGCGAAACCGTCGTGGCCGTGCGCCTGCAACTGCAAGGTATAGAACACGTAGAACGGGCCGAAGCTCAGCTGCACCAGCAAGGCGGTGCCGAGCAGCCGGCGCGTGCCGGGGCGCCGCCACAGACGCTCGCGCGGCGTGCCCGCGAGCGGCGGCGGCGAGGGCGGATCGGCGCGGTGCAACCAGGCCGCGGCGACGGTCAACACCAGCCACGGCAGGCTCAGCCAGACGAAGGCGTCGTTGCCGAGCCGGTCGAGCAGCCAACCGTAGCTCGCCGCGACGATCAGGAACCCGACCGAGCCCCACATGCGGATCTTGCCGTAGTCGTGATTGCGTGTGCCCAGCGCGTTGAGGGTCATCGCCTCGAACTGCGGCATGACCGCGTTGAAGCACAGCGCGAACGCGCCCATCACCACGAACAGCATGGTGCCGCCGTCGAAGCGCGCGAACCCGGCGAACATCGCCAGGGACAGCACGCAGCCTGCGACGAGCCAATACCCCGGCTTCGGGCTGCGCGCGACCTGCCGCGCCCAGGTCGGCGGCGCCAGGATCCGCCCGCCGTACCACAGCGCCAGCATCGCCCCGACCGCGTACCCGCCGTGCCCGTTGGCGCTGACCCAACGCCCGATATAGGGCGTATACGCCCCGAGCATGCCGAAATAGCCGAGATAGAACAGGGCGTAACGGCGGAATTCGGCGGTGGACAAGTCGGGCTCGGCGAGGCGCGGCGGGTAGCGCTCACGATACCGGATAGGCGGCGCGATTCGAGCACCGCGGGCTGCCGATTTATGGAGGTTTTTGTGTATCGGCCAAGCGCGACCGGATCGGCGCTGCGATGCGGATGGGCAGTCGATCTCGTCGCGACCGGCGACCGTGCCTGGCTCGGCGCGGCTCGTGCTGTTCCGAGGGCGGCCGCGAGGCAGTCAGCGATTGCCGGTTGCCGTGAAGATCTTGCAGTTGCAGTTGCAGTTGCAGTTGCCATGGCTGTGGCTGTGGCTGTGGTTGTGCGCGCATCGCGCTAGCGAAGGCAATCGAAGACCCGGAGGGCGGCCCGCAGGGATGCGGGCCGTTCTTCATCGGGACAAGGATGTCCCGTATGAAAAATCCCCGCGGATGCATCGATCGTGCGGGCCCTTGATTCAAAGAAAAGCATTTTTCTTTGGTTACCTTTCTTTTGTTGCTTTGGACGAGAAAGTAACCCGCCGCTTTAGTGGCGGAAGCTTTGGGTTTGATCTTGATGTTGATCTATTGAACGAGAGATGCGCCGCAAGACCGTCCCAACGATGTCGCGGCTTGCGCCGCTCCTATCCTGGCGAAAGCGCGCCGCTTCGATGGACGGTATTGGCATTGTGGCCTCGGCGCGTCCCGTGGTCGCGGCTCACGCCGCTCCTACAGGGGCTAGGCTCGCGGCGACACGCTGGTGCGGCTCCAGGGTAGGAGCGGCGCAAGCCGCGACCGCGCCGTGTCCGGTCGCAGCGTCACCGGCCGTGAGGCTGTGAAGCCCACATCAAGAGCAAAGCTTCCGCCCCCTAAAGGGTGCGGGTAACTTTCTTTTGTCCAAAGCAACAAAAGAAAGTCACCAAAGAAAAGTGCTTCTTCCTGCAAGGGCACAAGCCCGCGCGATCGAAGCCGACGCAGGGATGCTCCAGACAGGCCATCCATGGCCTGCTTGCGTACGGCCCGCATCCCTACGGGCCGCCCTCCGGGTCTTCATTTGACCGGCAAAGCGGCAAAGCGGTGAAGCAAATCCAATCTGGGCACGGCAACGGCAACGGCAAAGACAAAGACAAAAACACGGCAACCGTTGACGTTTGCGTCTGCTCTTGGGTAGGAGCGGCGCAAGCCGCGACCGCGTGACCACATGCGCCGGCGCGACCACCACCGGCGCGAAGAACCTGAACCTCAAAACTCCAGATCCAGCGCCGCACACAGATAATCGGTAAACGGCGCCAACCCGGTCAGGTCCTTTTCCAGGGTCTTCAACAACCGCGGCCCGGTCATGGTTTCGTCGTCGATCGCGCGCAGGGCGACGAAATTCTTGCGCCGCAGGTCGTCGGCGAATTCGAAGTCGGCCGGGAAGCCGCGCGGGGCGCGGGTCAGCATTTCGCTGTCGTCGAGGTCGTAGCGTTTGCGGAACTTCGGGTCGTGCGCGGCGGCCTTCCAACTGCCCGGGTTGTCGAGCACGAAGTGACGGATCTTGCGCAGCGAATCGGGCTGCGGGTGCCACACGCCGGAGGCGATGAAGCAGTTGCCGCCTTCCAGGTGGATGTAGAACGAAGGCGCCTCGATCTGGCGGCCGCGCTCGTGGAACAGGCGCGCGCCCTGGTGGGTCTTGTACGGCGCCTTGTCGTTGGCGAAGCGAGTGTCGCGCTGGATGCGGAACAGCGAGCCGCCGACGTTCTTCGGCTCGGAGCGGTAATGCGGGCTGACTTCGGCCAGGACCGGCTGCAGGTCGGTCAGCAGGCTCAGGAACGGGCCGCGCACATGGCTCTCGAAATCGGCCTTGTGGGCGTGGAACCATTCGCGGTTGTTGTGTCGCGCCAGCGAACGCAGGAACTTGAAGCTGGCTTCGGAAAAATAGCGGCTCATGCGGCGGCTCTTCGGCGGGGGCTCGTAGCGGGGACGGGCAGTATCGCAGGGCGGGCTTCAGGCCGGCGTCGACGGCGCCGGGGAGGGCCTCAAGCCGGCGTCTATCGCGCAGGCCCAGGCTTCGAGCCGGTCCAGCAGCGCCTGCTTGCCGCCATCGGCGCCGGCCAGCGCGCGGGTCTGGGCCAGTTCGGCGCGGAAGCGCTCGAAGCTGTATTCCGACAGGCCGGCCTCGTCGTACAGACGGCGCCGCCGGTAATCGTCCCAGCGTTCGCGCTCTTGTGCGTCCAGGGTCTGCGGCCAATTGCGGGCGCGATAGCGGAACAACAATTCCGGCAGTCGGGCATCGCGGAAATCGAAAACGGCCTGGGCCAGCGCCTGCGGCGGCGTGGTCCGCACCTGGCGGAACAAGCGTTTATCGCCGTCGCCGATGAAGGCGTCGTACAGCGAGGCGTCGACGTCGGAAGGTTCGCGGGCGCGGTCGTTGGCGTAGACGCGGCGGACTTTCTCGACCAACTCGGGGCCGGCCTCGCGGATCTGCGCGGCGCGGTACTCGGCCTGGGCGGGGTCGATGCACAGACGCTCGAAATCGGCCGGACGCAGATGGTTCCAGGCGATCAACGCCGGGCAGCGGTTCAGATGCACTTCTTTCAGCGCGACGCGTTCCTCGCCTTCGGGCAGGTCGGCGGCCGGCGTGTACAGGCGGTCGGCGATCTCGTCCGGGGCCAGCTTCAGCAGCGCAGCCGGATCCTGGGCCAGGTCGAACACCAGCACGCGATTATCGATGCGCGGATGCCGCGCCAGCGGGATCACCGGCGCCGCGCACAGGCGGCTGGCCGGATAGCGCTGGGATACGTGCAGGGCCGGGGTCATCGCGATGGTGTCGAGCAAGGTCGCGGCGAAGCGCTTGTCGCGCAGGCGCAGGGCGTATTCCCACAGCTTCGGCTGCGCGGTCTTGAACTTGCGCGCGATGCCGATCAGGGCGCGCACGTCCGACAGCGCTTCGTGGGCATCGCCCTCGCGCACGCCGTTGGCCTCGGCCAGGTGTTCGAGCTTGAACGAGGTGGTGCCGTCTTCGCGCTGCGGCCAGACCACGCCGTCGGGACGCAGCGCGTGCGCCAGGCGCATCACGTCGAGCAGGTCCCAGCGGCTGTTGCCGCCGCGCCACTCGCGTTCGTAGGGATCGTAGAAATTGCGGAACAGGCCGTAACGGACGAACTCGTCGTCGAAGCGCAGCGAGTTGTAGCCGGCGCTGCAGGTCTCCGGCCGCGACATCTCCTCGGAGATCAGGGCGAAAATCTCGGCTTCGCTGACGCCGTCGCGCAGCGCGTCCTGCGGCGCGATCCCGGTGATCAGGGTCGCCACCGGCGAGGGCAGCAGATCGTCGGCGGGTTTGACGAACACGCTGATCGGCTCCTCGACCGGGTTCAGGTCGGCGTCGGTGCGGATCGCCGCGAACTGGGCGATGCGGGTCGTGCGCGGGTCGGCGCCGAAGGTTTCGAGGTCGTAAAACAGAAAACTGACGGGCATGGGATCAATCGTCCGCGGGCAGGGGCGACAAGCGCTCGCGCACCAGCGCGTCGACGGCGGGCCAGTCGAGGCTGTCCAGGCTGTCGTGGCCGCGGGTCAGCTCGACCAGCAACTCGCGTTGCTGCAGGCCGCGCGCATAGGCCACTTCGTAGGGCATGCGGTGGAAGGTCACCATCGCGTAGCGCGGCATGAAACGGTCGGGGTGGCGCTCGGCGAGTTCGTGTTCGAGGGCGCGTTGCAGCAGGTAATCGTCGTTGTCGACGCGGTCGCGCATCTCCAGATAGTTCTCCAGCGCCATCGCCTGGATCGCGCGTGCGCTCGGCAGCCGCTCGGCCTGGAACGCGGCGAAGGCCGCGGCGCGGTCGTCGTCGGCGAGCAGGCGCTCGGCCAGGGCGACGCAGTCCTCGAAGGCGCAGTTCATGCCCTGGCCGTGGAACGGCACCATCGCGTGGGCGGCGTCGCCGAGCAGCACTGCGCGGTCGTCCAGGTGCCAGCGGTCCAGGTACAAGGTGGCGAGCAGGCCGGCCGGGTTACGCTCGAAATCCTGTTCGAGCTGCGGGATCAAAGGCAGCGCATCGGCGAAGTCGCGCTCGAACAGGGCGCGCGCGTCGGCGCCGTTGCGCACGGTCTCGAAGCTCGGCTCGCCTTCGTTCGGCAGGAACAGGGTGACGGTGAAGGTGCGTTCGTCGTTCGGCAGGGCGATGCACATGTAGCGGCCGCGCGGCCAGATGTGCAAGGCGTTCGGCTCGATGCTGAAACCGCCGTCGGGCGAGGGCGGGATCTCCAGTTCCTTGTAGGAATGGCCGAGGAACTCGGTGCGCTCGCCCAATTCGGCCGCCTGCTTCATCGCCCCGCGCAAGGCCGAGCCGGCGCCGTCGGCGCCGACCAGGCTGTCGAACACGATCTCGTGCGCGCTGTCGTCGCGGTCGTCGTGGAATACCGCCAGGCGGCGTTCGAAATCGACCGACTGCAGGCCGCGGTGGAAGTGCAGCTGAGCACCGGCGTCTTCGGCGATCTGCAGCAGGATCAGGTTCAACTCGCCGCGGTGCACCGACCAGATCACTTCGCTGTCGTCGCGCCCGTAGCGCTGCAGGTCGGTGCGGCCGTCGAGGAAATGCACCATGCGCCCGCGCATCATTACTGCTTGCGCCATCACCGCCTCGTCGGCCCCGGCCAGGCGCAGCGCATGGCGGCCGCGCTCGGCCAGGGCGAGGTTGATCGAACGCCCGCCCTGATAGCCCTTCAGGCGCGGGTCGCCGCGCTTCTCGTAGACATCGACCTCCCAGCCGCGCCGCGCCAGCAAGGTGGCGAGCAGCGCGCCGGCCAGGCCGGCGCCGATGATGGTGATGTGTTTGGGGTATATGTTTGCGTTCAAGCGGCGAGTCCCATGGCGAGTCGCGCGAGGAGGGGCAGGGAGCCGTGGATCTTCACACCGTCATTCCCGCGAAGGCGGGAATCCAGAGGCTTCAGCTGGTACCCGCGAGGTCCTGCCATAAGTCGCGCCATTCCGGATTGTTCTCTTCGATCAGTCGGATCTTCCATTCGCGGTTCCATTTCTTTATTTTCTTCTCGCGTTGAATGGCGCTTTCCATGGTCTCGTGCTGTTCGTACCAAACCAGTCGATCGACGCCATAGCGTTCGGTGAAGCCTTGTGCCAGGTGCTCGCGATGTTGCCATACGCGTTGGATCAGGTCGCTCGTAACGCCGGTATACAGGGTGCCGCGTTTCGCGCTTGCAAGGAGGTACACGGCGGGCGACCTGGACACTTCAACCTCACTCTGGATTCCCGCCTTCGCGGGAATGACGGTAGGAGGGTTCGCCAGACCTGAGTGGATCTACGTGGGACGAAGCCTGGATCAAGCGCCCCTCCAGCTTTCCACTGCCTGGGCGAAGCGCAGTACGTCGGCGTGGGTGTTGTACAAGGGCGCCGGCGAGATCCGGATCACGTCGGGTTCGCGCCAGTCGCCGAGCACGCCGTTGCCGGCGAGGTAGTCGAACAGGTCGCGGCCGGCGGCGCGGCCGCTGAGGCCGCGGCCGCCGATCACCCGCAGCGACAACTGGCAACCGCGCTGCGTCGGGTCGGACGGGGTGACGATGTCGAGGGTGTCGGCGAGGCGTTCGCGGATCAGGCTTTCCAGATAACCGGTGAGGCGCAGGGACTTCTCGCGCAAGGCGCGCATGCCGACCCGGTCGAACAGGTCCAGCGATGCGCGCAACGGAGCGAGGCCCAGGATCGGCGGGTTGCTGAGCTGCCAGCCTTCGGCGCCCGCGGTCGGAACGAAGTCCGGGCCCATGCGGAAGCGGGTCGAGGTTTCGTGGCCCCACCAGCCGGCGAAGCGCGGACGTTCGCTGCGGGCGTGGCGTTCGTGGACGAAGCAGCCGGCGACCGCGCCCGGGCCGGAGTTCAGGTATTTGTAGTGGCACCACACCGCGAAATCGACGCCGCTGTCGTGCAACTGCAGTTCGAGGTTGCCCACGCCGTGGGCGAGGTCGAAGCCGCATACCGCCCCCTGGGCCTGGGCCATGCGCACGATCGCCGGCAGGTCGAAGGCCTGGCCGCTGCGGTACTGCACGCCGGGCCATAGCACCAGGGCCAGGCGCGGGCCGTGCTCGGCGATGGCGCGCTCGATCGTCGCCATCGAGATCAGGCCGCCGGGTTCGTCGGGCTCGACTTCGATCAGGTCGGTGGCCGGGTCGAAACCGTGAAAGGCGATCTGCGAGGCGACGGCGTAGCGGTCGGACGGAAACGAGCCGGCTTCGATCAGGATCGCCGGGCGCTCGCGGGTCGGCCGGTAGAAGCTGACCATCATCAGGTGCAGGTTGGCGGTCAGCGAGTTCATCGCGATCACTTCGCCGGGCTGCGCGCCGACCAGGCGCGCGAGCGGGTCGCGCACCAGTTCGTGATAGGGCATCCACTGCGCCTGGCCGGTGAAGTGGCCTTCGACCGCTTCCATCGCCCACTTGTCCAGCACTTCCTCGACGTGCGCGCGTGCGCCGCGCGGCTGCAGGCCGAGCGAGTTGCCGACGAAGTAGGCCTGCTCCCGGTCGCCGTGGCGCGGAATCAGGAATTCGCCGCGCAGGCTCGGCAGCGGGTCGGCGGCGTCGAGCGCGGCGGCATGAGCGGGGGACGACAGATCGGTCACGGGAAAGGCCTGGAAACGTGCAGCGGTGAGGAGGGGCGAGGGGGCGGACGTACTGCGCCGGCCCTCACTCGAAGCGCGACTTCGACAGCCCCAGCCATTCCAGCGCGGTGCCGTGATACAGCCGCGCCTGGTCGGCGGGCGGGAGATCGAGCGAGGCGATGCCGGCGCCGGGCGTCTGCTCGCCGAGCGGGAACGGGTAGTCGGTGCCGAGCATCACCCGCGACACGCCGCAGGTGTCGAGCAGGTATTCGAGCGCGCGCGGGTCGGCGACCCAGGAATCGAAATAGAACTGGTTCAGGTAATCGCGCGGGTTGCGCGGGTTGTCGGTCGCGACCAGGTCCGGGCGCATGTTGAAGCCGTGTTCGATGCGGCCGATCGTGTAGGGAAAACTGCCGCCGCCGTGAGCCAGGCAGATCTTCAGCTTCGGCAGGCGTTCGAGCACGCCGCCGAACACCAGGCAGCAGGCCGCGCGCGATTGCTCGGCCGGCATGCCGACCAGCCACGGCAGCCAGTACTTCGGCATGCTCGGCGTGCCCATCATGTCCCAGGGATGGACCAGGATCGCCGCGCCGAGATCGCTGGCCGCCTGGAAGAACTCGAACAATTCCGGCGCGTCGAGGTTCCAGTCGTTGACGTGGCTGCCGATCTGGCAACCCTGCAGGCCGAGCTGATCCATGCAGCGTTCGAGTTCCTGCACCGCCAGCCGCGGCGACTGCAGCGGCACCGTGCCGATGCCGGCGTAATGGCGCGGATAGTCGCGGCAGGCCTGGGCCATGTGATCGTTGAGCGCCTGGTGCAGGTCGAGCGCCTGGTTGGCCTTGGCCCAGTAGCTGAACATCACCGGCACGGTGCTGATGACCTGCACCTGCACGCCGAAGCGGGCGTAATCGTCGATGCGCTCCTGCGGGTCCCAGGTCTTGGACCAGATCTCGCGGAAGAACTTGCCGTCCTTGTAGATGCGATGGCGGCCATCGTCGGTGTGGTGGATCACCGGGAAGCGCTCGTCGCCGTACTTGCGCGCCAGATCGGGCCAGTCGCGCGGCAGGTAGTGAGCGTGGGTGTCGATCTTGAGCATCGTCGCCTCAGGTGTCGGGCATCACGTAGCGGCCCGGCGCCGGGTTCAGATGGCCGCAGTCCATGCAGGTCCGATGTTCGCGCGAGGAATAGAAACGCTCGAACACCGGCGGGAAGTCGGCTTCGATGTCGTGCAGATGGAAGAATTCTTCGTACAGCTTGTGATTGCAGCGTTCGCAGTACCACATCAGGCCGTCGTCTTCGTGGGCCAGGCGCTTGCGTTCGATGACCAGGCCGACCGAGTCGGGCATGCGCTGCGGCGAATGCGGCACGCGCGGCGGCAGCAGGAAGGTTTCGCCGGCGCGGATCGGGATGTCGCGCACCGCTCCATCCTCCTGGATCCGCAGGACCATCTCGCCTTCGAGCTGGTAGAACCACTCCGGGCCTTCGTCCCAGTGATAGTCGGTGCGCTGGTTAGGGCCGCCCACCACCATGACGATGAAGTCGCCCGCGTAGATCACCTTGTTGCCGACCGGCGGCTTGAGCAGGTGACGATGTTCGTCGATCCACTGGCTGAGGTTGATCGGTCCAGGAAGCATTCACGTGCCCTCGGGCGGTGCGCCGGCCCGCGACGAGGCGACGGCGGCGATGCATTTGAGTTCGATGGCGATCGGCGTCGGCAGCGCGGTGATGCCGAGCGTGGTCCGGCACGGGGCGCGTTCCAGGTCCGGGAAGTACTCGGCCCAGACCGCGTTGTAGGCGGCGAAGTCGCGGTCCATGTCGGTCAGGTAGACGGTGACGTCGACCAGGTCGTCCCAGCCGGCGCCACTGGCTTCGAGCACGGCGCGGACGTTGGCGAACACCGAGCGGCACTGCAGCTCGATGTCGTAGGCGATCAGCCGGCCGTCGGCGTCGTGAACGTTGCCGGGGATCGCGTTGCTGGCGGCGTCGCGCGGGCCGATCCCCGACAGGAACAGCAAGTCCCCGACCCGGCGCGCATGCGGGTACAGGCCGACCGGCCGCGGCGCCTTGGGGGCGCTGATGCCGCCGCCGCTCATCGCGGCGAGCCGCCGTGGGTCGAATGCACCGTGGCGACGGCGCGTTCGTAGGTGTCCTGCAGGGCCTCGAAGCTGTCGACGTTCATGCCGGTGTCGTGGACGCGGCCGTTGCGCAGGCTGTAGACCCAGCCGTGCACGGCGAGCGGCTGCTGGCGCGCCCAGGCGTCGCGGACGATGGTGGTCATGCTGACGTTCTGCACCTGCTCGATCACGTTGAGCTCGCACAGGCGGTCGTGGCGCTCTTCGGCGTGGGCGTGAGAGATGCAGGCGACGTGCTTGTCGGCGACGTCGCCGACGTGGCGGATCCAGTTGTCGGCCAGGCCCAGGCGCTGGCCGTGCAGGGCCGCGTGGACGCCGCCGCAGCCGTAATGGCCGACCACGAGGATGTGCTTGACCTTGAGCACGTCGACCGCGAACTGGATCACCGACAGGCAGTTGAGATCGGTATGGACTACGACGTTGGCGATGTTGCGGTGGACGAAGACCTCGCCCGGGGCCATGTCGATGATCTGGTTGGCCGGCACGCGCGAGTCCGAGCAGCCGATCCACAGGTATTCGGGCGCCTGTTGGCGCGAGAGGCGGGCGAAGAATTCAGGGTCTTCGGCGCTGATGCGCTCGGACCATTCGCGGTTTCGTTCGAGCAGGTCGTGCAACGGGGTCATACAACGGTCATCCCAGGTGAAGGCCGACGTTCTTGGCGTCGGTGAAGAAACGCATGGCCTCGGCGCCGCCTTCGCGGCCGAGGCCGGACGCGCCGACGCCGCCGAACGGCGTGCGCAGGTCGCGTTGCAGCCAGGTGTTGATCCAGACCATGCCGACGCGCAACTGCGCGGCGAGGCGGTGGGCGCGATTGAGATCGCGGGTCCAGACCGAGGCCGACAGGCCGTAGTCGCCCGCATTGGCCAGGGCCAGTGCCTGAGCCTCGTCGTCGAAGGCCTGCAGGGTCGCGACCGGGCCGAAGATCTCCTCGCGGTTGCTGGCGCAATCCGGGCCGAGGCCCTCGATCACCGTCGGCGCCACGTACCAGCCCGGCCGGTCCAGCGCATGGCCGCCGCACAGCACCCGACCGCCTTCGTCCCGCGCGCGCTCGAGCGCGGCCAGGACCTTGTCGTAGTGCGCCTGCGACACCAGCGGGCCGAGCGCGGTGCTCTCTTCGGCGGGTTCGCCGATCTTCAGCGCCTGCGCGCGTTCGACCAGAGCGTCGCGGACTTCGTCGTAGATCGAACGCTCGATCAGCACCCGCGAACCGCACAGGCAGATCTGCCCGGAATTCTGGAACGCCGAGCGCACCAGGGTGTCGAGGTGCGCGCGCCAGTCGCTGTCGGCGAACACCAGGGTCGGGTTTTTGCCGCCGAGTTCCAGCGAAACCTTGCGCAGCAGCGGCGCGGCGATGCCGGCGATGCGCCGGCCGACCGCGGTGCTGCCGGTGAACGAGATCGCGCGCACCGCCGGGTGCCGCACCAGGCTTTCGCCGACCTCCGGGCCCAGGCCGTGGACGATGTTGAGCACGCCCTGCGGAAAGCCGATCTGCGCGGCCAGTTCGCCGAGCAGGCTGGCGGTGGCCGGGGTCACCTCGGAGGGTTTGGCGACCACCGTGTTGCCGGCCGCGAGCGCGGGGGCGATCTTCCAGGTGAACAGGTACAGCGGCAGGTTCCACGGCGAGATCGTCGCGACCACGCCGAGCGGGGCGCGCAGGGTGTAGTTGAGCCCGGCCTGGCCGTGGTGGGATTCGCTGGCGAACTGGGTCGCGGCATGGGCGAAGAAGCGCAGGTTGGAGACCGCGCGCGGGATCTCGGCCTCGCGGGCGAGCCGGATCGGCTTGCCGGCGTCGCGCGACTCGGCGCGGGCGAAGTCCTCCAGGCGCGCCTCCAGGGCGCTGGCCAGGGCTTCGAGCCAACGCGCACGTTCGCTGTGCGGCAGCGCCGACCAGGCCGGGAACGCGGCCTGGGCCGCGGCGACCGCGAGCTCGATGTCGGCGGCGTCGCCGGCCGCGACCTGCGCATACGCTTGCGCATTGGCGGGGTCGTGGACATCGAGCCAACGACCGCCGGCCGCATCGCGCGCCTGGCCGTCGATCCAGTGCCGGAATCTGTGCATGCGCCAAGCTTAACGCGTGGGCGCGGCAGCGCCCATAGCAAGGGGTGGCGGCGGGTCGCGTTTCCGTGACGGCGTGGGTCGACAGCTGCGTGCGTTCCGGGATGGGCGCAGCGTTCGCAGTCCGGGGTGGCGTGCGCTTTGGGGGCTTCGCGAACGAGCGACCGTCGGCGACTTTGCCGATCCGGTCCGTGGGCGCGCGGCCATGACCAAAGTCATGCATGACTGTTGGCCCAGATGCACTGCAGCAAAACTCGTCCGGCGCATTCGCGACGACCGGCGCGGACGCGCGGCAGGGCAGGCGAATTACCGCGAAATGAGATGAATCGGTGCGCTCCGCGTCCCGCTTCGACCGCCTCGGTCGTCGCGACCACGGCCTCGCCGGTCACTGCCTCCCGGCACTTGACTGCCCGCGCGCGCGCTGCGCACATTCCGAGAGGTGACTTTCATCCATGCCTTGCGGCGGCATCCAGCACTGCCGATCGGGCCCACAACGGCGGAAACAATCTCGTGGATAGACGCAACTTCCTGACCATGTCGGGGCTCGGCATCGCCGGGCTGATGATTCCCTACGGCAGCGCGATCGCCGCCGAAGCCCTGTTGACGCCGCTGGACGTGGCCAAGAAGAAGGTGCTCGCCGACACCGCGCTGACCGCGGCGAACGGCGCGGGCGCGAGCTACTGCGACGTGCGCATCGGTCGCTACCTGCGCCAGTTCGTCATCACCCGCGAGGACAAGGTCCAGAACGTGGTCAACACCGAGTCGACCGGCATCGGTATCCGCGTGCTGGTCAACGGCGCCTGGGGCTTCGCCGCGACCAACCAGCTGGACGCCAAGAGCGTGGCGCAGGCCGCGCAGCAGGCGGCCGCCATCGCCCGCGCGAACTCCAAGACCCAGACCCAGCCGGTGGTGCTGGCCAAAACCCCGGGCGTCGGCGAGGTGGCGTGGAAGACGCCGATCCGCAAGAACGCCATGGAAGTGCCGATCAAGGACAAGGTCGAGCTGCTGCTCGGCGTCAACGCCGCCGCGGTCAAGGCCGGCGCCGACTTCGTCAACTCGATGCTGTTCCTGGTCAACGAGCAGAAGTATTTCGCCTCGACCGACGGCTCCTACATCGACCAGGACGTGCACCGGATCTGGGCGCCGATGACGATCACCGCGATCGACAAGGCCAGCGGCAAGTTCCGCACCCGCGAAGGCCTGTCCTCGCCGATGGGCATGGGCTTCGAGTACCTCGACGGCGCCGCCTCGGGCAAGACCGTCTCGCCGAACGGCGTGGTCAACTACAGCAACTCGTACGACATGCTCGAAGACGCGGTCGCCGCGGCCAAGCAGGCTCGGCAGAAGCTCACCGCACCGTCGGTCAAGCCGGGCAAGTACGACCTGGTCCTGGACCCTTCGCACACCTGGCTGACCATCCACGAATCGATCGGCCATCCGCTCGAACTCGACCGCGTGCTCGGCTACGAGGCCAATTTCGCCGGCACCAGCTTCGCCACCGTCGACAAGCTCAAGAGCGGCTTCAAGTACGGCAGCGACCAGGTCACGGTGTTCGCCGACAAGACCCAGCCCGGCAGCCTCGGCGCGGTCGGCTACGACGACGAGGGGGTCAAGACCAAGCGCTGGAACCTGATCAAGGACGGCGTGCTGGTCGACTATCAGACCATCCGCGACCAGGCCCACATCCTCGGCAAGACCGAGTCCGACGGCTGCTGCTACGCCGACTCGTGGTCGAGCGTGCAGTTCCAGCGCATGGCCAACGTGTCGCTGGCGCCGGGCAAGAACAAACTCAGCGTCGCCGACATGATCAAGGACGTCGAGAACGGCATCTACATCGTCGGCGACGGCTCCTTCTCGATCGACCAGCAGCGCTACAACGCCCAGTTCGGCGGCCAGCTGTTCTACGAGATCAAGAACGGCAAGATCACCGGCATGCTCGAGGACGTGGCCTACCAGATCCGCACCCCGGAATTCTGGAATTCCTGCGTCGCGGTCTGCGACGAAAGCGACTACCGCCTCGGCGGCTCGTTCTTCGACGGCAAAGGCCAGCCGGGCCAGGTCTCGGCGGTCTCGCACGGTTCCAGCACGGCGCGCTTCAATGGCGTCAACGTCATCAACACCGCCCGCAAGCTCGGCTGACCGGCGCAGGAGAATCCACCCATGAGCATCTTCACCGAAGCCGAAGCCAAGGCCATTCTCGACAAGGTCCTGGCCCTGTCCAAGGCCGACGAGTGCACCGCGACCCTGACCGGTTCGATCGCCGGCAACATCCGCTTCGCCCTCAACAACGTGTCCACCAGCGGCATCGTCAGCAACAGCAACCTGGCCGTGCAGTCGGCCTTCGGCAACCGCGTCGGCAGCGCCAGCATCAACGAGTTCGACGATGCCGCGCTCGAACGCGTGGTCCGCCGCGCCGAGGACCTGGCCCGGTTGGCGCCGCAAAACCCGGAGTTCATGCCGGCGATCGACAAGCAGGACTACAAGCCGAGCCCGACCTTCAGCGCCTCGACCGCGGCGATCACCCCCGAGTTCCGCGCCCAGGTCGCGGCCGACTCGATCGCGCCGTGCCGCGCCGACAAGCTCACCGCCGCCGGTTTCCTCGAAGACGGCCAGAGCTTCGTCGCGGTGGCCAACAGCAAGGGCAACTTCGGCTACCAGCAGGCGACCAACTTCGACTACACCTGCACCGTACGCACCGACGACGGCCGCGGTTCCGGCTGGGTCGGGCGCAACCTCAAGGACGCCAGCGAGTTCAAGGCCGACAACGAAGTGCGCATCGCCATGCGCAAGGCCACCGAGTCGGCCGAGGCCAAGGCGCTGGAGCCGGGCAAGTACACGGTGATCCTGGAACCGGCCGCGGCCGCCGGGCTGATCTCGTTCATGATGAATTTCTTCGATGCGCGCCAGGCCGACGAAGGCCGCAGCTTCCTGTCGAAGAAGGGCGGCGGCAACAAGCTCGGCGAGCAGGTCTACGACCCGCGCGTCAACATCAGCGCCGACCCCTGGGACCCGCGCGCGCCGGTGCTGCCGTGGGACGCGCAGGGCCTGGCCCGCGAGAAGATGTCGGTGGTCGAGAACGGCAAGGTCACCGCGCTCGACTACTCGCGCTTCTGGGCCAAGAAGCAGGGCAAGCGCGCGGTCGGCGCGCCCGGCAACCTGCTCATGGCCGGCGGCGACAAGTCCACCGCCGAGCTGATCAAAGGCACCCAGAAGGGCATCCTGGTCACCCGCACCTGGTACATCCGCATGGTCGACCCGCAGACCGTGCTGCTGACCGGGCTGACCCGCGACGGCACCTTCTACATCGAGAACGGCGTGATCAAGCACCCGGTGAAGAACTTCCGCTTCAACGAGTCGCCGGTGATCATGCTCAACAACATCGAGGAGCTTGGCCGGCCGGTGCGCGTGGCCGGCGACGAGTCGACGTTCGTGATGATGATCCCGCCGATGAAATTGCGCGATTTCACCTTTACTTCGTTGTCGGACGCGGTCTGAGCCGTTCTTGAGGGGCGGCGTGCCGGCGACCCGGTGCGCGCCGCCCCCTCGGTTCGCTGCCACAGCGTTCCTTCAGCCGTCCGCCCAGTGACTCCGCCGACCCGAGCCGCCCGATGCAACGACGCGATTTCCTCAGTTTCACCGGCCTGGGCCTGGCCGGCCTGACGCTGCCCTACGGCCGTGCGATCGCCGCCGAGGCCTTGCTCGAACCGGCCGACCTCGCGCGCCGGCGGCGCCTGGCCGACACCGCCTTGAACGCCGCGCGCGAGGGAGGGGCGGATTACTGCGACGTGCGCATCGGCCGCTACCTGCGCCAATCGGTGGTGACCCGCGAAGCGCAGGTGCGCAACATCGTCAACGGCGAGTCCGCCGGGGTCGGCATCCGCGTGCTGAGCCAGGGCGCCTGGGGCTTCGCCGCCACCGACACGTCCACGCCGGACGCGGTCGCGGCGGCCACCCGCCAGGCGCTCGCGATCGCCCGCGCCAACGCGCGTATACAGACGCGCAAGGTCGAACTGGCGCCGGTCGTCGGCGTCGGCGAGGTGCGTTGGGCCACGCCGCTGCGCAAGAACGCGATGGCGGTGCCGATCAAGGACAAGGTCGAGTTGCTGCTGGGCGTCAACGCCGCCGCGCTCGAGGCCGGCGCCGACTACGTCAACTCGACCCTGTTCGTGATCAACGAGCAGAAGTATTTCGCCTCCACCGACGGCAGTTATATCGATCAGGACATCCACCGCATCTGGCTGCCGCTCACCGCGACCGCGGTCGACAAGGCCAGCGGCAAGTTCCGCACCCGCGACGGCCTGTCGGCGCCGATGGGCATGGGCTACGAATACCTCGACGCCGAGCCGGCCGGCAAGGTCGCGCTGCCCGGCGGCCTGACCGGCTACGGCCGTTCCTACGATGTGATGGAAGACGCGGTCGCCGCGGCGAAGCACGCCCGCTCCAAGCTCAAGGCGCCGTCGGTCAAGCCGGGCAAGTACGACCTGGTGCTGGACCCGTCCAACCTGTTCCTGACCATCCACGAGAACGTCGGCCACCCGCTCGAACTCGACCGCGTGCTCGGCTACGAGGCCAATTACGCCGGCACCAGCTTCGCCACCCTCGACAAGCGCGATCAGGGCTATCGCTACGGCAGTGAGCTGGTCAACTTCGTCGCCGACAAGACCCGTCCCGGCAGTCTCGGCGCGGTCGGCTACGACGACGAAGGCGTCAAGACCCGCGAATGGGACCTGATCCGCGACGGCATCCTGGTCGACTACCAGGCCACCCGGGACGAGGCCCATCTGCTCGGCCACAAGCACTCGCACGGCTGCAGCTATGCCGATTCCTGGTCGAGCGTGCAGTTCCAGCGCATGGCCAACGTCTCGCTGAAGCCCGGCAAGCAGCCGCTGACGGTGGCCGAGATGGTCAAGGGCGTCGAGCGCGGCCTGTACGTGCACGGTCGCGGTTCGTATTCGATCGACCAGCAGCGCTACAACGCCCAGTTCGGCGGCCAGTTGTTCTACGAGATCAAGAACGGCCAGGTGGTCGGCTTGGTCGAGGACGCGGCTTACCAGATCCGCACCCCGGAATTCTGGAGCGCCTGCGTGGCGGTCTGCGACGAACGCGATTTCCGCCTCGGCGGTTCGTTCTTCGACGGCAAAGGCCAGCCGAGCCAGGTCTCGGCGGTCTCGCACGGGTCGAGCACGACGCGCTTCAACGGCGTCAACATCATCAACACCGCGCGTGCGCTGTAGCCGATGAGGTCGAGGCAGGGCATGTTCGTCTCGGGCACCCGGATCGGCGCAGGCAGGGCCCTGTGAACCGGGCGCAGTTCCTGCGGCTGATGCTCGGCGGCGCCGCCGGCGCCTGGCTGGCGCACTCGCCGTTGGCACGGGCCGCTCGCGCAGACTACGACTTCTGGTTCACCCGGCTCAAGTACGACTCGGGCGACTGGGACGTCGACCAGCGCATGCCGGCGAACCTGATCACCTCGCTGATCGACTACACCAACCTGCGGGTCGACCCGAAAGAGCACGTGCTGGCCCTGGCCGACCCGAAGATGCTAGGCGCGCCGTTCTGCTACCTGGCCGGGCACAAGCTGGTCGAGTTCAACCCCGACGAGCGCCGCAATTTCGAGCGCTACGTGCGCAACGGCGGTTTCGTCTTCGTCGACGACTGCAACCACGACATCGACGGCCTGTTCGCCAAGTCCTTCGAGGCGCAGATGGCGAAGATCTTCGGCGCCAAGGCCCTGCGCCGTTTGCCGAAGAACCACGCCCTGTACCGCAGCTTCTTCGTCTTCGACGGCCCGCCGGCGACCGGCTTCGAACTCAACGGCTGGGGCGACGATCTGGTTCACGACTATCTGCAGGGCATCGAGATCGACGGCCGCCTCGGCGTGCTGTACAGCAACAAGGACTACGGCTGCGAATGGGACTACGACTGGCGCAACAAACGCTTCCTGGCCGAGGACAACACCAAGTTCGCGGTCAATATCGTGATGTATGCGTTGAACTCTTGATGCTCGGGGCTCGGGGCTCGGGGCTCGGGGCTCGGGGCTCGGGACTCGGGATTCGGGATTCGGGATTCGGGATTCGAGATTCGAGATTCGGGATTCGGGAATCGGGAATCGGGAATCGGCAGCGCGCGTGATGATGTGCGTGCTTGCTGTTGCCCCTTTGACAAAGGGAGCGGCGACCGCGCAGCGGACGCGGGGGATTTGCTGTTGCTGTTGTGGTTGCTTGCTTGAAGAACGCGGAGCGAATCTGCACTGGCTTTCGGGACGATCTAATGAACACGAACGTGGCAACCGGCGGCAACGAAACCGAACTGAAGGCGCAGCTCGATCGTCTCGGCGCGCTGCGCGAGGCGATCGCCCAGGCGATCGTCGGCCAGCACGAAGTGGTCGAGCAATTACTGATCGGTCTGCTGGCCGGCGGCCACTGCCTGCTCGAAGGCGTGCCCGGCCTCGGCAAGACCCTGCTGGTGCGCTCGCTCGGGCAGGCGCTGGAACTGCAGTTCCGGCGGGTGCAGTTCACCCCCGACCTGATGCCCAGCGACATCCTCGGCACCGAGCTGCTCGAGGAGGACCACGGCACCGGCCACCGCCATTTCCGCTTCCAGCCTGGGCCGATCTTCACCCACCTGCTGCTCGCCGACGAACTCAACCGCACTCCGCCGAAGACCCAGGCCGCCTTGCTCGAGGCGATGCAGGAGCGCACGGTCAGCTATGCCGGCGTGACACATGCGCTGCCGGCGCCGTTCTTCGTGCTGGCGACCCAGAACCCGCTCGAACAGGCCGGCACTTATCCCTTGCCGGAAGCGCAGTTGGACCGTTTCCTGCTGCATATCCGCGTCGGCTATCCGAGCGAGCGCGAAGAGCACGACATCCTGTTGCAGACCACCGGCACCCGCAGCGCCGAGGTGCCGCGGGTGATGGGCGGCGAGGAAATGATCGCGCTGCAGTCGCGGGTGCGCGAAGTGCACCTGGGCGAGGACCTGCTGATCTGGATCACCCGGCTCGTGCGCGCGAGCCGACCCGACGAAAGCGCCTTGCCGGAAGTGCGGCAGTGGGTGAAGTGGGGCGCCGGTCCGCGTGCCGGGCAGTCGCTGGTGCTGGCGGCGAAGGCGAGGGCGCTGCTGCACGGGCGCTACGCCGCGACCCGCGATGACATCGTCGCCCTGGCCGCGCCGGTCATGCGTCACCGCCTGCTGCTGTCGTTCGCCGCCGAGGCCGAACTCAAGAGCGCCGACGACGTGATCGCCGCCTTGCTGCGCGGCGTGCCGTTCCCGGGCGCCTGAGCGCGGTCGCCGAGGCCTCGTGAAGGACTTCATTCCACCGGCGGTGCGGGCGCGGCTGCGCAGTCTGCGGCTGTCGTCGCGGCGCGCGTTCGGCACCCACGGCATCGGGCTGCACAACAGCCGCAGCCGCGGCGCCGGCCTCGAATTCGCCCAGTACCGCGCCTACGAGCCCGGCGACGAGCTGCGCCAGGTCGACTGGAAGCTGTATGCGCGCTCGGACCGTTTCTTCGTGCGCGAAGCCGAACGCGAGAGCCCGCTCGCGGTCTGGCTGTTGATCGACGCCAGCGCGTCGATGAACCAGCACGATGCGGCGCGCCCGGACTGGTCGCGGCTCGATGCCGCCAAGGCGCTGGCCGCCTGTGTCGCCGAACTGGCGCTGCGCCAGGGCGATCGCTTCGGCCTGATCGCGCTGCGCGACGACGGCGTGCGCCTGGTCGCGCCGGCCACCGGCGCGCGCCAGCGCGACCGCCTGTGGCTGGAACTGCACGGCTTGTCGGCGCAGGGCGCCTGGCCGCGTGCGCAACGCCTGCGGCCGCTGTGGGAACGCATCGCCGCCGGCGACCTGGTGCTGATGATCGGCGACGGTTTCGACGACGGCACCGATGAGGGCGCCGTCGCGGTCGCCGAGCGGCTCGCATCGGCGCGGCGCGAGGTGGCGAACATCCGCATCCTGACCGCGGAGGAGCGCGACTTCCCGTTCCGCGGCGGTTACCGGTTCCGCGACCCCGAGACCGGCGAGGAGTTGCTCGGCGACGGCGCCGCCTTGCGCGACGGGTTCCTCGACCGGTTCGCCGCCGCGCGCAGGGCGCTCGACGCCCGCCTCGATGCCTGCGGCATCCGCCACACCGAATACGTGCTCGACGAGGCGCTCGATCTGCCGCTGCGGCGCTTGTTCGGCGCCCGCGACATGGCGGAGCAGGCGTGAACTTGAGCCTGCTGCTGCCCGCCGCGCTGGCCGCCCTGGCGGCCCTGATCCTGCCGTTGCTGATCCATCTGGCGCGGCGCAGCGAACAGCGCCCGACCGATTTCGCCGCCTTGCGCTGGCTGCGCCATCGGCCCAAGCCGCGTCATCGCATCCGCTTCGACGAATGGCCGCTGTTGCTGCTGCGCCTTTTGCTGTTGGCCTTGCTCGCGCTGTGGCTGGCGAGGCCGGTGCTGATCGGTGCCGAGAGTGCGCGGCCGTGGATCGTGGTCGCGCCCGGCGCCGATGCGCAGGCCGCGCGCGCTCAGGCGGTCGCCACGAATGCGCGCTTGCATTGGCTCGCGCCGGGTTTTCCGCATCTGGACGCCGCCGCACCGCCGCCGCCCGCGCCGCTGTCGAGCCTGCTGCGCGAACTCGATGCCGACCTGCCGGCCGCGACCGTACTGACCGTATTCGTGCCCGAGCGCATGGGCGGCGCCGACGGCCAGCGGCCGCAGTTGTCCCGGCCGGTCGAATGGCGCGTGCTGCCCGGCACGACGCCGGCCGCTACCCCGATCCGCGAGATCGTCGCGCCGTCGCCGGCGATCCGCTACGCCGCCGATCGCGCCGCGGCCCTGCCGTATCTGCGTGCCGCTATCGAGGCCTGGCGCGATCCGGCGGTGCCGGACCCATCGAAGCAGGCCCCATCGAAGCCGGCCCCATCGCAGCAGGATTCAGTCGCGCCGAGCACTCAGGCCCTGCCGGCCGAGAGCCGCGAGCTGATCTGGCTGGTGCCCGGCGCGGTGCCGGCGCAGGTGCGCGAGTTCGCCCGCAACGGCGGTCGCGTGCTGCTCGATGCCGGCAGCGGCTGGCCAAGCGATGCCGCCTCGCCGCGTGCACCGTTGTGGCGCGACAGGTCCGGCGCGGTGCTGGCCGAAGGCGTCTCCTTCGGCCACGGCCGGCTGATGCGGCTGACCCGCGCGGTGACCCCGCAGGCCATGCCGGAATTGCTCGAGCCCGGCTTTCCGCGGCGTTTACGCGAGTTGTTCGCGTCGAGCCTTCCGGCACCGGCGTGGGTTTCGGCGAAGGAACATGCGCCGGCGACCGGCGGCGCGGCGTATCCCTTGCCGCCGCGCGATCTGCGCCTGTGGTGGGCGCTGCTGATCGCGTTGGCGTTCGTGTGCGAACGTTGGCTGGCGACGCGCGCACGACGCGGGGCGACGCCATGACGGCGGCGACGATCCTCGCGAATGCCTTGGGTTCGGCGCGCCGGCGGCGCGCCTCGGACCTGATGCTGCAGTGGCTGCCGTGGGCCGCGGCCGGCGCCGGCTTGGCCTGGCGTCTGGTAGGCGTCGCGGCGTCGCTGTCGCTGGCGCTGACGTTGTGCACGGCGTTCGCCGCCTTCGCATGGCGCAGGGCGCTGCGCCTCGATCAGGTCTGGCTCGCACGTCGCCTCAACGCCACACGTGGCGACATGGACGACAGCGCCGATCTGTTGTTCGCGGCGGGCGAGGGCTTGAACGGCCTGCAGCGTCTGCAGCAGGCGCGCTTGCGCGAACGCATCGAAACCGCGAACGGTCCCGAACTGCGCCCGGCCTGGTCGACGCGCCGCATCGGCCTGTCTGGCTTCGCCGGCGCCGCAGCCTTGGCCGCCATCCTGCTATGGCCAGGCCAGTCCAGGGATGAGCACGGCCTCGACGCTTTGTCGCCGGCGCCGCAGCTCGTCGCCCTGCCGGGCCAGCCGCGCCTGATCGAACAGGGCCTGCGCATCGACCCGCCGGCCTATACGCGCTTGCCGCCGCGCAGCGAGCCCACCCTCGAAGGGCGCGTGCCCGAGAACGCGCGCTTGCGCTGGAACCTGCGTTTCGAACCGCAGCCGACGGCGGTCGAGCTGGTCTTCCACGACGGTCCGCGCTTGCCGCTCGCCCGCCAGGCCGACGGGCGCTGGAGCGCCGAACGCGTACTGGCCAAGCCGGCCCTGTATCGGATCGTCGCCGCCGGCGCGGCGCAGGCGCAGATGCGACGTCTGTACCGGCTCGACGTCAGCGCCGACCGTGCTCCGCAACTGCGGGTGCTCGAACCCGACCGCGGCCTGAGCCTGATGAGCGCGGGCCAGCGCGGCTGGCCGCTGGAGTTCGAGGCCAGCGACGATTACGGCCTGGCCCCGAATGCGCAGTTGCGCATCACCCTGGCCCAGGGCAGCGGCGAGAACATCAGCTTCCGCGAGCAACGCCTGAGCCTGCGCGGCACCGGCACCGCGACCGGCAAACGCTATGCGCAGCGCCTCGACCTGGCCAGCCTCGGCTTCGCGAGCGGCGACGACCTGATCGTCCAGCTCAGCGTCGAGGACAACCGTTCGCCGAAGCCGCAGACCGCGTCGAGCCCGAGCTTGATCCTGCGCTGGCCGGCCGACCTCGGCAGCGAGGCGACCGGCCTGGACGGCATGGTCAAGACCACCTTGCCGGCGTATTTCCGCAGCCAGCGCCAGATCATCATCGACGCCGAAGCCTTGATCGCACAGCGGCGCAAGCTCGACGAGCCCAGGTTCGTCGAGCGCTCCGATGCGATCGGCGTCGACCAGCGCCTGCTGCGCCTGCGCTACGGCCAGTTCCTCGGCGAAGAGTCCGAAGGCGCGCCGCAGTTGCCGACCAACGACCGCGACGAAGCCGAACCGCACGACGCGCATGCGGGCGAGGGCAAGGGCCAGGGCGCGAGTGCACCCGAGGCCGACGAACACGACGAGCATGCGCATGCGGCGAAGCCGGCGGCGCCGACTTTCGGCGCGGAAGGCTCGGTGCTGGAGCAGTTCGGCCACACCCACGATCATGCCGAGGCGGCGACCCTGCTCGACCCGGACACGCGCAAGCTGCTCAAGGCCGCGCTCGACGAGATGTGGCAGTCGGAACTGCATCTGCGCCAGGGCCATCCGCAGCAGGCGCTGCCCTATGCCTACAGGGCGTTGGGCTTCATCAAGAAGGTGCAGCAGGCCACCCGCATCTACCTGGCCCGGGTCGGCCCCGAGCTGCCGCCGATCGACGAAAGCCGCCGTTTGAGCGGCGAACGCAAGGGATTGGCGAGACGCGGCGAAATGCTGATCGCGACGAACGCGGCCGATCCCGCGCTCGAATCGCTGTGGCGCGACCTGGAGCCGAGCGCGGGCACGGCTCAACTCGCGCCGATCGACTACAGCGGCCTGCAGCGTTGGCTGCGCGAACACGAATCGCGCGTGCCCGATCCCCTGGCGTTCGCCGCCGCCTTCGAGGCCTTGCGCAACGAACCCGAATGCCGGCGCTGCCGCGCCGAGTTGCGGCGCCTGCTGTGGCCGCTGCTGACCCGGCCCCCGGCGAGCGTGCCGCGGCGCGCGCAGGGCGACGCCGTAGACCGGCGTTATTTCGAAGCTTTGCAGCAGGAGGCGTCGCGGTGATCGGCGCCATCGACCTCGATACCGGGGTGCAGGCCAGCCCGGAAACGCTGATCGTCACCGTGCTCGGCGCCGCCGCCGTGCTGGCGATGGCGCGCCTGATCCGGCGCCAGTACCGCGACGGGGCCGGGACGCGTGCGCGCGGTTGGCGGTTGGGCGTGTTGCTGATCGCGCAACCGCTGATGGCGGCGTTGCTGTATCTCGCGCTGTTGCCGCCGCAGCGCCATGACGAACCCGGCACCCTGGTGGTGGCGACCGCCGGTGCGAGCGCGAGCGATGGCGCCTTCGCCGGCGAACACCAAGTCGCCTTGCCCGAGGCGCGTACCGTCGGCGACAGCGCACGCGTGCCCGACCTCGCCACGGCGCTGCGCCGCCATCCCGGCACGCAAAAGCTGCGCCTGCTCGGCGCCGGCCTGGAGCCGCGCGATCGCGACGCGGCTCGCGGCCTGAGCATCGAATGGCGAGCGCCCGCGTTGCCTCGCGGATTCAGCGGTCTGTGGGCGCCGCGCGAGGTCGCAGCCGGCGGCGAGTTCGAAGCGAGCGGTCGGGTCGAAGCGGTGCCGGGCGCAGTCGTCGAATTGCTCGACCCGGGCCTGGAACGCGTCGACCGCTCCCCGCTCGCGGCGGATGGCGGCTTCCGCGTCGGCGCCGTCGCGCGCTTGCCGGGAGCGGCGACCTTCCGGTTGCGTCTGCGCGATGCGCGCCAGAACATCGTCGAAGAGATCGAACTGCCGTTGTGGGTGACCGCCGATCCGCCACCGCGGGTGTTGATCCTGGCCGGCGCACCGAATCCCGAGTTGAAGTATCTGCGGCGCTGGGCCGCGGACGCCGGAATCAAGCTGCACACCCAGATCGAGGTCGGCGCCGGCCTGCAGCTCGGCGATGCGCCGCTGAGCCTGAACGCATCGACCCTGGCCGGGTTCGACCTCGTGGTGCTCGACGAACGCGTCTGGGACCGGCTCGGCGAATCGCAACGCGGCGCGCTGTTGGGCGCCATGCGCGACGGCCTCGGCGTACTGCTGCGCATCGGCGGCCCCTTGTCGCCGCGTACGCGTGCGCAACTGCGGGCGCTGGGCTTCGAACTCGGCACCGGCGCGGACTCGCTCGACATGCGGGTGCCGCCGACCAGCGCGGACGAAGCGGCGACCCGCGCCCGCATCGGCCCGGGCACCCGCGAGGCACCGCGCCTGCGCGACGAGGCGCTGGCCGAATTGCCGGTGTTGAGCCGGCGCGCGCTCTCGATCGATACCGCCGGTGCGCACAGCCTGCTGCGCGGAGCCGACGGCCAGGCTTTCGCGAGCTGGCGCAACGCCGGCCGCGGCCGGCTCGGCCTATGGACCTTGAGCGACAGCTTCCGTCTGACCCTGGCCGGCCGCGACGACCTGCATGGGCAATGGTGGAGCGCCACGTTTGCGGCGCTGGCGCGGCCCCAATCGAAGCCGATGCTGCGGATCCAAGGCGAGGCGCGCCAGGACCGGCGGATCGTGCTGTGCGGATTGAGCGACGGCGCCTTGGTACGTACGCCACAGGGCCGGGACATCGCCTTGCTGATCGACCCGGCCAGCGGCAGCGAACGCTGCGCCGGGTTCTGGCCGACCGACGCGGGCTGGCATGCCCTACGCCAGGGCGAGCGCTCGCTACCCTTCGCGGTGCGAGGCCGCGACGAGGCCCCGGGCTTGCGCGCGAGCGAACTGCGCGAGGCGACCTTGCAGTTGATGGCGCAGGCGCCGCAGCTTCCGCTTGAAGTCGCGCCGTCGTCTGCGGGCGCTGCGTCGGCGCGGGCGCAGCGTGGAGCATCGTGGCCGTGGTTCCTGGCCTGGCTGTTCGTCAGCGCCGGGGTGTGGTGGCTGGAGCGTTCGCGACGGGGGCGGGTATCGGTGCCGCCGCAGGTCGTTGCCGGATCGCCGTGAGCCGCGACCCCGGAACGCGCAGCGGCACCAAGGCTTATGTCGTTCCTCGAAGCGGCGTGCTTTCGCCAGGGGTAGGAGCGGCGCAAGCCGCGACATCGCTACGACGGTCTCGCGGCGCTTCTCTCGTTCAATAGATCAACATCTAGATCAAACCCAAAGCTTCCGCCACTAAAGCGGCGGGTCACTTTCTTTTGTCATAAGCAACAAAAGAAAGGTAACCAAAGAAGTTTCTTTCTTTGAATCAAGGCCCACACGAACGATGCCTCCGCGGGGATCTACATACGGGACATCCCTGTCCCGATGAAAAACGGCCCGCCTCCCTGCGGGCCGCCCTCCGGGTCTTCGATTGCCTTCTTTAGTGCGAGGCGACGCACGGCGTAAGACAGAGGCAAAGACAGGCCGGAACCAGAGTGCCTGCGATGCCGCCCCTGTAGGAGCGACGTGAGTCGCGACCGCGCAGCCACAAGGTCTTTGCGTCGCGAGACCGTTGCGGCGCGGTCGCGGCTTGCGCCGCTCCTACCCTAAAGCGGCGAACCTTTGCCTTTGCTGTGAACAGCTTGGTGCAGCTCCGAACTCGCGATGCAACCGCAGACCCGGAGGGCGACCCGCAGGGAGGCGGGCCGTGCGCAGCCAGGCCATGGATGGCCTGTGCGGAGCATCCCCGCGCCGGCACCGCGCTTGCGGGCTCTTGATTCGAAACAGAAGGCACTTTTCTTTGGTTACTTTCTTTTGTCGCTTCAGACAAAAGAAAGTGACCCGCCGCTTTAGTGGCGGAAGCTTTGGGCTTGATCTTGATCTATTGAATGAGAGAAACGCCGCAAGACCGCTGCAACGATGTCGCGGCTTGCGCCGCTCCTACCCCGGCGAAGGCGCATCGCTTCCAAATGACGACAGCCGATCAAATCGACTGCATGCGCCCGCCATCGACCGCCAGGCTGACGCCGTTGACGTAGGCCGCGGCCGGGGAGCACAGGAAGGCGATGCAGGCGGCGATCTCGGCGGGGGCGGCGAAACGGTTCGCGGGAACGGTCTTGCGCATGGCCTCGATCACCGCCTCCGGGGTCTGGCCGCTGTTGCGGGCACGGTCGCCGATGATCTGTTCGATGCGCGCGGTCTGGGTGTAGCCGGGCAGGACGTTGTTGACGGTGATGCCGTCGGCGCCGAGTTCGCGCGAGAGGGTCTTGGCCCAGCCGGCGACGGCGCCTCGGACGGTGTTGGACACGCCGAGGCCGACGATGGGTTCCTTGACCGAGGTCGAGATCACGTTGACCACGCGGCCCCATTGCGCCGAACGCATGCCGGGCAGCACCGCGCGCACCAGGGTCTGGTTGGCGAGCAGGTGACGCTGGAAGGCGTCGAGGTAGGCGCTGTCGAGCGCGGTATGCGCCGGGCCGCCGGGCGGGCCGCCGGTGTTGTTGACCAGGATCTGCACCGGCTTGCCGGCGGCGAGCGCTTCGACCTGGGCGGCGAGGGCGGCCGTGTCGGCGACGTCGGCGGCGATCCAGCCGTGGGCCTGCGCGCCGCTGCACGGCAAAGCCTGCGCGACCGCGGCCAGGACGTCGGCGCGGCGCGCCAGCACGGTCACGTCGCAGCCGAGCAGGGCCAGCTCGTGCGCGGCGGCGCGGCCGATGCCGTCGGAGGCGCCGCAGACCAGGGCATGCTTGCCGTTGAGATTCAGATCCATGTCAGTCTCCGCTGCCCGGCAGGGCCGTGCGCTCGCGCATCAGCGCGGCGACCGCGCGGCTGTCGTCGCGGTCCTGCGCCTGCAATTGGGTCGCGACGTTTTCGCGATTGGCCAGGGGATGGTTCTGGCTGAGCTTGAACTTCAGGGTGATGCGTTCGACCCGGAAGCGGAAGCCGACGATGCCGCGCAGTTGCCGGCGCAGTTCCTCGCGTTCGGCTTCGAAGCGCCAGTCGCTGCCGATGCGGCGTTCGTGGCGGACGCTGAGGTCGTCGACGAGTTGGGCCAGGCCGGCTTCGTCCTCGAAGGTCTGCAGCTCGCCGTGCAGATGGGCGACCGCGTAGTTCCAGGTCGGCACCCGCGCCGCGCTTTCCTTGTCGCTGTACCAGCCCGGCGATACATAGGCATGCGGGCCTTGCAGGATCGCCAGGGCCGGGCCGGCGTGGCGCGCCTGCGGATTCGGGCGCGCCCAATGGCCGCGCAGTTCGACCTGCTCGCCGTCGCGCCGGTACAGCAGCGGCAGGTGGCTGACGGTCGGCGCGTCGTCGCGCACGGTGATCAGGGTGGCGAAGTCGTAGGCGTCGGCCAGGCGATCGAGCGCGTCCAGGTCGGTTTCGGCGAAGGCGCGTGGCAGGTACATGGCGTCGGGCTCAGTGGCGCTGCGGCAGTTTCTGGATCATCAGGGTGCCCAGGGTTTCGTCGTCCTGGGCCTGCGGCGGCACCAGTTCGTCGAGGGCGAAGCCGCGCGCTTGCGCGTCGTCCTCGTCCAGGCCTTCGAGCTCGACGAATTCGGCATCCATCAGCGCGGCGCGGGCGGTGTCTTCGCTGTCGTAGGACAGGGTGTTGGCGTCGCTGTCGAAGACTTCGGCGGTACCGGCCTCGCGCACGCGCAGGCGCGCCCAGATCACGGTGCGGCCGAGCGTGGCCAGCCACCACCGGCCGTCGCCGGAGGCCGGCGCGGAAGAGGTCTCGTATTCGTTTTCGGTCATCAGGACACCATCATGGAAAGCAGCCAGAGCAGGCCCGAGCAGGCCAGCGAGGCGAACACGATCAGCAAAGAGACCCGTGCCGGCGTAGCCAGGCCGTCGAGGTTGCGGTCGCCGGCGACGCGATAGCGCTGGCGCAGCAGCCAGCGCCAGGCGGAGGGATCGACGAAGGCGGCCTCGCCGAGTTCGCCGCGCAGGGCGGGGTGGCGATCTCGCAGGTGGACCAGGGCCAGCGGCCAGAAGATCGCGAACGCGCACAACGCGGAGATCGCGATACCGACGAAGGTCAGGGCCAGGAACAGGATCACGTAGGTCTTACCTCTGCGGCCCGGAGGCCTGAATCGACGCCGGCCGCCATCATGTGCCGCGACCGTGGCGGGGTAAAGCGGCGAGAGGCCGCGGCGGTTGCGCCTGTCTGGGCACTTTCACCCGTCATCCCCGTCTGCGCGGGGATGACGGGCCAAGCAAAGCCGCAGCATTCGATGCGGATCAGAACTCGGCGCTGCCCGGCGCGCGCGGGTAGGCGATCGCGTCGCGGATGTTGCTCAGGCCGCAGACGTAGACCACCAGGCGCTCGAAGCCGAGCCCGAAACCGGCGTGCGGCACGGTGCCGTAGCGGCGGAAATCGCGGTACCAGTCGTAGTGCGCCGGATCCAGGCCGAACTGGGCCATGCGCGTGTCGAGCACGTCGAGGCGCTCTTCGCGCTGGCTGCCGCCGATGATCTCGCCGATGCCGGGCGCCAGCACGTCCATCGCCGCGACGGTCTTGCCGTCGTCGTTGAGGCGCATGTAGAAGGCCTTGAAGTGCTCGGGGTAGTTCAGCACCACCACCGGGCGGCCGACGTGCTGCTCGGTCAGCCAGCGCTCGTGCTCGGTCTGCAGGTCCAGGCCCCATTCGACCGGGAACTCGAACTTCTGCCCCGACTTCTGCAGCAGCGAGATCGCATCGGTGTAGTCGATGCGCTCGAACGGCGAGTTGACGAAGGTCTCCAGGCGGGTGATCGCATCGGGCTGGACGCGTTCGGCGATGAAAGCCATGTCGTCGCCGCGCTCGTCGAGCACCGCGCGGAACAGGTACTTGAGGAAATCTTCGGCGACCCGCGCGTTCTCCATCAGGTCGGCGAAGGCGATTTCCGGCTCGATCATCCAGAACTCGGCCAGATGGCGGGTGGTGTTGCTGTTTTCGGCGCGGAAGGTCGGGCCGAAGGTGTAGACCTTGCTCAGCGCCAGGCAGTAGGCCTCGACGTTGAGCTGGCCGGACACGGTCAGGAAAGTTTCCTTGCCGAAGAAGTCGCGCGAGAAATCGATCGCGCCGTCCTTCTCGCGCGGCAGGTTGGCCAGGTCCAGGGTCGAAACCCGGAACATCTGGCCGGCGCCCTCGGCGTCGGAGGTGGTGATGATCGGCGTGCTGATCCAGTAGTAGCCGTTCTCGTGGAAATACCGGTGCACGGCCTGCGACAGGCAGTGGCGGATGCGGGTCACCGCGCCGAACAGGTTGGTGCGCGGGCGCAGGTGGGCGAACTCGCGCAGGTACTCCAGGGTGTGCGCCTTGGGCTGCATCGGGTAGGTCAGCGGGTTCTCGACCCAGCCGACCACCTGCAGGCTGGAGGCCTGGATCTCGAAGTTCTGGCCCTGGCCCTGCGAGGCGACCAGGGTGCCGGTGGCGATCACCGAGCAACCGGCGGTGAGGTGTTTGACCTCCTCGTCGTAGTTGCCCAGCGTATTCGGCGCCACGACCTGGATCGGTGCGAAGCAGGAACCGTCGCTGACGTTGACGAAGCTCAGTCCGGCCTTGGAATCGCGACGGGTACGCACCCAGCCGCGCACCGTGACTTCGCCGCCCGCCGGAATCTTGCCCGCGAGTGCCTGTTCGACGCTAACCACCGTCATGTGATGCCGCCCCAGCGCGTGAAAAGTAAAGGACGGCGATGATAACGGATGCCGCCGGCACAAGGCGTGCCGGTCGCCGCGGCCTTAGACTGCCCTTCGGGATCAAGGGCGGGGCGCGGGAATGAATCGGGTAAGACGTTGGGTCGGGCTATCGGGACGCGGCTGGGCCGGCGGGATGCTCGCCCTGGCGGCGGCGACAGGCGTGCAGACGGCTGGAGCCGCGGCGGCGGCGCCCGAGCCTTTGCCGGTGGTGGCGCTCGACGAGGCCCGCGCCGGCCATTTCGCCGGGCTCGCGTTGAGCTGCGTCGGCCGCGAATACCCGAACAAGATCAGCCATCGTCTCGACGGCGCCAAGGACGTGGCCGCGCCGAGCACGCTGTACCCGGCGTTCTACGGCTGCTACGACTGGCATTCGTCGGTGCATGGGCATTGGTTGCTGGCGCGCCTGATCGAACGTTTCCCGCAGGCGCCGTTCGCCGCGCCGGCCCGCGCCGCATTGGCGCGCAACCTGACCACGCAGAACATCGCCGGCGAACTGGCCTATCTGCGCCGCGGCAGCGACGAAACCTTCGAGCGCCCCTACGGCCTGGCCTGGCTGCTGCAACTGGGTTCGCAACTGCGTGGCTGGGACGACCCGCAGGCGCGGCAGTGGGCGGCCGCGCTGGAACCGCTGGAACGCGAGGCCGCGGCGCGTTTGCTGCGCTGGCTGCCGAAGCTGACCCGGCCGATCCGCGTCGGCGAACACAGCCAGACCGCCTTCGCCTTCGGCCTTGCCCTGGACTGGACCCGCCGCAGCGGCGACCAGGCGCTGCGCGATGCCCTGGTCGCCCGCTCGCGTTTCTTCTACCAGGGCGACCGCGACTGCCCGCTGGCCTACGAACCGTCCGGGCAGGACTTCCTGTCGCCGTGCCTGGCCGAGGCCGACCTGATGCGGCGGGTGCTGGGACCGGACGAATACGCGCGCTGGCTGCGCGAGTTCCTGCCGCAGGTGCCGCGCCGCGCCCGCGCCGACTGGCTGGTGCCGGCGCTGGTGCTCGATCCCGAGGACGGCAAGCTCGCCCACCTAGACGGCCTCAACCTGAGCCGGGCCTGGATGCTCGAAGGCATCGCTGCCGGATTGCCGCCGCGCGACCGCCGGATCGGCGCTTTGCGCGCGGCCGCGGCGGTGCATCGCGAACTGGGCCTGATCGCGGTCGGCGACAGCCATTACGCCGGCGCCCACTGGCTCGGCAGCTTCGCCACCTATCTGATGGCGCCGCCGGAGCCGGCGCCCGCGCCTGCAGCCCCAGCCGTAACCGCAGGGGCCGGTGCTGGGGCAGGGCATAGCGACTGAGGCGCGCCGCGGCCGGTCGCGAAGGGCTGAACGGCCGCTGCGAGGCGCTTGAACACGGCCGCAATGCCGCCATATCGGGTACAGCCCGCCGATGCCGGGCTGCTACCATTCCATGGCGTCCGGCCCGGACGCAGCCGGCATCGAGTCAACATTCCTACGAGTACCGCCATGTCCGTGACCCTCGCCCCCGCCGCTCTCGCCCGTGTCCAGCATTTCCTGACCGAAACGCCGACCGCCCTGGGCCTGCGCTTCGGCGTGACCCGCACCGGGTGCTCGGGCTGGCAGCACACCGCCGATCTGGCCCGCGACGAGCGCGAAGGCGATACCGTGTTCGAGCAGGACGGCGTGCGCATCTACGTCGACCCGATCAGCCTGCCGCTGGTCGACGGCACCCGCATCGACTTCCTCAAGCAGGGCCTGGGCGAGATGTTCGTGTTCCAGAACCCGAACGCGGCGGCCGAATGCGGTTGCGGCGAAAGCTTCACCACTCAAGCCGACGCGGCCTGAGGCTGCGGGGCAGGGCGCGACCTGCCTGCGGGACCTCGCGACGACCGCGGCGAGGCATCGCCCGACGCCGAGCGCACGGCGCCAGCCGCCAACTTTCGACATGCGGCAGGACCCCGGGGCCGGGCTAGACTCGGCCGCTGGTCTCCTGGGGAATCCGCATCATGCTCCGACCCGTTCTGCTCGCCGCGGCCATCGCCGTGGGCCTGGCCGCGCCGCTCGCGGTCGCCGCGCCCGGCAGCGCCGCGTCCGCGACGCGCAATGCCAATGCCGCCACCGAGGCGCTGCACCGCTTGTTCGACGAGGAGTGGGAGCGCGGTCTGCGCGAGAACCCCGAAGGCGCCAGCTTCAACGGCGACAAGCGCTATAACGACCGTTGGACCGACGCCAGCCTGAGCGCCATCCAGGCGCGCCAGGAAAGCGACCGCCAGGCCCTGGCCCGGCTCAGGGCGATCGACCGCAGCCAACTGTCGGAAGCCGACCAGCTCAACTACGACGTGTTCGGCTGGAATCTCGAAAAGAGCATCCAGCGGCAGAAATACCGCGAATACCTGGCGCCGGTCGGCCAGAGCGGCGGCGTGCAGACCGCCGACGGCCTGGTCGAGGCCTTGTCGTTCGAGCAGGTCAAGGACTATCGCGACTGGCTCGCGCGCATGCGCGCTCTGCCGAAGCTGATCGAACAGAACCAGATTCTGCTGCGCGAGGGCGCCAAGGCCGGGATCACCCCGCCGCGCGTGCTGATGCAGCGCGTGCCGGGCCAGATCGCCAAGCAGATCGTCGAGGACCCGGCCAAGAGCCCGTTCTACAAGCCGTTCCACCGTTTCCCCGACAGCATCCCGGCGGCCGAGCGCAAGGCGCTGCAGGCCGAGGCGAAAAAGGTCATCGCCGAAACCGTCGTGCCGGCGTACCGCGAGTTCGGCGGCTTCTTCGAGAAGGAATACCTGGCCGCGGCGCGCACCAGCATCGCCGCCAGCGACCTGCCCGACGGCAAGGCCTACTACGATTTCCTCGCCGCCGATTTCACCACCACCGACCTCGGCGCCGACGCGATCCACAAGATCGGCCTCAAGGAAGTCGCGCGCATCCGCGCCGAGATGGAGAAGGTCAAGGCCGAGGTCGGCTTCAAGGGCACGCTGGCGGAGTTCTTCGCTTACCTGCGCAGCGACCCGAAGTTCTTCCACAAGACCCCGGCCGCGTTGCTCGAGGCCTACCAGGCGATCTCCAAGCGGATCGACCCGGAGCTGGTCAAGATTTCCAAGCTGATCCCGCGCCAGCCTTACGGCGTGCGCCCGATCCCCGACAACGTCGCCCCCGACACGACCACCGCCTATTACCTGCCGGGCGCAGTCGACGGCACCCGCGCCGGCTATTACTACGTCAACCTGTACAAGCCCGAGGTCCGCCCGACCTGGGAAATGATGCCGCTGTCGCTGCACGAGGCGGTGCCCGGTCATCATTTCCAGTTCGCTCGCGGCCTGGAACTGCCGGATGCGCCGATGTTCCGCCGCACCGGCTACTTCGTCGCCTACGGCGAGGGCTGGGGTCTGTACGCCGAGCGCCTGGGTTACGACATGGGCCTGTACGACGACCCTTACGACCGCATGGGCCAACTGTCCTACGACATGTGGCGCGCGGTCCGGCTGGTGGTCGACACCGGCATGCACAGCAAGGGCTGGAGCCGCGACAAGGCGATCAAGTTCTTCATGGACAACGCGCCCAAGACCGAGCAGGACGTGGTCAACGAGATCGACCGCTACATCGGCTGGCCGGGCCAGGCCCTGGCCTACAAGATCGGCCAGCTCAAGATCTCCGAGCTGCGCGAGCGCTCGCGCAAGGCGCTGGGCAAGGACTTCGACCTGCGCGACTTCAACGACGAAGTGCTGTCGACCGGCTCGGTGCCGCTGCAGGTGCTCGAGAAGCACATCGACGCCTGGATCGCGGCCAAGAAGCCGGCCGCAGCGGCGAAACCGGCCGGCGAGCCGAAGAAGCGTTGATCTCCTGAAACGATGAGACAAGCCCGGCGCCGGACGGTCCGGCGCCGGGCCACGCCCCGAGCAGTCGATCCAAAGGGTAGGAGCGGCCCGCGACCGCGCCCACCCGGACGGCAGCGAAACGCCGCGATGGCCGAGGTACCGCTCCTACTCCCCGGGCCAACGCGGCCTGGGCGGCGGTTTGCCGGTCCATGTGTCCTCGATTTGCACCTAAGCCCTTGTCCCTGCCATACTTTCCGGCTCCCGACTGGCCTGGTGCCGGGCGGGACCTTGCTCCACCGCGTCCGCATCCGGACCCCGGGGGGCTGAACCGGGTCGCCCTCGGCGATCCATCATCCACAAGGAAACAGACCCATGCGTCATTACGAAGTCGTGTTCCTGGTCCATCCGGACCAGAGCGAGCAGGTGCCCGCCATGATCGAGCGCTACAAGTCGCTGATCGAAGCCGGCGAAGGCAAGATCCACCGTCTCGAAGATTGGGGCCGCCGTCAGCTGGCCTATCCGATCGAGAACTTGGTCAAGGCCCACTACGTCCTGCTGAACATCGAAGTCACCCAGACCGTGCTCAACGAGCTCGTCGACGGTTTCCGTTTCAACGACGCCGTGCTGCGTCACCTGGTCATGAAGCGCGACGAAGCCGACACCGAGCAGTCGCTGATCATGAAGTTCAAGGACGAGAAGGGCGACAAGCCCGAGCGCGGCGAGCGCGGTGAGCGTCGTCGTCGTGACGACGACAGCGACACCGCCGTCGGCACCGCCGACAACGCCGACGACAACGCCGAAGCCGCCTGAGGATTGCCCCCATGTCCAAGTTTTTCCGCCGCCGCAAGTTCTGCAAGTTCACCGCCGAAGGCGTCAAAGAGATCGACTACAAGGATCTCAACACCCTGCGCCAGTACCTGACCGAGACCGGCAAGATCGTGCCGAGCCGCGTCACCGGCACCAAGTCGAAGTACCAGCGCCAGCTGGCCACGGCGGTCAAGCGCGCCCGTTTCCTCGCGCTGATCCCGTACACCGACAATCACAACGCCTAAGAGCCGGGAACGAGTGGGCGGCCTGGCCGCCGAGGAACGGGGAGCGAGTTCACTCGTTACCCGTTCCTCTCCACTCGTTTCTTGTTTCATTCGGACAGCGAATCCCGCTGCGGACCTACAGGCCCGCTAACGAACACGGAGCAAGACCATGCAACTGATCCTCCTGCAGAAAGTCACCAACCTCGGCAACCTCGGCGACAAGGTCAACGTCAAGCCGGGCTACGGCCGCAACTTCCTCGTGCCGCAGGGCAAGGCCGTTCCGGCCACCGCCAGCAACCTGGCCGACTTCGAAACCCGCCGTGCGGAGTACGAAGCCAAGGCCAAGTCGCTGCTGGAAGGCGCCGAAGGCCGCAAGGCCCGCCTGGAAGGCGCTTCGGTGACCGTCCACGCCAACGCCGCGACCGAAGGCAAGCTGTACGGCTCGGTGACCCCGCGCGACATCGCCGAGGCGCTGACCAAGGCCGGCTTCGAAGTCGGCAAGTCGGAAGTGATCATGGGCGAAGGCCCGATCCGCCGCACCGGCGAGTACGACGTGCTGATCCACCTGCACGCCGACGTCGAAGTGACGGTCAAGGTCATCGTCGCGGGCGAAGCCGCTTAATCGCGAGCGCCCGAGCGTAAGACTTGCGAAGGGCGCCGAAAGGCGCCCTTCGTTTTATTCCGCCGGCGCCCAAAGGCGCCCTTCGTTTCATTCCGCCGGCACCCAAAGGCGCCCTTCGTTTTTGCAACGAGCGGCTGCGGGTTCTGCTTGGGACCGTCGTGGTCTCAGGCCTTGAGACCTTGCGCTGGCATACCGATGCTGACTTATCCAGGCTTATCCACAGCTTGATAACAGATCTGTATGCAACTGCCTGCCGCCCGTCCCGAGTACGATGTGCGCCCGACTCGATTGCAGTCCGACCGCGACGCAGCGGTTCGGCTTTCGGTCGGCATGCCACTACCCCAGCCCCTGAGCCTAGACCGGCTCGATTGGCCGCAGCTGTGGCCGAACGACGAGGATCGTCTTCTCCGATGAGCGCACGTGGCGGATTCCGTAGCGAAAAACGTTTCGAGACCCGCGCCGAACAGCGCGTGGACCAGCTCCGGGTGCCGCCGCAATCGATCGAGGCCGAACAGGCCGTGCTCGGCGGTCTCATGCTCGCGCCCGACGCCTACGACCGGGTCGCCGACCAGATCGTCGAGGAAGACTTCTATCGCCGCGATCACCAGCTGATCTACCGCGCGATCCGCGACCTGGCCGAGAAGAGCCGGCCGTTCGACGCGGTGACCCTGGGCGAATGGTTCGACTCGCAAGGCCTGTCCGAACAGGTCGCCGGCGGCGCCTACCTGATCGAACTGGCCAGCACCACGCCGTCGGCCGCCAACATCACCGCTTACGCCGAGATCGTTCGCGACAAGGCGGTGATGCGCAAGCTGATCGAGGTCGGCACCGAGATCGTCAACGACGGCTTCCAGCCCGACGGCCGCGACAGCGGCGAGATCCTGGCCAAGGCCGAGCAGCAGGTGTTCGCGATCGCCGAAGCCGGTGCCCGCGGGCGCACCGACTTCACCCCGGTCACCAAGGCTCTGTCCGAAGCCTTCGACGTGCTGCAGACCCGCTACGCCAGCGGCGGCGCGGTCACCGGCCTGGCGACGGGCTACACCGAATTCGACGAGATGACCGCCGGTCTGCAACCGACCGACCTGTTGATCCTCGCCGCGCGTCCGGCGATGGGCAAGACCACGCTGGCGCTGAACATGGCCGAGTACGCCGCGTTCCGCAGCAAGAAGGCGGTGGCGATCTTCTCGATGGAAATGTCGGCGAGCCAGCTTGCCCTGCGCCTGATCTCCTCGGTCGGCCGGGTCAACGCGCAGCGCCTGCGTTCGGGCCAGCTCGAGGACGAGGACTGGAGCCGGGTGACCAGCGCCATCCGCCAACTGCGCGAAGCCAAGATCTTCATCGACGACACCCCGGGCCTGTCGCCGGAGGTGCTGCGCGCCAAGTCGCGCCGCCTCAAGCGCGAACACGACCTGGGCCTGATCGTGATCGACTACCTGCAGCTGATGTCGGTGCCGGGCAACAGCGAAAACCGCGCGACCGAAATCTCCGAGATCTCGCGTTCGCTCAAGCACCTGGCCAAGGAACTCAACCTGCCGGTGATCGCGCTGTCGCAGCTCAACCGCTCGCTGGAACAGCGCGCCGACAAGCGCCCGGTGATGGCCGACCTGCGCGAATCCGGCGCTATCGAGCAGGACGCGGACGTGATCATCTTCATTTACCGCGACGACTACTACAACAAAGAGACCTCGCCGGACAAAGGCCTGGCCGAGGTCATCATCGGCAAGCAGCGTAGCGGCCCGACCGGTTCGCTGAAGCTGAAGTTCTTCGGCGAATACACCCGCTTCGACAATCTCGCCCACGACAGTATCGGCTCGTTCGAGTAGTCCTCGCCGCGGTGGCCTGGCCGGGTCCAGGCGAGACACCACGACGGCACCGACAGGGTGCCGTCGTCGTTTCGCCACCGGCTCTCCCACGATCCGGCTACAGCGGAATCTCGAGCTGCGCCCGCAGCGAAAGCGAGGTGGGACGGCGCCGCTGCGTGCCTTGCCAGCCTTCCTCGTCGAAATACTCCGCCGCGCTGACGAGGTCGCGTTCGAGCAGATTGCCCAGGCTCAGGCGCAGCTTGCCGCGCGGGCCCAACTTGACCGAGGCATAGGCGTCGAGTTCGCGTCGCGGCGATTCGCTTTCGATCTCGTGCGCGCCGGTGCGCACCGGTCCGCCGCTGCGGTAGCTGTAACTCGCACCGAACGTCCAGGCCGGGCCGAGCGCATAGTCGGCGGCCAGGGTCGAGGTCAGGCGCGGTTGGCTGTCGATGCGGTTGTCCGGGCCGGGCAGGGCGTCCACCCGCGACTCGTTGCGGGCAAGGTTGAAGCGCAGGTCGACCGGCACCGCGGGGAACCAGCGCGACAGCGACAACTTGCCGTCGATTTCCAAGCCCCAACTGCGGGCGCGGCCGCCGTTGCCCGGCACGGCCACCCAACGCTCCTCGATCAGCCGCGTCTCGGTCCGGATCAGATCGTCGATCTCGCGCAAGTAGGCGCCGACACTTAGCATCGCGCCGCGGTCCCAGTATTTTTCGTAGGCCAGGTCGAGGCCGGTCGCGAGTTCCGGCCGCAGCGCCGGGTTGCCTTGCTGGTCGGGATTGAGCGCGCGGTTGTTGGTCGAGGTGTAGGGGCGCGGGATCAGCGAGCGCAGTTCCGGCGCGCGATAGCTGCGGCTCAGGCCCAGGCGCACCTGGTCGTTGCGGGTCGGCGAGAGTTTCCACAACGACTGCAGCACCGGCGACAGCACGCTCGAGCCGTTGCGCACGGCGGCGAAGCGGTTGCCCTCGCTGCGGGTGTCCATGCGCTCCCAGCGGGCGCCGAGATACAGCGACCAGCGCGGGCTCAGCCTCCATTCGTCCTGCGCGTACAGCGCCAGCCGGCGCAGGGTGGCGTCGAAGTCGGGGTCGCTGAGCGTTTCCGGCCGGCCGGCGATGGCGCGCAGTCGCTGCCGGCGCGATTCGCTTCGACGCTCCAGGCTGGTTTCCCAGCCGAGTTCGAGCGCGTGGCGGCCGCCGTCGCCGGCATCGGACTGGGACAGGGGCAGGGCGTACTTGCCGCTGGAACTGAGCCCGTACCCGCGCAAGCGACCGTCGGTGGCATCGTCGAGGTTCCGGCTCGTATCGACCGCATAACCTTGCTCGCGAAAACGCGAACGCTCGCGATGGCCGCTGAGGCCGAACTTGCTGCTGAGCGTGCCGGCCTCGGCGAACTCATGGCGCCAGTGCAGGTCGTTGCGCAGTTGCACGACGTCGGTGCCGGTGAACTGCCGATAGCGGACATGGTCGAGCTCCGGGCCGAGCGAGGTCGCCCAGGCGATGTCGGCGTATTTGCCGGCGTGGCTGGCGTCGAGCCAAGACTGCAGGGCCAGGGTGTCGCCGTTTTCCAGGCGCAGCTCGACGCGCGGCGCGATCGAAAGCGCATCGCGGTAGCCGTCGACGCGCAGGCGCGTGCTGCGTTGTGCGCGCAAAGAGCCATCGCGGCCGCGCGCGGTTTCGCCGCCGGTTTCCTCGACCAGGTACTCGCGCCGCAGCAGCGAGGCCTCGAGCGAATGGCTGCGATGACCGTCGCGGCGCGAATGGCTCCAGTGCAGGTTCGGCAGACGGCGGCCGTTCGACACGCCGAGAGCCAGCTTGAGCTCGTCGCTGTCGCGGCGCGCCTGCCGCGCGAGCACGAGGTTGATGGTCCCGGCGATCGCAGCGCTGCGCAGGTCGGCGGTGGTAGTGCGCAGGATCTCGACCCGTTCGATCATCTCCGGCGACAACGCGCCGAGGTCGAAACCGGGCGGCGCGGCCTGCCCGTCGATCAGTAGCTGGGTGTAGCCGTTGCCCATGCCGCGCAGGGAAATCGCGCCGGTGCCGCCCGGCGCCGCTCTGCCGATGCTGACGCCGGGCAGGCGCTTGATCGCGTCGGCGAGGCTGCCGTCGCCGAATGCCAGCAGCTCGGCGCGGGTCACCACGGTGCGCGAGGCGGTGTCCTCTCGGCGTGCGTCGTAGCGCGGGCCTTCGACGATCACGGTGTCGAGTTCGGCGACGGGCGTCGCGGGCACCGCCGGCGAGGGCGTGGCCTGGGACGGCGCAGCGCCAGCCGGCAGGCAGGCCAGCATCGCCTGGGCGAGCAGGGCGAGGCGGCCGGCGTTGTGCAAATGTTCGTGCCGTGGCGTCGGGATATTTAAAGGCATCGATGTCATAGGGACCTAGGGAAAGGCGCACTCGCGCCGCCGCCGTGCTTGGCGGCGGCGGAGCGGCGAAGATCGCGGGCAAAGGCCGGCCCGGCCCGCAAGCGGGGCATCGGTGCGAACAGGCCGGGTGGGGTGGCGGCGCGGTTCGCGCGTCGCCGGGACGACTCAGCGGCTCATGGCCGCGAACTCAGCGCAGCAGCGGCTCCGGGTCGACCCGTCGGCCGTCGCGCAGCAGCTCGACGTGGACGTGCGCACCGGTGACCTTGCCGGTGGTGCCGACCCGGCCGATGCGTTCGCCGCTGGCGACCTGCTGGCCGATCTGGACTTCGTAGCGGTCGAGATGGGCGTACAGCGATTGCCAGCCGCCGCCGTGATCGAGCACGACCACGGTGCCGTAGTTCGGCGCGTTGTCGTAGCGTTCGGTGGCGGCGACCACCACGCCGGCGGCCGGCGCATGCACTGGCGTGCCGCGCGGCGCGGCGAAGTCGAGGCCGCGGTGCGGATTGCTGCGCGGCGGGCCGACCTCGCCGAAGTGGCCGCTGATCCTCGGCTTGCGCATCGGCGAGGCGAACGCGATCTCGGCGCTGGCCGCGGCGGCGACCGCGCTCGGTGCAGCCTGGGCCGGCGCGCTCGCCGGAATGCCCGACGAAATGCCCGCAGCGGGGCGCGGGGCGGTCCCGGGCGCAGCGACTTGCACCGAAGCGATCGCCGCTCCGGCGGCCAGCGCGGTCGCCGCCAATACCCAGCGCAAGGCCGGAGGCGCCCGGCGACGCCGGTCGCCTTCGATCATGTGGGCGATGCGCAGGCGGTGATGGCCGGGGTCCTGGCGCGAGAACGCCGCGGCCGACGCCGGCAGCGGCGCGCCAGCGGAAAGGCGCAGGGTCTGCAGATAGGCCTGGGCATAGCTGCGGCGGCGATCGGCGCGATCGGCGATGGCCTCGGCGTCGCAACGCAATTCTGCGGCGACCTGCACGCGTTGCGCGATCAGGCGCAGGAAGGGATCGAACCAAAGCAGCACTTGGACCAGGCGCATCGCGGCGGCGCGTTGCGGGTCGCGGCGGGCGAGGTGGGCGGCTTCGTGACGCAATACCATGCGCAGTTGCTCGCCGCTCATCCGCGCGACCAACGCGCCCGGGACCAGGATGGTCGGCCGCGGCAGGCAGACCGCGAACGGACTGGTCGCGACGTCGATGCTGCGCAGCTCGATGCCGGCCTCGCGCAGGCGCCGCGACTCGGCGGCGACCGACGGGTCGTCGAACCTGCCATCGAATCGGTCCTCGAAAGGACGCGAAGCCGCGACGATGCGGCGCACCGCGCGCAGACCCGACCACCAGCGCAGCGCGGCGACGAACGCGCCGCCGAGATACACGGCGGCCAGCAAGGGTTCGAGCCAATCGCGCAACGCGGTTGCCGCGGCCGGCGTCGCCGGCGATGCGGCGCCCAGGCCCGGCCAGGCGCCGGCGTCGTCGAGCACCGGCAGCGGCAGCGACGGCGCGATCGGCCAGGCCGAGGCCTCCGATCCGAGCCAACGCAGGGCGAGCGCCGCGACGGTCGGCAGGGCCGCCAAGGTCCAGACGCCGAGCCAGTAAGCGCGCGAGGCGTGCGACAGGCGCAGGGCGCGATGCAGGCCGAGGCCGAGGGCCCAGGCCAGCAGCCCGGTGACCAGACAGGCGCCCAGGTGCAGCGACCAGAATTCCAGGCTCGGCAAGCTCATGCCCGCGACTCCGGCTCGCCGTCGCGCAGCAACGCTTCGAGCTGATCGATCTCGTCTTCGTTGAGCAGCCGGCTGTCGGCGAAGGCCTGGGTCGGCAGCGGCCCGTCGATCTCGAGCACGCGCTTGGCGAAGTCGCTGCTCAGCGCGGCGAGCACCGCGACCTTGCCGACCGCGGCGCGGTAGACGTTGAGCCCGTGCTCGCCGACTTCCTCGACCAGGCCTTTGTCGACCATGCGTTCGAGGGTCTTGCGCGTGGACGAGTACGACCAGTCCAGCAGCGGCGCGACGCGCTCGTGCAACTCGCGTGCGCTGCAGGCATTTTCGCGCCACAGGCATTTCAGCAATTCCAGTTCGGCGTTCGACGGGCGGATCATCGCGGAGGGGCTCCAGCGTCAGGTGTCGCAAACATGCGACAAGTGTCGCAAGGTGTCAAGCCGCGAGCCGCCGGCGCTCGAACCGAGCCTCTGCGCTTGCCGCTGTGCGCCTATACGGCAAACCCGCACGCAGCCGCGAACCCGGTCGGCGGGCCGAGCGAAGGCATCGGTCGAATCGGCGAGCCGTAGCTGTACGGTCGCGGCCCGCGAGCCTGACCGTGCGCTTCGAATCGAAGTCGCGCGTGCCGTACTCGCGAGCGTCGATGCGCGCCGGCAACGCAGAGTCGGCAGAGCCTATCCGGACATACGCGCAAGCCGTCGCAGATTCACTACGCGATTGCATCGACACGCATCGGCGCCTGCGCGCGTTCAGCATCGCGCCGGTAGCCTTGCGACATGCGCGAACGGCGTCGCGACTGGGTTGACGCAGTCGTGACGGATGCGGGCGCATCGTGCATTCCGTCCATACCTCTATCGGTGAGTCCATGAACTCCAAGCTCAAATCCACGATCGCCGTTGCCCTGATGTCCTGTGTCATGGCGACCGGCGCGGCGACCGCGCAGACCAAGTCCAAGTCCAAGGCGCACCAGCCGCGTTGCTACGACGTCGAAGTGCAGCGTCCGAAGCAGGTCAAGGATCAGCACAAGATCGCCGGCACCGCGATCGGTGCGGTCGCGGGCGGCCTGCTGGGCAACCAGGTCGGCGGCGGCAGCGGCAAGAAGCTGGCGACCGCGGCCGGTGCGGTCGGCGGTGCGTTCGCCGGGCGCAAGATCCAGGAGAACCAGCAGAACAAGACCGAGACCGTGATCGAGCGCCGCTGCGACTGAGCCAGGCCGGTTGCGACCGGCCCGACCGGTCTCGACCCGAACGTCTAGGTCCAAAAACGTCTCGACCCAAAACCGCGCGGGTTCGCCCGCGCGGTTTTTTCATGGCGAGGTTTTGCCGGGCGCGTGGTTTGCGCGCGTTCGCCATGCGGCTCGCCCGCGAGCGCGCCGGCGCGCGCCGGCGCCCGCTAGAATGCGCGCATGGCACGACCGACCTCCGCAAGCATCCACACCGACGCGCTGCGTCATAACCTCGCCCAGGCGCGCAGCATGGCGCCGCACAGCCGCGTCATGGCGGTGGTCAAGGCCGACGGCTACGGACATGGCCTGGAACGGGTGGCGCGCGCGCTCGAAGGCGCCGATGCGTTCGGCGTGGCCGCCTTGTCCGACGCCGACCGCCTGCGCGCGGCCGGATTGTCGCAGCCGATCGTATTGCTGTCGGGTTTCGACGAGGCCGACGACCTGCCGCAACTGCGCCGGCTCGGCGTGGAGACCGTGGTCCACCACGTCAGCCAGGTCGAGATGCTCGAACAGGCCGGGCCCGGCGAGCCGATCCGCTGCTGGCTCAAAGTCGACAGCGGCATGCACCGGCTCGGCTTCGCGCCGCAGGACGTGCGCGAAGCCCATGCGCGGCTGAGCGCGGCGGCGAGCGTGGCCGACGGCATCGTGCTGATGAATCACTTCGCCAGTTCGGACGAATTCGACAAGCCGCAGACCCGCCAGCAACTGCAGGCCTTCGCCGCGGCCACCGCCGACCTGCCGGGTTCGCGCTCGCTGGCCAATTCCGCCGCCGTGCTCGGCTGGCCGGATGCGCACGCCGACTGGATCCGTCCGGGCGGCCTGCTGTACGGCATCAGCGCTGTCGAAGGGCGCACCGGCGCCGACTTCGGCCTGCGTCCGGCGATGACCCTGTCGACCCGCCTGATCGCGGTCAACCGGGTCGGCAAGGGCGAACGCATCGGTTATGCCGCGACCTGGGAATGCCCCGAGGACATGCTGGTCGGGGTCGCCGCGATCGGTTACGGCGACGGCTACCCGCGCGCGGCGCCCTCGGGCACGCCGGTGCGCGTGGCCGGCCACGACACCCAGGTCATCGGCCGGGTCTCGATGGACCTGATGACGATCGACCTGCGCGGCATCCCCGAGGCGCGGGTCGGCGACCCGGTGCTGTTGTGGGGCCCGGAACTGCCGGTCGAGCGCATCGCCGAAGCCAGCGGCACCATCGGCTACGAGCTGACCTGCTCGATCACCCGGCGGGTGCGCTTCGTCGAAGCCTGAGCGCTGCGGCGGTCCGCAGCGGTCACGGGGGGGCCGTCCCGGACGGTTCGGCGCTCTCGCGTCGGCTGGCGAGAACCTGTCTCGCCCAGTGCCTGGCGATTTCGTAAGCCGCACATTGGTGCGCGGATCCGTCTCACGCCAGTTCGCGACAGTCGCAACGCATGAACGGGACCTCCTCCCTACTAGCGGCCAAAACCGCTATTCATTAATTTAAATTTGTGGCCTTTATCACAAATTAACGATTGCAGTGGGTGGTTTCGCCCATTTCCGGCCCCTCCCCGGGCGCGCTAGCGTCGCTGGAGCGTCGCGGCCAAGACCGCACGCGGCCAACCGGCCCGGACCGCGTCCGGGCCGCAATCTATCTCGGGGAGTCACGAATGAAGCAACGCAATTTGGTGAGCGCACTGGGTCTGGGCCTGGCGATGACGGTCGCTTCGAGCATGGCCAACGCCGAAGGCCCGAACCCGAACCGGGTCTGGGTGAAGTTCAAGCCCGGTGCCGGCGCGGGCGCCGCCAACCGCGGCCTGGCCCAGGCCAACCTGCAACAGAAGGTGCAAGCCTTGCGCACCAAGCTGGCCACGCTCCACGGCGGCGACGCCACGGTCAATTTCCAGTTCGACCAGCTCAACGCCGCCGTGCTGACCCTGCCGTCGGCCGCCGCAGTCAGGGCCCTGCGCGATAACCCCGAGGTCGAATCGGTCGAGATCGACCAGCCGCGCTATCCGATGGCGCAGAGCGTTCCCTACGGCATCGACCAGGTCCAGGCCCGCGACGTATGGGACGCCAATCGCGACGGCGTCATCGACGCCGGCGCGGCCACCGGCGAGGGCATCAAGGTTTGCGTGATCGACTCGGGCATCAACTCGACCCACGAGGATTTCGCCGGCATCGCCCTGACCGGCTATCCGACCGGCTGGAACACCGACACCTGCGGCCACGGCACCCACGTCGCCGGCACCATCGCCGCGGCCAACAACGCCACCGGCGTGGTCGGCGTCAGCCCGGGCAAGGTCTCGTTGCACATCGTCAAGATCTTCGGCAGCAACGGCTACAACGGCAGCAGCCACGGCCAGTGCTCGTGGACCTACAGTTCGACCCTGGTCGATGCCGCCAACCGCTGCGCCGCGGCCGGCGCCAAGGTCATCAACATGAGCCTCGGCGGCGGCGGCAGCTCGGCCACCGAGAGCAATGCCTTCCAGACCCTGGCCAACAACGGCGTGCTGAGCATCGCCGCGGCCGGCAACGACGGCAACGCCACCCTGAGCTACCCGGCGTCGTACCCGAGCGTGGTGTCGGTGGCGGCGATCGACCAGAACAACGCCAAGGCCGACTTCTCCCAGTTCAACAGCGAAGTCGAACTCGCCGCGCCGGGCGTGGACACCTACAGCACCACGCCGCTGGCCAACGATCCGCTGGTGGTCGGCAACAGCCAGTTCGCCGCCAACCCGATCAGCGGCTCCAGGCAGACCACCGCCAGCGCCGGCTGGGTCAACGGCGGCCAGTGCACCGCCTCGTCGAACACCTGGCGCAACAAGGTCGTGCTGTGCCAGCGCGGCACCAACACCTTCACCGACAAGGCGAGCAAGGTGAAGACCGGTCGCGGCCTGGCGATGGTGGTCTACAACAACGTCGACGGCCCGCTGCAGGCCGGTCTGTACAGCTCGGCGACGCCGCCGCAGCCGGTGACCAGCACGCTGCCGGCGGTGGGCATCAGCAAGGCCGACGGCGAAACCATCATCGCCACCCTGGCCGGGCAGACCGCCACGGTCGATGCGACCCCGTCGGTCAGCAACGTCGCCTACGAAAACAAGAGCGGCACCTCGATGGCGACCCCGCACGTCTCCGGCGTGGCGGCGGTGGTGTGGAGCGCCAAGCCGACCGCGACCGCGCAGCAGGTCCGCGACGCCCTGGCGACTACCGCGGTCGACCTGGACGCGGCCGGCCGCGACAACAACACCGGCTGGGGCCTGGTCCAGACCCAGGCGGCGATCACGGAACTGCAGTCTCGGTAAGCGCCGGTCGCACGGACGGGGTTCGAGCATGAACCCCGTCCGCTCCGGACGGCGGAGGACGCGGCATACTGCCGCCTCCTCGACCTCGCGGCTGCCGCAATGCCCGAAGCCAACGCGACCGCGCTGATCTGGTTCCGCAACGATTTGCGCCTGGCCGATCATCCCGCGTTGCGCGCCGCGCTGGAGGCCGGCTACACCCCGATCCCGATCTACATTCACGCCCCCGACGAGCACGCCGGCTGGCGTCCCGGTGCGGCCTCGGATGCCTGGCGCCATCGCTCGCTCGCCGCGCTCGACCGAGACCTGCGCCAACGCGGCTCGCACCTGCGCCATTTCTTCGGCCCGAGCCTGGCCACCCTGCAATCGCTGATCCTCGCCACCGACGCCCAGGCGGTGTTCTGGAACCGCCGCTACGAGCCGCACATCGAACGCCGCGACACCAAGATCAAGCAGACCCTGCGCGGCATGGGCTTGGAGGTCGAAAGCTTCAACAGTGCGCTGATGTTCGAGCCGTGGACCTTGCGCACCAAGCAAGGCGGGCCGTTCAAGGTGTTCACGCCTTACTGGCGTTCGGCCCTGGCGAACTGGAGGGACGAGCCGCTGTGGCAGCCGCCGGCCTCGCTGCCGAGCACCCGCGAAGGGCCGGACGGCGTGCCCCTGGCCGCGCTCAAGCTGGCGCCGGAGCGCGACTGGGCCGAACCGTTCTGGCACCACTGGACGCCGGGCGAAGCCGGCGCGCACGCGGCCTTGGAGACTTTCGCCGACGGCGCCTTGCGCGGGTACAACGAGCAACGCGACCGCCCCGACCGGGTCGGCACTTCACGGCTGTCGCCGCACCTGCATTTCGGCGAGATCGCGCCGTGGCGCGTGGCGCAAGCGCTGCGCGAGCAGCGCAACGCCGGCAACGCCCGCGACGTCGACTCGGCGGTGCGCGAGCTGGGCTGGCGCGAGTTCGCTCACCACCTGCTGCATCACTTTCCGGACACGCCGGAGCAGAACTTCAATCCGCGCTTCGCCGATTTCGACTGGGCGCGCGTGTCGCAGCCGCGCCTGGACGCCTGGCAGCAGGGCCGCACCGGGGTTCCGATCGTCGACGCCGGCATGCGCGAGCTGTGGGCCACCGGCTGGATGCACAACCGCGTGCGCATGATCGTGGCGAGCTATCTGACCAAGCACCTGCGCTATCACTGGCGCCACGGCGCGCGCTGGTTCTGGGACACCCTGGTCGACGCCGACCTGGCCAACAACAGCCTGGGCTGGCAATGGGTCGCCGGCACCGGCGCCGACGCCGCACCGTATTTCCGCGTGTTCAATCCGGTGACCCAATCGGAGAAGTTCGATCCCGACGGCGACTACATCGCGCGCTGGGTGCCCGAACTCGCCGGCCTGCCGGTGCCGCTGCGCTTCGCGCCCTGGCGCGATGCGGCGCTGTTGCGCCGGCATGCGCCCGACTATCCGCCGCAGCCACTGGTCGACCTGGCGGCCGGGCGCGACGACGCGCTCGAGGCCTACCGCAAGCTGCGCGACTGAGGGCAGGGTGCGGCCGCGTGCGTGGCGACGCAGGTCACGCATCACGGATGCGCTCGCCGGGCGCGCGCGGCGCCCGCTTCGGCGCGGCTCGCGTTGACGCCGCTCGCGGCAGCGTGATTCACTCGACGCTGACGCTTGGGAGGGCGCATGGCCAAAGCAGAAGCGGGGGCAACATCGCGCAAGCGTGCGCGTCGCGAGCCGATGTCGCGGGTCGATACGGCCTGGCTGCGAATGGAACGCTCGACCAATCCGATGATGATCACCGGCGTGCTGATGTTCGCCGAGCCGATGTCGCTGGACGCACTCAAGCGCGTGGTCGAGCAGCGTTTCCTGGCCTATACGCGTTTCAGCCAGAAAGCGGTCGACACCGCCGCGGGCGCGTATTGGCAGACCGACGAAGACTTCGACCTCGACTGGCACGTCCAGCACACGGCCTTGCCCGGGCGCGGCGGCAAGCGCGGGCTGGAGCGGTTCGTCAGCCAACTCGCGTCGAGTCCGCTCGACGGCAGCCGGCCGCTCTGGCAGTTCCACCTGGTCGAACGCTACAACGGCGGCTCGGCGCTGATCGCGCGCATCCACCACAGCTATGCCGACGGCATCGCCCTGGTCCAGGTGCTGCTGTCGCTGACCGACACGACCGCCGAACCGGCCAAGGGCAGCGACCTGGCCCATGCCTGGCTCAAGCAGGACGGCGCCGAAGTCGCGCGCCGCGTCGGTGCGGTCGACCGCTACATGAAGCTCGGCAGCAAGGTGGTCGAGAAGAGCATGGAGATGTACCGCGACCCGACCCTCGCCGCGATGCTGGCGAAGGAGGGCGGCGAGATCGCCCGCGAACTGCTGCATGCCCTGTCGCTGCCGGACGACCCGCCGTCGCTGCTGCGCGGCAAGCTCGGCGTCAGCAAGCGGGTGGCCTGGGCCGAGCCCTTGGACCTGGAAGAGGTCAAGGCGGTCGGCCGCGCCTGCGACTGCACCGTCAACGACGTCTTGATGGCGACCGCGGCCGGCGCGCTGCGCAGCTACATGATCGAGCGCGGCGACAACGTCGACGGCCTGACCTTGCGCGCGACGGTGCCGGTGAACCTGCGCCCGCTCGAACACGCGCGCAAGCTCGGCAATCACTTCGGCCTGGTCTTCCTCGACCTGCCGGTCGGCGAGGACAACCCGATCCGCCGGGTGGAACGCGTCGCGGAGTGCATGAATAATCTAAAGAATTCGCGCCAAGCCATTGTTGCGTTTGGGCTTTTGGCTGCGCTCGGCATGGCCCCGGCGCAGGTGCAGGGCTTGGCGCTGGAACTGTTCAGCCGCAAGGCCACGGCGGTCGCGACCAATGTGCCGGGGCCGCAGCAACCGCTGTACCTGGCCGGCTGCCGGCTCGACGGGATGATGTTCTGGGTGCCGCAGACCGGCTCGATCGGGATCGGCATTTCGATCCTGAGCTACAACGGGCGCGTGCATTTCGGCCTGATCGCCGACGGCAAGCTGATCCCGGATCCGGACGCGGTGATCCAGCGCTTCGGCAGCGAGTTCGACAAGCTGCTGTATCTGTCGCTGATGGGCAATTGGGACGTCGCCCTCAATGCCGAGGCCGCCGACGCCTTGATGCCCGCGCTGTGACCGCCCGGTCCGCTGATGCGGGCCGCTGTCCGACCGGACTCCGCTGGTACGGACCGCTATCCGACCGCCCCTCGGAGGCGGCCCGCTATCGGGCCAAGCTCGGTGGATGTGGACCTTGGCCGACTGCGGCCTGAATGTGGCCGGTTCTCGTCACTCGTCCGCGACGGGGGCGTGATTAGCTTGTCGGGGCCCCGCAACACAGACGAGGATTCCCCATGAACACCCAGATCAAGCTCGCCCTGGCCGCCGCCAGCATGACCGTGTTGCTCGCCGGTTGCGCCACCGGCGGTGGCGGCTACTACGGCGGCCAGCAGCAACCGTATCCGGGCCAGAACCCGCCGCCGGAACAGCAGGGCGGCATGAACCGCACCCAGAAGGGCGCCCTGATCGGCGCGCTCGCCGGCGTCGCGGCCGGCCTGCTCAGCGGCGACGACGCCACCGAACGCCGCCAGCGCGCTCTGATCGGCGCCGGTGTCGGCGGCCTCGCCGGCGGCGCCATCGGCAACTACCAGGACCGCCAGGAACGCGCGCTGCGCGACCGCATGGCCGGCACCGGCGTCGACGTGGTCCGCCAGGGCGACAACATCACCCTGAACATGCCGAGCAACATCACCTTCGCCTTCAACAGCGCCAACCTCGATCCGCAGTTCTATTCGGTGCTCGACAACGTCGCCAGCACCCTGACCGAGTACAACCAGACCATCGTCGAGGTCGCCGGCCACACCGACAGCATCGGCACCGATGCGGTCAACCAGCGTTTGTCCGAGCAGCGCGCCGCCAGCGTCGGCAATTACCTGATGTCCAAGGGGCTGGTGCGCGACCGTTTCATCCTGACCGGCGCCGGCAAGACCCGTCCGATCGCCAGCAACGAGACCGAAGCCGGACGCGCCCAGAACCGCCGCGTCGAGATCACTCTGGTGCCGGTGCGCTCGTAATCGTCCAGGCCAGGCGCCGCCGCCGAGGCGGTCGCTTCAGCCTTGCCGCATAAAACGAAACGGGCCGCATCGCGGCCCGTTTCTTCGTCTCCGGCCCGGTGTCGCCTCAGCCGGCACGTTCGAACGAGAACAACCTTGCGAGCGGATGCGGCCGGCGCTCGATCGCCGCGCGCAGCAGGCCGGCGCCGATCATGCAGTAGGTGATGCCGTTGCCGCCGTACGCCATCGCGAACTGCACGCGCGGGCCGTATTGCGGGTGCGCGCCGAACCAGGGCAGCCCGTCGGCGGTTTCGGCGAAGGTGCCGGCCCAGGCGAAGGCCGGTTGCAGCTGCAGGCCGGGAAAACGCCGGCCGACCTGGCGCACCAGCTTGCTCGCGCGCGACTCGACCCGGCGGTCGCGCCGCGCCGGCAGGTCGATCGCATCGTCGCAGCCGCCGACCACGAGGCGGCCGTCGCCGGTGCCGCGCAGATACAGATACGGCCGCGCCGATTCCCAGACCAGGGTCTTGCCGAGCCGCCCCAATTGCTCGGGTTCGAGCGGATCGGTGACGAAGGCATAGCTGCTGCGATTGCGCGCCAGGCGTTGCTTGAGCCAGTGCTGGCCCGCGTAGCCGGCCGCGATCACGAGGTGGTCGGCGCGAACGCGCAGGCCCTGTTCGGTGCGCAGTTCGATCGACCGCGAGGTCGCACGCAGTCGCTCGATGCGGGTGCGGTCGTACACGCCGACCCCGCGCCGCTGCAGGCGCGCCAACAAGCGCAAGGTCAATCGATACGGATCGACCGACGCGGCGCAGGCGCTGAGGATCGCGCCCGGCGCCTGCAGCCCGTAGTCGCCGGCCAGTTGTTGCCGGTCGAGCCAACGCAACTGCAGGCCGTGCGCTTGACGCAATGCGGCCTCTTTGCGCAGCAGCGGCAGGTGGCCCGGCTTGCTGGCGAAATACAGGCTTGAGCAGCGACGGAAGTCGACATCGCGCAAGCCGCGTGCGACCGCCTGCAGCGCCGGGATGGCTTCGGCGCAGGCGCGATAGGCGAGGGCGGCCTGGTCCTCGCCGTATTGCCGGCACAGGTCGACCAGATGCGTGTCGATTTCGTATTGCAGCAGGGCGGTGCTCGCGGCGGTGCTGCCCCAACCGGCGTCGCGTTGTTCGAACACGGCGACGTCGTGGCCGTGCGCGGCGAGTTCGTCGGCGATCAGCGCGCCGCTGATGCCGCCGCCGATCACCGCGACCTCGCAGCGCAGGTCTTCGCCCAAGCGTGGAAACGCATGCATGAGACCGTTGCGGATCGCCCAGAACGGGTAGCCGCTTTTCAGGTCCATGGGTAGGCGAGCCGGGGCGACATGCGCCTAGCAGAACCGTTGCGGTGTCGTCGCCGGGTGATCGTGAGATTCACAGCAGGCGATGCAAAGCCGGCGCCGCAGGGCAGGCCGCGCGGAAACTCAGTGACGGACTTCGCTGGCCTCGTGCAGGCCGCCGAATCCCGGCTGCGGCTCGATCGCAAGTTCCTTTTCCAGCTCGACCCGGAACTCCTCGAAGCTCAGGCCGCGTTCGGCCACTTCGGTCTGCGCCGCGGTGCGCAGCGCGGCGGAGCAGCCCAGGCTGACTTCGCGCCCTTCGCCGCGGTGCAGCGATGCGGCGCGTTCGAGCAGGGCGAGGACCCGCGCCGCGCTTTCCGAACCGCCGACGATGCGGCCGCCGAGACCGAGCGTCCATTCGCCCTCGCGACGCACGATGCCGCCGAGCAGACGTCCCTGCGCGTCGCGCAATTCGGCGTGCGGCTCGATGCTAGGGCCGGGCAGGGGCGCGTTGCGGGCCTTGGCGATCTTGCGTTTCTTGGCGTCGCGGCGGGCCTTGGAATTGATCGACATATGCTCCTCGCTCAGCCGGTTCGTCCTGGAAAGATCATAGCCTGTCGACGCGATGAGGCCATAGCGCCGGGGCGGGCGCGACCCGCCCGAGCTTCAGGCCGCAGCCAGGCTGCGGAGCGGGCTTGCGCGGTGGCCTGCAGCCCGGGCCGTACCGGCCCGCTGCGACGGCGCGCCCGGCGCGGTTGGCCGAGCGCGCTCGCTGGCATGCGGGGACCGTCAGGATCGCTGCGCGCTCAGAACCACAGCCGCAGGCCGGCGACCAAGCGGGTGTCTTCGACCTGTTCGCCGGCAGCGCGGCGGTAATCGGCGGTGCCGCCGAAGGCGTGTTCCCAACCGACCCCGACATAGGGCGCGAATCGACGAGTGATCTCGTAGCGCAGGCGCAGCCCGGCCTCGACGCTGCTGAGGCCGGAACCGATGCCGCGTTGCGGATCGTCGCGGCCGGACAGCTCGACTTCGACCAGCGGCTGCAGGATCAGCCGATTGGTCAGCAGCAACTCGTATTCGGCTTCGAGGTTCAAGGCGGTGCGTCCCGACTCGCCGATGTAGGCGGTCGCGGCGACTTCGAACTTGTACGGCGACAGTCCCTGCACGCCGATCGCCGCCCAGCTCTGCGAATCCGCTGGTGCGAAGTCGTGCTTGAGGCCGGCGACCAGATCCCACCATGGCGATATCGCGCGTCCGTACAGGACTTCCAGGTCGGCCGACTCGGTCCGGCCGTGTTCGCGTTCGCCTTCGCTGCGCAGCCACAGGCGATCGGTATCGGTGCCGATCCAGGCTTGGCCCTCCCAGGCATGGGCGCTGCCGTGTTCGACCTCGACCGCCTCCAGGCGGTTGAGCACGAAATAGCTGTTGACCGCCGGGGCGTGGCGCATGTCGTGCGACACCGGCGGAAACGCCGCGGCGCGGTCGGCGTCGGTCGGGGGCGGGATCGGCTCGCGCGGCTCGCTCGCGGGCGGCGCACCGATCGCGCGGGGCATGCCCGAGTGATCCGTCTTCGAATGATCCATCTGCGAGTGGCCCATCGCCGAGTGATCCATCCTGGAATGATCCGCGGGCCGAGACGCGACGGGGGCCTGCGTCGGCGGCCGGTCCTGCGCCGTCGCATGGCCCATCTGCGAGTGATCCATCTGCGAGTGATCCATCGACGAGTGATCCATCGACGAGTGATCCATCGACGAGTGAGTCATCGGCGAGTGAATCATCGACGAATCCGCCGGCACCTTCGCATCGGCCGCGGCGGGCGCGGCCGCGGGCCGGCCGCCGACGGGCTGCGCGGCATGCGCGCGGTGATCGGTACGATCCATCGTCTGGGCGCCGACGCCGCCGGCCCACAGCAAGGCCAGGGTCAGCGCGGAGCCGCGCAAAGCGGTCGAGGTCTTCATTCTTCGACCCTCACTTCGCGCATCATCCCGGCTTCCATGTGATACAGCAGGTGGCAGTGATAGGCCCAGCGCCCGAGCGCATCGGCGCGCACCCGGTAGCTGCGCCGGGTGCCCGGCGGCATGTCGATGGTGTGCTTGCGTACCTGGAACTCGCCTTGCTCGTTCTCCAGGTCGCTCCACAGGCCGTGCAGGTGAATCGGGTGGGTCATCATGGTGTCGTTGATCAGCACGATGCGCAGGCGTTCGCCGTAGGTCATGCGGATCGGTTCGGCGCCTTCGAATTTCTGGCCGTCGAAGGACCAGGCGAATTTCTCCATGTGGCCGGTGAGGTGCAGCTCGATTTCGCGGCCGGGCTCGCGACCGTCGGGGTCGTCGAACAGGCTGCGCAGGTCGGCATAGGTCAGCACCTTGCGGCCGTTGTCGCGCAGGCCGATGCCGGGGTCGTCGAGCTTCGCCGAAGTCGCCATCGCGCGCATGTCGATCAGGCGTTCGTCGCCCGTCGCCGGCTTGCCCGCCGGGCTGCCGTGCGCCGAATGATTCATGCCGGCCATGCCCATGTTCGCGCCGCAGCCGCCTTCCATGCCCTTCATCTGCGACATGCCGTGGCCGCTGCCGTGCATGCCGCCATGCTGCATGCCGCCGTGGCCCATGTCGTCCATGGTCAGCAGCGGACGCGGGTCGTTGCGCGGCACCTCGGCCTGCAGGCCGTCGCGCAGCGCCAGGGTGCCGCGCGCGTGTCCGGTGCGGGCGTTGTCCTGGGCGAATATGGTGTAGGCGTCCTGGCCCGAGGGCTCGACCAATACATCGAAGGTCTCGGCGACGGCGATGCGGAACTCGTCGACCGTGACCGGGTGGATGTACTGGCCGTCGGCGGCGACCACGGTCATCTTCAGGCCGGGGATGCGCACGTCGAAGTAGGTCATCGCCGAGCCGTTGACGAAGCGCAGCAGCACTTTCTCTCCGGGACGGAACAGGCCGGTCCAGTTGCCCGCGGGCGCGACGCCGTTGAGCAGATAGGTATAGGTGTGGCCGTTGACGTCGGACAGGTCGGTCGGGGTCATGCGCATGCGGCCCCATTCGCCGCGGTCGCGCAGGGTCGCGGCGAGGCCGCGCTCGCGCGCATCGCGCATGAAGTCGCCGACCGTGCGCTTGTAGTAGTTGTCGTAGCTCGACATCTTCTTCAAGCGCCGGAACAGCGCGCCCGGGTCGAGGTCGGTCCAGTCCGACAGCAGCACCACGTGCTCGCGATCGAAATGGAAGGGCGCGGCCTCGCGCGGGTCGATCACGATCGCGCCGTACAGGCCGGCCTGTTCCTGGAACAGCGAGTGGCTGTGGTACCAGTAAGTGCCCGACTGGCCGACCCGGAAGCGATAGGTATAGGTCTCGCCGGGATGGATGCCGTCGAAACTGAAACCCGGCACACCGTCCATGTTGGACGGCAGGATCAGGCCGTGCCAGTGGATCGAGGACATGCCCTCGGCCAGGCGGTTGGCGACGCGCAAGGTGACGGTGTCGCCCTCGCGCCAGCGCAGGATCGGCGCCGGCAGGGTGCCGTTGACAGTGATCGCCGGGCGCGTGCGGCCGGTGAAATTGACCGGTGCGGCGCCGATCGAAAGATCGAACTCGGTGCCGCGCAGGGTCTGAGCGGTACCGGCCAGGCCGGTCGAGGCGAATGCGGAATGCCACAGGCCGCTGCCTGCGGCGAGGCCGCCCGCGGCCAGGCCGGTGACGAAGCGGCGGCGGCCGGCATCGATCGGCGCGGCGCCGTCGAAGCGGTTGTATCGGTTCATGGTGTTCTGCCTGTTGGCGGAAGAGTCGCAACGGTGTTGCGAAGCGCGCAATCCGTGCCGGCCGGTCGAACCGGCCAGGAAGAGGCTTGCGCGGTCGGGTGGCGAGCGCGCTCGACGAGCGTCGGGCCACGGGCCGGGCACAGCCCCGGCCGAGCGATTCAGGCGATCGGAGGCCGGATCGGCAGGCTCGACACGCCCTTGGGCGCGGCGGCTTCGACCGGCAAGGCCAGCAAGCTGTCGGACAGCTGCGGCGCTATCGGCAAGGCGATGCGGACGATCGCGACCGCCTGCAGGCAGTCGCACTGGCAGCGGTACTTGCCGCAGCAGTCCTCGTCGGGTGTCGGGTCCGGCGCGGCCGGCGCTTGCGGCTGCGCGGCGAGGGCAGGGGTCTCGTCCATTTCCCCGTCCATCTCATGGCAATCGCCATTCATGGTCATGCCAGGTTCGACGTCCGCCATCGTATCCGGCTGAGCGTTCATCGCCATCGTCGGCCCGGCCATGCTCGTCATACCGGCATGCATGGCATGGGCACCGCCCACCGACATCGCGGCCGCGGCATAGCCGTTGAGGCTGATCGCGACGATCAGCAGCAGGCGCAGCAGGAGCGGGAAATAGGCCATGGAGCGTCGGACCGGAGACGGTACAGGATGGGGCAGGAGGCGCGTCAGTTTCAACGGTTTTCGGTATCGCCGCGTTAACCGTTCGTGAGAGCCGCGGCCGACACGATGGGAAGGTTGCCGCGCGGCGAACCCATAACCTCAGCGGGCGAGGTCGCTGTACTCGGTATACAGCACGCGCTCGACCGTCGCGCCGCCGATGCGGTCGCCGGCCTTGAGCTCGCCGCTGCTCGCCGCGGCGCGGGGTTCGGCGATCACGCGCTCGCCTTCGCCGTGCGGTGTCGCCACCTGCACGACCTGGTCCATGTCGGGCGCGCCTTCGATCCGATGAGCGACGAAGTGCTCGCGGCCGCGGCCGAAAGCGATCCATTGCCGCGGCTGCGGCTTGCGTCCGGGCTCGAAACGGCGGAAGTGCACGATCCGGCCGACCTCGACCTCGATGCCGGTGAGGATCCGCGTCCCGCCGCGTTCGAAATGGCCGCGGTACAGATCCGCCTTGAAACGGCCGTCGCGACGGATGGTATCGGGCAGGACCCATCGTTCGCTCGGCGCCAGGGTGTAGTACTCGCCCGGATGCGAGTTGGCATCGGCGCGGTATCGCTGCAGCGCTGCATCGGGCAGGCCGCCCTCGAAGATCAACTGGTAATCGTGCGGGCGATGGAACATCGGCAGGTGCGAGAGATAGACCACATCGGTGCCGACGACCAGCATGCCGTGGGTGTTCGGTCGGTCGGCGAACTCGCCGGGTTGAGCGATGCGCGCCAGGACGAACTCGTCGTCCACTTCTTGATGGAGGAAATCGCCGAGCCCGGCGCAGACCCGCTGCCATCGCGCCAGGCTCGAGGCATCGAGGGCGAGCGCGCGTTCGTCGGGCTGATAGGCGCTGCCGAGCGGGTAAAACTGGCCGGGTCGGGCGCTCATCTCGATGTGCGCGCCGAGCACGCGCTCGACGCGGTGGCGTTGCGCGAAGGACGCCAGGCGCGCCGCGCTGGCCCGATAGGCGGGCCAGTCGCGTACGGTCAGCAGACCCGGATACAGGCTGTCCCCGCTGAACAGGCTCGCGGTTTGCGCATCGTAGATCGCGATGTGCGCGGGCTCATGGCCCGGCAAGGGCAACACGGTGAGCGCGCGGCCGCCGAGGTCGAAGCCGGCCTCGCCCTCGGGCCAGCGGTCGAGGCCGAAGAACGCGGCGACCTGCTGCGGCCGGGTGCCGACCACCTGGGTGTCGGGACGGTCGCGGAACTGGGCATCGCCATGGACGTGGTCGCGATGAGCGTGGCTGTGCGCGACCACCAGCGGCAGGGTGTCGAGCCGGTGCCGGCGCTGCCACTCGCCGAGCAAGCGATCGACGGTCGCGCGCAGGGGCAGCTCGCTGCCGGCACCGGGTTCCGCGCCGGAGTCGAGCAGCAAGGCCCGTCGATCGCCCGCCAACAGGTACAGGAACGGCGCTTCGAAATTGCTGGTCTTGGACTGGCGCAGGATCCAGAACCCGGGCGCGGCCTCGTGCACCTGCAGGCTGGGTTCGCCGGGCGCGCCATGAACCCAGCGCTCCGGCAGGGTGACCTCGCGCACGGCCGCGTAGCCGGCCGGACCGGCGGTGGCGAGGACGAACAACAGCAGCAGACGGTGCAAGACAGGCATGCGCAGGCGACGGAACGGCGAACCGGCGGGGATTATCCGGTATCGCCGGGTTTCCTGCCGCGGCATGTCTGCCGTCGCCCGTGTACAGATGGGAGGGCAAAGGCTGGTGAACGATGTCGCGGTGAGGCCTTGGAGCCCGCCAGCGCGGGGAGGAGGGGCAGAAGCGAGCAGCCTCGACGCATGTGAACCGCATCATTCGGGCAGCCGACGTTGCTCCCATCGTCACCCCCGCGAAGGCGGGCATCCAGAGACCTTAGAGTCTTATCGCGGCTGGAGCCGATCATGAATCTCGCACGCGTGCCGGCATTCCGTTCAGCGCCTTCCACGAGCTCGGCTGCACGCGGTCAAACAGATGTACGCGCTGATGCCGGGTCCGCCGGCGGCGAACGTCGACGTGCTGATCGACAACATCCATGACCAGGATCGTCGACGGAGAACACCGAGGCGCACCGGTTGTGACGCGCGTCGCAGGCCGGCATTCCCGCCGTGCGACGCGCAGCTGCGCCGGATCGTGTGAAAGCGTGCGCAGTACGCCGCTTTTCATATGCGGCGACGCCGAAAGTGGACGATGCGATCGCAAACCCACCTTGCCAACGCAGGTGGCCCGGCGTACTTTAATCCGCAGCCGGCGACTCGCCGGCGCACGACGATTCCATGACGGGCACGATGCCCGTCATCATTCAGCCAGCCGGCGTTCCTGCCCGCAAGCTCGATCCCATCCAGAGCCTGCAGGTAATCACAGTGAACGTATACCGAGGCGCGGCTTGCGCGTCCCCCCGTGTCCGATCGTCTGCCGCGTCGTCGCGACGGTTCGTTTTCGTCCCTTGCCATGCCGTGTCCATGCGGGCGGGAGGCGGGCGATGAGCGGCGAAACGCTTGCCCTGGCGGCGGTGGAAGCGCCCAGCCACGGCGCACGCTCGCCGGCGACGCCGGCGTTGTTGTCGAGCTATCTGGCGCACGATTCGTTGTTCTCGTCGGCGACGCATCAACTGCATGCGCGCGGCGTGCTGGAAACTCTGGTGCACTCGATCGACGCCGGCCTGGCCAGCGAATCCGAGCGCTTGCTGGCGCGGGTGGCCGTCGATATCGGGCGCCTGCCGTTGATGGGCGCGGTGCCGTTCAGCGCCTCGGAAGCGTCCTGCCTGTGGGTGCCGTCGCAGGCTGCGTTCGCCGTAGGACGTGCGCGTCATCGCGGCGCCGCCTTGAGTTCGCTGCCGCCGGATCAGAAGTCCGCGCCGCGGGTCGAGTCGGTGCCGGCGCCCGCGCAGTTCAAGCGCAACGTCGAGCGCTCCCTCGACCGCATCCACGACGGTGGCATCAGCAAGGTGGTGATGTCGCGCAGCCTGCGCATCGCTGCACGGGTCGACGTGCCGCAGTTGCTCGCGCAATTGCTGACGCGGGCGCCCGGCGCCTACACCTTCGCGATGGATCTGGCCGGCGCGGCCGGGCCGAAGGCCTGTCTGATCGGCTCCAGCCCGGAGCTGCTGCTGTCCAAGCGCGGCACCCGGGTGGTGTCGAACCCGTTGGCCGGTTCGATCCCGCGCGTCGCCGATGCCGAGGAAGACCAGCGCCGTGCGCGCGGCCTGCTCGAATCGGCCAAGGACCGCTACGAGCATGCCCTGGTCGTCGATGCGGTCGCCGCCGCCCTGCGCCCGTACTGCCGGACTCTGCGGGTGCCGAAGACACCGTCGCTGGTGGCGACGCCGACCATGTGGCATCTGTCCAGCGTGGTCGACGGCGAGTTGATCGATCCGAATACGAACTCGCTGCGCCTGGCGCTGGCCTTGCACCCGACCCCGGCGGTCTGCGGCTATCCGACCGAGCCGGCGCGCGGCGTGATCCACGAACTGGAAGGCTACGACCGCGGCCTGTTCACCGGCCTGGTCGGCTGGTGCGACGCCGAAGGCGACGGCGAGTGGGCGGTGACGATCCGCTGCGCCATGGTCGAGGAAGACCGTGCGACGGTGTTCGCCGGCGCCGGCATCGTCGCCGGCTCCGAACCCGATGCCGAACTGGCCGAGACCACCGCCAAGCTCGGCACGATGCTCAATGCGATGGGGCTGGCGCAGGCGGTGGAGGCGAGCGGCGCGGAGGGCAGGGCATGAGCGGCATGGATTTGCTCGAGGGCTGCACGCCGTGGCCGCGGGAGTTCGCCGAGCGTTACCGCGCGCTCGGCTACTGGGCCGGGATCGGCCTGTATCAACGCCTGGCCCAGGTCGTCGCCGAGCACGGCGAGCGCATCGCGGTGGTCTGCGGCGAGCGGCGTTGGAGCTACGCGCAATTCGACGACAAAATCCGTCGCTTCGCCGCCGGCTTGACCCGCCTGGGCATCGGCCCGCGCGACCGGGTCGTGCTGCAACTGCCGAACCTCGGCGAGTACTACGTCGCCTGCTACGCCTTGTTCCGCATCGGCGCGATACCGGTGTTCGCCTTGCTGGCGCATCGCCGCTCGGAGATCGCTTATTTCGTCGAGCACACCCAGGCCCGGGCCTGCGTGATCGCCGACCGCGAAGCCGGTTTCGACTACCGCGAACTGATGCGCGAGGTGCGCGCCTCGCAGCAATGCCTGGACGAGGTGATCGTGGTCGGCGAGGCGCAGGAATTCCACGCCTTCGACTCCTTGTACGACACGCCCATCGAGCAGCCCGGACCGGCCGCGAGCGAGATCGCGTTCCTGCAGCTGTCCGGCGGCAGTACCGGAGTGCCGAAGCTGATTCCGCGCAGCCACGACGATTATCTGTACAGCATCCGCGCCAGCGCCGAGATCTGCGGCCTGGACCGGGACTGCGTGTATCTGTGCGTGCTGCCGTGCGCGCACAATTTTCCGATGAGTTCGCCCGGTGCGCTCGGGGTGTTCGAGGTCGGCGGCCGGGTGGTGCTCGCACGCCAGGCCGAGCCGGATGTCTGCTTCGGCCTGATCGCCGCCGAACGGGTGACCCTGACTTCGCTGGTGCCCTCGCTGGCCCTGGCCTGGCTGGAGTCGCGCGCGCGCGAACGCTACGACCTGTCCAGCCTGCGCAGCATCCAGATCGGCGGTGCGCATTTGGCCGACGAGGTCGCACGACGGGTGCCGGGCGCGTTCGCCTGCCGCCTGCAACAGGTGTTCGGCATGGCCGAAGGCCTGGTCAACTACACCCGCGACGACGATGCCGAGGAACTGGTGCTGAGCACTCAGGGCCGCCCGATCAGCGCCGACGACGAAATCCGCATCGTCGACGACGACGATCGGCCGGTGGCCGAGGGCGAAACCGGCCATCTGCTGACCCGCGGACCGTACACGATCCGCGGCTACTACCGCGCCGAGGCGCATAACGCCCGCGCCTTCACCGAAGACGGTTTCTACCGCACCGGCGACCGTGTGCGGCGCCTGGCCTCGGGGCATCTGATCGTCGAAGGCCGAGCCAAGGATCAGGTCAACCGCGGCGGCGAGAAGATCGCCGCCGAGGAAGTCGAGAGCCATCTGCTCGCGCATCCGGCGGTGTTCGATGCCGCATTGGTGGCGATGCCGGACCGCTGGCTCGGCGAAAAGTCCTGCGCCTTCGTGGTGTTGCGCGAGCCGGCGCCGAGCCCGCGCGAGCTGCAGCGCTTCCTGCGCGACCGCGGCATCGCCGCGTTCAAGATTCCCGACCGCATCGAGCCGATCGAACGCCTGCCGCGCACCGCGGTCGGCAAGATCGACAAGAAACTCCTGCGCATGCGCTTCGTCGCTCCGCCGGACGCCGCCTCGGTTCCCACCCAATCACTTCTCGCCGAAACGCTGTCATGACGATTCCGACCATCGCTGCCTATCCCATGCCGGGCGCCGCCCGGTTGCCCGCCAACCGCGTCGACTGGCGCCCGGACCCGTCCCGCGCGGTGCTGCTGATCCACGACATGCAGGAGTACTTCCTCGCTTTCTACGACCGCGCCCGGGCGCCGGTGCCGGATCTGCTGGCGAACATCCGCGCCTTGCGCGACGCTTGCGACGATGCCGGCGTGCCGGTGGTCTATACCGCGCAGCCGACCGAGCAGAGCGCGCTGCAACGCGGCCTGCTGCAGCCCTGGTGGGGCCCGGGCATCACCGCCAGGCCCGAGCTGGCGCCGGTCGCGCCGGAAATCGCGCCGCGCCCGCAGGACGTGGTGCTGACCAAATGGCGCTACAGCGCCTTCGTTTCCAGCGACCTGCGCGAGCGCATGCGCGAGCAGGGCCGCGACCAGCTGATCGTCTGCGGCGTCTACGCCCACATCGGCTGCATGATGACCGTCGCCGACGCCTTCATGCACGATATCCAGCCGTTCCTGGTCGCCGATGCGGTCGCCGACTTCTCGGCCGAGGAACATGCGCTGGCGCTGGACTATGTGTCGCGCCGTTGCGGCGTGGTGCTCGACCGCGCCGCCTGCATCGACGCGCTCGGCACCGGCCTGGGCCTGCCGCGCAGCCTGATCGCCTTGCGCACCGAGCTGGCGCAGATCATCGAGGTGCCGCTGGCCGAGATCGCCGACTCCGATAATCCATTCGAGGCCGGCCTCGACTCGATCCGCTTGATGACCTTGCTCGAACGCTGGTCGAGCCGCGGCGAGCGCATCGGCCTGGTCGAATTGGCCGAACGCGGCAGCGTCTCGGAATGGTGGCAGTTGATCGAATCGCGACGGGCGGCCTGATGGAACCGAACCGCGATGCCTTGCCGTTGACCGGCCCGCAGTACGGCATGTGGGCCGGGCAACGGCTCGACCCCGACAGCCCCTCGTTCTGGACCGCCGAAGCGATCGAACTGCGCGGCCCGCTGGACCTCGCCGCGCTGGAAACCGCGGTGCGCGAGACCTTGTCGGCCTGCGACGCCCTGCACATGCGTTACCGCGAGCAGGACGGCGAGGTCGTGCAAAGCCTGGACCCGTCCCGGCCGGTGACGATCGCGCGGCTGGATCATTCGCACTGCGAGGAGCCCTGGCGCCAAGCCCGCGCCTGGATGCAGGAGGACCTGCAGCGCAGCGCCGACCTGGCCCGGCGGCCCTTGTTCGCGACGGCGCTGATCGCGCTGGGCGAAGATCGCCACCTGTGGTATCTGCGCGCCCACCATATCGCCCTGGACGGCTTCGCTTATCTGCTGCTGATTCATCGCGTCGCCGAGTTGTATTCGGCGCAGGTCGGCGGGCGGGCGGCGGCGCCGCCACGCGACTGGTCCTTGGCCGCGACCGTCGCCGAGGAGGCCGGCTATCGCACCTCGCCGCGATACCTCGCCGACCGCGATTACTGGACCCAGCGCTTCGGCGACGTCGGCGAGCCGGTCACCCTGGGCCCGAAGTGCGCGCCCGGCGACAGCTCGCATTCGCAACGCAGCCTGTTGGCGCCGGCCGAGTACGCGCGTTGGCAGGCGGCGGCGCGCGGGCTCGGCGTCGATTGGGCGGCCTGGCTGATCGCTTCGATCTTCGCCTGGCTGCATGCGCGCAGCGGCGCCCGCGACCTCAGCCTGGGCCTGTTGGTGATGAACCGGCTCGGCACGCCGGCGCTTGCGGTGCCGTGCATGGCGATGAACGTGGTGCCGCTGCGCCTGCGCATCGACCCGCAGCAGGGTTTCGACGGCCTGGTCCGCGCAGTGGCCGCCGAACTGCGCGCACTGCGCCGCCATCAGCGCTACAACTACGAGTGGATGCGCCGCGACCTCGGCCTGGCCGACGGCCACGCGCAACTCTACGGCCCGGTCGTCAACCTGATGCCGTTCGACCGCGGCTTCGTGTTCGAGGGCCTGCACAGCCGCGCCCATCCGATCTCGGTCGGCTCGGTCGAAGACCTCGACATCACCGTCTCGCCGATGGCCGACGGCATCCGCTTCGACATCGAGGCCAATCCGCGGGCCTACGATGCGACGACCCTGCAGGCGCACCACGCCGCGCTGTGCGAGCTGCTCGATGCGGTGATCGCCGAGCCCGCGATCGCTATCGCGACACTCGCCGGACGGTTCGCCCTGTCGCCCGCGGCGGAGGCGGCATGAGCGCCGCACGCCCGCGCCCGCGCCCGCGCTTGCTGCGGGTGCTGCGCACGGTCGAGCTGACCCCGCAGATGCGCCGCTTCACCCTCGGCGGCGACGACCTGGCCGGGTTCCCGGGCGGCAGCGAAGGCGCGCACATCAAGTTGTGGTTTCCCGATGCGGCCGGCGAGACGCCGCTGCTGCCGGGCATCGGCGAACGAGGCCCGGCCTGGCCCGAGCACGCGCCGCGTCCGCACGTGCGTACCTATACGGTGGCGCGCATCGACCCGGACGCGAACGAAATCGACGTCGACATCGTCCTGCACGGCGACGACGGCCCGGCCTCGCGCTGGGCCCTGCGCGCCAGCGTCGGCGACCCGTTGGGCCTGGCCGGCCCCGGCGGCCCCGATCTGATCCAGGGCCATGCGCAACGTTTTCTGCTGATCGGCGACCCGAGCAGTTATCCGTTGCTGTGCGCGGTGATCGCCAAGTTGCCGGCCACGGCGCAAGTCGATGTGCTGATAGAAGTGCCGGATGCGAGCGAAGTGCAGCCGCTGCCGCCGCACCCGCGCGTGAACGCGCAATGGCTGTCGCGCCACGGCGCCGCCGCCGGTGCGAGCCGCCTGTTGTTGGAGGCGGTGCGCCGGTTGCCCTGGAACGAGGCCGAGAGCGTATCGGTGACCCTGGCCGGCGAAAGCGCCCAGGTGGTGGCGATCCGCGATTTTCTCGCCGCCGAGCGCGGCGTGCCGCGGCGGATGATGTACGCGGTGCCGTACTGGAAAGACCGCTGGGACGAAGACCGTTACCACGACGAACGGCATCGGATCATGGACGCCTTCGACGAGGCCGCGGTTTGAGCGCTGTCGTAGCGAAACCCGGCGACTTCGCCGGCCGCACCGTGCTGGTGACCGGCGCCGCCCAAGGCATCGGCGCGGCGACCGCGCAACGCCTGGCGGGGGAGGGCGCGCGGCTGGCCCTGATCGATCGCGACGCCGATTCGCTGCAGGCCCTGGCCGCACGGTTGCGCGGCCAGGGCGTGCAAGTCCACGCCATCGTTCTCGATCTTGCCGATGTCGCCGCGGTCGATATGGCGGTGGCCGAGATCGAAGCGGGTTTCGGCGGAATCGAACACTTGGCCCATGTCGCCGGCATCCTGCGGGTCGGCGAAACGCTCGAGCTCGACCTCGACGACTGGGAAGCGTGCATGGCGGTCAACGCCCGCGCCGTGTTCGCGACCACCCGGGCGGTCGCGCGGCGAATGGTCGCACGCGGCGGCGGCAGCATCGTCCTGGTCGGCTCGAACGCGGCCTCGGCGCCGCGCTGCGGCATGTCGGCGTATGCCGCGTCCAAGGCGGCGGCGAGCCAGTACTTGCGCTGCCTGGCGCTGGAGCTGGCGCCGAAGGGCGTGCGCTGCAACATCGTCTCGCCGGGCTCGACCGACACCGCGATGCAGCGCGCCTACGTCCGCGACGACGCGGCGCGCCGCGAGATCCTGCATGGCGCCGCCGGTCGTTTCCGCCTGGGCATTCCGCTCGGTCGCATCGCCGACCCCGACGATGTCGCCGAAGCGGTCTGTTTCCTGCTTTCGGACCGGGCGCGGCATATCACCCTGCACGACCTGCGCGTGGACGGCGGCGCCACCTTGGATGCTTGATCTGCGGCAGATGCCTGGGCTGCGGCCGGAGGTCTGAGCTGCAGCGCCAGCGGCCGCCGCGAACGGCCGCTGGGGCCTTCACACCGAACGCATGCGCTCTTGTCGTGGCGATGACGTCGGCCCGACTAGGCTGCCTCGCATGTCCGACGATCTGATCGTGGTGTGCCCGGAAGGCCTGTATTGCCCGCGGGGCGACTTCCATATCGACCCCTGGCGGCCGGTGGCGCGGGCGGTGGTGACCCATGGCCACGGCGATCATGCGCGCGTCGGCATGGGCGAATACCACAGCACCGTCGAGGGTCTGCCGATCCTGCGCTGGCGGCTCGGCGAACAGCATTATCGGGCCCATGCCTATGGCGAGGTGTTCGAGCTGGGCGGTGCGCGGGTCAGTCTGCATCCGGCCGGTCACGTACTCGGATCGGCTCAGGTCAGGATCGAGGCGGGCGGGCAGGTCTGGGTGGTGTCGGGCGACTACAAACGCGAACCCGATCCCACCTGCGCGCCGTTCGAGGTCGTGCCGTGCGACGCGTTCGTCACCGAATCGACCTTCGCCCTGCCGATCTATCGTTGGCCGGATACGGTCGACGTGGTGCGCGACATCCTCGAATGGCGCCAGCGATGCGCCGACCGCGGCGAGGCCGCGGTGGTGTTCTGCTACGCGCTCGGCAAGGCGCAGCGCCTGCTGGCCGAACTCGGGGCACTGGATTCGCGCGTGGTCGCCTTGCACGGCGCCATCGCGAGCGGGGTCGAGGTGTATCGCCAGGCCGGCATCGCGATGGCGCCGACGCGGCTGGTGAGCGAGGACGCGCCACGCCACGACTACGCCGGCGAGCTGATCCTGGCGCCGCCTTCGGCGATGGGCTCGGCCTGGATGCGCCGGTTCCGCCGGGTACAGACCGGTTTCGCCTCGGGCTGGATGCGGATCCGCGGCAATCGCCGCCGCCGCAACGTCGATCGCGGCTTCGTCGTTTCCGATCACGCCGACTGGCCGGCCTTGCTGGCGACGATCCGCGCGACCGGCGCCGGCCGCGTTATCGCCCACCACGGCCGTTCCGAGGCCTTGCTGCGCACCCTCGCCGAACAAGGCCTGCAGGTCGACGCGTTCCGCGGCGCCGCGTTCCCCGGCGAGCACGAGGAGGCCGGCGCATGAAGGGCTTCGCCGCGCTGTATCGCGAACTCGACCGCAGCACCGCGACGACCGACAAGCGCGCCGCGCTGGCCGCGTATTTCGCCGCCGCCGCGCCGCGCGATCTGGCCTGGGCCCTGTGGTTGCTGTCGGGCAACAAGCTCGGCCGCATCGCCAATACACGCGAGCTGCGCGAATGGGTCGCGGCCGAGGCGGCGCTGCCGGCGTGGCTGGTCGACGAGAGCTACGACCAGGTCGGCGACCTCGCCGAAACCCTGACCCTGCTGCTCGACGACCCGCCGAGCCGCGTCGACGACACCCCCTTGCACGAATGGATCGAGCAACGGCTCGCGCCGGTCGCCGGCGCCGATCCCGAGTCGCGGCGCGAAGCGGTGGTCGCCGGCTGGCGGGTGCTGCCGGCCGACGAGCGTTTCGTCTTCAACAAGCTGCTCACCGGGGCCTTGCGGGTCGGCGTTTCGCAGCGCCTGGTGCAGCAGACCCTGGCCGAATGGTCGGGAGTCGACATCGCCCTGATCGCCCAGCGCATGCTCGGCGCGTGGCAGCCCTCGCCGGGTTTCGTCGAACAGCTGCTGTCGAAGCAGGCACGTGCGGAAGACCGCCTGCAGCCGTATCCGTTCTTCCTGGCCTCGCCGCTGGAACAACCGGTCGAAGCCCTTGGCGCGCTTGCGGATTGGCTATTGGAATGGAAATGGGACGGTATCCGTCTGCAGTTGCTGCGCCGCCGCGGCGAGACGGTGCTGTGGTCGCGCGGCGAAGAACGGCTCGACGGCCGGTTTCCCGAGATCGAAGCCTCGGCGCGGCGGCTTGCGCGCGACTGCGTCGTCGACGGCGAGCTGCTCGGCTGGAACGAGAGCGAGGACAGTCCCTTGCCGTTCACCGCGCTGCAGACCCGCATCCAGCGGCGCAAGCCCGGGCCCAAGGTGCTGGCGTCCACGCCGGTGCGGGTCCTGGCTTACGACCTGCTGGAACTGGACGGCGAGGATTGGCGCCCGCGGCCGTTGGCCGAGCGCCGCGCGGCGCTGGCCGAGCTCCTGGACGCCCTTGGCGACCCTGCGATCGCGCTGTCGACCGAACTCGCCGCAGCGGACTGGAGCGAAGCCGCAGCGGTGCGCGAACGCGCACGCGGGCTCGGAGTCGAGGGACTGATGCTGAAGCGGCGCGGATCCGCCTACCAGAGCGGCCGCCGCCGCGGCGACTGGTGGAAGTGGAAGATCGATCCGCTGACCATCGATGCGGTGTTGATCTATGCCCAGTCCGGGCATGGCCGGCGCAGCACCTTGTACACCGACTACACCTTCGCGTTGTGGGACCGGGGCGCGCTGGTGCCGGTGGCGAAGGCCTATTCCGGCCTCGACGACCAGGAAATCCTGGCCCTGGACCGTTGGATCCGCGCGCATACCCTCGAGCGCTTCGGGCCGGTGCGTTCGGTGCCGCCGCAGCACGTGTTCGAACTCGGGTTCGAGGCGGTCAACCGCTCGACCCGGCATAAGTCCGGCATCGCCGTGCGCTTTCCGCGGATCCTGCGCTGGCGCCACGACAAGACGCCGGCGCAGGCCGACGATCTCGCCGCGCTCAAGGCTTTGGCGCGTTGAGGGGCAATTCGCCGGAGCGGTACAGCACTTGGCAGCGCTCGCAGTAGAAGCTGCGCCGTCGGCTGCGCCCGAGGTCGCGCAGCTGCAGGGCGCCGCCGCAACCTGGACAGCGTTCGCGCGTGTGCACCTGCCAACTGCGCGACAAAGTGCACTCGAAACCGTAATCGCGGGTTTCCGCGACCCCGGCGGCCAGCTTGCGCGAGGGCAGGGCGCCGACGCGCGACAGCGGATGCACGCGAACCCGGTACAGGACCTCGTTCTTGATGATGTTGCCGGCCCCGGAAAGCACGGTCTGATCGAGCATCGCTTCGCAGGCGTAACGATCGGGGTCGGCGCGCAGCTTGCGGCGTGCCGCGGCGGCGTCCCAGGCTTCGCTCATGACGTCGGCGGCCCAGTCGCAGACTGCGTCGAGCTCACCCTCGACGTACTTCACCGAGCAGGCATAGAAATGCGGTTCGTCGCGGGCGAAATACAGGGACAAACGCGGCTTCTGCGACTTGGGCCGGCCGATCGAACAGCTGCCGAACAGCAGCAGATGCACGCGCAGGCTGAACCCGGAAAACTCGATCAACAGGTGCTTGCCCCAACTGCGGATATCGAGGATCCGGCGGCCGCGCATGCGCTCGATGTCGATCGGCGCGTCTCCAGCGACCTTGCGCACGGTCTTGTGCACATAGGGCGCCAGCAGTTCGCGCAGAATGATGATCGACGGTCCTTCATGCATCGGCGGCGCTCGTGCACAAGGCCTGGAAATCCAGGGCGTCGCCGACGGCGTGACCGGCGGCGGTGTTGTCGAAGATGCACCAGGTCTCGGCACTGCGGCGACGGCTACCGCAAGCCGCCTCGGCCATGCCGCGCAGCCGCGGCTCGTCATAGCCGCTGTAGTAGATGCGCGGCGAGCCGTGCCAGCGCCAATAGCGGACATCGCCGACCTCACTGGGCATGGCTGCCTCGACGCGCGGTTGCGGCGGGTCGACGCCGGCGCGGGCCACCTCGTGCCGCTGCAGCAATTCGCTCGCGGCCGGCTCGAACCAACTGCGGTGGCGCGGCTCGCACACCACCGACGCCGCGGTGCGACGTTCGAGCATGGCGAAGAAACGCGCCGCGACCGCCGCGTCGAATGCCAGGCTCGGCGGCAACTGCACCAGCAATACGCCGAGCTTGTCGCGCAGGCCGGAGACTTCGTCGATGAAAGCGCTGAGCGGCTCGGCGACGCCACGCAGGCCGGCGTCGTGGGTGATGCTGCGCGGCAGCTTGGCGCTGAAGCGGAAATCGTCGGGAACGGTATCGCCCCAGCGCTCATAGGTGCTGCGCCGGTGCGGACGGTAGAACGAGGAATTGATCTCGACCGCGTCGAAGCGCGTCGCATACATCGCAAGCACGCTGTCGCCACCGCCGAAGCGGGGTTTCACCGCCGCCGACAGCGCCCAGCCGGCGCAACCGACGCGCACGCGGGAAGCGCCGGAGTCGGTCATGACGGGAGGGTCGTACTAGGGCAGGTCATATCGAAAACAGCCTTATCGCTCGTGTCGCCGGGTTGCCAGATCCCGATCCTCGCGGGGGCGGCGTGGCATGCACGTGAATGCCGGGTTCTTCACGCCGCGTCGCTGTGCGCTTAACGCCTGACCGGCGAGGCTGGAAGAAACTGCGGAGACGCGCATGAAGCACAAGCGGTTTCGATTCGGCGAAGGCTTTCGTGTGGCCTTCGGCCTGCGCCGGGTGCAGGCCGCGGAAATGGTGATCGCGCCAGGCGACGCCGAAGGCGATGCCGACAATCGTCATCGCGGCGCGGATCAATGGTTGTACGTGGTGTCCGGGCGGGGCTTGGCGATCGTCGAGGGGCGACGCCAGCCGCTGGCCGCAGGCAGTTTGTTGTTGATCGAGCGCGGCGAACGCCACGAGATCCGCAATGTCGGCCGGACTTTGCTGAAGACGGTCAACTTCTACAGTCCGCCGGCCTACGACCAGGACGAGGAGCCCCTGCCGGCCGGCGAGCCCTGAGCGCAACCCGCAGGCGCGCCGGCTCGCTAGAACCGGCGCGCGATGCTGCATCCGGCGGCAGGCAGTCCGCCGGCCGCAGCGATCAGGGCACGATGATGCCGCGATCGTCGTCTTCGCCGACCACGCCGCTGTCGGTGGCCCCGTTGTTGTTCCAGACGATGTAGAGGTACTTGCGCTCGCCCGGCGCCGGGTCGCCGTAGTCGCCGTTGTTGGCGAGGAACTTGCGCTGCTTGTTGGCGTACTGCTGGGTGACCTTGCTGGTCACGTCGTTGGTGCTGTTCCAGACGCCGTAACCGGCGAAGCTGATGGTGGCCATGATCTATTCCTCGTTATGCAGACGACTCTCGCTCGCATCCGATGCCGGCGAGCCGCGCCGGCGTCGTCCTGGCCGGCGGCAGGACGGAGCATCCACGCTTGCGCGCGGACTCACCTGCCGGGAACCTTACGGTTTGAGTCGTCAACGCAATCAAGGGCTTGCACGGGCAGGAGCGATCGGCGCCAGTGATCGGAGCCCGGCCGGCGGAAGGACCGAACATCCCGGCTCGTGTCCGGATTCGCCTGCCGGGAACCTTACCGTTCGAGTTCTCGATGCAATCGAGGGGCGGCCGCAAGCGAGCGGCTTCAGAGCGCCAGTTCCAGGCGGAGTTCGTTGTTCAGACGCGCCGACCAGCCGCCCGCGGCCTGGGCGCGCAGGTCGTACAGCCCGGTCGGTGCGACCAGGGCGGCGCGCGTCAACTGGCCGTCTCGGTCGAGTGCGATCAACTGCAGCTTGCGGGTCGGCCAGGCCTCGGCCGCATCGAAGTAATCGCCGAGCGAGTTGGCCGCGCTCAGTTCACCGATGCAGCGGCCCTCTACGACACGGAAGCTGATCTGGCCCTCATAGCGGCGTTCGCCGAGGCGGCCGTGGTAGCGTTTGGCGCCGAGCGGACAAGGCCGGGCTACCAGGCCTTTCGGTCGCGGCCGATGCGGCGCCGCCAACATCATCGCGGTCTGGTCGATCGCCGAGACCCACCGCGCGTTCGACAGCACGCTCGCGGCGAGACCCTGCTGCGGCCACAGCACCAGCGCGCTGCGCGCGCCGTCGGTGGTGCCGGCGTGATGGGCGATACCGGCCCCATCCTGGTCGTGGCCGATGCGCCAACCCAGGCCGAGGCCGTAATCGCGTTCGCGCACCGCCTGGCCGTTGGCGTAGCGGGCCGGCTGCAACATCGCCTGCCAAGTCGCCGGCGAGACGATGCGGCCTTGCAGCAGGCGGCCGCCGAACCGCACCAGCGCTTCGGGCGTGCCAGCCATGCCGCCGCCGGGCCAGGTGTAGCTGAAATCGTTCGGCGGGGCAGGGCGGGGCCCGTCGCCGCCGATCTTGTACAACCGCGATACCTCGCTGCCCAGCCCGTCGGTGTCGGCCTGGATCGCAAGGCCCGGAACGACCTGTTCGGCCAGGTAATCCAGGTAATGCTGGCCGGAGCGGGCTTCGATCACCGCGCCGATCAGGGTATAGCCCCAGGACGAATACCGGTACGCGGTGCCCGGCGTCGACAACAGCTTGCGATCGGCGAAAATGCCGACCGCGTCGCGAGCGGTCGCGTAGTGATGTTGGCCGGCATTCCGATCGCCGAGTTGGTAATGCGGCAGGCCCGACAAATGCGCCGACAGCTGGCGCACGCTGATCGGCGACCAGTCGTTGCGCAGCCACGGCAACATGCCGGAGACTGGCGCATCGAGATCGAGCTTGCCCTGTTCGGCGAGTTTCGCCGCCGCGGTGACCGCCATCAGCTTGGACACGCTGGCCAGGCGGAACACGGTGTCGCGTTCGACCGGCCGCTTCGCGGCGATGTCGCGCAGGCCGCTGCAGCCGGTCCAGACTACCTCGCCATCGCGCCAGACCGCCGCGCCCATTCCCGGCACCCCGTTGGTGGCGATCAACGCATCGAGCAACAGCTGCGAGGTCTTCGCCCCGGGCGTGCTGGTGCCGCTGCCGGCGGCGCAGGTGTCGGCCGCGAGCGCTGCACCGGCCGGCGCGAACGCCAGTCCCAGCGCCAAGGCCAAAGGGAGGAGGGGACGGACGCGGAGGGTTCGAATAACTGGCATGCAGCGATGCTCCTGGGTCGGGGACGTCACTGTAATCGCGCCGAGCGGATCCGGTTCGGCTCTGGGCCGGGCACTGCGGCCAGTCGTGCACGGACTGCGCCGAGTCGGTGGCGACATGCCGCCGCCGCACTCGAACGCGTCATCCGCGGGCGTCGTGCAGCCGCGCCAGCAAAGTATCGATGTAGGTACGGCTGACCCGCAGCGGAGTGCCGTCGCGCAGGCGCAGCATCGCATCGCGGTTGGTCTGCGCCTGCAGTTCGGCGATGCGGTCGATCCGCACGATGGTCGAGCGGTGCACGCGCACGAAGCTGGCCGGATCCAGCCGGCTGGCGAGCTGATGCAGGGGTTCGCGCAACAGATGCACACGGCCGCCGGCATGCAGGCTGGCGTAGTCGCCATCGGCTTCGATCCAGTCGATGTCGGCGGTGGCTACGAACAACGAGCGCCGCCCGACCCGCACCGAAAAGCGCGTGGCCCACGCAGGTTCCGTTGCCGCGCCGGCAGGGCCTTCTACCGCGCCGCCGGCGCGCCAGGCCAGTAGAAGGCGGGCGCGTTCCAGCGCTTCGGCGAAGCGCAGTTCGTCGACCGGCTTGAGCAGATAATCCACCGCGTTGAGCGCGAACGCCTGCACCGCGAACCGGTCGTGCGCGGTCAACAGGATCGCCAGCGGCCGCTGCGCCGGGGGCAGCGCGGCCAGCACCTCGAGTCCGCTCATGCCCGGCATCTGCACATCGATGAGCACCAAGTCCGGCCGGTGCGCCTGCAGCCCGGCCAGCGCGGCAGGGCCATCGGCGTACTCGCCCTCCACTACGATGTCGCCGCAGCGCGCCAGCCGGGCGATCACGCCGCGGCGCGCCAGCGGTTCGTCGTCGACCACCGCCACCCGCATCATGCGGCCGGCTCCGTTCGCAGCGGCAAGGACAGCTCGACGCGATAGCGCCCGTCGGCGGCGACGCCGGCGCTGAGCCGATGATCGCCGGGGTAAAGATTGGCCAGGCGTTCGCCGATGTTGCGCAGGCCGACCGGCTCGGAACGGACCGAGCCGTCGCCGTCGGAACTGCGGTGCGGCGGCGCGGGCAGGTCGTTGCTGACCTGGACTCGCAGCCGGCCCGCCTGCTCGTCGATGCGGATCTCCAGGCGGCCCGGCGCCGTGCGCGCGGCGATGCCGTGACGGATCGCATTCTCGACCAAGGGCTGCAACAGCAAGTACGGTACCTGCGCCGACAACAGACCGGGGCCGAGCTCCCACTTCACCGCCAGGCGCGCGCCGAGGCGCGCTTTCTCGATATCCAGATAAGCCTCGGTCAAGGCGAGCTCATCGGCCAGGGCGACCTCATGCCCGTGCGCGCCGTCCAGCGTGGCGCGCAGGAAATCGCCGAGGCAGGCCAGCATCTGCTGCGCTTCGCGGTTGCGCCCCTCGGCCACGAGCGATGAAATGGCGTTGAGGGTGTTGTGGAGGAAATGCGGCTGCAGCTGATAGCGCAAGGCGCGCAGTTCGGCGTCGCGCAGCAGCGCCTGGGACCTCAGCTGGCGCGCCTGTGCCCGCTGCAGTTCCGCGTAATAGACCGACACCGCATGGATGGCGCAGTAGGCGATCAAAGCCAGCCAGGCGCCCTCGAGACCGCGAAAAACCAGCCACCAATTGAACGCCTGCAGCGACGCGCCCTGGCTCCAGGCCAGCGCCATCACGCTGAGCGCCTTGGTCGACAGCACCATCGCATAGGCGGCCGGCAGCAACACCGCGGCCATCGCCCAGCCGGCCAGGCCGCGCCGCCACAGACTGCGCTGCAACGCCGTCAACGGCAGCATCCACAGCGCCAGCGCCAACAGATACAGGGTCCGCGACACCGACGCCGCGCCATGGTCCAGCAACGGCACCGCCATCAACAGCAGGCCCAGCCCGAGGGGCAGGCCGGCCAACAACGGCAGCCAGAACGGCGGTTCCGTGCGGGGGAGGGGGCTGGGCCCGGCGGTCGGCGCGATCATGGTCCTGGGGCGCTGAGGATCGGCACGATTGCATCCGATCCGGCGGCGTTTAGCCAGCGCCGCGGCACTAAGGTGCGCCGAACCGGTGGCTGGGTGCGGCCGGGCGGTGCCGGACGGGTCAGGTTCGCATCAGCCTGAACAGGCCGAGTCCAAACCGACTTCATGGACGATGCGGCGTTTAGACCCAGGCCAGGATGTGGGTTCCGGGCGGCAGAGTAGCGTCGAAACGGCGCCAACGGCGCCAACGGCGGACCGGCCGCCTCCGAGGTCATAACGCGGGGCGCCCGGACATGCCGAGACGCGCAGTCCGGGCGCCGACGCGGCCCCTTGATCATCACTCGCTTTTTTGCAGCTTGTCGGAATCGGATTCCTGCGCATCCGCGGGCGGGTCCTCGGCCTGGTCGCGGTCGAACTGTTCGCTGACCTTCTGCAATTCGGCGCTGAGCCGGCGATAGCTCTCGATGTAGCCTGCCTTGACCTCCTCCCAAATCTCCCGGGAGCCGTGGCGCAGGCCGCCGGTCCACTCTGCGGCATCGGTGCGAAGACGTCGCAGTTCGTCCATCGCCTCTCGCGAACGCTCGCGTGCGGCCGCGTTGACGCGAGCGGAGCGTTCGTTCATCTGCGCATCCAACCGGTCCATTCGACGATCGGCTTCGGCCAACGACTGCCGCGCGCGCTCGATCGCCTCTTTGCGCCTGTCGACCGAATAGCCGCGAAGGGCAGCCACGGCTTCCTCGACTTCCTTGCGCACCTGTTCGCGCTGCTGTTTCTCGGAGTCGGCGTCCGCCGGTTCGGGCGCCTGTTGCGCGTAGGCCAAAGGCAGCCAGATCGCCATCGATACGGCGAGAAAGGAATGGCGCAAGTTCTTCATGGCAGACTCCCGTTGCTGAAACGCCGGCCGCTAGTTGACCGGCAAGTGGGTGGACGAGGAACCGGCCTTCTTCGGCAGGGTGAGGGTGAGCACACCGCCGTCGTAGGTGGCTTGCGCCGCGGCGCTGTCGATTTCCGTGGGCAGGGTGAACGCGCGATAGGCTTGGCCGCTGTACCGCTCGTTGTAGATTTCCTTGCCTTGGTCGCTCGATTTCTCTCGCTTCACCTCGGCGCGGATGGCGATCTGGTTTCCTTCGATGGAAACGTCGATGTGTTCCTTCTTGACTCCTGGCATGTCGACATTGACGACATAGCGCTTCTCGTCTTCGTTGACGTCCAGGCGCATGTCCATGGTTTTTTCGTACTCGCGGGCCAGCGATCTTCCGCCGAAGGCGCGCAGAAGCTCGTCGAAGTCGGAAAACGGATCCATGCGGTTGATCCGGTCGAACGGGTTCCAGCGGGTGGGCAAAGTCATGGCGGGTTCCTCGGTGAGGTTCTGGGGATATTCGGCAGGGAACGGCCCGTGCCAACGGTGAACCTGCGCGCCGGATCGTCCCGCCGTCTTGACCGAGATCAAGGTTCTTCGCGGTCAGCGGAGAATTGATTCCGGTCAATGCGCCGAGCCTGCATGCCGCCATGGTGGGACCGGCGGCGCTTAGGCGCGGCTTTCGATCCCGCATCGGGGAGCCCGAAATGCAGCGTCGAGCGTTCGATCGTTCGGTCGAACTCGCTGGGCGATGGACCGGGCGGGCCGCTGTCGTCGCTTCTCCGTGCGGACCGTCCGTCGGCCGTTCAGCGGGTGGCCGGCGGACTTCGGCGGTCATGGCAGTCGTTCGCCTGTCCGGCTGCCGCCGTCGCCATTCGTGATGGTTTTCCGAGCCAGAACGCGGTCGATGCACGGCGATAACTTCATACGGAGATCGACATGCCGCCCGTCCCGGAACCGCCGTCGCCGCGCCAGACGCGTTTTGCCGCAAAGCCGCCGCGGTCCGCGCGCTATCCCCTAGCTTTGCTCGTGGTGTTTCTGGCTTGGTGGCTGGTCCTGGCCGTCGCGCCGGTATACCGCCAGGACTGGTGGCTGGAGAACCTGCTGGTCTTCATCGCCGTTCCTGCGCTGGTGGCGAACCATCGCAGGCTGCGCCTGTCCGATACGGCTTACACCTTGCTGTTCGTGTTCTTTGCGCTGCACGAACTCGGCGCTCATTTCACCTATTCGGAGGTGCCCTACGAACGCTGGGCGCAACTCCTGACCGGCCGATCTCCGGGCGAAGCGGTCGAACTGCCGCGCAACCACTACGACCGCCTCGTGCACTTCCTGTATGGAGTGCTGGTGACGCCGGCCGTGATCGAATTGCTCGACGCGCGGGCGCCGCAACGCGGGATCTGGCGCTGGCTCGTGCCTTTGCTATTCATGGTGTCGCATTCGACCGTGTACGAATTGCTGGAGTGGGCGGCCGCGGAGGTTTTCGGCGGCGACCTCGGACTGGCCTATTTGGGCACCCAAGGCGACGTCTGGGATAGCCAGAAGGACTCGGCGCTTGCCGCCGCGGGGGCGTTGATATCGGTGACCTGGTGCAGATCGCGCAGCCGCGACGGCCTATAGCGCCCGCCGCACCGGCCGGTCATGAGCCGGCCGGTCATGAGGATGCAGCGCGCCTTCCGCGCGCCGCCAGCAATGCGAAGTAAAGCAGCGGAATTACCGCCAGCGTCAGTACCGTGCTGATCAGGATGCCGAAGATCAGCGATACCGCAAGACCATTGAAGATCGGATCGTCGAGGATGAAAACACCGCCGAGCATCGCGGCCGCGCCGGTCAACGCGATCGGCTTTGCGCGCACCGCGCAGGCCTCGACGACGGCTTTCTCGGCGCTGCTCCCGTCGGCCATGGCCTGATTGATGAAGTCCACCAACAGGATCGAATTGCGCACGATGATGCCGGCCAGGGCGATCATGCCGATCATCGAAGTCGCGGTGAACTGCGCACCGAGCAGGGCGTGGCCCGGCATCACCCCGATCACGGTCAGCGGGATCGGCGCCATGATGACCAGCGGCACCAGATAGCTGCGGAACTGGGCGACGACCAACAGATAGATCAGGATCATGCCCGCCGCATAGGCAATGCCCATGTCGCGGAAGGTTTCGTAGGTGATCTGCCACTCGCCGTCCCATTTGATCGAGAAATCTGCGGTGTCCTGCGGCTGCGCGATGAAGCTCTGGCCGAGCATAGCCCCGTCGACGCCGGCTGCGCGGAGCTGGCCGACCAGATCGAACATGCCGTACAGCGGGCTGTCCAGTTCGCCGGCTTCGTCGCCGGTCACGTAGACCACCGGCAACAGATCCTTATGATGAATGGCGCCGTCCCAGGGGGCTTGGCGCACGCTCACCAGTTCCGAAACCGGCACCAGTTGCCCGGACCCGCCGCGCACGTGCAGCGCCGACATGCGTTCGGCGCTGGCCTGTTCCGACGCCGGCAGACGCAGGCGCACCGGGCGCGGGTATTTCGAGGCGCCATCGTGCAGATAGGCCGTATCCAGGCCCGATACGGCCACGGCGAGGGCCTGCGCGATGGCAGGCTGAGCGACTGCGAGCCGCGCGGCACGGGTGCGGTCGATCGCGGCGACTTCCCGCATCGCGCCGCTTTCCACACTGGTGTCGACATCGACGATGCCCGCGGTCTCGGCGAAGCGCTTTCCCAGCTCGAGCGCGAGTTCGCGGCTGCGCGCATAGTCGGGCCCGTAAACTTCGGCCACCAGCGGCGAGAGCACCGGCGGTCCCGGAGGCACTTCCACCACTTTCACCGAAGCGCCGTGGCGGGCAGCGATCTCGGCCAGCCCGGGGCGCAACGCGCGGGCGATTTCGTGGCTCTGCCGGTCGCGCTCGTGTTTGTCGATCAGGTTGACTTGCAGGTCGCCGACATTGCTGCCGTTGCGCAGGAAGTATTGGCGAACCAGTCCGTTGAAGTTGATCGGAGCGGCGGTGCCGGCGTATCCCTGGTAATCGACTACTTCCGGCACGGCGTCGAGCGCGCCGGCCAGTTCGGTCAGTACCGCGTTGGTGTCTTCCAGGGTACGGCCTTCGGGCAGGTCCACGATTACCTGCAGCTCCGATTTGTTGTCGAACGGCAGCATCTTCAACACCACCACTTGAAAGGCCGCCAGAGAAGCGGCCACGGCCACCAACACGGCCATGCCGCCGAACAGCAGCCTGCGGCGGCGGCCGCCGCTGCGCCGGTCGAGAAACGGGCCCATGATCCGGCCGAACAGACGATGCAGGCCGCCGTTTTCTCCTGCAGCGTCGCCTGGATGGCGTTCTCCGTCGGAGGCCGCGACATGCCGCGACAGCAGTTTCAGCGAAAGCCAGGGCGTCACCACCAGGGCGATCGCCAACGACAAGAGCATGCCGGCCGAGGCGTTGATCGGAATAGGCCGCATATACGGCCCCATCAGCCCCGACACGAACGCCATCGGCATCAGCGCGGCGATTACCGTGAAGGTGGCGAGTATGGTCGGCCCGCCGACTTCATCCACCGCCGGCGGTATGGCCTCCGGCAAGGTCCTCCGGCGACCGTCCGGCCCAGGGATCGCCATGTGCCGATGGATGTTCTCGACCACTACGATGGCGTCGTCGACCAGGATGCCGATGGAGAAGATCAGTGCGAACAAGGACACCCGGTTGAGCGTGAAGCCCATCGCCCAGGATGCGAACAGGGTGACCGCCAAAGTCAGAACGACCGCGCCGCCGACGACCATCGCCTCGCGCCAGCCCAGTGCGAACAGCACCAGCAGTACCACCGAGCCGGTGGCGAAAACCAACTTCTGGATCAGTTTCTGCGCCTTGTCTGTCGCGGTACGGCCGTAGTCGCGGGTAATGACGATCTGCACGCCGTCCGGAATCAGTTCGCCCTCGAGTTGTTGGATCCGCTCGGAGACGGCGGCGGTGATGTCGGCGGCATTGCTGCCCGGCTTCTTCGCCACGGCGATCGTTACCGCCGGCGCCATGCCGGATGCGGGTCCGTTGCGACCGGCCGGTACGCCGTGCCAAACGTAACGCACGGGTATATCGGCGCCGTCGCGGACCTCGGCGACATCGGCCAGATGCAGCGGACGTCCGCGGTCGAGTCCGATCACCAGCCCGGAGACGGCATCGGCATCGGCGAGGAACTCGCCGGCCGTTACCGGCACCGCACCTTGAGGGCCGACCCGTTCGCCGACGTGCCGCACGGCGCTCGCGGCGTGCAGCGCCTGGCTCAGGTCGGATGCGGTCAGGCCATGGGCGGCCAGCTTGGCCGGATCCAGAGTCACCGCCACCACGCGATCGGGCGCGCCGATGGTGTATACGTCGCGGGTGCCGGCGATACGCTTGATTTCGGTTTCCAGCGTATGCGCGACTTCGGCCAGTTCGGCGGCGCCGCGCCGAGGGTCGTCGGTCCACAGTGTCAGGCTCATCACCGGCACGTCGTCGATGCCCTTGGGCTTGATCAACGGCTGGCCGACGCCGACGCCGGCGGGCATCCAGTCCTGATTGGAGAAGACTTGGTTGTACAGGCGCACAATCGCCGGCTGGCGTTCGACGCCCACCGTATACTCGACCGTCAGCACCGCCATGCCCGGGCGACTGATCGAGTAGATGTGCTTGACGCCCTCTATTTCGGCCAGTTTCTGTTCCAGCGGCGCGCTGACCAACTGTTCGACATCGCGCGCGCTCGCGCCGTCGAACGGAACGAATACGTTCGCCATCGTCACATCGATCTGCGGTTCCTCCTCGCGCGGCGTGATCAGCACGGCGACCAGCCCGAGCAGCAGGCCCAGGATCGCCAGGACCGGGGTCAGAGGATTGGACTGGAACGCGGCGGCGATGCGACCGGACAGTCCGAGCCGGGGAGCCTCAGTCATGGCCCGCTCCCGCTGCGCTCTTGCGCTGCGCGACCAGCGCCAGACCGGCCGCGAGCGGATCGAGTGCGACCTTCTCGCCGAGCTTGAGCCCGGCGACGACTTCGACCTCCTCGCCGATGCGGCGGCCGATCCGCAATTGGCGCAAGGCCAGGCGGCCGCCGGGACTCAGCACGTAGGCGCCGCTGACTTCGCCGCGTTGCACGACCGCCTCGGCGGGGAGGCGCGCCGCGCCGGAATTTCCGGGCAACGCGAACACGACCTTGGCGGTGACGCCCGGTTGAAGCGCTTCGACAACCGGCGGGAGCAGCACGCGCACGGCGACGCTGTGAGCGTTGGGATCGGCGACAGGAAATACGATCACCTGCGCGGCTTCCAGGGTGCGGCCGTCGCTCATCACGACGCGCGCGCGAGGTTCGCCGCGAATCGCCGCTGCGTCGAACTGCGGGACTTGCACCTCGATACGCAGCGTTCCGGGCGCGTACAGCGCCATCAATGCCTGTGCCGGCACAACGCTCTCGCCGGGTTCCACCTCACGGGCGCTGACGATGCCGGCGAAGGGAGCGCGCACCACCGTGTACCGGGACTGCTGTTCGATCTCGGCCAGCCGCGCGAGCGCGGCGTCGCGAGCGGCGAAGGCGCTGTCGCGAGCCGCGCGCGCCTGATCGACCTGGGCGCGCGACACGTATTGGCCGGACGACAGCGCCGCCAGACGGCCGTAATTGGCTTGCGCTTCCACCGCCGCAGCCCGCGCCGCGCGCACCTGCGCGCGAGCGGCATCGGCGGCGGCCTGCTGTTCGACCGCGCTGAGGCGAAGCAGAACCTGGTCCTTTTCGACACGATCGTTCACATCCACTGCGACCGAAGCGACACGTCCGGACGTCTGCGCGGTGAGCGTGGCTTGCTGCACGGCTTCGACCACGCCGTCCCACGCCCGGCTGCGCGTCGTCTCGGCGGCCCGCACCGTGACTGTCGCCAGTGCGGGCAAGGGCGCCATGTCCGGCACCGCCGGCTCGCTGCCGCACGCCGTCAATGCCAGCAACGGGGCGATAGCGAAGGTCAGGAGCGTACGCATCGGGGTGATGTCCGCTTGCAAGGCTATCTGAAGCCGCAGCCGGGAGACTTGCCTTCGCCGACCCCGAGCTTGCGCAGAATCATCGCCGCCGGACAAAAGCCGGTGATGCTGGACTGCAGAAGATTCAAGCCGACGAAGGCGGTCAGCAGCCACCACCACGGCGAAACGAAATGGGTCAGTGCGATGCTGGCGAGGATCGTTACGCCAGCGAAGGCCATGACGGCGCGATCGAGATTCATGACGGTTCTCCCTGAGGGCGGACGAAGGGACGTTAAGGCTGTCGCGACAGTGCCGCGGCGAGATCAGCAGAAGCTAGAGGCGTCGCGCGCCGGTCGATGTCGCGTCGCTCGCCTGTGGTGTTTCCAGTACATGTCGTATCTCGGCGGGCGGTCGCTCATCCGTCCGGCCGATCGACGCTGCCGGGCTTGAGCCGGCCGATGCCGATGGCCTTCATCAGATACTTTTCGTAGATCGGCTCGGAGGTGCCATGGCGCATCTTGTAGAGGAAGTACTTTTCGAAACCGATCTTGGCCAGGTGGACCCATTTGCCGGTCCCGGTCCAGGTCGTGTTGCGCGGCGGGATCTGCGGCAAGGCGACGAACGCCGCGCCGGTATCGCCCATGTCGGCCAGGCACACCGCATTCCAGGTGCCCTCGAAATCTGCGCTTTCGCCGCGCAGCTCGGCAGCGATGTTGCGCACGATGGTGGTGACCATCGACTCGATCATGAAACCGGTTTTGGGTGCGCCGGTGGGAATCGGCGTGGCTTCCACCGGCGCGATCGCCACGCTGACGCCGGCGGCGAAAATGCGCGGATAGCGGGGGCTGCGCTGATGCTTGTCGACCACGACGAAGCCGCGCGGGTTGCACAGGCCTTCGACTGCGGCCACTGCCTCCACGCCCTTGAACGCCGGCAGCAACATGGCCAATTCGAACGGCAACGTGCGCTCGCGCTGCGGCTGCCCCAGCGCGTCGTGTTCGATCACTACCGCTTCGCCCGGCCGAACTTCCTTGATCCTGGCGTTGACGATCCACTGGATGTGCCGTTGCCGCATCTCCGATTCCATCAACCCCTTGGAATCGCCGACCCCGCCCAGGCCCATGTGGCCGACGTAGGGCTCGCTGGTGACGTAGGTCATCGGCACCCGGTCGCGCAGCTTGCGCTTGCGCAGGTCGGCATCGACGATCATGGCGAACTCGTAGGCCGGACCAAAACAACTCGCGCCCTGGACGGCGCCGATCACCATCGGCCCGGGGGCCTTCAGGAACGCCCGATACGCGATCCAGGCTTGTTGCGCGTGCGGCGTCGTGCAGATCGACTGCGTATGCCCGGTCGTCGGGCCGGTGCCGGGGACTTCTTCGAAGGCGAGCCTGGGACCGGTGCAGATCAGCAGATAGTCGTATCCGAAGCGCCCGCCGTCGGCGGTTTCGATTCTGTCGCCATCGGCGTCGATGCGCGTCGCGCGATGCGGCACGAAGGCGATGTCCTTCTTGGCCAGATATCGTCCCGCCGGGAAGGTGAAATCGTCGGCTTCGCGCCGGCCGACGGCCAGCCAGGGGTTGGACGGCGTGAAGCTGAAACGCTCGCCGTCGCCGATCACGGTGATGGCCGTATCCGGCCCCAGGCGTTCGCGCAGCTCGTAGGCTGCGCTCATGCCGGCGAGGCCGGCTCCGAGAATGACGATCTTGGTCATGGCGGGACTCCTTCGCGGCTCATCCTGGACCGTCGCCCGCCGGCCTTATTGATCCTGGTCAATCCGCCCGAGGTTGGACGGCTCCCCGGCGATGTAACGACCGTTCGAACCTCCCGGCCGGGAAGCGGCGAACCACCGGGTGCCGCGAGACGTTCGGCAAGCCGGCTCGCGAGCCGGATGCGTTGTTCGAGCTGAGCCTGGGACGCGACGCCGGGCGCATAACCTCCTTCGTCCGCGACGGACCCCGCGCGGTAGGCTCCGCTTTCGCTTTGCACGATCTGCCAGCGGGGCAGGGGGCCAGACCGCCGATCGGCGCAAGAGGCTTCAGCCCGACAGCAAGGCGGGTATCCGGACCCGGTCGAGGATGGTGCGTGTGGCTCCACCCAGAACGAATTCGCTGATGTGCGGGCGTCCCATGGCGCCCACGACCAACATGTCGGCGCCCGTTTCCGCGCAGCGCTCGAGCAATACCGTGCCGGCATCCTCGCCAGGCCATTGCTCCAGCACGACCTTGACGCCTTGACGGGCCAGATGCGCGGCCATGTCGGTTCCAGGATCGGCTCCGTAGAGCGCCTGGATGCGGGCTTCCGGCACGGTCACCAGATGTACCGCATCGGCTGCGATCAGCAGCGGCATCGCATCGGCAATGGCGCGGGCGGCTTCGCGTCCGCCGTTCCAGCCCACGACGATGCGGCTGCCGATGCGCTCATCGGACCAGTCGTCGGGCACCAGCAGGCAGGGGCGCCCCGAAGCGAAGATCATATCCTCGCAGAGGCTGAGCATGGTGGCCGGCCTGGTCTGGCGCGACGGCGGGCCCAGGACCGCGAGGCTGGCGTGGCGCGCATGCAGCATCAGGCCTTCGCAGGTTTCGTCCTGGGACACCCGCCATTCGCTGGTGAAGCTGCGCCGGGCCGTCAGGCTGTCGAATTCGGCGCGCGCCTGCGCCGATGCGGCGGATGCCGCGGCCAGGTAATCGTCCAGCACGGCCGATATCGCCCGGCCGACGGCAAACGACGCGTGCGGATTCAGCGCCAGCGGTTGCGTCACGAACGTCGCGATCAAGTGCGCCTGCCAACGCTTGGCCAACGCCGCGGCGAAGGCGAGGCGTTGACTGCGCCCCGGATACTGCTCGAGGAAGACCACGAGATCCTTGGGGTTCATGGACGTGCTCCGGTTTGGACGGCCCACTTTGCGGGCCTGCCATCGAACCGCCTTGATCTCGATCAAACCGCGATGGATCGAGTCCGCTCGCCTTCGTGCACGCTCGGCGCTCGGCGCTCGGCGGCGTGGGTCGTGCGGTGCGCCAGACGAAGAACGGCCATGGGCAGCCGAGCACGGCCGCCCACCGAGGCAGGAGAGGGAGGAGGGCCGCCGGACGCGAGGTACGCGATGTACAGGCATGGGCCTGTTGCGGTGGCGCTTACTTGGTCGAGCGTCTCGCTTCCTTTGCCGCACGCTCGATCGTGTCGGCGACCACTTTGGGCTGGGTCATGAAAACCGCATGGCTGGCGGCGACCTTGGTGATGCGCGCTTCGATACGCTCGGCCATATGGACGAGCATGGCCTGGTCGAACGCCTCGTCCTCGGTGGCGATCACGGCCCAGCTGGGCTTCGTGCGCCAAGCGGCCTGCGTCAGTCTGGTCCCGAACACCGACATGTCGATCGGCACCTGGGAGTCGCGCAGGAACGCTGCGTCGGCATCGCTGGTGTCGTGGGCGAAGCCTGCCTTGAACTTGGCGGGGCTGATGAAGCCGTAGCCGTCGCTGCCCGTTTCGATGACGAACTCGGGCGTGGGCGCGAAACCGGCGTATTGCTGGGCGGTGGTTTCGCCGGCGTCCGGCGCGAGCGCGGAGACATAGACCAAGCCTGCCACGTTGTGATGGACGCCGGCTTCGGTGATGACCGTGCCGCCCCAGGAGTGTCCGACGAGAATGGCGGGGCCGTCCTGGCGGTCGAGCACGCGCTGTGTGGCCTTCACATCATCGGCGAGCGAGGTCAACGGGTTCTGCACGATCGATACGCGATAGCCGCGTGCGGTCAGCTCGTCGTAGACGGGGCGCCAGCCTGAGCCGTCGGCGAAGGCGCCGTGCACCAGAACGACATTCTTCACCTGCCCGCTATCGCGGGCTGCGGCATCATGGGCCTGGGCGAAAGGAGAGATGGCAGCCGCCAGAGCGGCTGCGAGCACTGCGGGAATGAGCTTGAGCATGGACGTGTCCTCGGGCGGTGGGCGGTGGCAGTTCGATGTGCGGCGTTGGCCGGCAGGGCTACTTTGCGGGGCGAGCCCGCACCATCGGCGACCCAAAGTCCTGATAACTTGACCGAACGTATTTTTCGGGCGCGAACGGGAACTTGCGCGGATCGAGGGACGAGTCGGCGGGGCAAGAGGGCGTGCTCTCGCGAAACAACCGGGAACCGGGATACACCGATGCGGTGGGCCAGGGTGGTCACACCGTCGGCACGGTGCCGCCGTCGATCGTGTATTCCGTCCCCGATATCGACGCAGCCCGGGAAGAGACCAGGAAGGCGATAAGGTCGGCCACTTCACCCGGCCTGGCCGGGCGTCCCAACGGAATTCCGCCCAGTTCCTTCATGACCAACTGCCTGCCGCCTTCGTAGTCCGTCCCCGCATGGGACGCGACGCGCTCGACCAACGCGACGGAAGCCTCCGTCTCGATCCAGCCCGGCGAGACACGAACCACGCGCACGCCCTTCGGCGTGACTTCCTTGGACAGCGCCTTGCTGTAGGTCGACAACGCTGCCTTGGCAGCGGCATACGCGATCGTGGCGTCCGGCAGCGGCAGCGTGCGCTGGATCGAAGTGACATGCAGGATCACACCCGATCCTTGCGCGACCATCGCGGGGAGCAATGCGCGGTCCAGTCGCACCGCCGACATCAGATTCAGATCGAGCGCCTTCGCCCACTCCGCATCGTCCAGGGCGGCGAAACCACCCGCAGGCGCCGACGATCCCCCTACCACGTTGATCAGGGCATCCAAGCCACCGAGATGGCGCAGTGCCGCTTCCGCCGCTTGGCGAGCGCCTTCGGCCGTGGCGAGGTCGGCCGCCATATAGCGCACATCGTCGATGGGCCGATCCGGCTGCGAGCGCGCAGTCGCCACGATATGGGCGTCGAGCTGGGACAACCGTTCGACTACGGCAGCGCCCACACCGCGCGAGCCGCCTGTCACCAGTACGCGCTTGCCGGCCAACTGGAGGTCGAAGCTCATGGCGCGATCTCCAGCGTGGCGATCTTGCCGCGCTCCAGGGTGAAGCTATAGCGCAGGTCGACCGGACTGCCGGGGAAGTCGCCAGCGACGCGTGCCGTCACGATGTACGTGCGCTCCTGCTTTTCCAGCGTGTGGGGCTCGGCGGTATAGATGTACTTGGCGGATGAGTCGGTCTTCCAGGCTTCGATCGCAGCGAGGCCCGAGTGGGTCTTGCCCTCGTCCAGCACGAGCCCGTCTGTGGTGAAGCAGCGGGCCACCGCTTGCGCGTCGTGGGTGTCGGCATCGAAGTAGGCCGCGATCGGCTCGGGCAGGTTCAGATCGTTCATCGCAATGCTCCGGTTGGGTACACGGAGCAAGGTTGGCCCGTTCTCATAGATAAGAGAATCACCTACTATCTGATCAGGCTATGTAGAGATCGGTGCACAATGCGCGGCTCTGAATTTGCGGAACTCAAGGCCTTCGTGGCGGTCGTCGACCGGGCCAGCTTCGCCCGGGCCGCCGATCACTTGGGACTGTCCCGGTCCGCTGTCAGCCAGATCGTTCGCCAGTTGGAATCCCGCCTGGGGGTTCGTCTGCTGAATCGGACAACGCGCAGCGTCTCGCCGACCGAGCCGGGCCGCCGATTGCATGAGCGCATGGCCCCGATGCTCCGCGACATGGACGCGGCCGTGGCTCAGGCCGTGGGAACGAGCGCGCGTGCCGCCGGAACCCTGCGGATCAACACCCTCAGCATGGCAGCGAAGAAGGTGATAGCGCCGCGATTGGGCCGTTTCGCCAAGGCGCATCCCGATGTGGTACTCGACATCGTGATCGACGACGGGCTGAGCGATATCGCCGGCGAAGGATTCGATGCGGGCATTCGTGTGGGCGGCCGTCTGCAGAAGGACATGGTCGCGGTCCGGCTTACTCCGGACATCGAACTGCTGGCCGTGGCCTCGCCCGACTATCTCGCCAGACACGGCGAACCCAGGACACCTGCCGACCTGAGTCGTCACGCCTGCATCAACTGGCGTTTTCCGGGCAGCGGAAAGGTCGCAGGGTGGGCGTTCAAGAAGAAAGGGAAAGAGGTCGAATTCTTTGGCGATGGCGCGGTGACGTCCAACCATCAGGACATCGTCGTGCCCGCCGCGCTCCAGGGCCTGGGCATCCTCTATGCCTACAACGACGATGGCATTGCGGAGGCGTTGCAGGACGGACGCTTGAAGCGCGTCCTCAGTGACTGGTCGCCGACGGTCCCGGGCTTGTATCTCTACTACTCCAGCAGACGCTACCTGCTTCCCGCACTTCGCGCGTTCATCGACTGCCTGCTTGATCGCGATCTCGGCAGCGAGAGCCCTTCGAAGTCAGGCACCCGTCCCTGACGATCCGGTGGCAGTGCCGATCTCTTCGACGTCTGCATTAGACCCGAAACGGGCATGCGAGGGTCGCCAGGCGGCGAGGGGCGGGGATTAGGGATGTTTATCGGGGGTAGGGCAGTCCCCGATCCATTGGGGTCGTCGGAAAGCTGGTCGGTACCGCTTAGCAGCGGCACTATGCGATGAAGAACGGCATGGGCTCAGGTGAACCGGCGCTGGATGTGATCGGTTCCCTCATCAGTTTCCGACCCGTAACAGGAGCATCGGCCTCCACGCCGGCATCCGCAGGCCACGCGTGGAGCCACAGCCGCCGTGGCGCCTCCTGGATCGCCAGCGTGCTTCCTCATCACACGTCTCGCTGTCAATAGTGCTGTCCGCCGATCCAAGTGGGTCTGCAGCTAGTGGACCGTGATAGAGATGGATAGTTATGGGTGGTTGACCAGTATGAGGAACGGCAGCCGGCGCAGCCGGCGCAACAGGCGGTACCTGCGAGGCACCGGTGGTTTACGCTCGATCTATCACGGCCGCCACGTATCCGTGGGCGATACGCAGCTGGGGCCGCATCTTAGAACATAATATACATTATGCGAAGTGACATATCGGCATGTGACTAGGATTGGGTGCAGCCCCTCCCGTGCTCTCCCTCCTCCCGGCAACGCCTGCGTGGGCCTGGCGGCAGGACTACGAGCGGCGTCGGGTTTGGCCCGCAGCAAGAACGCGGTGCGGAAATCCACGCGGCAACTCGTCAAGGTCGTTGTGGTCGACCTCGCCGAATATCGGGTCAACGGCCTGGCTGTCGGCTAGCGCGACGTCCCGGAGTTGCCGCACTCAATCCAAGGTCCCCACGACCGGGGCCTTCATTTGCAGGCGTCGTAGACGCGATCGTTCCAGGCCCTGCGCCCGTCATAGCCGGTATGCCGGCCTTGTTCGCTATCGAGGTATGCATCGCGTTGACGCTTCATTTGCTCGCAGGCATTGAAGCTGGATGCTCCAGGTCCGATGACCGTGCCCGGTCCCGCGCCATTCCTTGCGCGATGGGCTTGCCGCGCAAGATAGTCCGGATCGACAGCAGGCCGACGTGCGGGGCGAATCTTGCCGTAAGCATCGCTGCTCGTTACTTCCGTGCCCCAGGTCTTGACGTAAGCTTGGCCTGGCGCACACGGCTCCGATTGGTAGCTGACGTCCTTGCCGCTGACGCACTTGTGTATGTCCTGCGCGACAACCGAACGCGCCGACAGCAACAGCAACACTGCAATCCATGCTCGCATAGCGCCCCCCTGCGCTCTCCATTGCCCACAGCCTACAACAAGGCCGGTCCCGGGCAGGTCGTTGAACTACTTCAAATGCGGCCTTTAGCGGGCGGCGGATGACGCGAACGCTGCAAGCCGCTCAGCGTGCTTCGGCAGTCGTCTCGCCGGTGGCCATCGCCATGGCCGCAAACAGCATCCACGTCGTATGCGGGATCCACTGCTCGACCCAGCGCCACTGCTCGGAATCCGGGCCCGGCGCGAAGCTGATGCCGGCGCCGGTAGCGCTGTCCGGGGCGCCGGTAATGCCGTTGGAGATGCCGCCGACGAACATTTCGCCAGCGCTTTCCAGCACGGTCGGCGGGTTCTTCTTGCCGAATCCGTAGAGCATCGAGATGCCGTAGGGGTTGCGGCCCAGGGTCCAGTCGAGCTGGCTTTGCGCGTAGGCGGCTTGGTCGACAGGCAGGCCGTAGCCTGCGGCGCCGTGCTCGGCCAGCTTGCGGCCGCCGACGACCATCGCTGCGCTGAGCGAGGCCAGGCGGGCGCTTTCGCCCTGCCACCAGTAGCCGGTTTCGTTGCGATGCGGAATGAAGAACCCTTCCAGTACGTCGCCGGCGGCCTTGCCGCCCTGCGCGAGTTGGAAGCGCTGGCGGGCATAGCCGTACGGGTTGGCGACGGCGTTGGTGATGCTCAGCTCGTGCTTCAGCGCCGACGCGATGGCATCGAGTACGCGTTGGCGACGTCCCTGCTCCGGTTCGATATCGACATAAGCCGCCAGGCTGATCACCGGCAGGCCGGCTTCGGCGGCGTGGTAGTAAGGACGGCGGCCGCCGTCGCTGACGAAGCCGCCGTCGGCTTGCTGCCGAGCGATTAGGTTGGCGGCACGCTCGCGCGCATCGTCGAGATAACGGGACCGGCCGGTGGCGTTGTGCAATTCGACCAGCGCCATCAACGCGGTGTAGTCGTCGATGATGTTTTCCTTGCCGTCGGCGCCGTACTGCGGGTTGAAGCGGCGCAGATGGGCGTAGGCGCGTTCTGCATCGGCCAGATACTGGGCCCCGTCGAATTCGCCATGGCGGCCGGTTTGTTCGGCCAACATCGAGGCGCGCGCGAGCGCCGCGATGGCCATCCCCCCGCCGGCGCGAAACGCCGAGCGGTACAGCGTGGTGAAGGTGCCGGCCGCACCTTCGTAGCCGGTGACCATGCGTTCGACGCCCGGCGTGCCCCACTGGTCGAACACCGTGGTGTAGAAATAACCTTCCGCATCGAGGATGCGGTGCAGATAGTCCGCGCCCCAGAACGCCTCGTCCTCGACCTGGGCCTGCAGGCCATGGGCGGCGAACAGATCCTTGCGCGCATGCGCGCCGTAGGCCAGCACCCAGGCCGCCATCGAGGCCTGCTGCGGATTGAAATGGTTGGCGTAACCCAGGTGGGACAGGTATTTGCCCTTGTCGCCGCCGGCGTCCTGCCAGCCGCCCCACACGTCGACCTGGCGCGAGGTCTGGAAGATGCGCAGCTTGCGATCGGCCTCGTCCGTGTGACGGCTGCGCTTGAAGTACGCCAGCAGCTGCGCGCCGGTCGTGGCGAAGACCGCGTCGTCGCGCACGGGCACCGGTGACGACAGCGCACGCTGCTCGCCGATACGCACGTCCACTTCGTACTCGCCAGGTTCCTGGACCTCGGAAAAATCGACATCGAAATAGCGCTTGGCCGGGGTCCACTCGGTAAACGGCTGCAGCGGCCGCAGTTCGCCGCGCTTGATCGGCTTGCCGTCGCGCAGCACGGTGTAACTGCCCTCCCCGGCCTTGCCTGCGTATTCGACGACGGCCCGCTTCGGCCCCTGCCGCTCCAGCGCCACCTGGTTGATCTGTACCAGCAACGGCTCCGTGGGCAGGCTCACCGACACCGAGGTCTCCGGCGTCGCCGGGTCGGAGGCGGCGCCGGCCGTGTGCAGCCAACTGGACAGCGCCAGGGCGAGCGCGGCCGTCACTCGAACTCCGGTCTTGCGGGACTTCGGCAAACAGGTCATCGGCACGGTTCCGGATAGACTAGGGCCAGTGCAACTTAGCTACCCCAGCGGCGGCCGTCAATAAATACTTCACATGGATGTATGAATAATGCGAGACCCTCCCCTGCCCAACCGGTTTCGAACCCATGAATAGTGGTCGCGGCGCCACCCAGCAATCCAGCGCCCCCTACAACCGCCGGCTGGTGCTGGATTTCATACGCCAGCATGGCGCGGCCTCGCGCAAGGACATCCAGGAAAAGGTCTCGCTCAGCCCGCAGACGGTCGCCAACATCACCAACGAGCTGGAATCGATCGGCCTGATCGTCTCGCGCCGGCAGAAGGACCTGAAGACGCGCGGCCAGCCGCCGATCGCCTTCGAGATCAATCCCGACGCCGGCCAATCGATCGGCATCAGCCTGGAACCGGGCCGCGCCTCGGGCGCGCTGGTGAATCTGCTGGGCCAGATCGATGCCCGCTGCGAGGTGCAGTTGCAGGGCTGCGATCGCCCGCAGTTGCTGGCCGGCCTGCTCGAACTGGTGGCCAAGCTGCGCCGTCGGGCCAACGGCCGGCTATGGGGCATCGGCGTGGCCCTGCCCGGCCCGCTCGGCGACACCGAACTGAGTTTCGTCGGCCCCACCGCGCTCGAAGGCTGGAAGGACTTGTCGATCCTCGACCAGTTGCAGGAAGCCACCGGCCTGCCTCTGTTCCACAGCGTCGACAGCGTGGCCGGCGCGCTCGGCGAGACCCTGTACGGGGTCGCCAGGCATCTGGACAATTTCTTCTACCTGCACCTCAGCATGGGCCTGGGCGGTTCCTTGATCGTCGGCCGCAACACCTATCGCGGCGCCGACGGCAACGCCACCGAGATCGGCCACGTGCCGGTCGTGCCGGGCGGCACGCCCTGCTACTGCGGCAATCAGGGCTGCCTGGAGCGCTATCTGTCGCTGCATTCGCTGGCCGAGGCGCTGAGCCTGGACGACGGCCAGATCCGCACCCCGGATCTGCTCGACCGCCTGGACGACGCCGACGATCAGCCGCTGCAACGATGGTGCCTGCAGGCCTCGCAGCGGCTGCGCGACGCCATCTGCATGATCGAGAACATGCTCGACCCGCAGACCATCGTCATCGGCGGATCGGCGCCGCAGAAACTGGTGCAGCGCCTGGTCGACCTCGCCCAACCGCTGCATCGCTCGGTACGCGGCCGCCCCGCTCCGGAACTGCCGCGGCTGATGATTTCCCAGCGCGAGGAAGATTGTTCGCTGCTCGGCGCCGCAGTGCTGCCCATCCACGAGTTGCTTTCGCCGCGCCTGGAGGGTCTCCAGAAGGACGAGCTTGGTGAACAGGCGGCCGAATTGCTCGGCCATCGCCCAGTCGTCGGCGGGCGTCGGATTTAATTATACTTCCACTGGATATTTTTATTGACAGGGCGAAATCGGGCTGCCTATAGTCGGCCCATGAAGCTCGATCAGCCCCAGTCCGGTCCACCACAATCCGGCTCGTCCCAATCGGGCTTGTCTCAGTCCGGCTCGTCTCAGTCCGGCTCGTCCGAGTCGAGGCCGGCGCAGGCCGGTCCGCCCGAGCTCGCCCAGCCCGAATACGACCCGCCCCGACTCGTCATCGTCGGCGACGTCAGCGTGGACCTCGTCCTCGGCACCTTGGACGGCTGGCCCAAGATCGGTACCGAGCAACTGCTGCCGCGCAGCGAGCTGCGTGCCGGCGGCTCGGCGGCCAACGCCGCCCTCGCCGCCCGCCACCTCGGCCTCAGCCCGCATCTGATCGGCGCCATCGGCGACGACGACCTGGCCCAGTGGCTGCGGCTGCAACTGACAGGCATCCAGGTGGACCTGCAGACCTGCGCCAGCGACACCACCGTGTCGGTCGGGCTGCTGCACGCGCATGGCGAACGCACTTTCTTCACCAGCTGCGGGCATCTGCAGCACCTGACCCGGGCCTTCGTACTGTCACACCTGCCGCCGGCATCGCCCGGCAGCGTCGCCTTGTTCACCGCCCCGTTCCTGCTGCCGGCGCTGCGCGAGGACTTCAGCCGTCTGCTGGCCGAGGCCTCGGCCAAGGGCTATCGGGTCGCGCTCGATACCGGTTGGCCGCCGGAAGGCTGGACGCCCCAGGTGCACCGGGAGGTCGAAGGCTGGCTGGCCCACTGCGACCATCTGCTGATCAACGAGCTGGAAGCGATGAGCATCGCCGACCGTCGGGATGGCGATCGGGGTCCGGACGGCAGCCCGAGCCTGGAAGACAGCCGAGATCTGGAGCTGGCCGTGCAGCGCGTCGCCGACCTGCTCAAGCCCGGTGCTTATCTGATCGTCAAGCTCGGCGCCGCCGGCGCCCTGGGCCACGTCGACGGACACAGCATTCGCTACGCCGGCGAAGCGGCCCTCGACATCTTCGACACCGTCGGCGCCGGCGACGGCTTCAACACCGGCTATCTGGCGGCGCGCCTGACTCAAACCGGCGCCAACCAAGCCCACCCCAATCAGGCCCACCCCAATCAAGCCGGCGCCCGCCAGGCCAGCACGCATCGAGCCAGCGCGAACCAGACCGGCCTGCGCGATGCGCTCGCCGCCGGTTGCCGCACCGCCAGCGCGATCCTGCCCCGCTTCCCGCGCAAGAGCATCGCCCCCGGCGAGCTCTCGCATTGCCTGCTGCCGCAATCCTGACCCGAAGGCGCGACCATGACGCACCGGCCGATGATCGTCAGTTACATCCTCTTGATCTGGTTCGCGATCTCCTTCATCACCAACCTGATCGGGCCGCTGATGCCGATCGCCATCCAGGATTTCGAGTTGAGCCTGACCATGGCCGGCTTCATGCCGTTCTCGTTCTTCCTGGCCTACGGCCTGATCTCGATTCCGGGCGGCGTGCTGATCGAAGCCCGGGGCGCGCGCTTTACCCTGTTCGCCGCCTTCGCACTGAACTGCATCGGCGCGTTGGCGATCGCGGTGATGCCGGGGTACGTCTCGGTCGTGGCCGGGTTATTCGTCATCGGTCTGGGCATGGCGCTGCTGCAGGTGGTGATCAACCCGCTGATGCGCACGGCCGCCGGCGAGGAGCACTTCGCCTTTTTCTCGGTGATGGCGCAACTCGTGTTCGGTCTGGCCTCGTTCCTCAGCCCGCTGGTATTCAAGTACTACATGCAGCGCCCGGGCGTGGACGGGCAGCCGCTGGCCTGGCTGACGTTCTACTGGTACTTCAGCGCCGCCTTCGTGCTGCTGGTCCTGCTCAACTACAGGTTGCCGCTGCCCGCGGTCGCATTGAAGGAGGACGAGCGCACCGGCAGCCGCGAGGCCTACCGCAGCCTGCTGCGACGCCGCGACGTGCGGCTGTTCTTCCTCGCCATCGTCGCCTACGTCGGCACCGAGCAGTCCCTGGCCAACTGGATGTCGCAGTTCCTGCACAGCTATCACGGCATGTCGGCCACCGACCAGGGCGCCATCGCGGTCAGCCGCTTCTGGGGCCTGATGTCGCTCGGCTGCCTCGCCGGCCTGGGCTTGCTGAAGCTGATGGATTCGAAGTGGGTACTGGCGATCTTCTCGAGCCTGGCCATCGTCTGCCTGGCGCTCGCGCTCTACGGCCCCGCGGATCTGTCCGCGCTGGCTTTTCCCGCCGTGGGTTTTTTTCTGTCGGTGATGTTCTCGGTGATCTTCTCGCTGGGCTTGAACTCGGTTACCCAGCACCACGGCGCGTTCTCGGGAATCTTGTGCAGCGGCATCCTCGGCGGCGCGATCGTGCCGCTGTTGATCGGCTTCATCGCCGATCACTGGGGTCTGCGCGCGGGCCTGTCGCTGGTCTTCATACCGCTGCTCTACATCCTCAGCGTCGGCGCCTGGGCCAGGCCGCTGGTACGCAACCGCACCGTGTACTCGGCGAAAGACACATCCGCTTCGAACAGGCCCGCTTCGAACACGACTGCCTCGTCCTGAGCGGGCGACGCCATCAGCCACTGCGCGCGGGGCCGCCGGCCCGAGCCGCCGTACAACCAGGAGCCCATGATGAAAAAGCATCCCAGCGATGTTCGACCGACCGGCATCGCCGTCGCGGTGGCCGCAGTATTGATCGGCTGCGCGACCGCACCGGCCATGGCCCAGTCCAGGGCGGCCGGCGAGAGCCAACCGGCCAGCGCCGGACAGGTCGGGGCCGGGCTGGCGGGCGCTGAGCCTGCCGGGGCCAAGCCGGCCGAGCCCGGCGAGGCCCGCACCACGCTCGAGACCGTGCACGTGTCCGCGACCCGCATCGAATCGGATCTGCTGAAAACACCGGTGACCGTCACCGCCGTCACCCAGGAAGCATTGACCCGCGAAGGCATCCGCGACGTGCGCGGCCTGTCCGGCAGCATGCCCAATCTGCAGATCGCCGCCGGCCCGGATTCCGGCGTGCAGGTCAGCATCCGCGGCATCGGCGCCAACAACTTCACCGAGATCGGCGACCCGGCCGTGGGCCTGCACGTGGCCGGCCTGTACTCGCCGCGCCCGCAAGGCGCGTTGGCGCTGATGTTCGACGTGGACCAGGTCGAAGTGCTGCGCGGCCCGCAGGGCACGCTGTTCGGCCGCAACTCCACCGGCGGCAGCATCAACATCATTCCGGCCAAGCCGCGCTTCGACTCGAGCTTCGGCAGCGCCGAGCTCGACGTGGGCAGCTATAACCTGCGCCAGCTCAACCTGATCCAGAACATCGCGGTCAACGACCGCTTCGCCCTGCGACTGTCCGCGACCAAGGTCGAGCGAGACGGCTGGGTCGACCAGCAACAGGACTTCACCGACGTCGATATTCCCGAGCGCGGGTTCATCGCCGACGGCATCCCCGACGTCGATCAGCGCCGCAACGTCAAGGTCGGGCGCGACGAGTACTACTACAACCGCGACGAATGGGCGGTGCGCCTCGCCGCCCGCTTCGCCGTCACCGACGACGTCGAGTGGCTGCTGGCGTACGAAAAATTCCAGAACTCCGGCGCGGGCCAGGTGGGGCTGAAGGATTGCAAGCAGGCTGCCGGCACCCGCTTCGCCTGCCAGGGCGGCAAGTGGGACGTCAAGATCAACGTGCCCGGCAAGACCGACATGTCGATCGATACGGTGCGCTCCAACCTCAACTGGTTCCTCAGCGACAGCAACAGCATCGAATACAGCGTCGCCTTCGCCACCCAGAAGCGCTCGCAGATCGCCGACGACGACGGCGGCTACCACGAGATTCCTTCGCAGGTCACCGCGACCTTGCCGGTACCGCCGGAAGGCGACTGGGGCGTGTGGCCGGTGCGCGACAACACCTCGATCACCCTGGACTCGAAGTACAAGTCGTTCGTGCACGAGCTGCAGTTCAAGCATCAGGGCGAACGCCTGAAGCTGGTGTCCGGCCTGTTCTGGATGCACGAGAAGAATCAGATCAACTACGCCCAGGAAATGCTGGTCAACGCGCCGTTCGGTTACCCGATCAGCCAGTTCTATCACCAGCCCAACCGCCAGATCGACGCCAAGGCGATCTTCTCCCAGGCGGACTGGCGTTTCGCTCCCACCTGGACCGCGACCTTCGGCGCACGCTACAGCCGCGACTCCAAGACCGACCGCGGCGGCCAGGTCTACGGCGGCTGGGACGCCGAATCCACCGCCTACTACAACGGCCTGTACCACCCGGGCACGCCGGGCGAGCCGGGCTTCCGTCCCCACAACGGCCGCGACCTCACCGAGCGCATGGGACCGTTCGGCGGCATCGATGCCTACAAGCTGTGGGGGCCGCCGGCCGAGAACGAACACTCCGAGTCCTGGCGCAAGGTCACTTGGCGCCTGGGCTTGACCAAGGACTTGTCGGACGACGAAATCCTGTTCACCTCGCTGTCCACCGGCTACAAGGCCGGCGGCTTCGGCGACAAGGACGATGCCTGCGGCGGCAAGGTCTGCGTGGACGGCCCGCCCGGCCCGCAATACACCTTTTTCCCGTACCAGCCGGAAACCGTCACCAATTTCGAAATCGGCTACAAGGGGCTGTTGCTGGACAAGCGCCTGAGCCTGTCGGTCACCGCCTTCTACAGCCGCTACAAAGACATGCAGGTGACCGGCGATTTCTATGCCGCCAAAGTGCACGTCAACGAGCCCTGCCCGGACTGGGACCCGACCTGCGACGTGATCAAGAAGTGGCAGACGGTCAACGTCGGCACGGTCAACATCCCCGGTCTGGAACTGGAAGTCGACTACCTGCCCACCCCGAACACGCGCATCGGCGGCTTCTTCTCCTACATCGACAGCAAGATCAAGGACTACCCCACTTTCAGCGACGAATGGAATTGCGGCGTGCGCGAAGAGTTCGGCGCGGTGCCCTGCCCGGAACCCTACAGCGGCCCCGACCCGACCCTGGCCGGCCGCCAGATCTACGACATCACCGGCCATCATCTGCCGATGACGCCGAAGTTCACCGCCGGCGTGAACGTCTCCCACACCTTCAAGTTCGGCAACGGCTATGAGCTGGTGCCCTGGCTCAGCGTGAAGTGGCAGGACAAGATGTATTTCACCCTGCGCAACCTCGACAACGCGCACATCTCCGACGCGCAAGAGGCCTATACGACGGTGGACGCCAGCCTGAGCCTGAAGTCGCCCTCGTTCTGGCGCGCCGAGCTGTACGTGCTCAACGCCACCGACAAGATGACCAAGAACTGGGCCGACGACGCCGGGGGCTTCATCCGCGGCTACTGGAACGATCCGCGCACCGTGGGCCTGCGAGTGCGCCTCGACTATTGATGCGGGCCAGGCCGCAGATCGTCGTGATCACCCTGTGGCGGCTATAGCGAAGCCGAGCCGCCACAGGGTGCTACGCCGGCGATCGCCTATCGCGGCGCCTGCTGCCCGAGGTCCTGGGCCAGCCCGACAAGTATCCCCTCCGGGCCGCGGAGGTAGCAGAGCCGATAGGTGTCGAGGTAGTCGACCACTTTGCCGACGAGCTTCGCGCCGCGTTTGCCGAGGCGGGCGAGCGTGTCGTCGAGGTCCTCGACGGTGAACATGACCCTCAGGTAGCCGAGGGCATTCACCGGCGCGTCGCGGCGATCGGCGACCGCGGGCGGTGCGAGGAATCGCGAGAGCTCGAGCCGGCCGTGACCGTCCGGCGTGCGCATCATGGCGATCTCGACGCGCATGTCGCGCAAGCCGGTGACGCCGTCGGCCCAGTCCCCTTCGATCGGGGCGCGTCCTTCCAACTCCAGGCCGAGTTCGGCGAAAAATTCGATGGCGGCGTCGAGGTCTTCCACCACGATGCCGATATTGTCCATGCGCTTGATGGTCATGACGCCTCCGGAAGGTTCGACCCAGCCCGGCCCGGCCCGGCCGTCGATCAACCCGGCGAGCATAAGTGTTTTGGTCGCGATGGGCGCCCTCCCGCGTCTCGTGCCCGGGACCGCCGAGTCGCCATCGCGCCTGCGATCTCCCGATAATGTCGAACCCGGGTCCGCTCGTTCGTCGTACTGCTGAAGCAAGCAAAACCGAACCGGTGTCTACCAGGAGAGCATCACGATGAGCGTCGTCATTACCGCCTTTGAACGGTCGCCCGACGGCGGCAAGGGCCTGGCGCGCGACACGCGCGTGCGCTGGGCGCTGGAAGAGGTGGGCCAGCCGTACGAGGTGCGCCTGGTGTCGTACCGGGCGATGAAGGAGCCCGCCCATCTGCGCCTGCAGCCGTTCGGCCAGATTCCGACCTATGAGGACGGCGATCTCGCCTTGTTCGAGACCGGCGCGATCGTCCTGCATCTCGCGCAAAGTCATCCGGGTCTGTTGCCGGAGGAGGCCAATGCGCGGGCGCGGGCCATCGGCTGGATGTTCGCCGCGCTCAATACCGTGGAGCCGCCGATCCTCGACCTCGTCGTCGCCAAGTTCCATGAAGGCGACCGGCCCTGGGCCAAGGAACGCCTGCCCCTGGTCGAAGATCGCATTCGCCATCGGCTGGTCCAGCTGTCCGTCCGCCTGGGCAATGCCGACTGGCTCGATGGCGCGTTCAGCGCCGGCGACCTGATGATGGTGTCCGTGCTGCTCAGGCTGCGGCCGTCGGGCATCCTCGACGAATTTCCCGGACTGGCCGCGTATGTCGTGCGCGGCGAAGCACGCCCCGCCTATCGGCGTGCATTCGCCGCGCAATGGGCGGTCAACGCCGCCGCGGCGCGGGCCGGCTGAGGCCGGGTTATCGGCTCGCGCAACTCAGCTCGCGCAACGTCGCCTGGCGCCGGACTATCGACGCGGAACAGGCGATGGCTTCACCGAGGCATTACCCGGCCCGGGCGCCTCGCGGTCGCGACGCAGGATGATGCCGGGTCTGGCGAAGAACAGATCCTTGCGCGAGGCCAGCAGCGCATCGACCTGTTGGCTGTCGCCGGTTACGAAGGCGGTGAGCTCCGGATCCTCATCGTTCGCCTTCGCCGAGCGCAGCAAGCGGTCGAGTTGCCCGGCCGAGGCGATTCGGATCTCTTCCTGATCGCTGCCGGTGTATTGGATGCGGCCGTCCAGATCGCCCGCGGCAATCAATCGCGCCACGCGCCGGGTATCCATTCCGTGGATGGCGATCCGGTCCGCACTCACTGAGTACCGATAGAGCATGAATCCATCGCGCAGTAGCGGCTCTTCGTCTTCGCGGCTGCCGTCCTGCCCGTCTTCCATGCGCTGGCATGAACTCGGTTGGGTGGCGGAAGCGGCGGCGGTCGCGAGGATGTATCCGCCGCCGGCATCGGGCAGATAAGAGAATCGCAGTCCGGTCAGGTCCGAGGGGCAGCGGCCGGTCTCGCGCGAGATCAAGCCGCAGTCTTTGGGCCGGACCTCGAAATGCCCGTTTTCTTCATCGCCGCGTCTGGGCTCCTGCGCCCCTTGTTCCATCGGCTCGCCACTGAACCAGTGACCCACCAGGCGAGGATCGCAGGCCACCGGGGCGCCGCTCGGCGGCGATTCGAACAAGGTGGGCGAGCATCCGCTCAACAGCACGAGAAGCAGGCTCATCCACGGCAGTGGGCGCAGCGACGATAGCGATGCATGCATGAAACGTCCCTCCTTGGGGCAAGTCGAACAGTCCGGCGACCTCGGCATCCCGGCGCGCGCCGAACGGCCGTGCCGATCGGGTCGAGCGGACGGCAGGATACCCCGATACATTGCGGCTCGCTTAGCCCGCCCGTGGGGCTACGGGATCGTTCCGGACGAAGCCGCATGGCGATGCAGGCCAGTTCCCCATTCGTTACGCGCTGCCGTGGCGATGCTCACGTACGGGTAACGCCCGCGGCTTTTAGATGTCGCCCAGGCGCACAGCGCCGACGAGCATGCCGGCACTCGATACGCGAGGCGAGCCGGGTCGCCGCCGCGGCGCATCGCCACTGGCCGGTGGGCGGCAATCCGCTCTTTTGTCGCGAAGCCGGTGCCGCCGCCGTTTCTCCGGAGAATCGCGATGCCCAATCGCAAGAAACAGGATTTCCCGGTGAGCGAGATCCGTCGCTACCTGGAGCCGGGCCCGGTGGTCCTGGTGTCCTCGCGATGGGAAGACCGCACCAACATCATGACGATGGGCTGGCACATGATGCTCGGGTTTTCGCCGGCGCTGTTCGCCTGCTACATCTGGGAGGAGAATTACAGTTTCGAACTGATCCGGCGCAGCCGCGAGTGCGCGATCAACCTGCCGACCTCGGACCTGGTCGATACCGTCGCCGCGATCGGCAATTGCAGCGGCGCCGACGGCATCGACAAGTTCGAGAAGTTCGGCCTGACCGCGCAACCGGCCGAGAAAATCCGGGCGCCGCTGATCGCGCAGTGCCATGCCAACTTCGAGTGCAAGCTGGTCGACGACCGCCAGATCGATCAGTACGGATTGTTTATCTGGCAGGTCGTGAAGGCCCATGTGGCGGCCTCTCCGAAACGCCCGAAGACCCTTCACTATCGGGGCGACGCCGAGTTCATGGTGTCCGGCGCCCACCTCAGCCGGCTCAACAGGTTCAAGCCTGAAAACCTGTAGCTCGCGCGCACTGCGATGCAGCAGTGCCGCGCCGGCCACCGTTCAGCCGGCGAATACCGCAGGAAGCGAATGCGGCACCGTCGCCGGGCGGCGATGCTGGCGCTATTTCAAGCGCTTGAGCAGCTCCTGCGCCACGCCGATCGCCGAGGCCGGGTTCTGGCCGGTGATCAGCTCGCGATCGATCACGATGTTGGCGGCCCACGGCGCGGAGTTGCTGCGGTAGCGCACCCCGGCCTGCTGCAAGGCGGTCTGCGGATAGAACTGCATCTCGCCGCCGCCGAGTTGCGGCTTGGCCTGCTCTTCTTCCTGGTTGCTGATCACGGTGACCTGGTAGCCGCTGTAGATCCACTGCGGCCGGCGCCGGGCCTGGCCGGCGGCCATCGAGGCCGCGTAGCCGGCGGCATCGGGCAAGGTCGACAGCAACGCGATCGGCCCGTGGCAGACCAGGGCGGTGGTCTTGTTGTGCGCGTGGAAGTCGGCCAGCAAGCGTCCCAGCGCGGGGCTCTTGAGCAGGTCCTGCATCGGCGCGTGGCCGCCGGGGATGTAGACCGCATCGAACCGGTCGTAGCCCAATTGTTCGATCCGCGCCAGGCTCAGCACCGGCGAGTTCTCCCTGGAGGTCAACTTCAACCGCTCGAGCAGGTTCTGATGCGCCTGCAGGTCGGCCGCATCGTTGCCGAAGTACATGGGGTCGACGGATTTCGCATCGACGGTCGGCGCCTGTCCCGTCGGCGTGGCGAAGGTGATCCGGTGGCCGGCATCGAGCAGCAGCTTGACCGGCTGCATCAGTTCGTTGAGGTAGAAACCGGTCGGAAAGACCTTGCCGTCCTTCAGTTCGAGGCGATCGGCATCGGACAACACGACCAGCACGTCGCCGGCCTGGGCCGAGCCGGCCGCGAGAAACAAGGCGGTCGCGATGGCGAGGCTGTGGAGGGATTTCATGATGAGTTCCTGGTGGATTCGGTCTGGTGGACTTCGGTTCGGACGAAGGTCGGGTTCATTGCGCCAGCAGGGCATCGCGCAGGGCCGCCCCTACCCCGCTGGCCGACTGCGGGTTCTGGCCGGTGATCAGGCGCCCGTCGACGACCACCTTGGCGTTCCAGTCCGGCGCGGGGCGATGGCGCGCGCCGCGCTGCTCCAGGGTGGAGGCCAGCAGGAACGGCACGACCCGCTCGAGCTGCACTGCGCGTTCTTCGCTGTCGGTGAAGGCGCTGACGTTCTTGCCGGCTACCAGATAGGCACCGTCGCCGAGCGTGACGTCGACCAACGCGGCCGGGCCGTGGCAGACCGCGGCGACCGGGCCGCCGGCCTCGAAGATCTCGCGGACGACGCGTTGCACATCGGCGTTGCCGGGAAAGTCCCACATCGCGCCGTGACCGCCGGCGAAGAAGATGCCGGCATAGCGCGAGGCGTCGACCTCGCGCAGGCGCCGGGTGTGGCGCACCGCCTCGCGGAACTCGGGTTGCGCCCAGTAACGCGCGTTGATCGGATCGTCCAGGTTCAGGCCGTCGACCGGCGGCTCGCCGCCCTGGATCGAGGCGAACTCGACCGCTATGCCGGCCGCCTGCAGTTCCGCCAACGGGTGGGTGACCTCGCCGAGGTAGTACCCGGTCGGCTGCCCGGTGCTGCCCTTGATGCCGTGGCTGGTCAATACGAACAACACTGGTTTCAGAGGGGGGACGGAGACGTTCTGGCTCATGGCGGTGACCCTGCGGGAAGGAAGGAGGCCACTGTATTGCGCACTTTCGTGGCGATAAACTGGCTGCCCAGAAAAGCTTTTATTCTCCTGAGGACAAGATGAGCCGGAAATTCGACTACCTCGGGGACGTGGAAGCCTTCATCGCCGTGGTCGACCACGGCTCCTTCACCGCGGGGGCGGTGGCGTTGTCGACCACGCCCTCCGTGCTGAGCCGTGCCCTCGCCCGCCTGGAGGCGCGCCTGGGCCGGCAACTGCTGCAGCGGACCACGCGACGGCTCGGCCTGACCGAGGCCGGCCGCGTCTACCTGGAGCAGGCGCGCTCGGCGTTCGCCCTGCTCGACGAGGCCGAGCGCGAGGTGCAGGGCCAGGAAGGCGAATTGGCCGGGCGGGTGCGGATCAGCGTTCCGACCACCTATGGGCACTATCGGTTGCCGCCGCTGCTGGCGCGGTTCGCCCGGCAATACCCGCAGATCCAGGTGGAACTGAACATCACCAACCGCAACGTCGACCTGGTGGCGGAGGGCTTCGATCTCGCGATCCGCCTGGGCCAGTTGCCCGACAGCGGCCTGGTGGCGCGCAAACTCGAAGACGCGGCCTTGCTGCTGGTCGCAGCGCCGGACTATCTGCAGCGGATGGGACGGCCGCGAACCTTGGAGGACCTGCAGGTGCATTTGTGCCTGCCCTTCGTCATGCCGCGTACCGGCCGCATCGCGCCGTGGGCGTTCCGCGATGGCGAGCGCGACATCGACTGGCTGCCGGGCTCGTCGATCGAAATCTCCGACGATGTATTGGGCGTGGTGTCCTTGGCCGAGCACGGCATCGGGATTTGCCAGAGCTACGACTTCATCGTCCGCGATCGGATCGAACGCGGCCGCCTGGTCGAAGTGCTGCCGCAGTTGCGCGGCCGCTCGCGGCCGTTCTCGGTGGTGTACGCGCCGCACCGGCGTCAATCGGCGGCGGCGCGCGCCATGATCGAGTTGCTGGCCTCGAACGCGGTTCAAGATCGGCCGGCGGCTTGAAGAGACCTGCCGGGCCGGATACGCCAGGCTGCCTCCATAGCGATGCCGGCGTTAACCCGGGGTTGCGCGATCGGACATCGGCGCTCACGCACGAACAACACCGCTGCCTCTTAGATGTCGCCAGGCTTGCAGCGCTGCAACGACGACGACATGAGCACAACGCCCTCCATTCGCACCGAGCTTGCGCAATCGGACGCCGACCGGACTGCCGCCGTCAGGCACGGCCGCACGGTCGTCGACGGCCATGAGATCTTCTACCGCGAAGCGGGCGCCGCCGATGCACCGGTGCTGCTGTTGCCGCATGGTTACCCCTGCTCGTCCTACGAGTTCCGCAACTTCATGCCGGCGCTGGCCGACCGGTGGCGGCTGATCGCGCCGGATTTCCCCGGCTTCGGCTACAGCGGCACGCCCGAGGGCTTCGATTACAGCTTCAACGGCTATGCCCGCTTCCTGGCCGCGTTCGCCGACCGGCTGGGCCTGCAGCGCTACGTGCTGTATCTGCACGATTACGGCTCGCAGATCGGCCTGCGCCTGGCGATCCGGGCGCCGGAAAAGATCGCCGGCTTGATCGTGCAGAACGGCGACATCTACGCCGACACGCTCGGCCCCCAGTACGAAGGCCTGCTGCGCCACTTCGAGCGTCCCAGCGACGAAACCCGGCAGAAGCTCGTCGATGCGGTGAGCGAGGACGGTTATCGCGACGAGTTCCTCAACGGCATCGGTCCCGGCCTCGCGCCGCTCGTGTCTCCCGACTTGTGGAACCTGCATTGGGCCTTGACCACGCCCCGGCGCGCCGAGATCGCGCTGGCGCTGATGGAAGGGCTGAAGGAAAACCTGGACTGGTTTCCGAAATACCAGGCCTATCTGCGCGAACACGCGCCGCCGGCCTTGATCGTGTGGGGCCCGCGCGACGGTTACATGCCCGAAGCGTCGGCGCGCGCCTACCTGCGCGACCTGCCCGACGCCGAACTGCATCTGTTCGACGACGGCGGCCATTGGCTGCTGGAGACGCATCTGGACCGCGTGGTCGCGTTGACCCGCGGCTTTCTGGAGCGCCTGCCGCGCTGGCAACGCTGACGCAACGCTGAGCGCCTCCACAGAACTGCCTCTCGCGCTGGCCGTCGAGATCCACGCAAGCGCCGATCGACGATGCGCGCCTCATTCGCTGGTGCGATGCGGCGCACCGCAACAGCAAAGGCAACGGCTCTCGGGTAGGAGCGACGCAAGTCGCGACCGCGTTGCCACGGCCTCGCCTCGATGGCCTGATCTCGTGTAGGAGCGACGTGAGTCGCGACTACGCCGAACGGTCTCGCAGCGCCTCCTTCCCGCAAGATCGACATCGCGCCGTCAGAAGAACCCTGCCGGCATCGGCGGAGTGGCGTCGTCGAGGAAGGGCACGGTCGCGGCCACGATGGTTTCGGCTTCCGCCATGATGCCGATGTGGGAGGTGCCGGGCAGGATCAGCAGCCGGGCCGGCGGCGGGGCCGACAGGAAGCCTTGCGCCGCCAACGCGGGCGCGCCGCCGCCGCGCATGCGGAACATCTCCACGCCGTGCTCGGGGCCCATGATGTCGTAGTCGCCCATGACGATCATGGTCTTGTGCTTCAGCGCCTTCATGTCGTCGCTCCAGTCGAACGGCGTGGCGTCCAGCGCTTTCAGCTTCTCGACCAGCCGCGGAAAATCCTCGCGCCGCGGCGCGAGCCGGTCGTATTCCTTCCGGATCGGGCTGTCGTCGAACACCGCCGGCGTGATCTGCTCGATGCCCGCCAACACTTCCTTGTAGAGCGCATCCAGGCGGGTACCCGCCGATGCGGTGACCAGTTTCGCGACCTTGGCCGGGTGCCGGACGGCGAGCTGGATCGCCGCGCCCCCGCCCATCGAATAGCCGAACACGTCGGCCTGCTTCACTCCGGCTGCGTCGAGCACGGCGGCGGCGTCGTCGGCCAAGGCTTCGTAGGTGATCGGACCCGGACCGTCGCCGGTGCGGCCATGCCCGCGCTGGTCGAGCACGATCACCGGGCGCGTGCGGGCGAACCGGTCGGCCATGGCGGCCATCGCATCGGCCGACATATAGGCGCCGTGCAGCACCAGCAACGGGGTCTTGGCCGATTTCAGGTCGCCGACGATGTCGTAATGAATGGCGAGATCGCCGCGTTTAGCGACGGCCGCGCGTTTGGCGGAGGACACCGCGGCGGTGGCGGTGGCCGGTTCCGCCGCCATTGCGCTTGCGGCCGGCGCCGCCGACAGCGCCAGGCCGGTCAGCACCGCTGCGGCGATAAGGCATAGGCCGGAATGAGACAGGGACATGAGGGGCTCCTTTATCGGTACGGTTGAATACACGTCGGTCGAGATCGGATCGTCGGCCCGTTTCACCAGCGGGTCGTTGCCGGCCGAACCGGCGATCTATGGATAAGACGAATCAGGCGGCGGCAATTCGACAAGCTCGCGCGGGACGGCTGCCGCGGCCGGACGGCAGCCTGTCAATGCCTGGGGTCGGGCCGCAATTCGAGGGAATAGACCGCGGCGCCGGGCAGGAACGGCGAGCGACGCCCGTGCACCCAGTCGTCGTGCCCGCGTCCCCAGAACGGCGACAGCAGATGACCGCTCTGCCCTCCCGGCATGTGGGCGATGCCGAAGCGCTCGTGGCCGGGCGATACCACCATGCGTTCGGTCGCACCGAAGGACGGGCCCTGCACGCGTGGCATGCCGCTGTCGCCGGGCAAGCGATCGCGCGGCATGCACAGCAGGCGCTTGCCGAGCAGCGGCACGGCCGAGGCCAGCGGGTGACAGATCGACGCGGTGTTGCGCTCGCCCCAGGAACGCTGCGCGAGCGCGCCCTGCCCGGAGAGCTCCTGCTGCACCTCCAGCGCCGCGTCCTCGAACAAGGCGTCCCAGGACCGATAGCGCTTCGACAGCAGATGCTCGGGTCGTGTCGTCGCCATGGGCCAGGCCACGCCTTCGAACTGCGGCAGTTGCGGCATCACGAAACGCTGCCGCATCGCCGCCTGGGCCGGTGCGGTCAGGCCGTCGAGGATGCGGGCATGCACGGCCAGCCGCCAGCCCCGCACCAGTCGGTAGCTCACCGAGCCGGTGCTCGCGCGGCCGTCCCAACGAGCGGCCGCCTGGGCGACCGCAGCCAGCGCGGAGTCGTTGCGACTGCGGCGGGCCTGAGCCTGCATCAACTGCCACCAGGGCGTCAGCAGCAGCGCGCGATCGTCGAGCTGGATGGCCAGCAGATCGCTTTCCTCGAACGTCTGGCGCTGGCGCAAGGCATCGCGTATCTGGGCGGCGCGTGCGCCGTGCGAATAGCCGCCGTCGCCGACCCGGTTCAGCGCGGCGCCATCCACGATGCGGTTGTTCGCGGTCCACAAGCGATGTCCCGGCGGATCGGCGACGACAGGCGGCATGCCGGATTCGGCGGCGGCGCACTGCCGGTGGATCGACGCGTCCGAATCCGCATCCGGCTCGGCAGCGGCCTGCGCATCGGCGGCATTCGTCGCGGGGGGCCCGGGCCAGCGGCAGTCGCTGGAGGCCTGCGCGGCGATGGTGGGGCCGATCAAGGTCCAGGCGATCCGGCCCTGGCGATCGGCCAGGAGCAGATTGGCCGTGGGCAGGCCGACCGAGCGGGCCTGCGCCAGGCCCTCGCCCACATCGCGCGCGTGGTGCAGCGCAGCCAGGTTGAGGTTGAGGCCGTCCGGGCGATACGCGGTCCAATGCAGTTGCATCGGCGGTCGGCCGATCGCGTCGACGACCAGGGGGCCGCGTTCGTCGCCGCGCACCGGCAGCGCCACCGGGTCGCGCCCTTTGATCCGGATGAGTTCCACTGCGGGCGGGCGTCGCAGCAACGCCGCACAGCCGCTCGCGTCACGGCCGCCGCAATGCGGGTCCCAATCGAGCGTATCGGCGTAGCCGTTGGTGAACCCCCAGGCGAGCCGGCCGTTGCTGCCTGCGACGACGACAGGCAAACCCGGCAGGGTGAATCCGGACACGTCCACCGGCCCACTCGGGTGGCGATAACGCAGGCGCGCCCGGAACCACACGTTCGGCACGCTCAACCGGGAGTGCATGTCGTCGGCGAGGATCGCGCGCCCATCGCCGGTCAATGCCCCGGCGACCGCGAAGCTGTTGCTGCCGGGCGTGCCGCTGGTGTCGAGTGCGGCCGGACGTTCCCGGACCGGCCCCGGCAGTTCGCGCAGGTCCACGCGCTCGGCTCCCGGCAGGACCGCGTCGCCGCGAGCCGGCCCTTGCATCGGCGCGTCCCAGCGCGTGCCGTCGCGCACCAGCAGATCGAACAAGGCCGCAGGCAGGTGCGGCCGCATCGAACGCAATGCCGCTTCGCGCGTGTTGGAGGCGTCCTGCAGATTGACGTACATCGCGTAGCCGGTCAGCGCCGAGTCTTCCGCACGCCACGGCTGCGGCGCCTGGCCGAGCAACAGATACGGCCAGGGCCGCACCTTCAACTGCGACAGGCCGGCGTTCACGCCTTCGGTATAGGCCAGCAACACGTCCGCGTGCGCGCCGGCGAAGGCATCGGCCTGGAGCCGGGCGCGGTGGCGGAAGCGGTGGATCCGGCGCTTGCGGTCGGCGTCGAGCATCGACGGGCCCAGCAGTTCGGCCAGCTCGCCGGCGGCGGTGCGGCGCATCAGGTCCATTTCGAAATAGCGCTCCTGCGCATGGACATAGCCCAAGGCCCGCGCGGCGTCGCGTTCGTCGGCGGCGTCGACGGTGACGACGCCATCGCGGTCGCGAGTCACCTCGACGGCGCTGCCGAGCCCGGCCAGCGCGGACTGCCCATCGAGCAGCGGCAGGCTGCCGCGCAACGACAGCCAGGCCGCGAACGCGAGCAAGGCCGACAGCGATGCCGTCCACCGGAGTATCGACCGCAACCGCTTCGCCATTTCGCCCCGCCGAAGAATGTCGCCGCGTCGTCGCGGCGAGCCAAAGGTGATTTTGCCTGCGCGCTGCCGCTGCGAACATGGCCGGGACCTGGCCGCCCTGCCCGGCTCGCGGATGCCGCGCCGTGGTCTGATGCCGTTCTAACCCGAATCTCGATCAGGCTCCGAATTCGACTTCGAATTCGGCTCCGGCTCCGGCTCCGGCTCCGGTTGTGGACATGGAGGCGGCTCGGGCTGCCATCGAGGCTGCGGCCCGCGCCGGGACAGCCACGCCGACCGCAGCGACTGCGCCGTCGCTCGGTCGGCCGGCAGCAAGGTCTCGATCGCCAGTTCGCACAGCGCCAGATCCACCGGCGCCTTGAACAGGGTCGTGACGCTGACGAAGGACAGTACGCCGCAGGGCGCGCGCAATCGCATCGGCATGGCGAAGCCGGTCGATGCGACCGTATCCGATGCAGGCCCGGGATAATCGCTCAGTTCCGCATGCAAAGCGTCGAGGACGGGGTCGGCGGCGAGGTGGGCCTGCCGGCGCAGGCGCTGCAGCAGTTGCGCACGCCACGGCCCCAGATTGAGGATGCGCGGCGCCAGGCCCTGCGGGTGCAGGCTCAGGCGCAGCAGGTTGATCGGCGGCCGCAGCAGAAACGCAGCGATGCCGTCGTCGTGCAGAGCGTCGGATGCGCCGTTGCGTGCCAACAGGTTCCAATAGCGATCCATCGCGAGCGCGGGATACGGCTCGTGCCCACGCAGCACCAGGTCTACCGCTTCACGCGCCTGCGCGAGCGCGGGATCGTCGCGCAGGCATCGCTCGGGATGGAGCGTCGACCACCCGGCCGCGCGCATCAGCGCATTGCGTTCGCGCGGCGGCACCTCCAGGCGATCGGCCAGGCGTATCAACATCGCCCGGCTCGGCTGCGAACGCCCGGTCTCGATGAAACTCATGTGTCGCGCGGAGGTGGCCGCGAGCTCGGCCAGATTGGACTGGCTGAGACCGCGGCGTTCGCGCCAGCCGCGCAGAAGTTCCCCCAGAGGTCGGATCGCGTTCATCCGGCCACGATAGCCAGGACGCGCGGCCTGGCCATTACCTGTCGGGTAAACCGCGCGGCCGGTCTGGCGCGGTGTCCGTCGCCGGACCGAAACCGCATTGCCTGCAAGGCGCAGGCCGCGCGCCGCCCACGCCATGCCGAGCGCAGGCGAGCGCGCTGCGTATAGTCGGACGAATCTCGACGCCCCCTGTGCCGCGGCTAGGCCGGCAGCCGCGAGATCTGCACGATTGCGCAGTAGCGAATTGCGAAGGAGTCGCCCATGCGGATCGGGCGACTCCGGCTCGCAGCCGGTGTTCGCGGAGCAGGTGCTGCCGTTACATCACGCAGCCGGCATACACCTTGGACCGGTTGGTGACCACGCCCCAGCCGGTATCGCCGCAAGCGGCGGGTTGGCGGATGCCGACGACCGTGCCGGCCTCGTTGTAGTACACGACCGAGCAGAAACAACCGGCGGAATCGGTGGCCGCGCCGGCGCCGGCGGACAGGGCCAACAGGGCGCCCAATACGATCAACTTGAAGCGATGCATCCCACTCCTCCCTTGGCGTTCTCGCGGCAGGATGCCGCGCCGGGAAGATAACAACGGCGCCGACGCGCGGCGCGCATGAGCCGAAGCGAGGTGCGATTACGCGATTGCCGGCCCAACTGAATTGTGCGGGCGATCATGAAGGCGGACGATGCGCCGCAGCATCGGCCCGGCGCGCTCGCTTATCGGCGCGGACGCGGGCGCAGGGCGGACCCGAGGCGTCGCACGACCGCCTTCGCGCCCGGCTCGGCGCAGTCCAATACACTGCCCCGCGCCGCCGCGCGGCGATCAGCTCTTGCGCTGCTGGTACAGTTGGACCGGTTTGTCCGGCGCACGCCGGATGACGCCCTTGGCTTCCAGATCGAGTTGCACCGCCTTCAACCACCAGCCAGCGGTCTCGCCCTGCGGGAACAACTCGTCCGGCAGATGCGGCAGCAACGCCTGTTTCGCATCCGCGACCTTCAGCCCGGGCGGCCGGTCCGGCAACACCGCCAGCAGAGCCTTGCGCATCGCCAGGTATTTCGCCCGGTCGACCCGGGCGGTGCGGCCGGGGCTGGCGACGTTCTCGATTTCGATCTTGTCTTCAGGCATCGAGCTTCTCCTTCACTTCGATCCGCGGATTGCGCAACCCCATCGCGATCCAGGCCGCGAGCAGCTTGGCGTAGAACGACAGCGACTGGCTTTTCAGATTCGGCAGGTCGTCCGGCAGCCGCGAGGCATCGTCCAGGTCGCCGACCATGGTCCGCATCTGCGCTTTCGGCCGGGCGTTCGGCGGCCACAGATGCAGGTACACGCTGAGCCAGTGCGCGCCCTTGAGTTCGAGAAACACCGGCGTGTTGCAGCAAGTGGCGACGACCCGGCGGGTGCCGGCATCGGAGGACAGGCGGAACTCGGCGAGATGTTCGCCGCCGGACACGATGCGGATGCGGTCCTTGCGGTACTCGGCGCAGGGCGTGGCGCCATAAGCGGTCAGCATATCGACCGCGCCCGGCAGCGCGGCCAAGCGGGCAGCGGCGGCCCGGCAGCTGTCGCACAGGCATTCCGATACCAGGATCGGCGCCCCGCTGGCTTCGAGCCGGGTGCGTCCGCAGGCGCATCCGATCATTGCGGTCGCCGCCGTGGTGGAGGTGTTCATGCGGGCAGTTCCCCGGTGAGATGAAACAGGTGCCGGATGTACCGGTCGAGATGGTCCAGGCTTTCGCGGGCGAGCGCGGGATCGTTGCCTGCCTTGGCCAGGACGAAGCCGCCCTGGATCACGGTCTGGGTGTGGCGCGCGAGGCTCGCCGCGGTCCAGTCGCCGGCGATGCCGCGCTCGCGCCGCGCGGTTTCGATGTCGGCCTCGAGCGTGGCCGCATGGCCGAAGATGCTGCGGCCGCAGGCATCGCGGATCTCCGGCGAGGTCGCGTGGATCTCCTGGGCCATGGTGCCGACGAGGCAACTGAATTCGTCGACTTCGCCGACGATGATCGCCTTGCGGAATGCGACATAAGCGAGCACGCGCTGCAAGGCGTCGGCCGGCCGGTGGTACGGCGCAGCGGCGAAGAACTCGGTGGTCGTCTCGGCCCAGAACTCGGCCGCGGCGACGCCGAGCGCGTCCTTGCTGGCGAAGTGGTGGAAGAACGCGCCCTTGGTCACATCGGCGGCGCGGCACAACTCGTCGACCGTGGTAGCGGCGTAGCCCTTGGCGCGGATCAGGTCGCGCGCCGCCTCGAGGAGCCGGGTGCGGGCGTTGCCGCGTTCGGGCGATTGCTTGGTCGGTCTGGCCATGGCGTGAACATACCATCTGGTTGGTATGTGTCAAGCCCGCCCAGAACGGCTCGCCTTCCGCGCCTACTCGGCCGGCGCCGACGGGTCCAGCAGATCGTCCGGCCGCACCATCGCGTTGCCCGCGCGGACCAAGTGCAGGTGGCCGTCCGCGCGCTTCGGCGCGCCGTCGCTGCGCCGGGGCGTCGGCATGGCCTGCGTAGCCGCGGCCGAAGGCGCTTTCTCGATCGGCATCGCCTCACGCAAGGCCGCGCTGCGCACCTCGTCGATATCGTCGCGATGCTGATCGACCCACGCGCGCACGCGCACCGTCGCCTTGCCGTCGGCACTGCTTACGACGAAAGCCGCCGCCGCGGGCTCGCTCAACACGCCGGCGACCGCCGCCACGCGTTGCCTGATTTTCGCCAGTCCGCTGGCGGCGACGTCCTCGGCCGGCAGGCTCAGGTCGAACTCGAAGCGACGACCCGGGTTCTGGCTGTAGTTGAGAATCACGCTCTTGAACACGATCGCGTTGGGCACGCGCAGGTTGTTGCCGTCGAGGGTCATCAGCACCGTCGCCCGCGCGGTCATCGCCGCGACCAGCCCTTCGTGCTCGGCGATCTTGACGTGATCGTGCGGTCGGAAGGGTTGGCGCAGGCTCAACAGCACGCCGGCGATGTAGTTCTCGATGATGTCCTTGAACGCGAAGCCCAGGGCGATGCCGACCACGCCGGCGGTGCCCAGCAGCGCACCGACCACGGCAGTGGCATTCATCAGCTGCAACCCGGCGCTCAGGCCGAGCAGGACGACGCCGCCCTTGATCGTGCTGGCCAACAGATCCTTCAGAAACGGGTTATGGCGCGCCACCCGAGCCACCACCGCCCGGCGCGACAGCCAGCCGCCGAACCACCACGCCGCCAAGGTCAGCAGCAAGGTCACCAGCAGCAGGGGACTCGCGGCCAGGAAACGATACAACTCGGCCAACATCCGCTCCTGCACCGACGCCCAATCGAAGGCAGGCAGAGCTGCGACTTCGGGTTCAGCGGCCCGCACGCCGTTCACCGCGGCCTCGTTCGGATCATTCGAGCGCTCCCCGGTTGCGCAGATGATCCCAGGCCAACAGGATCACCCGGCGGGCTTGGTCCCACTCCATGCGACTGTCGCCGCGCACCCGGCGATAACAGGTCGCCAATTCGTCTTCGAGCTCCGGCAGTTCGCGCCCGTGGCTGCGCATGTAGGCGTCGAGGCCCAGCTTGATCGCCGGCTCGTAATCGCGGTAACGCAGGCCGTCGCTGTTCGGCAGGCTGCGGTAGTGCCTGCGCCAGTAGCCGAGTTCTGACTCCAGGTCCACGACGTCCGGCGACATCTCATTGGTCGGCGCCTGGCTGCCGCAATAGCCCATGAAGCTGCCGGTCAAGGTGGTGGAATGCGGCCCGCGCGAATTCAACGCCAGCGGCGGTACGGGCGCGCCCGCCACGGTCGATTCGGACGACGGAAAGCCGAATGCAACGCGGTCTCTCAACAGTCTGCTCATGGTCTGGGCCTCTCGATGGTGGGCGGCACCGCTCGGCGCCGCGCCTGCCCAAGACCAAGCAACTCCCGTGCCACCGATGCGACGACAAGCCGGCATCGGCGGACCGCTCGAACAACGCACGGTGGCTTCGCATCGATTCGCACTCCTCGCCGCACCGTCGTCTTCCGTTGCGGCGGCGGCACTCGATGCGCGCCCAGTAATCTTTTCATCACGCAGGAATTATTTTCCGCCAACGCACGCTTAACAAACGCCGGCTTACTGTGGCCAGACCGACAGCGCCATGCCCTCTCCCGTATGTCTTTTCCCAGACAGGAACGCAAAACGTGCATTCCGAGCCCGTGCATCCCCGCGCCGCCGACGCCTGCCCCACGCTGTTGATCGTCGACGACGACCACGATTTCGCGCGATCCGCGGCCGACTTCGCCCGCTCTCACGGCTACAAGACCTATTTGGCCCACTCATTGGCGCAGTCGCGCGGCTTCAGCGAACTTCCGATCGTGGATCTGTTGATGCTCGATCTGGACCTGCCGGACGGCAACGGATTCGACCTGCTCGATGAACAGGATATGCCCGAACTCGGGCACGTGGCGATCGTCACCGGTCATCCGTCGGTGGAAACCGCCGCCCGCGCGGTGGCCGGGCCGGTCGTGGACTATCTGGTCAAGCCTCTGTCGCCCGAGCAGTTCAGCGGCCTGCTCGAACGCGCTGCCGAGACGGCGCGTGCGCAGGCCGGCGACCCCGGTTCGGCGGGAATGATCGGCGAGTCGTTGGCGATGCAGCGGCTGCTCGCGGAAATCCGGCAATTGGCGCCGTCGAGCGCATCGGTCCTGCTGAGCGGCGAAAGCGGCACCGGCAAGGAATTGGCGGCCCGCGCCGTACATCGGTTGAGCGGGCGCAAGGGCCCGTTCGTGGCGGTGAACTGCGGCGCGATCGCCCCGGACCTGCTCGCCAGCCATTTGTTCGGCCACGAACGGGGCAGTTTCACCGGCGCGGCAAGCCGTCATTGCGGCTACTTCGAGCAGGCCAGCGCGGGCACTTTGTTCCTCGACGAAATCGCCGAGATGCCCGCGGCGCTGCAGGTCTATCTGCTGCGGGTGCTCGAAGCCGGCTCCCTGACCCGGGTCGGGGGCACCGAGGAAGTGCCGACCGACGTGCGGGTGGTCGCCGCGACCAACCGCGATCCGCTGCGCGCGGTCGAAGAAGGCGCGCTACGCGAGGACCTGTACTACCGGCTGGCCGATTTCCATCTCGAGCTGCCGCCGTTGCGCAGCCGCGGCAACGACGCGATCCTGATCGCCCGCGCGACCCTGCAGGAGTTGAACACACGCTACGGCACTCACAAGCGATTCGTCGCCGGCACCGAGCGGGTGCTCGCCGCGCATCCCTGGCCCGGCAACGTACGCGAACTGCGCAGCGCGGTTCAACGGGCGTTCCTGACCACGATGAGCAGCGAGATCCGCGTCGCACCCGGCGGACGCAGGCTGGCGCCGGTGTCCGCGGGCCCGACCGAGGTCAGCTTCAGCGTCGGCATGACCTACGCCGAGATCGAGCGTGAAATGCTGCTCAAGACCCTGGCGCATTTCGAGCACGATCGCACCCGCACCGCCCGCGCCCTGGGCGTGAGCGTGCGCACCATACACAACCAGATCGCGCGGCTGCGCGACAGTGGACATCAGGTGGATTGACCGTGACCGTTCGCGAACCGCCGGACTCGCCCTATACCGTCGAACCGGCAGATGCCGGCGGCGACCGAGCTCGTGTCGATGAAATCCGTGCCCAACAAGTCCGTACCCATGAAGTCCGTACCGAGGGCCTGCATCCCGACGGTGCCGACAAGATCGATAACGAAACCGTTCGCAGCGAATTTGCTCGCTGGCTGCACCGGCTGCGCAACGAGCTCAATACCGCCAACATGGCCTGCGCAGCGGCCCAGGCCTTGCTCGCCAATGGCGCGGTCGAACTCGCCCAGGAAAACCTGCGGCGCGCCGCGAGCGCCGGCGCGCGCATCGCCAAGGTCCTGGACGAGGCGCCGACGCGCCACTGATCGCGCTCAGACGGCCCGCCTTCTTCGCCCCTCGTAGGGCCACCGCCGGACCGACCCAGTGGATACCGTGGACATGGGCGATCGCCATCGCAACGACCCCGAGGTGCGTTCGCAACGCGCCTTGATGCTCGCCTTGATCGAGCGGATCCCGGCGCTGGTCGCCTACGTCGACAACGAACGCCGATATCGCCTCTACAACCGCGATTTCCGCCGTTGGTTCGGCAATCGCCGGCTGCGGGGCGTGCGCCTGGAAGACGCGCATCCGCAAGCCGAACTGACGCCCTATCTGCCGCTGCTGGAACGGGCTTTCGCCGGACATCCGGTGCGTTTTCCGCTGGAAGCGGCCCGCCGTGGCGAGCGACGTCATTTCGACGTCCAGTTCGTCCCGCATCGTTCGGACCAGGGCGAGCCGGAAGGCGTGGTCATCCACGCGCTGGACGTCAGCGAGCGCATCGAGGCGGCGCGCCGGGTCGAGGCGAGCGAGCGCCGGTTCCGCAGCCTGGCGATGGCCTGGGCCGGCATCGTCTGGTCGGCCGACAGCCGCGGCTGCATGCTGGATGCGCCGGGGTGGGAGGAGCTGACCGGCCAGGACCGGCGCGAAGCGCAGGACGACGGCTGGATCGAGATGATCAGCCCTTACGATCGCGAGCACGTCCGCGCGACGTGGGACGAGGTGCGCCGCTCGCCCGAGCCTTCGATCATGGATCTCGAGTTCCGCGTGCTCACGCCGCTGGGCGAGGCGCGCTACGTCGCCCTGCGCGCGGTGCCGGTGATCGGTCCGCAGGGCACGGTGCTGGAGTGGATCGGCGGCATCCGCGACGTGCACGAGAAGCGCCTGTTCGAACAGCAATTGCGCCATGCCGAAGCCGAGCAGCACGCGCTGTTGGACAACCTGCCGAAGATGGTCTGGATCGCCGAGCCCGACGGTTCGATCCGTTACCAGAACCGGCTCTGGCACGAGTACAGCGGGCTCAGCGGCCGCGAGGACTGGCGCGACATCTGCCATCCGCAAGACCTCGACAACGGCCTGCGCTCTTGGGACCAAGCCATCCGCAACGGCGAGCCGCTCAACGTCGAGTTGCGTTTCCGTCGCGCCGCCGACGGCGAATACCGCTGGCATGTCGTCCACGGCCAACCCTTGTTCGACGAACACGGCCATCTGCGTTGCTGGTACGGCGCCAGCACCGACATCGAGGACCAAAAACGCGCGATTGCGCTGTTGGCGGCGGCCAACCAGCGCGTCAGCCGCTTCCTGGCGGTGCTCAGCCATGAACTGCGCAATCCCCTGTCGGGCGTGGCGGCGGCCAGCGAACTGCTGCAGCGCCCCGACCTTTCGCCGCAGCAGCACGCGCGGGCACTGGAGATGCTGGTGCGCCAGAATCGCCATGTCCAGCGCATGGTCGAAGACTTGCTCGACGTCTCGCGGGTCACCCAGGGAAACCTCGAACTGCGCCGCGAAGCGATCGAGATCGCAGGCCTGTTGGCGGAGGTGCGCGAAGACAACCTGCCGGCCGCCGAGGCCGCGGGCGTGCACATCGCCGCGCTGGCCCAGCCGCCGGCATGCCGCGTCGAAGGCGATCGGGCGCGCTTGCGCCAGGTGTTCGACAACTTGCTGTCCAATGCGATCAAGGCCAGCGCACCCGGGCAATGGATACGCATCGAGTCGGCGCACGCGACGATGCCCGACGGTGCTCCGGGCGTCGAAGTCGAGGTCGTCGACCAGGGCCAGGGCCTGGACCTGGAGATGTCGGCCAAGCTGTTCGAGCCATTCGTGCAGACCCCTGGCTGGCGCTCGCGCGGACTCGGCCTGGGCCTGAACATCGTCAAGACCCTGATCGAACGGCACGGCGGCCGGATCGCGGTGAGCAGCCAGGGTTTGGGCCATGGCAGCCGCTTCAGGGTCTTGTTGCCGGTCGGTCGTGCCGTCGATACCGTGGTCGCGTCCGTATCCGCGCTCGCCGCCGAATCGGCAGACGAGCGGCTCGGCCGGATACTGATCGTGGACGACGAAAGCGATACCGCCGAGGCCCTGGCGACTTTGCTGGGCCTGGCGGGGCATCGCGTGCGGACCTGCGCCGATGCCGAACACGCCCTGGCGGCGTGGCGCGAGGAGCCGGCGGATGTGGTGCTGTGCGACCTGGAGTTGCCCGGACCGCTGAGCGGCTACGATGTCGCGCGCGCATTGCGGCTGTTGCCGGGTGCCCCGTACCTGATCGCCTACAGCGGCTACGGTCAGAGCGGCGACCGCGAACGCACGGTGGACGCCGGGTTCCACGAACATCTGATCAAGCCGGCCGCCATCGAGCGCATCCATGCCGCGGTGCAGCGAGGCTTGAGCAATGCATCGAAGCCGCCGTAGCGGCGGCTTCGATGCCGGATCGAGCGACGATCAATGCGGCTGGTTGCCGGCGGCGTTCTGCGAAGCGGTGCCGGTGCTGCCGGTAGTGCCGGTGGTGGTAGCGCCGGTGGTGCCGCTGCGCCCGGCGCCGCTCGCGCCGGAGCGTTGCTCCGCTTGCTGGCGCTCGGAGCCCGGCTGGCGTCCGCCGGTCTCGGAGCTCATCCCCGCCTGGCCGCCGCCGCGCACGCGGATGCGGTTCTCCACATCCTTGACCCCGCTGCAGGCATCGGCGATGTCTTCGGCGCGATGCTTCATCCAGCGGGCGCTGACCTCGCCCTCGAGCACGATCTTGCCTTCGCTGCAGCGCACCTCGATGTCGCGGGCGTCGATCAGCTCGTCCTCGGTCAGGCGTTCGTTGAGGTCTTCGGTGATGCGTTCGTCCGAGCGGGTGTAGCGACGCGGCCCCTGGCCGCGATAGCTGCGCATGCCCTGCTCGCGATACGAGGACGGGTTGGCGGCCTCGCGGGTGCGCGATTGGTCGCTGCGCGAATAGTCGTCGTAGCCGCGGCCACGCGAGTAGTCCTCGTTGGCCTCGAAGCCGGCGCCATAGGCCGACTCGCCGAAACCGCTGCGGCCGGCGTAACCGGACGAGCGGCCGTAGCCTTCGCCCATCGCGCGGCGCCCCGGGCGCTCGGCGTAACTGCCTGCGCGGCGAGGGTCGTACTCGTCGTAGTCGTAGAGGCCCTGGCGACCGCCGCTGCCTGCGCTTTCGCCGCCGTAGGTCTGGTGGCTCTGGCGCGCATCGTTCTGCGCCGGGAACCGGCCGCTGCCGCGGTAACTGGAGGTCGAGGCCCACGGCGCGTCGCCGCGGTCGTCTTCGCCCGCGCTCTGCCAACGCTCGTCGAAACCGCGAGCGCGCCAACCGCTGTCGTAGTGCTGGTCTTCCTGGTAGCCGCGCGCCTCGATGTCGGGGCCGTGCGCGCCGTACATCGAGCGTTCGCCGGATGGATAATTCGAGTACCCCTGCGGCTGCCCGCGACCGCCCTGCGCGCCATGGCCCCGGCGCGGCTCGTAGGCGTAGTCGGAATAGCCCGCACGGCTCGCCTGGCGCTGCTTGTCGTGCATCCACGACTCGTCCTGTTCGCCGCGGCCGCTGCGTTGATAGCGCACGTCCTCCCCGGCCTCGCCCCGGTGGCGCGAGGACTCGGCGTTGCGGCCGCCGGGATAATCATGCTGTCTCATTTCGTCTCTCCTTTCGTTCAACCAAGCGCGCCCCTTGTCGAGGACGCGCGCGCCCAGCCGCATGGCCTCTTCGGCCACGGCCTTGAGTTCTGCGGTGCCGACCGCTTCGTGGTGCTGCTTCTGGCTATGGCTCTGCCTGGTTCTACGCACTGATGTGTCCTCCGCCGTTGATGTGGATGGTCTGCCCGGTAACGAACGACGCGTCTTCGCTGGCCAGGAACACGTAGGCCGGCGCGACCTCAGCCGGTTGGCCCGGACGCTTCATCAAGGTGTTCCGGCCGAAGCGGGCGACTTCCTCGGGCTCGAAGCTGGCCGGGATCAGCGGTGTCCAGATCGGGCCCGGCGCCACCGCATTGACCCGGACGCCGCGCTCGGCGACGGCCTGCGCCAGCGAAAACGTGAAGGCATGGATGGCGCCCTTGGTCGAGGCGTAATTGATCAGTTTTTCGTGACCGCGCACGCCGGTGACCGAACCGGTGTTGATGATGCTGCCGCCCCGGGGCAGGTGCGCGAGCGCTTCGGTCGCCAGGTACATGTACGCGAATATGTTGGTGCGGAAGGTGCGTTCAATCTGCTCCGGCTTCAATTGCTCCGGTTCCTCGACGGTGTGCTGCTCGGCGGCGTTGTTGACCAGGATGTCGAGGCGACCGAAGGCGGCGAAGGTCTCCTCCACTACCCGGCGGCAATGCTGCGGGTCGCCGAGGTCGCCGCGGATCAGCAGGCATTCGCTGCCCTCGGCGACGACGAGTTCGCGGACCTTGGCGGCGTCTTGCTCTTCGTCGAGATAGGCGATCGCGACTTTGGCGCCTTCGCGGGCGTAGTGCTGGGCCACGGCGCGGCCGATGCCGCTGTCGCCGCCGGTGATCAGCGCGACTTTGTCGCGCAGGCGGCCGCTGCCGCGATAGCTGTCGCGGATGCTCAACGGCTGCGGGATCATTTCGGATTGCCGGCCGGGTTGCTCGTCTTGCGATTGCGCGGGCATACGGGTCGCGGATTCGTTCATGGAAACTCCATCGAGCGGCGACGGCGAGCGCCGTCGGGGAAAGGCGGACCACATCGACGGCGCATCGATGCGCGTCCGTCGCGATCGAATGACTGCGGTATGGGAGCTGCACCGCAATACACCCTGGATACGCCTTGGATACACCCTCGAGATGCCGCAAGACGCGTGCCAACGCGCAAGCCTCGCGATACGCGTCGCCGCGGCGCGAAGGCTCGGACTCGCGAAGGAACTGCTGCGCAAGCCTGCAGATTCTTCCCGGCGCCGGGCGGCCCCCGACGCGCCGGCCGGGCTGCGGTGTGGCACGAAGCTTGCTGCACAACGGGAGTAATCCGCCGTACCGAGGATCGATCCGGACATGAACGCTCAACCTCAGGCGCAGCCGCGCTCCGCGCCGACGCCGCGCGACAATCAACTCGCCGACAGCTTTCCCGCCAGCGACCCGCCCTCGACCACCGATCCGCGCGCCGCGGCGCCCGGAACGGCCCGGCCGCATGTCTTGCTGTATCGGGTGGTTCCGGCGGGCCGGACCGACCGGGCCTTCTCGGCCGAAGCCGCGGCGAACGACGGCCGCTGGACCTCGCCCGGACGAGACGCGGTGTACGCTTCGACCAGCCCGGCCAGCGCGGTGCTCGAATTCATCGTGCACAACCGCGACACCGATGCGGGCGCCTTGCGCCTGGTCGTCGCGAGCGTGCCGGCCGCGTGTTGCCACGCCGCGACCCTGCTGCCCGAAGATTGGGACCAGCGTCCGTATCGCGTGCATGTGCGCCGGGTCGGCGATTGCTGGCTCGACAGTGGCCATTCGCTGGCCCTGTTGGTGCCGAGCGCCCTATCGCCGAGGGAGAAGAACGTCCTGCTGAATTTGCGCCACGCCGACTTCGCCCGCCTCTCGGTGCTGTCCTACGACGTGCTGAGCCTGGACACCCGTCTGCGCCATTGAAGCTCGTCGCTGATTTCGTGCTGTCCGGCCCGTTAGGCGCTAGCGCCGGCCGCGGGCGGCCGGCAATTCCTGCATCGCCGACGCTAAAGCGCGCAGATCCTGCACGAGTTCGCGGTATCTCGATTGCCGCGTCGGCGAAGGCGCACGCAGTATCGCCGAAGGGTGCCACGTCGCCATTGCCCAAGTGCGCGCATCGAGTTCGCGCCATTGCCCGCGCTCGCGGGTCAAGCGAAATCTCGCGCCGAACAAGGTCTGCGCCGCATCGCGCCGAGCGCCAGGACCAGCCGCGGTCGCAGGCGCAGCCATTCGGCCGCCAGCCAGATCCGGCAGGCCTCTTGTTCGTGGGCGTTCGCGCGCTCGTGCATGCGCCGTTTGCCGCGTCGCTCGAACTTGAAGTGCTTGACAGTATTGGTCAGATACAGGGCGCGCCGTTCCAGGCCGGCTTCGGCCAGCGCCTGCTCCAGCAGGCGCCCGGCCGGCCCGACGAAGGGCCGGCCGGTACGGTCCTCCTCGTCGCCCGGTTGTTCGCCGAGCAGCATGACCTGCGCACGCGCCGGCCCTTCGCCGAACACCGTCGCCGTGGCATGCCGCCACAGCGGACAGGCGCGGCAGCGCGCCGCCTGTGCGCGCAGCTCGCGCAGGCTGGCACGCGGCACCGGCACGGTCACCGGCCTGGCGAACGGAAACTCGCCGACCGGCGATGCCTGCTCCGGCGACGCCCGGCGCTTCGAAACCATACGCTCAAGACCATACGATCGAGCCCATGCGGTCAGGGCCATGCGTTGGTATGCGCAGGAAAATCCTCGCGCTGGGGCGGCAACACGCAGAAGCGCTGTCCGGTCGGCGCAGCCATCACCCACCAGCGTTTCACTTGCCCGATGCGCGCCGCGCCCAGTTTTTCCAGGCGCACCACTTCGGCCTCGACGTCGTCGGTCTCGATATCGAGATGGACTCGGCTGGCATGCGACACCGCCTGCACCAACACGCCGGGTTGATCGGCATGCACGATCAGGCGCCGATACATGGCATCGCTCGCGCTCTCGGCCGGCAGCACCCGGCAGCCGAGCGCCTGGCCCCAGAATTGCGCAGCCCAGTCGGTATCGGTCGTCTCGCAATCGATCACCACCTGCGCCAGACGGCTTCTATGCATGATCTGTCTCCGTGTCGTCGCTACCCAGGGAAAAGCAAGCGACGTGCCAGTCGCATCGCCGTAAGGCGGCGCAGGACGACGGCGCATGCGCGGCAATGGCGCCGCATCGCAGCCATTGCCGAAATTGCTTCCGCTCCGCGCAATATTTGCAGGTCCAAGCGCACATAAAAGCGCTTGAATCATGCGATTTTTTGCGATCCCGTGGACTGAGCGCTCACATTCGCGCCGTTAGCATGCGTTCATGGCTAACGAACCCAATTCATCCTTGACGCCTCCGGAGATATCGCCAAGTTGGGCCCTGTTTCTCGACGTCGACGGCTGCCTGGTCGAACATGCGCCCTCGCCGGAACTCAGTCGCGCACCGCCCGAACTTGGCCCGCGTCTGCGCGAACTGTCGCAACGACTCGGCGGCGCGCTCGCCCTGGTCAGCGGCCGTTCCCTGGCTGCGCTGGACCGTTTGTTTCCGGAATGCGCGCAGATCTGCATGGCCGGCCTGCACGGCCTGGAATGGCGCGACCACGGCTCGGCGCAGGCCTCGCCGCCGGCCTGCGCCGAATTCGAAGCATTGCTGGCGCAAGCGCAGGAATTGTTGCGCGCGTATCCTTCGGCCCGGATCGAAGCGGCCGGCCCCTGCCTCAACCTGCATTGGCGCGCCGCCCCGGAAGCCGCGCCGGCGATGACCGACTTCGCCGACGCCGCGGTGACACGCCTGTCCGACTATCGCGCGCACCCCGGCGCGCACGGCATCGAGATCCGTCCGGCCGGCATGGACAAGGGACAAGCGATCGCCGCACTGATGGCGCGACCGCCGTTCGCGGGACGCCGGCCGGTCTTCGCCGGCGACGATCCGGCCGACGAGTGCGGCTTCGCCGAGGTCAACGCCCGCGACGGCATCAGCGTGCTGGTCGGCGAACGCAGCGACACGCTCGCGCACTACCGACTGACCGATCCGCCGCAAGTGCGGCAGTGGCTGGGAACGATCAAGGAGATCGATTGACATGTCGCGTACGGTGATCGTTTCCAATCGCGTCGCCTTGCCGGGCACGCAACGGCCGGGCGGCTTGGCCATCGGCCTGCGCGCGGCCCTGAGCGAGGGCGAAGGGCTGTGGTTCGGCTGGAGCGGCCGGGTCGGCAGCGCCACCGAGGTGCCGCAACGCCGGCGAGAGGGCGTGGTCGACTACGCCACGCTCGATCTGAGCGAAGACGACGTCCAGACCTATTACCGCGATTTCGCCAACCGCGTGCTGTGGCCGCTGCTGCACTCGCGGATCGACCTGATCGACTACGAACGCGAATGCAGCGAGGGCTATCGCCGGGTCAACAGCCGCTTCGCCCGTGCGCTGGCACGCGAGCTGCGTCCGAACGACGTGGTCTGGGTGCACGATTACCATCTGATTCCGCTGGCCTCGGAACTGCGCGCGCTGGGCGTCGGCAATCGGATCGGTTTCTTCCTGCACGTGCCGTTCCCGCCGGGCGATCTGGTCGCGGCCCTGCCGCATCACCGCGAACTGTTCGGCCGGCTGCTCGACTACGACCTGATCGGATTGCAGACCCGCGCCGACGCCGCGCACCTCGAAGGCTATCTTCGAGACCAACTGGGCCTGCGACCCTTGCCGGGATCGCTATGGCCGACCGGCGACGGTCGCAGCCTGCAGGTGGGCGCCTATCCGATCGGCATCGACACCGCGGCCATCGAAGCCCTGGCCGCGTCCGCCGACGGCGCCGAGGATGTCCGCCGCCTGCGCGACAGCCTCGGCGAGCGTCGTCTGATCATCGGCGTGGACCGGCTGGATTATTCCAAGGGCCTGCCCGAACGCATGCGCGCCTTCGAGCGTTATCTGGCCCGTCATCCGGACCTGTGCGGCCGCCTGACGTATCTGCAGATCGCGCCGCCGTCGCGCGGCGAGGCCGCCGAGTACCGCCAGCTGCGCGCCGAGCTGGAAACGCTGGCCGGCCATATCAACGGCCTCCACGCGCGGCCGGACTGGACCCCGATCCGCTACGTCAACCACGACTACCCGCATCGCGTGCTGACCGGCTTCTACCGCGCGGCGGGCGTCGGCCTGGTGACGCCGCTGCGCGACGGCATGAACCTGGTCGCCAAGGAGTACGTCGCCAGCCAATCGCCGACCGACCCCGGCGTGCTGGTGCTGTCGCGGTTCGCCGGCGCAGCCGGCGAGCTCGACGCGGCGTTGCAGGTCAACCCGCACGACAGCGACGAAGTCGCAGACGCCCTCGCCCAGGCCGCGCGGATGCCGCTGCCCGAACGCAAGGAGCGTTGGCAGACCATGATGGACGTTCTGCGGCGCAACGACATCACCGCGTGGCGGCGCAGCTTCCTGCAGGCGTTGAACGCGCCGCCGGACGCTGCGCGCAGCGAGGCGGGCGCGGTGGTCTCGATTCCCTCTTCGCCGGCGCGGGTGGCGCGCAGCCTGGCCGCGCTGGCGCCCTTATCCAATATAGGCAAGAACGCACTATGAAGATCGCGCAGATTTCCCCTCTCTACGAGTCTGTGCCGCCGCGCCTGTACGGCGGCACCGAGCGCGTGGTCGCGCACCTGAGCGACGCGCTGGTCGAAGCCGGCCATCAGGTCACCTTGTTCGCCGCCGCCGATGCGGTCACCAAGGCCGAACTGGTGCCGGTCCGCGACCAGGCCCTGCGGCTCGATCCGAGCCCGTTGAAGTCCAACGTGGCCGCGCACCTGAGCATGATGCACGAGGTGCAGCAACGCGCCGGCGAATTCGACCTGCTGCATTTCCACGTCGACCTGCTGCATTTTCCGTTCTTCGAAGACCGCGCCGACCGCACCCTGACCACCCTGCACGGGCGCCTGGATCACAAGGACCTGCCCGACGCCTACAAGCGCTGGTCGCGCTACCCGCTGGTCTCGATTTCCAATCACCAACGCCGGCCGCTGCCCAGGGCGCGCTGGCTGGGTACGGTCTACCACGGCCTGCCGACCGATCTGTACCCGTTCGTGGCCCGGCCCAGCGGCGGCTATCTGGCCTTTCTCGGCCGCATCTCGCCCGAGAAACGCCTGGACCGCGCGATCGAGATCGCCCATCGCTCCGGCTACCCGCTCAAGATCGCGGCCAAGCTCGACAAAGCCGACAAGGGCTATTTCCACGAGACCATCGAACCGCTGCTCGACACGCCGGGCGTGGAGTTCGTCGGCGAGATCGGGGATGCGCAGAAGGCCGAGTTCCTCGGCCAGGCCGCGGCCTTGTTGTTCCCGATCGATTGGCCCGAACCGTTCGGCCTGGTGATGATCGAGGCGATGGCCTGCGGCACGCCGGTGATCGGCTGGAACTGCGGTTCGGTGCCCGAGGTGCTCGACGAAGGCATCAGCGGCTATATCGTCGACTCGATCGACGCCGCGGTCGCCGCGGTCGACGACGTCGCCTCGCTCGATCGCGGGCGGGTGCGCGCGGTATTCGAGCGCCGTTTCTCCGCCGCGGCCATGGCTCACGACTATGTCGACCTGTACGCAGGGCTGGTCGGGCTCGGCGATCGCGGGCTCAGACTGAGGGCCTGACGTGGACTCGGCTGCCTCCGCCGCTCTCTACACCAGCCACGTACTCAAGGACGGCGACAGCTTCCTGATCGCCAACGGTTACGGCGACATCGCCGGCCCGACCGAGGGCCTGTTCCATGACGATACGCGTTTGCTGAGCCTGTACCGCCTGGGCCTCGGCGGCGGGCGCCCGGCCTTGCTGAGCGCCTCGGTGTCCCGCGACAACGTGTTCTTCGTCGCTCATATGACCAATCGCGCGCTGTCGCCGATAGGCGAATCCGGCACGCCGCAGGGCCTGGTGCATATCGCCCGCACCCGCCTGTTGCTGCAGGAGCGGATGTACGAGCGGATCTCCTGCACCAACTACGACTCGCGCACCGCGGTACTGCCGCTGCGGTTCGAACTCGCCGCCGATTTTCGCGACATGTTCGAAGTGCGCGGCAGCGTGCGCAAGGCCCGCGGCGAAATGCTCGCCTCGCACGACGACAGTTGCCGACGCCGGTTCCAATACCGCGGGCTGGACGGGGTGCTGCGCAGCTCGTTCATCGCGTTCTCCCGGCCACCCGTCGCCGAAGACGGCGGCGGGCTCGACATCGACCTGCGCATCGAGCCCGGCGGGCACACCGAGCTGTACGTCGAAGCCGGCCTGGCCGGCGGCGACGAGCTGCCGCCGTCGCGCGAACGGTTCCGCCAGGCCGCCACCCAGGCGCGGCTGCGCATGCGCCATCGCCAGCGGCGCGGCGCCAGGATCAGCAGCAACGGCCCGCTGTTCGACGAGTGGATGCAGCGCTCGCGCTCGGACCTGGCCTTGCTGACCAGCGAACTGGCCAGCGGCCCCTACCCCTATGCCGGCATCCCTTGGTTCTCGACGCCGTTCGGACGCGATGCGGTGATCACCGCGCTGCAGACCCTGTGGCTCGACCCGGGACTGGCCCGCGGCGTGCTGCGCTTTTTGGCCGAACACCAGGCCCAGGAGGAATCGGCGTTCCTCGATTCCGCGCCGGGCAAGATCATGCACGAAACCCGCAAGGGCGAAATGTCGAGCCTGCGCGAACTGCCGTTCGGCCTGTACTACGGCGGCGTCGACACCACCCCGCTGTTCGTGTTGCTGGCCGGCGCCTATGCGCGCCGCACCGGCGACCACGGATTCATCGATACGCTGTGGCCGGCGCTGAGCGCGGCGACCGCGTGGATCGAGCGCGTCTGCGACGCCAACCCCTGGGGGCTGCTGGACTACGCACGGCGCGAGGCCAGCGGGCTGGCGAACCAGGGCTGGAAAGACAGCGAGGATTCGGTGTTCCATGCCGACGGTCGCTTCCCGGTCGGGCCGATCGCGCTGATCGAAGTGCAGGGGTATGCCTATGCGGCGTTCCGCGCCATGGCCGATCTCGGACGCCGTCGCGGCGAAGCGAACGCAGCGCGTTGGGACGCGCGCGCCGAACGCTTGCGCGACATCGTCCAGGCCAAGTTCTGGATGCCCGACGCCGGCTACTACGGCATCGCGGTCGACGGCGAAGGCCGGCTGTGCGAGGTGCGCGCCAGCAACCCGGGGCACCTGCTGTACGTCGGCCTGCCCGATCCGGCCCAGGCCAAGGCCGTGGCCGAGCAGCTGATGTCGCCGGCGTTCTATACCGGCTGGGGCCTGCGCACCCTGGCCAAGGGCGAGCCGCGCTACAACCCGATGTCCTACCACAACGGTTCGGTGTGGCCGCACGACAGCGCGCTGTGCGCCAGCGGCATCGCCCGCTACCACGGCCGCGACGTCGCCGCGCGCTTGCTGCGCAGCGCGTTCGAGACCGCGGTGCACTTCGACATGCGCCTGCCGGAACTGTATTGCGGCTTCGCCCGCCGCCCCGGCGTGCCGCCGATTCCGTATCCGGTGGCGTGCCTGCCGCAGGCCTGGGCCGCGGGCTCGCCGTTCCTGTTGTTGCAGGCCTGCCTGGGCGTGGAGATCGACGGCGAACACGGGGTGGTGCATGTCGATCGCCCACGCCTGCCGCCGGGGATCGATGACGTGCGGGTGCGCGGCTTGATCGTGGGCGACCAGAAGGTCGACCTGGTGTTCAAGCAATTCGGCGACCGGGTCGGCGTGTTCAGCGAAAGCCGCAACGAGCACGCCATACCGGTCAATCTGCGCAGTTGAATGCACGCGTCTACTGCCTGGCCGCGGCAACAAGTGCCGCCTGCGAAAAAACTGCAGTGCGTTCGCCGGCGACGTAGCGCCGCCCTCGACTACGGATCGGCGGCGCGGCGCGGCTGGCACGGCGCTTGCTTGATCATGGATGCTCGCCTGACGCGCCGCTCTTCCGGGAAGCCTTAACAGCCCAAGACAAGAGGAGAACCCTCGTGAAAGTAGATGCGATCATGACGCCCTCGCCGGTCAAGGCCACTTCGTCCACGCGCCTGCGCGAGGTGGCCCGGATGATGCTCGATCACGACGTCGGCGAGATCCCCATCGTCGACGAAAACGGCATGCCGGTCGGTGTGGTGACCGACCGCGACATCGTCGTCCGGCTGGTCGCCCACGGCCAAGACCCGACCCAGGTCGCCGCGCACGAATGCATGACCGGCCCGGCCCTGACGATTCCGCTCGACAGCGACGTCAAGGACTGCGCCGAACTGATGATGCGCGAGCAGATTCGCCGCGTGCCTGTGGTCGACGACGACGGCCGGCTGTGCGGCATGGTGTCGCTGGCCGACCTCGAACGCGAACAGAGCCTGCGCTCGATCAAGGCCGAAGTCGGCCGGCGGGTGTCTCAGCCGCATTGAGCCCTCGTAGGCGGCCCCACCGCAAAGGCAGGCAATGGCGGATCGGGGCGGTACGCTTAGACCCGCCCGCCCGCCCGCCGCGGCCTGCGGCCTGATGCGGCCTTTTGCCGACTTTCATCCGCAGGCGTCGCACGACTGATCATTGGTCATCGATCGTCCGCCGCGGGTTGGTTCCAGCGTCGCGGCCGGACGGGGTCGGTCGAATGCTTCGCGACGCCTGTGCGCCTGCGCAGGCGTCAGCGACGCACGTGGAAACCGCCGCCGGCGATCAGGTCGTTCACGTCCTGGAGGTCGACCAGGTTGAAGTCGCCGGGGACCGAATGCTTCAGGCTCGCCGCCGCCAAGGCGAAGGCCAGGCCGTGTTCGTCGCTCATGCCGCTCAACAGCGCATGCAGCAGGCCGGCGGCGAAGGCGTCGCCGGCGCCGATCCGGTCGACGATGCCGCTCAGGTCCCTCGGCGTGGCGCGCAGCACGCTGCCGTCGCGATGGAACAACGACGCCGACAGCCGGTGATGGTCGACATCGCGTTGTTCGCGGTGGGTGCAGGCCAGCCGTTGCAGGTTCGGGAAAGCCTCAAAGGCGAGCCGCGCCGCCGCGGCCGTGTCTTCGCCGTCGGCGAAGCCGGCGGCCTTGGCTCCCAGCACCACCGCGATGTCGCGATGATCGGCGAACGCCAGGTCGGCCAGGCTCATCAAGGTGTACAGGATCGGCGCCGGTTCGCAGTTCGATTCCCGCCACAGCGAGCTGCGGAAATTGCCGTCGAAACACACGCGCACGCCGGCGTCGCGGGCAGCGCGTGCGGCGACGATGGCCGCTTCCGCGCCGCGTTCGCCGAGCGCCGGGGTGACGCCCGATAAATGCAGCCAAGCCGCGCCGGCAAGCAGCGCCGGCCAATCGTAGGGCCGGGTCCCGGCGATCGCGAACGCCGAGCCGGCGCGGTCGTACAACACCCGGCTGGGGCGCTGGATCGCTCCGGTTTCCAGGAAGTACAGGCCCATCCGCCCGGGGCCGGTCGATACCGCACGGGTGTCGACACCGTGCCGGCGCAGCTCGCCGCGTGCGGCCTCGCCGAGCGGGTTGTCCGGCACCACGCTGACCATCGCCGCCTCGTGCCCCAGCCGGGCCAGCGACACGGCGACGTTGGCCTCGGCGCCGCCGACATGCGCCTCCAATTGCGGCGATTGCAGCAGGCGCTGCCGCCCTGGGGCGCCGAGCCGCAGCAACAACTCGCCGAAACATACGACTCGTCCGCTCATACCGCCCCCTTCAGAATGACCCGCCGGCTTGGCGTGACCGGCCTCCCATTAGCGATTGCGCACCGCAGCATGCTGTTCGTCCAGGCTTTTGTTAGGGTTTTGACCAGCGGTGTCATTTTTGTTCAGGAGACACCATATCAGGCGCAGCAAGCCCGTCAAGACCGGCTCCCGAGCGGTCTGGCACCTTCGTAAGGGGAGAGGAATGCAAGTGCAACTAGAGACCAGAAAGACACCGGTTACCGTGCTCGCCGCCGCCATCGCGCTGGGGTTGTCGATGTCGCCATCGGCAGGGTACGCGCAACAACCGGCGCAGGCCGAGGCCCCGCCCGCAACCGCGCAGGCCACCCCGGCGGCTCAGACGCCGGCAACGCAGCTACCGGTCGAGGACGCCAAGAATCTCGATGCCGTCGTCGTCACCGGCTTTCGCGCCAGCCTGCAGCAAGCCCTGGACATCAAGCGCGAGGAAGTCGGGGTGGTCGACGCGATCGTCGCCGAGGACATCGCCGACTTTCCCGACCTGAACCTCGCCGAATCGCTGCAGCGCATTCCCGGCGTCTCGATCGCGCGCGATGCCGGCGAAGGCCGACAGATCTCGGTGCGCGGCCTCGGCCCGGACTTCACCCGCGTGCGCATCAACGGCATGGAAGCGCTGACCACCGCGGGCGGCACCGACAGTTCCGGCGGCGCCAACCGCGGCCGCGGTTTCGATTTCAACGTCTTCGCCTCGGAGCTGTTCAACAGCCTGAAAGTGCGCAAGACCGCCTCGGCCGACGTCGAGGAAGGCTCGCTCGGCGCCACCGTCGATCTGCAGACCGCCCGCCCCTTCGACTACGACGGCCTGACTTTCGTCGCCGGCGGCCAACTCGGCTTCAACGACCTGTCCAAGGACATCGACCCGCGCGCCACCGCACTGATCAGCAACACCTGGGCCGACGGTCGTTTCGGCGCCCTGCTCTCGGTCGCTTACACCGACCGGCGCCTGGTCGAGGAAGGCCACAGCACGGTGCGCTGGGACAACGGCCCGAGCAGCGGCGGGTTCGCCGCGAGTTCGCCGTTCGCCGCCGCCCGTCTTCCCGGCACGTTTCATCCGCGCATTCCGCGCTACGGAGTGATGGAGCACGACCAGCAGCGCCTGGGCATCACCAGCGCGCTGCAGTTCAAGCCCAGCGACAAGACCGAACTCGGCCTGGACCTGCTGTACGCCAAGTTCGAGGCGACCCGCACCGAGAATTTCCTCAACGGCATTTCCTTCAGCCGCACCGGCACCGGCAAGCCGCAGACCGTGGTCCTCGAGGGCGAGGTCGACGAGCGCGGCAACCTGGTCTACGGCCGCTTCAACAACGTCGACGTGCGTTCGGAAGCGCGCTACGACGAACTCAGCACCAAGTTCACCCAGGCCAATTTCTACGCCGAACACAAGTTCAGCGACGACTTCGCGCTGAGCGGCCAGATCGGCCGGGCCAAGTCCGAGTTCGACAACCCGATCCAGACCACGATCACCCTAGACCGCAGCAATGCGCAGGGCTATGTCTACGACTATCGCGACAGCAGCCGCCTGCCGGTCATCGACAACGGTTTCGACGTCAACGACCCGAACGCCTGGAGTTTCGCCAACGGCGTGTCGGAGATCCGCCTGCGCCCGCAGGCTTCGGAAAACACTTTCGACAACCGGCAACTGGATTTCCGCTGGACGCTGGCGCCGGGGTTCAAGCTGAAGGGCGGCATCCAGTCGAAGAAATACCAGTTCGACAGCAGCGAAATGCGCCGGGTGTCCGAGTTGGCCGTGCCGGCCCTGCCGCCCGGCACCCGTCTGGCCGAGCTGACCCGCTCGGTCGCCCTGCACGGCACCAGCGTCGGCGGCGCCAACGATTCGCGCTGGCTGATCCCGGACATCGATGCCTTCGACCGGCTGTTCGACATCTACAGCAACTCCGGCACCTTCGCCTTGTCGCCGGACGTGGCCAGCGCCCGCGGCAACAACCGCAGCGTCGAGGAAAAGGACCTGGGCTATTACCTGCAGACCGATTTCTCGACCAACCTGGGCGAGATCCCGATCAGCGGCAACCTCGGCGTGCGCCACGTCAAGACCAAGCAGTCCTCGACCGGCTTCGCCCTGGCCGGCACCACGCCGGTGCTGACCACGGTCGAGCGCGAGTACAGCGACACTCTGCCCTCGTTGAACCTGGTCGCCGACATCACTCCGGACTTCCTGATCCGCTTCGGCGCGGCCAAGGTGATGTCGCGGCCGGGCCTGGCCAATCTGACCCCGGGCGTGACCGTCAGCGTGAGCGGCGGCAACCGCGTCGTCGCCGGCGGCAACCCGCTGCTCGACCCGTTCCGCGCCAAGACCTACGACCTCGGCCTGGAATGGTATTTCGCCGAAGAAGCGTTGCTCGGCCTGGGGTTCTTCTACAAGAACATCGACAGCTTCGTGCAGACCTCGCGCGAGATCCGCCCCTACAACACCTCAGGCCTGCCCAACGAGTTGCTGGCCGGCACCGGCGCGCTGCCGACCGACGAGTTCCAGTTCAACATCCCGGTCAACACGCCGGGCGGCAAACTGCGCGGCGTCGAGTTCAGCTATCAACAGCCCTTCAGCTTCCTGCCGGGCTTCTGGAACGATTTCGGCGTGCAGTTCAACTACACCTACGTCGATTCGAAGATCCAGTACGTCACCGCCGCGGGCGCCTCGGCGCTCAAGACCGACCTGGTCGGGCTGTCCAAGAACGCCTACAACGCGACCCTGTACTACGAAGGCGAGCGTTTCAGTGCGCGGGTCTCGGCCGCCTACCGCGACGATTACCTGACCACGGTGCCGGGCCGCAACAACGCCGACGTCGAGGGCACCAAGGGCACCACCACGATCGACATGTCGGCGTCGTGGAAGATCAACGACAAGCTCGAACTGACTCTGGAAGGCCTCAACCTGACCGACGAGTACAACGACCAGTGGGTGGATTCGCTGGCCGATCGCGTCTCGGTCTATCACCACACCGGACGCCAATACTTCCTCGGCCTGCGCTTCAAGCTGTAAGCCGTCGCGTCGCGGACCGGTGCGGCTCTCGAATGAGCCGCACCGGCCTCGGCCGGATCCGCAGGACGGCTCCCTGCCCTTTCCTCATCGGTGCGTCGATGCGTAGCCTGCTGTTGATCGCTTGCCTGGCCGGATGGCCGCTGCTCGCCGGCGCCGGCCCGGTGCCGACCGTATTCCTCGCCGGCGATTCGACCATGTCGATCAAGCGCGAAGAGAAACGGCCCGAGACCGGCTGGGGCGAGGCCTTCGCGGCGCAACTGCGGGCCGGCCGCGCCCGGCTCGACAACCGCGCGATGAACGGCCGCAGTACCCGCACGTTCATCGAGGAAGGCCGCTGGCAGGACCTGCTCGACGACCTCGGCGCGGGCGATTACGTGTTGATCCAGTTCGGCCACAACGACCAGTCCATGCACAAGGCCGACCGATACACGCCGCCGGCCGACTACCGCCGCAACCTGGAACGCTTCGTCGACCAGGTCCGCGAGCGCGGCGCCACCGCAGTGCTGCTGACGCCGGTGGCGCGCCGCCGCTTCGACCGCGCCGGCGCGGTCCTCGACAGCCACGGCGAATACCCCGGCCTGGTCCGGCAAATCGCGGCCGAGCGCGCGGTGGCCTTGATCGACATGGAGCGGCGCAGCCAGGCCGTGCTCGGCGCCTGGGGCGATGAACGCTCCAAGGCCTTGTTCCTGTGGCTGCCCGCGGGCGAACACCGCAACTACCCGGACGGATTGAGCGACGACACCCATTTCTCGCCGATGGGCGCGCGCTGCATGGCCGCGGAAGTCGTCGACGGCCTGCGCCTGCTCGACCTGCCGCTCAGTGCCGCGCTGGGCCGGCCGGGGCGTTGCGTGCTGGCTAGGGGTGAGTGAAGAGGAGTGAGAAGTGAGTAACTAGGAACTAGGAACCAGTGCGGCCTTCGGAACGCGACTCGTTACTCGTTACTCGTTACTCGTTCCTTACTTCCTTACTCACTCCTCGCTCCCGCTACAAGGTGCCGCGTTGCACGAACGGCACGCGTTCGTAGAGCCTGCGCTCGCCGCCGCGCGGGTCTTCGGCCACGCGCGGTTGGGTGTCGAACAGCAGGGTTTCGCGCCGCTGCAAAGAGTACGGCGGCCAGGCCGGCAGGCCCTTGTGGTTCGGGTCGCCGTGCCGGGCCAGGGCGATCAGGGCCTCGCTCATGCGCGCCGCCAGCGCCCGCGCCTGCTCGCCGTCGCCGGTGCGCGCGCCGGCTTGGCCGGTGTTGTCGAACACCAGGGCGATGTCGAGGGTATGCATCGCGCCCCAACGCCCGTCGTCGAGCGGCGAGCCCCAGTCGAGTTGATAGACCCAGGCCGGCGCGCCCTGGCGCGCACGGGCTTCGGCCTCGATGATCGCCGCGCGCCAGGAGCGGCCGGCGGTGGTCGCGGCGAAGAAGATCTGCGAGGGCGTGTAGCCAGGGTACAGGCGCCGGTATTCGGCGATCACCGTGGCCGGATCCAGGTCGACGTACTGGTGTTCGCGGAGTTTGTCAGGCAGACGCTCCCAGTCCAGGGCTAGGTTCGCCGCGTCGCCGGCGAGAAAGGCGCGGGTCTCGTCGCGGGTGTTGCCGATCACCATCGGGATCGCCGCCGATTGCGCTGGCGCATCGGGATAGAACGGATGCCGATGCAGGGATTTGCCGTCCAGCACCGGCCCGAAATGCAGCGCGGTGTCTTCGACGCGCGAGACATCGCGCAGCGAGGTCGCCTCGACCAGGGTCTGCATCGGCAGGCTGCGCAGCCGCGCGAGATTTTTCGGCGCGATCTTCAGCGCGTCGAGCAGACGCTGCGCGCGCTGGGTCGCCGCGCGCGGCCCGGCCGCGGTGACCTGCTGCCCGCTCATGGTCATGGCGCGGTGAAACAAGCCTTGCGCTGCCGGCATCGCCATCAAGGTGGCGATCTTGGCGCCGCCGCCGGACTGGCCGAACAGGGTCACGTTGCCGGCGTCGCCGCCGAACTCGGCCGCATGCTCGCGCACCCAGTGCAGGGCCTGGACCAGATCGAGCTGGCCGACGTTGCCGGACCAGGCGAATGCGTCGCCGCCGAGCTGGGCGAGGTACAGATAACCGAAGGCGTTCAAGCGATGATTGAGGGTGACCACCACGACATCGCCGCGCCGGCACAGGCGCACGCCGTCGTACAGCGGGCTGCTGCCCGAGCCGCTGTCGTAGCCGCCGCCGTGGAGATACACCAGCACCGGCCGCGCGCCGCCGTCGCGCAGGGCCGGAGTGAACACATTCGCGTACAGGCAGTCTTCGCCGATGCCGCCGTCCGGTGTGCGTTGCGGCGCCGACACGCCGTGTGCGAGCGCATCGCGAACGCCCTGCCAGGGCCGCTCGCGCAGCGCCGGCAGGAAACGCCGCGTCGAGGTGTCGGCGCCGTAGGGGATGCCCTTGAACACCAGCACGCCGCGGTCCCGGTAACCGCGGACGCAGCCGCTGCGGGTCGCGGCGACCGGGCTTTCCGTGCTCGGATGCGCACAGGCGGCCGCCCTCGCCGTCGAGAACGGGACTTGCGTAGCGGCCGCCACGGCCGCGGACGGCAGGCAGGCGCCGGCCAACGCGCCTGCAAGCGCTTTCAAGCTGTCGCGGCGCCCTGGATCCTGCATCGCGGCTTCAGCGCAGCGGCGCGCGACGCGGCAGCGGCTTCAGCGGCTCCATCGTCGCCAGGTCCCAGTCGGCCGGGACGAAGGCTTGCCGGGTCGGCTCGACCTTCGGATAGCCGCCGACCTCGTTCTCGCTGTCGATGATCTTGCCGCGGCCTTCGACGGTATCGGCCAGGATCCGGCGATCGATGTCGTCGCGGTCCCAGGGCCGCGCGCCGGCTTCGGCGATGACCGCGTCCTGCACCTTCGACGCCGGCAGCAGGCGCACCCCGAACGGCAAGGCCGGCGCTTTCTTCATTCGGGTCAGGGCGAGCGGCGTGGTGGTGTAGCGCCCGGTTTGCGGCAGCGGCCGGCCGAGCCGGTCGACCGCAAGGTTGTCGTCGGCGTAATAGGCCAGATCGCCCGAGCCGCCGACCATCAGCAATGCGACGTCTTCGGTGGAGGGCCCGGCGCGCATCACGTTGCCGCGCAGCACCAGTTCGCCGTCGGAATAAGCGTGCCCGAGCCACTCCTCGGCGATCAGGTTGTAGTGCACCGCCCGTTGTCCCGGGTCGTAGATCAGGTTGTTGAGGACCTGTCCGCGCGCGCCGCCCTTGAACAGCGGATTGCGTTCGTAGTTGTGCGCATACAGATTGCCCACGATCAGCACGTCGTTGACGTGGTCGTGGATCAGCGTTCCCTTGGAATGCTCGCCCTTGCCGTGAGTGGCATTGGCCAGGCCCTCGGCGATCAGGTTGTTGCTGAAGGTGATGCGCCGGGAAGCCGCCTGCCTCCACTCGGCCTCGCTTTCGCCGGCGAAACGGGTGCTCGAGGCCGACAGGTTTTCGTCGGTGGCCCAGGTCAGCGAGCAATGATCGACGATCACGTCGCGGGCGCCGCGCACGGTGTTGATGGCGTCGAAATCCACCCCGGCGCGTTTTTCCAGCCCGGCCTCTCCGGGCCGTATCCGGATATGCCGCACGACCACGTCGTGGGTGGCGATGGTCAGGCCGCCCCGGATGAAGGTCACGCCCGGTTGCGGCGCGGTCTGGCCGGCGATGGTCAGGTAGGGCTCGCTGATGCGCAGTTCCTTGCGGCCCAGGTCGATCACGCCGGCGACTTCGAACACGATAATGCGCGGGCCCGGCGTCGCTACCGCTTCGGCGAACGAACCGGGGCCTTCGCTGGCCAAGGTGGTGACGCGCAGGATCTGGCCGCCGCGTCCGGCCGGGGTATGCGCCGCCCAGCCCATCGCGCCAGGAAAGGCCAGAGGCTGCGCCGCGACGGCGCGGACCGGGGCGGCCGCGGGCTGCGCGGTCGCGACCCCGGCGATCGCGGCCAGTACCGCGAGCAGAACGCCGCACGCCGTGTTCCGCTTATTGCGTCGCGCCAAGTTCGCGGCCTTGCCGCCGATGCCTCGCCCCATCTCGCCACTCCCCATCGCACCCTTCCCGGTCTGATTCGAGCATACGCCGGATTGTCAATGACACCGGTTTCCTATACAACACCCGGACGCACAATCGAGCCCCGGGGGGACAGTCCAGGCATGCCAACACACCCGTTCGATGACCAGCGCGACGAGCTGGCGGTCGCCATCCGCCTGGTGCGAGCCCGGCTCGACGCGAAGGCGCTAGAGGCGTATCCGGGCCCGCAGCCGCAGACTTTGGACGCCGGCTACCGGATCCAGGACCAGGCCATCGCGCTGTGGCATCGCGCCGTCGCCGGCTGGAAAGTCGGGCGCATTCCGGACTCTTGGCAGGCCACGCTCGGCGAGGACCGCCTGGTCGGTCCGATCTTCGCCGGCGCGGTGCAGAATGTCCCGACGGGACAACGCGGTCGCTTCCCGGTGATCGAGGGCGGCTTCGCCGCGATCGAAGCCGAATACGTGTTCACCCTCGGCAGCGACGCCCCGGCCGGCAAAACCGAATACAGCGAGGAGGAAGCCGCCGATCTGGTCGCCAGCCTGTCCATAGGCATCGAGCTGGCCGGCAGTCCGCTGGCCTCGATCAATCGACTCGGCCCGGCGGTGGTGGTGTCGGATTTCGGCAACAACGCCGGCTTGATCGTCGGCCCGGCGATCGGCGAGTGGCGCCGGCTCGACGATCGCGAGCTGAACTGCGAAAGCTTCATCGATCAGCATCCGGTCGGCACCGGCGGCGCCGCTTCGATCCCCGGCGGGCCGCTGGCGGCCCTGGCCTTCGCCCTGGGGCGCTGCGCCCGGCGCGGCTATCCGCTCAAGGCCGGCATGCACGTCACCACTGGCGCGGTCACCGGCATCCACGACATCCTCGCCGGTCAGTCCGCCTGCGTGGACTTCGGTCGCTGGGGCCGCCTGGGCTGCGAGACCGCCACCGCCATCGCGACCACGGAGCGCCGGCCATGAACACACGACGTAAGTTCCTGCTTGGTCTCGGCGCCGCCGGCGTGTCGGCGGGCGTGGCCTCGGCTTCTTGGGGCGCCAGCGGCGGCGACACCCGCGTACTGACCGCCACCGACGTGCACGTCAAGGACTACCCCACCGTCGCCGCGGTCGACTGGATCGGCCGCGAGCTCGAGCAGGCGACCGGCGGCCGCCTGCGTCTGCGCATGTACCACTCCGGCCAGCTCGGCCGCGAGTCCGAGGCGATCGACATGGCGCGCTTCGGCGCGATCGACATCACCCGCGTCTACAGCGGCGCGCTCAATAACGCGTTTCCGCTGACCCAGGCGTTGTCGCTGCCGTACGTATTCGATTCGGTCGCGCATCTGCGCCGGGTGCTCGACGGCCCGGTCGGCGCGCAGGTGCTGCGCGGCTTCGCCGCGCGGGACCTGGTCGGCCTGGCGATGTACGACTGCGGGGCGCGCTGCTTCTACAACGTGCGCCAGCCGATCCGTACCCCGGCCGACATGCGCGGGCTCAAGTTCCGGGTGCCGTCGTCGGACATCTTCATGCGGATGATCCGCCTGCTCGGCGGCAACCCCACCCCGCTGGCCTACGGCGAAGTGTTCTCGGCCCTGCAGACCCATCTGATCGACGGGGCCGAGAACAACCTGCGCAGTTTTCACTCGAGCCGCCAGTTCGAGGCCGCCCGGCATTGGTCGCAAAGCGAACACTCGTACGCGCCGGACGTGCTGCTGATGTCGAAACGCAGCCACGACGCCCTGGCCCTGCGCGACCGCGGGCTGCTGCTGGAGATCACCCGGGCTTCGGTGGCGGTGATGCGACGCCTGTGGGACGAGTCCGAGGCGCTCGCGCGGCGCACCCTGGTCGAGGCCGGGGTGCAGATGAACGATTGCGACCTGCCTGCGTTCCGCAAGGCGGTGGCGCCGTTGTTGGACGACTACCACCGCGTGCCCGCGCTCGAAGCGCTGTTCCGCGACGTACGCTCACTGGCTTGAGGCCCTACCCGTGAATGAAGCACGCGATGTCGATCCACCGGTTCTCCCTCCCGCGCCGAGCGGCCTGCTCGACCGTGTCGCAGCCGTCGCCGTCGCCGTCGCCGGTGCCGCGCTGGTCGGCATGGTCGTGGTCCAGTCGGTGCAGGTGTTCGCCCGCTACGTCGTCAACGATTCGCCCGGCTGGACCGAGCCGGTCGCGCTGATCCTGCTCAATACCGCGATGAGCTTCGGCGCCGCGGCCGGCGTGCATCGCGGCGCGCACTTCGGCTTCTTCGTCCTGCTGCATGTCGCGCCGCCGCCGCTGCGGCGGCTCCTGACCGCGGTGTCGCAGGCGGTGATCGCGCTCATCGGCGCCGCGCTGGCGTTCTGGGGCGGCGAACTGTTGCTCGACGGGCTCGACATTCCGATGGCCGGCGCGCCCTTGCCGCAAAGCGCCGCGTTCGCGCCGATGGCGATCGGCGGCGCGCTGATGAGCGTGTTCGCGCTGCAACGCATCGTCCGGGTGTATGCGCCGCCGTCCCGTATCGAAGGGAGCTCCTGATGGAAGTCACGATTCTGTTCGGCGTGTTCGCCGTGCTGTTGCTGATCGGCGTACCGGTCGCTTATTCGCTGTCGTCCGCGGCGCTGGCGACGCTGATCTACATCGGCCTGCCGCCGATCGTGGTGGTCCAGCAGACCGCCGCGGGCGCCGGTTCGGCCTCGCTGATCGCGATCCCGCTCTTCATCTTCGCCGGCGAACTCATGCTGCGCGGCGGCATTTCCGAGCGTTTGATCGGCCTGGCCTCGGCCCTGGTCGGGCACCTGCGCGGCGGCCTGGGCCAGGTCAGCGTGCTGTCGTCGCTGTTCTTCGGCGGCGTTTCGGGCTCGGCCATCGCCGACGTCTCGGCGATCGGAGGCGCGATGATTCCGCAGATGGTCAAGCGCGGCTTCGACCGCGACTTCGCCGTCAACGTCACCATGACCGCGGCCATGGTGGCCCTGCTGGTGCCGCCCTCGCACAACCTGATCCTGTATTCGGCCTCGGCCGGCGGCAGCATCTCGATCGCCGACCTGTTCGCCGCCGGCATCGTGCCGGCGCTGCTGATGACCGTGACCCTGATGGCGACCTGCTGGATCATCGCGCGCCGGCGCGGCTACGCGATCGAGCCGTTTCCCGGCTTCGGCATCGTGCTGCGCCGCTTCGTCTCGGCGCTGCCGGGACTGGCGCTGGTCGCGCTGATCTTCGTCGGCATCCGCGCCGGCATCTTCACCGCGGTCGAAAGCGCGGCCATCGCCGTGGTTTACGCTTTGCTGGTCACCACCCTGATCTACCGCAAGCTGCGCTGGAAGGACTTCCTGGAGACCGTCGCCGGCGCCGCCCGCACCACCGGCATGATCCTGTTCGTGATCGCCTCGGCGGCGTCGTTCGGCTGGCTGCTGGCCTACCTGCAGGTGCCTACCGCCGCGGTCGAAGCCCTGACCGGCCTGACCACCGACAAGAACCTGCTGCTGTTGCTGATGATCCTGATCCTGCTGGTGCTCGGCACCTTCATGGACCTGGCGCCGATGATCATCATCTGCACCCCGATCTTCCTGCCGCTGGCGAAGGCCATCGGCGTCGACCCGGTGCACTTCGGCATCATCCTGGTGCTCAAGGGCGGCCTCAGCCTGATCTCGCCGCCGCTGGGCTCGGTGCTGTTCGTCGGCACCGCGATCGGCCAGATCAGCATCGGCGAGACCTTGCGCACGATCTGGCCGTTCTGGCTGTCCGCGCTCGGCGTCCTGCTGGTGGTGACGTTCGTGCCGGAACTGTCGCTGTGGCTGCCGGCCCTGCTGAAACACTGAGCGCGGTCGCGGATCGTGGCCGCAGGCCGGCGCGGGCGCGCTCGGCCTGCGATGCGGGCTAGAATCCCCCCATCCCCACGGCCCCCATCGCCTTGCCCATGCCGCCGCGCAAGAAAACCGAACGTATCGCACCGCCGGCCGCCAAGAGCGCGAGCGCGGTGCCCGGCAAGGCGCAGACGATCAACGACATCGCCCGCTTGGCCGAGGTGTCAAAGAAGACCGTCTCGCGGGTGATCAACCAGTCGCCGCTGGTGCACAAGGAAACCCGCGACCGGGTCGAAGCGGTGATGCGCGAGTTCAACTACACCCCGGACCCGTTCGCGCGCGGCCTGGCGTTTCGCCGCTCGTTCCTGATCGGCATGGTCTACGACAACCCGACCGCGCAGTACATCGTCAACATGCAGTACGGCGCGCTCGACGCGATCCGCGATTCCGGCTTCGAGCTGGTGGTCCACCCCTGCGACAGCCGCAGCCCGGGCTATATCGACGGCGTGCGCCGCTTCGTCCAGCAGCAGAAGCTGCACGGGGTGATGCTGGTGCCGCGCGTATCCGAAGACCAGGCCCTGGCCGACATGCTGGCCGAGATCGGCTGCCGCTATTCGCGCATCGCCTCGGTCTCGCTGGACCAGGCCTCGCGCATGGTCATCACCCACGACCGCGACGGCGCCGCCGAGGCCGCCGACTATCTGCAGTCGCTCGGCCATCGCGACATCGCCCTGATCACCGGCCCGAACAGCTATCGCTCGGCGCACGAACGCACCGCCGGCTTCATCGAGGCCCTGGCCAAGCGCGGCATCGAGTTGCCGCGCGAGCGTGTGGTCGAGGCCGGCTACACCTTCGAGTCCGGCGTCGCCTCGGCCGAACGCCTGCTCGCCGGCAACCAGCGCCCGACCGCGATCTTCGCCGGCAACGACGAAATGGCCGCCGGCGTCTACAAGGTCGCCCTGCGCGCCGGCATCAGCATCCCGCAGGAACTGTCGGTGATCGGCTTCGACGACAGCCCCCTGGCATCGCGCCTGTGGCCGGCGTTGAGCTCGGTGCGCCTGCCGATCCGCGACATGGGCCGCATTGCCGCCTCGATGCTGCTGGCCGAACCCGCCGCCGCCTCGGCCCTCGCCGCCGCCAGCGTCCGCCCCCATCTGATCGTCCGCGATTCCTGCCAGCCGCCTGCGCGCTGAGCGGGAGGGCTGTCGATGGTGCGCTGTTCCAGGAGACGGCCGAATAAACGATGGCTGTCGTCATAGCCCGGCCGGCGCGACACGGCCAGCCTAGGAGCGACGCAAGTCGCGACCAAGGGACGGGTAAAGGCCATAAGGCCAACATTAGTCATCGAAGCCCGGCGAAAGCACGCCGTTTCTGTAAATAACGCCAGCCCTGCGTCTCCGCGCGTTCCGCGGTCGCGACTTACGTCGCTCCTACAAGAAGCGGCGGCGCGCCATTGCTGGCTTTGGCTGTGGCTTGGCTGTGGCTGTGCGCCGCTTCGCACTCGCGAAGGCTAAAGAAGACCCGGAGGGCGGCGCGCAGGGATGCGGGCCGTTTTTCATCGGGACAGGGAGGTCCCGTATGAAAAATCACCGCGTATGCATCGAACGCGCGGGCCTGTGATTCAAAGAAAGCACTTTTCTTTGGTTACCTTTCTTTTGTTGCTTTAGACAAAAGAAAGTAACCCGCCGCTTTAGTGGCGGAAGCTTTGGGTTTGATCTTGATCTGATCCTGATCCTGATCCTGATCCTGATCTTTCTTGATCCATACGCCGCAAGACCGGACCAGCGCGGTCGCGGCTTGCGCCGCTCCTACCTGGCGAAAGCACGCCGTTTCTGTAAATAACGCCAGCCCTGCGTCTCCGCGCGTTCCGCGGTCGCGACTTACGTCGCTCCTACAAGAAGCGGCGGCGCGCCATTGCTGGCTTCGCTGTGGCTTGGCTGGCTGTGCGCCGCTTCGCACTCGCGAAGGCTAAAGAAGACCCGGAGGGCGGCGCGCAGGGATGCGGGCCGTTTTTCATCGGGACAGGGAGGTCCCGTATGAAAAATCACCGCGTATGCATCGAACGCGCGGGCCTGTGATTCAAAGAAAGCACTTTTCTTTGGTTACCTTTCTTTTGTTGCTTTAGACAAAAGAAAGTAACCCGCCGCTTTAGTGGCGGAAGCTTTGGGTTTGATCTTGAACTTGATCTTGATCTGATCCTGATCCAGATCTTTCTTGATCCATACGCCGCAAGACCGGACCAGCGCGGTCGCGGCTTGCGCCGCTCCTACCCCGCGATAGCACGCCGCTTTGTTGAACAACGTCGGCCTTGCGGCCTCTGCGCGTTCCGGGATCGCGACTCACGTCGCTCCTACAAGGGTCTCCCGCACTACCCAGCCAAACCCGGCACATTGGCGCAATCAATAACCGATTGATTTAAATCAATATTTAACCACGAAAGTTCCGTCAACCCGGACCCGACCCGATCCAAGCCTCATCCCAGAGCACCCTCCGACAGAACGAATGACACCGGTTAACCTTCCGGTCTAGAATCGTCCCCTACCCCGGTCCCCACTCCGGCCCGGACACCCGACCCGACGGAGCTTTCGATGTTCCAAAAGACCTACCACGCCACCCATCCCGACATGATGGCCGGCGCCAGCAACGAGCAATTGCGCGATCGCTACCTCATCGGCGATCTGTTCGCCGACGGCCAGGTGCGTCTGAACTACTCGCACAACGAACGCTTCGTCATCGGCGGCGCGGCGCCGACCGGTGCGCCGGTCGCGCTGCCGCAGCACACCGAGCCGGCATCGGCGGCGGGAAAATCCTTTCTGGAACGCCGGGAGCTCGGCATCGTCAACGTGGGCCGCGGCGCCGGCACCGTGCTCGTCGACGGCCAAACCTATGCACTGCAGCCGAAGGACGGCCTGTACGTGCCGATGGGCACGCAGAACGTCGTGTTCGCTTCCGACGATGCCTCCGAGCCGGCCAAGTTCTACCTCGCCTCGACGCCGGCGCATGCGCGCCACGAGACCGTGCACATCTCGATCGACCAGGCCGTGCCGCTGCAGCGCGGCGCGCTGGAGACGTCGAACGAGCGGGTGATCTATCAATACATCGTGCCGGCCACCTGCCGCTCCTGCCAACTGCTGCTGGGCCTGACCGTGCTCAAGCCGGGGAGCGTCTGGAACACCATGCCGCCGCATCTGCACGACCGCCGTTCCGAAGTCTATTTCTACTTCGAACTCGGCGACCAGCGGGTCATGCATTTCATGGGCGAGCCGGCCGAGATGCGCCACATCGTGATCCGCAACGATGAGGCGGTGGTCTCGCCGCCATGGTCGATCCACATGGGCTCGGGCACACAGAACTATTGCTTCATCTGGGCGATGGGCGGCGAGAACCTCGATTACACCGACATGCACCAGCTCGACATCTGCCAACTCAAGTGAGGGCGCGCGCATGAACACCGATCCGCATCCGCGCAATCCGTTCGGCCTCGAGGGCACGGTCGCCCTGGTGACCGGAGCCAATCGCGGGCTCGGCCAGGCGATCGCCCTGGCGCTGGCCCAGGCCGGCGCCGACATCGCCGCGGTCGCCAGCGGCACGATGGACGAGACCGCCGCGCTGGTGCGCGGCCTCGGCCGCCGGCTGCTGCCCTTGCGGGCCGATCTGTCGAGTCTGGAACCGATCGACCGCATCGTCGCCGAAACGGCCGAAACTCTCGGGCCGGTCGACATCCTGGTCAACAACGCCGGCCTGATCCGCCGCGCCGACGCGCTCGATTTCAGCGAGGCCGACTGGGACGCGGTGATGAACGTCAATCTCAAGAGCGCGTTCTTCCTCGCCCAGGCGGCCGGGCGCGGCATGGTCGCCCGCGGCCGCGGCAAGATCATCAACGTCGCCTCGATGCTGTCGTTCCAGGGCGGCATCCGGGTGCCGTCCTACACCGCCAGCAAGTCCGGCCTGGCCGGCATCACCCGCCTGCTCGCCAACGAGTGGGCCGGCAAGGGGCTCAACGTCAACGCGATCGCGCCCGGCTACATGACCACCGACAACACCGCGCAGCTGCGCTCGGACGAAGCGCGCAACCGCGACATCCTGGCGCGGATACCGGCCGGGCGCTGGGGCCAGCCGTCCGACATCGGCGGCGCCGCGGTGTTCCTCGCCAGCCGTGCCTCGGACTACGTCAACGGTGCGGTCCTGCCCGTCGACGGAGGCTGGCTGGCGCGCTGAGCGCCGACACACCGGAGAACCCGCCATGACCCTGTCGATCCGCCGGTACCCGAGCGCCGCTCTCGCCTTCGCGATCTTCGCGACGGCGCTGTCGCCGGCGCAGGCCGCGCAGCCGCCGGCGAAACTGCGCAGCGACTCCTACGTCGAGCAGGCTCGCGACATCGCCCAGGCGCAGCCGGGCCCGCACGAAGGCGAAGGCCGCACCACCGCCTATCCGTTCTTCGCCCAGGCCGACGGCTTCGATATCGTGTTCCGCCAGCGCAGCCTGCATCCGGGCGCGAGCATCGGCGACCACACCAACGACAAGGACGAGATCTACTACGTGCTGTCGGGACGCGGCGAGCTGATGCTCGACGGCCGCCGCCGCGAGGTCGGTGCGGGCGACGCGGTCCTCACCCGCCGCGGCAGCCGCCACGGCCTGCGCCAACTCGGCGACGAAGACCTGACCCTCATCGTGGTCTACCGCAAGCCCGCGCCCTGATCCGTCCGCGCCGCTGCGCCTGCAATGGAGGGCCACTGACGACAGGGCCGAGATGCGGTCGGACGATTCGAAAATATGCGCACGCATGGTGCGCCCTCGCCATCCCTGGCGAGTGAGGGCTTCGTCCCGAAGCCGACGCAAGGCCTGCCCGCGAAGACTCGCGTACCGGCGCTGAAGGCCGGACGCGCTGATGACCGGATCGTCCGCGCGGCACCGCGCCACCGGGCGCGGGTCGGTATCCCTAATCAGACGAGCGAGTGCCCCATTTCCCTCCCCGTCCCGGCGACTATCCGGCGGTTCGGCGACGCCGGTCACGCTCCCGCATCGCCCGAGCCGATCGCCTGCCCGTCGTAGCCGCCTGCCGCCGCGCGGCACTGTGCCGTTATCCGCACCCGGGGCGCGCAAGCGATGCAAGCCGAGCCGGCGCGCCGGTCCGACCATGGCCCGGGTCGTGTCAGGAGGCGCCATGTCCGTAGAAGTCGAAAGCCGCTTGCTCCCGCTGGCCGGGGCGCCGGCATGAATCGCCCGAGTCTGGAGGTCGCCCTGCTCTGGTCGGCCCTGGCCCTGCTCGCGCTGGCTTATGCCTGGCGCTGGTACAGCCTGGAACGCGCCCGTCGCAAGCGGAACGATGGCCAGCATGCCGGCCCCGATGCCGGCGGCCCGTCGCCGCCGCGCCTCGGCGATTGGCTGACCGGTCTGGTCGCGAATTTCTTGGACACGCTCGGCATCGGGTCGTTCGCGACCACCACCGCGATCTTCAAGTTGCGCGGCCGGGTCGCCGACGATCGCATTCCCGGCACCTTGAACGTAGGCCACGCCCTGCCGACCATCGCCCAGGCGCTGATCTTCATCGCCGTGGTCGGCGTCGACTTCGTCACCCTGGCGGGCATGATCGCCGCCGCAGTCGCCGGCGCCTGGGCCGGCGTGCGGATGGTGGCGCGGCTGCCGAAGCGCGCGATCCAGGTCGGCATGGGCATCGCCCTGCTGATCTCGGCGGCGCTGTTTCTCGCCACCAACCTGCAATGGCTGCCCGGCGGCGGCGAAGCGCTGGGCCTGTCCGGCGCGACCCTGGTCTTCGCGATCGGCGCCAGCTTCGTCCTCGGCGCCCTGATGATGCTCGGCATCGGCCTGTACGCGCCCTGCCTGATCCTGGTCAGCCTGCTCGGCATGAACCCGCTTGCGGCCTTCCCGATCATGATGGGCGCCTGCGCCTTCCTGATGCCGGTGGGCGGCGCGGCCTTCGTGCGCAGCGGCCGCTACGACCTGCGCGCGGCTTTCGGCCTGACCTTGGGCGGCATTCCCGGGGTCTTGATCGCGGCCTTCCTGGTCAAGTCGCTGCCGCTGGAATGGCTGCGCTGGCTGGTATTGGCGGTCACCTTGTACGCCGCGGTGCAGATGCTGATCTCGGCGCGCCGCGCGCGCAACGACCGCGCCGCCGCACTGGAAGCCGATCGCGCCTGAGTCGAACCTTGGTCTGGCGCCACGCGCACCGGCTCCGACACGCAGTCGCACTGTCGGGCGTGATTGGCCGCGCGACGCTTGCGGGCGTCGCTGATCGGCGACCGCGACGCTCTTGCGCGCCGCTCAGGGCACGCTGCACTGGAAAACGAACGTGACCCGATTACTGCCCGGCGTCGCGGACAAGCTGCCGAGAGTCACGCCGGCCGACAGCGCAGCGAAGGTCAGCGGGCCCGCCGGGCAAGCGCCCGCCGGCCCGCTGCACGTCACGATATTTCCCGCCGGACAGACGATGCCCGGGCCTGCGGTGTCGCTGACCCGCGCGCCCACCACCGTGTCCGGGCCTTCGTTGGTCACCACCACGGTATAGGTCGTGGTCGATGCGCGCGTCACGGTGTCGTCGGGCGGGTCGATATCGTTGTTGACGCCCGGCGTATTGGTCTTGGTGATGCGCAAATCGGCCTGTTGCCGCGTATTGACGATGGTGCACACGATCGCGGTGTCGTTGTCGCCGACGGTCAGGGTGTTGCCCGACAGGCCACCGGTGCCGGAACAGGCCCAGGCGCCCGGGTTGTACAGCCCGACGTTGCCGGCGCCGAGCGTCTCCGACAAGGTCAACACGGTGCCGGTGTCGACGACGACCGCGGTGCCGGTATCGGTCTCGTTCGCACTGCCGGCGACCGAGGCCAAGGCCGGATTCGCCACGCCGCCGGTGGCGCCGAGGTCGGCGCTGTCGTTGACGACCGCGCCGATCCAGGTCTTGGCCAGCGCCACCGACGCGGTCTTACGCGTATTGGTGAAGCTGCAGGTGAAATCGATGCCCGCCACCACGTCGGCGGACGCGATGCTGAAGGTGGTGCCGCTCAGGTTGCCGACATTGGCGGTGCCGTTGCTGCAGGTCGCGCTGGAGAGTCGGTAGATCGCCGGCAATGCGGTCTCCTGGATCGTGATCGCGGTGCCCGGCGCGACGATCCCGAACGGCTGCAGGCCCGCTGCGGCATTGCCGTCGACCTGCGCCGTGCCCGATGCCGGCGTGCTCACCGTCGCGGCGGTCAGCACGGTATTGGTCAGGGCGAAGCCGAAGGTCGCGGCCGCGGCCGGGCTGGTGGTCTTGCTCAAGCTCACGCAGCCCGGATCGACGCTAGCGGTAGCGGTGTTGTTGGCCGTACCGCCCGGCGCGGGCGTGACGAACAAGGCCTGCGCGCTGGTGGCTTCCTGGATCGGCGCGACCACCGCGACCGTGCTGGTGTTGGTGGTGGCCGCGCACTGGGCCGGGTCGAGGGTGCCGGTGATCGAATAGGTCAAGGTTCCGCCGGCCGCGCCGTTACCGGCCGGCAGGGTCGCCGTCGCGCCGATCGCACCGGTGCCGCTGGCCGCCGGACACACCGGCGTGGGCGTGCCGCTGGCGGCGCAGGTCCACGAGAACGCAGTGAAACCGGCCGGCAGCGCATCGGCGATCGACACCTGCGCGTCGTGGACGGTGAGATCGCTGCCCGTGCCGACGGTCGGACGCGCGGTGTTGTTCTGGTAGGTCACCGTGAACACGGTCGTACCGCCCGGCGCAGGATTGGCATTGCCGACGGTCTTGGTCGTGCGCGTATCGACGTCGTTGTCGAGGATGGTGTAGGCGGACAACGGCACGGCCACGCCGCCGCAGGTACTGGTGCTGGCGATGGTGTAGACGGACGGGTTCGGCACCACGCTCATCACGAGCGTTTCGTTGTTCTCGACGATGGTGTCGTTGACCACGACGATGCCGGTCGGGAACTGGCTGCCGGTGCCGCCGTCGTAGTTGCCGGCCGGGATCGTCATGGTGAAAGTGTTGGTGCCGGTCGGCGTGGTGTAGTCGCTGCCGAGCGTCGCGGTACTGGCCGCGGTGACCTGGATCGTCACGGTGATCGCAGTCGCCAGGTTGCCGGACACCGCGATCAGCGGGCCGGCGCCGGCGCCGGTCGATTCCGGCCCGGAGCTCGAGGATGCCCGGAACTCCAGGTACGGGGTCAGGAATATCTGGATCTCGTCGAGGAAATTGCCGGAGCTGTTGTTGCCGGTGGCCGTACTGATCGCTTCGAAGCCGAAATTCTGAATACCCGATACGCCGTTCCAGGTGAAAGTGCCGGTGTAGTCGGCCCAGGTGTTGGTCGTGGCCGGCGCGGCGCAACTCGCGCCGGTGATCAACCCGCCGCCGCAGGCCTGCACCGCCCCCGCTCCGGTGGTGCCGGTCGCGAAGCGGCCGATCTCGTTCGCGGTGGAACCGATGTTGAAAGACATCACGTCGATACCGTCGCGGCCGCGGTGGCTCAACTGCCAGCGGACCTGCTCGCCGGTGACCAGGCAAACCGGCTGAAACAGGCGCGACGCCGCCTGGGCGTTGAGCTCGGAGAAATTGTTGCCGGCGCGCGACGGCACGCCGAGGAAGCCGGTGCTCCACAGCTCGATCAAGGGCCCGACTTCGCCGCCCGGCGGGCTGGCGCAGGTGCCGTTGGAGACGGCGCTGAAGTGGGTGGTGGTCCAGCCGGTCACCCGCGAATCCACGGTTTGGGTCTGGCAGCCGACCGGGCTCAAGACCGGCTCTTCAAAACCGAGGTTGATGAAACTGCGCTGGATCTGCGCAGTCGCCGGAAGGGCCAGCAAGGACAACATGGCCAGTGCCGAAGCGCAGGCGAACGTGCGTGCGTCGCGGGCATGGCCGAACGAACATGGGCGGCGATGGATAGACACGTGACCCCCTTCGCAACCGTCGTTCGATCGATGCCGAGCAGGACGGTTGGCGTACTCGGTTCGCTGCGTTGCGGACAAGGCAGCGGATGCGCCTCATGGGCGTCCTTCCTCCCGGGCCGGGGCTAGCCCCAGTGCCTCGGCCAAGGGTTTCGTGATGAATATCACAAATTCAGCGCCCTCTCAATCACGGCGCGGGGGCGTCGGGCGAAGCCGAGTATCGAGTCCGGGCTGGGGATGACGGGTCACCGTGGCACACCATCGCGGAGGCCTGCGCATCGCCGCCCCCGCCGCGGCCGGGGCGCCGCTACGGCTCGGCCCAAGGCGCCTTCTCGAACTTGCGCACCAGGTAATCGATCAGCGCCTGCACGCGGGCCGGGCGGATGCGGCCCGGCGGCGTGACCACGTGCAAGGCGATCGGCGGCGGCGCCCACTCCGGCATCACCACTTCGAGCTTGCCGCTGCGCAGTTCGCGCCAGACCAGGAACTCGGGCTGCAGGGCCAGGCCCTGCCCGGCGAGCAAGGCCGGATTCAAGGCCTCGGCATTGTTGACCCGCAGCGGCGTCGACACGCTGATCGAGAAATCGCCGTGGCGTTTGTGGCTGAAACGCCATGCGTTGCCGAACCGCGAATAGGTATAGAACAGCGCGTCGTGATCGGCCAGCTGGCGCGGATGCTTCGGCCGGCCGCGCCGTTCCAGGTAGGCCGGCGCGCCGACCAGCAGGATGCGCACGCCGCACAGGCGCCGCGCCAGCAGGCTCGAATCGGCCAGGGTCGAAATCCTCAAGGCCAAGTCGTAGCCGCCGCCGATCAGGTCGGTGACGCCGTCGTCGAACGCGATCTCCAGGGCGATGTCGGGGAAGCGCGCCATGAACTCGGGCAGCAATGGCGACAGATGGGCGACGCCGAACGACATCGGCGCGGCGATCCGCACCTGCCCGCGCGGGCTCTTGGCCTGGGCGGTGACCTCGGCCTCGACCGCTTCGCCCTCGGCGAGAATGCGGCTGGCGCGTTCGAGCGCGCCGCGGCCGCTCTCGGTCAGCGACATCTTGCGCGAGGTGCGGTGGAACAACACCGTCTTCAGCCGCGTCTCCAGGCGGGTGATCGCTTTCGACACGGTCGCCTGCGACAGGCCGAACTCGGCCGCGGTGCGGGCGAAGGATCCGGTTTCGGCGACCTTGGCGAAGATCGCCCAGGCTTCCAGGTCGGGCAGTTTCTGCATGGCGGGCGTCCATATCAATTTTGGAAAGAATGGTTTTCCATTGGTTCCATTCTAAACCTGATCGCATCGGCCTATCGTTCTCCTCAAGCCGCACGGCACCCCACCAAGAGGACACGGACATGATCGAACTTCGCCCCTACGACAGCCTCGGCGGCGCCGACCACGGCTGGCTCGACGCCAAGCATCACTTTTCCTTCTCCGGTTACCGCGATCCCGAACGCATGGGCTGGGGCGCGCTGCGGGTCTGGAACGACGACACGATCCAGGCCAACACCGGCTTCCCGCCGCATTCGCACGCCGACATGGAGATCATCACCTACGTCCGCGACGGCGCGATCACCCACCAGGACAATCTCGGCAACCGCGGCCGCACCGAAGCCGGCGACGTCCAGGTGATGAGCGCGGGCACCGGCATCCAGCACGCCGAGTACAACCTCGAATCCGGCACCACCCGCATCTTCCAGATCTGGATCATTCCCGATCAGCGCGGCGGCGCGCCGACATGGGGCAGCAAGCCGTTCCCGAAAGGCGACCGCGCCGGCCGCTTCGTCACCCTGGCCAGCGGCATCGAAGGCGACGAAGACACCTTACCGATCCGCGCCGATGCGCGGGTGCTCGGACTGACTCTCGCCGCCGGCGAATCGGCCGAGTACGTCTTCGCCGACGACCGCTATGGTTACCTGGTGCCGGCCAAGGGCAGCGTCGAGGTCAACGGCGTGCGGGTGCAGGCTCGCGACGGCGCGGCGATCCGCAACGAGGGCGCGATCCGCGTCGTCGCGATCGAGGATGCCGAACTGGTGCTCGTCGACACCGCGCCCTGATCCCGACGTTCGCAGTTGACGCTGCCGGCTCGAAACGACTGCCTGCGACCGCGATCAACGCCGCGGCCGCCGGCATCGCCCACACTCTCCCTTCCCCCCACCCTACAGGAGCAAACCCCATGGGCACTTTCACCACCAAAGACGGCGTGCAGATCTACTACAAGGATTGGGGCCCGCGCGACGGCGAACCGGTGGTCTTCAGCCACGGCTGGCCGCTGAGCTCGGACAGCTGGGAAGCGCAGATGCTGTTCCTCGCCGAACACGGCTATCGCACCATCGCCCATGACCGCCGCGGCCACGGCCGTTCCAGCCAGCCCTGGGACGGCAACGACATGGACCACTACGCCGACGACCTCGCGCAGTTGCTCGAACATCTCGACATTCAAGGCGCGAGCCTGTTCGGTTTCTCCACCGGCGGCGGCGAAGTCGCGCGCTACATCGGCCGTCACGGCACCGGACGGGTCAAGAAGGCCGGACTGATTTCGGCGGTGCCGCCGCTGATGCTCAAGACCGAGGCCAACCCCGGCGGCCTGCCGAAGGACGTGTTCGACGGCCTGCGCGAAGGCTCCATCGCCGACCGTTCGCAGTTGTACCAGGACCTCGCCGGCGGCCCGTTCTTCGGCTTCAACCGGCCGGGCGCGAAGAAGTCGCAGGGCATGATCGATTCGTTCTGGGTTCAGGGCATGCAGGGCGGCCACAAGAACACCTACGACAGCATCAAGGCGTTCTCGGAAACCGACTTCACCGAAGACCTGAAGAAGTTCGACGTGCCGACCCTGATCCTGCACGGCGACGACGACCAGGTGGTGCCGATCGACGCGGCCGCGCGCGCCTCGGCGAAGCTGGTCAAGCAGGCCAAGCTGGTGGTCTACCCGGGCGCCCCGCACGGCCTGACCGACACCCACAAGCAAAAGCTCAACCAGGACCTGCTGGACTTCCTCAAGTCCTGATCCTCAGCGCCGCACCGGGGTCCGGTGCGGCGCTTGTATGGGCGGCCAGGCTGCGCAACGCAAGCCTGGCGCCTTGCCTCCTCAGCCGACCGGCGCGGCCAACGCGGTCGCGATCCGCACCTCGCCGGTCAGGACCTTATGGATCGGGCAGGCATTGGCGACCTGCAGCAGGCGTTCGCGCTGCTCCTCGCTGAGTTCGCCGCTCAGCGCGATGCGGCGACGGATATCGGTACCCTCGGCCGGCTTGCCCTCGGGATTGAAACTCAGTTCCACTTCGACCGCGCTCAGTGGCCACCGCTTGCGTGCCGCATACATGCGCAAGGTGATCGCGGTGCAGGCACCGAGACTCGACAGCAACAGACGCTCCGGCGTCGTGCCGCTGTCGGCGCCGCCCTGCTCGGCCGGTTCGTCGGCGAGCCAGCGATGGTCGAGGTCGTCGCTGAAGCGGACCTGGTACGGCGCGCCGCCGCTGCTGGCGACGACGGTGGGAATGGCGGGCATGCACGGCTCCGAGACGATTGAAGATCGGCCGGTTATCGCATGCGCCCGGCGAAAGCAGAAGCGCTCGCGGCGGAACGCTGCATCGAGGCCCGAAGGGGTGGCAGGCGCTGCGCATGGAGACGGCGCTTGCGCGAGCGGAGCGTATCGTCGAAGGCGCGGTTGGAACCGCACCGATCGCCAGCGAGACCCGCCGGCATCGAGCGTACCGCCGAGGCAGACCCAGGCGGATCGGGGCGGTCCGCCCCGTGCTCCGGCGGCCCCTGGCCGTTTTGGCGGACGGACTGCGTACCCGTACTAGGCGGCCGCGATGGCGGCAGCGAACCCACGCGCCCGGCCGGCGCGACGGCTACCGACGAGGAGAACGGCATGACCCAGGACAGCGGCGCGGGCAACGACCTGCTGGCGGACTTCGGAACCCGCGACATCGTGCTCGAAGTGGTCGCCGACACCGCGACCCAGGACGGCGCGCCGGAGGTGCAAGTAACCTTGCTCGTGGCCGGCGTGCTGATCTCGGGCACGGTGATCGGCTTCAAACGTTACGCCGAGCATCACCCGATCACCGCGCGCATGCAGCAGGCGGTCGAAGGCCTGACCGCGCGGGTCGACGGCGATACGTCCCGGCCCGGACCGCCGCTGTATCTGCACCTCAAGGATGCGATCTATCACACGCCCGGGGCGCAGCAGGCGTTTCCCTCCGATCGCGGCGTGTACTGCCGTATCGCGCTGAAGGACGTGTCGGCGTTCAATTTCGGCGGCATCGGCTGGCCGCAGCCGGACTGAACCGGCCGCGGCGGTCGCCCTCCGCCCTGCGCGCCGCCGCCCAGTCGCAGGGGCGCCGGCAGCCGTTGCTTCGCCACATGCCTGCCATATGCACGGGTTAGGGTTCGGTCACCTCGTGCCGAGCCAGCGCCATGCACGCCGACGATCCGCACCGCCGCCGTTTCCTCGTCCGTTCAGGCAACGCCCTCGGGCTCGCCGCCGCGAGCTGGGCCCTGCCCGCCGCCGCCGCACCGGCCATCCTCACCGCCGAATCGGCACGTCCGCGGCTCGACTACGGCATCCAGTTCGGCGACATCGGCACGCGCCAGGCCACGGTCTGGGCGCGCAGCGACCGCGCCTCGCGGATGTGGGTGGAAGTGGCCGACAACGAGGGCTTCCGCCGCGCCCGTTCGCTGCGCGGTCCGCTCGCGAGCGCCGCCAGCGACTACACCGCCCGCCTGGACTTGCCGCTGAGCCACGGCCCGGCGCAACGCTACGTACGGGTCGCCTTCGAGGACGCGCGCAGCGGCATTCGCAGCGCCTGGACCGAAGGCCGGTTGCGCGGTGCGCCGCAAGGCCGCGCCGATGCGCGCCCGATCCGCTTCGTCTGGGGCGGTGACGTCGCCGGCCAGGGCTGGGGCATCAACCGCGAATTCGGCGGGATGCGCATGTTCGAGGCGATGCGCCTGCGCGATCCGGATTTCTTCCTGAATTCGGGCGACACCGTCTACGCCGACGGCCCGATCCAGGCCGAAGTCGCGGCCGAGGACGGCCGCATCTGGCGCAACCTGGTCGCCGAAGGCGTGCACAAGGTCGCCGAGACCCTCGACGAATACCGCGGCCGCTATCGCTACAACCTGCTCGACGAAAACCTGCGCCGCTTCGCTGCCCAGGTGCCGCAGCTGTGGCAGTGGGACGATCATGAAGTCGTCAACAACTGGTCGGCATCGAAGGATCTCAGCGCCGATGCGCGCTACACGGTCAAGGACGTCGCGGTGCTGGCGCGGCGCGCCCGCCAGGCGTTCCTGGAGTATTCGCCGCTGCGCACGGACTGCGGCAGCGCAGGCACGCGGATCGACCGCGTGGTCCGCTATGGCCCGCAGTTGGATGTGTTCATGCTCGACATGCGCAGCTACCGCGGCCCCAACACCGCCAACCTTCAGCCCGGCCCGGACGCCGACACCGCCTTCCTCGGCCGCCGCCAGTTGCGCGAACTCGCTCATGGTCTGCGTCAGTCGCGCGCGACCTGGAAGATCGTCGCCGCCGACATGCCGCTGGGCCTGTTGGTGCCGGACGGCGTCGACGCGCAGGGACGCGCCCGCTGGGAAGCGGTGGCCAACGGCGAGCATGGCCTGCCGCTCGGGCGCGAGCTCGAATTCGCCGACCTGCTGCGCGCCATCCGCGAGGTGCGCAACGTGGTCTGGCTGACCGCCGACGTCCACTATTGCGCGGCGCATTACTACGACCCGGGCCGCGCCGCGTTCCAGGAGTTCGCGCCGTTCTGGGAGTTCGTCGCCGGCCCGCTCAACGCCGGCTCCTTCGGCCCGAACGGACTGGACGGCACCTTCGGCCCGCAGGTGGTGTTCCAGCGCGCCGCGCCCAGGGCGAACGCCTCGCCCTTCGCCGGCTACCAGTTCTTCGGCGAAGTGAACATCGACGCCGACGGCGCAGCCCTGACCGTGGACCTGCGCGGGCTCGACGGCGCCAGCGTGTTCAACCAGCGCCTGCAGGCGCGCTGAGCGCCGCCCCATCGCCCGGCCGCCCGCGCGCGAACGCGCAGGCAGGCCACCGCCGCGCACTGGAACGCAGCGATTCGCCGGCCGCCGTGGCGGCGGACCAGGACCGCGCTTAGGATGCTGGGCCAGCCTCCGGAGCCGTGCCCGTCATGACCGACCTGCGTGTGTATCAGATCGATGCCTTCACCCGGCAGCGTTATCAGGGCAATCCGGCCGGCGTGGTCGCCAATGCCGAAGGGCTCAGCGACGAGCACATGCAGTTGATCGCGCGCGAGCTCAACAATTCAGAAACCGCCTTCATCCTGCCGGCCGAGGCCGCCGACCACGATCTGCGGGTGCGCTTCTTCACCCCGACCACTGAAGTACCGGTGTGCGGCCATGCGACCGTCGCCGCCCATTTCGTCCTCGCCCTCGAACGCGGCCTGCCGGCCAGCCCCTGCCGCCAGCTCACCGGCGCCGGCATCCAGGTCATCGAAACTCTGCGCAGCGACGACGGCTTCCGCATCGCCATCGAACAGAATCGGCCGAGTTTCGAGCCGCATCTTCCGAGGGCGCTCGCCGGCGAAGTCGCCGCGGCGCTCGGCGTCGACGACCGCGCGCTCGACCCGCGCTGCCCGGTGCAATTCGTCTCGACCGGTCACGGCAAGCTGCTGATCGGCCTGCGCGAGCGCCGGCGACTGCAAGCGCTGCAGCCTGACCCCGCGCAGCTGATCGCGCTCGGCCCGAAGGTGGGCGCGAAAGGCTATTTCGTCTTCACCCTGGACTGCGAGGGCGACGATCATGGCGATGCCCTGACCCATGGCCGCATGTTCGCACCGGCGATCGGCATCGCCGAAGACCCGGTCACCGGCAACGCCAACGGCCCGCTCGGCGCCTATCTGGTCAAGCACGGCCTGCTCGAAGCCCGCGACGGGCTCGCCCGTTTCCGCGCACGCCAACACGCCGGCAACGGGCGCGCCGGGCACATGGACGTCAGCGTGCGCGTCGAACATGGGGAGCCGAGCGGCGTGCGTATCGAAGGCGACGCGGTGGCCTGCTTCCGGGCGACCTTGCCGCGCACATTCTGAGAACGGCTCAGACCGCATCCTTCCGGCGCGCATCGATCGTTAGGAAGCAGGGCATCTCCGCTCCAGAGCGGAGATCGGCGAGAGGGGAGATATCTCGCTTTCGACATACGGAGCGGCCCCTTCAACGCATGTGTAAACGGTTCGTTACCTGAAACCGCGTTCCCGGAATGCCGGACGGCTTCCTCCGTCGAAGCGAGGGGGCTTGGAGGATTGCTTGGGTCGGCCAAAAAGCGAATCGCGCATCCTTCATCAGCGAGCGAATAGGCGCCTCGCCGATTTCGCCGGTGCAGCACGTCGACCAACCGTGCGATCCGGTCCGCATTCGTTCGCCGGACCGAACCGACCTCTTCGACCGCCATCGAGACGATGCGCTTCGCACTTGCGGAACGAAACTGAGACCAAGCGCGTGAAAGCCGTCGGTTCTCGCCAATAGCGCCCCGATAATTCCAGTGCGCGGCGCCGACTTCGAGCACTATTCGGTAATCGGCCAATTTTCCCGGTAAAAAAGCAATTTCCGCATACCTATCGGCGCCTGCGATCGGCGGTATCGCGGTAATCCAGTTCCGCATTCTGTGACCACGCACGAACGATAATGCGATAGGCATCGCTACTTCGATCGACAAACACGCCGAGTCGTTGACCGCCCTGACAACAGGACGTAACACTGTCCGGGCAAGATGCAATCCAAGGTTTCGTCGAACAACGACTCGCACTAAATAACAACAACAGCGAGCCGTTCCATTCCGATCCGTCCGCACTCCGCCGCATGGAATGCGCGACGAACTTATTCGTGACACGGAGCAAGTCGATTGAAAAACCCCAGCGCTATCGCCGCGGGATCCATCCCGGCCGCGATCCCATCGATTCGCAACCTCCCATCGCAGACGCCCATGCGCTCGGCCCGGTCGATGATCGCAGACGCCCATGCGCTCGGCCCGGTCGATGAGCGCCGTGCCCGACCCCTGTCCGGGATGATCCGCAAGCCCTAGCGCGGAGGCCTTGTCGATTCGCATCGAATCCGTGGCCGACCGCGCAGCCGAAGCAAACCCGAAGCAAAGACCCACCTGCCGACCGGCATGCGCTTGCGCGTGCCGCGGGAGTCATCGCGCCGGATCCGGTGCGCGATCGGCCGTGGGCGCGCCATGCCGGCACAACCAGCGCTACACCTCACCGCAGTCCTTTCGTGGAGTTCGCATGAGCAGTTCCTACAGCGACCTGTGGCGCCTGATCCGTACCGGCAAGCCTTCCGTCGCCCTGCTGTCGCTGGCGGCGCTGACGGCGATGGCCTCGGTCGCGGGCACGCTCTGGTTTCCGATCCAGACCAAGCAATTGATCGACGACTTCAGCACCGGCGGCATCGACCCGGGCCGCATCGCGATCCTCGCCGGCATCCTGGTCGCCGCCAACCTGGTCGGCGCGATCTCGGCCTATCTGCTGGCGCGGGTCGGCTATCAGTTGGTGGCGCGCCTGCGCGCATCGCTGGTAGACAAACTGCTCAGGCTGCCGATCGCCTCGTTCGACCGCGAAAGCAGCGGCGAACGGGTCAGCCGGGTGGTCCGCGACTGCGAATCGATCTCCGAGCTGACCACGCGCCAGGCGATCAACCTGCTCACCGGCGTGCTGCTGCTCGGCGGCTCGATCGTGGTCCTGCTGCTGCTCGACGTGCGCCTGACCCTGACCCTGCTCGGCTCGATCGGCGCCGCGTTCGTGGTGATGATCCCGATCGCCTTTCTGCTCGACGGCCTGTCGCGCCGCATCCAGGACCGCACCGCGCGGCTCAGCGGCATCCTCACCCACGTGTTCCAGGAGATCCGCCTGGTCAAGGCCTTCACCGCCGAGCCTCGCGAACGCCAGCGCAGCGAGGAGGAGATCGAAGGCCTCAAGCAACTGGGCTGGCGCGTGGCGCGGGTCAACGCCGCGCTCGAACCGCTGATGAGCCTGGCGATGACCCTGGCGATCATCGTCATCCTGGTCTACGGCGCCTCGCGCGTGGCCGCCGGCGAGATCACCATGGGCACGCTGACCGCCTTCATCCTGTACATCTTCAACGTCGCCAATCCGCTGGTCCAGCTGACCAACTTCACCGCCGAACTGCAGAAGGCGAAGGGCGCCTCGGGACGGATCAGCGCGATCCTCGCCGAGCCCGAGGAAGAACCGCTGCCGGGCCGCGCCGAGCGCCGCGGCGGCGGCCTGCTGGAATTCCGCAAGGTTTCCTTCGGCTACGCCGGACGCGACACCACCGTGCTGCACGGCATCGACCTGCAGTTCGCGCCGGGCACCACCACCGCCCTGGTCGGTACCAGCGGCAGCGGCAAGACGACGATCCTGTCGCTGATCGAACGCTTCTACGAACCCAGCGGCGGCGAGATCCTCTACGACGGCCAGCCGATCTCCGGCTTTCCGCTGGCCGACTGGCGCGGCAGCATCGGCTACGTCGCCCAGAACGCGCCGATCATGCCCGGCAGCGTGCGCGACAATCTCGCCTACGGCCTGACCGGCGAGTTCTCCGACGCGGCCCTGCGCTCGGCCGCCGAGCGCGCCGGCGCGCTCGACTTCATCGAACGCATGCCGCAGGGCTTCGACACCGTGCTGATCGAGCAGGGCAACAACCTGTCCGGCGGCCAGCGCCAGCGCATCGCCATCGCGCGCATGTTCCTGCGCGACCCGGACCTGCTGATCCTCGACGAGGCCACCTCCAACCTCGACAGCGAAACCGAACACCAGGTCAAGCTGGCCCTGGAATCGCTGACGCGCGGACGCACCAACATCATCGTCGCCCATCGCCTGTCCACGGTGATGCACGCCGACCGGATCTGCTTCCTCGACGGCGGCCGGATCTCCGGCGTCGGCAGCCATGGCGAGTTGATCGCCACTCATCCGTATTACGCCCGCCTGGTCGAGCGCCAGTTCCAGCGCGCACCGGAGCCGGCCCTGCTCGAAGCCGACTGACCCGTCCTGCCCGTCCGCGCGGCGTTCGCGCCATCGGTCGTGCCCGGCCGGTCCGTCGCGGCGTCGCAGCGAACGAAACGACATTCCCTCGCTCCATCTTCAGCACACCGGTGAGTTCATGAGCAAGGCAAATCCGCGCCCTCTATCGGCACCGCAATCGGAAATGTGGTTCGCCCAGGCGTTCGACCCGGACAACGCGTACTACGACACGCGCGGTTATGTCGACATACGCGGGCCGCTCGACGTCGAGGCTTTGAGCCGCGCGGTCGACGCCTTCGCCGCCGAGGCCGATACCCTGCGCCTGTGCTTCGAGCACGGCGTCGATGGACCGTTGCAATGGGTCGGCGAGAGCCGCAGTTCGCTGCTGCAGGTCGTCGACTTGTCGAGCCATGCCGACCCGATCGCCGCCGCGCACGCGCACATGCTCGCCGATGCCAGCCGCGTCTACGACCTCGCCGCGCCCCCGTCCACGCGAACCCCGCCCACGCGAACCCTGTTCACCCAGATCCTGTTCAAGCTGGGCCCGGCCCATCACCAGTGGTACCAGCGCTACCACCACATCGTCATGGACGGCTACGGTTATTCGCTGGCCACCGCGCGCATCAGCGAGCGCTACAACGCCCTGCGCCAGGGCCTGGAACCGGCCGGCGGCGAACTCGCCAGCGTGATGGAGTTGGTCGAGGAAGACCTGCGTTACCGGCAGTCCGAGCGCCATGCCAAGGACGCGCAGCATTGGCAAGACTATCTGCGCGACGCGCCCGAACGGGTCGGCCTCGATGGTCGCGTGCCGCGGCCGTCGGCGCGCTTCCATCGCCGCAGCAGCGCGATCCCGCAGGCCCTCGTCGATCGCTTGTTCGAAGCCGAGCAGCGCACCGGGGTGAAATGGCCGCAATTGGTGACCGCCGCGGTCGCCGCCTATCTGCAGCGGATCGCCGGGCGCGAGGAGATGCTGTTCGATTTCCCGGTCGCCGGCCGTTCCAGGCTGGCCCGCGGCATTCCCGGTACCGTCGCCAACGTGCTGCCGCTGCGCCTGTCGTTCGCCGCCGCCACCACGCTGCAGGAATTGGCCAGCGCGACCGGTCGCGAAATCGGCAAGAGCCTGCGCCACCAGAGCTACCGCGGAAAGGACATCCTGCAGGCGCTCGCCGACGGCGGCCAGCAACGCTGCTTCGGCCCGCGCATCAACATCATTCCCTTCGACTATGCCTTCGATTTCGACGGTCAGCCCGGCATCCTGCATTCGCTGGCCAACGGCGTGGTCAACGACGTCGCGGTGAACCTTGAAGGCCAGATCGGCCGCGACGGCTGTCTGCTGCATTTCGACGGCAACGCCGAGAGCTACGACGAAAACGAGATCGCCGCGCATTTGCGGCGCCTGCTGGCCTTCGTCGCCGCCGCGGCGGCCGACCCGCACCGCCCGCTCGCCTCGATCGAGCTGCTCGACGACGCCGAGCGCCAGCGCCTGCTGCTGGACTGGAACGACACCGCCCACGAGGTCGAGCCCGAATCGGTCGCGGCCGCGTTCGAGCGCCAGGCCCGCGCCACGCCGGATGCCATCGCCGTCGTCGGCGAGCACGGCGCGCTCAGCTACGCCGAACTCGACCGCCGCGCCGACGCCCTGGCCCATGCGCTGCTGCAACGCGGCGCGACGGCCGAACGCGGCATTGGTCTGTTGCTGCGCCGTTCCGCGGACTTGGTCGTCGCCGTGCTGGCCGTGCTCAAGACCGGCGCCTACTACGTGCCGCTGCACGAGCAGCACCCCGACGAACGCCTGGCCCAGGTGCTGGCCGAGACCGACGCGACGGTGCTGATCGCCGATGCCAGCCTCGATGCGCGCGCCCTGGCGCATCCGAACGTACTGCGTCTGGATCTTATCGGGCGGAATGAAGCCGATTTCGCCGGGCCGTGCGAACCCATCGACCGCCGCCTGATCCAGACCGACATCCATCCCGAACAGCTCGCCTATGCGATGTTCACCTCGGGCTCGACCGGCGTGCCGAAAGGCGTCGGCGTGCGCCAGCGCGACATCGTCGAGTTCGCCCGGGACCGCCGTTTCGGCGAGGGGCACGAGGTCGTGCTGCTGCATTCGACCCACGCCTTCGATGCCTCGACCTACGAGCTGTGGGTGCCGTTGTTGAACGGCGGGCGCATCGTGGTGGCGCCGGCCGAGGCGGTCGATGGCTGCGACTTCCAGCGCCTGATCGAGCGCTTCGGCGTACGCAGCCTGTGGCTGACCGCCGGCCTGTTCCACGAATTCGCCGAATCGGCGCCGCAGCTGTTCGCCTCGCTGCGGCAAGTCTGGGCCGGCGGCGACGTGCTCTCGGCCGATGCGATCCGCCGCTTGCAGGCGCGCCATCCGCAGTTGCGCATCGTCAACGGCTACGGCCCGACCGAAACCACCACCTTCGCCCTGACCAGCGCGATCCCGGCGCTGGCGGCCGAGGCCGAGCGCGTGCCGATCGGCGCGCCGCTCGACAATATGCGCGTCTACGTGCTCGACGCCGCGTTGCGGCCGGTGCCGGTCGGCGTGGCCGGCGAACTCTACATCGCCGGCAGCGGCTTGGCCCGCGGGTATCTGCGCCGCCCTGCGCTGAGCGCCGAGCGCTTCGTCGCCAATCCGTTCGAGCACGGTCAACGCATGTATCGCTCCGGCGACCGGGTGCGCTGGCGCGGCGACGGCCAGATCGATTATCTCGGCCGCGCAGACCAGCAGGTCAAGCTGCGCGGCTTCCGCATCGAACTCGGCGAGATCGAAACCGCCCTGGCCCGTGCCGGCTACGCGCAAAACGCAGTGATCCTGCGCGAAGACCGGCCTGGCCAGCCGCAGCTGGTCGCCTATGTGGTCGCCGACGCGGTCGACGGCGCCGGCCTGCGCGACGGCCTCGCCGGACGCCTGCCCGAATACATGCTGCCGAGCGCCATCGTCGCGGTGCCGGCCTTGCCGCTGACCGGCAACGGCAAGCTCGACCGAAAGGCCTTGCCGGCGCCGGAGCTCGACGCCCGTACCCATCGCGAACCGCGCAACGAACCCGAACGCGTGCTGCGCGAATTGTTCGCCCAGGTGCTGGGCCTGGAGCGCGTCGGCATCGACGATCATTTCTTCGCTCTCGGCGGCCACTCTCTGCTCGCCACTCGCCTGATCGGCCGGGTCCGCACCGCGCTCGGGGTCGAACTCGGCCTGCGCCAGGTGTTCGAGGCGCCGACGGTCGAGGCCCTGGCCCGGCGCTTGAGCGAAAGCGCCCCGGCGCGGCCGGCGCTGAGCGCGCAACCGCGTCCATCGCAGTTGCCGCTGTCGTTCGCCCAGCAGCGGTTGTGGTTCCTGCACCAGTTCGAGGGCCCGAGCCCGACCTACAACATCCCGCTGGCCCTGCGCCTGGACGGCGAGCTCGACTGCGATGCGATGCGCCTGGCGATCGCCGATCTGCTCGGCCGCCACGAGAGCCTGCGCACCGTGTTTCCGCACGGCGACGCGCCGCAGCAGCGCGTGCTCGATGCCGCGGCAGCGCCGTTCGAACTCGTCGATTGCGACGACGCCGGGCTCGACGAGGCGCTGGCCCGCGCGGCGGGCCATGGCTTCGACCTGAGCCGCGAGATCCCGCTGCGCGCGAGCCTGTTCCGGCTCGCCCCGCAACGCCAGATCCTGCTCCTGCTGATGCATCACATCGCCGCCGACGGCGCCTCGCTGGCGCCGCTGGCCGAGGACCTGGCCCAGGCCTATGCCGCTCGCTGCCAGGGCCACGCGCCGCAGTGGGCGCCGCTGCCGCTGCAATACGCCGACTACAGCCTGTGGCAGCGCCGCCTGCTCGGCGACGCCGGCGACGCGGCCAGCCTGGCCGCGCGCCAACTCGCTCACTGGAGCGAAGCGCTGGCCGATCTGCCGGAACGGATCGAACTGCCTGCCGATCGACCGCCGCCGCAGGCCCCGAGCCATCGCGGCCGCAGCCTGCGCTTCGCCATAAGCGGCGAGGTGCATGCGGCCCTGCTCGACTTGGCCCGGCGCCAGGGCGCGAGCCTGTTCATGCTGCTGCAGGCCGCGCTCGCCGCGACCCTGAGCCGGCTCGGCGCCGGCAACGACATCGCCATCGGCACCCCGGTGATCGGCCGCGACGACCCGGCGCTGGAGCGCTTGGTCGGCATGTTCGTCAACACCCTGGTGCTGCGCACCGATACCTCCGGCAACCCGAGCTTCGCGACGCTGATCGAACGCGTGCGCCGCTTCGATCTGGCCGCCTACGCGCAGCAGGACCTGCCGTTCGAACAATTGGTCGATGCGCTCAACCCGGTGCGCAGCCTCGGCCATCACCCCTTGTTCCAGGTGATGCTGTCGCTGCAGGCGGCCGCGCCCGCGTTGCCGGCCCTGCCCGGCCTGCGCAGCGAGCTGCTGGCGTTCGACGCGCCGGTGGCCAAGTTCGACCTCAGCTTCGATTTCACCGAACACCACGCCGGCGACGGCGCTACGCGCCTGACCGGCCTGCTGGAATACGCCACCGCCCTGTTCGACGAGGCCAGCGCGCAGTGCATCGTCGACGGCCTGGTCCAGATGCTGGCGGCGATGGCCGCCGATCCGCGACAGCGCATCGGCGCGGCCGGCCTGTACGACGACGCCCAACGCCAGCGCCTGCTCGAGGGCTCGCGCGGAGAGTCGGTCGAAGTCGAAACGACCGCCCTGCCCCGCTGGTTCGAGCGCCAGGCCGCGGCCACGCCGGACGCGATCGCCCTCGTCTGCGGCGATGCAGAGCTCGACTACGCCACCCTCGAACAGCGTGCGAACCGGCTGGCCCATCTGCTGATCGGCGAAGGCGTCGGCGCCGAGAACATCGTCGCCCTGGCCCTGAACCGTTCCGTCGACAGCGTCGTAGCGATGCTGGCCGTGCTCAAGGCCGGCGCCGCCTACCTGCCGCTCGACCTCGAACATCTCGGCCCGCGCCAACGGGACATGCTGCTCGACGCGGCGCCGACCCGGGTGCTCGCCCACGCCGGCATCGCCGCCGGCCTCGGCGGCGAGCTGCCGGTGCTGATCCTCGACGACGCCGCATTCCAGGCGCGCCTGCAGTCGATGCCCACGCAGGCGCCGACCGATCTGCAACGGGTGCGCCCGCTGCATCCGCAGCACCCGGCCTATCTGATCTACACCTCCGGCTCGACCGGCCGGCCCAAGGGCGTGCTGGTCGCCCACCTCGCGCTGTCGCATCTGTTCCAGCACCAACGCAGCGCCTTGTACAGCGCGATTGCGCGCGACAACGACACGAGCCGGGTGCGCTTCGCCCTGACCGCGACCTTCGCCTTCGACACCGCCGTCGAGGGCCTGCTGTGGATGAGCGCCGGCCATCAGTTGGAGCTGATCGACGACGACACCCGCCGCGACGGCGAGCTGTTGATCGCGCGGCTGCGCGAGCGCCGCATCAATGCGGTCGACCTGACTCCGTCGCACTTCGAGCCGCTGCGCCAGCGCGGCCTGCTCGATCCCGCGCACTGGCATCCGCGCAGCGTGATCCTCGGCGGCGAAGCCATCGCGCCGGCGCAATGGCAGACCCTCGCCGAGCGCGGCGACGTGCGCGGCTACAACGCCTACGGCCCGACCGAATACGGCGTCGATGCCGCGTTCGCCGCGATCGAAGGCGAGGCCGCGCCCTCGGTCGGCCGCGCGATCTGGAACACCCGCGCCTACGTGCTGGACGCCTGGCTGCAGCCGGTGCCCGACGGCGTGGCCGGCGAGCTGTACCTGGCCGGCCCCGGCCTAGCCCGCGGCTATCGCGGGCGCGCCGCGCTGACCGCCGAACGCTTCGTCGCCGACCCCTTCCATGCCGGCGAGCGCATGTACCGCAGCGGCGACCGGGCGCGACGCCGCCGCGACGGCCGCCTGGAAGTGCTCGGCCGTGTCGACGAGCAAGTCAAGATCCGCGGTTTCCGCATCGAACTCGGCGAAGTGCAGGCTGCGCTCGCCGCACTCGGCCACGCCGACAACGCAGTGGTCGCACGCGAGGACCGCCCCGGTCACAAGCGCCTGGTCGCCTATGTCGTCGGCGCAGCCGTCGACACCGAGAGCCTGCTGCGTCGACTGGGCGAGCGCCTGCCCGATTATCTGCGCCCGGCCGCGCTCGTCGCCCTCGACGCGCTGCCGCTGACCCGCAACGGCAAGCTCGACCGGCGCGCCCTGCCGGCGCCGAAGCTCGAGATCGCGACGCGCGCGGCCGCCGAAACCGCGCAAGAGCGCCTGCTCGCGCGCCTGTTTGCCGAGGTGCTCGGCCTGGCCGAGGTCGGCGTCGACGACGGCTTCTTCGCTCTCGGCGGCGACAGCATCAGTTCGATCCAGTTGGTCGGCCGCGCCCGCCAGGCCGGGCTGCGCCTGAGCGCCCGCGACGTGTTCCAGCACCAGAGCGTACGTTCGCTGGCCGCGGTCGCGACCGCACTCGACCCGGCATCGACGCCGGCGCAGCCGGCGGTCGATCCGGTCGGCGAACTGCCGGCCACGCCGATCGTGCGCGAGCTGTTCGAGCAGGACGGCCCGTTCGGGCAGTTCCAGCAGTCGATGCTGCTGCGCGTGCCGGCGCTGCGCGAGGCGCCCCTGCTGGCCGCTCTGCAAAGCCTGATCGACCATCACGACGCGCTGCGTCTGCGCGTCGACGCCGGCCCGACCCTGCGGGTCGGCGCCGCCGGCAGCGTGCAAGCGCGCGAGCTGCTGCGCCGGGTCGACATCGATATCGACGGCTTCGACGCCGCCGCGCGCAGGCGGCTGATCGAAACCGAGGCCCAGGCCGCGCAGACCCGGCTCGATCCGCACGCCGGCCGCCTGCTGCAGGCAGTCTGGTTCGACGGCGGCGAGGACTCGCGGCTGCTGCTGACCGTGCACCATCTCGCCGTCGACGGCGTGTCCTGGCGCATCCTCGTGCCCGACCTGCGCGCCGCCTGGGAGGCCTGCGCCGAGCAGCGCCCGGTGCGACTGGCGCCGGTGCCGACCTCGCTGCGGCAATGGGCGCTGGCCTTGCCGGCCGCCGCCGAACGCCGCCGCGCCGAACTGCCGTTCTGGCAGGCGATGCTCGACGGCGATGCCGCCGCGGTCGCCGCGCAACCGCTCGACCCGCGACGCGACACCCTCGCCAGCCAGCGCAGCCTGTGCCTGCGCCTGGACAGCGACAGCACGCGCCTGCTGTTGACCCGCGCGCCCGAGGCGATCCACGGCCGCGTCAACGACGTGCTGCTGACCGCCTTCGCCCTGGCCCTGGCCGCCTGGCGCGGGGCGAGCCACGCGAACCCCGGCGAAGCGTCGGTGCTGTTCGACCTCGAAGGCCACGGCCGCGAGGCCGGCCTGCTCGGAGGCGCCGATCTGTCCCGCACCGTCGGCTGGTTCACCAGCCTGTTCCCACTGCGCCTGCGCCTGCCCGAAGGCAGTGCCGACGCCGCGCTGCGCGGCGGCAAACCACTGGAACGCGCGCTCAAGTCGGTCAAGGAACAACTGCGCTCGCTGCCCGACTACGGCATCGGCTACGGCCTGTTGCGTCATCTCGACGAGGCCGGCCGCGCCGCGCTGGCCGGTCGGCCGGCGCCGCAGGTCGGCTTCAATTACCTCGGCCGGTTCGACCTCGACACGAATGCCGACGGCTTGTGGAACGCGGCCGAACCCGGCCTCGCGCTCGGCAGCGGCGGCGACGCGGCGATGCCGCTCGCGCATGCGGTCGAGCTCAATGCGCTGACCCTGGCCGGCGAACACGGCCCGGAGCTGTGCGCGAACTGGAGCTGGGCCGGAGAACTGCTGCAGCAGGACGAAGTCGAGGCCCTGGCCGGGCATTGGTTCGCCGCGCTGCGCGCGATCGCCGCGTATGCCGCGGCCAGCGACACGCGCCGGCTGACTCCCTCGGACCTGGAACTGGTCGCGATCGACCAGGACAGCATCGAACGCCTGGAATCGACCCAGGCGCTGGCCGAGATACTGCCGCTGTCGCCGCTGCAACAGGGCCTGTTGTTCCACACCTTGTACGACCGCTCCGCGCCGGACGCTTATCTGACCCAGATGGTGTTCGAGCTCGACGGCGCGCTCGACGGTGACCGCCTGGAACGCGCCGCACGCGACCTGCTCGCCCGCCATCCGCACCTGGGCGCGGCCTTCGTCCACGGCGGCCTCGACCAGCCCTTGCAGCTGATCCCGCAGGACTTGTCGCTGCCCTGGGAAGTGATCGACCTTCGGCCCTTGACCGAGGAACGCCGCGACAGCGAACTCGAACGGCTGCTGGCCGACGATGCGCAACGCCCGTTCGACCCGGCGCGATCGCCGCTGCTGCGCTTCACCCTGCTGCGCTGCGCCGGCGACCGCCACCTGCTCGCGTTCACCAGCCACCATCTGCTGCTCGACGGCTGGTCCTCGCCGATCCTCATGCGTGAGCTGTTCGCGCTGTATCGCGACGGCGCCGCGGCGGCGTTGCCGCGGCCGACGCCTTATCGCGATTACCTGCGCTGGCTCGCCGGCCGCGACGCCGGCGCCGCGCGGGAGGCCTGGCGCGCGGTCTTCGCCGACTTCGAAGAAGCGACCCGCATCGCCGCGGCGACCACCGCGGCGGTCGCGCCGGAAGTGCGCCGCTACACCGCCGACGCCGCGCTCAGCGCCCGTCTGGAGGCGCAGTCGCGCCGCCTCGGCGTGACCCTGGCCAGCTTCGTCCAGGCCGCCTGGGGCCTGGTGCTGGCGCAACTGAGCCACCGCGACGACGTCGTGTTCGGCGCCACCGTGTCCGGGCGGCCGCCCGAGCTGGCCGGCGTCGAAGACATGATCGGCCTGTTCATCAACACCTTGCCGTTGCGTCTGCGACTGGATCGCAACGAGAGCGTCGGCGCCCTGTTGCAGCGTTTGCAACAGGAACAGTCGGCCTTGCTCGACCATCAGCACCTTAGCCTGACCGAGATCCAGCGCTCGGCCGGCCATCCCGAACTGTTCGACACCCTGGTGGTGTTCGAGAACTTCCCGATCGGCGCCGACGCCACCGGTACGCTCGAGGTCGGCCCGCAACTGAGCGCGCGTTTCCACGGCCATCGCGGCGGCGACGCTTCGCACTATCCGCTCGGCCTGGTCGCGGTGCCCGGGCGCGAACTCGCGCTGAAACTGAGCTATCGCCCGGACCTGTTCGACGCGGCGGCGATCGACCGCATCGCCTCGCGCTGCCTGCTCGCGCTGGACGCCCTGGCCGGCGATCCGCAAACGAAGGTCGGCCGGATCGACTTGGTGCCGGGCGACGAGCGCGCCCTGCTACGGCAATGGAACGACACCGCCCATGCCTTTCCGGCGCGGCCGCTCCCGGCCCTGTTCGAAGCCCAGGTCGCGCGCACGCCCGACGCCGTCGCGGTGGTGTTCGAAGACCGGCGCCTGAGCTATGCCGAGCTCGACGCCCGCGCCAACCGCCTCGCTCATCGCCTGATCGCCGACGGCATCGGCCCGGAGAGCATCGTCGGCGTGGCCCTGCCGCGCTCGCTCGAACTGATCGTCGCGCTGTACGCGGTGACCAAGGCCGGTGCGGCCTATCTGCCGCTCGACACCGACTATCCGCCCGAGCGCCTGGCCTACATGATCGACCACGCCGCGCCGGTGCGGGTGCTGACCCGCTCCGACGTCGCCGCGCGCTTGCCGGCGCAGGCCGCGTTGCTGTCGCTCGACGACGCCGGGCTGCTCGCCGCGCTGGCCCAGGCCAGCGATCGGGCGCCGAGCGACGCCGATCGCATCCGTCCGCTGGAACTCGATCACCCGGCTTACGTGATCTACACCTCCGGCTCGACCGGGCGCCCCAAGGGCGTGGTCAACTCGCATCGCGGCATCGTCAACCGCCTGGCCTGGATGCAGGCCGAGTACGGCCTGTGCGGCGACGACGCGGTGCTGCAGAAGACCCCGTCGAGCTTCGACGTGTCGGTGTGGGAGTTCTTCTGGCCGCTGCTGGAAGGCGCGCGCCTGGTGGTGGCCCGCCCCGACGGCCATCGCGACCCGGCCTATCTGGCCGCGCTGATCGAACGCGAATCGATCAGCACCGTGCATTTCGTGCCGTCGATGCTCGACGTGTTCCTGTCCGAGCTGGCCATGCGCGGCGCCGACGGCGCTTCCGCCTGCGCCAGCCTGCGCCGCATCCTGTGCAGCGGCGAGGCTCTCTCGGGCGAGTTGCGCACGCGCGTACGCGACCGGATCGCGCGACCGCTGCACAACCTCTACGGCCCCACCGAGGCCGCGGTCGACGTCTCCGCCTGGGCCTGCCGCGACGACGAAAGCGGCGCGCAGGTGCCGATCGGTGCGCCGATCTGGAACACGCGCTTGCACGTGCTCGACGCCGCGCTGCGCCCGGTGCCGGTCGGCGTCGGCGGCGAGTTGTATCTGGCCGGCGTCGGCCTGGCCCGCGGCTATCTGTCGAACCCCGCGCTCACCGCCGAGCGCTTCGTCGCCGACCCTCATGCCGGCGACGGCTCGCGCCTGTACCGCACCGGCGATCTGGCGCGCTGGCGCGACGACGGCCAGATCGAATACCTCGGCCGTGTCGACCATCAGGTCAAGATCCGCGGCCTGCGCATCGAACTGGGCGAAATCGAAACGGCGCTGGCCCAGCTCGGTTGCGGCCAGCACGCGGTAATCGCGCGCGAAGACCGTCCCGGCGACAAACGACTGGTCGCTTACGTCGCCGCCGAGGCGATCGACGTCGACGCCCTGCGCGAAGGCCTGGGCGCTCGCCTGCCCGAGTACATGCTGCCGAGCGCCTTCGTGCGCCTGGACGCGCTACCGCTGTCGCCGAACGGCAAGCTCGACCGCAAAGCCTTGCCGGCGCCGGACTACGCGCCGCATGCGCACTCGCGCGGCCCGCGCGATGCCACCGAGGCCTTGCTGTGTGCGTTGTTCGCGCAGGTGCTGGGACGCGAGCGGGTCGGCATCGACGACAGCTTCTTCGCCCTCGGCGGGCATTCGCTGCTCGCCACCCGGTTGATCGGGCGGGTGCGCGCGACCTTCGACCTGGAACTGCCGATTCGCGCCCTGTTCGAGGCGCCCACCGTGGAGGCCTTCGCCCGCCGCCTCGGCGAAGGCGGGCGCGCACGCCTGCCGCTGTCGGTGCAGGAGCGCCCGCAGCCGCTGCCGCTGTCGTTCGCTCAGCAACGCCTGTGGTTCCTGCACCAGTACGAAGGCGCCAACGCGATCTACAACCTGCCGCTAGCGCTGCGCCTGCACGGCGAGTTGGATGCGGCCGCCCTGCACGCGGCGATCGCCGACCTGGTCGAACGCCACGAAAGCCTGCGCACCGTGTTCCCGGGCGGCGACACGCCGCAGCAGCAGGTATTGGCGAAGGTCGCGGTCGGACTGAATGCGTTCGATTGCAGCGAAGCCGACCTGCCCGAACGCCTCGCCGCGGCGGCCGCCCACGCCTTCGACCTGGAACGCGAGATTCCTTTGCGCGCCAGCCTGTTCCGGCTCGGCGCGCAGGACCACGTGCTGCTGCTGTTACTGCACCACATCGCCGCCGACGGCGCCTCGCTGGTGCCGCTGAGCCGCGACCTCGCACAGGCCTATGCCGCGCGTCGCGACGGCCGGGCGCCGGCCTGGGCGCCGCTGCCGGTGCAGTACGCCGACTACAGCCTGTGGCAACGGCGCGTGCTCGGCGCCGGTCCGGCTTCGGGCAGCACCGACGACCACAGCGTGTACGCGCGCCAGCTCGCCTGGTGGACGCGGCGCCTCGCCGCCCTTCCCGACCAGCTCAGCCTGCCCACGGCGCGGCCGCGGCCGCAACTGGCGAGTTATCGCGGCGCCTCGCTGCCGCTGACGATCCCGGCCGATCTGCATCGTGGCCTCGCCACCCTGGCGCAGCGCGCCGGCGCGACCTTGTTCATGGTGCTGCAGGCGGCGCTGGCGACCACCCTGACCCGTCTCGGCGCCGGCACCGACGTGCCGATCGGCAGCCCGGTCGCGGGCCGCACCGATGCCGCGCTCGACGACCTGGTCGGCCTGTTCCTCAATACCCTGGTGTTGCGCACCGACACCTCCGGCAACCCGCCGTTCGAGCGCCTGCTCGAACGCGTGCGCGACGCCGACCTGGCCGCCTACGAACACCAGGAGCTGCCGTTCGAGCAACTGGTCGAGGCGCTCAACCCGGTCCGCTCGCTGGCCCATCATCCGCTGTTCCAGGTGATGCTGGTGCTGCAGAACAATCCGCCGCCGCAAGCGGCGCTGGCCGGCCTGCATTGCGTGCCGCAGACCCTGGCGCTGGCCTCGTCGAAGTTCGACCTGAGCTTCGACTTCAACGAGGCCTTCGATGGCGATGGCGCGCCCGCCGGCATCGACGGCACCCTCGAATACGCAGTGGATCTGTTCGACCACGACGACGCGCAGGCGCTGGCGCAGCGCCTGCTGCGCGTGCTGGCCGCGGTCGCCGCCGAGCCCTCGCTGCCGCTGGACCGCATCGAGCTGCTCGACGCGGACGAGCATCGGCGCCTGCTGGTCGAGGCCAACGCCACCGCCCGCGCCCAACCGGGCCTGACCCTGCCGGCGCTGTTCGAGGCCCAGGTGCGGCGCAGCCCCGAAGCGACCGCGGCGGTCTGCGCTCAGGCGCGCCTGAGCTACGCCGAACTCGATGCCCGCGCCAACCGTCTCGCCCATCTGCTGATCGGGCATGGCATCGGTCCCGAGGACATCGTCGCGATCGCTCTGCCGCGTTCGCTCGACATGCTGGTGGTCCTGCTCGCCACCCTCAAGGCCGGCGCCGCGTATCTGCCGCTGGACCCGGACTACCCGGCCGAACGCCTGGCCTACATGGTCGAAGACGCGCGTCCGGCCGCCTTGATCGGCGACACCGACACTTTGGCCTTGCTCGCCGACAGCGCGGTGGCCTTGCGCTGCTCGCTCGACGACGAGGCGCTGCATGAGCGGCTCGCCCAGGCGGACGCACGGGCGCCGCGCCAGGACCAGCGCGTGCGCGCTCTGCATCCGCGTCATCCGGCCTACGTCATCTATACCTCGGGCTCGACCGGCCGGCCTAAGGGCGTGGCGATCGAACACTGCGCGCTGGAGAACTTCCTGTGCGCGATGCAGCGCGAGCCCGGCCTCGGCGCCGGCGAGCGCCTGCTGGCGCTGACCCCGATCTCGTTCGACATCGCCGGGCTCGAGTTGTACCTGCCGCTGCTGTACGGCGCCGAGCTGCATATCGCCCCGCGCGAGATCGCCACCGACGGCGAACGCCTGCGCGAACACATCGAGGCGATCGCGCCGAGCGCGATCCAGGCCACTCCGGCGACCTGGCAGATGCTGCGCGCCGCGGGCTGGGCGCCACACGCGAGCTTGCGGGTGTTGTGCGGCGGCGAAGCGCTGCCGCCGGAGCTGGCCGAGTTCCTCGCCGCCGGTGCGGCCGCGTTGTGGAATCTGTACGGCCCCACCGAAACCACGATCTGGTCGCTCGCCGGCCGGATCGTCGCGGGCGAACCGGTGCGCATCGGCGCGCCGATCGACAACACCCGAGTGTACGTTCTCGATGCGAACCTGCGGCCGGTGCCGAGCGGGGTCGCCGGCGAGCTGTACCTGGCCGGCGACGGCCTGGCGCGCGGTTACTTCCGCCGTCCCTCGCTGAGCGCCGAGCGCTTCGTCGCCGACCCGTTCGCGGCCGGCGAGCGCATGTACCGCACCGGCGACCTGGCCCGCTGGGGACGCGACGGGCGTCTGGATTTCCTCGGCCGCGTCGACCATCAGGTCAAGATCCGCGGCTTCCGCATCGAACTGGGCGAGATCGAAGCGGCGCTGGCCCAGCTCGGCCATCCGCGCAACGTGGTGGTCGCGCGCGACGACCGCGACGGGCTCAAGCGGCTGGTCGCCTATGCCGTCGCCGCCAGCCTCGACAGCGGCGCGCTGCGCCAGGCCCTGGCCCAGCGCCTGCCCGACTACATGCTGCCCTCGGCCTTCGTCGCCCTGGATGCGCTGCCGCTGACGCCGAACGGCAAGGTCGACCGCAAGGCCCTGCCGGAACCGGGCGAAGGCGATCGCGCCGCCGAAACCTATCGCGCCCCGCAGACACCGCCACAGCAGCTGCTATGCGAGTTGTTCGGCGAGGTGCTCGGGGTCGAACGGGTCGGCCTGGACGATCATTTCTTCGGCCTCGGCGGGCATTCCCTGCTCGCCACCCGCCTGGTCAGCCGCATTCGCGCCGCGCTCGGCGTCGAACTGCCCCTGCGCGCCCTGTTCGAGGCTCCGACCGTGGCGAGCCTCGCTGCGCGTTTGCCCGACGCCGAGTCGGCCCGCCCGGCGCTGCGGCCGCAGGCGCGTCCGGCCTTGCTGCCGTTGTCGTATGCGCAGCGCCGGCTGTGGTTCATCCAGAAGTTCGAACAGCACGCCGCCGGCGACGCCGGCGCCGCCTACAACATCCCGATGCCGCTGCGCCTGTCGGGCCGGCTCGACCTCGACGCCCTGCGCACCGCGCTCGGCGATCTGGTCGAGCGCCACGAAAGCCTGCGCACGATCTTCCCGGAAGCCGACGGCACGCCGTATCAGCAGGTGCTGTCGCTCGATGAGCACGCGCCGCAGTGGGCCCTGATCGAATCCGACGAGCAGTCCCTGCCCGAGCGACTGCACGCCGAGGCCATGCACGTGTTCGACCTGTCCCGCGAGACGCCGCTGCGCTGCAGCCTGTTCCGTCTCGGCGAGCAGGAACACGTGCTGCTGGTGGTGTTGCACCACATCGCCGGCGACGGCTCGTCGTTGGCGCCGTTGGCGCGCGACCTCGGCCGCGCCTATGCTGCGCGCCTGCAAGGCCACGCGCCGGACTGGGCGCCGCTGCCGGTGCAGTACGCCGACTACACCCTGTGGCAACAACGCCTGCTCGGCAGCGAACACGACCCCGACAGCCTGATCTCGCGGCAGTTCGGTTACTGGAAAGCCCAATTGGCCGATCTGCCCGAGCGCATCGAGCTGCCGACCGACCGGCCGCGTCCGCTGGTCGCCAGCTACCGTGGCCGCCAGTGGGCGCTGAGCATCGATGCCGAACTGCACGCGCGTCTGCTGGCACTCGCGCACCGCCACGAGGCGAGCTTGTTCATGGTGCTGCAGGCCGGCCTCGCGGCGTTGTTGCACCGGCTCGGCGCCGGCGACGATATCGCCCTCGGCAGCGCCATCGCCGGGCGCAACGACCAGGCCCTGGACGATCTGGTCGGCTTCTTCGTCAACACCCTGGTGCTGCGCGCCGACGTCTCCGGGCAACCGAGCTTCGAAACCCTGCTCGGCCGGGTCCGCGCCACCGCGCTCGCCGCTTACACCCACCAGGATGCGCCGTTCGAGCGCCTGGTCGAATTGCTCAACCCGGCTCGTTCGACTTCGCACCATGCCCTGTTCCAGGTCGGCATGGTCCTGCAGAACGTGGCCGAGGCCGAGCTGCGCCTGCCCGGCCTGACCGTGTCGATGCACCCCGCGGATTTCCGCAGCGCCAAGTTCGACCTGTTCTTCAACCTCGGCGAACGCCTCGCCGCCGACGGCGTGCCGGCCGGCCTCGACGGCGTCGTCGAATACGCCACCGACCTGTTCGACGAAGCCTCGATCGAACGCCTGTGGCAGCGCCTGCTGCGCCTGCTCGACGCCGCCGCGCGCGAGCCGCAGCGCCGCATCGCCGCGATCGACCTGCTCGACCGCGACGAACGCCAGCGCCTGCTCGGCGACTGGAGCCATGCGACACCGAGCGATACGAACAACACCATCGCCGACGCCACCGTCGCGGCCCTGTTCGCGCATCGAGTCGCACGCGATCCCGATGCGCCGGCGCTGCTGTTCGGCGACAGCTGCCTGAGCTACGCCGAACTCGACCGCCGCGCCAATCGTTTCGCGCATGCGCTTATCGCCCAGGGCATCAGCCGCGAGGACCGCGTCGCCATCGCTCTGCCGCGTTCGCCGGAGATGGTCGTCGCCGTGCTCGGCATCCTCAAGGCCGGCGCCGCCTATTTGCCGCTGGACCCGGATTATCCGCCCGAACGCCTGGCCTACATGCTCGCCGACGCGAAACCCGCGCGCCTGATCAGCCGCCGCGAGATCGAAGCTCGGCTGCCCGAGCACGGCGTACCGAGCTGGCTGCTTGACCTGCCGGAAACCGTGCAGACCCTGGCCGCACAAGCGACCGATGCGCCGCGGCTCGCCGCCGCATCGCCGGCCGATGCCGCCTACGTCATCTATACCTCCGGTTCGACCGGACGGCCCAAGGGCGTGGTCGTCACCCACGCCGGCATGCCGAGCCTGCTCGCCAGCCAGGTCGCCGCGTTCGAGGTCGGCCCGGGTTCGCGCGTGCTGCAGTTCGCTTCGCTGAGCTTCGACGCCGCGTTCTGGGAGCTGTGCATGGCGCTGCTCTCGGGTGCGGCGCTGGTGGTCGCCGAGGCCGACCGACTGCTGCCGGGCGAGGCCCTGGTCGAAACGCTGCAGCGTCATCGCGTGACCCATGCGACCCTGCCCCCCGCGGCGCTGTCGGTGCTCGGCGCCGATGCGCTCGCGAGCTGCAGCGACCTGATCGTCGCCGGCGAGGCCTGCGCGCCGCAGTTGGTCAAGACCTGGTCGCAGGGCCGCCGCATGACCAATGCCTACGGACCCACCGAAACCACGGTATGCGCGACCATGAGCGCGCCGCTGGCCGGCGCGACCTCGCCGCCGATCGGCACGCCGATCCTCGGCGCCCGGGTGTACCTGCTCGATGCCGGCCTGCAGCCGGTGCCGGTCGGCGTGCCCGGCGAGCTGTACCTGGCCGGCAAGGGCTTGGCCCGCGGCTATCTGCATCGCCCGGCGCTCAGCGCAGAACGCTTCGTCGCCGACCCCTACGTCGCCGGCGAGCGCATGTACCGCAGCGGCGACCTGGCGCGCTGGCGCGGCGACGGCCAGCTCGAATTCATCGGCCGGGTCGATCACCAGGTCAAGTTGCGCGGGTTCCGCGTCGAACTGGGCGAGATCGAGGAGGTGCTGCAGCGCCACGCCGCGGTCGCGCAATCGATCGTGGTCGCGCGCGAAGACGTGCCCGGCCACAAGCAACTGGTCGCCTACGTGGTGCTGGAGCACGAGCGCGAGGGCGATCGCGATCAAGGCCAGGAGTCGCGCCTGATCGGCGAGTGGGAAACCATCTACGAAAGCCTGTACGGCGAAGCGCCGCCGCAGGCGGTCGAGTTCGGCGAGAACTTCCACGGCTGGAACAGCAGCTACGACGGCTCCGGGATCGCCCTGGAGCAGATGCGCGAATGGCGCGCGGCCACGGTCGAGCGCATTCTCGAATTGCAGCCGCGGCGCGTGCTCGAGATCGGCGTCGGCAGCGGCCTGATCCTGTCGCAGGTGGCCCCCCACGTCGAGGCCTACCATGGCACCGACCTGTCCGCCGCGACCATCGAGCGCCTGCGCGGCGAGATCGCGCAGCGGGCGCACTTGGCCGGCAAGGTCGAGTTGCACGCGCGGCCCGCGCACGAGATGCAGGGGCTCGGCGACAGCTTGGCGAATGAGGGCCAAGCAGGCCGCTTCGATACCATCGTGATCAACTCGGTGCTGCAGTACTTCCCGAACGGCGACTATCTGGAGGAAGTGATCCGCCAGGCGATGCAACTGCTGACGCCGGGCGGCGCGCTGTTCCTCGGCGACGTGCGCAACCTGCACCTGCAACGCAGTTTCGCCACCGCGATCCAGTTGCACCAGGCCGATGCCGACACCGATGCGGCGACGCTGCAGCGTCGCATCGAGCAGATCCTGCTGGCCGAGAAGGAACTGCTGGTCGCACCGGAGTTCTTCAGTCAGCTGCCGCAGCGCCTGGAAACGATCGCCGCTGTCGACATCCAGACCAAGCGCAGCGCCTACGGCAACGAACTCAGCCGCCACCGCTACGAAGTGGTGTTGCGCAAGGGCCCTGTGCCGCTGCGCTCGCTGGCCTCGGCGCCGGTGCTGCAATGGGGCCGGGACGTCGACGGGATCGATGCCCTCGCCGCGCACCTGCACGACCGGCAGCCGGCCGACCTGCGCCTGCGCGGTGTGCCCAACGACCATCTGCAACCCGAACTCGATGCGCTGCAAACGCTGGCCTCGGGCGAGCCCATTGCGCAGGTGCGCGCGCGATTGATCGCCGCCGGCAGCGCCATCGATGCAGTCAGCGAGGGTCTGGTGCAACTCGGACGCGGCCTCGGCTACCGGGTCGCGACGACCTGGTCCGGCGGCGCCGCCGGCGACGGGCTGGACCTGCTGTTCGTCCACGACGCATCGCCGGCCGCCTGGACCGACCTGTATCTGCCAAGCGCGCCGCGCGACTTCGCCGCCTGCACCAACAACCCGGCCAGCTTCGACCAGTTCAGCGACCTGCGCCGCCATGTCGCCGCGCAGTTGCCCGACTACATGCAGCCGGTGATGGTGCTGCTGCCGGCGATGCCGCTGACCCCGAACGGCAAGATCGACCGCAAGGCCTTGCCGGCGCCGGATTTCACCCCGACCCATCACCGCGCCGCGCGCAACGACCGCGAGCAGGTCCTGGCCGAGCTCTACGCCGAAGTGCTGGGCCTGCCGCGGGTCAGTATCGACGACAGCTTCTTCGACCTCGGCGGCGACAGCATCATTTCGATCCAGTTGGTCAGCCAGGCGCGCAAGGCCGGGCTGCTCATCGCCCCGCGCGACGTATTCCAGCACCAGAGCGTCGCCGCCCTGGCCCTGGTCGCGCGCGAGGCCGACGCAGCCGCGCCGGCGCTGCTCGACGAGCCGATCGGCGAATTGCCGGCGCTGCCGATCCTGCGCTGGTTCCTCGAGCGGGAGGTCGCGCTCGACGGTTTCAACCAGTCGGTGCTGCTACGGGTGCCGGCCGGTCTCGCCGAAGCCGAGCTGCGCGAAGCACTGGCGGCCCTGCTCGATCATCACGATGCGCTGCGCCTGCGCCTGGACCGCGACGCCGCCGAGGCCTGGCGCCTGCAGGTGCCCGAACCCGGCAGCGTCGACCCCGCGGCCTGCCTGCGCCGCATCGACGTCGTCGGCCTCGACGACACTGCGCTCAAAGCCCGCATCGACGCGGCCGCGGCCGAATCGACGCAGGCCCTGTCCTGCGAACGCGGCGATCTGCTGCGCGCGGTCTGGTTCGACGCCGGCGACGGCGGCCGGCTGCTGCTGACCATCCATCACCTCGCCGTCGACGGGGTGTCCTGGCGCATCCTGATTCCGGATTTGCGCGAAGCGATCGAGGCCATCCAGGCCGGCAAAACGCCGCGCTTCGCCCCGCGCAGCCACTCGCTGCGCGCCTGGTCGCAGCAGTTGTTCGACGAGGCGCATTCGCCGCAACGTCTGGCCGAACTGCCGCATTGGCAAGCCGTGGCCGAGGCTGTCGACCCGCCGCTCTCGCCGGTCGCGCTCGACCCCGTCCGCGATACCGGCGCGAACTGCGAACATCTCAGCCTGAGCCTGCCGAGCGAAGTCACCAGCGCCTTGCTGACCGGCGTGCCGGCTCGCTTCCACGCCCGCATCAACGATGTGCTGCTGAGCGGTTTCGCCCTGGCGGTCGGCGATTGGCGCCGCCGCCACAGCGGCGCGGCAGTCGATTCGCTGCTGCTGGACCTGGAAGGCCACGGCCGCGAAAGCGAGCGCAACGGCCTGGACCTGTCTCGCACGGTCGGCTGGTTCACCAGCCTGTATCCGCTGCGGCTGAGCTTCGACGAGATCGACCTGGAACGCGCCTTCGCCGCCGACGGCGAACTCGAACGCCTGGTCAAGCGGGTCAAGGAACAACTGCGCGCGGTGCCCGATAACGGCCTCGGCTATGGCCTGTTGCGTCATCTCAATGCCGACACCGGCGCCGTGCTCGCCGCACGACCGGCCGCGCAGATCAGCTTCAACTACCTCGGCCGCTTCGGCGTGTCCGAAACCCGCGACTGGGAACCGGCCGAGGAAGAAGTCGCCAACCACGGCGGCGATGCGATGCCGATCGCGCACGCGATCGAGCTCAACGCGCTGACCCAGGACCGCGCCGGCGGCCCCGAGTTCATCGCCACCTGGTCGTGGCCGCGGGCCTTGTTCGAGCGCGCCCAGATCGCCGACCTGGCCGAGACCTATGCGCGCGCCCTGCGTGCGCTGGTCGCGCTGCTCGAGCGCGAGGATGCCGGCGGCCTGACCCCGTCCGACCTGCCCCTGGTCGCGCTCGACCAGGCCATCATCGAAACCCTGGAACGCGGCCACGGCGGCGCCCACACCGTCGCCGACGTGCTGCCGCTGACCCCGCTGCAGCAAGGCCTGCTGTTCCATGCGCTGTACGACCACGACGGGCCCGACCCTTACGTGGTGCAGGTGCATTTCGATCTCGACGGCCCGCTCGACGAGGCGCGCTTGCGCCAGGCCGCGCAACGGCTGATGCAGCGTCATCCGCACCTGGGTGCGGCCTTCGTCCACCGCGGGCTGGCGACGCCGGTGCAGCTGATCCCACGGCAGGTGCCGCTGGATTGGCGCCGGGTCGATCTCGATCGACTGCCGGCCGCGCAACGCGAAGCCGCCGCCGCGGACATCGGCGAAGCCGAACACCTGCGCCGCTTCGAGCTCGACCGCGCGCCGCTGTTGCGCTTCACCTTGATCCGCCTCGGCCAGAAGCAGCATCGCCTGCTGATCACCAACCACCACATCCTGCTCGACGGTTGGTCGCTGCCGGTCCTGGTACAGGAATTGTTCGCGCTGTACGGCGGCGCCGAGCTGCCGCGCGCCACCCCCTATCGCGACTACCTGGCCTGGCTGGGCCAGCGCGATCCGGCCGCGGCCGAACGGGCCTGGCGCGAGGTCCTCGCCGACATCGACGAACCGACCCTGTTGCTGCCGTCGCGCCCGGCCGCCTCCGGCGAGCAATCGCACCACGCCCTCGATCTGCCCGAGCCGCTGTCGCGCACCCTCGCGCAGTTGGCGCGCCGCCATGGCCTGACCTTGAACACCCTGGTCCAGGGCGCCTGGGCGCTGCTGCTCGGACGCATGCTCGGTCGCGACGATATCGTGTTGGGCACCACCGTATCGGCGCGTCCGCCGGAGCTGCGCGACGTCGCCCAGATGATCGGGCTGTTCATCAACACCGTGCCCGCGCGCGTGCGCCTGCAGGCCGGCCAGAGCTTCATCGACCTGCTGCTGCAACTGCAGGCGCAACAGGCCGGGCTGATCGAGCACCAGCACCTCAACCTGTCCGAGCTGCAGCGCCTGGCCGGCTTCGAGCGCCTGTTCGACAGCCTGTACGTGTTCGAGAACTATCCGATCGACCACAACGGTCTGGAGTCGGCGCTCGGCGAGCTGCGCATCAGCGGTTTCCACAGCAGCGACGCCACCCATTACCCGCTGAGCCTGCTGGTTACCCCGGGCGCCCGCCTGTCGTTCCGCTTCAACTACGACCCGGCCCGTTTCGACGCGCTCAGCATCGAACGCCTGGCCGAACGCCTGTCGCGCCTGCTCGACGCGGTCGCCGCGCACCCGCAACGCGCTCTGGAACAGTTCGACCTGCTCGACGACCGCGAGCGCCGGCGTGTGCTCTACGACTGGAACGGCAACGAAGTCGAGCTGCCTTCGCAGACCGTGCCGCAGTGGTTCCAGCAACGCGTCGCCGCCGCGCCCGACGCGGTCGCGGTGGTCTGCGCCGGCCACGAGTACAGCTACGCCGAACTCAACCGCCGCGCCAACCGCTGCGCGCACGCGCTGATCGCCCACGGCGTCGGCGCCGAGGACCGCATCGCCATCGCCGTGCCCCGCTCGCTCGACACCGTGGTCGCGGTGCTCGGCATCCTCAAGGCCGGCGCCGCCTACCTGCCGCTCGACGCCGATCATCCGGCCGAACGCCTGGCCTGGACCCTCGCCGATGCGCGTCCGCGCAAGGTCGTCGCCACCCGCGCCAGCGCCGCGCGCCTGCCGGCCGATGCCGAGCTGTTGCTGATCGACGACGAGCACGGTTTCGCCGGCGAGCTCGCGCATGCGCCGAGCCACGATCCGGACGACCGCGAACGCATGCGCGCGCTCGATCCGCGCCACCCGGCCTACGTCATCTACACCTCCGGTTCGACCGGGCGGCCGAAGGGCGTGATCGTCACCCACGCCGGTATCCCCAGTCTGACTCACAGCCAGATCGAACGCTTCGGCCTCGACCCGAACAGCCGCGTGCTGCAGTTCGCCTCGATGAGCTTCGACGCCGCGGCGATGGAAATGCTGATGTGTTTCGCTGCCGGCGCGACCCTGGTACTGCCGCCGCCGGGGCCGCTGCTGGGCGATGCGCTCGCCCGCACCCTCGACGAGCAGCGCATCAGCCACACTCTGATTCCGCCGAGCGCGCTGAGCAGTCTCGACCCGGACGCTCAGACCTGGCCGAACACCCTGATCGTCGGCGGCGAAGCCTGCCCACCGCACCTCGCCGCGGCGTGGTCGGCCGGGCGGCGCCTGGTCAATGCCTACGGCCCGACCGAGATCACCATCTGCGCGGCGATGAGCGACGTGCTGTCGCCGGCCACCCTGGCCGGCGCGGCGCCGCCGCTCGGCACGCCGATCGCCAACACCCGGCTGTACGTGCTCGACGCCATGCTGCGTCCGGTGCCGGCCGGCGTGGCCGGCGAGCTCTACATCGCCGGCGCCGGCCTGGCCCGCGGCTATCTCGATCGCGCCGCCCTGAGCGCCGAGCGCTTCGTCGCCGACCCGTTTGTGATCGGCGAGCGCATGTACCGTAGCGGCGACCGTGCCCGTTGGCGCGAAGATGGCCAGCTCGACTATCTCGGTCGCGCCGACCAGCAGGTCAAGCTGCGCGGTTTCCGCATCGAACTGGGCGAAATCGAAGCGGCGCTGGCGCAGTGCGGCCATGCCGGCAATGCGGTGATCGTGCGCGAGGATCGGCCGGGCCATCCGCTGCTGGTCGCGTATCTGGTCACTCACGAGGCGATCGACGAAGACGGCCTGCGCCGCCGCCTCGGCGAGCGCCTGCCCGAGTACATGGTGCCGTCGGCCTTCGTCGCCCTGCCTGCGCTGCCGCTGACCGCCAACGGCAGCAAGCTCGACCGCAAGGCCCTGCCGGCACCGGAATTCGCCGCGCGACCCGCCTCGCGCGGCCCACGCAACGCGGCCGAAGCGATCCTGTGCGCGCTGTACGCCGAGGTGCTCGGTCTGGAACGGGTCGGCGTCGGCGACAGCTTCTTCGCCCTCGGCGGCCACTCCTTGCTCGCGACCCGGTTGATCGGCCGCATCCGCGCGACCTTCGACGTCGAGTTGTCGATCCGCACCCTGTTCGACACGCCGACCGTAGAAGCGCTGGCGCGCGCCCTGCCCTCGGGCGGCGGCCGTCGTGCGCCGCTGGTCGCGCAGACGCGGCCGCAGCGCCTGCCGCTGTCGTTCGCCCAGCAGCGCCTGTGGTTCCTGCACCAGTTCGAAGGCCCCAGCGCGACCTACAACATCCCGCTGGCCCTGCACCTGGACGGCGACCTCGACCGCGATGCCTTGCGCGCCGCGCTCGCCGACCTGGTCGCGCGCCACGAGAGCCTGCGCACGATCTTCCCCTCCGCTACGGTCGCCGGCGAAGCGCCGAGCCAGTGCGTGCTCGCCGAAGCCGAAGCGCCGCTCGCGATCGCGAGCAGCGACGAGCGGCGCCTGCGCGCCGATCTGTCGCAGGCCGCCGCGCACGCTTTCGACCTCGGCCGCGAACTGCCACTGCGCGCGCATCTGTTCGCGATCGCACCGCAGCGGCAGGTGTTGCTGTTGCTGTTGCACCACATCGCCGGCGACGGCGCCTCGCTGGCGCCGCTGGCGCGCGATCTGGCCCAGGCCTATGCCGCGCGCCTGCGCGGGCGCGCTCCGGACTGGGCGCCGTTGCCGGTGCAGTACGCCGACTTCAGCCTGTGGCAACGCCAGGTGCTCGGCGACGAGCGCGATGCCGGCAGCCTGCTCGCCCGGCAGACCGAGTACTGGAAGCGCACGCTGGCCGATCTGCCGGAACTGATCGCCCTGCCGAGCGACCGGCCGCGGCCGCCGACCTCGAGCTATCGCGGCGGCCATCTGTCCTTGCCGCTCGACGCCGCCCTGCACGCCCGCCTGGCCGCGCTCGCCGCGCGCCACGGCGCGACTGTGTTCATGGTCCTGCAAGCCGCGCTCGCCGCGACCCTGAGCCGGCTCGGTGCCGGCGACGACATCGCCATCGGCACGCCGGTCGCCGGCCGCTCCGACGCCGCCCTCGACGACCTGGTCGGCGTGTTCCTCAACACCCTGGTGCTGCGCAACGACACCTCCGGCAACCCGAGCTTCGCGGCCTTGCTCGGCCGCGTGCGCGAGACCGACCTGGCCGCCTACGAACACCAGGATCTGCCGTTCGAGCGTCTGGTCGACGCGCTAAAGCCGGTGCGTTCGATGGCCCATCACCCGCTGTTCCAGGTGATGCTGTCGCTGCAGTACCACGCCCAGGCCGAGCTGGAGTTGCCCGGCCTGCGCAGCCGCACCGCCGAGTTCGATCTCGACATCGCCCAGTTCGACCTGAGCTTCGACTTCACCGAGTTGCACGACGAGCGCGGCGCGCCGGCCGGCCTGCACGGTCTGATCGAATTCGCGGTCGACCTGTTCGACCCCGACACCGCGCGACGCATCGGGGCCTATCTCGAACGCATGCTGCGGGCGGTCGCCGACGATGCCAGCTGCGCCATCGGCGAGGTCGAGCTGCTCGATCCCGACGAGCGCGAATGCGTGCTGGCCGGCTGGAACGGCGCCCGGGTCGCCTCCTCCGGCCGCAGCCTGCCGCAATGGTTCGAGGCCCAAGTCCGGCGCACGCCGGACGCCGTCGCCGTGGTCTGCGGCGACGACGCGCTGAGCTATGCCGCACTCAACCGCCGCGCCAACCGCATCGCCCACGGCCTGATCGCCGCCGGCATCGGCGCCGAGGACCGCATCGCCCTGGCCCTGTCGCGTTCGCTCGACACCGTCGCGGCGATGCTCGGCGTACTCAAGGCCGGTGCGGCTTATCTGCCGATGGACACCGAGCACCTCGGTCCGCGCCTGCGCGAGCTGCTCGGCGAAGCCGCGCCGCGGATGCTGCTGGCCCACAGCGCCATCGCCGATGCGCTCGCGGTCGACCTGCCGACCTGGCGACTCGACGATGGCGAAGGGCAGCGACGCCTGCTCGACGCGCCCGAGCACGATCCGGACGATGCCGAGCGTCGCCAGCCGCTGCATCCGCTGCACCCGGCCTACGTCATCCACACCTCGGGCTCGACCGGCAAGCCCAAGGGCGTGATCGCGACCCACGCCGGCGTCGCCAACCTGTTCGAGGAGCACCGCGACCGGCTGTTCGCCGAGGTAGTGCGCCACTCCGGCCAGGATCGCATCCGCTTCGCCCTGACCGCGACCTTCGCCTTCGACACCTCGCTCGAGGGCCTGCTGTGGCTGTGCGCCGGCCAGGAACTGCACCTGATCGACGACGGCACCCGTCGCGAAGGCGAAGCCCTGCTCGACTACATCGCCAGCCGACGCATCGATGCGGTCGACCTGACCCCGGCGCATTTCGAGCAATTGCGCGCGATCGGCCTGCTCGACGATGGCCGCTGCCACCCGAGCACGGTCGTGCTCGGCGGCGAAACCGTCGGCGAGTCGCAGTGGAAGGCGCTGCGCGAGCATCCGGTGCGCGGCTACAACTGCTACGGCCCGACCGAGTGCACGGTCGACGCCAGTTACGTCGCCATCGACGAGATCGAGGAAGGCGATCGGCCCAGCATCGGCACCGCCCTGCGCAACACCCGCTTGTACGTGCTCGACGCGCGTCTGCGACCGGTGCCGGTCGGCGTCGCCGGCGAGCTGTATATCGGCGGCGCCGGCCTGGCCCGCGGTTATCTCGGCCGTCCCGACCTCAGCGCCGAACGTTTCGTTGCCGATCCCTACGTCGCCGGCGAGCGCATGTACCGCTCCGGCGACCTGGTGCGCTGGCGTCGCGACGGCCGCCTCGAACACCTCGGCCGCGCCGATCATCAGCTCAAGATCCGCGGCTTCCGCATCGAACCGGGCGAGATCGAAACCGCACTCGCCGCGCTCGGCTATGCCGGCAACGCGGTGATCGCCCGCGAAGACCGGCCCGGCCAGCGCCAATTGGTCGCGTACGTCGTGGCGCCGCAGCTCGATGCCGCGCAACTGCGGCGCGAACTCGCCGAGCGACTGCCCGAGTACATGTTGCCGGGGGCCTTCGTCGCCGTGCCCGCCCTGCCCTTGACCGCCAACGGCAAGCTCGACCGCAAGGCGCTGCCGGCGCCGCAGGTGCAGGTCGATGTCTCCGCCGCGCCCGGCAGCGAACTCGAACAGCGCCTGGCGGCGTTGTTCGCCCAAGTGCTGGGGCTGGACGCGGTCGGCATCGACGATGGCTTCTTCGCCCTCGGCGGCGACAGCATCAGTTCGATCCAGTTGGTCGGCCGCGCCCGCCAGGCCGGCCTGCGCCTGAGCGCGCGCGAGGTGTTCCAGCACCAAACCGTGCGCGCACTCGCCACTGTCGCCACTGCGCTCGAACAAGCCGTTCGACTGCCGGCGGTGGCCGCGACCGGGCCGTTGCCGGCGACGCCGATCCTGCGCGACTTGTTCGAACAGCCGGGGCCGTTCAAGCAGTATCAACAGTCGATGCTGCTGCGGGTGCCTGCGCTCGACGCCGCGCCCTTGCTGCACGCGATCCAGGCCCTGCTCGATCATCACGACGCCTTGCGCCTGACCGTGTCGCCGGCGCACGAACTGGAGATCGCCGAGCCCGGCCGGGTCCGCGCCGACGACTGCGTATTCGCGGTGTCCCTGCACGGGCTCGGCGCGGCCGCGCGCGAGGCCGAAATCGCCGCCCAGACCCGGGCCGCACAGGAACGCCTCGACCCGCAGGCCGGGCGCCTGCTGCAGGTCGTCTGGTTCGACCATGGCGAACACTCGCGGCTGTTGCTGGTCGTGCATCACCTGGTGGTCGACGGCGTATCCTGGCGCATCCTCGTGCCCGACCTGCGCGCGGCTTACGAACAGGCCGCGGCCGGCGTCGACACGATCGCGCTGGAACCGGTGCCGACCTCGTTCCGCGAATGGGCGTTGGCCCTGCCCGAGGCGGCGCAACGGCGCAGCGCGGAACTGCCGTTCTGGCGTTCTATGCTCGAACACGCGTCGCCCGACGGGTTCGCGCGTGCACTCGATCCACGACGCGACACCCATGCCAGCCTGCGCAGTCTCAGCCTCAGCCTCGATGTCGCCACCACCCAGCGTCTGTTGATCGAGGCGCCGGAACGCATCAACGGCCGGGTCAACGACGTGCTGCTGACCGGCTTCGCCCTGGCCGCGTTCGCTTGGCGGCGCCAGCGTCGCGGCGACGACGGGTTCGACGCGAGCAGCCTGCGTTTCGACCTCGAAGGTCACGGCCGCGAGACCGCGATCGTCGACGGCCTGATCGACGATGCCGACCTGTCGCGCACCGTCGGCTGGTTCACCAGTCTGTTCCCGGTGCGCCTGCAGGCCGCCGAGTTCGACCCGGCCGAGGCCCTGGCCGGCGGCAAGGCCCTGGAACGCGCACTCAAGTCGGTCAAGGAACAACTGCGGCAAGTGCCCGACCAGGGCATCGGCTACGGCCTGTTGCGGCATCTGCATGAAGAGGCCGGCCGCGAACTCGCCGCATACCCGCCGCCCAGTCTCGGCTTCAACTACCTCGGCCGCTTCGCGGTCGGCGGCGCCGACGACGGCGCGGTGTGGAACGTCGCCGACGACCCCGGCGCCTTCGGCGGCGGCAGCGACGAGGCCCAGCCCTTGCCGCATGCGGTCGACCTCAACGCCCTGGTCCAGGACGGCCCCGACGGTCCGCGCCTGTGCGCGAACTGGAGCTGGGCCGGCGAACTGCTCGACGAAAGCGAGGTGCGTGCCTTTGCCGACGCCTGGTTCGACGCGCTGCGCCGCATCGCCGACTTCGCCGCGGCCGCCGACGCCTCGACCCTGACCCCTTCGGACGTCCCCATGGTCGCGCTCGACCAGTCCGACATCGAACTCCTGGAATCGATTTATGCGCAACTCTCAGATTGAAGACCTGCTGCCGCTGTCGCCGCTGCAGCACGGCTTTCTGTTCCACGCCCTCTACGACCATGAGGTGCAGGACAGCTACGTGGTGCAGATGGTGTTCGCGCTCGACGGCGCGCTCGATGCGGTGGCCTTGCAGGCAGCGGCGCAAGCGCTGTTGCGGCGCCATGCCAGCCTGCGCGCGGCCTTCGTTCACCACAAGATCAAGGAGCCGGTGCAGGTCATCCAGCGCGAGGTCGCACTGCCGTGGCGCGCGATCGATCTCAGTGGCTTGCCTGCGCATGAGCGCGCCGATGCGCTGGCGCAGACGATCGCCGACGACCGGCAACAACGCTTCGAACTGACCCGTGCGCCGTTGCTGCGCTTCGTGCTGGTGCGCGAGTCGGCGACCCGGCATTACCTGTTGTTCACCAGCCACCACATCCTGCTCGACGGTTGGTCCTCGCCGATCCTGCTGCAAGAGTTATTCGCGCTGTACCGCAACGGCGCCGACGCGCAGGCGCTGCCGCGGCTCACGCCGTATCGCGACTACATGCGCTGGCTGACCTCGCGCGACGCCGCCGCGGCACGCACGGCCTGGCGCGAGGCCTTCGCCGGCTTCGAGGAGCCGAGCCGGATCGCCCCGGCGACCACCGCGCCGGCGGTGCCCGACACCTTGCGCATCGACCTGCCCGACGAACTCGTGCAGGCGCTGACCCGGCTCGCCCGCGGCATCGGCGTGACCCTCAACACCGTGGTGCAGGCAGCCTGGGGCCTGTTGCTCGGTCGACTGACCCATCGCCGCGATGTCGCCTTCGGCACCACCGTGTCGGGGCGACCGCCGGAACTGGCCGGCGTCGAGCAGATGGTCGGCTTGTTCATCAACACCTTGCCGCTGCGGCTGCAATGGCGCCCGGAGGAATCGGTGCGGGATCTGCTGGTGCGTCTGCAGACCGAGCAATCGGCCTTGCTCGATCACCAGCACCTCGGGCTGACCGAGATCCAGCGCCTCGCCGGGCACGGCGAGTTGTTCGACACCCTGGTGGTGTTCGAGAACTTCCCGGTCGGCGAAGGCGCCGACGATGCGCCCGACGCGTTGCGCATCGCCCTGCACAGCCATCACGGCGGCGACACTTCGCACTACCCGGTCGGCCTGGCCTTGATTCCGGGCCATCCGTACCAGCTCAAGCTCAGCTACCGCCCCGATCTGTTCGCGCGCGACGAGGTGCTGCGTCTGGGCCGCCGTTACGAGCGGCTGCTGGAAGCCTTCGTCGCCGATGCCGGGCAACCGGTCGGCCGCATCGAGCTGCTCGATGCCGCGGAATCGACGCAGGTGCTGCGCGAGTGGAATGCGACCGAGCATGCGGTGCCGGCACACACCCTGGCCGAGCTATTGAGCGCGCAAGCCGCGCGCACACCCGACGCCATCGCGGTGGTGTTCGAAGGCGAGGGCTTGAGCTATGCCGAACTCGACGCGCGCGCCAACCGCCTCGCCCATCGCTTGATCGCCGACGGCATCGGCCCGGAGGATTTGGTCGGCGTGGCCCTGCCGCGCTCGCTGGAACTGGTCGTGGCGTTGTGCGCGGTGCTCAAGAGCGGCGCGGCCTATCTGCCGCTCGACACCGATTACCCGAGCGACCGCCTCGCCCACATGATCGCCGACGCCGCGCCGGTGCGGATCCTGGCGCGCGGCGACGTGGACGGGCGCTTGCCGGCGCACGACGGGCTGTGGCGCCTCGACGAGGCCGGCTTCGTCGCCTCGCTGGAGGGTTTCGCCAGCGCCACGCCCACCGACGCCGATCGCACCCGCCCGCTGCGGCTCGACCATCCCGCCTACGTCATCTACACCTCCGGCTCGACCGGCACGCCGAAGGGCGCGGTGATCCCGCACCGCGGCATCGTCAACCGCCTGGCCTGGATGCAGCACGAGTACGCCTTGCAGGCCGACGACGCGGTGCTGCAGAAGACCCCGACCAGCTTCGACGTGTCGGTGTGGGAATCGTTCTGGCCGCTGCTGCACGGCGCCCGCCTGGTCGTCGCCCGCCCCGACGGCCACCGCGACCCGGCCTATCTCGCCGGGCTGATCCAGCGCGAGCGCGTCACCACCGTGCACTTCGTCGCCTCGATGCTCGAGATGTTCGTGCAGGAACCGGGCGCGGCGGGCTGCAGCAGCCTGCGCCGCATCGTCTGCGGCGGCGAGGCGCTGTCGGCCGACCTGCGCCGCCGCGTCGCCGAGCGCATCGGCCGGCCGCTGCATCATTCCTACGGCCCGACCGAGGTTTCGATCGGCGTCACCGCCTGGCCCTGCCGCGAACTCGAAGAAGGCCCGATTCCGATCGGCGGGCCGATCTGGAACACCCGCTTGTACGTGCTCGACAGCGCGCTGCGGCCGGTGCCGGCGGGCGTCACCGGCGAGCTGTACATCGCCGGCTACGGCCTGGCGCGCGGCTATCTGCGCCGCGCCGCGCTCAGCGCCGAACGCTTCGTCGCCGACCCCTTCGTGGCCGGCCAGCGCATGTACCGTTCCGGCGACCTCGCCAGTTGGCGCGAGGACGGCGTCATCGTCCACCGCGGCCGCGTCGACCATCAGGTCAAGGTGCGCGGCTTCCGCATCGAGCTCGGCGAGATCGAGGCCGAACTCGCGCGCGCGGGCTACCCGCGCAACAGCGTCATCGTGCGCGAGGATCGGCCGGGACAGAAGCAGATCGTCGCCTACGTCGCGTCCGGCCCAGATCTGGATCGAGAGGCCTTGCGCGAACGCGTGGGCGCGCGCCTGCCCGAGTACATGGTCCCCGCCGCCATCGTCGTTCTCGACACGCTGCCGCAGCTGCCGAACGGCAAGCTCGACCGCAAGGCCTTGCCGGCTCCGGACTTCGTCCCGGCCAGCCAGCGCGCCCCGCGCAATCCTCGCGAACAGACCCTGTGCGCGCTGTTCGCCGAAGTGCTGGGCCTGTCCGACGAACACGCCGCCCAACTCGGCATCGACGACAGCTTCTTCGTCCTCGGCGGCCACTCGCTGCTGGCGATCCGCCTGATCAGCCGGATCCGCGCCGAACTCGATGTCGAGCTGTCGATCCGCGCCCTGTTCGAAACCCCGACCGTCGCCGGCCTGGCGGCCGCGCTCGATCCGAATCAAGACCGGCGCCTGGCGCTGCGGCCGATGCCGCGCCCGGAGACCTTGCCGCTGTCGTTCGCGCAACGCAGGCTGTGGTTCCTGCACCAGTTCGAAGGCCCCAGTGCGACCTACAACATGCCGTTGGCCTTGCGCCTGGACGGCGAGTTGAACGTCGCTGCGCTGCGTGCCGCGCTCGCCGACCTGTGCGAGCGCCACGAAAGCTTGCGCACGGTATTTCCGGCCGGCGATGTGCCGTGCCAGCGAGTGCTCGAACACGCGGCGCCGGCCCTGGATCTCGTCGACAGCGACGAATCCGGTCTCGCCGCCGCTCTGTCGCAGGCCGCCTCCTACGCTTTCGACCTGCGCCGCGAGATTCCGCTGCGCGCCACCCTGGTCCGGCTCGGCCCGCAGCGGCACGCCCTGCTGCTGTTGCTGCACCACATCGCCGGCGACGGCGCCTCGCTGGCGCCGCTGGCGCGCGACCTGGCCGAGGCCTATGCCGCGCGGCTGGCCGGCCAGGCCCCGATCCGCGCACCGCTGCCGGTGCAGTACGCCGACTACACCCTGTGGCAGCAACAGCTGCTCGGCGACGAATCCGACCCCGCCAGGCTGATCGCGGCGCAGATCGCCTACTGGCGCGACGCGCTGGCCGGCTTGCCCGAGCAGATCGAACTGCCGAGCGACCGGCCGCGACCGCCACGCGCGAGTTATCGCGGCGGCCAATGCGGCTTCGCTCTCGATGCAGACACCCATGCGCGGCTACGCGCGGTTGCGCGCCGCCATCGCGCGACCTTGTTCATGGTCCTGCAGGCCGCGCTCGCCGCGACCCTGACCCGCCTGGGCGCCGGCACCGACCTGGCCATCGGCACGCCGGTCGCCGGCCGCCAGGACACCGCCCTGCACGAGCTGGTGGGCTTGTTCCTCAATACCCTGGTGTTGCGCACCGACACGAGTGGCAATCCGCGCTTCGGCGAATTGCTGGCGCGGGTGCGCGCGACCGACCTGGCCGCGTTCGAGCACCAGGACCTGCCGTTCGAGCAACTGGTCGATACGCTCAAACCCGAGCGTTCCTCGAGCCACCATCCGCTGTTCCAGGTGCTGCTGGTGCTGCAGAACACCGAGCAGGCCGAGCTGCAGTTGCCCGGCCTGCGCGCGCACGCGGCCGAGTTCGCCCTGGACGTGGCCAAGTTCGACCTCAGCGTCGCGTTCTGCGAACGCTACCACCCCACCGGGCAGGCCGGCGGCCTCGACGGCGCCCTCGAATACGCCAGCGACTTGTTCGATGCCGCCACCGCCGAAGCGATCGGACGGCGATTGCAACGCATGCTGGTCGCGATCGCCGAAGACGACAGCCTGCCGATCGGCTCTGTTGAGTTGCTCGACGAAACCGAGCGCCAGCATCTGCTGCGCGCCTGCAACGATACGGCCTACCCGGTCGAGCCGGAGTCGGTCGCCGCCGCGTTCGAACGCCAGGTCGCCGCGAGTCCGCACGCGATCGCGGTGGCCGGCGACGGCGTCGAGTGGAGCTATGCCGAGCTCGACCGCCGCGCCGAAGCATTGGCCCACGAGCTGCGGCGTCACGGCGCCGGCGCCGAACGCGGCGTAGCCCTGTTGCTGAAGCGTTCGCCCGAGCTGATCGTGGCCGTGCTCGCGGTGCTCAAGGCCGGCGCCTACTACCTGCCGCTGCACGAGCAGCATCCCGACGAGCGCCTGTCCCGGTTGCTGGCGGAAACCGAAGCCACGGTGTTGCTCGCCGATGCCGGCATCGATGCACGCGACTTGCGCCATCCGGACTTGCTGCGCCTGGACCGCTTCGATTTCGACGCCCCCGCCGAAGCGCGCGCGCGCAGGCCGGCGATCCATCCCGAGCAGCTCGCCTACGTGATGTACACCTCCGGCTCGACCGGGGTACCCAAAGGCGTGGCCGTGCGCCAGCGCGACGTGGTCGAGTTCGCCCGCGACCGCCGCTTCGCCAGCGGCCACGAGACCGTCCTGCTGCATTCGACCCACGCCTTCGACGCCTCGACCTACGAGCTGTGGGTGCCGTTATTGAACGGCGGCCGCATCGCGGTCGCGCCGGCCGAGGCCGGCGACGGCCGCGACTTCCAGCGTCTGATCGAGCGCTACGAGGTGCGCAGCCTGTGGCTGACCGCCGGACTGTTCCACGAGTTCGCCGAATCCACGCCCGAGCTGTTCGCCGGTTTGCGCCAAGTGCTGGCCGGCGGCGACGTGCTTTCGACCGATGCGATCCGCCGCCTGCAGGCGCGGCATCCGCAGTTGCGCATCGTCAACGGCTACGGCCCGACCGAAACCACCACCTTCGCCCTCACCTGCGCCGTGCCGACTCTGCCGCCGGACGCGCGCTCGGTGCCGATCGGCGCGCCGCTCGACAATATGCAGGTCTACGTGCTCGACGAGGCGCTGCAACCGGTGCCGGCCGGCGTGCCCGGCGAGCTGTACATCGCCGGCGCCGGCCTGGCCCGCGGCTATCTGCGCCGCCCGGCGCTCAGCGCCGAACGCTTCGTCGCCAATCCGTTCGAGATCGGTCAGCGCATGTACCGCTCCGGCGACCGGGTGCGCTGGCGCGGCGACGGCCAGATCGATTACCTCGGCCGCGCCGATCAGCAGGTCAAGCTGCGCGGTTTCCGCATCGAACTCGGGGAGATCGAGGCCGCGCTCGCGCAAGCCGGTTACGCACGCAACGCAGTAATCGTGCGCGAAGACCGGCCCGGCCAGAAACAGCTGGTCGCCTACCTGGTCGGCGACGCCATCGACACCGACTCGCTGCGCACCGCGCTCGCCGAGCGCCTGCCCGAGTACATGCGGCCGGCCGCCTTCGTCGCATTGGCCGCGCTGCCGTTGACCGCGAACGGCAAGCTCGACCGTAAGGCCCTGCCGGCGCCCGACTTCGCCCCGAACCGCCTGCGAGCACCGCGCAACGCCACCGAGACTGCGCTGTGCGCCTTGTTCGCGCAGGTGCTGGGGTTGGAGCGGGTCGGCATCGACGACGGCTTCTTCGCCCTCGGCGGCGACAGCATCGGCTCGATCCAGTTGGTCGCCCGCGCCCGCCGCGCCGGCCTGCGCTTCAGCGCCCGCGACGTGTTCCAGCATTCCTCGGTGCAGGCCTTGGCCCAGGTCGCGACGACGGTCGTCGAGGCCGACACGGTCGAGGTCGAAGCACCGGTCGGCGCCTTGCCGGCGACGCCGATCATGCGCTGGTTGCTCGAACGCCAGGGGCCGCTCGACCGCTTCAGCCAGTCGATGCTGCTGCGGGTGCCGGCGCTGCGCCTGCAGCCGCTGCAGGCGGCCCTGCAGGACCTGATCGATCATCACCACGCCCTGCGCCTGCGTTTGAACCGGGACGACAGTCTGGAGATCCTGCCGCTCGGCCGCATCGACGCCACCGACTGTCTGCAGCGCGTCGATCTCGCCGGCCTGGACGGCGACGCGCGCGATGCCGCGATGCAGGCCGCGGCCGACGCCGCGCAGCACCGGCTCTGCCCGCGCGAGGGGCGCCTGCTGCAGGCGGTCTGGTTCGACCACGGCGACGATTCCCGCCTGTGGCTGGCGATCCACCATCTCGCGGTCGACGGCGTGTCCTGGCGCATCCTCGTGCCCGACCTGCAGGCCGCCTGGGAAGCACGCGCGGCAGGCCATGTCCCCGCCCTGGAACCGGTGCCGACCGCGCTGCGCCACTGGGCGCTGGCGCTGCCGAAGCTCGCCGCGGCGCGCCGGCACGAGTTGCCGTTCTGGCGCTCGATGCAGGACGGCCACGATCCGCGTCTGAGTGCCCGCGCGCTCGATCCGCAACGCGACACCAGCGCGAGCCAGCGCGGCCTGTGGCTGCGTCTGGAAGCCGATACCACCCGGGTGCTGCTGACCCGCGCCAGCGAACGCATCCACGGCCGCATCAACGACGTGCTGCTGACCGCGTTCGCACTGGCGCTGGCCGACTGGCGCCAGCGCCGCGGCCTCGACGATGCCGACACGGTCCGCTTCGACCTCGAAGGCCACGGCCGCGAGGCCATCCTGGACGGCGCCGACCTGTCGCGCACGGTCGGCTGGTTCACCAGCCTGTTCCCGCTGCAACTGCGCTTGCCGCGCGGCGAACGCGAGGCCGCGCTGCGCGGCGGCGCGCCGCTGGAGCGCGCGCTCAAATCGGTCAAGGAGCAACTGCGCCGCCTGCCCGACCACGGCGTCGGCTACGGCCTGCTGCGCTATCTCAGCGAGGACGGCCGCGAAGCCCTGCAGGCACTGCCCCCGTCGCAGGTCGGCTTCAATTATCTCGGCCGCTTCAGCGTCGCCGGCAACGGCGCGCAGGCGCCGCACTGGGCTCTGGCCGACGAGGCCGCGCTCGGCGGCGACGGCGACGAAGCGCGCCCGCTCGCCCATGCGCTCGACCTCAACGCCAGCACCGAGGACGGCGCCGAAGGGCCGGTGCTCTGCGCCGGCTGGAGCTGGGCCGGCGAGTTGTTCGAAGAGGAGGCGATACGCGACCTCGCCGAGACCTGGTTCGCGGTGCTGCGCCGCATCGCCGAGACCGTCGCCGACACCGAGCGGCATCTGCTGACCCCGTCGGACCTGCCGCTGATCGCGCTCGACCAGACCCAGATCGAGGCCATCGAAGCCGCGCAACCGCCGCTGCTCGACCTGCTGCCGCTGTCGCCGCTGCAACACGGCTTCCTGTTCCACGCCGTCTACGACCAAGACGCGGACACGCCCGCGGCCGCGGCGAGCGACAGCTACGTCGTGCAGATGGCCTTCACCCTCGACGGCGCGCTCGACCCCGCCGCGCTGCACCGCGCCGCGCAGGCGCTGTTGCAGCGCCATCCGAACCTGCGTGCGGCCTTCGTCCATCACGGCCTGCCGGTGCCGGTGCAAGCGATACCGCGCGATGCGGTGCTGCCATGGCGCGCAGTCACTCTCGAAGGCAGCGCCGAAGCGCGCCATGCCGCGCTCGACGCGCTGCTGCGCGAAGATCGCGCGCAGGGTTTCGATCTCGCCCGCGGGCCCTTGCTGCGCTTCACTCTGGTGCGCGAACACGAGCATCTGCATCGCCTGGTGCTGACCAATCATCACATCGTCTTCGACGGCTGGTCGTTGCCGATCCTGCTCGAAGAGCTGTTCGCGCTGTACGCCAACGGCGGCGACATCGACGCGCTGCCGCGGGTCGCCCCGTATCGCGATTACCTGGCCTGGCTGGCGGGCCGCGACCGCGGCGCCGCGCAACGGGCTTGGCGCGACTATCTCGACGGCGTCGACGAAGCCACCCGGGTCGCCGGCAGCGCCCGCGTCGAAACCCGGACCGAGGTGCTGACGCAGAGCCTGCCCGAAACATTGAGCCGCCAGCTCGACCATCAGGCGCGTCGTCTCGGCCTGACCCTCAACACCCTCAGCCAGACCGCCTGGGCCGTGCTGTTGAGCCGCATCACCGGCCGCGACGACGTGGTGTTCGGCACCACCGTGTCCGGGCGCCCGCCGGAACTCGCCGGCATCGAGCGCATGGTCGGTCTGTTCATCAACACCGTGCCGGTGCGGGTGCGTCTGCAGCCGCAGCAGAGCCTGGAAAGCCTGTTGCGCGCGGTGCAGGCCGAGCAAGCGGCCTTGCTGGAACATCAGCACCTCAGCCTGCCGGAGCTGCAGAAGCTGGCCGGGGTCGGCGAGCTGTTCGACACCCTGACCGTGTTCGAGAACTACCCGATCGACGAGACCGCATTCGGCGAGGACGGCGCCAGCCTGCCCGGCGCCGGCCTGCGCATCGGCCGGCACAGCCAGCACGGCGGCGACGCCTCGCATTACCCGCTCGGCCTGGCGGTGATGCCGGGCGAGACCCTGCGCCTGAGCCTGAGCTATCGCGACGACGCCTTCGACGCGGCCCAGGCGACGCGACTGCTCGGCGCCTACCGCTGCATCCTCGATGCGATCGCGCAGGACCCCGAGCGCTGCCTCGGGCGCGTCGGATTGCTCGACGACGAGGCGCGCGAACGTATGCTCGGTTTCAATGCCACCGCAGCCGAAACCACCGGCTTCGCCGGCCTGCACCAGTTGTTCGAAGCCCAGGCCGCGCGCACGCCGAACGCGCCGGCGCTGATCGGCGCCGACGGCGAACTCGACTACCTCGCCCTGGAACGACGCGCCAATCGCCTGGGCCATGTGCTGATGGCGCGCGGCATCGGCGCGGAGGATCGCGTCGCGGTGGCTCTGCCGCGTTCGCCCGAGGCGATCGTCGCATTGCTCGCCGTGCTCAAGGCCGGAGCGGTCTATCTGCCGCTGGACCCGCAGCATCCGCCGGACCGCATCGGCCATATCCTCGGCGATGCGCGGCCGGCGCTGCTGCTCGCCGACCAAGCCTTCGCCTCGCGCCTGCCGGTGCTCGGCGAGGCGACGCCGCTGCTCACGATCGACGCACCGGCGACGCGCGAGCTGATGCAGTTGGCCAGCGAACGCGCCCCGCGCGACGGCGACCGCCGCTGCGCCCTGCGCGACCATCACGGTGCCTACCTGATCTACACCTCCGGCTCGACCGGCCAGCCCAAGGGCGTGATGGTCGAGCATCGCCAGGCGCTCAATTCGATCCGCGCCCGCAGCGCACGTTATGCGCCGCACCGCAGTGCGGTGTTGCTGCCCTCGCTGGCCTTCGATGCCTCCCTCGCCGCGATCTTCGGCAGCCTCGCCATCGGCGCGAGCCTGGCGCTGCCGGCGGCCGGCCTCGAACACGAGCCGCAGGCCTTGGCCGCCCTGGTCCGGCAACACGGCATCGATCAGTGGATCAGCGGCCCGAGCCTATACGCGGCGGCGCTGGAGCATGCCGACACGCTGGCCTCGCTGCGCAGTGTGGTGCTCGGCGGCGAAGCGATTCCGCCGAGCCTGCGACAGCGTCATGGCGAACACGCCCCGCTGGCGCGGTTGCATAACGAATACGGCCCGACCGAAGCGGCGATCTGGTGCGCCTCGGCCGACGTCACCGAGGCCGAGGGCGAGGCCCTGGCCTGCATCGGCGGGCCGATCGCCAATACCCGCTTCTACGTACTCGACGCGGCGCTGCAACCGGTCCCGGCCGGAATCGCCGGCGAGCTGTACATCGCCGGCGACGGCATCGCCCGCGGCTACCTCGGCCGCGCCGGCCTCAGCGCCGAACGCTTCGTCGCCAACCCCTTCGAGCGCGGCACGCGCATGTACCGCTCCGGCGACCGGGTGCGCTGGCAGGAAGACGGCCGCCTGGCCTACCTGGGCCGCGCCGACCAGCAGGTCAAGATCCGCGGCTACCGCATCGAACTGGGCGAGATCGAGACTGCGCTGGCCCTGGCCGGGCATCCGCGCAACGCGGTGATCCTGCGCGAGGATCGTCCCGGGCAGAAACAGCTCGTCGCCTATCTGGCCGGCGAACGCATCGACGAGGCCGCCTTGCGCGAGTCCCTCGCCGAGCGCTTGCCCGACTACATGCTGCCGGCGGCGTTCGTGGTACTCGATCGGTTGCCGCTGACCCCGAACGGCAAGCTCGACCGCAAGGCGCTGCCCGCGCCGGACTACGCGACCGGCGCACGCGAGCCGCGCAACGCCATGGAAAGCCTGCTGTGCGAGTTGTACGCACAGGTGCTCGGCCTGCCGCGGGTCGGCATCGACGACAGCTTCTTCGCACTCGGCGGCGACAGCATCGGTTCGATCCAACTGGTCAGCCGGGCGCGTCGCGCCGGCCTGCGCTTAAGCGCCCGCGACGTGTTCCAGCAGCAATCGGTGCAGGCCCTCGCCCGCGTCGCCGCGAGCATCCGGGGGCCGGATGCGGCGCCGGCGGAAGCGCCGGTCGGGGTGTTGCCGGCGACCCCGATCATGCGCTGGCTGTTGCAGCAGGACGGGCCGTTCGAACACTTCGCCCAATCGATGCTGCTGCAGGCGCCGCGCCTGCAGCGCGAGCCGCTGATCGCCGCGCTGCAGGACCTGATCGACCATCACGACGCGTTGCGGCTGCGCCTGAAACCCGGCGACGTCCTCGAAATCGCCGTCGCCGGCAGCGTCGCCGCGGCCAGTTGCCTCAACCACGTCGAGCTGCACGGCCTCGATGCGCAGACCCGTGCCTGGACCATCAACCAGCACGCCCAGGCCGCGCAACAGCGTCTGTCGCCGCGCGAAGGCCGGATGCTGCAGGCGGTATGGTTCGACGACGGCGACGCTTCGCTGCTGTTCCTGGCCCTGCATCACCTGGTCGTCGACGGCGTGTCCTGGCGGATCCTGATCCCGGACCTGCAAGCGGCCTGGCAAGCGCGCAGCGCCGGCCGCGCCGCCGAACTGGAAGCGGTGCCGACCTCGCTGCGCCACTGGGCGCTGGCCCTGCCGAAGGCGGCGGCCCAACGCAGCGACGAACTGCCGTTCTGGCGTTCGATGCTGGAAGGCCGGGACCCGCCGCTGACCAGCCGCGCGCCCGATCCGCAGCCCGACAGCGCGACCGGCCGCGGCAGCCTCGGCCTGCGCCTGGAACCCGAAGTCACCCGGGTGTTGCTGACCCGCGCCACCGAACGCATCAACGGCCGCATCAACGACGTGCTGCTGTGCGCGTTCGCGCTCGCCGTGGCCGACTGGCGCCAACGCTACCTCGGCGTCGACCTCGATACGGTGCGCTTCGAGCTCGAAGGCCACGGCCGCGAGGCGATCGTCGAGGGCGCCGATCTCTCGCGCACGGTCGGTTGGTTCACCAGCCAGTTTCCGCTGCAGCTGTCCTTGGCCGAGCTCGATCGCGGCGCGGCGACGGCCGGCGGGAGCGAACTCGAACGCGCGCTCAAGTCGGTCAAGGAGCAACTGCGCCGACTGCCCGACCAGGGCATCGGCTACGGCCTGCTGCGCTATCTCGACCCGGCCGCGGGCGAGGCCTTGGCGGCCTTGCCGGCGCCGCAGATCGGCTTCAACTACCTGGGCCGTTTCGCCGTCGCCGGCGGTTGCGGGCAACAGCATTGGGCGCCGGCCGCCGACGTGCTGCTCGACGGCACCGGCGAAGAAGCGCACGCCTTCGCCCATGCGCTGGACCTGAACGCCACCACCGAGGACGGCCCGCAAGGCCCGGTGCTGTGCGCCGGCTGGAGTTGGGACGGAGCGCGCTTCGACGAGATCGCGGTGCGCGACCTCGCCGAGACCTGGTTCGCGGTGCTGCGCCGCATCGCCGCCACCGTCGCGGCCGGCGAGCATCGCCTGCTGACCCCTGCCGACCTGCCCTTGGTCGCGCTCGACCAGCGCCAGATCGAAACCGTCGAAGCGACCCAGCCGCGCCTGCTCGACGTGCTGCCGCTGTCGCCGCTGCAACACGGCTTCCTGTTCCACACCCTGTACGACGAGCAGGCGCAGGATCGCTACATCGTGCAGATGGCCTTCACCGTGAGCGGGCCGCTCGATGCCTCGCGCCTGCGCCGCGCCGCCCGGGCCTTGCTCGAACGCCATCCGAACCTGCGCGCCGCCTTCCTCCACGAGGGCCTGAGCGAACCGGTGCAGGCGATCCCCTGCGAGGTCGAACTGCCCTGGCAGGAACACGCGCTCGACGGCGATGCGGCGAGCCGCGAGGCCGCCCTCGAGGCCCTGCTGCTCGACGACCAACGTCGCCGCTTCGAACTCGGCCGCGGCCCGCTGCTGCGCTTCACCCTGGTACGGGATGGCGATGGCCATGCCATGCGCCACCACCTGCTGTTCACCAGCCACCACATCCTGCTCGACGGCTGGTCTTCGCCGATGCTGTTGCAGGAGTTGTTCGCGCTGTACCGCAACGGCGGCGATGGCGCGGCGCTGCCGTCGGTCGCGCCGTATCGCGATTACCTGAGCTGGCTGTCGAGCCGCGACCGCGAGCGTTCGGCCGCGGCCTGGCGCGAGGCCCTGGCCGGTCTCGCCGAGCCGACCCGTCTGGTCGCGGCTTCGACCGCGGCGACGGTGCCGTCGGCGCTGTCGATGAGCCTCCCGGCCGCGCTCGGCGATGCGCTCGCGCTGCAGGCGCGGCGCCATCGGCTGACCCTCAACACCCTGGTCCAGGCGGCCTGGGCGATCGTGCTGGGGCATTTGACCCGCCGCGACGACGTGGTGTTCGGCGTCACCGTGTCGGGGCGCCCGCCGGACGTCGCCGGCATCGAACGCATGATCGGTTTGTTCATCAACACCGTGCCGCTGCGCCTGCAACTGCGGCCGCAGGAAAGCCTGCTGGGCCTGTTGCAGCGCCTGCAGCTGCAGCAGTCGGCCCTGCTCGAACACCAGCACCTCAGCCTGGCCGAGATCCAGCGCATCGGCGGGCTCGGCGAGTTGTTCGACAGCCTGCTGGTATTCGAGAATTTCCCGGTCGCCCCCTCCGCGGTCGGTCGCGGCGACGACGACGGCATCGAGATCGCCCTGCGCGGCAATCACGGCGCCGCGGCGACGCATTACCCGCTGGGCCTGTCGGTGACGCCGCCCGCACCGGGGCAGCCGCTGCACCTCGACCTGAGCTATCGCCCGGACCTGCTCGATGCCGCGCATGCACGCGCCATCGCCGGACGCTTCGCGCGCGTGCTCGAAGCGATCGCGCAGGCGCCGGGCACCCGCGTCGCCGCGCTCGACTTGTTCGACGACGACGAACGCGAGCAGGCGCAGCGACGCAACGACACCGCGCGTACGATACCGGCCGAAACCGCGATCGCCCTGTTCGAAGCCCAGGTCGCGCGCACCCCGGAAGCGGTCGCGTTGATGTTCGGCGAGCAGACCGTCGGCTATGCCGAACTCGACCGCCGCGCCGACCGTCTCGCCCGCCGCCTGCAGGCCGCAGGCATCGGCCCCGACAGCATCGTCGGCCTGTGCGTGGAACGCTCGCCGGAGGCGGTGGTCGGCCTGCTCGGCATCCTCAAGGCCGGCGGCGCCTACCTCGCGCTCGATCCGGATTACCCGCCGCAGCGCCTGGCTTACATGCTCGACGATGCCCGTCCGGTGGCGGTGGTCACTCAAGCGTCGCTGCGCTCGCGCCTGCCGCACTCCCCGGCGCGGCTGGTCCTCATCGACGGCGAAGACAGTGCGCCCGATACGCCGGTGCGCGGCACGCCGCATCCCGAGCACCTCGCCTATCTGCTCTACACCTCCGGTTCGACCGGACGGCCGAAGGCGGTGATGGGCACGCATCGCAACGTCGCCTCGCGCCTGCATTGGGACGTCGAACTCGACGGCGAGGTCGAGGAGATCTACGCGCAGAAGACCACGGTCAACTTCATCGACGTGCTGTGGGAACTGTTCATGCCGCTGATCCGCGGCCAGCGCGTGCTGATCCTGGCGCGCGAACAGGCCACCGACCCCGAGCGCCTGATCGAGGCGCTGGCCGAGGCCGGCGCGACCCGCATCGTGCTGGTGCCGTCGCTGCTGCGGGCCATGCTCGATACCGGCATCGACCTCGCCGCGCGCCTGCCGAAGCTGTACTACTGGTCGTGCAGCGGCGAAGCGCTGGGCTTCGAGCTGGCCAACCGGTTCAAGGCAGCCATACCGCAGGCGCGCCTGCTCAACATCTACGGCACCTCCGAGTTCTGGGACGCGACCTGCTTCGAAGCCCGCGCCGACGACCGCGGCGAGCACGGCGTGCCGCTGGGGCGCCTGATCGACAATATGCGCGCCTACGTGCTCGATCCCTTCCTGCGGCCGGTTCCGGTCGGTGCGCCTGGCGAACTCTACGTCGCCGGCCTCGGCCTCAGCCGCGGCTATCTGCGCCAGGCCGGGCTCAGCGCCGAACGCTTCGTCGCCAACCCGTTCGAGCCGGGCGCGCGCATGTACCGCTCCGGCGACGTGGTGCGCTGGCGCGGGGACGGCGAACTGGAGTACCTGGGCCGCGCCGACCATCAGCTCAAGATCCGCGGCTTCCGGATCGAGGCCGGTGAGATCGAGGCCCTGCTCGCGGCCGACGAGGCCGTCGCCCAGGCCACGGTCGGCGTGCGCGAGGATCGGCCCGGGCAGCGCCAACTGGTCGCTTATCTGGTGCCGGCCGCGGGCCGCATCCCGGACACGCAAGCGCTGCGCGACGCCCTGGCCGCGCAGTTGCCGAGCCACATGCTGCCGTCGGCCTGGGTCGTGCTGGATCGCCTGCCGCTGCTGCCGAACGGAAAGATCGACCGCAAGGCCCTGCCCGCCGCGGACGCGCCGGCACGCCGGGCCGCCGGCACCCCGCAGCAGCAGGCCTTGTGCGCGCTGTTCGCCGAAGTGCTGGAACTCGACGAGGTCGGCATCGACGAAGACTTCTTCGAACTCGGCGGCCATTCGCTGCTCGCGCCGCGCCTGATCGGCCGGATCCGCAGCACGCTCGGCGCCGTGCTCTCGACCCGCATGCTGTTCGAGACGCCGACCGTCGCCGCCCTGGCGCAGCGCCTGGCCGAACCCTTGCAGGCGCTGTCGTCGCTGCAGCCGCTGCTCCCGATCCGGCCCCACGGGTCGTTGCCGCCCCTGTTCTGCCTGCCCCCGGCCGGCGGCCTGGGCTGGTGGTACAGCGGTCTGGCGCGGCATATCGACCCGCAGCGGCCGATCTATGCCTTGCAGGGCCGTGCGCTCCTCGATGAATCGAGCGTGCCGCAGCGGCTGGAAGAGGCCGCCGAGGACTGCCTAGCGCAGATTCGCGCGGTGCAGCCGCAGGGACCGTATCACTTGCTCGGGTGGTCCTACGGCGGCGTGCTGGCGTTCGAGATCGCGCAGCGCCTGCAAGAGGCCGGCGAACCGGTGGCGCTGTTGGCCTTGCTCGACAGCTACCTGCTCAGCGCCTTGCCGCAGTTCGACCCGGCCGCGAACGACAAACCGCGCGAGCGCATCCTGCAGGAGTTCCTCGAACACAGCGGTTGCGACCTTGCCGGCTACGACGCGGCCACGCCCGACTATGCCCGCGCCGCGCAACTGCTCGACGGCAGCATCTATTCGGGCTTCGATGCCGGCCAGCTCGAGCGCTTCATCGCCGCGACCGCCAACGACGTGGCCCTGCTCGGCCGCTACGCGCCGCGCCGGCGACTGCAGGGCGAGTTGGTCTATTTCAACGCCGCCGCGGGCAAGGACGACGGCGCCCCGGGTGCGGCCGAGTTCCGCGCCCGGGTCGACGGGCGGGTCCATGTCCACGACATCGATTGTCGCCACGACGAGATGGCGCATCCGCAGCACCTGGCCCGGATCGGCCGGGTGCTCGCGCAGCGCTACCGGATCTGAGCGATGGCCTCCGCTTTCCCTGGATTTTCCCTTTGACCTGACGAGACAGCGCATCATGACGCGGTTCAATTTCAACGGTCGCAAGACCCTGCCCTCGCGCGGCCAGGCCTGGAGCGAGCTGCAGGAAGCCATGTCCGACCTGCGCAGCGGCGATGCCGACTGGCGCCACGGCCGCACGCCCCTGCACGTCTATTACGCCGGCGAGGACGTGCTCGACGTCGCCCGCCAGGCCTATGCGATGTTCATTAGTGAGAACGCATTGGCGCCGGCGGCATTCCCGAGCCTGAAGCGGATGCAGGACGACATCCTCGACATCTCGCTGTCGCTGCTCGGCGGCGGCGGCGATGCCGGCGGCACCATGACCTCGGGCGGTACCGAGAGCATCATGCTGGCGGTACGCAGCGCCCATCGCGCCTTCCGCGCGCGGCGCCCGCAAGCGCGCCCGCACCTGCTGCTGCCGGCCAGCGCGCACCCGGCCTACGACAAAGCCGCCGACCTGATGGGCCTGGAGGTGGTGCGGGTGCCGATCGGCGTCGATTACCGCGCCAGCGCCGACATCCTCGCCCAACACATCGACGACGACACCATGATGATCGTGGCCTCGGCGCCGTCGCTGCCGTTCGGCACCATCGACCCGATCGTCGAGATCGGCCGCCTGGCGCTGGAACGCGGGGTCTGGCTGCACGTCGACGCCTGCATCGGCGGCTTCCTCGCCCCGCACGTGGCCAAGTTCGTGAGCGGCGTGCCGCGCTTCGACCTCAGCGTGCCCGGCGTGCGTTCGCTGTCGGCCGACCTGCACAAGTTCGGCTACGCCGCCAAGGGCGCCTCGGTGATCCTGTACGCCGATGCCGAAGACCAGGAGCACCAGTACTTCGAGTACTTCGACTGGCCCAAGGGCATCTACCGCACCGAAACCCTGACCGGCACCCGCCCCGGCGGCGCCGTCGCCGCGGCCTGGGCGGTGATGCACTACCTCGGCGAAGCCGGCTACCGCGCGCTCGCGCAACGCGTCATGCACATCCGCGACCGCTACATTGAGGGCATCGAGCGCATCCCCGGCCTGCACCTGCTCGGCCAGCCCGACCTCAGCGTGATCGCCTTCGCCTCCGACCGCTACGACATCCACGACGTCGGCGACGCCATGGAAGCGCGCGGCTGGTACGTCAGCCGCTTGTCCAACCCGGCCGCACTGCACATGACCGTGACTCCGGGCCACGATCAGGGCGTCGACGATTACCTGAGCGACCTGGAACGTTCGATCCCGCACGCGGACCGGCCGGCCCTGCGCTCGCAATCGCGGACCGTGGTCACGTACTGAGCAGGGCGACGCTGAGGATCATGCGCGGTCGATCCGATCGGTAATGCAACAACGGCATCCTTCCACCCTCGGGAGCGGCGGCCCCGCCCGGCTCGCCTCCCCTCATCGCAACCGCAACGCAGGAGCACGACATGAGCAATCCCTTCGACGATCCCAACGGCAGCTTCCTGGTCCTGGTCAACGACGAGAACCAGCATTCGCTGTGGCCCGAATTCGCCGAAGTCCCGGCCGGCTGGCGCAGCGTGCACGGCCCCGGCGCGCGCCAGGCCTGCCTGGACTACATCGAGACGAACTGGACCGACATGCGCCCGGCCAGCCTGATCAAGGCGCAGGAACAGCACGCGCACTGAACCGCGCACGATTCGGATCGCCACGATGCCCAATGGAAGAGCCGCACTCGCTGCGGCTCTTCTTCTTTTAGGAAACAGGGACGCACGTCGCGGCCATGGCTTGCATGTAGCCAGCCTGTTTGGAAAGGTAAGCTTCGATACAGGACGATGGGTAGCCGCCGATGGATTTGAAACCGATCAGCTCTTTGCTTGGGGATATTTCGCTCTGGGCGGCCGTACTGTTCGTTCTTGCGACGGGCTATGTTTGTTTCCGCTCCGGCTCCAGCCATCTCATGATCTACCGCCTATGGCGATGGTTCACCGATAAACAGGAGATCTCCGACCCGAAAATCCGGGCCTTCATGAACGAACAGAACAGTCTGATGTCGTTCCGTTTCGTCACTGGCCTGCCTGCCGGCAACTTGCCCCAGGCGCACAGGTTGATCCGGTCGATCAACGTTCTAGGCATTGACGTCGCCGATGTGCGAAAAGCCCACGACCTCATCGAGATCGGCGAGGGAAACGTCGCGATCCGGAAAATCCCATCGAAGGCATGGCACGCAAGCATGGCGGTCGCGACCGGGTTGCTGCTGCTGGCGACCACCATTGCGGCCTGTGGTGTCTTCTATAACCGGGCCATTCTTCAATTCCGGGAGACGGGCACCTGGTTCCTGCTCAACGAGGAATTCGCGCGGACAATGTCCGACGAATCCAGATCGATGAGTCCGCAGGACTGCAAGCCGGCGCCGGACCCGAAGCTGAAACATGGATTCAGTGCCCAGGAACTGAAAGCGCTGTGCGAGGGGTGGAAAGATCCCAAGACCAAGACCTTCATCGAGCGGACGCTTTCAGAACAGCGCTGGGGCTTCGGATGCCTGTTCCTCACCTTGCTGCTGCTGGCCTGGCATCCCTATCGTTCCTTAAGGAGCGCAGACGCGGTGCAGCGGCTCAAGCGCCAGCTCGACAAGAAGAAGGCTTGAACGCTATATCGAGGGATCGTCGACACCCTCCGGCAACCGGCGATTAACTGCGCAGCTTCAGCGCCCGGTTGACGCCCAGCGCCGCCAGGGTGCAGATCGCGCCCGACAACAGGTACACGCCGACGAAGGCCAGGCCGAAGTGTGCGCACAGGCCCAGCGCCACCAGCGGCGCGAACGCGGCGCCGATCAGCCAGGCCAGGTCCGAGGTCAGCGCGGCGCCGGTGTAGCGGTACTTGGAACCGAAGTTGGCGGTCACCGAGCCGGCGGCCTGGCCGTAGGACAGGCCGAGCAGGACGAAGCCGATCAGGATGAACACGTCCTGGCCCACTTCGCCGGAGCCGAGCAGGGTCGGCGCGAAGCCGCTGAACATGGCGATCGCCGCGGCCAGCGCCGCGAGCGTGCGCGGACGGCCGTAGCGGTCGGCGATCAGGCCCGAGACCACCATCGAGCCGCAGGCGAGCAGCGCGCCGACGATCTGCACGCCGAGGAACTGGCTGACCGACTGGTCCGAATACAGCAGGATCCACGACAGCGGGAAGATCGTGACGATATGGAACAGCGCGTAGCTGGCCAGCGCGGCGAAAGCGCCGATGACGACGTGGCGGCCCTTCTCCCGGAACAGCTCGACCACGTCGGTGGGTTCGAGTTCGTGCTCGCCGAGTTCGCGTTCGTACTCGTGGGTCACGACCAGGCGCAGGCGGGCGAACAAGGCGACGACGTTGATCGCGAACGCGGCGAAGAACGGATAGCGCCAGCCCCAGTCGAGGAAGTCGCTCGGCGCCAGGCTGGTGTTGAGATAGGCGAACAAGCCGGCGGCGATGATGAAACCGGCCGGCGCACCGAGCTGGCCGAGCATCGCGTACCAGCCGCGGCGGTGCTTGGGCGCATTGAGCGCGAGCAGCGACGGCAGGCCGTCCCAGGAACCGCCCAGGGCGATGCCCTGGCCGACCCGGAACAGCGACAACAGCGCGATCGACAGCACGCCGATCTTGCCGAAGCCGGGCAGGAAGGCGATGCCGGCGGTGCAGGTGCCGAGCAGGAACAGCGCGACGGTGAGCTTGGTGCTGCGGCCCCAGCGGCGCTGGATCCACATGAACACGACCGTGCCGATGGGGCGCGCGACGAAGGCCAGCGCGAACACCGCGAACGACCACAGCGTACCTTCGAGGCGGCCCAGGAACGGGAAGAACACCGTCGGGAACACCAGCGCCGAGGCGATGCCGTAAACGAAGAAGTCGAAGTACTCCGAGGCGCGTCCGATCACCACGCCGACCGCGATGTCGCCGGGCGCGACCTCGGCATGCGAACCGGTGTCGTGCACCGAAACGGTCATGGAGGAATCCGGGTTTGCGTGATTTGGCGTATGCATCGTCGATTCGGTGGTGGGCGCCGCGGCGCGGTCGTAGCGACCGGGCCGGGCACTGTGCCTAAACAGGCGGGTACGTTCAGTTAAAGTGCATCGGGCAACGACAGCGCCGGAAACGACGCCCGCGGCCGCAAACGCGGCAAAGTACGGGCGCCCGGCAGCCGGGACGCCGCTAGCTTCCCACCACCGGCGCGGCGCTGCCATAGGACAAAACGTCCAATCGTCGTCACAGTCGCGCGCCACTACAGTGCGCGCATCGCCGCGACTGCCGCGGCCTCGATCGTGCAGCCGTACCCCTAGATGACCGCCATCGACCCCCTGCCCCGCCCTGCCTCGCTCCCGAGGACCCTCCTTCGCCTGTGCATGGCCGCGGCGCTGCTGCCGCTGGCCGGCTGCAACACGATCCTGCTGAACGCGCCCGGCGACGTCGCCGCGCAGCAAGGCGACCTGATCGTGGTGTCGACCGTGCTGATGCTGCTGATCATCGTGCCGGTGATCGCGCTGACCCTGTACTTCGCCTGGCGCTACCGCGCCGCGAACACCCAGGCCACCTACAAGCCGGACTGGGATCATTCGACCCAGCTCGAACTGCTGATCTGGGCCGCGCCGCTGCTGATCATCATCGCGCTCGGCGCGATCACCTGGATGAGCACCCACACTCTCGACCCGTATCGCCCGCTCGACCGCATCGCCAAGAACCGCCCGGTGCCGGCGCATGTGAAGCCGCTGGTGGTCGAGGTGGTGGCGCTGGACTGGAAATGGCTGTTCCTCTATCCCGAGCAGAACATCGCCACGGTCAACGAACTCGCCGCGCCGGTCGATCGCCCGATCCAGTTCAAGATCACCGCCTCCACGGTGATGAACTCGTTCTACATCCCGGCCCTGGCCGGGCAGATCTACGCCATGCCCGGCATGGAAACCCAGTTGCACGCGGTGATGAACAAGCCCGGCAACTACGAAGGTTTTTCGGCCAACTACAGCGGCGCCGGCTTCTCGCATATGCGTTTCCGTTTCCACGGTCTCGACCAGGCCGGTTTCGACGCCTGGGTCGCCAAGAACCGCGCCAGCGGCGCGACCCTCGAGCGCGCCGGCTACCTGGAGCTGGAAAAGCCCAGCGAGAAGGAACCGGTGCGCCGCTACGGCGCGGTCGCGCCCGGGCTATACAAGGCGATCCTCAACCGCTGCGTCGACAGCCAAAAGATGTGCATGGACGAGATGATGGCCATCGACGCCGGCGGCGGCCTCGGGCTCAACACCAACGCACTCGCGCCGCGTCGCAAGGGCGACCTGCGCGGCGGCCCGGTGGTGACCTCGGCGATGTGCCTGACCGAACCCTCGGCCGGCTCGACCCTGGGCCTGGCCACGCTCGCCCCCTGACCTTACGTAAACGCAATCACCGGGCGCGCCGAGCGCGCGCCGAGTCCGCCCGCGGACTTCTGGAGTCGAGATGTCTGACCAATCCAACCTCGCCACGCTGATCTTCGGCCGGCTCACCTGGGACTCGATCCCTTTGCACGAGCCGATCCTGATCGCGACCTTCGCCATGGTCGCGCTGGGCGGCCTCGGCCTGCTCGCCGCGATCACCCGCTACAAGCTCTGGGGTTACCTCTGGAACGAGTGGTTCACCAGCATCGATCACAAGAAGATCGGCATCATGTACATCGTGCTGGGCCTGGTCATGCTGATGCGCGGCTTCGCCGACGCGATCATGATGCGCCTGCAGCAGGCGATGGCCTTCGGCGACAACGTCGGCTACCTGCCGCCGGAGCACTACGACCAGATCTTCACCGCCCACGGCGTGATCATGATCTTCTTCGTGGCGATGCCGCTGGTCACCGGTTTCATGAACTACGTGGTGCCGCTGCAGATCGGCGCGCGCGACGTCGCCTTCCCGTTCCTCAACAACTTCAGCTTCTGGATGACCGCCTGCGGCGCGGGCCTGGTGATGGTCTCGCTGTTCGTCGGCGAGTTCGCCAAGACCGGCTGGCTGGCGTATCCGCCGCTGTCGGGCATCGCCTACAGCCCCGGGGTCGGCGTCGACTATTACATCTGGGCGCTGCAGATAGCCGGCGTCGGCACCTTGTTGTCGGGCATCAACCTGATCGCGACGATCGTCAAGATGCGCGCCCCGGGCATGAGCCTGATGAAGATGCCGGTGTTCACCTGGACCTCGCTGTGCACCAACGTGTTGATCGTCGCCGCCTTCCCGGTGCTGACCGCGGTGCTGTTGCTGCTCTCGCTCGACCGTTACGCCGGCACCAACTTCTTCACGAACGATCTGGGCGGCAACCCCATGATGTACGTGAACCTGATCTGGATCTGGGGCCATCCGGAGGTCTACATCCTGATCCTGCCGTGCTTCGGCATCTTCTCCGAGATCGTCTCGACCTACAGCGGCAAGCGCCTGTTCGGCTACGCCTCGATGGTCTACGCGACGGTGGTCATCACCATCCTGTCCTACCTGGTGTGGCTGCACCACTTCTTCACCATGGGCTCGGGCGCCAGCGTCAACTCGTTCTTCGGCATCACCACGATGATCATCTCGATCCCGACCGGGGCGAAGATCTTCAACTGGCTGTTCACCATGTACCGCGGCCGCATCCGCTTCGAAGTGCCGATGCTGTGGACGGTCGGATTCATGGTCACCTTCACCATCGGCGGCATGACCGGCGTGCTGCTGGCGGTGCCGCCGGCCGACTTCGTCCTGCACAACAGCCTGTTCCTGATCGCCCACTTCCATAACGTGATCATCGGCGGCGTGCTGTTCGGCCTGTTCGCCGGCATCAACTTCTGGTGGCCCAAGGCCTTCGGCTTCAAGCTCGATCCGTTCTGGGGCAAGTGCTCGTTCTGGTTCTGGATCACCGGCTTCTTCTTCGCCTTCATGCCGCTGTACGTGCTCGGGCTGATGGGCGTGACCCGCCGCATGAACCACTTCGAAGACCCGTCGCTGCAGATCTGGTTCGTCATCGCCGCGTTCGGCGCGGTGCTGATCGCCATCGGCATCGCCTGCATGCTGATCCAGTTCGCGGTCAGCATCCGCCGCCGCGAATCGCTGCGCGACCATACCGGCGACCCCTGGCAGGGCCGCACCCTGGAGTGGTCGACCTCGTCGCCGCCGCCGGACTACAACTTCGCCTTCACCCCGGTGGTGCACGACAACGACGCCTGGCACGACATGAAGCAACGCGGCTTCCAGCGCCCGACCGGCGGTTTCAAACCGATCCACATGCCGAAGAACACCGCCGCGGGCCTGGTCGTCGCCCTGCTCAGCACCGTCTGCGCCTTCGCCCTGATCTGGCAGATGTGGCTGGTCGCCGGGGTCTTCTTCGCCGCCATGCTGATCGCCGCGATCGTCCACACCTTCAACTACAAGCGCGACTACTACATCCCGGCCGAGCAAGTGGCCGCGACCGAGTCCAAGCGCACGCAACAGCTGGCCGCCGCCCATGTCTGACGCTCACGCCATCGCCACCCACTCGCCCGACGGGCGTCCGGTCTTCCTCGACCTGCAAGGCAAGCACCATCCGCAGAACGGCACCCTGCTCGGGTTCTGGCTCTACCTGATGAGCGACTGCCTGGTGTTCGCCTGCCTGTTCGCGGTCTACGGCGTGCTCGGACGCAGCTACGCCGCCGGCCCCTCGGGCGCGGACCTGTTCGACCTGCAACTGGTCGCGATCAACACCTCGATGCTGTTGCTGTCGTCGATCACCTATGGCTTCGCGATGATCGCGATGCAGAAGCGCAAGATCGCTGCGGTGCAGGGCTGGCTGGCGATCACCGGCCTGTTCGGTCTGGCTTTCATCGGCCTGGAGCTGTACGAGTTCGCCCACCTGATCCACGTGGGCGCCGGCCCGCAGCGCAGTGCGTTCCTGTCCTCGTTCTTCGCCCTGGTCGGCACCCACGGCCTGCACGTCACCTTCGGCATCGTCTGGCTGGTCACCTTGATGGTCCAGGTCGGCAAGCACGGCCTGACCGTCGAGAACCGCCGCCGCCTGCTGTGTCTGTCGATGTTCTGGCATTTCCTCGACGTCGTCTGGATCGGCGTCTTCACCTTCGTTTACCTGATGGGAGTGCTGCCGTGACCCAGCCCGCCACGCATGCCGCGCACGAGCACGGCCACGATCACGGCCACGACGAGCACGACGACGGCGCCCACGGCAGCGTCGGCAGCTACACCATCGGCTTCCTGCTGTCGGTGGTGCTGACCGCGATCCCGTTCTGGCTGATCATGGCCAAGGTGATCCCGAACTCCGGCACCGCCGCGTTCGTGGTGCTGGCCTTCGCCGTGGTCCAGATCGTCGTGCACATGGTCTATTTCCTGCACATGAACACGAAGTCGGAGGGCGGCTGGAACATGCTCGCGCTGATCTTCACCCTGGTGCTGGTGGTGATCCTGCTGGCCGGTTCCTTGTGGGTCATGCACCACCTCAACGTCAACATGATGCCGATGGCGCCGCACGACATGCGCAATATGCCTTGATCGGGACTCGGGACTCGGGACTCGGGGTTCGGGAATCGGGAATCGGGAATCGGGAATCGGGACTCGGGGTTCGGGAATCGGGAATCGGGAATCGGGAATCGGGAATCGGGAATCGAGTTTCGGGTCTTCGGTTCTCGCCGTGTTCTTTTTGCCCGTCGTTCCCGCGAAGGCGGGAACCCAGGGTTTCACCGCGACATGACTCTGAAGTCTCTGGATCCCCGCCTTCGCGGGGATGACGGATGAGGAGTACGTAAGCCTCTGCACGAGCTTGAAATCGAGCAACACCGAACGCCCTATCGGCGATTCATGAAAAGGCCCCGACCATGACGAACACCGCCAAGCGCCCGCGCAGCCGTTTCGCCCTGGCGGCGCTGTCCTTGCTGTTCCTGGCCGCCTTCTTCGGCCTGATCGCCCTCGGCAGCTGGCAGGTGCAGCGGCGGGCCTGGAAGCTCGACCTGATCGAGCGGGTCGACGCGCGAGTGCATGCGCCCCCCGGCGCCGCGCCCGGGCCGGCCGACTGGGCCGGGGTCAGCGCCGCCCGCGACGAATACCGCCATGTCCGGCTCGAAGGCCGCTACTTGCGCGGAAAAGACAGCCTGGTCCAGGCCGTGACCGCGATCGGCCCCGGGTTCTGGCTGCTGAGCCCGTTCCAGACCACCCGCGGCGATATCGTCCTGATCAACCGCGGCTACGTGCCGGGCCAGCGCGAAGCCGCCGCCGCGACTGCCTCGCTGTCGGATACCCAGGTCACCGGTCTGCTGCGCCTGAGCGAGCCCGGCGGCGGTTTCCTGCGCAAGAACGCGCCGCAGCAGGACCGCTGGTACTCGCGCGACGTCGAAGCCATCGCCGCCGCCCGCGGCCTGCAGCGGGTCGCGCCCTATTTCGTCGATGCCGACCGTCGCGATGGTGCGGCCGCGCCCGGCGCCGAGCCGGCCTGGCCGGTCGGCGGACTGACGGTGATAAAGTTTCCCAACAGCCATCTGGTCTACGCATTGACCTGGTTCGGGCTGGCCCTGATGGTCGCCGCCGCCGCATGGCGGGTGGCGCTGGAAGAACGTCGGCGCCGCCGCGCCGCCGCATCGCTCGACGAACCCCGCTGAGGAGCGCCGATGCAGGACCTGCCGCTGCCGCGCACGATCGACTCCCAGGCGCCCGCGTCGGCGGCCTCGGGCGACAGCGCCGGGGTCAAGAACATGCACCAGCTGATCCAGTTGCGCTGGATCGCGGTGATCGGCCAGGTCGCGACCATCGTCTTCGTCCATTTCGCCTTCGGCATCGCCCTGCCGCTGGCGCCGATGGCGATCGTCCTGGCCTGCCTGGCCGCGTTCAACCTGGTCAGTCTGCTGCGTTGGCGGCATCGCGAGAAAGTCACCAACGGCGCGCTGTTCCTGGCCTTGCTGGTCGACGTGGTCACTCTGACCGCGCAGCTTTACCTCAGCGGCGGCGCCGCCAACCCGTTCGTGTTCCTGTACCTGCTGCAGGTCGCGCTGGCGGCGGTGCTGCTGCGCTCGTGGGCGAGCTGGGCGGTGGTGTTCGCGACCAGCGCCTGCTTCATCGCCCTGACCATGTTCGCCGGGCCCGTGGTGATTCCCGCCGACCCGACCCGCGGCCTCGCCGACCCTTACGTCCAGGGCATGCTGCTGTGTTTCGTCCTCAACGCCACCTTGCTGGTAGTGTTCATCACCCGCATCGGCCGCATCCTGCGCGCCCGCGACGCGCGCCTGGCCGACCTGCGCCAACGCGCGGCCGAGGAGGAGCACATCGTGCGCATGGGCCTGCTGGCCTCCGGCGCCGCGCACGAACTCGGCACGCCGCTGGCGACCTTGTCGGTGATTCTCGGCGACTGGCGCCGAATGGCGCCGTTCACCGAACAGCCCGAGCTGCTGCAGGAGCTCGACGAGATGCAGACCCAACTGCATCGCTGCAAAACCATCGTCACCGGCATCCTGCTCTCGGCCGGCGAAACCCGCGGCGAAGCTCCGGCCGAGACCACGGTCGGTGCCTTCCTCGACGAACTGGTCGATGAGTGGCGCACGACCCGCCCGGTGCGCGGATTCGATTACGCCAACGGTTTCGGCGAAGATCTGCCGATCGTCTCCGATTCGGGTCTCAAGCAGATGATCTGCAACGTGCTCGACAACGCCCTGGAAGCCTCGCCCGACTGGATCGGCCTGGAAGCCTCGCGCGACGACGACCGCCTGGTGCTGAAGGTCAGCGACATCGGCCCCGGCTTCGCCCCGGCCATGCTCTCGCACTTCGGCAAGCCGTATCAGTCGAGCAAGGGCCGCCCCGGCGGCGGCCTGGGCCTGTTCCTGGCCCTCAACGTCGCCCGCACCCTCGGCGGCAGCATCACCGCGCACAACCGCAGCCCGCGCGGCGCCATCGTCGCGATGACCCTGCCGCTGTCGGCGCTGACCCTGGTCGAGGCCGCCGATGAGCCCTGATCGCGTGAACAACGAGCTCGGGAATCGGGATCAGGGCCCGCCCCGGGACGCGCCACGCGAGCTGCTGATCGTCGAAGACGACGCCGCCTTCGCCCGTACCCTGACCCGCTCGTTCGAGCGCCGCGGTTATCTCGTGCGCAATGCGACCGACCTCAGCGAAGTCGACGCCCTGCTGCGCGAACACTCGCCCGGTTTTGCGGTGGTCGACCTCAAGCTGGCCGGCGGCGACTCCGGCCTGGCCTGCGTGCAGGCCCTGCACGCCCACGACCCCGATATGCTGATCGTGGTGCTGACCGGCTACGCCAGCATCGCCACCGCGGTCGAAGCGATCAAACTGGGCGCTTGCCACTACCTGGCCAAGCCCTCGAACACCGACGACATCGAAGCCGCCTTCGGCCGCGCCGGTGGCGACGCTACGGTCGAGCTGAGCGAACGTCAGACCTCGATCAAGACCCTGGAGTGGGAGCGCATCCACGAGATGCTCGCCGAAACCGACTTCAACATCTCCGAGACCGCCAGGCGGCTCGGGATGCATCGAAGGACTTTGGCGCGGAAGCTAGGGAAGCATCGGGTGAAGTGAGTGCGCTTTCGAGATGCGCCCGGCCGAGCGCCTTCCGCCATCGGGTAGCCCTGCCTCGCCTGCCCAGCCCCCCAGACGCAAGCCCCCGCGAGACGCCCGACCGCCGGTCGGATTTTCGACGATGTTGCGCAAACGAACGCCCCGGCGGTGACCGGCGCCGGGATGGCGCCCCGTTGATCGTCGTGCAACACCTCGAAAAAACTCCGACCCGGCTCGGCGCCGCGATGGCGCCGCGCCGCGGCCGGCTGCGCAGATTGGACGGACTTTCCCTGTCATGGAGGCGCGCGCGATGGAAGTCCCCCGTTGGGCCGTGGTTCCGCTCGGAAGCGCGCCTTCGGAACTGCGCGAGGTGCTCGCGGTCTTGTCGGGTTGCGCCTCGATCGACCTGTCGCCTTCGGGCTATCTGCAGGCGGCGATCCAGGGCGCCGACGGCATCGTCCTGGTGCCGGGCCTCGGCGGGCTGGCGGCGATCGCCGAGTCGATAGCGGCGATCCGCCACGAGCGGCCGCAGTTGGCGATCGTGGTCGCGACCCGCGACGCCGGCGACAGCGAACTCGATGCGTCGGCCTTGGCCGGCGCTTCCGACTTCGTGTCCCTGCCCGCGACCGGGTCGGAATGGCGAGTGCGGCTGCACCGTGCGCTGCACGCCGCGGCGGCGCCGTGCCGCAGCGAACCGGCGCCGGAAGCGACGCCGGAAGCGGAGCCGCATATCCGCGGTTTCGTCCACGCCAGCAAGGCCTGCGCGATGATCGCGGCGCGCCTGCCGACCTTGGCCCGCTGCGACGCCAGCGTATTGATCACCGGCGAGACCGGCACCGGCAAAGAGGTGTGCGCGCAGGCGATCCATTATCTGTCGATGCGCGCCGACCGGCCGTGGGTCGCGGTCAATTGCGGCGCGATACCGGTCGAGCTGGTCGAGAACGAGTTGTTCGGCCACGTCAAAGGCGCCTACACCCATGCCCACAGCGCCTGCCCGGGGCTGGTGCGCGAAGCCGAGGGCGGCACCCTGTTTCTCGACGACGTCGACTGCCTGCCGCTGTCGGCGCAGGCCAAGCTGCTGCGCTTCCTGCAGGAACGCGAGTATCGGCCGGTCGGTTCCAACACCGTGCATCGCGCCGACCTGCGGGTGATCGCCGCGAGCAATTGCAACCTGTGCACGCTCTCGCAGAGCGGCGGCTTCCGCCAGGACCTGTATTACCGCCTCAACGTCCTCAACATCACCCTGCCGCCGTTGCGGCAGCGGTCGGAGGACGTGCCGATCCTGGCCCGGCACTTCGCCGCCCACTTCGCCCGCGAGTTCGGCCGCGCCCCGGCCGGTTTCGCCTACGGCGCGCTCGAACGTCTGCTGCGCCACGACTGGCCCGGCAACGTGCGCGAGCTCAAACACGTGATCGAGCGCGCGGTGCTGCTGTCGAGCGGCAACGTGCTCATCGCCGAGGACATCGAGATCGAACCGGCCTCGCCCGACCTGTCCCTGCCGCCCTCGTTCGACCTGGCCGCCGATTCGTTCCGGGCCGCCAAGCAGCGGGTGGTCGAGGAGTTCGAGCGCGGCTATGTCGAGCACCTGCTCGCCGCGCATGCCGGCAACGTCACCCATGCCGCCATCGCCGCGAAGAAGGACCGCCGCGCCTTCTTCGAACTGATGCGCAAGCACCGCATCGAGCCCAAGCGCTTCCGCGCGTACGAACCGCAGCTGGGCTGATCGCCTTCGCCTGGCCACGACCGGGACGGCGCGGGCCGTGCCCGCGGCGCCGACGTGCCCGAGTCGGGGCCTGAATATCCGATGCGGCCCGTCCGCATCGACGGCGCGGCGACTGTACCTGCTCGCCCGCAGGACAAAGCCGCGCACTGCAGGGACAAAAACATCCTGGTTGCGCAGCCTTGAAAACACGGCGTTTGCGCCCGCCGATGTGACCGCCGCCGAAGTCCTGCCCGGATCAAAACATCCGCCCTCGTTCGCTTCGATGCCTCTCAAAAGCCCGTCGTCGCAAGGGTTCGCCTCGTCCGCCGCGGTTGGCACCGCTCTTGCATCGATCTGATGCGCAGAGGGTCGATCGCGATGGACGAAAGCTCCGCGGTATCGGCATGTGTCAAGGCATTGGCCAGCTATATGCGAGCCAATCCGCACGCGTGCGATACCGCCGAAGGCATCCATCGCTGGTGGTTCGGAACCGAGCACGAGGTCGCCATGGACGAATTGCAGGAGGCGCTGGACTGGATGAAACGCTGCGGCGTAATCGAAGAGACCGTGGCGGCCGACGGCCGCCGGCGCTATCGTCGGCTCGCCGGCGATGCACTGCTCGGCGCCTTGCTGACGCAGCGGCGCGAGGACTGAATCCGTGGCGAACTACCGCGCCATCGCCGCCACCAGTACCGCACTGGCCGGCCTGCTGCGCGATCGCTACCCGCGCGACGAATTCGGCGCCGGCCTCGACATCAGCCTGTATCAAGCACGCGACTTCGAGTCGCCGATGCAGGACGGCTTCTCGATCTACCTGTTCCGGGTTGCGGTCAACGGCGCCATGCGCAACCTGACCCTGCGCCGTTCGCCCGACGGCCGCCGCTATCGGCCCTCGCTGCCGCTCGACCTGCATTACATGATCACCCCCTGGGCGCAGGACACCGAACGCCAGCAGCGCATGCTCGGCTGGGTGATGCGGCTGATGGAAGACACCAGCGTACTCAGCGCCGGCCACCTCAACCACTACATGCCGGAGACCGACACCTTCGGCGCGCAGGAAGGCATCGAAGTGGTCTGCGATCCGCTTTCGCTCAACGATTACCTGACCCTGTGGGACCGCCTGCGGCGCCTGCCGTCCTCGGCGACCTATGCCCTGCGCATGGTCCTGATCGACTCCGACGTTCACGTCGACGACGGCGCCGCGGTGCAGAGCCGCCGCTTCGAAGTGCATGAGGCGACCACGTGAGCGCGGTTCTGTTCGAGCTCGAAGTGCTGCAGCGCAATGCCGCGCTCGGCCTGCGCTTTTGGGATATGGCTACCGCGAGCTCGGTGATCGACGGCCTGGTGGTCGAGGTCTACCCGCGCAACGCGCCGAACGCGCGCAAGCGCGCCCTGCCCAATCCCAGCGGCATCTACGTGGCGCATCGGGTCGGCGGCCTGATCGATTTCGAGTTCGACGCGCGCGACCCGCTCCAGCGCCCCTGGACCGAGGCGCAGAACGCGTCGCCGCCGGCTTCCGGCTACCGCATCGAGGTCAGCGACCCGTTCGGGCGCTTCCTGCCGCTGGCCTTCGATGCCGAGCTGCCGGCGCGCGGATTGTTCACCTGGCTGGCGCCGTGGATTTCGCCGCCGCAGCCCCTGGCCCTGCCCGGCACCGCCAGCTCGCCGCCGCAGTGGCTGATCGAACGCATTCCGTTGTTCTCGTCGCCGAGCCGCCCGCTGCCGCAGCCGCTCGCGGTGACCTATGCGCAGCTGCGCGAGGCCGGCACCCAGCGCGTGCCGGCGTGGAGCCTGCTCGCGGTCGACATCGACGGCGCGCCGCGCGGCATCGGCATGGCCGACCGCGACGGCCGGGTCGCGGTGATCTATCCCTATCCCGAGCCGCCGCGCACGCCGCTGTCCTCGCCGCCGGAAGCGCGCAGCGATTTCCACTGGACGGTCGAGCTCAGCGCGTTCTGGTCGCCGGGCTCGCCGCCGGGCGAACCGCCCGCCGTGCCCGACCTCGCCGACGTGCTGGCGCAACTGGCCGCGCCATGCACGGTGATCGATTCGTTGTCCTCGCCGGCGCCGCCCCGGCGCCTGGAGTACCGCCGGCCGATGACGGCCAGAACCGAAGGGCAGCCGGCGGCGGACGCTTCCTGGCTGTTGGTATCCACCGCATGACCGCGCCGCGCGCCAGTACATGCGCCGTCTTAGGCAAGGAGAACTGCTATGTCTGAGTACCTGGCTCCCGGTGTCTTCGTCGAGGAAGTCTCCTTCCGTGCGAAATCGATCGAGGGCGTGAGCACCACCACCACCGGCTTCGTCGGTCCCGCCCGCTACGGTCCGCTCGACATCGAGCCGGAAATCGTCACCAGCCTGGTCGAGTTCGAGCGCACCTACGGCGGCCGCGACAAGCTGGTATTCCAGGACGCCGGCGAGGTCGACAATTACCTCTGGCACGGCGTGCGCGCGTTTTTCGAGGAAGGCGGCAAGCGCCTCTACGTCAGCCGTGCGTTCACCCCGGTCGACGCCACCGACGAACGTCCCGGCTGCGCCCGCGGCGGCCTGCCCGGCAGCCCCTCGTCGATGATGGTCTACGCGCGTTTTCCCGGCCGCGCCGGCAATGCGCGAGTCGGCTTCACCTTCAACGTCGGCCAGAGCCTGCTCTCCGACGTCGACGGCGTCACCTTCGCCAACTCGTTGCAAACGCGCGACGTGGTGTGGATCCGGCCGCGTCCGGGCGCGCCCTCGCCCGGCGTCGAGGACGGTTATTACCTCGCCCTGTGGGATGCGGGCAACGAAAGCTGGGCGTTCGTATCCAGCGGAGACGACATCGGCACCGCGCAGGCCAGCCTGACCGATCTGAGCGCCGCCAATTACGAGCTGCGCGTGATCAGCGTGACCGTGGTGGTGCAGCCGCTCGGCGGCGGCGACGCCTTCGTCGCCCCGGACCTGCCGCTGGACCCGCTGCATCAGCGCGCCGGCTCGCCGGACTCGCTGTTCGCCTACTTCGCCGAGTTCCCGGCCAGCCTCAGCCGCGCCCGCACGTTGCCGATCGTGATACGCGGCGAAGACGTCGCCGCGATCGGCACCGGCACCGAATTGCTCGGCGCCTTTTTCGATGCCGACCCGAACGCCTCGGTGTCGCCGCCGGCGGGGTTGCGCGCGGCCATGCAGGACTCGCAGAGCACGCCGGCCGAACGCAGCCTCGCGATCCTGATCGAAGACGGCAACGACGGCCTGCGCCCGTTCGCCTCCGCTTACGAGGGCGAGGTCGACAGCGCCGACCGCAAGACCGGCCTGCGCCAGTTCGAGGACCTGGAAGACATTTCGATCGTCGCCGCGCCGGGCTCGACCTTCGGCTACGAATCGGGCTATGCGACGCATGCGCCGTCGATCGTGCGCGCGCTGATCCGCCATGCCGAACGCATGAAGTACTGCATCGCCGTGCTCGACAGCGGCGACAACCAGGCGATCAGCGAAGTGCGGGCGATGCGCGCCCAGCTCGATTCCAAACACGCCGCGCTGTACTACCCCTGGGTGCGCGTGCTCGACCCGCTGACCCAGCGCGAGACCCACATGCCGCCGTCGGGTTTCGTCGCCGGCATCTATGCGCGCAACGACGTCAACCGGGCGGTCTACAAGGCCCCGGCCAACGAGGTCGTCAACCTGGCCCTGGGCTTCGAGCGCTTCCTCAACAAAGCCCAGCAGGAAGTGCTGAACCCGGAAGGGATCAACTGCTTCCGCTACTTCGAAGGCCGCGGCATGCGCCTGTGGGGCGCGCGCACGATCAGTTCCGACCCGGAATGGAAGTACGTCAACCTGCGACGCTACTTCGCCTATTTGGAGCGCTCGATCGACAAAGGCACCCAGTGGGCGGTGTTCGAGCCGAACGGCGAACAACTGTGGGCCAACGTGCGGCGCACGATCGAGGACTTCCTGCTCAACGAATGGCAGAGCGGCGCCCTGCTCGGCGACAAGCCGGAGAAATCGTACTTCGTCAAATGCGACCGCTCGACCATGTCGCAGAACGATCTCGACAACGGCCGGTTGATCTGCCTGATCGGCGTGGCGCCGCTGCGGCCCGCCGAATTCGTCATCTTCCGCATCGGCCAGTGGACGGCCGACCGCAAAGTCTGATCGGAGAGCAACGCCATGGCCATCCTTCGCGACCGCCCGTACGTGCAGTTCAATTTCCTCGTCGACCTGGGCGACGGGGTCACCGACGGGCCGCAGGCCGGTTTCCAGGAACTCAGCGGCATCGGCATGGAAGTGACCGTGTCCGAGTACCGCACCGGCAACGCCAAAGAAAACAGCGTGATGAAGATCACCGGCATGAACAAGTCCACCGACGTGACGATGAAACGCGGGGTGATCGGTTCGCTGAACCTCTATCAGTGGCTCGACCAGATCCGCAACGGCGACCAGAAGGCCATGCGCACGGTGACGATCCATCTGCAGAACGAGGACCACACCCAGATCGTGCAGACCTGGAAGTTGCTGCGGGCGCGGATCATCAAGCACACCAGCGGGCCGTTCAACGCCAAGGGCACCGACGTGGCCCTGGAAGAGCTGACTCTGTCCTACGAACGGCTCGAGATGGAGTGAGGACCGTGGCGAACGCGCGCCGGCTGCCCGGCATCCAGGTCGACGTGGCGCCGCCGCTCGCGGCGGAGGCGCTGCCGCGCCTGGACGTGGCGGTGTTCGTCGGCTTCGCCTCGACCGGCCCGCTGCACCTGCCGGTCGCGCTGGAAAGCGCGGCGCAGTACGCGACCGTGTTCGGCGCCGACGCGCCGCTGGCCTGGGACGCACGCCGCGGCGAGCGCGTGCATGCGCACCTGGGGCCTTCGGTGCGCGCCTTCTTCGCCAACGGCGGCCGCCGCTGCTGGGTGATACGGGTAGCGCACAGCGCCGAAATGGAACGCGTGCGCGCCGAGGTCGATCCAAATGCCGATCCCTCGCTCGCGCTCGCCGTCGCCAACCGCTTCGCATTGTCCGGGATGCTCTCGATCGCCGCGGCCGGCGGCGAGGCCGAGCCGGCGATCGTCGCCGCGCGTTGCGAAGGGTCCTGGTCCGATTCCCTGCGCGCCAGCGTGTCGGTGCAGTCGCGCGGTTTCGCCCTCGATGCCTGGTCCGGCGTGGATTCGCCGGCCTCGGGCCAATACGAATTCCTGACCCGGCAGCCGCTGCGCAACGGCGACCTGCTGCAGTTCGGCCGGCCCATCGGCGACTGCGCTTATGCCCGGGTCGACGCCGTCGCCGCAGGCCCGACCCCGGCGTCGCCGTATCGCGTTTCGGTCCGCATGCTCGCCGCGTTCGGGCGTATCCTCGCCGATGCCTCGCCGGCGGGCGATGTCGCCGGTGTCGCCCGTCTCGCCGGCGTCGAACTGCCGTTGACGGCGACGCTGTTGGCGCCGCCGGCTTTCGACGAAGATCCGGAGTCGGCCGCCGAACCGCCTCCGCTGAGCCTGCGCTTCGACCAGGCGCTGCCCGAATCCGCGTTCGAAATCGGCGCCTGGGTGCGTTTCGACGCGGCCGGCGCGGTCCACTGGTTGCGCATCGACGAAGCCGACCGCGCACCCGACCTGTCGGCGAGTCCGCCGGCGGCGAGCACCCTGCAGATGCTCGCGACCGTGCACGGACCGGCCTGGCGCGAGGTCGAGCTGGCCGCCGCGCCGTTCGGCACGGTGAGTTCGGCGCAAGTGGTGGAGATCGAACTGCGTGCGACCTCGGAACAGGGACCCCAGGCGCGGCTGCGCAAGTTGGGCCTGACCCCGGAGCGGCCCGGCAACTTCTGGGAACTGCAGCGCGACAGCGAATTCTATCGCATGCACGACGATCTCGCCGCCACGCCGGCGCAGTTGCAGCGCTTTCCGCTGGCGCCCGACGAGGCGCCGCCGCCCCTGGCCTGGCTGCCGCTCGGCGCGAGCGGGTTGTTCGGCGCGGCCGTCGGCCCCCTGCATCGCGAACAGACTGCGCTCGAACGCGACGGCCTGGCTGGGTTCGGCGCCGGGCTATTCCTCGACCCGGAGCTCGCCGACGACGGCGTCGACGCCCTGCTGGGCCATGCCGACGACATCCGCCTGATCCGCGAGCGCACGCGCCCGCTGTACGGGCTGCATGCGGTGTTCGGCATCGGCGCCGGCGGCCTGTTCAACGAGGCCAGCCTGATCGCCGTGCCCGACGCCGTGCACTGCGGCTGGCAACGGCGCGGCGCGGACGACCCGGAACCCGCGCAAGCACCGCCCGTGACGACGCCGGCGCATTGGCGCGCGCATCGCGGCGCCTGCCTGGCGACCGTGGCCGCCGATTCGGTCCTGGCGACGCCGGATTTCGGCCGCTTCCTCGATTGCAGCACGCGCCTGATCGAAGCGCCGCTGCTCGACGGTCCGCACGCGTCGGTGCCGCCCGGCACCTATCGCCTGAGCTGGACCGAGAGCGAGCCCGGCGCGGTCTATGCGCTGTTCGAAGCCGGCAGCGCCGACTTCAGCGACGAGCGCGAGATCTACCGCGGCGCCGACGGCGAATACCTGGCGATGAGCCAGCGCGAAGGCCTGTATCACTATCGGGTGTTCGCCTGGGTCGGCGACGAGAGCAGTCGGGGTTCCAATCCGGTCGCAGTACGGGTGCGCGCCGACGACTGGGAACAGGTGGCGCCCGAGTCGGCCGGCGACCTGCACGAGACCGACTGGCTGCAGGTGCACCGGGCCAGCCTGCGCCTGGCCGCGGCCTGCGGCGATCTGTTCGCGGTGTTGTCGATGCCGCGCCATTTCCGTACCGCGCAGGCGTTGCGCTACATCCAGCGCCTGCGCGCCGTGCGCACGCCGACCGATCGAATCGGGCCGGGCGACCCGCAGGCCTTCGGCTTCGACGAGGCCCGCGCGCTCAGCTACGGCGCGCTATATTTCCCCTGGCTGCAGTCGGATGCGCGCGCGAGCGGCGCCGACCGCGCCAGCCAGCGCCCGCTGCGGGTGGTGCCGCCGGACGGCGTCGCGGTCGGTGTGCTGGCCAAGCGCGCCTGGCTGCGCGGCGCCTGGATCGCCGCCGCCAACGAACCGATGAAGGACGTGGTCGCGTTGACGCCGCCGATCGCCGAGAGCGACCGCCAGGCGCTGCAGGATGCGCAGATCAATCTGCTGCGCAACGATCCGCGCGGGTTCTTCGCCCTGTCCGCCGACACCCTGGCGCTGGACGAGGCGCTGCGGCCGATCAACGTGCGCCGCCTGTTGATCCTGCTGCGACGCATGGCCCTGCGCCACGGCACCCGCTACGTGTTCGAGCCCAACGGCCCGGTGCTGTGGCGTTCGGTGCAGCGCGGCTTCGAGTTGCTGCTGAGCGAGCTGTTCCGCCGCGGCGCCTTCGCCGGCGCCACCGCCGCGCAATCCTTCCGGGTGGTCACCGACGAGGGCGTCAACACACCGCAGTCGGTAGACGCAGGCCGCTTCGTGGTCGAACTGCGGGTGGCGCCGTCGCTGCCGATGCGCTTCATCGCCGTGCGCCTGGCCCAGAACGGCGAGCGCCTGGCCGTGATCGAGGAGCTCTGAGCATGGCCGCCCAGCCCTACCCGTTCACCAATTTCAACTTCGCCGTCGAGATCAACCGCGGCGACGACGCCAAGCCGCTGGCCGCCGCCGCGTTCGCCGAGTGCGACGGCCTGGAAATGAACATGGAGGTCAAGACGATCCGCGAGGGCGGCGCCAACGATCGCCAGATCCGCCTCAACGGCATGGTCAGCTACGGCCAGCTGACCCTCAAGCGCGGCATGACCGAGAACTTCGACCTGTGGCGCTGGTTCAAGGACAGCGTCGCCAATCCGCGTTTGCGCGCCAATGCCGAGGTGGTGCTGTTCGCCGCCGACGGCAGCACCGTGCGCGCACGCTTCCTGCTCTCGCGCTGCGTGCCGGTCAAGCTCAAGGCGCCGGCGCTGAACGCGCGCGACGGCCAGGTCGCGATCGAGGAACTGCAGGTGGCCTACGAGACCCTGGCCCTCAAGGAGCTCGAGGCATGAAACGCGCGGAGGCCACGCCATGAGCCTGGAAAAAGCCCAGCTGATCGAACTCGACCAGAGCTTCGCCAACGAAAAGTCCGGCGGGCGCAAGGTCGCGGTGCAGTTCAATCCGGAAACCCTGAAGGTCACCTTCGCCAACCAGATCGTGCAGCCGCAGGGCGGCGACCAGGCCGCCGGCAACGCCGGCCGCCAATTCGTCGGCGCCGGCACCACCAAGCTGGCCCTGCAGCTTTGGTTCGACGTCACCGCGATGGAGAAGGACGCGGTCGACGACGTGCGCCGGCTGACCCAGGACGTGGTCTATTTCATGACCCCGCAGAAGTCCGAAGAAGACCCGAAGAAACTCTCGCCGCCGGGGCTGCGCTTCCACTGGGGCACGTTCCTGTTCGACGGCATGGTCGAGGGCATGGAAGAGACCCTGGAGTTCTTTTCGCCCGACGGCAAGCCGCTGCGCTCCAGCATCACCATGACCCTGTCGCAGCAGAAGATCCTCGAAGCGAAATTCGAGGGCGAAGGCAAGGTGCCGAACCAGCCCGGCCAGGCGCCGCTGAAGAGCGCCAACGAAGGCGATTCGCTGCAGTCGATGGCCGGCAAGAGCGGCAAGCCCGACTGGCAGGGCATCGCCTCGGCCAACGGCATCGAAGATCCGCTGCGCATGTCGCCGGGCCAGCTCGTCGATCTCAATCTGTCCGCCGGCGCGTCGATCGGCGGCGGCGCCGGCATCGGTGTCGGCCTGGGCATAGACGCGGGCATCGGCGGCAGCGCTTCGCTGGGCGCCGGCTTCGGCAGCGGACTGGGTGCCGGCCTCGGCGGCAGCGTCGGCCTCGACGCCGGAGCCAGCGCCGGCGCCGGCCTCAACGCATCCCTCGGCGGCAGCGCCGGCGGCTCGATCTCGTTCGGATAAGGAGCCCGGTCATGGCGGTCGTCATCAACGAATTCGAAGTGCTGGCCGAGCCGCGTCCCGCGGCCAAGCCGGACGCTGGCGCCGGCGCCAGGTCCGAGGGCGAGCCGCCGGAAAAACTCGAACCGCGCGACGTGCAGACGGCGTTGCGCCAGATCGACCAGCAGTCCCTGCGCGTCTGGGCGCACTGACGGAGCCATAGCCGACCCATGGGCGATACCGCGACATTGCCGATCAAAGCTTCGCGTCCGTCGGTGGAAATCGACGGCAAGCGCGAAGCCACGCTGACCAGCTCGCTGATGTCGCTCGACATCGTCGAGTCCGAGGCCGGCCTGGCCCGTTGCGAGTTGGTGTTCGGCAATTGGGGCGGCCCGGACAAGGGCGGCTTCCAGCATTTCGGCCGCGACCTGCTCGAGTTCGGCAAGCCGCTGACGATCACGCTCGGCGACGGCAAGTTGTTCGAGGGCCGGATCAGCGCGCTGTCGGCGAAGTTCCCCGATGGCGGCACGCCGCAGATCGGCGTCTGCGCCGAGGACCGCCTGCAGGACCTGCGCATGACCCGGCGCACTCGCGCCTTCGCCGATGCCAGCCTTGCCGACATCCTGCGCAGCATCGCCGGCGACCACGGCTTGCAGGCGCAGGCCGACGTGCAGGGAGAAACCTATAAGTTGCTGGCCCAGGTCAACCAGAGCGACCTGGCGTTCCTGCGCGACCTGGCCCGGCGCGAGGACGCGCAGATCTGGGTCGAGGGCAGCCAGCTGAAGGCGGCGCAACGCGCGCAACGCAACGGCCAGTCGCTGGAACTGTCCTGGGCCGGGCCCTTGCGCGAGTTCGAAGTCTGCGCCGACCTCGCTCATCAACGCACCCGCCTGGTCGGCGCCGGCTGGAGCGTCGCCGACAAGCGCGTCGCCAAGCACGAGGCCGACGAAGCGGCGATCCGCGCCGAACTCAACGGCGGTCCCAGCGGCGCGGAGACCCTGCAGCAGGCCTTCGGTGCGCGCGTCGACGCGCTCGCGCACGGCCTGCCGAGTTCAGACGGCGAAGCGCGCGCCCTGGCCGAAGCCAGCTTCCGCCACATGGCGCGGCGCTTCATCACCGGTCACGGCGTCGCCGAGACCAAGGACGCGCTGCGGGTCGGCACCAAGCTGAGCATCAAGGGCGTCGGGCCGCTGTTCGAAGGCGACTACACCGTGACCGAAGTGCAGATCCGCTTCGATCCCAAACTGGGCGTGCGCACCGAGTTCTGGTGCGACCGGCCCGCGATCGGACGGGGCTGAGCCATGCGCATCGTCGAGCTGCCGCCGTTCGAACAACTGCTCAGCGAACGCCTGCCGAGCGGCTGGGGCGGGCGCTGGTACGGCGTGCTGGTGGCGTTGGTCACCGACATCAAGGACCCCGACCAGCAGGGCCGGGTGCGGATCACCCTGCCCTGGTCGCCCGATGCCGGCGGCCAGCGCTACGAGGGCTGGGCGCGGCTGGCGACGATGTTCGGCGGCAACAACCGCGGCAGTTGGTTCGTGCCCGACGTCGACGACGAGGTGCTGGTCTGTTTCGAACACGGCGACCCGCGCCGGCCCTACGTGATCGGCGGGCTGTGGAACGGCCGCGACCAGCCGCCCGAATCGATGGACGGCGCCGGCAACAACTACAAGAAGGTGCTGCGCTCGCGCAACGGCGTGAAGATCACCCTCGACGACCAGGACGGCCGCGAACAGTTGCTGCTGGAAACGCCGGGCGGCCAAAGCATCCTTCTCAAGGACGGACCGGGCGCGGTCGAGATCGAAGACGGCAACGGCAACTCGGTCAAGCTGGAAATGTCCGGCATCACCGTCACCGCCGCGGCCAAGGTCACCGTCAACGCCAGCCAGGTCGCGGTCAGCGCCGGCATGGTCACGGTCGACTCGGCGATGTCGCGCTTCTCCGGCGTGGTCCAGGCCGACACGGTGATCTGCAACTGCATCATCAGCGCCTCCTACACCCCCGGCGCGGGGAACATCTGGTGAAGCCGATGACCGCCAGCCGCCGAGATCGCCGAGATCGCCACGCCCGCCCGCGGAGGACGCCATGAACGCCCATCCCCTGCGCTGGCAGGCGCCGCAACCGCTGTGGTCGCGCTTCGGCGACGATGCCGCCGGCGCCGCGGCCAGCCCGGAACAGGCGCGCCCGGCGATCCTGCGCTTCGCCAGCGACGACTTCATGGAGCAACTGCTCGGCACCCTGGCGCGCGACCCGACCCGCATCGACAAGCTGGTCGCCCGGTACGAGACCTGGCGCAAGCCGATGGTCGACCCGCCGGACCTGGTCGAGCGCGCGCCGATGCCGCAACTGGTGCAGGCCTCCAGCCGCGCCGCCGCGGCCAGGCAACCGAAGCCGCGGCTCGTCCCGGCCGACGCCGAGGCGCCACCGCTGAAGCTGTATCAACCCGCGCATCAGCGCCATTACGTCGCGACCGCGAGCCTGGTCTGCGGCATCCAGGGCCTGCCCGAACATGCGCTGGTGCGCGGCGGCGGCGAAGAAGTCGGCATGGTGCTGCGGCGGCTGATGCCGGTGCCCGGCGATACCAGCGGAGCGCTGCACGAGTTCGCCTATCTGAAAGACCTGCAGGGCGCGCGTTGGCAGCGCTGCAACGACAACGCCGACTTCGTGCCCGGCGAGGAACGCCTGCCGGCGTTCGCCCTGAGCTTTCTCGACGACAGCCAAGGCCGCCGCGCACTGTGGGCCGGCAGCGTGCCGGTCGGCCGGCGCGAGGAATACCTCGGCTGCCGCGTCGATACGGCGCCCTCGCCGGCCTACGCGAGCGCCCAGCGGGAGCAGCTGTCGGCCAGCGTTCCGGCTCCGGCCAATTCCAAGCTCGCGCGCACCGCGCAATTCCAGATCGACGTCAGCGAGCCGTGGAAGACCATGATCCGCTCGGCCTTCAAGCTCGCCGCCGCGCCGGCCTCCACGCCGACCATCGGCGACGAAGCCGAGCCGCCCGGCGACCGCGTCGCCCGTGCATTCAATTTCAACCTGCAACAGCAGAGCGCGTCGTGGCTGGTGCTGCTGGATTGCGCCGACCATCTGCAGACCTATCTGCCCGACGTCTGGAACGCGATCGACCATAACGGCGCCGGCTATGCCCAGTTGCCGGCGAACCGCCGCGTCCTTTACGACTGGCTCGGCACCGTGGTCATGAGCGCGCCCCTGATCGCCGCGCTGCAACCGACCGCGCAATATCCGGTCGCGGCCTCGATGCGCGCCGCGCTCAAGGCCATCCGCGCGCCCGGCGTGCGCGAAAAGCTCGAAGCGAGCACTGCGACCTTCGCCGCCACGCCCGACACCCGCGGCCTGCCCGACTGGCCGCGCTTCAGTTTCTGCCTGGCCGGGGTCGAGCAAAGCCTCGCCGCGAACGGGCCCTACAGCGCGCTCGACAGCCTCGGCGAAGACGCCTCGATCGATCCCGACCCGGTCGCCGGCAACGTGCCCGGGCAGGACGTCGCGCGCAAGGTCGACCGCTTCACCGCGCTGTACGCGCGCGCCCTCGAAGCCACCGCCGAAACCGACGCGCCGCCGGTGCCGTTCGCACTGCAGGTCAAGAACGCGCTCGGCAACAGCCTCGGCGCCAACCTCGGCGACGGCGGCTGGTTCGTGCTGCGCTTCGTCCACGGCCGCCGCGACTGCGGCCCGCTGCATCCGCCGCTGTTGTCGGCACCGAGCGAACGCTTCCGCCTGGCCAGCTTCTTCGATTCCGATGCGCCGGCGCGGCCGATCCGCATCTCGCTGCCGGCCGACACCAGCCCCGCCGGCCTGCGCAAGTATCAGAAGAACACCGCCTTCGTGCTGTCGGACATGCTCTGCGGCCAAGTCCAGCGCGCCAAGGGCATGGGCCTGGTCGACCTGGTGCTGTCGGTGTTGCCGTGGCCGTTCCACAAGGACCTGCCGGCCGGCGACGGCGCGCCCTGCCAGAGCGGCGGCATCAACATCGGCATGATCTGCTCGCTGTCGATTCCGATCATCACCATCTGCGCGCTGATCCTGCTGATTATCATCGTCATCCTGTTCGACCTGATCTTCCGCTGGCTGCCCTACTTCGTGATCTGTTTCCCGGTGCCCGGGCTCAAGGGCAAGAAGGACTCGTCATGAGCAGCATCTTCGGCCAAAGCCTGTCGTTTCCGCCGCGGGTCGGCGCCGACGGCCGGTTCGTCTGGTCCTCCGGCGAGGACAACATCCGCGAATCGATCGCGGTGATCCTCAAGACCGAACCCGGCGAACGGGTCGGCGTGCCCGAGTTCGGCGCCGGCCTGGCGCGGTTCCTGTTCGAACCCAACAACCCGGCCACTCATGCGCGCATGCGCGATGCGGTGCAGCGCGCGCTGACCCGCTGGGAACGGCGCATCGAGGTCGAAGCGGTCGAAGTCGCCGCGCACCCCACGCAAGCCGAGACCGCAGTGGCCACGATCACCTACCGGCTGGTGGCGACCGCCTCGCGCGAACGCATCAGCCTCGCCATTCCGCTGGCCGTGACCTGAGGCCCGCACCATGCCGCTGACGCCCCCGCCCATCGACGATCGCCGCTTCGCCCAACTGGTGGAAGACACGCTGGCGCGGGCGAGCGTGCACACGCCGGAGTGGACCAACTTCAACCAGAGCGACCCGGGCGTGACCCTGGTGCAGTTGTTCTCCTTCCTCACCGAGAACCTGCTGTACCGCGCCAACCTCACGCCGGAACGCAACCGCCTCAAGTTCCTGCAGATGCTGCGCATTCCGCTGGCCAGCGCGAGCGCCGCGCAAGGCCTGGTGGCGATCGCCAACGAGCGCGGCCCGGCCAAGGTCGAGACCTTGCCGGCCGACCTGGAAGTGCGCGCCGGTTCGGTGCCGTTCCGCACCCAGCTCGGCCTGGACGTGCTGCCGGTCGAGGCGCGGGTCTACTTCAAGCGCCGCCTCGACGATCCCTCGCAGGAACTGCTGGATTACTACCGGCTGCTGTACGCCTCCTACCAATTGCCGTTCCCGTCCGAGGTGCAGCTGTACAAGACCCTGGCGCTGGATCGCAAGGTCGTCGACAGCGTCGACCTCAATGCCGACACCGTCGACCGCTCGCTGTGGATCGCCCTGCTGGCGCGCAAGACCGACGCGCCCGGCGAGCCCGACGATCCGTGGAAGGCGCTGCGCGATGCGCTCGGCGGCCGTACCCTGACCCTCGGCCTGGTGCCGGCGCTGGACACGGTCGGCGCGCAGCTGCTGCCGGCCGGCAACGCCCAGAGCCGGCAACTGCTGCGCTTCGAACTGCCGAACGTGCCGGCCGACGGCCGCGTGCCGCGCGACGGCAGCGACCGTCCGGCGCCGAGCTATCGCCAACTCGAACCGCGCACCGAAGTCGATCTGTTGTCGGTGCCGGGCGTGGTGCAACTGGCGCTGCCGCCGGCCGCGCAACTGAAAGTCTGGCAGGACATCGACCCGCTCGAAGGCGGCGTCGGCGACATGCCGCCGACCCTCGACGACGCGGCCCTGGCCGGGCGCGTGATCACCTGGCTGCGCGTGCGCGCCGACGGCGCGGCGCAGGCACGGATGCGCTGGGCCGGCATCAACGCCACCCCGGTGCGGCAGATCCAGCGCATCGCCGCCGAACCGCTCGCCGACGGCGACGGCCGGCCCGATCAAGTGCGGCGGTTGTCGCGCCGGCCGGTACTGCGCCACTCGGTCAGCGTGTCGACCCGGGTCGGTGCGGCGGCGCCGCGACGCTGGAGCGAAATCGACGACCTCGCCGCGGCGGCGTCGGAAGTGCCGGTGTCCGACCCGCGTTCGAGCGCGCGCGACCTGGCTTGCGTCGAGACCGGCCCGACCGAGGTGTTCGAACTCGACCCGGAAGCCGGCGAACTGCGTTTCGGCGACGGCCTGCGCGGGCGCCGCCTGCCGCTCGGCGCGCGGGTGTTCGCCGCCTACGAATTCTGTCTCGGCGCCCAGGGCAATGTCGCCGAAGGCAAGATCGACAACGCGCCGCAACTGCCGTCCGGCTTCGCCGTGCTCAACCCGGTGCAGACCTGGGGCGGCGCCGATGCCGAATCGGCCGACACCGGCGAGAAACAGGTGCGCCGGCATCTGCAGCATCGCGACCGCATGGTCAGCATCGACGACTTCGAATCGGTCGCCTATCGCGCCCCCGGCGTGCAGATCGGCCGCATCGAAGTGTTGCCGGCGTTCCATCCCGACCTGGCGCCGAACGAACCCGGCTCGGCGCCCGGCGTGGTCACCTTGATGGCGATCCCGCGCTCCGATCCGGCCCAGCCCGACGCGCCGCGCGCCGACCGCCTGTTCCTCAACGCGCTGTGCCGCCATCTCGATCCGCGCCGCCTGGTCACCACCGAGTTGGTCGTGCGCGGCGCCGACTACAAAGGCCTGTGGATTTCGGTCGGCATCGAAGCCGCCGCGGGCTACGCGATCGCCCAGGTCGTCGACGACGTCAAGCGCCGCCTGCGCGAAGTGCTCGCACCGATCGGCCCGGCCGGCGCGATGCCGCGCAACGGCGCCCTGTTCACTCCGCGCGGCGCCGACCCCGCGCGCGGCTGGCCGCTGCGCACCGCGGTCGCCAGCCGGGTGCTGCTGGCCGAAGTCGCGCGCGTGCCCGGGGTGACCTCGGTCGCCGACGTGCTGCTCGCCGAGGGCGAGCTCAGCGCCAGCGACGTGATCGAGATGAGCGGGCTGGAGTTGCCGCGCATCCTCGGCATTTCGGTGGTCGCCGGCGAGGCGATGTCGCTGGATGCGCTGCGCGGCGGCGGCAACGCCGGCGGCGGCGGTTCCACCGGCGCCGCGACGCCGCTGTTGCCGGTGCCGGTCGTGCCGGAGACCTGCTGATGAACGTCAACGGCGCCCGCTTCCAGATGCTGTACGGCCGCGACGACTGGGCGCGCTGCACCACCGCGGACGCAGACGAGGCAGGCTTCAACGAGGCCGTCGTCGCGCAATCGCTGTCGTTCTGGTGGGAGCTGTTCGCCAGCCCGATGCCGGCGGCGCCGGCCACCCTGCCCGGCTGGGACCCGGCACGCAGCGAGATCACCCTGCAGCCGCAGGCGATCGAATTGCCGGCGACGCTCGGCGAAACGCCGCTAAGCCTGGACGCGCGCCGCCCGGCCGCCGCCGACCGCCACGGCAATGTCTATCGCGTCGCCGACGATGCTGCGTCCCTGCGCGTGGTGTCGAGCGAAGGCGGCGACGAAACCGCGTTCTGGCCGGCCGACCCGGCCGATTGCGCGCAGACGCGGCGCGAGCGACGCCTCGCCTTCGAGACCCATCAGGCCGCGCAGGCGCCCGCCGCAGATCGCTACTTCGCCGTGGTCGTGACCGAAGACGACTACCTCGTCGCCGCGTTCGCGCGCGGCGACCTGCGCGGCCTGATGAGTTTCGACCTGATCTCCGGCGGCCCGCCGCTGGAAACCGGCTGGCCGGCGGCGGTGCCGTTCGAGCCCTTCGACCTGTGCCCGCGCCATGGGGGCGGCGCCTGGGTGCTGGATCGCGCGCACCGGCGCCTGTGGGAACTCGACTGCACCCTGGCCGTGGTCGACCGCGGACAGACTGCCTTGGCGTTGGCGGCGGCGATGATCGACGACTTTCAACCGCATGCCGGGCCACTGCGCGAGCAAGCCGCGGTGAGGTTCCCGGCCGGCCTGGATCTGTCCGCGCTCGGCGTGCCCCTGCTCGATCCGATCGCGATCGAATCGACCGGCGCGGGCACGGTCCTGCTGCTCGATCGCGATGCGCCGCTGCAACGCTCGCGGGTGGTGCGGCTGCGCCGGGAAGGCTCGGCCTGGTCGGCGGATGCCTCGCAATGGCTCGACGCCCTGCCCGCGCTCGCTCACGACATGGTCCATGCCAGCGGCCTCGGCCATGCCGCGGCCGCCGAGCCGGCACCGCCGCGCTTGTTCATCGCCAGCGAAGTCGGCAACCAGGTCCACGCCTTCGAGGTGGTCGATAGCGACGGGCAGTTCGCCCTGCGCGCGCCGGCCGAGCTGTATCCGCTGCGCCGCTACGGCGGCCGCGCGCTGGTTTCGGTCGCGGGCAAGGCCCACTACGACTGCGGCCTGAGCCTGCCGCGCTGGACCCCGGTGGTACAGCAGCACCGGCAACGCTACGCGGCGCAGGCGGTATTCGTCACCCCGGTGTTCGACAGCAACGAGCTCGGCACGGTCTGGGACAAGCTGCTGCTCGACGCGGCGATACCGCCCGACACCGCGATCGCCATCGAAAGCCGCGCCGGCGACGAGCTCAGCGGCTGGTTCGACGGCGAAGCGCAACCGGCGGCGGATGCGCAGGTCATCGGCAGTTGGCTGCGCGAACCGATGCCGCGCTTGCGCGCGAGCGGCCCGGAGCTGCCCTGGCTGCGCCGCGAGGCCGCACGCGCGACCCGCCGCGAAGCCGGCGCCGGCACCTGGGAGCTGTTGCTGCAGCAGGCGCACGGCCGTTATCTGCAATTGCGCGTGACCCTGGTCGGCCGCAACGGCACCGCCACACCGCGCCTGCGCGCGCTGCGGGTGTGGTCGCCGCGTTTCTCCTATCCGCAGCGCTTCCTGCCGGCGCTGTACCGCGAGGACGGCGCCAACGGCGATTTCCTCGAACGCTGGCTCGCCAACTGCGAAAGCACCCTGACCCAGATCGAAGACCGCGTCGCCAACGTGCAGTCCCTGTTCGATGCGCGCACCGTGCCGCAGGACGCGCTCGCGTGGCTCGCCGGTTGGTTCGACCTGGCCCTGGACCCGTCCTGGGACGAACGCCGTCACCGCCTGCTGGTCCGCCACGCTATGGATTTCTTCCGCTGGCGCGGCACCGTGCACGGCCTGCGCGTCGCCCTGAGCCTGGCCTTCGAGCCCGGCTTCGACGCGGCGATGTTCGACGGCCCCGATCCCGGCGACGAAGGCGCCGGCCGCATCCGTATCGTCGAGGCCTACCAGACGCGTTTGGTCGAGACTCTGGTCGCCGAGGCTGCGCTCGCCGGCGCCGCACCCGACGATGGCCTGCGCAACGTGATGCGGCAAAGCCTGTGGACGCCGGCCGAAGGCAATGCCGGGCTGGTCGACCGCTATGCCGCCTGGCAGCAGCGCAGCGCCACCGCGCTGGAACAGATGACGCCGTTCTCGCTGGCGCCGCCGCCGAACACCGCCGCGCACCCGGATGCCGCGCAGGAATGGAAGGCGTTCTGCTCGACTCACCTGGGTTTCGTGCCGGGCGTCGGCGCCGCCGACCGCGGCCGCTGGCAAGGCTTCCTGCTGTCGCGCTACGGCAGCCTGCAGGCTTTGAACCTCGCCCATGCCAGCGCTTATGCGCAGGTCGCGCAGATCCTGCTGCCGAGTGCGCCGCTCGCGCGCGAAGCCGCCGCCCAGGACTGGCAGGACTTCTGCGCACGCAGCGACGGGGCGCGCGAGCGCAAACGGTGGCACGACTTCCTGGCCCGGCGCTATCGCCGCATCGAGCGTCTGCGCAGCGCGCACCTCGCCGCCTGGCCCGAGTTCGAACAGGTGCCGCTGCCCGACCGCCTGCCGGCGAGCCTGGCCGCGCAGACCGACTGGCTGCAGTTCGAGCGCCAGTTGCTGGCGATGCACCGCACCGCGCACCGCTTCTCGGTATTGCTGCCGGTGGCGAGCGTGATCGCCGATCCCTACCGCCTCGACGAACGCCTCGGGCTCGCCCGGCGCATCGTCGAACTGGAAAAACCCGCGCACACCGTGTTCGACGTGCGCTTCTACTGGGCCTTCAACCGCGTCGGCGAGGCGCGGCTCGGGCTCGATACACAGTTGGGTGCCGGCAGCCGCGCAAGCGAGCTGATCCCCGATGCCGTGGTGGGCCGCGCCTACCTCGGAGCCAGCTTCGTCGGCGGTGCGCCGCGCCCTCAAGGGCGCGACCGGCTGTCGCTCGAATGCTGAGCCGCCAAGACTCCAGGAGCGAATCATGGGCTGCTGCAACGAACCGGTGACCACGCTGACGGGCCTGCCCGCAGACCCGACCCAGCATGTCAATTACGAGCGCGGCATGGTGCTCGGCGTGGACGACTTCACCCAGGAGTTCGCCTACCTGGCCGGACGCGACCAATGGCTGGCGCGCGAGGCGCTCGGCTACGGCACCTTGAGCGGACTGCGCATCCAATTCGAGAACGACGGCAGCGAAGGGCCGCGCCTGCATGTCGCCGCCGGCTCGGCGCTGGTGCCGAGCGGCAAGCTGGTATGCGTGCCGGCCGATCAGTGCGCGGCGCTCAACCGTTGGCTGGCCAAGCCGGAGAACGCGGCGCTGGTGAACCGTCTGCTCGATCCGGGTTCGCCGCCGTTGTCGCCGCCGTTGTCTCCACCTCTGTCCCCGCCGGCGGTGAGCTCGGGCGAGATCTCGTTGTACCTGACTCTCTGCCATGCCGACTGCAAGACCCGGCCGGTGCCGATTCCCGGCGAGCCCTGCCGCTCCGAAGACGAGCTGATGAAACCCTCGCGCGTCGCCGACGACTTTCGGCTGGAGCTGCGCGAACACGCCCCGGCCCAGGTCGAAGAAGACGCCTTGCGCGATTTCGTGCGTTGGCTGCGCCGCAACATCGCGGTGCTCGACAGCAGCCCGCCGCAGATCGCCGATCCCGCCGCCTGGCTCGAGGCGATGCGCGGCGCGGTGCAACCCTGGCTCGATGCGCAATCGATGTCGCCCCCGCTGTCGCCACCGGCCTCGTTCGCGACCCTCGGCGATTATCTGTTCGACCTCGGCTCGCCGCGGCTGAGCCTGGCGCGCGAGCAACAATGCGAATTCCTGCGCACCGCCTTCCGCTTCTGGGTGACCGAACTGCGGCCGCTGTGGACGGCGATGCGCTGCCATCGTCCGCAATACCCGGATGCCGACTGCGTGCTGTTGGCGCGGATCAGCTTCGAGGTGGTCTGGGTCGGCGGTTCGCCGAGCGGCGCCTGGCAGGTCGACGGCAGTCCGGCCGGCCTGCGCATCGACGAAGGTGCGCGTCCCTTCCTCGCTCATCTGCGCCTGCTGCAGGAGTGGGCGCTGTGCGGCTGCGATTGCGCCGGCAGCGGCGACGGCGCCGGCGACGGGGCCGCGTTCGGCGGACCGATGGCGATGGACTTCATCGCGCCGATGACGATTTCGCCGATGCAGGTGCCGATCCAGTTCTTCGATCAGGACCTGGCGCTCGACGACAGCCAGTACCTGGTGATCGGCCGCAACGCGGCCAAGCTCGCCCTGAACTTGCCGGCCTCGGTGCCGGCGACCGCCGGGCGCACCTACGTGATCAAGAACCTCGACGTCGGCGCCCTGACCGTATTCGCCGACACCGTGGTCGGCGACGGCATCGACGGCTTGCCCGAGTTCTCGGTCAAGAAGAAGAAAGCCGTTACCCTGGTCGCCGACGGCGCCGGGCAATGGCATTCGATCGGGACCGCATGAGGCCGCCATGAGCACTCTCGACAACGTCCTGCAGTTGCAACAACCCGTCAAGGAAGGCGGCATCCGCAGCGTCAACTTCTTCAACGGGCGCCTGCTCACCAGCAAGGACCTGACCCGCGAACAACTCGCCCGTCGCGACGCCGATGCGCGGCTCGGACTGGCGCTCGGCGACGGCGTCGCCTTCGGCCTGGAGGCCGCGCGCGACGCCGACCTCGACCAGGCCAACGCACCGGTGTTGCGGGTGCGCGCCGGCCTGGCGGTCAATCGCGCCGGCCAGACCCTGTGCCTGACCGCCGACACGAGTGTCGCCCTGACCCGGCGTTTCGACGCCGGCGAAGCCGCGGCCTGCGACTGCGTGTTCGCCAACTGCAATCCGCTCGCCGACGGCGTCTACGTCGCCGGCGCCGGGGTCTACGTGCTGACCATCGCGCCGGCGCAGACCAGCGAGGGCCGCGCCCCGACCAACGGGCTCGACCCGGGCAACGTTCGCTGCAACAGCGATGCCACCGTCGACGGCGTGCAGTTCCGCCTGCTCGCGATCAACCCCTTGCGCTTCGCCGACCTCGATCCCTCGTCGTCGCAGTTCCGCAATCGCCTAGCCTACCGCTGCTTCGGCATCGAGGCGCGCGAGCGCAACGCGCTCGACCCGTGGCAGAGCGACCCGCCGGACTACGGCCTGGTCGACGAACTGCGCGACAGCGCACTCAGCGACTGCGACGTGCCGATCGCCCTGGTCTACTGGACCAGCGCCGGTCTGAACTTCGTCGATACCTGGGCGGTGCGGCGGCGCCTGCTCGAACCCGATGCCCTCTCAGGCTACGCCTTCCACCGCAACCCGCTCGACCCGGCCGAACTGTCCTCGTTCGCGTTCCAGGCGCGCGCCCGCCGCCTGGTCGAAACCCATGCGATGTGCGCGCAGTTCCAACAGCATCTCGCCGACTTGCTCGCCGCGTCGGCGGCGCCCTCGGCCCTGATCGCGACCCAGTATTTCCGCTACCTGCCGCCGTTCGGGATCGTGCCCCTGCACAGCCTGTCCCTGCGCGGCTTTTCCGACACGACCTTCTTCACCGGCATCGTGCGCCGGCCCGCGCCCGGTTCCGGGCAGAGCACGCCGTTCATCGACGCGCGCCTGCTCGGCGCGCTGCAGGCCCAGGCCATGGCCTCGACGCCGACCGACGTGAACCAGAAGGAGTTCGTCTGGGTGTACCGCCCCTGGCAGAACCTCAAGGCCGTGCGCGAAGGCGAGCCGGTGCAGCCGATGCTGGTCTTCGCAAGCGGGCAACTCCCCGACATCGCGGTCGCGCGGTTCGACATGGCGCGCCTGGACTACAGCAACCTGGCCGGTTGCTGCGGCGCCCCATAGCCAGCACTCAGGAGAACTTCCATGGCACTTCCCTCACAGGTACAGCCCGGCGATGTGGTGTCGTCGGACCTGATCAACGCGATCCTGGATGCGCTCGCGCAACTGCAGGGCGGCCCCGGAGGCGGCACCCAGACGGTGCCGAACCTGTTCGGCTCGCTGCTGAGCGAGGCCCGCGCGATCCTGCTGCAACCCGGGCGCCAGCTCACCCTGGGCTTTACCCTCGATGTCGCCGGCGCCGCGGTGGACCCGCTCGCCGCCGCCAACGCGAACCTGGTGGTGCTCAACCAGAGCCCGCCGGCCCAGATGCGCGTCGCGCCCGGCACGCCGATCAACCTGGTGGTGTCGCGCGCCGCCGGCAGCGTGCCGAATCCGGGCAACCAGCCGCCGACCATCTCGCGCACCGAAACCGTCAGCGGCGTGGCCTCGACCAGCTTCGCGGTGAATACGCCGCTGGCGATCGTCGGCACCAACTTCAGCGCCACCGCGGCGCAGAACACGGTGACCTTCAACAATATTCCGGCGGCCTCGGTGAACCCCGACCCGGCCGACCCGACCCGGCGCCTGCTGGTGGTGGTGCCGGCCGGCATTCCCGGCGCGCCGGCGACCGGCGGTGCGCCGCCCTTGCCCGGAGTCACGGTCCGCATCGTGACGCCGAACGGCACGCCGGCGACGACCCAGATCACCGTCACCGCACCGGTCGCGGCGCAGCCGACGATCAGCAACGTCGCGCCGGCCGCCCAGCTCGAAGGCAACAACATCACCATCACCGGCACCAATTTCACCGCCGCCGCGCAAGTGCGCATCCGCGGCACCAGCGCGGCGATCGTCAGCGCCAACGCCACCACCATCGTCGCCACCGTCCCCAACTTCCCCGACATCCCGCAGGGTCCCGTGGTTTCGGCGACCGTGATCGTCTCGGTCCCAGGTTTCAGCGACATCGCATACACCGGCACCTTCAACGTAGTGGGCGCCTGAACCAGGAGAGTTCCATGACACGCATGACACGTCCTATGGGTTTTTCCCGCGCCGCGTCTTGGCTGGTCGGCGGACTGCTGGCGATCGGCTCGTCCGCCGCGTGGGGCCAGACCTTGACCTTGCAGGTGCCTTCGCGCGGGCCCAGTCCGCCCACCATGCAGACCGCGATGTCGGCGATCGAGTTCGACGCCGCCTCGATCGGCGGCGGCTCGACGATATCCGTCGACGGCACCAGCATCGCGGTCGCCGACGCCGGTTGCGCCGGGGTGGCCTGCAAGGCGGTCGGGGTCAGCCCGACCGGCGACATCGCCACGGTGACCCGCATCAGCGGCACTCAGCGCGCGCGCCTCGACATCAGCTACAAAAGCGTGTTCCCGGGCAACTTCTGCGCACCGACCATCGGCCCGGGCGGCCTGTCGATCACCCTGGAACTCACCGGCTTCACCTTCGGCGCCGGAAAGGGCTATCGCATCACCAGTTTCATGGCGCCCTCGGATGCGTCCTGCGACGTGGCCTATGTGCGGGTGCCGACCAGCCGGCCGTCGATTTCCGGCGCCGGCGTCGCTTATATCGGCCGCCTGCCGCTCAACATCGTGCTGGTGCTCGACAAGTCGCCGAGCATGGACTGGGTCATTCCCGGTTCGCCGGACAAGCGCTGGGACCGGCTGAAATCTTCGGTGCAGCTGTTCGCCTCGGTCTGGGACGCGGTCGGCGCGCCGCCACCGCCGGCGACGGTCTCCTCCGAAGGCCATGTCGACGATAGGCTCGGCATGGTCCTGTTCGGCGGCACCGCAGTCGAATCGCCGCTCGACGGCGCCAATTTCTTCAAGCAGCGGCAAGCGATCCCCGCGCCCTGGGCCGGCCCGGTCGCGGCCGGCCTGGCCGACGACAGCTACATCGGCGGCACCTCGATCGGTGCCGGCACAACGATGGGACGCGCGCGCCTGGTTCCGGTCGAACAACTGGTCGGCGACACCGCCATCGTGCTGTTCACCGATGGCGAGCAGAACAACCCGCCGTGCATCTCGCGCCAGGGCGAGGTCCTGGCGCCGGTCGAAAAGCCCTATCCGGGCAAGCCGCCGGGCACCACCTACCTGGACAAATGCGCGGTCGCCGCGGCGATGCCGAGCAGCGCGCTGCTGACCTTGAACGGCGGCATCCTCGCCCGCGACGTGTTGCCGCGCGGCCCGGTCTTCACCATCGGCCTCGGCGAAGGCGGCATGGCCGCGAGCGCCGAGCTGCTCGACGAAATCGCCGGCGAAACCGCCGGCCGTTCGGCGTTCCCGAACAACGGCGTGGCGATGGACAACAGCTTCGTCGACAACCTGGTCACCCACCTCAAGGGCGGCACGGTGTCGCTGCTGGACCGCACCCTGGGCGAGCTGGCCGCCGGCACGCCGGCGTCGACGCCGTTCGGCTTCATCGTCGATCCCTCGCTGACCCGCGTCACCTTCGTGCTCAGTTGGGAAGGCAGCGCACGTGAGGCCGGGCTGGAGATCCGCCGCCCCGACGGCACCATGACCACCGCCATCCATAACGCCGCCGGGCCGAACTTCCGCGTCGCGACCGTCAATATTCCGCAGGCCGGCCCGGCCGGCGACTGGAAGGTCACGGTGCGCCAGTTCGGCACCGCCGGCCTCAAGTACCAGCTCTCGGCCTACGGCGTGGAAAGCCGCTTCGGCGCGCGCGTCACCGAAACGCCGCGCCTCGGCACCGCCAGCCCGATCGGCGTCGTCGCCGAAGTCGGCTGGGACCACGGCCCGCTCGCCGACCTGCCGGCCGGCGCGATCCGCGCGATCATCGAACGTCCCGGCGCCAACCTCGGCACTTTGCTGCACGACGCCGGCGCCCAGGCCATCGCCGGCGAGGTCCGCAACGATACCTCGCCGCTGTCGATGAAACTCGACCAGCTGATCCGCAATGCCGGCCTGCTCGACAAGATCGAACCCAGGCCGGTCGGCGACGCGATCGAGCTCAAGCATGTCGGCAACGGCCGCTACGAAGGCAAGTTCGACGCCACCAACGTCGGCGGCCGCTATCGCATCCGCATCGAGTACGACTGGAACGACCCGCGCACCGGCACGATCCGCCGCCGCGACCTGGCCGAGCGCCAGGTGCCGGTGATCCCAACCGCCAAGGACTCCGCGGTACGGGTGCAACGCGAGCCGCGCAGCGAAAATGCGTTGATCGTGATCACACCGCGCGACCGGTTCGGCAACTATGTCGGTCCGGGCCATGAGGGCGGTTTCAACGTCAAGATCGACGCCGGCACGATCGCCGGCGCGCCGGTCGACCACGGCCTCACCGGCGAATACACGATCAAGGTAGGCGGACTCGCGCCGGGCGACGACCCCAAGGTCAGCATCGTGTTCGCCGACCAGACTCTGCGCGACGGCCCGTTGTCGAGCCTGGGCACCGGCACCGAGCCGCCCTCGCACGAGCCGTGGTGGAAGCGCTGGTGGTGGCTGATCCTGATCCTGGTGTTGCTGGTGCTGTTCCTGCTGTTGCGGCGCAAGTAAGCGCCGCGACCCGCCGAGGCCCGCATGCTCCGACCGGACACGCGCCGCGAACCGAACCGACTGCGCAGCGTCAGGCTGCGCAGTGCGGAGCGCGACACGCTGCGGGCCCGGCAGAGCCTGGAGCGGGCCTTGGCGGCTGTCGACTGGAGCCTGAGCGAACTGCCGCCGAATGCGTTGCTGCTGGTGCGCAGGCTGCGGGCCGGGCCTCATGCCACGGCTGCGTTCGGCGCGCAGGTGTCGCAAGCCCTGCGCGAGCAGCAACGCAAGGCGAAACGTCCTTGGCGCGACGACGGCGCCGCGACCGCCGAGGCGGTCTGGTTCGACGACGGCGAACTCGCCGCCTGCCTGGTGCGCGACTGGTTGCGCGGCCATGTCTCGCAACACTGGTGGTGGCGCACCGTGCTGGGGCGTGCCGCGGTGGACGAATGGCTGCGCGAGCAGGTGCTCGACGACGGCCGGCAGGTCGCAGCTACGCTGAGCCTGTTGGCGCCGGACGGCGACGCCGCGGCCTGGCTGTCGCGCCTGCACGACGGCGACACGCGGCGCGGCTTGAACGCGCTGGCGCGGGATTACCAGGCGCCGCTGGCTTTGCTGTCCGGTCATGCGGTTCCAACGGCAGATCCGGGAGACGGCATCGACGCTGCGACTCCGGACTCGCAACATGCATCGCCTTCAACGCCTGCGACGATTGCCGCGCCCCCCGACCATCGCGTCAGACCAGCGACCTGCGCCTCGCGTCGCGACGCAGCTCGCCTGCTCGCGGCGATGCCCGAGTTGCGCAATGAGGCCTTGCGGCCGACGACGGTCCGCCTGCTGGCGTTCGCCCTGGCCGCGGTGCGCGAACCCGGCTGGCTGCGCAGCGCCGACTTCGCCGATACGGTCACGGCGTGGACGCAGTCCCGATCCGCTGCTGCGCCGAAAAAGCCGAGACCTGCGCCACCGGGGGCTGCGCCGCTGGCCCATCCGCAGCGCGGCCGCCCGACGCGGCCGGCGGCAGCCATCGCCCCCGACACAGCGCTCGTGTCATCCGTTGAAGCCATCGCGGCGACGACGGCCGCCAAGCCGCAGATCGGCTTGGAACCATCGGCGGCGTCACCGCCCGGCCCGTCGCTGCCGCCCGAAATCGCCTCGGCCGCCAAGCGCAGCAAGCGCAGCCCCACAGCGGTTGCACACGACAGGCGATCTCGGGTCCGCGCCACCGGCGACACTGCAGCGGCCGTCCACACGACCGCGGCGGCAAACGACGCGCGCGGAACTGAAACGCCCACCGGAATACCGGCTTTCGATACCGCCACCGCGACCGACGCCGAGCCCGCACCCGCCGACACCACGCCGCAACCGACCTTCAACCTCGGCGACGGCGTGCGCATCGACAGCGACTACGGCGGCCTGCTGTATCTGCTCAACGCCGCCCTGGCCCTGGAGCTGTACGGCGATTTCACCATGCCGCGCGCACGCGGCCTGGCCTTGTCGCCATGGAACTGGCTGGCGCTGGTCGGCGAGGCTTGGTTCGGCGCGGCGTTTCGCCGCGACCCGTTATGGCGGCTGTTGGCCGATCTGGCCGGCCGCAAACCGCAGCAGGCGCCGGCCCACGGTTTCGTCGCAGCGCGCGACTGGGCCGTCGACGCAGCCTGGCTGCAGCCTTGGGACGCGGTCGATGCGCTCGGCTACCGCGCCGGACCGCGACGCTTGCGGCTGTGGCACCCGCAGGGCTTCGTGCTCGCCGACCTGCCCCGCTCGCCCGCATCGACTCCGTCCGCACAGGCCGTCGCCTGGTGCGCCGAACGCGCCGGCTTGAGCGCGGCCCGGCTCGTCCGCCTCGCGCACGCGCCGTCGCACTCGCCGCGCCAGCACAACCGCCGCTGGCTGCATTACTTGCTCGCCTATCTGGAAGCGCGTCTGGCCCGCGCACTCGCCGTCGACGCCGCCGAGGTTCCTGCGCTGGTGTGCCGTCACCGAGCGCAGGTGCACTGCAATCTCGTCGACGTCGAGGTGCGCCTGTCTTTGGAGGCGCTGCCGCTGCGCCTGCGCCTGGCCGGGCTGGACCGCGACCCCGGCTGGATCCCGGCCGCCGGCCGCAGCGTCCGTTTCCGTTTCGCCTGAGGGCCGCGCATGAACGCCTTCCTCGCTCCGACCGCCACCGCCTTCGCCGGCACGCCGTTCACCGCGCCCGCGCATCTCAAGCTGGCGCTGTACGGGGTGGTGGCGAGCATCGCCGAGGCCTGCACCGACGGCGACATCGACGATGCCGTGCAGGCCTATCCCTTCCTCGCCGATTACCTCGAGGAGATCGAGCGCGAAGTCGGCGCCGGCCCATCGCTGTCGACACGCTGGCAGTCCGCGCTGAGCGAATGGGAAGGCCGCGCCGCCGCCCAGGCGCAACGTCTGCCGCTGTCGGCGCTGCGCCGCGCCGGCCTGAACCCGCTCGACGTCGAACTGCTGCTGGCGATCGGCCTGATCGAGGAAGATCCGCGTTTCGGCCTGGTGTTCGAGCAGGCGCAGCGCCGCGACCAGCGGCCGAGCTTCGGTCTGCTGATGGCCTGGTGGCGCGAGCGCGGCGACGGCGACGATCGCATCGACGAGGTGCGCAAGTCGCTGCAAAGCCTGATCGAACACGGCCTGGTGCAGCTGTCGAACCCGGAAGCGCCGCGCCCGGACTGGACTCCGAACGTGACCCTGGCGGTGTGGGACGGCCTGCGCGGCGAACTCGGCTCGACCCGCTGGCTGCACCATATCGCCCACGCGCAACTGCCGCGCTTGAGCGATTACGTCTTCCCCGTCGCCAGCCTCGATGGGCGGGCCATCCTCGATGCGCTGCATACCGGCGCTTGCGCGCCGGCGCTGCTGATCCGCGGCCCGATCCACAACGGCCGCAAGACCCTGGCCGGCGCACTCGCCCATGCGCTCGGCAAGGGCGTGCTGGTCGCCAGCGAAGCGGTGTTCGAAGACGAGACTCGTTGGCGTCTGTTCGGCACCCTGGCGGCGATGCTCGACGCGCTGCCGGTGGTCGAAGCCGACTCCCCGCCTGGCGAGACCCGGCGCCTGGCGCCGCTGCCGCTGGTCGACACGGCCTTGTTCGTGGTCACCGGGCGCCATGGCGCTTGGGCCTGCGAAGACCGCCGGCCGATGCTCGACATCGAGCTGCCCCTGCCCGGCCCGGCGCAACGGCAACGCCATTGGGCGGCCTGCCTGCCCGAACCATCGGCGCAGACCCTGGCCGAGCTGTCCGGGCGCATGCGATTGTCGAGCGGCCACGTGCGCCAGGTCGCGGCGGCGGCGAACGCGTTCGCCCGCCTGGCCCAGCGCGAGCGCCCGCAACACGACGACCTGCGCCGCGCTTGCCGCAGCTTGCAGACCGCGCGCCTGGAAACTCTGGCCACGCGCCTGCAGACGGCCGGCTCGCTCGACGACCTGATCGTCGACGACGCCACCCGCGAAGAGATCGACGCGCTGGCCACGCGCTGCCGTTGGCGCGAACCGCTGGCGAGCGGCTCGGCCGAGGTGGCGATGCACGGAGTCGGCGTGCGCGCCCTGTTCGCCGGCGCCAGCGGCACCGGCAAGACCCTGGCCGCGCGCCTGCTGGCCGCCGAACTCGGCAAGGACGTCTACCGCATCGACCTGTCGGCGACGGTCAACAAATACCTCGGCGAGACCGAGAAGAACCTCGACCAGGCCTTGAGCGCGGCCGAAGAACTCGACGTGGTGCTGCTGCTCGACGAAGGCGACGCGCTGATGGCCAACCGCACCGAGGTCGGCTCCTCGCACGACCGCTACGCCAACCTGGAAACCAATTTCCTGCTGCAGCGCATCGAGTCGTTCGAAGGCATCTTGCTGGTCACCAGCAATGCCGCCGACCGCATCGACCGCGCTTTCGCCCGACGCATGGACGTGGTGGTCAACTTCCGCGCCCCCGACGCCTGGCGGCGATACGAGATTCTGCGCCTGCACCTGGGCAGCGATGCGTGCGACGAAAACTGGCTGCAGGATGCCGCCAGCCGCTGCGCCCTCAGCGGCGGCCAGTGGCGCAACGTGGTCATGCATGCGCGCCTGCTCGCCCTGCAGAGCGGCAACGGCATCGCCGCGGCGCACCTGCAGGCGGCGCTGACCCGCGAGTACCGCAAAATCGGCGCGAACTGCCCGATGCGCGCGCTCGATCCCCCGCGCGGCGGCCCCGGACATTGACCGTGGCCGTCGCGCGCGTCGCCAAACGGGCCAACCCGCGCAACGACCCGCGCTACAAGCGCGTGGTCGACAAGCTCAACGCCGACAGCCGCAAGCTCAAGCAGCATCCGCCGCCGTCGCGCAAGTCCGACGAGTCCGGCAAGGCCGCCAAGGGGCCGGCCAACGAAAAGGCCGCCGGCGCGCGCGCCAAGCAGGTCGACCAACTCGAAGAGGCCGAGACGCCGAAGCCGCAGACCGCGAGCTTCCTGTCGATCCTGCGCGCCGAAATCGCCAAGGTCATGCCCAAGACGCTCGGCGACACCGAGAAGTTCATGAAGGGCGGCACCGGCAACCAGATCAAGGGCTCGCTCAAGGGCGAGGTCGGCAACCAGAAGGAAGCCGCCACCGGCGATCTCAAGCAGACCTCCAACGCGCCGCCGTCGGAGGCCGGGGTCCCGGCCAAGCCGGTCACGCCGATCCCGCCCGAACCCGGCGTGCCGCCGCCGCAGGTCGACGCCGCCGCCGCGATGCCCGCGCCGAAGCCCGCCGCCGAGATCTCGCTGGAGGCCAGCAAGACCGAAGTCGCCGACGCCAAGAAATCGACCAAGCAGACCGATACCCGGCTCAAGAACGCCAACGACCCGCGCTTCTCGGCGGTGATGGCCGCCGAGAAGGCGGTCCAGAAGGATTCCGATGCCGGTCCCGGCAAGTACCGCGGCAAGGAAGGCGCGACCCTGGCCAAGGCCGCCGGACAGGCCAAGACGGTGGCCGGAAAGGGCGTCAGCAGCCTGCTCGCGGTCAAGGGCGGCAGCAAGACCAAGGTGCTGTCCAAACAGGAACAGCAGAAGGCGCGCGAAGAGCTGGAGCTGAGCAAGTTCAGCAATTTCGTCGTCGCCACCTTCAACACCGCCAAGGCCGCGGTCGACAAGCGCCTGGAGAACCTGGAGACCTCGGTCAACACGATCTTCGACCAGGGCACCGACGCCGCCCTGGCGCAGATGAAGAGCTATGTCGAAGACGCGCTGTTCGACTACAAGCTCAGGCGTTATCTGCTGATACCCGGCGGTTCGCTGCTGTGGATCAAGGACCAGATCCTCGACCTCCCGCCGGAGGTCAATCGCTTCTACGAGGCCGGGCGCAACCTGTTCACCGCGGCGATGGACGCGCTGGCGGTCAAGGTCGCCGACCTGGTCGAGCGCGAACTCGCCGCGGCCAAGGCCGAGGTCGCCCAGGCCCAGGCCAAGATCGCGACCGCGCAGGCGGCGCTGTCGCCGGGCGTGCGCGCGCGCGGCGCCCAGCTCACCGCCGAGTACGCCGAGAAGTTCAACGAACTCAAGTCCGGCATCGAGGACAAGAAGCAGGCGCTGGCCGAGGGCCTGGCGCAGAAGTACAAGGAAGCCTTCGACAAGGCCGACGAAGCGCTCAAGGCGATCCAGGACTCCAACAAGGGCCTGGTCACCCAGGCCAAGGAGAAGATCGCCGAAGTCGCCAAGGCGCTGATGGAGTTCAAGGACAAGCTGATGGGCATCCTGCGCAAGGGCGCGGACACCATCGACCTGATCCTCGACAACCCCGGCGGCTTCCTTTCCAACCTGATCTCGGCGGTCAAGGGCGGCTTCTCGGCGTTCGCCGGCAACATCCTCGGTCACCTCAAGCGCGGGTTCGTGAAGTGGCTGTTCGGCGCGTTGGCCGGCACCGGCATCGAGGTGCCGAGCGACCTGTCGCTGGTCTCGATCCTGAAGATGGTGCTCGGCGTGCTGGGCATCACCTACGAGCGCATGCGCGCCAAGGCGGTGAAACTGCTCGGCCCGACCGCGGTGGCGGTGATCGAGAAGTTGGTCGGCTATCTGCAGACCCTGATCGGCGGCGGCCCGGCCGCGCTGTGGGAGCAGATCAAGGGCGACCTGTCCAACCTCAAGGACATGGTGATCGGCGCGATCCAGGACTGGATCGTCACCACCATCGTGCAGAAAGCGGTGGCCAAGGTCGTGTCCATGTTCAACCCGGCCGGCGCGATCATCCAGGCGATCATGATGATCGTCAACGTGGTGATGTTCGTGGTCGAGCGCGCCGCGCAGATCATGGAATTCGTCGAGTCGGTGATCAACTCGATCCACGCCATCGCCACCGGCTCGATCGGCGGCGCCATCGGCAAGGTCGAACAGGCCCTCGGCAACGCCGTGCCGATCCTGATCGGCTTCCTGGCTTCGTTGATCGGCCTGGGCGGCATCAGCGCCAAGATCAAGGGCTTCATCACCAAGGTCCAGGGCAAGGTCGACCAGGCCATCGACAAGGCGATCAAGAAGGCGGTCGCCTACATCAAGAAGCTGTTCGGGAAGTTGACCGGGAAGAAAGACGAACCGCCGGCCGAAGGCAGCGAGGAACACAAGAAGGCCGTCGCCGCGGCGCTCAAGATGCTCACCAGCGAAACCCAGGCGCGCAGCAAGAAACAGCGCATCGAGGAAAAGGACGCCAAGGCCGTCGCCGCCAAGGTCAAGGGAGCGCACAAGATACTGAAGTCCTTGACCGTCGTGGACGACAAGGAAAACTGGAACTACGCCTATGTCGCGAGCCCGAAGCGGGAGCACAAGGGCGCGCACAAGGGGTCGGGCGTTCTCAAGATCGTCAAGGTCAACGTCAAGGACCCGAACATCAAGGGACTCCTGAGCCGCGCCAAGACGGCTGCCGTGGACAGAGGCAAGAGATGGGCCGCCGCGGCGAAGAAATTCGTCGACAAACTGATGTTGATCAAGATCGAAAAGCGCGTCGGCGCGGTCATCCTGCCCAGGGACCAGTTCAGCAAAATGCCGTCTGCCCAGTACGAAGCACGTCTGAACTACGAAAAGAATCTGGTCGCCGGAGAACCCTTCGATAACCGACCCGATGCGACCGCGGAGATTTTGACCCCGCCGGGAACCAAAAAGGCGGTCGCTCAGGTCATTGTGTTCGAGTTCACCGTGGTCGAGGACTTCCACAAGACCGACGCGACCGGGAAGCCCGACAAGTTCGCGATGCACAAGATCGATCAGTATTTCAAGACGGTCACCAATCTACTCGCCAAGTACGGGCCAGACACGCCGATCACCTATTATTTCGTCGCACCGCGCGAACCGACCGACGACACCAAAGACTACCTGGTCGGCGTATTGCGCGACAAAGGCGCCAAGAACGTCACCGTCGTGTGGGTGGTGGCCGGATGAAATCTCTCACCGCCAACGCCTGTGCCGGCGTCCGCCTCGATGCCTACCGTTCACTCCACGATGGCGCCGATCTCGTCGTCTGCGGCTGCGGCCCTTCCCTGCTGCACCTGACGCGGCCGCAGCGCTACCTGACCATCGGCGTCAACGACGTCGGCCGCCTGTTCGACCCGACCTATCTGGTGGTGCTGAACCCACGCCAGCAGTTCAAGCACGACCGCTTCCGCTACGTCGAACAGTCCAATGCGCAGGCCTTGTTCACCCAGATCGAACTCGGACGGGTACGTCCGCCGGTGGTGCGGTTCCGCCTGGGCCAGTACGCCGGCACCGAAGCCGGTACCGACGACGCCCTGCACTACACCCAGAACTCGCCCTATGTCGCGGTCTGCCTGGCCGCCTACATGGGCGCGCGGCGGATCGGCCTGATCGGCGTCGATTTCACCGACGATCACTTCTTCGCCGCGACCGGTCGCCATGCCCTAGCTGCCCGACTCAAGGAAATCGACGGCCAGTACGGCAAGTTGGCCGCGGCGTTCGGCCGCCGCGGCGTCGAGCTGCTCAACCTCAGTGCGATCAGCCGGCTGAAATCGCTGCCGCGGGCATACATCGACGACGCCGGCGAATGGCGGCGCGATCCCGCCGTCCTGCACCGGCTGGCCACGCCCGCGCCGCCGCCAGCGCGCTCACCCACTTCGGCACCCATCCGCGCGCCCGCAAGGAGCCACGCCATGAAAGTCGCGATCGAAAAACGCACCGCCGGCCTGGTCGGCGATCTGTTCGAGGCCCTGGCCGGCTCGGTCGCCGCACTGGGCCACTGCGTCAGCCGCGACCCGCGCGCGACCGCGCGAAACCCGCGCGTGCTGTCGATCGTCTGGAACGGGCGCGGCCATAGCCTGCTGGGGCCGGCTCTGTACTGCGAGCACGGCTGGCTGCCGCGCGCCGACTACCAGATCAGCCCGCGCGGCATCAATGCCGATTCGCATGCCGCGCCCTTCGTCTGGGACGGCCGGCCGCTCAGCGCCGAACAGGACGCCGCGCTGGATCGGCGCCTCGCCGCGATCAAGTCGACCGGTTTCAGCGGCTACTACCAGTACATGCAGGCCAATCGCGAACACCGCATCGAGCTGCCGGCGCAATTCCTGCTGGTGCCGCTGCAGATCGAGTCGGACACCAACATCATCCGCCACGCGCCCTCGTCGCTGCGGACCATGCAGGCGCTGATCGACCACGTCAGCCGGCTCGACCCGCCGTGGCCGGTGATCTTCAAGCAGCATCCGGCCGACGCGCGCACCCGCAACCGCCATCTGCGCCTGCACCTGCGGCGCAAGCAGGACCTGCTGTGGCCGCAGGCACGCGGCAACATCCACGAGATGCTGCGCAGCGGCGCCTGCCGCGGCATCCTCACCCTCAACAGCAACGTCGCCCACGACGGCCTGCTGTGGGACGTGCCGGCGATCGTGCTCGGCCGCAACGTGTGGCCGCGCAGCGGCGCGGTCAAGCCGTTCCTGACCGAAGCGCCGCGCGATTGGGCGCTGCTCGCCGACAGCGCGACCAGCGCCGAGGCCATCGCTTGCCGCCGCGCCTATGCACACCATCTGATCGCCCACCAATGCAGCCTGAGCGAAGCCGGCGATCCGCAGCGCGTGGCCGCGCTGCTGGACCTGGCCCTGCGCGAACGGCCACTGGCGCCGACCGGCACGGTGATTGCGCGCGCTCAGCCGCGTACCGCCGTGCGCAAGGCCGCGCCGGTGCCTGCGCCGTCGTTGCCGACCCTCAACGTCGTCGCCGAGAACAAGGGCTGGCTGTTCGAGCACTGGAAACAGGCGCTGGCGGCGGTCGCGCCGCCGGGCTACCGCGTCGCCGCCACCCAGAAGCCCCTGCCCCAGGCCGAGGCTTGGATCTTCCTGCGCGCCCGCGAGGCCGCACGCAGCCCGGACCCGATGCGCAGCGTGGTGCAGTTGCACGACATGAGCGGCCCCGAGGCCTACCGGCGCGGCGGCGCGCGCGCCGATGTCGCCCGCTGCGGCGGTCTCGTCCTCGCCCATCCCGGTCAGCAGGCGATCCTCGCCGCGAGCGGGATAGACCTGTCGAAACGGCAATGGATCGTGCGCCCCGTCGGCTGGGGCGAAGCCGTGCCGGCGCCGCCCAACGACGATGCGCTGCCGGTGCTGGCCTGGATCGGCCGGCCGGCGAACCAGCAAGGCCGCGACACGAGCGGCCTGGCCGAGTTCGTCGCCGCGGTGCAACGCGTCCGCTCGCCGATGCGCGTCAAGTTGGTCGGCGAGCGCCTCGACGCGGCTGCCGCGAGCCTGCGCCGCGCCGGCATCGATTGCACCGTGCTGGGCCTGTCGCAATGTCCGCTGTCGCGCTGCGGCGAATGGATCGGCCGCTTCGACGGCGTGGTCGTGACCAGTACCAGCGACTGCGGCCCATGGCCGTTGTTCGATGCGGTGCGCGCCGGCGTGCCGGTCGTCGCCCCCCGGATCGGCTGGGCCGAGCAACTGCTCGGCGACGGCCGTTGCGGCCACCTGGCCGACGGCGTCGACGCGATGGCCGAGGCGATCGACGCGGTGCTCGCACGACGCAGTCATTGGCGGGAGCGACGCCTGACCCTGCCGCCGCAATGCCCCGACTACGGCATGGCCGCCTGGGCCGAGGCCAATCTGCTGCTGGCGGTCGCGCTTGCGACCGGCGGCGAGCGAGCCGTGGCATGAAGACGCCTCCGCTGCGCGCCGTGATCGCGCCACCCAAATCCAGTCAGAAGCCCAAGCCGAAGCCGCAACCACTGGCCCGGATCAAGCCGCGCAAGGCCGGCAAGCGCAAAGACCCGCCGCCGCCGTGGCTGGCCGATCAGGCCCTGAACTTGTTGCTGACCCAATACGAGTTCGACAGCGTGCTCGACGTCGGCTGCGGCGACGGCCTGCAGGCGCGCCATTTCGCCAAGCACGGCAAGCGCGTCACCACGATCTCGTTCGAGTCCTATGGCGCGTACCGGCCGGACTTCGTCGGCGACTTCGAGGACTTCGCCAGCGACCAACGCTACGACCTGGTCTGGTGCTCGCATGCGCTTGAACACCAGGCCAACGTCGGCCAGTTCCTGCAACGCCTGCTGAGTTTCGTCGCCCCCGGCGGACTGCTCGCGATCACCGTGCCGCCGGCGCGGCCCTATATCGTCGGCGGCCATCTCACGGTGTGGAACGCCGGGCTGCTGCTGTACAACCTGATCGTCGCCGGCGTCGACTGCCGCGAGGCGCGGCTCAAGGTCTACGGCTACAACATCTCGCTGATCGTGCGGGTGCGCCGGGCCGAGTTGCCGGCGCTGCGCCACGATATCGGCGACATCGAGCGGCTCGCGCCGTTCTTCCCGATGCCGGTGCAACAGGGCTTCGACGGCCGCATCGAAGAGATCAACTGGGAGCGGCCGCGCGGCGCAGGCGCTTCGGCTAAAGCGGCGCCGGTGATAGAGGCCGGCACGACGCTCGACCCGGCCGCGTTCCTGGCCTTGCCGGCGGCGCATGCGAGCGACCTCGACAGCCTGCTCGCGGTGACCCGCGCGCATTGCCCGAGCGGGCATGTGATGGAGTTCGGCGTGTTCCGAGGGCGCTCGCTGAGCGCCCTGGCCCGCGCCTTGCCGGAACGCCGAGTGCATGGCTTCGACACCTTCACCGGCTTGCCGATCCCCTGGCAGCGCAGTGCGGGCAGCGTCTACCCGGCCGGGCACTTCGATACCGGCGCCCTGCCCGGGGTGCCGGCGAACGCGAGTCTGTGGCCCGGCGAATTCGGCGCCAGCCTGCCGGCCTGGCTGGACGCGCACCCCGGCGCCGCCGCGCTGCTGCACATCGACTGCGATCTGTACGAATCCACGGCCACCGTGCTGAGCCTGATGGACGAACGCATCGTGCCCGGCACCGTGCTGGTGTTCGACGAACTGTGCGACTGGACCGAGTCCGGTGTGTACCCGGCCTGGCGCGAAGGCGAATGGCGGGCTCTGCGCGAGTGGCTGCAGCGCCGCCCGCGGCGGCTGCGGCTGCTGGCGCGCGGACCGAAGTTCTCCGCCGCGATCCAGATACTCGCCCCGCCTTCGCGAACGTCCTCACCGACATGCCCCTGAACATCCTCCCGAACGTCGCCGCCGCGAGCCGCGCCGGCGATCACGGATCGCGGCGTTGAATACGATTGCAGCGGCTCCGGAGCAGCGCAACAACGGCCTTAGAGTGAGGCGGCGCGCGTATCGGCGCGCCTTCCGACTCGACAGGAGTGCGTGGCGATGGGCGATCAGACGCGGTGGTGGAATGGCGCGGCGGGCGTGGCGTTGGCGACGATGCTGGGCCTGCTGTGCACGGGCGAGGCGCGCGCCGCCATCGACGCCCAGCAACTCGGTGCGCGCTACGACGCGAGCCGGAGCAATCTGAATTTCCGGGTCTATTCCTCGCGCGCCACCCGCATCGAAGTCTGGCTGTACAAGACCGCCTCCGGCGCGCAGGAAGTCGCGCGCCTGAGCATGACCAAGGACGCCGCGACCCAGGTCTGGTCGAAGTCGGTCGCGACCGGCACCATCAAGACCAGCTACGGCATCGCCGGCACGGTTTACTACGGCTATCGCGCCTGGGGCCCGAACTGGCCCTACGACCCCGCCTGGCGCAAGGGCAGCGGCACCGGCTTCGTCAGCGACGTCGACGCCAGCGGCAACCGTTTCAACCCGAACAAGCTGCTGATCGACCCCTATGCGCGCGAGATCAGCCAGGACCCGAACACCGCCGCCTGCGCCGACGGCACGATCTACGCCAGCGGCGCCAGTCATCGAAACAAGGACAGCGGCGCTTGCGCCAGCAAGAGCGTGGCCCTGCTCGCCGATACCTCCTCGACCGGCGCCAAGCCGACGCGCGCGCTCAAGGACGAGGTGATCTACGAGGTGCACGTGCGCGGCCTGACCCGCAACGACGCCAGCGTGCCCGCCGCCGAACGCGGCACCTACGCCGGCGCCGCGCGCAAGGCCGCCTACCTGGCCGGCCTCGGCGTCACCGCGGTCGAATTCCTGCCGGTACAGGAGGCGCAGAACGACCAGAACGATGTCGACCCCGACTCGACCGCGAACGACAACTACTGGGGTTACATGACCCTGAACTATTTCGCCCCGGACCGCCGCTACGCCGCCGACAAGAGCGCCGGCGGGCCGACCCGCGAATGGAAGGCGATGGTCAAGGCCTTCCACGACGCCGGTATCAAGGTCTACGTCGACGTGGTCTACAACCACACCGGCGAAGGCGGCCCCTGGGGCGGCAGCGACGGGCTGACCGTCTACAACCTGCTGTCCTGGCGCGGCCTCGACAACCCGGCCTATTACTCGCTGACCGCCGACCTGAAATACCCCTGGGACAACACCGGCGTCGGCGGCAACTACAACACCCGCAACGCCGTCGCCCAGAACCTGATCGTCGATTCGCTGGCCTACTGGCGCGATACGCTCGGCGTCGACGGCTTCCGTTTCGACCTCGCCTCGGTACTCGGCAACAGCTGCCAGCACGGCTGCTTCAACTTCGACAAGACCGACGCCGGCAACGCGCTCAACCGCATCGTCGCCGAGCTGCCGCCGCGGCCGGCCGGCGGCGGCGCCGGCCTCGACCTGATCGCCGAGCCCTGGGCGATCGGCGGCAATTCCTATCAGGTCGGCAACTTCCCCGCCGGCTGGGCGGAATGGAACGGCCTGTACCGCGACGCGCTGCGCAAGAAGCAGAACAAACTCGGCGTGGAGGCGGTCACCCCGGGCATGCTGGCTTCGCGCTTCGCCGGTTCCAGCGATCTTTACGGCGACGACGGCCGCAGGCCCTGGCATTCGATCAACTTCATGGTCGCCCACGACGGCTTCACCCTCAACGACCTGTACGCCTACAACGACAAACAGAACAACCAGCCCTGGCCGTACGGCCCGTCCGACGGCGGCGAGGATCACAACCTCAGTTGGGACCAGGCCGGCGTGGTGCTGGAACAGCGCAAGGCAGCGCGTACCGGGCTGGCCTTCATGATGCTGAGCGCCGGCGTGCCGATGATCACCGGCGGCGACGAAGTGCTGCGCACCCAGTTCGGCAACAACAACACCTACAACCTGGATTCGGCGGCGAACTGGCTGTACTGGACCCGCGACAGCGTCGAGGCCGACCACGAGACCTACAGCAAGCGCCTGATCGCGTTCCGCAAGGCGCACCCGGCGCTGCGCCCGGCGAATTTCTACAGCGGCGCCGACGGCAACGGCAATGTGATGGAGCAGTTGCGCTGGTTCAAGCCCGACGGCGCCCAGGCGGATGCGGCCTACTTCAACGGCAGCGCCAATCACGCCATCGCCTGGCGCATCGACGGCAGCGAGTTCGCCGATCCGGCCAGCGCGATCTACGTGGCCTATAACGGCTGGTCGGGCCCGGTGAACTTCGTCCTGCCCTGGCCCGGCGCCGGCAAGCAGTGGTACCGCGTCACCGACACCGCGACCTGGAACGAAGGCCCGAACGCGGTCGCGCTGCCCGGCTCGGAAACCCCGATCGGCGGCGAGAACGTCGCCTATGGCATGCAGGCGCGCTCGTTGCTGCTGTTGATCGCCAAATAGCGGGCGCAGGGCGCGCCGGCTCGGCTTCGGCGCAGCGGGATGGTTGCGTCTCGCTGCGCCGGGGCTGCATCGTTGTCGCAGTTGCTCGGTCGCGGCTTGCGCCGCTCCTACTCCTGAGCGCGTGCTTCCCGGCAGGAGCGGCGCAAGCCGCGACCGCGAAAACCCGATAGCGGCGCGCAGCCCGCAATCGCCCGCGCACCGGCTGCGCCGGCCAGACCGCGTCGTTCCCGCATCGTCCCGGCTCAGGCGCCCGCCCGCGCGGCCCCATCCGACATCGCCAGATACCGGCTCGGCGGCATCCCGATCAGGCGCTTGAACATGGTCGTGAACGCCGAAGCGCTTTCGTATCCCAGGTCCAGCGCCAGCGCGGTGATCGGCTCGCCCGCGGCCAGGCGCGGCAAGGCGGCGAAGATCGCCGCCTGCCGGCACCACTGGGCGAAGCTGGTGCCGGTCTCGGCTCGGAAACGCCGGGTGAAGGTGCGCCGGCTCATCGCCAGGTCGCGGCACCAATCGTCGATGGTGTCGTGCGGCGAGGGATGCGCCAGGTACGTGCGGCAGCGCCTGGCCAGGCGCGCATCGGCCGGGAACGGAATATCCAGCGGCAACACCGGCGCGCGTTCGATCTCCTGCACGATCAGCGAATAAATCAGGTCCGTGCGCGAGCCGCTCTCGGCCTGCGGCGGCAGGTCGCGGGTTTCCAGCAGCAACTGCCGCATCAGCGGCGACACTCCGATCACCCGGCAACCCTGCGGCAGCGCCGCGCCGACCTCGGGCTCGATGTAGACGCTGCGGGTGCTGATCGCGGCCAACACCTGCACGTCGTGAGCCATGCCGGCGGGAATCCAGGCCGCGCGCTCGGGCGGCACGATCCAGCGCCCGGTCTCGGTGCCGACCACCATGATGCCGTGCGCGGCGTACAACAGCTGCGAGCGGCGATGACGATGGCGGGCGATGCGGTGATGGCTCGGGTAGTCGTTCGAGGTGGCGACGATCCAGCCCGGCAAGGCGTCGACCTGGCTCGCAAGGACGTTGCGCATTGGCCCGATCTCGAAGATTGTTGACCTGAACAATAGTGCGGGCACGGCCGCGGCGAAGTCTACTGGTCGGCATGACTACGCTCGATCTCCGCAACGCCGTCTCCGACGCGCCGTCCGACACCTCCGCGGCCGCCGCCCTGCCCGGCTTCGACACCGCGGAAAAACCCGCCGAGGCCGCCGGCCGCATCGCTTTGCCGATCTTGGCGATGCTCAGCGTCTGCCACCTGCTCAACGACATGATCCAGTCCTTGCTGCCGGCGATCTATCCGCTGCTGAAGGACGCGTTCAAGCTCGATTTCGGCCAGATCGGCCTGATCACCCTGACCTTCCAGGTCACCGCCTCGCTGTTGCAGCCGCTGGTCGGCATCTACACCGACAAACGGCCGATGCCCTACTCGCTCGCGATCGGCATGGGCTTCACCCTGATCGGCCTGTTGCTGCTGTCGCGCGCCTCGAGCTTTCCGATGCTGCTGCTCGCCGCGGCCCTGGTCGGCTCGGGCTCGTCGGTGTTCCATCCGGAATCCTCGCGGGTGGCGAGCATGGCCTCGGGCGGCCGCCACGGCCTGGCCCAGTCGCTGTTCCAGGTCGGCGGCAACGTCGGCTCCGCGCTCGGCCCGCTGCTCGCCGCGTTCGTGGTGATGCCTCGCGGACAGGGCAGCGTCGGCTGGTTCGCGTTCGCGGCGCTGACCGCGATCGTGATCCTGAGCCGCGTCGGCGTGTGGTACCGCGAACAGATCCCGTCGCTGCGCAAGAAGCAGGCGAGCGCCGCGCGCGCGACCCTGCCGCGCAAGACCATCGTGGGCAGCATGGCCGTGCTGGCGGTGCTGATCTTCTCCAAGTACTTCTACATGGCCAGCCTGTCGAGCTATTACACCTTCTACCTGATGGAGAAATTCCAGCTCAAGGCGCAGGACGCGCAACTGCACCTGTTCGTCTTCCTCGGTGCGGTCGCCGCCGGCACCCTGCTCGGCGGGCCGATCGGCGACCGCATCGGCCGCCGCTACGTGATCTGGTTTTCGATCCTCGGCGTGCTGCCTTTCACCCTGCTGCTGCCGCACGCCGACCTGTTCTGGACCACCGCGCTGACGGTGGTGATCGGCCTGGTCCTGGCCTCGGCGTTCTCGGCGATCCTGGTCTATGCGCAGGAGCTGGTGCCGGGCCGCACCGGGGTCATCGCCGGCCTGTTCTTCGGCTTCGCCTTCGGCATGGGCGGCCTCGGTGCCGCGGCGCTGGGCCAGCTCGCCGACCGCATCGGCCTCGCGGCGGTGTACGAGCTGTGCGCTTACCTGCCGGCGATCGGCTTGCTGGCCTGGTTCCTGCCGAAGCTGGAGAAACCGGCGGCGGCCTGAACGCGGCGCGGTCATCGTCTCACAGGGTGAGAATGCTTCGCCGCATCATGGGCCATGCATCAGCATTCGCTGTTCGACACCGACCCGCAGCAACCGGTTCGCGACGCCGAAGGCGGCGTACGCTATCTGCCGGGCGTGTTCGATCGCGAGTGGTCGGCGCGCCTGTTCGCGATCCTGTTCGAACAGGCGCCGTGGACCTCGCAGCAGCGCATGATGTACGAGCGCCTGGTCGACGTGCCGCGGCGCATGGCGCTGTATCGCCTCGATCGCGACACCTTGCCGGAGATGCTCGGCGCCACCGCCGAGCGTGTCGGCGCGCTGCTGCAGACCCCGTTCAACAGCGTCGGCCTGAATCTGTATCGCGATGGCCGCGACAGCGTCGCCCTGCACAACGACAAGCTGCATAACCTGGCGCCCGGGCGGCCGATCGCGGTGCTCTCGCTCGGGGCCACCCGGCGCATGACCGTGCGGGCCAAGCGCCCGCCGCACGCGACCTGGCAACTGGAACTCGAACCCGGCAGCCTGGTGGTCATGAGCCATGCCTCGCAGCAGCATTACGATCACGGCATTCCGAAAGCGCCCGGCGTGGTCGACCCGCGCATCAGCCTGGCGTTCCGAGTGCGAACCGGCTGAATGCTCGCCGGTCGATTGTCGGGGACCGGTCGCAGCACCCGATCGATGCGCGCGGGCCGCGGGCTCAATCCTCGGTCGAAGCCTGCAGCGCCGCCGCCAGCGCGGCATCGCCGGACACCAAATCGTTCCAGCTCAGTGCCACGCCTTTGCGCCGGCCTTTTTCCGCCAGTTTGAGACCGTCGGGATCGAGCGTCAGGGTGTACAGCTTGCCGTCGATCTCCACTTCGCGTCGCAGCGGCTTGTCGAGTCGGGTCATGGTCGTATCGCTCCTGTAGGCGGCGGGTGGCCCTGTTGAATCTGTCTGTTGTCGAGTGGCGGCGCGGACCTCAGCCCCGCCCAGTCGTGCGGTACCAGTCCAGCAAGGCTTCGGGCAGGCGCGGTTCCAGGTCGACGCCCAAGGCGGCATGGGCATCGAGCGAGTCGAGCCAGTTGCGCCGCAAGGCGCGCAAACCGGGTTGGTCGAGCAGCGCCGCATCGCCTTGCAATTGCGACATCAGAGCCGCGCTGCGATCGTAGAGGCTGTCGCCGCGTGCGGCGAGTTCATGACGCAACCACTCGCGCAGCGGTCGGTGCACGCGGTGACCGGCGGTTTGCAGGCGCGAAGCCTCTTCGCTCAAGAATCGATAAGCGCCGCGATACCACTCGCTACGGCCGCCGGCCTGCGCGTTCACGGTCAACGGCGCCGGTGCGTTGTATTCGCCCAGGCGCCGGCGCAGGTCCAGTTCCAGCCTGCGCGCATCGCCCACGGTTTCGGTCTCGACCAGGAAGGCCCGGTCCAGATCGAAGAATTCGAAGAAGCGCGCCTGCAGCGCCTGGATGCGCCCCAGCGGGCCGCGCGAGAAGCCCAGCTTGAGCAGATCCTCGTAGGCGCAGGGCAGCACGTACAGGTAGCAGACGCCTTCGCTGGCGCTGCGGATTACATCGGGATCGGACGATCGGATGACGCGCATGCGCCTAGCATCGCCGATCTGCGGTGAAGCCGGAAGCATGATCGATAAGCGCCGTGCAGAGAGCGCTGCTAGCGTTCGCGAGCGCGGGAACGTATGGACCCGCTGCAATCGGCGGGACCCGGGATTCATGCGCGATCGGCGACCCCGGTGACGCCGGCGCTCTTGGCGCAGTGCGCGCAACAGTAAAAGGTGCCGTCGTCCTCGATGCCATGGCCGACGATGCGGCAATCGCAATGCGCGCAACGCGGCGCCATCGCGTGGATCGCGCACTCGAACGAATCGAAGGTACCGCTGCGCTCGCCCATCGATATGGTGAACGACTTGTCGTAACGGTTTCCGCATACATCGCAAACGGCCATGACGTGCTCCTGTGGGTATCGATCGACGGGCGCCGGCAGGCAGCCCTCAGAGGACGGGTCGGCTCTCGCCGCAGTTTCAGTCGCGGCTCGGACAATAGCGTCCGGCTAGTTGCTTATCGGCTTGCCCGGCGCCGTGGTTCTAAAGGCTGCGCCGAACTCGCGCTCGTCGGAATGCAGCGGGCGCACTTTGACGATCTCGTCGAGCCACAGATACGCGACCCGCCCCTCGCCGTGGACGTCTTCCAGGCGCAGCACCGCATTGGCGCCTTCGTTGCCGTCCGCATCGAGAAAGGTCTGCAGGCTCGGCCGGGTCGCGACGACCCCGACCTGCCGACTGCCATCGACCAGAACGATATCGACCAAGCCTTCGTCGGGCAGCCGCTCGATCAAGAGACTCAATCGGCGGATCTCGGCGGGATCGGTGTGCACACGATCGGCTAGCTGGGTCATCGTTCCGCTCCGTGCGGCCGGCAGGCCGGGCATACCGCTTACTTGTTACTTGCTGCTGGTGCGCTTGGCTGCGACCAAGGCGGTGCTGTCGACCTTCTTGACGCCGTCGACCTTGCCGGCGATGTTGATCGCCTTGTCGGCCTCAGCCTTGCCGTCTACATGGCCGGACAGCCTGACCACCCCGTTGACGGTCTCGACGTTGATGTCGGTGCCGGACACACCTCCGGTGGCCAGCAGTTCGGCCTTGACCTTGGTGGTGATCCAGGTGTCGCTGACCGGTTGCGCCGATTCGTTGCCGGTCGCGGTGGCCGGGTCGTTGGCGGTGGCGGCCGACTGCGGCGCCGCCAGAGCGGCGCCGGATACGGCCAGGGTGAGTGCGAAAATCGTGAGACGTATGGATTTCATGTTGGAGACCTCTTCGAGGATGGTTTCGCAATGGATACCGGCCGGCGCCTAGATCGGCACAGCACGGCCCGTTTCGATGGTTTTCGGTTCCGATGGTTTACGGCTGCGACTCAGTGGTGGTCCTTGCGTCCCGAGCCGGATTTCTTGCCGCCGCCGTCCTGCTTGTTGACCGTGGCCCAGGCGCGTTCTTCGGCTTCCTTCTTGGATACGCCGTCCTTCTGGTACTGCTGCTCGATATGCTCGGCCTGGCGTTTCTGTTTGTCGGTATAAGACGATTTTTCTCCACGAGGCATAGCTGCTCTCCTGATCGGATCGGTTGGATCCGTTAGCGATGAGCCGACGCTAGCCGCTCGGGAGTTAAGGCCAGGGCAGCACGTCGTTAGCGCGGAGTAGTCGGTTCATCTGCGTGCCGTCACGGCGGCGGCGGTCACCGACGCCTCACATCGCCCCGGTTATCAAAGATATTCACTCGGCCGGGAGCGCATGCATGGAGTGGATGAATCAGCTGTGGGTCGTCGGCGGCACCGCCTACGCGATGGTGCTCGGCGGCACCATCGGACTGGAACGCGAACTGAAAAATCGGCCGGCGGGCTTCCGCACCCACATGCTGGTCGCAGGTGCGTCTTCGCTGCTGGTAGGCGTGGGCCAGCTGGCGATCATGGATCCGCGCTTCCGTATACCGTTCCTGGTCAATATCGACCCGCTGCGCCTGGTCGAGGCCGTCGTCGCCGGCGTGTCCTTCATCGGCGCCGGCACCATATTCGCCCAGCGCGGCGGCCAGGCGGTCTCGGGCATCACCACCGCGGCCTCGTTGCTGATGGTCGCGGTTATCGGCGCCAGTACCGGCCTGCGCTATCACCTGCTCGCCCTCGCCGCGACCCTGCTGACTCTGCTGGTGCTGTTCCTGCTCAACTTCGCAGAGCGCAAGGCCGGCACCAAGCCGCCGCCGGACGAATCGGCCTGAGGCTCAAAGCCTGGGCAAGCGTTGCCGGCTCTCGGCGAAGCCTTCCCAGGGGTCCGTACGCAGGCGCGAGGCGCGGCGCAGGGCCTTGGCCAGATCGAAGTCGGTCGAGGAGCGCGCGCGCCCGAACTCGTCCCAACGCAAGGGCATCGCCACCGGCGCGCCTTCGCGCGCGCGCAGCGACCAGCTGGCCACGCTGGTGGCGCCGCGCGCGTTGCGCAGCCAGTCGATGAAGATGCGTCCCTTGCGCGCGGCCTTGGACGCGGTGGCGAGGTAGCGCTGCGGCGACTCAGCGGCCATGGCATCGGCGAAGCCCTCGCTGAAGGCCTTCGCCGCAGCCCAATCCGGGCCGGGCCGGAACGGCGCCACCACGTGCACGCCCTTGCCGCCGGACAGGCGGAGCCAGCTGTCGAGCCCGAGCTCGGCCAGCCGGTCGCGCACTTCGCGGGCGGCGCGCTTGAGTTCGCTCCAGGCGATGTCCTCGGCCGGGTCCAGGTCGAACACCAGCCGATCCGGCTGGTCCGGCGTTTTCCGCTTCGCGCCCCAGGGATGGAACTCGAGCGTGTTCATCTGCACCAGCGACAGCACGCCCCCGAGGTCGCGCACGTAAACATAGTCGGCCTGGCCGGCGGATTCGCGCAGACTTACCGGGTGCACACCGGGGCCCAGGCTGTCGGCATGGTGTTTCTGGAAGAAACACTGCCCGGCGATGCCGTCCGGGCAGCGCAGCAGGGACAACGGCCGGTCGATCAGCTCCGGCAGCAGCCAGGCCTCGACCGCGCGGTAATAATCGGCCACCTCGCCTTTGCTGATCCCCGCGCCGGGATAGACGATGCGTTCGGGATGGGTGAGTCGGGCCTCGCTCATTCCACGTCTCCTACGAGGACCGGCCGGAAGCCGCCCCGATTCGGTCGGCCGCGACGGCGCTCCAAGACGTCGTCGTCCGGCGTATGGCGACGCGCCGATTCAGCCCGTCACGCCGACTTGCGCGCGCGCTTCTTGGTCGCCTTCGCGGTCTTCTTGGCGGCCTTCTTGGCCGGGCGCTTGGCCGCGCCCTGCCCGCCCTTCTTCTCCAGGCTGCGTTTGAGCAGCTCGGCGAAGTCGATGACGTTGGTCGCGGCGTTCTCGGGCAGTTTCGATTCGTCCACGGCCTTGCCGCGAACGACTTTCTTGGACTTCACCCGTTGCTCGATGACCTTGTGCAGCCGCTGGCGGAAGTCGTCCTTGTACCCGTCCGGCTTCCACTCCCCGCTCATCGACTTGATCAACTGCTCGGCCATGTCGACCTCGCGCGGGGAAATCTTCCACTTCGCCAGCCCGCCCTCGGGCAATTTGTAGTCGCTCGGGTCCACCAGTTCCTGGGCGTAGCGCAGGATCATCAGCATCAAGGCCTCGCCCTGCGGCACCACCGCGGCCAGGTATTCGCGGGTGCGGATCACCACCCGGCCGATGCCGATCATGCCGGTGCGCTTGAGCACCTCGCGCAGCAGCACATAACCTTTCTCGGCCTTCTTGCCTGGTTCCAGCACATAGGGTTTTTCGTAGAATTCAACGCCGATCGAGGAGGCCTCGACGAAGGTGTCGATGTCGACGGTTTCCTTGTGATCGGGTGCGGCCGCGGCGATGTCGGCCTCCTCGATGACCACGTAACTGCCCTTGTCGTACTCGAAAGCCTTGACGATCTCCTTCCACGGCACTTCCTCGCCGGTTTCCTCGTTGACCCGCTCGTAGCGGATCGGCGCTTTGTTGCGGCTATCGAGCATGCGGAAATGCAGGTCGACGCGGCGTTCGCCGGTCATCAGCTTGACCGGGATGTTGAGCAGGCCGAACGACAGGGTTCCGGTCCAGATCGGGCGCGCCATGAGCTACCTCGCAAGGCCGGCGCGAATCGCCGGCGGGAACATCGGGGGCTCGACTGTGCCGCCGTGGGCGTTGAACCGAGGTGAACGGCCGGCGAGCCGGATCGCACGCGGGCCATCGCGAGGCATCGGCTAATACCGGAATTCATCGCCGGCAAGCGGGTTCGCGGCCGACTGCACGCATCGCGGCGGCATCGCGGAGGCCTCCGGTAGGGCCGCCATCCTGCGCTGCCGCGCCGCCGCCTTACGATGCGGCGGCCGCAGCAACGCAGGCCGCGCTCCCCTGCATTAGAGCATCCGGTCGCGCGCCTGTTCGGCGCGGGCCGCGCCGATCGCGGTCTCGACCTGCTTGACCTCTTCCGGCGGCGGTAACACCGCAGGCAGCCCCAGGGATTCGATCCACAGCTCGCGGGTCCAACCGGTGGTGTGATAGAGGTGATGGTCTTCGTCGGACTCGACCGCCTCGTGCGCCTGCTTCAGGACCTCCAGGCCATCGCCCTTCGCGTGCTCGACCAGGTGGCCGATCAATTCCCAGTTCATGTGGTCCTTGGTTTCGGCCAGTACCACGCATTCGGCCGCGACCAATTGCGCGGCGTCCGGATCCCCGGCCTGCTGGGCCATGCGGATCGCCTTGACCAGGGACTGGCCGATATGCCCGACGACCTCGCGGCCCGGCGTGCGCTGCTTCGGGTCCAGGCCGAGCTGCTCGAACACGTTGAGCAAGACGCGCTCGTGGGTGCGGGTCTCGTCCAGATAGCCTTGCCATTCCTTGTGCAGGTCCTCGTTGACCGCGCATTCGACCGCGGCTTCGTAGATCTTGATGCCGCCCTGCTCGGTCTCCAGCGCCTGATACAGCAATTCGCGGACTTGCGGGGCGTGCGGCTGGGTCTTTTTCATGCTGACGGTCCTCATTGTGCAAGCGGCTGGGAATCGTTTTGGGGGGTGGTGTTGGAGGCGGGCCCGGATACGGGGCGCACATCGCAGGGCGCGCCGGCGCGGGCCCTGCGGGCGAGGCGCTCGTAACGCTGGCGGAACTTCTCGAGCGTTTCCTCGTCGAGTTCCTCGAGGTCGAGCAAGGCGTCCTCGGCCGCCTGGGTCGCGCGTATCAACTCGTCGAGCTTGATCTGCACCGCGGCGGCGTCGCGGTTCTGCGAGTTCTGGATCAAGAACACCATCAGGAAGGTGACGATAGTGGTGCCGGTGTTGATGACCAGTTGCCAGGTGTCGCTGAAACCGAACAAAGGGCCGGACACGACCCAGGCGAGCACCACGCCGACCGCGAGCGCGAAACACAGCGGCTGCCCGGTAAAGCGGCAGGCCGCCTTCGCACCGCGCTCGAACGCGTGACGCAGGCTCATAGGCGGGCAGTCCTTCGTTCGAGCCGGTTCCAGGCTGCCTCGACCACGGTGCGGGCTTCGTCCCATTCCAGCCGCGACGCTCCGCGGGTGCGGCGATAGCCCACGTCGATGCCGTCGCGCATCTCGTCCAGGGTCCTGCCGCGGCTGCGCATGTAAGCGTCCAGCCCGATTTTCACCGCGGGTTCGTAGTCGCTGTAGCGCAAGCCCGGCCTATCGACCAGGCCGCGATAGTGATTGCGCCAGTAGCTCAACTCGGAATCGAGGTCCAACACTTCGAAGCCGGGCGTCGTCTGCACGGCATCGCCGGTCGATGCTTCGATGGTTGCAACATCCGTTTCGGGGAAGCGGTTGGTATAGACGGTCATGATCGGCTCCTTGAACAGACCCAGGCGCGTGGCGAGCGACAGCCGCGTGGGCAAAGCGGTTGGGGCGAAACATCACCCGATGCCGCGGCGAATGCGATGAGTTGCGGGGCGGCACGCTCGCGGTTGGACGTAACAAGTTCCGGAATCACAGTGCCACCGCCCCGCGCGAAGGCGATGTCATCGTCGCGGCGAAACGGTATCGATTCATTCATCAAGTTCAAGACGATTCGGCGCGCTGGCTTAACGCTTCAGCGGGAAACGGCGACGCAGTTCGCAGTCGCCTATTCAGTTGGTCGAATGGGATTGAGCGGTGCGAGTCGCGGCTCCGACCGCTCCTGGACCGGCGGTTCGCCGCCAGGCTTGCTCATGTAGGAGCGACGTGAGTCGCGACTAGGGTCGCGCAGAGATGACGAGGCCGTCGTCGTGCGTCGAAGCGGCATGCTATCGCAGGGTAGGAGCGGCGCGAGCCGCGACATCGCTGCGGCGATCTTGCAGCGCATTGCTCGATCGGGCGAGATCAAAGATCAAGATCAAACCCAAAGCTTCCGCCACTAAAGCGGCGGGTTACTTTCTTTTGTCTAAAGCAACAAAAGAAAGGTAACCAAAGAAAAGTGCTTTGTTTTGAATCACAGGCCCGCGCGTTCGATGCATACGCGGTGATTTTTCATACGGGACATCCCTGTCCCGATGAAAAACGGCCCGCATCCCTGCGGGCCGCCCTCCGGGTCTTCTTTGGCCTTCGCTAGTGCCCGGCTGCGCACTGCCACAGCCACAGCCACAGCCAAGATAAAGACAACAGCGATAGCAACAGCAATAGCAATAGCAATAGCAAGCAACAGCTACGGCGGCGGCAACTAAAACCAAAACCAAAACCAAAACCGAATCATGGGCCGAACGCCGAAACCTGTCGCCGCCCGCTTACCGCCGCGCCAAATTCCGCATTACTTCATCGATGCTGGCCTCGGCCGCGGCGGCGGCGCTGCCGGGTCGGCGTAACAGCAGACGGTGGACTTCGCGCTGGGCGTCGGCCGGCAACGGGGCCAGTTCTTCGACCTGGCCGGCGAGCAGGCTGGCGACCGCGACGCCGTCGCGGAAGGCGATGCGGGCGCCGGGGATACGCGGCACCTTGACGCCGGCCAGGACGCCGCCGGTGAGGTTCAGGGGGTCGGCGGCGGAGACGCAGATCGTCGCGCCGTCGTGCGCACGCTGACGGATCTGGCGCAGGCTGTTGACCGCATCGGGCAAGGCGAACTGCTCGCCGGTCATGCCGCTGACGAAACGGCCGCCGCGGATTTCGCCGCGCGCCTCCAGGCGCCGGTAGACGCGCAGCAGCTCGCGCCAGGGCGGCAGCCAGGCGGCTTCGCGCTGAATCAATCGCCAGAACACCACGCCGTAGCGTTCGAGCAGGCGCCAGGCGATGTGTTCGTTGGCCTCGGCGCTGCGGCCCGCATCGGCGGACTCGCTTTCGGCGTCGGCCGGACGGGTCAGCGACCAGCGGCCGGCGTCCTGCAGGTCGGTCAACAAGGCCCGGCGCCGGCGGCTGCCGTGGGTGGAGGAGCGCTTGGACGGCGGCACCAGCAAGGCGCGCAGCCCGGCGAAGCTGTCGCAAGTGATGCGGCCGCGGGTGACCAGTTCGCCCAGCGCTTCTTCGAGCTCGGTGCGCAGCAGATGCGCGTCGCGTTCGAGTTCGTCGAAGAACGAGGCGCCGCGCGCTTCCAGGACGGCGAGGACGCGCTGCGCGCGCGAGGACACCGGCGCCGGGTCGGCCTTGCGGCCGGCGGCAAGACGCCAATCGGCCAGGGCGCGCCGCGGCAGCAGCACGATCGGCGTCTGCCGCACGCTCGGCACGCCCTGCGGCACGGGCGCCGCCGGAGTGCCGTTGCCCGCAGCCTGGCTCGCACCATTGGCCGCGCCATTGGTTGCGCCGGCGTTCGCGTCGGGACGCAGGCGCGCCCAGGTCACCCGGCCGGCAGCGCAGAGTTCGTCGAGCCAGCTCGAATCGTAGTCGGCGATGCGCGCCGGCAGCAGTTCGCTTTCCCAGACCGAGGCCGGCGCTTCATAGCCTTCGAGTTGTTCCAGCACCGCGCGCAGGGCCTGGGGCCCGTTCATCCGAGTCGACGCCGACAGGTGCTGCCAGTCGAACAGGAAGCGGGCGAAATCGCGCGGTGCGACCGGTTCGATCTCGCGGCGCAAGCGGCCGACGGTGTAGCGGTGAATGCGGGCGAGCAGATGGCGCTCGCACCATTCCTCGTCGCCGCCGAGCAGGCTGTCGCGGCCGAAGCGGCCACGCATGACATAGCCTTCCTGTTCCAGCCGCAGCAGGCCCAGTTCGATCTCGCCCGGGTCGCGATGCGCGTCGCGGGCCAGCGCCGCCGCGGTGACCGGGCCGAGCGCGGTCAGGCGCGAGCGCAGCAGTTCGATCGAGGCCTCCTCGCGGCTCCACACGGTCGCGAGGTACTCGTCCGGCACCGTCACCGCCGGTTCGGCCACGGCGTCGGCGAACAGCGCCTGCGCCTGCGGCAGGTTTTCGGTCGCGACCCACCAGGCCGGCGGCTCGCTCGGCGACAGGCGCAAGGCGGCGGCGCGGCCGCTGTCGGCCAGCGCGCTCAACCAGGGGGCCCAGTCGTTCGCCGCGGCTTCGGCCACGGTGACGAAGCCGAGCCCCATCAAGGCTTCGTGCATTTCGTCGGCGTCGCGCACTTCCGGCCAGGCTTCGCCGCGGACCGCCTCGATCGCTTCCGGGTCGAGCCGGCCGAGGTCGTCGGCGCTGTCGGCTTCGGCATAGCGCCGCGCCATCACCGCCTGGGTGCGGCGTTCTTCCAGCGGCGCATCGTCGAGGAAGGCATAGGGCCGCGCATTGATCGCTTCGGCCGCGATCGGCGACGGCGCGGTGACGTCGCGCCCGATCACCTGCAGCTCGCCCTGCTCCAGCCGCCGCAACATGCGCAGCCAGCCGGCGCTGTCCATCGCCTCGTACAGGCAATCGTGCAGGGTCTGCGCGACCAGCGGATGGTCCGGCACCTCGCGCTCGCCGACCAGGTTCTCGGCGCAGGCGACCTGGTCGGGGAACACCGTCGCCAGCAGGTCTTCGCTCTTCATCCGCTGCAACTGCGGCGCGACCTTGCGCCCGCCGACGAAGCGCGGCAGGGCCAGCGCGGTGGTCGCGTTCCAGCGCCAGCGCACCGCGAACAGCGGCGCATCGAGCAGGGCCTGGGTCAGCACGTCGAGCGCAGAAGCCGAATGCAGGTAGCGGGCCACGTCTTCGAGCGGGAAACTGTGGCTGGTCGACAGCGACAGCACGATCGCGTCCTCGGTCGCCGCGGCCTGCAACTCGAAATTGAACTTGCGGCAGAAGCGCTTGCGCAGGGCCAGGCCCCAGGCGCGGTTGATGCGGCTGCCGTAGGGCGAATGGATCACCAGCTGGGTGCCGCCGGACTCGTCGAAGAAGCGCTCGAACACCAGTCTTTGCTGGCTCGGCACCACCCCGAGCGCCTGGCGGGTGCGGCCGAGATAGTCGACCAGCTGGATCGCGGTTTCGGCGTCGAAACCGAAGGCCTCGCTGAGCGCCCGCGCCGCCTCGCCGGCCTGGCGCGACTCGGCGAGCAACGCGTCGACCGCTTCGCGCAGGCGCGACACGCTGGCCGACAATTCGTCGCTGCGGCCCGGCGCTTCGCCGAGCCAGAACGGGATGTTCGGCGGCTGGCCCTGGGCGTCCTCGACCCGCACCCGCCCCGGCTCGACCCGCAGGATGCGGTAGCTGGCGTTGCCGAGCTGGAACACGTCGCCGGCCAGGCTTTCGACGGCGAAATCCTCGTTGACGTTGCCGATGGTGACGGCCTCGGGTTCGAGCAGAACGCTGTAGTCGCCGGTGTCGGGGATGGTGCCGCCCGACATCACCGCGGTCATGCGGCTGCCGCGGCGCGCGCGCAGGCGGCCGTGCACGGCGTCGCGGTGGATGTAGGCCGAACGCGGCCCGCGCCGGGTGGTGAAGCCGTCGGCGAGCATGCGCACGATCGCGTCGAAATCCTTGCGCTGCAGCCCGGCATACGGCCAGGCGCGGCGCAGGCAGGCGAACAGCGCGTCCTCGCTCCATTCCTGCGCGGCGACCTCGGCGACGATCTGCTGGGCCAGCACGTCCAGCGGCGCCAACGGGATCCGCAGCGCGTCCAGTTCGCCGCGGCGCACGCTGTCGAGCAAGGCCGCGCATTCGACCAGGTCGTCGCGGGACTGCGGGAACAAGCGCCCTTTCGGCACCCCGCCGACATGGTGGCCGGCGCGGCCGACCCTTTGCAGGAACGAGGCGATCGCACGCGGCGAACCGAGCTGGCAGACCAGGTCGATGTCGCCGATGTCGATACCGAGTTCCAGCGAGGCGGTCGCCACCAGCACGCGCAGCTCGCCGCGCTTGAGTCGTTGCTCGGCGTCCAGGCGCAGTTCGCGCGACAGGCTGCCGTGGTGCGCGGCGACCGCATCCTTGCCGAGGCGGTCGGCGAGATGGCGCGCGGCGCGTTCGGCCATGCGCCGGGTGTTGACGAACACCAGGGTGGTGCGGTGTTCGCCGACCAGCGCCGCCAGGCGCTCGTAGACCTCGTCCCATTGCTCGTGCGACATCACCGCCGACAGCGGAGAACCCGGCAGTTCCAGGGCCAGGTCGCGCTGCTTGGCGTAACCGATATCGACGATCGTGCAATCGGGGCGGCCGTCCGAGTCGACCGCATCGGCGCCGACCAGGAACCGCGCCACTTCGTCGACCGGCTTCTGCGTGGCCGACAGGCCGATCCGCACCGGCGGCTGCGCGCACAACTCGCGCAGGCGTTCGAGAGTGAGGCTGAGATGGCTGCCGCGTTTGTCGTCGGCAACCGCATGGATTTCGTCGACGATCACCGTGCGCACGGTCGAGAGCATGGCCCGGCCCGACTCCGAGCCCATCAGCACGTACAACGACTCGGGCGTGGTCACCAGGATGTGCGGCGACTTGCGCCGCATCGACTGGCGCTCGCCGGCCGGGGTGTCGCCGGTACGCACCGCGGTGCGGATGCCGGTGTCTTCCAGGCCCATGCCGCGCAAGGCCTGGCCGATCCCGGCCAACGGCGCGACCAGGTTCAAATGGATGTCGTTCGACAGCGCTTTCAACGGCGAGACATAAACCACCGCGGTCTCGTCGCGCAGGCCGTGTTCGAGCCCTTCGCGGACCAGTGCGTCGATCGCCGCGAGGAAGGCGGTCAGGGTTTTGCCCGAGCCGGTCGGCGCCACGACCAGGGTGTTGCGCCCGGCACGGATCGCCGGCCAGGCGAGCTCCTGGGCCTGGGTCGGCGCGGGGAACGCCGAACGGAACCAACTGGCGATGGCGGGGTGGAAATCGTCGAGGACCATGGGTTCGCCGCGTCGCCGCGGCCTGATGTCGTCCAGCCTTAGATGGGGTCGATTCTGGCATCCCTAAACCGCCTCAAGCCTGGAATCGGAGGGTTTTCGCTGGCCCGGTGAACGATTCAGCCGGGTCGCGGGCGCCTGGGCGGCATCGCGCATAGCCCTGATCGTCGCAACCGCCAGACCGCGTCGTCACGCCGGCCGAATCTTGACCTTCCCATCATGGGAAGCCACAACCTGCACGGCATCCGAACCCGGACTTCCGTGAGGACTCCCGCATGAATGCCGCCCGCCGACCGCAGCGACACCCGCTCCAGCAGCATCCGACCCAACAGCATCCGACCCGGCAGCACCCGCCCGCCGATCCGGCGCCGACAACGGCTGCGCATTCGCTGCGCGTCGGCATCGTCGGCATGACCTGCGGCTCCTGCGTGGCGCGGGTCGAGAAGGCCTTGCGCGCGGTGCCCGGCGTCGAGCGCGCCAGCGTCAACCTGGCCACCGAAACCGCCGAGCTAGACTCGGCCACGGCCGTCTCAGCGGCTGAGATCGAACGTGCGGTGGCCGCGGCCGGTTATGCCGTGGTCACCCGCGAGGTCGTGCTGGAATTACGCGGCATGAACTGCGGCTCCTGCGTGGGCCGGATCGAGAAGGCGCTGAGCGCGGTCGCCGGGGTGGTCGCGGCTTCGGTCAATCTGGCGACCGAACGGGCGACGGTAAAGGTGTTCGACGGGGTCGAGCCGGCCACCTTGCTCGACGCGGTAGAGCGCGCCGGTTACGTCGCCGCCCTGCCCGTCGCGGCTTCGTCCGGCGGCAGCGACGGCGATGGCATTGGCAACGCCCCCGCGCAGGCCGGCCATGCCGAAGCCCCGACCTCGCCGGCGATGTCGCGCGAGACCCGACACTTGTGGATCGCCGCCGCGCTGTCGCTGCCGCTGGTCGCGCCGATGCTCGGCCTGCTGTTCGGCGAGCACTGGATGCTGCCGGGCTGGCTGCAGTTCGCGCTCGCCACGCCGGTGCAGTTCTGGCTCGGCGCGCGTTTCTATCGCGCCGGCTGGCATGCGCTGCGTGCGCGCAGCGGCAACATGGACCTGCTGGTCGCGCTGGGCACCAGCGCCGGTTACGGCCTGAGCCTGTATCACCTGCTGCGCGGCGACAACAGCGCGCTGTACTTCGAGACCTCGGCGGTCATCGTCACTCTGATCCTGCTCGGCAAATGGCTGGAAGCGCGCGCCAAGCGCCAGACCACCGCGGCGATCCGTTCCTTGCAGGCGCTGCGTCCGCTCAGCGCGCGGGTGGTGCGCGACGGCGTCGAGACCGAACTGCCGATCGCGCAACTGCGCATCGGCGACCGGGTGGTGGTGCGCCCGGGCGAACGCATCGCCGCCGACGGCCGCATCGAGGAAGGCCGCAGCCATGTCGACGAGTCGCTGATAACCGGCGAATCGCTGCCGGTCGCGTGCGGCGAAGGCGACCGGGTCACCGGCGGCGCGGTCAACGGCGAGGGCCGCATCGTGGTCGAAACCCTCGCGGTCGGCGCCGAGAGCGCCTTGGCGCGGATCATCCGCCTGGTCGAGGACGCGCAGGCGAAAAAGGCGCCGATCCAGCGTCTGGTCGACAAGGTCAGCGCGGTCTTCGTGCCGGTGGTGATCGTGTTGGCGCTGGCCACCCTGCTGGCCTGGGGCCTGTCGAGCGGCGACTGGAATCAGGCCATCCTCAACGCGGTGGCGGTGTTGGTGATCGCCTGCCCTTGCGCGCTCGGCCTGGCCACGCCGACCGCGATCATGGCCGGCACCGGCGCAGCCGCGCGTGCCGGCCTGCTGATCAAGGACGCCGAGGCATTGGAGCTCGCGCATCGCATCGACACCGTCGCCTTCGACAAGACCGGCACTCTGACCGTCGGCGAGCCGGTGCTGGCCGAACTGGTCGCCATCGACGGCGACCGCGACGCGGTGCTGGCGCAGGCCGCGGCGCTGCAGTCGGGCAGCGAGCATCCGCTGGCGAACGCCGTGGCTCAGGCTGCCGCCGGGCTGACGCTGCCCTCGGTCTCGGCGGTCGTCGCCGTGCCCGGACGCGGTTTGCGCGGCCAAGTCGAGGGCCGTTCGCTGTTGCTGGGCAGCACGCGCATGCTCGAAGAACTCGGCGCTGAACTGGCACCATGGCGCGCCCAGGCCGAACGCCTGAGCGCGAGCGGCCACAGCGTGTCGTGGCTGGCGTCCGAGGAAGCGCCCTGCGCTGCCGCGAACGTTCGCGTACTCGCCCTGCTCGGCTTCCGCGACACCCCGCGCGCCGACGCCAAGGCCGCGATCGAGCGCCTGCATGCATTGGGCCTGCGCACCGTGATGATCTCCGGCGACCATGCCGGCGCCGCGCGCAGCATCGCCGATGCGCTCGGCATCGACGAGGTCCGCGCCGAGGTATTGCCCGAACAAAAGGCCGCGGTAGTCGCCGAACTGGCGCGCCACGGCACCGTGGCGATGGTCGGCGACGGCGTCAACGATGCCCCGGCGCTGGCCGCGGCCGATGTCGGCATCGCCATGGGCAGCGGCACCGACGTGGCGATGCATGCCGCCGGCATCACCCTGATGCGTGCGCAGCCGGGCCTGGTCGCCGACGCGATCGACATCTCGCGCCGCACCACCCGCAAGATCCGTCAAAATCTGTTCTGGGCGTTCGGCTACAACGTGGCCGGCATCGCCCTGGCGGCGATGGGCTGGCTCGACCCGATCGTCGCCGCCGCGGCGATGGCCTTCTCCAGCATCAGCGTGCTCGGCAATACCCTGTTACTGCGACGCTGGCGCCCGGCCGCCGCTCGATGAGGACCGTATCCATGCCCCTTAAGCCACTGCCGCCCGAACTCGCCCAGGCCAAGGCCGACGGCCTGCACAACATCGGCGAAGCCGCCGCGCTCAGCGGCGTCAGCGCGAAGATGATCCGCCACTACGAAAGCATCGGCCTGATCCCGCCGGCCGGGCGCAGCGTGGCCGGCTATCGCTTGTACAGCGACAACGACCTGCACCGCCTGCGCTTCATCAAGCGCTCGCGTTCGCTGGGGTTTTCGATCAAGCAGATCGAGACCCTGCTGGGGCTGTGGGACAACCGCTCGCGCGAAAGCGTCGAGGTTAAACGCTTGGCGCTGGCCCATGCCGAGGAACTCGCCGGCAAGATCCGCGAAATGCAGACCATGCAGCGCATCCTCGAAGAACTGGCGCACCGCTGCCACGGCGACCACCGGCCGGATTGCCCGATCCTGGAGGATCTGGCGGCGCCGAACGCCTGAGCGCCGTCGAGGCTCCAGGGCTTCAAGGGTAGGAGCGGCGCGAGCCGCGACCGTGATCTGCGGCTGCGGTTGATGCCCATTCACGCTGCGGCAGTCGGGTGTGTTGTCGGTTCCAGAGACATGCGCCGCTCTACAGGGATAGCGGCGTCGCTGCCCGAAGTTTGTAGGAGCGGCGTGAACCGCGACCATGATGTTTGGGCCGTGGTTGATGGACCAGCCAGGTCGCACTGGACGCACACGCGTCGGCTGCAAAAACATGCACCGCCGCCCGCATTGGCGCGGTCGCGGCTCACGCCGCTCCTACAGGGATAGCGGCGTCGCTACCCGAAGTTTGTAGGAGCGGCGTAAGCCGCGACCGCGATATCAAACGTGGTTGCGCGCCACCACCGCCAGGGCCTGGCGGGTTTCCTCGCCGTCGCGGCGGCCCATGGCTTCGGCGGTTTCGGCGAGCCAACGCTTGGCTTCCTCTTCACCGTCCCGGGCGACCCGGTCCAGGTATTCAGGCGTGATCCGCGCCAGCTCTTCGCGCAGGCGCTGCGCACGCTCGTCGTATTGGCGGATCAAGGCGTTTTCGTCGGACGCCTCGATCGCACCGATTTCGCGCATCGCCTGCAGACGCTCGAGCCACTCGCGACGGCGTTGCTCCGGGTCCATCGCGGCGCGGCTCAATTGAAGCCGATGTCGTAGGCCGTGTTCAGCACGAACTTGGCCGCTTCGGGCAGGTCCGAATCCTGCGCGGCGTCGTTCGCCAGGCCGAGGAATTGGTCCGCGGCGCCGGCGACGAAATCGCCGATCACCCCACCGATTTCTCTGCCGATCATCGTACCCAAGGGACCGCCGAGCGAACCGATGCCCGCGCCGAGAGCCTGACCGATGCCGCTCGCTAGATCGCCGAAAAGGGACATAAACACTCCTTTGCTGGGGGATGGCGTGTGATCCCAGTGTCGTCACGACGAAATCCGGGTCAATCTGGGAATGACCCTAGGCACATGCGGCGACGATGCTGAATCGGCAGCGGTCGGTAGCTGAACGAGATGACGGACGATGGTGCAGCAAGCGCACGCGAACTCGTCGCCGCCCCGTCGCCGCAGTGCGGACGGCCTCGAGCGCGGTGCATCGCCATGACGCGAGCCTCGACGCGACGCTCAGTTGAGTTTGGCCACCCACGACAACGGCATGCGTTTCATCAGCCAGCCGAGCAAGGCCCAAGGCCACCACGGCACGTAGGCCTTGGCCGGTTCCTTGTCGATCGCGTGCACCAGCAAGCGGCAGCCGGTGGCCTCGTCGATGATGTAGGGGGTCTGCTTGGCCGGCGCCCGGTCGTTCATTTCGGTACGGATATAGCCCGGGAAAATCGTGCTGACCTTGATCGAAGGCTTGCGCAGCATGTCGGTGCGGATGCCTTCGGCGAGCGAGGCGACGCCGGCCTTGCTCGCCGCATAGGCGGTAAGCCCGCCGCGCATGCCGCGCATCGCGCTCATCGAGGAGATCAACACCAGATGGCCGAGCCCGGCTTCGCGGAAGATTTCCATCGCCGCCTCGCATTGCGCGAGCGCGGCGAGGAAATTGGTCTCGACGATGTTGCGGTTGAGGGCGAACTGGCCTTTGCCGACCGGCGCGCCCTGGCCGATGCCCGCGTTGACGATGATCCGGTCGAGCGCGCCGAGCTCGGCGCGCAGGGAACGGAACACTGCGAACACCTGCTCGTGATCGGTGACGTCGAGACTGCGGATGGCGACGCGAATGCCGGGGTGCGCGGCTTCCAGTTCGGCCTTGAGCGCTTCCAGGCGATCCAGCCGCCGCGCGCACAGGGCCAGGTCGCTGCCGGCACGGGCGAACTCGCGCGCCATGCCGCGGCCGAGTCCGGAACTCGCGCCGGTAATGAGGATGTGTTTGCGCATGCGGCCGGCTCCTGAAGCGGTCGGTTCAGCGATAAGTGACGAGGCCTTCGCGCGCCTGCAGATGCGCGTGACCGTTGAAGGTGGACAGCCGCAGGCCGCTGCGCGCGACGTGCAACTGGGTGACGCCGGCATTGACCAGGCTCCAGCTCAGGCGCAGCGCCTGCGCGTCCGGCGCATCGAGCAGGCCTTGCACGACCGCGGCGATCGGGCCGCCCGAGGTGAACACCCACACGTTGGCCGAGCCCGCCGCGGCGTCGGCCGCGGCCTGCAAGGCGTCGCGACAGCGCTGCCGGAACGCCGGCCAGCTCTCGCTGTAATCGTGGTCGTGCTCGCCGCCGGCCCAGCGCGTCATGGCCGCGGCGAACAACGACTGGAAGGCGCGGCGTGGATCGGCGGCTGCGCCCAGCTCGGCGGTCAGGCGTTCGTGGTCGCCGTATTCGGGGCGATGACGGGCGACGATTTCGCGATGGTCGAACTCGTTCCAGCGCGGGTCGATCGCCACCTCTGGCGCCCGCGCCTCGAGCCCTTTCCCGCGGCCCGAGTGCATCGCCGCCAGGCATTCCTCCGCGGTCTGCCGATGCCGGCGCATGCCGCCGGCGATGACCCGGTCGCCCTCGCGCCACAGCGACGCGAGCGCGGCGCCGAGCAAGCGCGACTGTTCGCGGCCGCGCTCGCTGAGTTCGTCGTAGTCGGCCGCGCCGAACGCGGCTTGCCCGTGACGGACCAGGTGGATGCTCGCCGCCATCTCAGGCGCCCGGCCCGCGGCGGTCGCGCGCGATCGCGCGGCGGCAACGCCAGTGCAGATAGTTCACCGACAGCCAGAAGCGCTTGAACGCCGGGTTGCGGGTCTGGCCGTGGTGATAGCGGTAGTAGATCTGTTGCGCGATCGCCGACAGGCGGAACAGGCCATAGACCTCGTAGAAGGCCCAGCTGCGCGGGCGCAGGCCGGTGCGTTCGCTGTAGTACTCCATCACTTCGCGGCGGCTGAGCATGCCGGGCAGATGGGTCGGTTGCCGGCGAGTGCTCTGGGCGATGAAGTCGTCGCCGGCCTCGACCCAGTAAGCCAGGGTATTGCCGAGATCCATCAGCGGGTCGCCGAGCGTAGCCAGCTCCCAGTCGAGCACGCCGATCACCCGGGTCGGGTCCCGCGCATCGAGCACCACGTTGTCGAACCGGAAGTCGTTGTGGGTGAGGCAGATGCGCTCCTCCTGCGGCAGGTTGGCGCGCAGCCAGTCGACGATCGCGCGGCCGCTCGGCACGTTCCAGGTGCGGGCATCGGCATAGCGCCGGCTCCAGCCGTCGATCTGGCGCTGGACGTAGCCCGCGCCGGCGGCAAGGTGTTCCAGCCCCGCTGCGCGGTGGTCGACCTGGTGCAAGGCGATCACGGTATCGAGCACGTTGACGCACAGGCTGCGCACCTGTTCGCGCGACAGCTCGACACCGCGCGGCAGGTTCTTGCGCGGGATCGGGCCGTCCAGGCGCTCCATCACGTAGAACTCGGCGCCGATCACCGCTTCGTCGGCGCAATGGGCGTGCATCGCCGGCACGAACGGGAATACCGGTTTCAAGGCCTGCTGGATCCGGTACTCGCGCCCCATGTCGTGCGCCGACTTGGCCTTCCTGCCGGCCGGCGGGCGGCGCAGGATCAGGTCGTCGTTGTCGTAACGCAGGCGGTAGGTCCAATTGGACGCGCCGCCGGCGTACTGACTGACCACCGGCGTGCCGCGCAGATGCGGCAGGCGTGGTTTCAGCCAGGCGTCGACGGCGGCGGCATCGAGTTCTTCCCCGGCTCGCACCGCGCGGCTGCCGTCGCCGGCGGCATCGTTGGCGACGCGCTCGCTCATGCCTTGCCGTCCGCGCCGGCCGGCTTCTTCCTGGCGCGGCCGCCCTGCCCGGCGCGGCGCATCGCCGCCTCGTAAAAGCGATAGGGCAGCAGGCGCTTGAGCATCCAGAAACGCCGCGCCGAGGCGTGAGTCAGGATGCGGAATTCGCCGCGGGCGACGCCGTCGCGGATCATCGCCGCGATCTCGTCGGCGCCGATGCCGGCCTCGTCGACCAACTTGCGCATCCAGCGCGCATAACGCGGGTCGGTGTTGCGCAGGCTTTCGCCGAGGTTGGTGCGGAAGAACGCCGGACAGGCGACGGCGAGGCGGATGCCGTCGCCCCCGAGTTCGGCCTTGAGGGTCTCCGACAGCGCCACCACCGCGGCCTTGGTGGCGTTGTAGGCGGCCGCGTACGGCGGGTGGATCAGCCCGGCCATCGAGGCGATGTTGAGAATCGTGCCGCCGCCCTGGCGGCGCAGGATCGGCGCGAAGACCTTGCAGCCGCGCACCACGCCGAGCAGGTTGATGTCGATCATCCATTGCCAGTCGGCGATGGGCATCGCTTCCAGCGGGCCCATGTCGGCGACGCCGGCGTTGTTGACGACCAGGTCGACGCCCTGCCATTGCGCCAGCAGCCAGTCGGCCGCGGCCTGCAGGTCTTCTTCGCGGGTCACGTCGCAATGCAGGCAGTGCGCGGTCGCGCCGAGCGCCTGCAAGGCGGCGAGGGTTTCCGCGCCGCGCATGGCGTTGACGTCGCCGATGCACACGCGCGCCCCCTCGCGCGCATAGCCTTCGGCGAGCGCGCGGCCGAGGCCGGATGCGCCGCCGGTGATGAACACTCGGCCCGCGTTCATGCGGCTTCCCTGGCGCTGCGGCCGAGGCCGTACTTGGCCAGTTCCATGCGCGCGACCATGGCGCGATGCACCTCGTCGGGTCCGTCGGCGATGCGCAAGGCGCGCGCGATCATGAACAAACCGGTCAGCGGCACATCATGGGACACCCCGGCGCCACCATGGATCTGGATCGCCTGGTCGACGACGTCCTGCAGCAGGTTCGGCGCGACCACCTTGATGGCCGAGATTTCGGTCATCGCTGCCTTCACTCCGAAACGTTCGATCTTCCAGGCCGCGTACAGGGTCAGCAGACGCGCCTGATCGATGGCGATGCGCGCCTGGGCGACGCGTTCGAGGTTGCCGCCGAGGCGCAGGATCGGCTGGCCGAAGGCCAGGCGCGCGCTGCCGCGGCGGATCATCAGTTCCAGGGCGCGCTCGGCCGCACCGATGGCGCGCATGCAGTGGTGGATGCGGCCCGGTCCGAGCCGGCCCTGGGCGATCGCGAAGCCCTGCCCCAGCCCGACCAGCAACTGGTCCTTCGGCACGCGCACGTTGTCGAATACGACTTCGCCATGGCCGTAAGGCGGGTCGTACTCGCCGAAGGTCGGCAGCATGCGTTCGACCCGCACGCCCGGCGCGTCCAGCGGCACCAGCACCATGCTGTGGCGCGCGTGCGCCTCGGCCTCGGGGTTCGACAACCCCATGAAGATCGCCAGCCGCGCATCGGGATGGCCGATGCCGGTCGACCACCACTTGCGCCCGTCGAGCACCAGTTCGTCGCCGTCGGCGCGAATCGTCGCCTGCATGTTGGTCGCGTCCGAGGAAGCCACATCGGGTTCGGTCATGCAGAACACCGAGCGGATCTCCCCGGCCAGCAGCGGCGCCAGCCACCGCGCTTTCTGCGCCGGCGTGCCGAAGTGATGCAGCACTTCCATGTTGCCGGTGTCGGGCGCGTTGCAGTTGAAGACTTCCGCTGCGAATTCGTAGTGCCCCATCGCCTCGGCCAGGGGCGCGTATTCGAGCACCGACAGGCCGCCGCCGAGCCCGGCATCGGGCAGGAACAAATTCCACAGCCCGGCCTCGCGCGCCAGCGCCTTGAGTTCGCCGATGCGCGGATGCACGCGCCAACGGCGCCAGTCGGCGCCGGCGTTGAGTTCGGCGTTCTCGCGACGGTACCGGGCCTCGAACGGCTCGATGTGTTCGGCGATGAAGCCGCGCAGGCGTTGCAGGTGCTCGACGGTACGGGCGCTCGGAGCGAAGTCCATCACGGATTCCTGGCGCGGGCGGCGGCCCGGTCCGGATCATCCTAGGCGGGCGACGGGGCTGAATGAAGTGATATTTGCTAACTTCCCATCATGAGCCAGATTCACAGCAGGACCGACCAGCTCGACCTCAACCTGCTCAAGGTGTTCGAGGCGGTGTATCGCGAACAGAACCTCAGCCGCGCCGCTCAGGCCTTGTTCCTGACCCCGTCGGCGGTCAGCCACGCCGTGGCCCGCCTGCGCCTGCAGTTCGGCGACCCCTTGTTCGTCCGCGACGGCCGCCGCATGAGCCCGACCCCGGCCTGTCAACGCTTGGCGCCGAGCCTGCTCGACGCCCTCGGCCGGCTGCGCGAACTGCTGCAGCAATGGGACCGCTTCGATCCGGCGCGAACCCGGCAGTCGTTCCGCATCGGCATGCCCGATGCGACCGAGAGCGCCTTGCTGCCGGCGCTGGCGCAGGCGCTGGATGCGCAGGCGCCGGGCGCGACCCTGGCGAGCGTCGCGGTGGCGCGGCGCGAACTCGGCCGCGAACTCGCCGGCGGCCAGGTCGACCTGGCCATCGATGTGGCGCTGCCGATCAGCGAACCGGTGCGGCACCGGCCCCTGTTCCAGGACGGCTTCTGCGTGGTGATGCGCCGCGGCCACCCGCTGGCGAAGCGGCTGAGCCTGAAGCAGTACCTGCAGGCGCGGCATGTCGCGGTGTCGACCCGCGCCAGCGGCCAGGTGATCGAAGACATCGCCCTGCTCAACCTCGGCCTGCAGCGGCCGATCGCGTTGCGCTGCCAGAACTACCACTCCGCCTGCCAGGTCGTGGCCGAGTCCGACCACCTGCTGACCATGCCGTCCGGCCTGGCCGGACGCATCGCCTCGAGCGCCCAGTTGCAGCGCGCCGCGGTGCCGTTCGCGCTGCCGGCGGCGCAGCTGCATCTGTACTGGCATGCCAACAGCGAGTTCGACCCGGCGAACCAGTGGTTGCGGGAGGTGGTGGTGGGGGTATGCGAGAAGGGGCTGTTTGGGTGAGTTCGTTTTTGCACTTCCGGGTGCAGGGCTAGCCGCGGCTAGCCATTCCGATCTTGCGTCGTCTTCGGAGGCCCCTGTAGGAGCGACGTGAGTCGCGACCGCGGGGTGCGCGGAGATCTGAAGGCCGTCGCCATCCATCGAAGTGGCGCGCCCTCGCCAGGGTAGGAGCGGCGCGAGCCGCGACCGCGCTGCTGCGGTCTTGCGGCGCACGCTTCAAGAAAGATCTGGATCAAGATCAAGATCAAACCCAAAGCTTCCGCCACTAAAGCGGCGGGTCACTTTCTTTTGTCTAAAGCAACAAAAGAAAGGTAACCAAAGAAAAATGCTTCTTTTTGAATCCAGGGCCCGCACGAGCGATGCCGACGCGGTGATTTTTCATACGGGACCTCCCTGTCCCGATGAAAAACGGCCTGCATCCATGCAGGCCGCCCTTCGGGTCTTCCATGGCCTTCGCTAGCTCGAAGCTACGCACGGCAACCGCCACCGCAACGAAGGATGTTTTGGGGCAGGAGCGGCGCAAGCCGCGACCTTTTGCATGCGCCGACGCAGGTTGGCCATTGCCTCGGTCGAGACTCACGTCGCGTTCTACAGAGACAACCCGAGACGATGCGAGACTGAGGCATGGCGGTCGCGATGTGTGTCGCTCCTGCTTTTGTTTCGTCGCACATCGCGATCGCGATAGCGACCCTGTCGCCTATTAGCTTGGCGGCCGATGGGCCATGGCCTTCTCCAGGCGGGCTGTCCGGGACGATAGCGCAATCGGCTGCCACGACCCTGTCCTGTCGCCACGTCTGCGCATGATGCCAGCCGGCTCCGGTCATTCCACGCAGGCCGACGATCGGCGCGTGCACGTGAAGGCCGGCGCCAGGATTCGTCTTACATTGACACCGTCCGAGCGGCCTCCGAACATCCCCGCCATCGCACCTGCTTTGGAGAACACCGTGATCCTGCGCCTTGCCCCGCTCGCCTGCGCCCTGATGCTCGTCGCCTGCGGCGGCAAACAGCCCGACCCGGCCGCGACCGCTGCGCCGGCCGGCGCCGAGGACAAGGTGCTCAATGTCTATAACTGGTCGGATTACGTCGCCGACGACACCATCGAGAACTTCGAGACGGCGACCGGCATCAAGGTCAACTACGACGTCTACGACGCCAACGAAACCCTGGAAAGCAAGCTCACCGCGGGCGCGTCAGGCTACGACGTGGTGTTTCCGTCGGCGCGGCCGTTCGCCCAGCGCCAGGTCAAGAGCGGGCTGTATGCCGCGCTCGACAAGAGCAAGTTGAGCCATTGGAAGCACCTCGACCCGCAGTTGCTGCAGAACCTGGCCGGCATCGACCCCGGCAACGCGCACCTGGTGCCGTACATGTGGGGCACGACCGGGCTCGGCGTCAACGTGGACAAAGTCCAGGCCGCGCTCGGCGCCGGCGCGCCGCTCGACAGTTGGTCGCTGTTGTTCGACCCGGCCAACGCCGCCAAGCTCGCCAAGTGCGGCATCACGGTGCTCGACGACGACCAGGAAGCCTTCGGCGCGGCGCTGATCTGGCGCGGGCGCGATCCGAACGCCGGCACTGCCGACGAGATCGAGGTGGTCAAGAAGGTCTACGAGGCGATCCGCCCGTATGTGCGCACCTTCAACAACGCCGAATACAAGGACGCTTTCGCCAACGGCGACGCCTGCCTGGTGATGGGCTATTCGGGCGACATCGCCCAGGCCAGCACCGACGCCTTCGACGCCGCGACCAAGGCCGGCAAACCGGTTCCGAACCTGCGCTTCGTGTTGCCCAGGGAAGGCGCGATCCGCTGGGTCGACGTGATCGCCGTGCCGAAGGGCAGCAAGCACGCGGGCAATGCCCATGCCTTCATCGACTATCTGCTCGACCCGAAGGTCGCCGCGGCGATCAGCAACCACGTCGCCTACGCGAGCGCCAACCAGGATGCGCTGCCATTGGTGGACCCGGCCATCGCCCAGGACCCCGGCGTGTATCCGCCGGCCGAGATGCGCGCCAAGCTGATCGACCCCAAGTCCCTGCCCGAAGACGTGCAGCGCCAGCGCGTACGCGCCTGGACCCGCATCAAGAGCGGGCACTGAGCGCGTGAGCGTCCCCGCCCGCCGCGCCGCGCCGGAGCCGTGGCACGACCCGTCCACGCAGCCGTTCGTGCGCATAGAAGGCGTGACCAAGACCTACGGCAAGGTCCGTGCCTGCGACGATATTTCCCTGGACGTGTATCGCGGCGAGTTCTTCGCCCTGCTCGGCGGCTCGGGCTCGGGCAAGAGCAGTCTGCTGCGCGTGCTGGCCGGCTTCGAGACGCCCGACCGCGGCCGCGTATCGATCGATGGCATCGACGTCACCGACCTGCCGCCGTACCAGCGGCCGGTCAATATGATGTTCCAAAGTTATGCCCTGTTCCCGCACATGAGCGTGGCTCAGAACATCGCCTTCGGCCTCAAGCAGAGCCTGCCCGGCGAGGCCCGGCTCGGCGCCGGCGAGATCCGCGACCGGGTGCAGGCGATGCTGGAGCTGGTGCGCATGCCGCAGCTGGGCCACCGCAAGCCGGACCAGCTGTCCGGCGGCCAGCGCCAGCGCGTCGCCCTGGCTCGCGCGCTCGCCAAGCAACCCAAGTTGCTGTTGCTCGACGAACCGCTCGGCGCGCTCGACAAGAAGCTGCGCGAACACACCCAGTTCGAACTGGTCAGCATCCAGGAGCGGGTCGGCACGACCTTCATCATGGTCACCCACGACCAGGAAGAAGCGATGACGATGTCGTCGCGGATCGCGGTCATGGACGCCGGCCGCATCGTCCAGGTGTCGACGCCGGCGGTGTTGTACGAATACCCGGCGACCCGCTTCGTCGCCGAGTTCATCGGCGGCATCAACCTGCTCGAGGGCCGAGTGCTCGATCACGACGACGGCCTGCTGCGCGTGCACTGCGACGGGGTCGGCGGCGAACTGCTCGCGCGCCATCCCGGTCCGCTGCCCGAAGGCGCCGCGGTCGCCATCGCCGTGCGTCCGGAAAAAATCGACGTGCACGAAACCCGTCCCGAAGGCCTGGACAACGCGGTGGTCGGCAAGGTCCGCGACATCGCCTATCTCGGCGACGTGTCGATCTATCACGTCCAGACCGAGGCCGGCGCGACCTTGCGAGTGCAAGAGACCCATGTCGCGCGCAGCTCCGAGCCGCACTACGACTGGGACGACAGCCTGTGGCTGTCGTGGGACGCGACCAGCGCGGTGGTGCTGACATCGTGAGCGCCGAAGTCATGAACGCCGAACTCGTGAGTTGCCCGCCCATACGTACCGGAGCAGTCTGCGCTTCGGTGCCGGGGGCTGACTTGTGAGTGGGATGGAACAAAAGCGGGACTCGGGGGCCTGGGGTTTCTGGGCGGATGTCGTTCAGAACCTCTTCGGTTGGTTCCGCGCCGTCGGCGACGAGTTCCGCAGCCGCCGCGGCCGCCTGCTGGTAACCGCGGTGCCGATGCTGTGGATGGCGCTGTTCTTCCTGGTGCCGTTCCTGATCGTGCTCAAGATCAGTTTCGCCCAGGGCCTGTTCGGCCAGGTGCCGCCATACACACCGCTGATCGAGACCGGTGCCGACGGCGCCGCCTCGCTGCGCCTGCACGCGTCCAACTACACCGCGTTGCTGTCGGACCCGCTGTACATCGCCGCCTATCTGAAGTCGCTGCTGTTCGCCTCGGTGTCGACCCTGTTCTGCCTGCTGTTGGGCTATCCGATCGCCTACGGCATCGCCCGCGCGCCGCGGGTGCTGCGCTTGTTGCTGTTGGTGTTGGTGATCCTGCCGTTCTGGACCAGCTCGCTGCTGCGCACCTATGCCTTGATCGGCTTGCTGCGCGCCAACGGCCTGATCAGCCAGGCGCTGGCCTGGACCGGCCTGATCGAGCCCGGCGAGGCAGTGCTGCACACCGACCTGGCGGTCTATATCGGCATCACCTACAACTACCTGCCCTTCATGATCCTGCCGCTCGCCGCAACCCTGGTCCGGCTCGACTTCACCCTGCTCGAAGCCGCCGCCGACCTCGGCGCCAAGCCCTGGCAGGCCTTCCTGCGCGTGACCCTGCCCTTGTCGGTCCCCGGCATCATCGCCGGCACCTTGCTGGTGTTCATCCCGGCGGTCGGCGAGTTCGTCATCCCCGACGTACTCGGCGGCCCGGATGCGCTGACCATCGGCCGGGTGCTGTGGACCGAGTTCTTCACCAACCGCGACTGGCCGTTGTCGGCGGCGATCGCCATCGCCATGCTATTGCTGATCGTGCTGCCGACTGTGTTGTTCGAATACATCGAGAATCGCCGTATAGCGCGCGAGGCCCGTTCGTGAAGCAGCGTCCGTTCGTCCTCTACACGATGATGGCGCTCGGCTACGCCTTCCTGTACCTGCCGATCGTCTCGGTGATCGTGTTCTCCTTCAGCGCTTCCGAGCGCGCCACCACCTGGGGCGGTTTTTCGTTGCGGTGGTACGGCGCGCTGATGCGCAACGAGCAGATCCTGGAAGCGGTGCAGCGCAGCCTGATCATCGCCGCGATCTCGGCGACCGCCGCGGTCGCCCTCGGCGCCGCGAGCGGCCTGGCGCTGTCGCGCTTCGGCCGCTTCCCGGGGCGCGGTATCCTCAGTTTGATGAATTCGGCGCCGATGGTGATGCCGGACGTCATGCTCGGTCTGTCCTCGCTGTTGTTGTTCGTCGGCGTGCAGCAGTTGTTCGGCTGGCCCGAACGCGGCATGACCACCATCACCCTCGCCCACATCACCTTGACCGCCTGCTACGTCACCGTGGTGGTGCGCTCGCGCATGACCTCGATGGATGCGAGCCTGGAGGAAGCCGCGATGGACCTCGGCGCGAAACCGTGGCGGGTATTCTTCGTCATCACCCTGCCCCTGATCGCCCCGGCCCTGCTGGCCGGCTGGCTGCTCGCCTTCACCCTGTCGCTGGACGACCTGGTTATCGCCAGCTTCACCTCGGGCCCAGGCTCGACCACCCTGCCGATGCTGGTCTACTCCAAGGTCAAGATCGGGGTGACTCCGGAGATCAACGCCCTGACGACGATCATCGTTCTGCTGGTGGCGATCGGCGTCAGCGTGGCCGGGGTGCTGATGCATCGGCGCGAACGCAAGTTGGCGCGATTGCGGGATTGAGGCGTATGCGCGTGGGCTCGGCGCGAGGTTGAGCCGTTGACTCTGCTCTTGCGTTGCCGTTGCCGTTGCCGTTGCCGTTGCCGTTGCCGTTGCCGTTGCCGTTGCCGTTGCCGTTGCCGTGATTTTGCTCTGCTCTGCTGCTCTGCTCTACTGCTTTGCCGGCCAATAGAAGACCCGTAGGGCGGCCCGCAGGGAGGCGAGCCGTGCGCCAGCAGGCCAGGGACGGCCTGTCTGGAGCATCCCTGCGTCGGCTTCGATCGTGCGGGCTGGTGCCCGCAAGGAGAGCCCTTTTCTTTGGCTACCTTTCTTTTGGGCTCAGCAAAAGAAAGTAACCCGGCCGCGTCAGCGGACGGAAGCTTTGCTCTTGCCGTAGCTTCAAAGCCCTGCGGCAAGAAACGCCGCAACGGGAAACGGCGCGGTCGCGGGATGCGCAGAGAGGACAAGGGCGACGCCGTCTATCGGAGCGGCGCATTTCCGCCAGGGTAGGAGCGACGCAAGCCGCGACATCGCTGCGGCGGTCTTGCGGCGCCCCCTCTCATTCAATTGATCAACATCAAACCCAAAGCTTCCGCCAATAAAGCGGCGAGTTAATTTCTTTTGTCTAAAGCAACAAAAGAAAGATAACCAAAGAAGTTGCTTTGTTTTGAATCACAAGCCCGCACGATCACGGCATCCGCGCGGATTTTTCATACGGGACCTCCCTGTCCCGATGAAAAACGGCCCGCATCCCTGCGGGCCGTCCTCCGGGTCTTCTATGGCTTCGCTGGTGCGAAGCTACGCACAGCAACGGCAACGGCCACAGCAATGACGGATGTTTTGTGCAGGAGCGGCGCAAGCGGCGACCTCTTCATGCGCCGACGCCGGCTAGCCACCGCCGTGGCCGCGACTAGCATCGCTACTGCAGGGATGACCCCAAGACGACGAGAATCACGAGAGTAGCGGCGGGGCCGTTCGGCGCCCGCCGGCATGGCGCGACTCAGTTCGTCGTCGCCGTCTTGCTCTGCGCTTCCTGCGCCAAGGCCGACAGCCGGTCGAGGTTCTGCATCGAGGTGAGGTGGGTGTAGATCAGCCCGAGCGCGCCGGAGCGCAGCAGGTCCGGGATCGATTCGTCGCCGAGCTTGAGCAGGCGCTCTTCCGACACCACGTAAACGCCGCCGAGCTCGCGCTGGGGCTCGCCTTCGCCGCCGAACCGGATCACCCGCTGCTCCAGCAGGTCGAGTTCCTTGAGCTTGGCGGTGAACGCGGCGGTGCGCCGGAACTCGTCGTGGTAGCTGGCCATGAAGCCCATCGCCCGCGCGAGGTTTTCGCTGTCCTCGCCGCTCTCCTGGAACAGCGGCTCGCCCTCCTCTTCCGACAGGCCGTCGTAGGCCATGTCGATGCAGACCGTCATCGTGTTGTTGGCGCGGTCTTCGGTGAGGATGAAGGGGTACTGGCGCAGGAACGCCGGCACGTAGCCGCGCTTCCAGCGCGCATCTTCGCCGACGTAGAGATTTTCCTCGTTGCGCAGGCCGACCATGATCGCCGGCAGGTAATCGCCGCTTTCGAGCTTGGCGAACACGATGGCGTACTCGCAGGCGGCCTGCAGGAACTCGACCGTGGTCAACGGCACCGAGTTGAGCCCGGCGGCGAAGCGGGCGTTGTGCGAGGACGAGCGCAGACGCAGGCGGCGATGGGTGTGGCGGTTCAACGGCACGACTTTGTCGTAGATCAGCATGGAAGTCCCGAATCTGTGGTGTGTCCGCCGACCCGGCGGGTGCGGCGACGATGCCGCATCGCCATGACAGTTACAACGGGCCGGCGCCGGGCCGCGCGAAGCGACCCGGCAGCGGCGCCCGCTGTGGACACGCCCCGGGCCTGCCCCAGCGCCGGTGAAGGCAACTTTCACGTGCGCCGACGCCAGTCAAAGCTGTCATCACGTCGCATCCCATATCGTGATTGCCGGCACATACAAGCCATACGTGCCGGGTGCAGAGAAGGGGAAGTGCTTTGTTCAAGGTGTCATTGCGGGAACACGCTCTGCTGAGCGTGCTAGTGGGATTGCAGCGCGGGGTGCAGCCGGAAACCAGCCACATGAAGCACGTTCTGATCGAGGACGGCCTCGCCCTGAGCCACGACGGCCGCCTGATCCTGTCGAACGCCGGCATGACCTTACTGCAGGCCCTGCAGCACATGGTCTGGGCCGAGGTGGAATCGCTGCAGCAAGTCCTGGCCAACAAGCTGACCGCGCCGAGCGACGACGTGCTGCGCATGTCGCGCCATCCGGTGCCGCCCTCGGCCGAGTGAATTTCGAACGTCCGTTCGGCCGGTGCCCCGCTTGGCCGGCACGCTCAGCCGGCGCGGCCCCAGGCCTGCACGCTGGCCATGCCGGCGGCGGTCATCGCGAACGAGCCCAGCATGTGCAGGGCCGCCACGCCGAACGCCCAGCCGAACTGCTGGCGCCCGAGCAACTGCACGACCTCGGCCGAGAATGTGGAGAAGGTGGTCAGCCCGCCGAGCAGGCCGGTGACGATGAACAAGCGCCACTCCGGCGCGATCGAAGGATGCTGCGAGAACCAGGCCACGGCCAGGCCGATGCCGTAGCCGCCGACCAGGTTCGCCGCCAGGGTACCCAGCGGCAGGCCGGCATGGCCGGGGTTGAGCCAGACGGCCAGCCCCCAGCGCGCCCAGGCCCCGATCGCGGCGCCGAGGCCGATTGCCAAGAACGAAACCCACATCGTTGCGATCTCCCGCCTTGCCTGTGCCTGTGGCGGCCGCGCGTCGCGAGCGGCCGCGCCCCCCGTCGAGTATGCCCTCGCCGGCTCAGCCGCCCTCGCCCTCGCCCTCGCCCGCGCCCGGCTCGCCGTCGCCACCGCCCTCGCCGTCCTGCGCGCCGCGCGCCTGCGCACGCAATACGCGCAGCCGGGCGAGCTTCTCGCCGAGCTTGATCTCCAGGCCGCGCGCAACCGGCTGGTAGTACACCCGCTCGCCCATCGCATCGGGGAAGCCGGTCTGGTCGAGGGCGATGCCGCCGGCCGCGTCGTGGTCGTACTGATAGCCCTTGGCGTAGCCCAGCCGTTCCATCAGCTTGGTCGGCGCATTGCGCAGGTGCATCGGCACGTCCTGGGTGCCGTACTGGCCGACGTCGCTCTTGGCCGCGTTGAAGGCCGCGTAGGCCGCGTTCGATTTGGCCGTGCTCGCCAGGTAGATCACCACCTGGGCCAGGGCCAGATCGCCTTCCGGGCTGCCGAGCCGGTCGTAGGTGTCCCAGGCGTCGACCGCCATCTGCTGGGCGCGCGGATCGGCCAGGCCGATGTCCTCGACCGCCATGCGCACGATCCGGCGCGCGAGGTAATGCGGGTCGCAGCCGCCATCGAGCATCCGCGCGAACCAGTACAGCGCCGCGTCCGGGTTGGAGCTGCGCACCGATTTGTGCAGCGCCGAGATCTGGTCGTAGAACTGGTCGCCGCCCTTGTCGAAGCGGCGAGTGCGGTCGGCCAGCACCTGGGCCAGGGTCGCTTCGGTGATCAGGCCGCCCTCGTCCTGCGACAGCTCGGCGGCGATCTCCAGCAGGGTCAGCGCGCGGCGCACGTCGCCGTCGGCGGCGGTGGCGATCTGCAAAAGCAGGTCGTCGCCGACCCGGATCGATTGCCCGCCGAGGCCGCGCTCCTCGTCTTCGAGCGCGCGCTGCAGGGACTGGCGGATGTCCTCCGGCGACACCGCTTCCATCACGTGCACGCGGCACCGCGACAACAGCGCCGAGTTGAGTTCGAACGAGGGGTTTTCGGTGGTGGCGCCGACGAACAGGATAGTGCCGCGCTCGATGTGCGGCAGGAACGCGTCCTGCTGGTTCTTGTTGAAGCGGTGCACCTCGTCGACGAACAGCACGGTGCGGCGCCCGTCGGCGAAACGGTGGGCGGCCTCGGCCAGCACCTGGCGGACTTCCGGCAGGCCCGACAGCACCGCCGAGATCGCCTTGAACTCGGCATCGGCGTAGCGCGCCAGCAGCAGCGCCAGGGTGGTCTTGCCGCAGCCCGGCGGCCCCCACAGGATCATCGAATGCACGCGTCCGGACTCGACCGCGCGGCGCAGCGCCGAGCCCGGCGCGAGCAGACGGCGCTGGCCGACCATCTCGTCGAGGGCACGCGGGCGCATGCGCTCGGCCAGCGGGCGCAGGCCGTCGCGGTCGACGCTCAACAGGTCGCGTTCGTTATCGGCGGAGGGGACGTTTCGGCGAGCCACGGGGCGCACGGGTTCCGGTGTCTGACGGCCCGACACGATAGCAAGATAGCGCCGACGGAGGCCCGCCCCCCGGCGCAAGCCATTGATCCAGCGGGATTTCGCAAACCGCCTCCGGCCGCGGGTCGAACGTGGCGGCAGGCGCGGCGGCGAGTGGTTAGGATCCCCGACCGGGCCTCGGCGCAGACGCCGCTCACATCGCCGGGCCAGCGACGTTTCCCCTGCTACCCACCCGGCGCGCCGGAACTCCATCCACTGACAAGCGAGGATCGCGATGGCGGATTTCAACGAGTATTTCCCGCAGTTGCTGACGTTCGAGGGCGGCTACGTGGACGACCCGGCCGACCCGGGCGGGGCCACCAACAAGGGCATCACCCTGGCGACCTTCGAGGCGCATGCGCAGTCCTTGCTCGGCATCGCCCCGACCCTCGACAACCTCAAGGCCCTGAGCAACGGCCAGGCGGCGGTCCTGTACAAGACCCTGTACTGGGACCCGCTGTATTGCGATGCGATCGGCCTGCAGTGCCTGGCCGAGGACCTGTTCGATTTCCAGGTCAACGCCGGCTTCCATGCGGTGCTGCTGTTGCAGACCCTGCTCGGCCCGCCGGTGAAGGCCGACGGCCGTTTCGGCCCGGACACCCTCGCGGCGCTGCACGCGGCCGATCAGGCGGCGCTCTACCCGGCTTACCGCCAGGGCCGTATCGATTACTACCAAAGCCTGGCCAGCGAGCATCCGGTCCTGCAGCGTTTCCTGCCCGGCTGGCTCAAGCGTGCGCAGTGGTTCCCTGAGCAGGCGCCGGCGCAGGCCTAGCGCCGGGGCGGCAACCGGTGCCGGCGTTCAACCGTACCTCCAGCGGCATCGCAAAGGCCCGATCGCGTCATCCCGGCCGCGGCGCCGCGGCCGCACAATGAGCGGCCGCATCGACCCTCAGGAACCGGCGTTGCCCGCAACGCCGCCGACGCCATGACCGCCACCGCCCTTCGGATCCGCCCGGCACGCGCAGACGACCGCGCCGCCGTGCTGGCCCTGCTCGAGGAAACCTTCCTCGACACCTGGCGCCCGCAGCTGACCGCGCAAGCCATCGCCGCCTATCGCCGCGGCGGCGGCACCGAGCGCTTCGTGGAAGCCCATTGGCACCGCTTCGTGATCGCCGAGCTCGACGGGCGCCTGGCCGGGTTCGCCCACCGCGAGGACGGTTTCGTCGATGCCCTGCACGTGACCGCCTCGGCGCGCCGGCGCGGCGTCGCAAGGCAGTTGATGGCGACACTGGAAGCGGCGATGCGCGCCGAGGGCATCGCGACCGCGAGCCTGGAAACCGACACCTTCAATAGCGCCAGCCAGGCTCTGTACCTGGCATTGGGCTATCGCGAGACCGCGCGTTACCCCGACGAAGAATGGAACAGCGGGCTGACCACGATCCTCTACGAAAAGTCGCTGTAACCGCGCCGCCGCAGGCGCGGCACCCGTGATGCGCGCGGCCGGCATCCGCTCGGGCCTGGCGACGGCCGGCAGAAAACGCGAGCCCCGGTGGGGCTCGCCTTGCTCGCCGCGGTCGCGGTCGCGGTCCCGCACAAGCCAGGCGGGCTCGCGTCGCGGACTCGAGGGTTACCAGCTCGCCCACGACGAAACCGGCAAGTGTCGCTCGGCGTGCGCGATCACCGCCGCCACCGAGGTCAGGTGCCCCACCGCCACCAGCCGGCGCGCGGTATGCCACTCGCTGTCGACGATGCGGGTGGTGAAATCGTCGTCGCCGAGCATCGTCATCAGCGCCAGTTCGTTCGGCGAGCCCTGGCGACGGCTGGCGGAGACGAGGGTCGGTTCGTGCGAATAGAACGCCATGCAGGTGCCCTGACTCGGCTGCTCGACCATGTCGGGACGATCGCACAGCGCGATGGCGTGGCCGCTCTGGAAGTGGTTCTTGTTCCAGGGCCAATGCTTGATGTCGTGGCCGAGGCCGGATGAGGCCGATACCTGGAAACGCTGGAATTGCGAACCGTCGAGGCTGTAGTAGGCATAACGCAGGAAGTCGACGTCGACGAAAGCGACCGGCAGCTCCGACAAGGCCTTGACCAGGTCCTTCGCCCCGGAGAAGTCCTTGCGGATCGACATGTCGAGCATCATCGCTTCGCGCGGCATGGCGAAGCCGTCGCCGAGGGTGACGCCGAAGGCCATGTCGTAAGGCGCGGATCCCTCGCTGCCGCCTTCGCAGGTACCCGACAGGCCCGGCTCGTCGTAGAGCAGCGGATCGATACCGAGCAGGATGCCGTGGCTGGCGGGAGTGCCGAGCTGGGCGCCGCTCCAGTCCGGGATCGCACCGGTCAACAACGAGGTACGGCCGGTGCAGTCGCCGCCTTGCGTCGGGTTGTACTCGTTGCCCTCGGTGCCGCGCGTGGTCATCTGGAAATCGGCGCCGGCGTTGTCGTGCGGCACGGCCTGACGGCCGGCGATCCAAAGGCCGGTAATCATCGGCGCGCGCGTCATGAACGGCAGCACTTTTTCGTTGAGCCGGATGCGGATGACGCCGTTGTCTTTCTCGAAAGTCTGGTCCTGGGCGGCCGCCATCGTCGGCAGCAGCAAGGCGATCAATAACGACAGACGCTTCATGCGGTGACACTCCAGTCGGAACGCTGGCGGGGGACGCGCGCATGCGGCCAGCGTTGCGCCTGCGCCGGGTTCGCCTCGATCCTGGCGAAGCGCGGCGAGCATGCCACCGCGATCGCGTCGGGGCATGCGCCGCCTCGGTTCGTGCTGTGACGCCGAGCAGCATGCGGCACGACCCTGCCGCGGATCAGCCGGGCGAATAGCGCGACGCCTTGTGCCGATACGCTGCGACGCATTTCACACGCACGAGTCGCTGACGCAAACGAAGTTGATCGCGGTCGCAGTTCGCGACATCGCCGCTCGCAAGCCCGCGCGCAAACGAAAAACGCGAGCCCCAGGGGGCTCGCGTTTCGCTCGATGCGCAGTGCGGCTCCGCCGCGCGGCGCGGCTCAGCCTTCGCCGATCACGTCCACGCCCTTGGCCGGCGCGTACTTGAAGGTGGTCGCCGGGAAGCTCGGGTTGCGCTTCCAGCCGCTGAAGCTGATCTCGGTCTTCTGGCCCAGCGCGTCGACGATTTCCATCTTCGCCAGGCCGCCGGCGTTGAAGCCGAGCCGGGCGCTGCGGAAGCTGGCGTCGTTCTCGGTCTTGGGCTGCAGCGACAGCCAGTTGAGGCCGCCGTTGCTGCCGTGGTCCTTGACCACGAACATCGCATCCAGTCGGGTCGGGTCGATCAGCGCGGCGAGCGGGCTGTTGTGTTCCTCGGCGCCCTGCGGTCGCACGCTGACCTGATTGAGGTCGGGTTCGAAGACCCAGACCTTCTTGCCGTCGGCGACGATCAATTGCGGGTACGGCTTGACGTATTCCCAGCGGAACAGGCGCGGCGCCGACAGCGCCACCTGGCCCTGCGAGGTCTCCTTGAGCTTGCCGTTGGCGTCGTAGACCTGCTGGGCGAACTGGCCGTCCAGGCCCTTGAGGCCGCGGGTGAAGGCGCCCAGGTCGTCGCGCGCGCCGGCGAAGGCGCTGGCCGAGAACAATACGGCGGCGATCGCGCCGGCCGCAGCGAATTTGACGGTACGAATCATCGGAATACTCCAGGACGCTTGCGCAGAGTCTGACAACAAAAAACTGAACGGGCACGCGCCAGGACCGGCCCGGCGCGCCATCGGTTCAGCTTAAGGCCGGCCCTACTTCGGCGGCGGCGGCGCCAGCACGTTGCGGTCGCCGTTGTGCTCGGGCGGAGTGACGATGCCGGCCGCTTCCATCGCCTCGATCAGGCGCGCGGCGCGGTTGTAGCCGATCTTGAGCCGGCGCTGCACGCCCGAGATCGAGGCGCGGCGGGTCTCGGTGACGATGCGCACGGCCTCGTCGTAGAGCGGGTCGGATTCGTCGCCGCCGGCGTTGGAGGTTTCCGGCAGGCCGGTCGCGCCGACCACGGTGCCGTCGCCCATGGTCTGCACTTCGTCGAGCACGCCTTCGATGTAGTCCGGGCGGCCGCCGACCTGCTTGAGGTGCTCGACCACGCGGTGCACTTCCTCGTCGGAGACGAAGGCGCCGTGCACGCGCTCGGGCATCGCGGTGCCCGGCGGCAGGTACAGCATGTCGCCGTGACCGAGCAGAGTCTCGGCGCCGGATTGGTCCAGGATGGTGCGCGAGTCGATCTTGCTCGACACCTGGAAGGCGATGCGGGTCGGGATGTTGGCCTTGATCAGGCCGGTGATGACGTCGACCGAGGGACGCTGGGTGGCCAGGATCAGGTGGATGCCGGCGGCGCGCGCTTTCTGCGCCAGGCGGGCGATGAGCTCTTCGACCTTCTTGCCGACGATCATCATCATGTCGGCGAATTCGTCGATGAAGATGACGATGAACGGCAGGGTCTCGAGCTGGCGCGGCGCCTCGTCGAGCTCGGGGTTCGGCTTGAACAGCGGGTCCATCATCGGCTGGCCCGCTTCCTCGGCGTCGCGGACCTTCTTGTTGAAGCCGGCCAGGTTGCGCACGCCGACCATCGACATCAGCTTGTAGCGGCGCTCCATCTCGGCCACGCACCAGCGCAGGCCGTTGGCGGCTTCCTTCATGTCGGTCACGACCGGCGCCAGCAGATGCGGAATGCCCTCGTAGACCGAAAGCTCGAGCATCTTCGGGTCGATCATCAGCATCCGCAGTTCCTTCGCGGAGGCCTTGTACAGCAGGCTCAGCACCATCGCGTTGACCGCGACCGACTTGCCCGAACCGGTCGTGCCGGCGACCAGCAGATGCGGCATGCGCGCCAGATCGGCCACCGTCGGCCGCCCGGCGATGTCCTTGCCGAGCGCCAGGGTCAGCGGGCTGCCGGACTTGTCGTATTCCTTCGAGCGCAGCAGCTCGGACAGGTAGATCATCTCGCGGCTGGTGTTCGGCGTTTCCAGGCCGATCACCGACTTGCCGGGGATCACGTCGACCACGCGCACCGACTTGACCGACAGGCCGCGGGCGATGTCCTTGTCGAGCGAGCTGATCTGGCTGACCTTGACCCCGGGCGCGGGCTGCACCTCGAAGCGGGTGATCACCGGGCCCGGATAGGCGCCCATGACCTGCGCGTCGATGCGGAAATCCTTGAGCTTGAATTCGATCTGCCGCGACAGGGTTTCCAGGGTCTCTTCGCTGTAGCCCTTGGGTTGCGGCTTGGGATCGTCGAGCAGCGCCAGCGGCGGCAGGCCGCTGCCGTCGCCGGTGTTGAACAGCGGGATCTGGGTTTCGCGCTTGGCGCGTTCGCTCTTCTCCACCACCGGCGCAGGCGGCGGTTCGATCCGCACCTTCTCGCGCTTGGCGCGCAGCTCGGTGTCGACCTTGCGCACTTCCTCGCGCTCTTCGCGCATGACCTGGGCCTGGCGCCACTCGGTCGCCTGCTGGCTGCCGCGGCGGAACAGCTTGCTCAGGCTCGGGCCCAAGGCCATCGTCCACTGGCCCAGCCTGTCCATCACCGCGAACCAGGAGATGCCGGTGGCCAGGGTCACCGAGATCAACAGCAGCGCGAGCAGGAACAGATTGCCGCCGACCGGGCCGAAACCGGAGTACAGCGAACGCCCGACCAACTGGCCGAGGATGCCGCCGCTGCCGGCGGAAAAATCGTCGGCCGGGCCGAAGCGCAGTTGCAGCAGGCCGGTCGCCGAGACCAGGAAACCGACGATGCCGATCAGGCGCAGCGCCGGGCCGAGGTCGGCTTCGCCGTCGCCGTCGCTGTCCATGCCGAACAAGGCGATCCAGGCGATCGCGCCGAGCATGATCGGCAGCAGGAAGGCGACGTAGCCGCACAGGTACAGCAACACGTCGGCGGTCCAGGCGCCGACGCGGCCGCCGACGTTATGCAGCGGCGCGGTGATCGAGCCCGAATGCGACCAGCCCGGATCGGACGGCGAGAACGTCATCAGGCTCGCCAGCAGGTACAGCAGCAGCGGCGCGATCACGATCAGGACGATGTCGCGCATCAGCCGCTGACGTCGCGGCGACGGCGGGCGCTTTTCGGTCTCGGCCGCTTTGGCCTTCTTGCGACTGGCTGTGGGAGCTTGCGCCACCGTGATGTGCTGCCTTAGGTTGATACTGTTAGTTGTTGAATATACAGCCGAATCGAGCCGAGTGGAAAGAAAGCGGCTGAGTGCCCGCCAGCGGGCCGCCGCGCCCTGCCCCGATTTCGCTGCGGCGACGGGTCCGGGCCGCATCGCCCCGGCCGACCCGACCGCCGACGGCGCCGCCACCCGCCCGGCCGCAACAAGAACGGGGCGGCGGCGGGACATTGGCGCACCGGCCACCGCCCCACCTTACCGCCCCGCTCCGCCGGCGCAACCGGTTTCGGGCGAGCGCAGGCGGGAGATCCCGCCTGCGCTCGCCCGGCCAGCCGGCCCGGCCGTGTTCGGCCAGGTTCCGGCGATGTTCTCGCCGCCTTGGCCTCTTACAGCTTCATACCCTGCAGGGCCGGATGGATCAGCTGGCCGGCCTCGACGTTGATGCCGCGCACCAGCGCCGGGTTGTTGCGCCACTCGGCGCCGGCGGCCAGCTTGTTGACCCAGGGCAGGATCGCCGCGCAGATCGCCTGCGAGGAGGTCTGCGGCACGGCGCCCGGCATGTTGGTCACGCAGAAGTGGGTCACGCCCTCTTCGACGTAGGTCGGTTCCTTCCAGGTGGTCGGGCGCGAGGTCTCGAAGCAGCCGCCCTGGTCGATGGAGATGTCGACCACCACGCTGCCGTCTTCCATGCCCTTGAGCATTTCGCGGGTCAGCACGTGCGGCGCGCGCGCGCCGGTCACCAGCACCGCGCCGATCACCAGGTCGGCCGAGGCGACTTCGCGGGCGACCACGTCGACGTAGGGGAACAGCGCGGTGACGTTGTTGCCCAGACGCATCATCTGGTCCATGCGGTCCTGGCGCATTTCGAACACGGTGACGTTGGAGCCGCCGGCCGCGGCCAGCGCCGCCGAAGCGCCGCCGGCCTGGCCGGCGCCGAACACCACCACCTTGCCGCGCTCGGTCGACGGCAGGCCGCCGAGCAGCTTGCCCTTGCCGCTCATGGGCTGGTGCAGCAGGTGGGTGCCGACCTGGACGCCGATCTTGCCGGCGATGATCGACATCGGCGCCAGCAGCGGCAGGTCGCCGTTGGGCAGCTCGACGGTCTCGAAGGCGACGCCGGTCAGGCCGATGTCGAGCAACTGCCGGGTCAGCACCGGCTCGGCGGCCAGGTGCAGGTAGCAGAACAGCAGGTGATCCTTGCGAAGGTGCTGCAGGTCGCCGGCGATCGGCTCCTTGACCTTGACGATCAGCTCGCCCTTTTCGTACAGCGCCGCCGCGTCCGGGGCGATCTTCACGCCCAGGCGGGTGTAGTCGGAGTCCTTGAACCCGCTCTTGATGCCCGCGTCCTGTTCCAGCCAGACCTCGTGGCCGCGATTGACCAGATCGCCCGCCGCGGCGGGAACGAGCGCGACGCGCCCTTCGAGGGTCTTGGTTTCCTTCGGTACGCCGATACGCATTGCTGTCTCCAGTGCGGCCCAGAAAAAACGCCGCATGCGCGGCGCCCCAAGCCAGATTGTCTAAGTTGTCGTGTGGTGTCGGAACGTTGCGGTGGAACGTGGTGCTGTGGCGAATGGGGTGGAACGAATCCTGGTCGGCGGTCGTGCTTGCGCGTTCGTGCCCGAGCGCCTGTCTTCGAAGCGGTCCGACGGCGGCTGCGCGATCCGGCGGCGTCAGCCAGCAAGCGCCAGCCGGCAGTCGCCGGTCAGATACGCCCATCGGCACGCGCCGCGTTGGCCGGCTACGGGCGGTTCGCGCGGAACGCAACATTGCGTCCGTACGACACGCCTTGTTTTGCCGGGACGCCGCCTCCAAGCTATGCCCTGCTCCTGAAACTTCAACACGCCGGCGTATGGCCGAGATGTCGAGTTTCATTCTGCGCAGAGCGCGCTCCCAACTGCCGCGATTATATACATGACCCCTTCCAAGCACTCCCGTGTCGTCATTCTCGGTTCCGGCCCGGCCGGCTGGACTGCCGCCGTCTACGCCGCTCGCGCGAACCTGAAGCCGCTGGTGATCACGGGCCTGCAAATGGGCGGTCAGCTCATGACCACGACCGAAGTCGACAACTGGCCCGGCGACGCGCACGGCCTGATGGGCCCGGACCTGATGACGCGCATGCAGGCGCACGCTGAACGCTTCGATACCGAAGTCGTGTTCGACCACATCCACACCGCCGACCTGTCCAAGCGTCCGTTCCGGCTGAAGGGCGACAACGGCGACTACACCGCCGATGCGCTGATCATCGCCACCGGCGCGACCGCGAAGTACCTCGGCCTGCCCTCGGAAGACGCGTTCAAGGGTCGCGGTGTGTCGGCCTGCGCCACCTGCGACGGCTTCTTCTACAAGGACCAGGACGTGGCGGTGGTCGGCGGCGGCAACACCGCGGTCGAGGAAGCGCTGTACCTGTCCAACATCGCGCGCAAGGTGTATCTGGTGCATCGCCGCGACACCCTGCGCGCCGAGAAGATCATGCAGGACAAGCTGCAGGCCAAGATCCAGGCCGGCAAGATCGAGCCGGTCTGGCACCACACCGTCGACGAAGTGCTCGGCAACGACGTCGGCGTGACCGGCCTGCGGGTGAAGTCGGTGCAGGACGGCTCGACCCGCGACCTGACCATCCACGGCCTGTTCATCGCCATCGGCCATACCCCGAACACCACCTTGTTCGACGGGCAGCTCGAGATGAAGAACGGCTACCTGACCATCCAGACCGGCCTCGACGGCAACGCCACCCAGACCTCGGTGCCGGGCGTGTTCGCCGCCGGCGACGTCGCCGACCAGGTGTATCGCCAGGCCATCACCTCGGCCGGCTTCGGCTGCATGGCCGCGCTCGACGCCGAGAAGTTCCTCGACAAGGACGCCTGATGCTGCGGCCTCGCGGATCGATGCGAATCGGCCGCGAGCCCGGCGCCACCGCCCTGGCGCCGGTCCATGAAGACGGCGCCATTGCGCGTCCCCCGCGCCCGCGGCTGCGTTCGCAGCGCGGGCCCACCGACAGCGACTCGCGCCGCCCGTGACCGCAAGCCCCGATGCCCTGTCGATCCGGCTGCTCGCCTCGCTGTCGGAGGTCGCGCCGGCGCAGTGGGACGCGCTGCACGACGGTCGCAACCCGTTCGTCGCCCACGCCTTCCTGCACGGCCTGGAGCAGCACGGCTGCCTGCGCGAGGAATGGGGCTGGGCGCCGCACCACCTGAGCGTGTGGGACGGCGACGAACTGATCGCGGCGATGCCGGCCTACCTCAAGCAGAACTCGCACGGTGAGTTCGTGTTCGATCACGCCTGGGCCCATGCCTACGCCCAGCACGGCCGCGATTACTTCCCGAAATGGCTGGCCGCGGTGCCCTACTCGCCGGTGACCGGGCCGCGCCTGCTCGCGCGCGAGGCTGCGCACCGGCCGCTGTTGCTGTCGGCGATTGCGCAACTGTGCGAACGCCAGGGCTTGTCCTCGGTGCACGTGAATTTCCACGAAGCCGGCGAAGACGCCGCGTTCGAGCACGAGGCCTGCGGCGGCGACTGGCTGCAACGCATCGACGTGCAGTACCACTGGCGCAACGAGCCCGATGCGCAGGGCCGGCGCTGGCGGGACTTCGACCAGTTCCTGGCCGCGTTCGACCACAAGCACCGCAAGAACATCCGCCAGGAACGGGCCAAGGTCGCGCGCGCCGGAGTGAGCTTCCGCATCGTCGAAGGCGGCGATGCCCGCGACGCCGACCTGGCGACGATGCACCGCTTCTACCTGACCACCTTCGCCGAGTACGGCAACCACCCGGCGCTGACCCTGGATTTCCTGCGCCACCTGGCGCGGAGCATGCCGCGGTCGCTGGTGATCTTCCTGGCCGAACGCCAGGGCGAGCCGATCGCCGGGGCGCTGTGCCTGCGCGGCGGCGACACCTTGTACGGCCGCTACTGGGGCGCCGAGGCCGGCCTGCCCGGGCTCCATTTCGAAACCTGTTACTACCAGGGCATCGATTACTGCCTGCGCGAGGGTCTGACCCGGTTCGAGCCCGGCGCCCAGGGCGAGCACAAGCTCGCGCGCGGCTTCCTGCCGGCCTTCGTGCGCAGCCGCCACTGGATCGCCGACCCGGGCTTCCGCGGCGCCCTGCGGCCCTGGTGCCGCGACGAGGCGGCCTCGGTGCGCCAGTACGCGCGCACTCTGTCGCTGCACACCCCGTTCAAGGCGGTCGAGGCACAGACCGAGGCGCAAACTGGGGCGGCCGCCACCGAGCCGGGCCCATGAGCCAGCTGCCGATCCTGCTCTCGCCGGACCCCGACGCGCCGTTCCCGCCGCCCGAACGCGCCCTGCGCCAGCCCGAGGGCCTGCTCGCGATGGGCGGCGACCTGAGCCCGGGCCGGCTGCTCAACGCTTACCGCCACGGCGTGTTTCCGTGGCCATCGGAAGGCTATCCGCTGCTGTGGTGGTGCCCCGACCCGCGCACCGTGTTCCGCACCGACCGGGTGCGGCTGTCGTCGAAATTCCGCCGCGGCCTGCGCCGCTGCGGCTGGACGGTACGCGCCGACACCGCTTTCGCCGAAGTCGTCGCCGCCTGCGCGCAGGCGCCGCGCCCGCACCAGGACGGCACTTGGATCACCGAGGACATGCTCGCTGCCTACCGGCGCCTGCATGAGCTCGGCCACGCCCATTCGGTCGAGGTCTACGACGGCGAGCGCCTGGTCGGCGGCGTCTACGGGGTCGCGATCGGGCGCATGTTCTTCGGCGAGAGCATGTTCAGCGCCGCCTCCGGCGGCTCCAAGGTCGCCTTGGCGGCGTTGGCGCGGCACCTGCACGAATGGGGCTGGCCGCTGCTCGACGGCCAGGTCGAGAACCCGCACCTGCTCAGCCTCGGTGCCGAGTCGATGCCGCGCGAAGCGTTCCTGGCGCAGGTCGCGGCGCTGGCTGCACTGCCCGAAGCGGCCGGGCCCTGGACCGGGCGCTTCGGCGATTGGCCGGCCTCGCGCCTGGCGGAGCGCTAGCGCGGCCGTTGGCCGCCGCCCCGTCCCCCAACCGTCCCAGCCGACGGCGCGATTAACGGATTTTTGCTACCGGGCCGCTGGCGTGGCAGAATGTGCGGCTTCGCGGGCGCGCGACGCCCGCTTTTCGCGACTCCCTAGGAACCACATGGCAAAAGATGACGTGATCGAATTCGAGGGCACGGTGGCGGAAACTCTTCCGAACACCATGTTCCGCGTGCGTCTCGAAAACGGGCACGAGATCATTGCCCATATCTCGGGTCGCATGCGCAAGAACTACATTCGCATCCTGACCGGCGACAAGGTCAAGGTTGAAATGACGCCCTACGATCTCACCAAGGGTCGCATCACCTACCGCATGAAGTAATCGCGGTAAGTTATTGAAAAAAGGCGGCCTTGGTCGCCTTTTTCATGCCTGCGATTCGCCGGGGAGCGGGCCGGCCGCCACCGGCCGTGCGTACGCGCGCGCGCATCGTCCGGGCGAGCGCCCGCGGTTCGGCCGCGGGCCCCGCTCGGGCGGGCCGCACTCAGAACGGCGGCGCCGGGCAGCCGTAGCGCGCCAGGCATTGGGCGACCTTGTATTCGCAATAGCCCGAATCGCTGCCGACCTCGATGCACTTGTTGTAGGTGCGCCAGCAGGCGTCGCAGGGATCGGACGCGGTCGCGGTCAACGAGGCGGCGCTGGCGAACGCGAAGGCGGCCATCGCGGCCAGCGAAAAACGGGGCAGTTTCATGGGTGAACTCCTTTCCTTGGCGGGATGAAAACGACGGGTCCCGGCGCCGGCCTCGCGGGCATGGCTTCGCTGCCGCTGCGGCCGGCCTCGGGCAAACACGAACAGCGGACCGGCTATTCCAGCGGGCAGCCGGCCTGGATCAGGCAGCGGCTGAACTCGGATTCGCACTCGGCGTTGGGATCGAGCTGGCAGGCCTGGTAGGCGTTGCGGCACAACTGGCACGGCCCCGGCCAGATGCCGGCCGCGGCCCAGGCCGAAAAACCAAAGCCGAAAGCGGCGACCGCCGCGAGCGACAACTTGCGTAGCTTCATGTGGTGCTCCTTCCTTGAGTCGACGAAGACTCGTCGGCGCTCGCCGTCCCTGGGCGCGGCTGAGAATCCCCAACGGGTCCGGCGACCGGGCCGATGGCGGACGACGACGCGACGAGGCGCATGTATTGCAACCTGCCGATGACGCCTGACGACGCTAGCATCGCTCGCGCCGGTGGATCGAGCTGCACTGCGGCACCACGCACGATGGAGCTCACAGATCGCGACACGGTGCGGCGCGTCTTCTCCATGCACGATGCGCGAGGGCGATGAAACTTGCACGCAAGGCGAACACGGCGCCGCATCGCGGGCCGCGCGAAGGCCGCGTCGAGGCCTCATAAAAGATGCTGCGAACAGACCTGGATGCACGCAGCGGCGAAACGGGTTATGCCAAACGTCATGCCGTGACGAAGGTCACAGCGACTTCTTCCAGATTCGCATGCGGCGACGCGCGCCTAACGTGGCCTCGGCTCAATCCGAGCTCGCTCATTAGGACGCCCCCATGTTGCCGCTATCAAGGACCGCTCTGGCCACCCTGCTCTGTCTTTCCGCGACCGCCGCATTCGCGGATCCGATCGACGCCTGCGTCGATCTCGGCGCCGAGGCCCAGTTGTCGCGCGTCGGAGAGAAGGCCGTCCTGGTCAAGGATGCCGACAACTACTACCGCTTGAACGTACGCAAGGGCTGCTACGACCTGGGCTTCACGCCGAAGATCACGGTCAGCGCCGAGAAGACCAAGGGCCGGGTCTGCCCCAGCGGCACCCGGATCAAGACTCAGCGCGATTTCTGCGACATCGTATCGGTCGAGAAGATCGACGAGAGCGCCTACCAGGGCTATCGCCGCGCGCGATGAGAGAGACTCGGCGACGACCGGCCGACCGCCAAGCCGACAAGCGACCGACAACTGCGCAAACGAAAAGGCGGCCCGCAGGCCGCCTTTTCCATGCCCCGATCGCTGACGCGATCAGACCGTGACCGGCAACAGGCGCTCGGGTTCGGCATGAGCGTCGACGATCAGCTCGTCGTCGCGCACGTCGATGGTGACCCGGCCGCCGCCGACCAACTTGCCGAACAACAGCTCGTCGGCGAGCGGACGCTTGATCTTGTCCTGGATCACCCGCGCCATCGGACGCGCGCCCATCTGCGGGTCGAAACCGTGCTGGGCCAGCCAGTCGCGTGCGGTCGGCGTCGCGGTCAGGGTCACGTTCTTTTCGTGCAGCTGCGCCTCGAGTTCGATCAGGAACTTGTCGACCACGCGCAGGATGTGATCGAAGCCCAGCGCCTGGAACTGCACCACCGCGTCGAGGCGGTTGCGGAACTCCGGGGTGAAGCCCTTGCGGATCACTTCCATCGCATCGGTCGAGTGGTCCTGCTTGGTGAAGCCGATCGAACGCCGCGACGCCTGGGCCGCGCCGGCATTGGTCGTCATCACCAGCACCACGTTCTTGAAGTTGGCTTCGCGCCCGTTGGTGTCGGTGAGGGTGCCGCGGTCCATGACCTGCAACAGGATGTTGAAGATATCCGGATGGGCCTTTTCGACCTCGTCGAGCAGCAGCACGCAGTGCGGGGTCTTGACGATCTTCTCGGTCAGCAGGCCGCCCTGGTCGAACCCGACGTAGCCCGGAGGCGCGCCGATCAGGCGGCTGACCGAATGCGGCTCCATGTACTCGGACATGTCGAAGCGGACCAGCTCGATGCCGAGCTGCAGCGCGAGCTGCTTGGTGACCTCGGTCTTGCCGACGCCGGTCGGGCCGGCGAACAGGAAGTTGCCGATCGGCTTGTCCGGGTTGCCGAGCCCCGAGCGCGCCAGCTTGATCGCCGAGGCCAGGGTCTCGATCGCCGGGTCCTGGCCGAAGATCACCATCTTGAGGTTGCGTTCGAGGTTGCGCAGCACGTCCTTGTCGCTGGCCGAGACCTGCTTGGTCGGGATGCGCGCCATCTTGGCCACGATCATCTCGATTTCCTCGATGTCGATCAGCTGCTTGCGCACCTCCTCCGGCAGCAGGCGCTGGCGCGCGCCGGCCTCGTCGATGACGTCGATGGCCTTGTCCGGCAGCAGGCGGTCGCCGATGTGCTTGACCGACAGGTCGACCGCCGCCTGCAGCGCGTCGTCGGCGTAGGTCACGCCGTGGTGCGACTCGTACTTGGGCTTGAGCCCCTGCAGGATCTCGTAGGTCTCGCCGACGGTCGGCTCGACGATGTCGATCTTCTGGAAGCGCCGCGCCAGCGCGCGGTCCTTCTCGAAGATGCCGCGGTATTCCTGGAACGTGGTCGAGCCGATGCAGCGCAGCTCGCCCGAGGACAGGGCCGGCTTGATCAGGTTGCTGGCGTCCATGGTGCCGCCGCTGGCCGAACCGGCGCCGATGATGGTGTGGATCTCATCGACGAACAGGATCGCCTCGGGCTGCTTCTTGAGCTGGGCCAGCACCGCCTTCAGGCGCTTTTCGAAATCGCCGCGGTACTTGGTGCCGGCGACCAGGGCGCCGAGGTCGAGGGCGAAGATGGTGGCGTTGCGCAGCACCTCGGGCACATCGCCGTCGACGATGCGCTTGGCCAGGCCTTCGGCGATCGCGGTCTTGCCGACGCCGGCTTCGCCGACGTACAGCGGGTTGTTCTTGCGCCGGCGGCACAGCACCTGGATGGTGCGCTCGACCTCGTCGCCGCGGCCGACCAGCGGGTCGATCTTGCCCTCGCGGGCCAACTGGTTGAGGTTGCTGGCGAACTCGGCCAGGGCGTCGGACTTGCCTTCGCTCTCCGGGCCTTCGGCCGGCTTGGATTCGCTCTCCTCGTGCTGGCCGTGGCTGTCTTCGGCGTTGTGCTTGACGATGCCGTGCGACAGGTAATTGACCACGTCGAGGCGGGCCACGTCCTGCTGGTTGAGGAAGTAGACCGCGTGCGAATCCTTCTCGCCGAAGATGGCGACCAGCACGTTGGCGCCGGTGACCTCCTTCTTGCCGGAGGACTGCACGTGATAGACAGCGCGCTGTAGCACACGCTGGAAACCCAAAGTGGGCTGGGTATCGCGGTCGACGTCGTCGGGCAGCACCTGGACCGAGGTCGCGATGGCCTGTTCCAGGTCGCTGCGCAGGCGTGCGAAGTCGGCGTTGGTCGCCTTGAGGACGGCCTCGGCGGAGGGGTTGTCGAGTAGTGCGAGCAGCAGATGTTCGACCGTCATGTACTCGTGGCGCGCCTCGCGGGCGCGCTTGTAGCACTGGCCGATGCTGTATTCGAGATCCTTGCTGAACATGGGGCGGAGCCTCCAGAACGTATGCACGCTACGTGGGGGCGCTCGCCGGCTTTTCCATGCCCCGCCCCAGCGGGTGCGACAACTACCTTTTAGGCCTTTTCCATCGTGCACAGCAAGGGGTGCTGGTGAAGTCTTGAAAATTCGTTCACCTGGGCGACCTTGGACTCGGCGACCTCGCGTGTGAAGACGCCGCAAACGCCGCGCCCGCGGGTATGGACGTGGAGCATGATCTGGGTGGCTTTTTCGACGTTCATCGGGAAAAAGCGCATCAGGACCTCGACCACGAAGTCCATCGGGGTGTAATCGTCGTTTAGCAGGAGTACGGAATACAGCGGCGGCCGCGCGACTTCGGGCTTGCCGGCTTCCACCAATACGCCATGACTGTGTTCTTGTTCGGTCTGTTTTGCCATTGCGCGATTATAAACCCCTGCCCCGTCCCGCCGTGGATGCCGCCGCCGTACGACATGGACGCATGCCCGGCCGCATTGCAAAATGCCGCAGCGCCGCCATCTTGGTCGGAGCCGCCGGTCAAGGTTGCGTCGGCGCCGCGAAATTCAAGGACCCACATGCGTCTGCCCCGTTACCTGCCTGCCCTGCTGTTCTCGCTGCTGCCCGTCCTGGCGACGGCCGCGCCGGCCGCGAAGGCGGACGCCGCCTCGCTCGAGGCCGCACCCGCTGCCGCCCCGGCCAAGGCCGCCGCCAAGACCGCCGACCCGCGCATCGGCAAGCAGCTCGACGCCCTGGGCTACAAGTACGAGGTCGACAAGGACGGCGACTACACCCTCACCTTCGGCCTCGACGAGGACCGCAGTCAGATGGCCTACGTGATCTCGCACACCGAGCGCTACGGCAAGCTGCAGGTCCGCGAGGTCTGGTCGCCGGGCTACCGCGCCACCGAAAAGGACTTTCCGGCCGAAGTCGCCAACCGCCTGCTCGAGGACAGCCAGCTCAGCAAGATGGGCGGCTGGGTCAAACAGGACTCGGTGGCGGTGTTCGTGGTCAAGCTGGACGCCGACGCGAGCCAGGAAGACCTCGACGATGCGATCGACTATGTGGTCCGCGCCGCCGACGAGATGGAGTCGCAACTCACCCCCGGCCAGGACGAATTCTGACGTGAGCTACCGCGAAGGCCGTTTCTGGCAACCCGACGTCACCGTCGCCACCGTCGTGGTCGACGGCGGCCGCCTGCTGATGGTCGAGGAATCGGTCGGCGGGCGGCTGGTGATCAACCAGCCCGCCGGGCACCTGGAGCCGGACGAGAGCCTGGTCGACGCGGCCCTGCGCGAGACCCGCGAGGAGACCGGCTGGGACGTGCGCCTGACCGCCTTCGTCGGCGCCTACCAGTGGAAGGCGCCGCAGCAGCAGGACGGCGCCGGCGGCCGCCATTACCTGCGCTTCGCCTTCGCCGCCGAACCGGTCCGCCACGACCCGGGCCGGCGCCTCGACGAGGGCATCGTCCAGGCCCTGTGGATGAGCCCGGCCGAACTGCAGGCGCGCTCGCCCGAGCACCGCAGTCCGCTGGTCTGGCGCGTGGTCGCCGACTACCTCGGTGGACGCCGCCATTCGCTGGATCTGCTGCAGCAAATGGTCTCGCCCGACCCGGTCTGATCCTCATGGCCGTATCGGTACGCACCATCGTGGGCATGTCGGGCGGGGTCGACTCCTCGGTCGCCGCCCTGCGCCTGCGCGACGCCGGCGAGCCGGTCGCCGGCCTCTTCATGCAGAACTGGGCCGACGACGGCAGCGGCGACTGCCGCGCCGAGGACGACCGCCGCGACGCGGTCGCGGTATCCGGCCGGCTCGGCCTGCCGATCCATTTCCGCGATTTCTCCGGCGAGTACTGGGCCGGGGTGTTCGAGCACTTCCTCGCCGAGTACGCCGCCGGACGCACCCCGAACCCGGACGTGCTGTGCAACCGCGAGATCAAGTTCAAGCACTTCCTCGACGCCGCGCGCGAGCTCGGCGCGGAGTTCATCGCCACCGGTCATTACGCCCGGGTCGATCGGGCCGGTAACGAGTTCCGCCTGCTGCGCGCGCTCGACCGCAGCAAGGACCAGAGCTATTTCCTGCACCAGTTGGGCCAGGCGCAGCTGTCGGCGACGCGTTTCCCGCTCGGCGACCTGCTCAAGCGCGACGTGCGCGAGATGGCGCGCGCGGCGCAACTGCCGACCGCGGCCAAGAAGGATTCGACCGGCATCTGCTTCATCGGCGAACGCGATTTCCGCGAATTCCTCTCGCGCTACCTGCCGGCGCGCGAAGGCGAGATCCGCACCCCGGCCGGCCAGGTCGTCGGCCGCCATCCGGGCGTGTTCTATTTCACCCTCGGCCAGCGCGAAGGTCTCAACATCGGCGGCGTGCGCGGCTTCGAGCCGGCGCCGTGGTACGTGGTCGGCAAGGACGTCGCGTCCAATGTGCTGTACGTCGACCAGGGCAGCGACAGCCCCTGGCTGCATTCGCAGACCCTGTGGTCGGAAACCGCCCACTGGATCGCCGGCCGCCCGCCGGCCGCGCGCTTCGTCTGCAGCGCCCAAACCCGCTACCGCCAGCCCGACCAGGACTGCGAGGTCTCGGTGCGCGAGGACGGCAGCCTGGAAGTCCGTTTCGCCCAATCCCAGCGCGCGGTCACGCCCGGCCAGTCGCTGGTGCTGTACGACGGCGAGGTCTGCCTAGGCGGCGCGGTGATCGCCGCGACCGATGCGCCCGACTGCGCCGTTCCCCTGCCCCCCAAGGAATCCCTTACGTAATGGCCGATATCTCCGAACGCGTACTCGCACTCGCCGGCCTGGCCCAGGCCTTGGGCCAGGTGCGGCGCATCGCCGACACCGGCCAGGCCAACGCCGCGGTGCTAGACACCGCCCTGGACTCGGTGTTCCGCATCGACGCCTCGTCCCCGGCCGCGGTCTACGGCGGCCTGGCCAACCTGCGCCCGGGCCTGGTGCTGCTGCAGGACTATTTCGTCAACCGCGCCAACGACGAGCACCTGCCGCGGCTGGCCCTGGCCGTGCTGCAGTTGGAGCGCCGTTTCGTCCGCGACGCCGCCATGACCGAAAAGGTCCTGCGCGGCATCCACGCCCAGGCCGCCGCCGCCGGCCGTATGGGCAGCAGCCATCCGGACGTCATCGCCGCCCTCGGCAGCCTGTACGCCGAGACCCTGAGCCACCTGCGCCCGCGGGTGCTGGTCCAGGGCAACCCGCATTACCTCGGCCAGCCCGGCGTCGTCGCCGAAGTCCGCGCCGCCCTGCTCGCCGCGGTGCGCTCGGCGGTGCTCTGGCGCCAGCTCGGCGGCAGCTATTGGGATTTCCTGCTGCACCGCCGCGGCATGGTCGATGCGATCGAGGCGCGCCTGGGCTAGAGCAGTCGTATTGAGGCGCAACCTGCTCGTGTATGCGCCCCTCCTGCCCCTTGGCGCGGCTAGCTTGCGGCGAAACCCGCCCCTGTAGGAGCGGCGTGAGCCGCGACCTCGTTCCGGTCGCCGCGTCGTCCGGGTCGGCGCGTCGCTTCGCCGGTCGCGGCTTGCGCCGCTCCTACCCAGGCACAGGCGATGCTCGCGGATGCGTCGCGTGCGGTTCGACCGGGCCGACCGCGCCCAACAAAAAACCCCGGCCTGAGCCGGGGTTTTTCGTTTCTAGGTTTAACGCCGGCCGATCAGGCCGCGGCCACCGTGTCGGCGACCGTCTTGTAGTCTTCGATCTGATCGAAGTTCATGTAGCGGTAGATCTTGTCGCCGTCGGCCTTGAGCACGCCGACGTCCGCCATGTATTCCTCGCGGGTCGGGATGCGGCCCAGGCGCGAGCAGATCGCCGCCAGTTCCGCCGAGCCGAGGTACACGTTGGTGTTGCGGCCGAGGCGGTTCGGGAAGTTGCGGGTGCTGGTCGAGAACACGGTCGCGCCTTCGCGGGCCTGCGCCTGGTTGCCCATGCACAGCGAGCAGCCCGGCATTTCCATGCGCGCGCCGGCGGTGCCGAAGGTGCCGTAATGGCCTTCCTTGGTCAGCTCGGACGCGTCCATCTTGGTCGGCGGCGCGACCCACAGGCGGGTCGGGATGTCGCGCTTGCCTTCGAGCAGCTTCGCCGCCGCGCGGAAGTGACCGATGTTGGTCATGCACGAGCCGATGAAGACCTCGTCGATGACCGCGCCGGCCACGTCCGACAGCGTCTTGACGTCGTCGGGGTCGTTCGGGCAGGCCACGATCGGCTCGACGATCTGGTTGAGGTCGATCTCGATCACCGCGGCGTAGTCGGCATCGGCGTCGCCTTCCAGCAGCTGCGGGTTGGCCAGCCAGCCTTCCATCGCCTTGATCCGGCGCGCGAGCGAGCGCGGGTCGGCGTAGCCCTCGGCGATCATCCACTTCAGCAAGGTGATGTTGCTGGTGAGGTACTCGATGATGGGTTCCTTGTCGAGCTTGACCGTGCAGCCGGCGGCCGAACGTTCGGCCGAGGCGTCGGACAGTTCGAACGCCTGTTCGACCTTCAGGTGCGGCAGCCCTTCGATCTCGAGGATGCGGCCGGAAAAGATGTTCTTCTTGCCCTGCTTGGCGACGGTCAGCAGGCCGGACTTGATCGCGGCCAGCGGAATCGCGTTGACCAGGTCGCGCAGGGTCACGCCGGGCTGCATTTCGCCCTTGAAACGCACCAGCACCGACTCGGGCATGTCCAGCGGCATGACGCCGGTGGCCGCGGCGAACGCGACCAGGCCGGAGCCGGCCGGGAACGAGATGCCGACCGGGAAGCGGGTGTGCGAGTCGCCGCCGGTGCCGACGGTGTCGGGCATCAGCATGCGGTTGAGCCAGCTGTGGATCACGCCGTCGCCAGGGCGTAGCGAGATGCCGCCGCGGTTGGAGATGAACTCCGGCAGGGTGTGGTGGGTCTTGACGTCGACCGGCTTCGGATAGGCGGCGGTGTGGCAGAACGACTGCATCACCAGGTCGGCCGAGAAGCCCAGGCAGGCCAGGTCCTTGAGCTCGTCGCGGGTCATCGGGCCGGTGGTGTCCTGCGAACCCACCGAGGTCATCTTCGGCTCGCAGTAGGTGCCCGGGCGCACGCCCTGGCCTTCCGGCAGACCGCAGGCGCGGCCGACCATCTTCTGCGCCAGCGAATAGCCCTTGCCGGTGTCGGCCGGGTTCTGCGGCAGGCGGAACAGGGTCGAGGCCGGCAGGCCCAGCGCTTCGCGCGCCTTGGCGGTCAGGCCGCGGCCGACGATCAGCGGGATGCGGCCGCCGGCGCGCACTTCGTCGAGGAGCACGTCGGACTTGAGCGAGAACTCGGCGATGACCCGACCGTCCTTGATCGCTTTGCCGTCGTAGGGACGCAGTTCGACCACGTCGCCCATGTTCATCTGCGACACGTCGAGTTCGATCGGCAGCGCGCCGGCGTCTTCCATGGTGTTGTAGAAGATCGGCGCGATCTTCGAACCCAGGCACACGCCGCCGAAGCGCTTGTTCGGAATGAAGGGAATGTCTTCGCCGGTGAACCACAGCACCGAATTGGTGGCCGACTTGCGGCTGGAACCGGTGCCGACCACGTCGCCGACGTAGGCGACCAGGTGGCCCTTGTCCTTGAGCGATTCGATGAAGGCGATCGGGCCGCGCTTGCCGTCTTCCTCGGGCACGATGCCGTCGCGGGCGTTCTTCAGCATCGCCAGGGCGTGCAACGGGATGTCCGGGCGGGTGGTCGCGTCGGGCGCCGGCGACAGGTCGTCGGTGTTGGTCTCGCCGGTCACCTTGAACACGGTGACGGTCAGGCTTTCCGGCACTTCCGGACGGCTGGTGAACCACTCCGCGTCGGCCCAGCTTTGCAGCACCGACTTGGCGTTGGCGTTGCCGGCCTCGGCCTTGTCCTGGACGTCGTGGAAGGCGTCGAACATCAGCAGGGTCTTCTTCAGCGCCTCGGCGGCGATGCTGCCGACCTGGGCGTCGTCGAGCAGCTCGACCAGCGGATGGATGTTGTAGCCGCCCAGCATAGTGCCGAGCAGTTCGGTCGCGCGTTCGCGGCTGATCAGGGCATTGTGCTCGGTGCCGAAGGCGACCGCGGCGAGATACGAAGCCTTGACCTTGGCGGCGTCGTCGACGCCGGCCGGCACGCGCTGGGTGATCAGATCGAGCAGGAACGTCTCCTCGCCCGCCGGCGGCGCTTTCAGCAGCTCGATGACCTCGGCGGTCTGCTGGGCGGTCAGGGGCAGCGGCGGAATGCCCAGCGCGGCGCGCTCGGCAACGTGTTGGCGATAGCTGGAGAGCATGGAGAGTCCCGTCGGAATGAAGCGGTAAAGACGTGGCACCGGCTGCGCGGTCCGCCGCCGCGACAGGCGCGTGCGGACTTACGTGGCGAGTGCGGGGTGGCGAGGGGCGGCGGCTTGCTGGAAGCAAGGCCGCCGGCGCCCGCGAAGGGCACGGCCTCGACCGCGTATTTTGCCTTCAAAGGGCTTTCGCGGCAAACGCGGCCACTACGCCGGCGCCTGCCGCGCAAGGCTTTGCGCGATCCGTCCGTACGCTTGCGGCGGAACGCTGTCGCGCGCTTGCGACCATTGTCTGCACGTTTCCTGAACCCGATAAAGGGATAATCGACGCCATCGCCAGCCACCGCGCCCGTTCCCCCGGCGCGCCAGCAGCATCCAAGGAGCTCCACCGACATGCCCGACTCCTATTCCACCCGCCGCACCCTGTCCGTCAACGGCCGCGACTACACCTACTTCAGCCTGCCGGCCCTGGGCGAGCGCTACGACATCAGCCGCCTGCCCTACTCGATGAAGATCCTGCTCGAGAACCTGCTGCGCCACGAGGACGGCGGCGCTACGGTCGGCAAGGACCATATCGAGGCAGTCGCGCAATGGGACGCCAGCCGCGAGCCGGACACCGAGATCGCCTTCATGCCCGCTCGCGTGGTCCTGCAGGATTTCACCGGCGTGCCCTGTGTGGTCGACCTGGCGGCGATGCGCGACGCGGTCGGCCGGCTGGGCGGCAACGCCCGCCAGATCAATCCGCTGATCCCGTCCGAACTGGTCATCGACCACTCGGTCCAGGTCGACGTGTTCGGCAGCCCCGAGGCGCTGGACCTGAACGGCAAGATCGAATTCCAGCGCAACATGGAGCGCTACAGCTTCCTGCGTTGGGGCCAGAAGTCGTTCGAGAACTTCAAGGTGGTGCCGCCGAACACCGGCATCGTCCACCAGGTCAACCTGGAGAACCTGGCCCGCGTGGTCATGGGCCGCGAGGTCCAGGGCCTGGACGGCAGCAGCGAGCTGCAGGCCTTCCCCGACACCGTGTTCGGCACCGACAGCCACACCACGATGATCAACGGCATCGGCGTGCTCGGCTGGGGCGTCGGCGGCATCGAGGCCGAGGCGGCGATGCTCGGCCAGCCCTCGTCGATGCTGATCCCGCAGGTGGTCGGTTTCAAGCTCGTCGGCCAGCTGCCGGAAGGCGCGACCGCGACCGACCTGGTCCTGACCGTCACCCAGATGCTGCGCAAGCACGGCGTGGTCGGCAAGTTCGTCGAGTTCTTCGGCGATGGCCTGCAGCACCTGCCGCTGGCCGACCGCGCGACCATCGCCAACATGGCCCCCGAGTACGGCGCGACCTGCGGCATCTTCCCGATCGACGCCGAGGCGGTGACCTATCTGCGCCTGTCGGGCCGGTCCGAGGAACAGATCGCCCTGGTCGAGGCCTATGCCAAGGCCCAGGGCCTGTGGCACGAACCCGGCCAGCCCCATGCCACCTATTCGGCCACGCTCGAACTCGACCTCGGCGACGTGCGCCCCTCGATGGCCGGTCCGAAGCGTCCGCAGGACCGGGTGCTGCTCGAAAACGTCCACACCAATTTCAGCGAGAACCTCGGCCCGCTGATCGCCAACCGCAAGGCCAGGGTCGGCTGCGCCGTCGAGGAGCTCAAGGGCGAAGGCGGCGCCCAGCCGCAGGCCGAGCATCTCGCCGCCAAGCCGGTGTCGAAGATCCGCATCCAGGACCAGGACGCTGAGCTGTGCGACGGCTCGGTGGTGATCGCCGCGATCACCTCCTGCACCAACACCTCGAATCCGGCGGTGATGCTCGGCGCCGGCCTGCTCGCGCGCAACGCCGCGCGCGTGGGCCTGAAATCCAAGCCCTGGGTCAAGACCTCGCTCGGCCCGGGCTCGCTGGTGGTCACCGATTACCTGCGCAAGGCCGGCGTGCTCGCCGACCTGGAGAAGCTCGGCTTCTACGTGGTCGGCTACGGCTGCACCACCTGCATCGGCAACTCCGGCCCGTTGCCGGACGAAGTCTCCAGGGGCATCGCCGAGAACGAACTGGTGGTCGCCTCGGTGCTGTCGGGCAACCGCAACTTCGAAGGCCGCGTGCATCCGGAAGTGAAAGCCAACTACCTGGCCTCGCCGCCGCTGGTGGTGGCCTACGCGATCGCCGGCACGGTCAACATCGACCTGACCAAGGAGCCGATCGGCAAGGGCGCCGACGGCCAGGACGTGTACCTGCGCGACATCTGGCCGAGCAACAAGGAAATCGGCGACATGATCGCCGCCACCGTCGGCCCGGAGCTGTTCGCGCAGAACTACGCCGACGTGTTCAAGGGCGACACGCGCTGGAACCAGATCGCCTCGCCCGACGGCGAGTCGTTCCAGTGGGACGAAAGCTCGACCTACATCAAGAACCCGCCCTACTTCGACGGCATGACCATGCAGGTCGGCGGCATCGACGACGTCCACGGCGCGCGGGTGATGGGCCTGTTCGGCGACTCGATCACCACCGACCACATCTCGCCGGCCGGCAACATCAAGAAGGACTCGCCGGCGGGCCGCTTCCTGGTCTCGCGCGGCGTGCAGCCGGCCGACTTCAACAGCTACGGCTCGCGCCGCGGCAACGACGATGTGATGGTGCGCGGCACTTTCGCCAACATCCGCATCAAGAACCTGATGTTCGGCGGCGAGGAAGGCGGCAACACCCTGTACTACGGCCCTGGCGGCGCCGCCCCGGAAAAGCTCGCCATTTACGACGCGGCGATGAAGTACAAGGCCGACGGCGTGCCGCTGGTGGTGTTCGCCGGCAAGGAATACGGCACCGGCTCCTCGCGCGACTGGGCCGCCAAGGGCACCAACCTGCTCGGGGTCAAGGCGGTGATCGCCGAAAGCTTCGAACGCATCCATCGCTCCAATCTGGTCGGCATGGGCGTGCTGCCGTTGCAGTTCCAGGACGGCGAGAACGCGCAGAGCCACGGTCTGGACGGCTCGGAAGTGATCGATGTGATCGGTCTGAACGACGGCGCCGCCAAGACCGCGACCGTGGTGGCGAAAAAGGCCGACGGCAGCGAGCAGCGCTTCGAGGTCAAAGTGTTGCTGCTGACGCCGAAGGAAGTCGAGTACTTCCGCCACGGCGGCATCCTGCACTACGTGCTGCGCCAACTCGCCGCACGCAAGGCGGCCTGAGCCGTTCCCGACCGAGCGGAAGACCTGCCGGTGGCCCTGGCCACCGGCCTTCGGAGCGACACGCGCCGGTGGCGCGTAAGCGTCGCTCCTCAGCCACCACGGCGGCATCCTGCACTACGTGCTGCGCCAACTCGCCGCACGCAAGGCGGCCTGAGCCGTTCCCGACCGAGCGGAAGACCCGCCGGTGGCCCTGGCCACCGGCCTTCGGAGCGACACGCGCCGGTGGCGCGTAAGCGTCGCTCCTCAGCCACCACGGCGGCATCCTGCACTACGTGCTGCGCCAACTCGCCGCACGCAAGGCGGCCTGAGCCGTTCCCGACCGAGCGGAAGACCCGCCGGTGGCCCTGGCCACCGGCCTTCGAAGCGACACGCGCCGGTGGCGCGTAAGCGTCGCTCCTCAGCCACCACGGCGGCATCCTGCACTACGTGCTGCGCCAACTCGCCGCACGCAAGGCGGCCTGAGCCGTTCCCGACCGAGCGGAAGACCCGCCGGTGGCCCTGGCCACCGGCCTTCGAAGCGACACGCGCCGGTGGCGCGTAAGCGTCGCTCCTCAGCCACCACGGCGGCATCCTGCACTACGTGCTGCGCCAACTCGCCGCACGCAAGGCGGCCTGAGCCGTTCCCGACCGAGCGGAAGACCCGCCGGTGGCTCTGGCCGCCGGCGACAACGGTTTCCGCCCGCCGGCGCCATAAATTTAAGAGCGGCCACGGCCGCTCCAGTCGTCTCAGGAAGACAGGGCGACTCGGCCGGGCCTCGCCCGGCGCCACGCGTTCGCGGCTACAGCTTCGCGGTCCAGCGCGCCGAGGTCATGCGCCAGTCGCCGTCCTGCTCGCGCCAGCCGGTCTCCACCTCGTACACGCGCGCCGCCTCGGGCAGGGGCTGGCCGGAGCCGCCGGTCAAGGCCGCGGTGAAGCGTACGGTCGCGTGCTCGGGCCCCATGGCGACGTCGAGCGGGCCGATCGTCACCCCGAGCTGCCGGTAGCGCAGGAAGCTGCCGACCGCGAGCCGGCGGGCGCCTTCTCGGTCCAGGCCTTCGGGGCCGACGAAATCGTCGGCCAGCCATTCCTGCAGGGCCGGCGCGTCGCGCTGCTCGATCGCCGCCTGCAATTGCGCGACCGACTCACGCAGGCGCTGCTCCGGCGGGTCGCGGCCGCAGGCCGTCGCCAGCACGGCCAGCACCACGCCCAGCGCGAACCGGCGCCACGGCGTTCCAGGGCCTGGGGTCCGCCGCAGCTCGTTCCTGTGGTCGCGGCGGTTCGCATTGTTCACCGGAAGCCTCCCTGTATCGCAGTCCCAGCCGGCCGCAGCGGCGGCCGCTTCGCACGCCTTTCGCACGACCGTTCGCGCGCCCGGCCACCCGTCCGGAGCGCCATCGTGACAGGTCCGCGCGGCCGCGGACACTGCCCGCACCGCCGTCGGCGGCGTCGCCTTGCCAGTCAGTAGAGCCTATGCTCCAATCGAGAAAATACCGTACGGCAGCGCACACAGCGGGCCGCCGGCCAGAATCGACGAGCGATTAAAGAGGGGATCGCGATGAGTTTCGAACGACCGTGGCTTGCTCAATATCCTGAAGGCGTGCCGGCGCAGATCAACGTGGACGAGTTTCCGTCCATCGTGTCGGTGCTGGAAAACGCCATCGAAAATTATCGCGACCGTCCCGCCTTCTCCAATTTCGGCAAGGTATTGACCTACGGCGACATCGACCGGCTCAGCGCGCAGTTCGCCGCGTATCTGCTCGGCGAGCTCAAGCTCAAGAAGGGCGATCGCGTGGCGATCATGATGCCCAACTGCCTGCAATACCCGATCGCGACCTTCGGCGTGTTGCGCGCCGGCATGACCGTGGTCAACACCAATCCGATGTACACCGCGCGCGAGCTCAAGCACCAGCTCGACGATTCCGGCGCGTCGGTGATCTTCGTGCTCGACAACTTCGGCAAGACCGTGCAGGACGTGGTCGGCCAGACCCAGGTCAAGCAGGTCATCACCACCGGCCTGGGCGACATGATCGGCGGGCTCAAGGGCTCGGTGATGAATTTCGTGCTGAAGTACGTCAAGAAGATGGTGCCGGACTACGACATCCCCGGCGCGGTGCGTTTCCGCGACACCCTCACCCTCGGCCAGATGCACAAGCTGCCGGAGATCGAGATCTCGCCGGACGACATCGCCTTCCTGCAGTACACCGGCGGCACCACCGGCGTGGCCAAGGGCGCGATGCTGACCCATCGCAACCTGGTCGCGAACATGCAGCAGGCCGCGGCCTGGGTCGGCACCAACGCCAAGCCCGGTCACGAGATCATCATCACCGCGCTGCCGCTGTACCACATCTTCGCTTTGACCGCGAACGGACTGGTCTTCATGAAGTTCGGCGGCCTCAACCACATGATCACCAACCCGCGCGACATGCCGGCCTTCGTCAAGGAATTGAAGAAGACGCCGTTCACCGCGATCACCGGCGTCAACACTCTGTTCAACGGTCTGCTCAACACCCCGGGTTTCGACGAGGTCGATTTCTCCCACCTGCACCTGACCCTCGGCGGCGGCATGGCGGTGCAGCGCGCGGTCGCCGAACGCTGGAAGCAGGTCACCGGCATCACCCTGGTCGAAGCCTACGGCCTCACCGAAACCTCGCCGGCGGCCTGCATCAACCCGATGGATCTGCCCGAATACAACGGCTCGATCGGCCTGCCGATCTCCTCGACCGACGCCTGCGTCAAGGACGAGAACAACAATCTCCTCGGCGTCGGCGAAGTCGGCGAGCTGTGCATCAAGGGCCCGCAGGTCATGAAGGGCTACTGGCACCGCCCCGAGGAAACCGCCAACGTCATCGACGACGACGGCTGGCTGCACACCGGCGACATGGCGCGCATGGACGAGAAGGGATTCTTCTACATCGTCGACCGCAAGAAGGACATGATCCTGGTGTCGGGCTTCAACGTGTACCCCAACGAGATCGAGGACGTGATCGCGATGATGCCGGGCGTGCTCGAAGTGGCCGCGGTCGGCGTGCCCGACGAGAAGTCCGGCGAAGCGGTCAAGGTGGTGATCGTCAAAAAGGACCCGGCGCTGACCGCCGAGGACGTCAAGGCGCATGCCCGGATCAACCTGACCGGCTACAAGCACCCCAGGTTCGTCGAGTTCCGCACCGAGCTGCCCAAGACCAACGTCGGCAAGATCCTGCGCCGGGAACTGCGCGACGCGCCGAAGTAAGCGCCGCGACATATCGCCGGCGCCGCGGGCGCCGGCCTTCGCTAAGCCCCTCTGCCGAGGGGCTTTTTCGTGCCCGGACGCCGCGCCGGAATGTGCCTGGAATGAATGCGCCAGGAGGCAGGCAGAACCTTGTCTGAACGATGCCTGGGCGAGGTGTAGCATCGAAACGCGGGTAATCCCGGCCCGCCACCCGTCCTTCAGGAGTCCGCCATGTCCATGTCCGCCCGTCTGCCAATCGCGAACGTTCCCGCCCTATTCCGTCATGTCGCCGACCCGGCCAGCGGCACCGACTGGGGTTATATGCACGCCCAGCCCGCCAACCACGTCCATGGACAGGACGCGCCCTACTCGCCCTGCTTCTCCGAGCACCTGCTCGACGACATGAAACGGGTGCAGGAACGGATCCGCCGCGAGCTGGCTTCCGATTGCGATCCGCGCGCCGGCATCCGCCATTTCGTCCTCGCCTCCGACGCCGACGTGTTCAACCTCGGCGGCGACCTGGCGCTGTTCTCGCGCATGATCCGCAGCGGTAACCGCCAGCGCCTGCTCGAGTACGCGCGCCTGTGCATCGAGGTCGCGTTCAATCTGTATCAGCTGCACGAAGACCGGGTCCACAGCATCGCGGTGATCCAGGGCGATGCGCTCGGCGGCGGTTTCGAAGCCGCGCTGTGCTGCCACACCATCATCGCCGAGGCCGGCACCGGCATGGGCTTCCCGGAGGTGCTGTTCGACCTGTTCCCGGGTATGGGCGCTTATACCTTCCTGACCCGTCGCGTCACCGCGGTCCAGGCCGAACGGATGATGCTCAACGCCCGCGTCTACCCGGTCGAGGAACTGCTGCGCATGGGCGTCGTCGACCAGGTCGTGCCGCGCGGTTACGGCCTGCAGGCCGCGTCCGAGCTGATCAAGCGCAACCAGCGTATGGGCAACGCGCTGCGGGCGATGAACACGGTCCGCCAGGCCTGCCGTCCGGTCAGCCTGGACGAGCTGTTGTCGGTGACCACCGAATGGGTCGATGCGGCGATGCGCCTCAACGACCGCGGGCTCAAGACCATGGAACGCCTGGTGCGTGCGCAGCAGCGCCGGGCCGGAGCGGTAACGCCGGCGCTGGCGCTGGCCTGATGTCTTGCAGGGGGGAGCCTGCCACGCGCCTCGCGTGGCAGGAGGCTGTCAAGAAACGTCGGGGACGTCCTTGCCGCGGTTGCCGCGACTGAGGCGCGCGACTTCCTGCCGGCTGACGTCGGCCACCGCCGACAACTGCGCCGCGAGATCCACCACGAGTTTCGGACACTCGCGAACCAGCACTTCGTCGCTTGCGCGCATCACCTGCGAGCAGCGCTCGGCGATCGAGTGTGCGCCGAGATTTTCCGCCACGCCCTTGTAGGCATGGGCGACCTCGCGGAGCTCGTCCCAACGCGCCACCGCCGCAGCGGCCTCCAGGTCGCTTTGGCAGGACTGCGCGTCCTTGAGGCACTGCTCGACGAAATCGCGCAGGAACTGGTCGCCCAACCCCATTTCGGCCAGCTCGGCCAGCACCGCCGGGTTGGTCAGCGGACGGCTGACGTCGCTGATCGCGCGCACCGCCGGCATGCGTTGCGAATCGACCACGTCGGCGATGGTCTCGAGCAGACGGCCGACCACGATCGGCTTGGTCAAGAACGCCATCGCGCCGGCTTCGCTGGCCGCTTCGGAGGCCTGCAAGGTAGCGTCGGCGCTGAGGATGATGGTCGGGGTGCGGCGGCCGTTGCCGGCCTGCATGAAACGCAGTTGCCGGATCACGTCCAGGCCGCTGAGCCCGGGCATGTGCATGTCGAGCACGGCGAGGTCGAACTGGCCGAGTTCGAGCTGGTCCAGGGCCTGTTCGCCGTCGTTGGCGCCCTGCACGCGGTGGCCGGCGCGCTCCAGGATCCGGGTCAGCACGGTGCGGTTGGCCGACTGGTCGTCGGCGATCAGCACCCGCAGGCTGCGCACCCGGGTCTTGTGGCGCAGGAACGGGTCTTCGAACGAAATGATCTTGCCGCTGCCCTGCTGGGCGTCGGGCGCGGCCGGGGCCGCCTCTTCCAGCCGCAGCGGCAGCTCGACCCAGAAATGGCTGCCGCCGCCGGGATTGGCCTCCAGGCCGATCTCGCCGCCGAGCAACTGGGTCAGGGTCTTGGCGATGGTGGTGCCCAGGCCGGTGCCGCCGAAGCGGCGGGTCGGGCCGTTGTCGACCTGCTCGAAGGCCTGGAAGATCCGGTCGACGTCCTGGCTGGCCACGCCGATGCCGGTGTCGCGCACCGAGAAGCGCAGGCGCACCTGGCGCTCGACCCCGGGCGCGCCCGGGCCGGTGCCGCCGCCGACCAGACGCGCGACCAGCGACACCCCGCCCTTCTCGGTGAACTTGATCGCGTTGTGCAGCAGGTTCAACAGCACCTGGGTCAGCAATGCGCTGTCGCCGTTGAGGCGCACCGGCACGTCCTGCTCGATGTCGACCTTGAGCGTCAGCCCCTTCGCGGCGGCCAGCGGTTGCAGCATCTTCTGCAGCCGCTTCATCACTTCCTGCAGGTTGAAGTCGATGTCGCGGCGCTGCAGCTTGCCGGCCTCGATCGCCGAGATGTCCAGCACGTCGTTGACCAGCAGCAACAGCGACTGGGCCGAGGCGTGGATGACGTCGGCGTATTCGCGCTGCTCCGGCGCCAGGCGGGTGCCGTGCATCAGCTCGGCCATGCCGATGATGCCGTTGAGCGGCGTGCGCAGTTCGTGGCTCATGTTGGCCAGGAACCGGCTCTTGGCCTCGTTGGCGCGGCGCGCGTCCTCGGTCGCCTTCTGCAGGCTGCGCAGCAGCGAGGACAGGTAGGCCGGGATCGCCACCAGGCCCAGCCACAGACCGGTCGACAGATACGGTTGGTCGCGCCAGTAATCGTTCTTCAGCACCACCGCCAGGAACGAGGCGCCGGCCAGCGAGGCGGCGGTGTACAGGTAGGTGGTGCCGTAGCGCAGGCCGTTGCCGATGGTCACCCACAGCACGATCACGTACAGCGGCGCCAGCGAGGGCGCGTCCAGCGACATCAGCATCGCCAGGGTCGAATAGTCGGCGAGCATGCCGATCCAGCGGCGCAGGTGCGAGACCCCGGGCCAGCGCACGATCGCCGCCATCAGGCCCAGGCCGACCACCGACTCGGCCGACATCACCCACAGCATGGTCTGGGTGGCCACGCTGGCCTGGTCGAAGGCCTGCAGGCCCAGCAGGTAGGCGACGATCAGGCAGGCGATGACCAACCGCACCAGCGCCTGCCCGTGCTCGCTGTCCGGGCGGTTCGAGAGGCGCTCCTTGACCACGCGCAGGATGGAAGCCATCGGCTACTCCAAGCCGGGACGGGGGAAGCTGGCCGAATAACGATCGCAGATTTCGTCGAGCCGGGCCCGGCTGCGGATCAGGGCGTCCACGCAACGTGGATCGAACAGACGACCGCGCTGAGCGTACATATACCCCAATGCCTCCTCCACGTCCCAGGCTTTTTTGTACGGACGCGGCGAAATCAGGGCGTCGAACACGTCGGCGACCGCCACGATCCGGGCTTCCAGGGGAATATCGTCCCCGGCCAACCCGTCGGGGTAGCCGCTGCCGTCGTAGCGCTCGTGGTGGCGCAGGGCGATCAGGGCGCCGGCCTGGATGAACCGGTTCTGGCTGCCGCTGAGCAGTTCGTAGCCGATCTTGGGGTGGCGGCGCATGATCGCGGTCTCCTCCTCGGTCAGCGGGCCGGGTTTCATCAGCACCGCGTCGGGGATGGCGATCTTGCCGATGTCGTGCAGCGGCGCGGCCATCTCGATGACCCGGATCTCGTCCTCGAACATGCCCAGTTGCTCGGCGATCAGGCCGGCGATGTGCGACATCCGCTCCAGGTAGGCGCTGGTGCCGGCGTCGCGGTATTCGATGGCGCGGGCCAGCCGCGACAGAGTCTCGCGTTCGCGCTCCTCGACCTCGTGCATGCTCGACAGCAGCCGCTGTTCCAGCGACAGGGCCCGCTGTTTGACGTTCTCGGACTGCTGGCGCAGCTGCAGCAGGTTGCGGCAACGCGCGCGCAGCTCGCGCGGGCGCACCGGCTTGACCAGGAAATCGATCACTCCGGCTTCGAGGGCGGCCTGGCGCACCGGCTCGTCGCCGACCACGGTGACCAGGATGATCGGGATGTCGCGGTGCATCGGCAGGCGGCGGAAACGGCGCGCGAATTCCAGCCCGTCGATGCCCGGCATGCGGTAATCGAGCAGCAACAGATCGGGCTGGTGCGTCTCGCACCACGCCAACGCGGCCTCGGGCTCGCCGAAATCGTGCACCGACAACTCGGACGCGATGTCCTCGATGATGTGGCGCAGCATGGTCCGCGCGGACGTTTGGTCATCGACGATAACGACGTTCACACCGGCTTCCGTAAGGGGGTCACCCCCTGTGGTGACCGATCTGGGAGCATACCCCGCCAGGATGCCTGTGACAGCCGCCGAAGGTCCCTAGACGATCCGGGATCGTCCGCTATCGCCCGGATCCGGTATGCGAATGAGCGCTGTACGTCACGGTTCAACGCGGCGCGACCGGAGAAACGGCCAAGCGCATTGGCCGCCCGGTGTGCTTGCCCGCGTTTGCGCCGGCGACCGCGCCGCCGCCGCCGGCCGGCGCGCAGACCGGCTCAGAGGCCGGCTTCGGGACGCATGTAGGGGAACAACAGCACGTCGCGGATCGACGAGGAGCCGGTCAGCATCATCACCAGGCGGTCGATGCCGATGCCCAGGCCGCCGGTCGGCGGCAGGCCGACTTCGAGCGCGCGGATGTAGTCGGCGTCGTAGTGCATGGCCTCGTCGTCGCCGCTGTCCTTCTGGTCGACCTGGGCCTGGAAACGCGCGGCCTGGTCTTCCGGGTCGTTGAGCTCGGAGAAACCGTTCGCCAGTTCCTTGCCGCCGATGAACAGCTCGAAACGGTCGGTCAACTCGGGATCGAGGTCGTTGGCGCGCGCGAGCGGGCTCACTTCGACCGGATGGTCGGTGATGAAGGTCGGCTGGACCAAAGTGTGCTCGACGGTCTTCTCGAAGATCTCCAGCAGCAGCTTGCCCCAACCGTAGCCCGGCTTCACCGCGACCTTGAGGCGCGCGGCATGGGCGCGCATCGCCTCGAGGTCGCGCAGTTCTTCGCGCTTGATCTCGGGGTTGTGTTCGAGCACCGCGTCGGTCATCGACCAGCGCCGGAACGTCGGCCCGAGGTCGATCGGGTTGCCGTCCCACTCGACCCGGGTGGTGCCGAGGACCTCGCTCGCGGCGTGGCGGATCACCGCCTCGGTCAGGTCCATGATCTCGGTGTAGGTGGCATAGGCCTCGTACAACTCGAGCATGGTGAACTCGGGGTTGTGCCGGGTCGACACGCCCTCGTTGCGGAAGTTGCGGTTGATCTCGTAGACGCGCTCGAGGCCGCCGACCACCAGGCGCTTGAGGTACAGCTCCGGCGCGACGCGCAGGTACAGCTGCAGGTCGAGCGCATTGTGGTGGGTGACGAACGGCTTGGCCGCGGCGCCGCCGGGGATGTAATGCATCATCGGCGTTTCCACTTCGAGGAAGCGCCGCGTGTCCAGCCAGGCGCGCATCGAGCGGATGATCTTGGAGCGCTTGACGAACACCTCGCGCGCGTCCGGCGACACGATCAGGTCGACGTAGCGCTGGCGGTAGCGCTGTTCGACGTCGGCCAGACCGTGGAACTTGTCCGGCAACGGCCGCAGCGCCTTGGTCAGCAGGCGCAGGGTCTCGGCCTTGACCGACAGCTCGCCGGTCTTGGTGCGGGTGATGGGGCCTTCCGCGGCGACGATGTCGCCCACGTCCCAGCCCTTGAACTTGTCGTAGGTCTCGCCGAGCGCGTTGGCCTGCAGGAACAGCTGGATGCGCCCGGACTCGTCCTGGATCTGGACGAAACTGGCCTTGCCCATGACCCGCTTGAGCAGGATGCGGCCGGCGACCGCGACCCGGCGCGACTCGCTGTCCAGCGCTTCCTGGGTCCAATGCTCGGCGTCGATGTACTGCGCCTGCAGGTCGCCGACGAAATCGCCGCGGCGGAAGTCGTTCGGGAAGGCGATGCCCTCGCCGCGCATGGCCGTGAGTTTGGCGCGACGCTCCGCGATCAGATGGTTCTCGTCGATGGGCGGCAGGCTCGTTTCGTCGGTCATAAGGGCGGGCACAGGGGATTGGAGGAGGAATTAAGCCAGGAAATCGGAGATTGGGGGGCCGGAATCTGGAACCGGGGAGGATTCATTGCGAATCCCGACTCCCGATTCCCGAATCCCGGCTTTCAAACCGCGTCGCTGCGTTTCGAGCCCACTTCCAGTCCGGACTTCAGGCTGGCCTCGACGAATTCGTCGAGATCGCCGTCGAGCACCTTCTGGGTGTCGCTGCGTTCGATGCCGGTGCGCAGGTCCTTGATGCGGCTCTGGTCGAGCACGTAGTTGCGGATCTGGCTGCCCCAGCCGATGTCGGACTTGGTCGCCTCGACCGCGTCGCGCACCGCGTTGCGCTTCTGGATTTCCAGCTCGTACAACTTCGCCGCGAGCATCTTCATGGCGCGGTCGCGGTTGGCGTGCTGGCTGCGCTCGGTCTGGCAGGCCACGACGATCCCGCTCGGCACGTGGGTGATGCGCACCGCCGATTCGGTCTTGTTGACGTGCTGGCCGCCGGCGCCCGAGGAGCGGTAGACGTCGGTCTTGAGGTCGGCCGGGTTGATCTCGATGTCGATCTTGTCGTCGACTTCCGGCGAGACGAACACCGAGGTGAAGCTGGTGTGGCGGCGGTTGTCGGAGTCGAACGGCGACTTGCGCACCAGGCGGTGCACGCCGGTCTCGGTCTTCAGCCAGCCGTAGGCGAAATCGCCCTCGACCCGGAAGGTCGCCGACTTGATCCCGGCCACGTCGCCGCCGCTGACTTCCATCAGCTCGGCCTTCCAGCCGCGCGACTCGGCCCAGCGCAGGTACATGCGCAGCAGGATCTCGGCCCAGTCCTGGGCTTCGGTGCCGCCGGCGCCGGCCTGGATGTCGACGAAGGCCGAGGCCGCGTCCATCGGGCCGGAGAACATGCGCCGGAACTCGAGTTCCTCGACCTGCTTGGCGTAACGCTCGACGTCTTCGACCACGGCCAGCGCGGTCGACTCGTCGTCTTCCATCTCGGCCAGTTCGAGCAGTTCGTCGGCGCCGATCAGCCCGTCGGTGAGACGGCGGATGCCGTCGACGACCTTTTCCAGGCTGGCGCGCTCGCGGCCCAGGCCCTGGGCCTGTTCGGCGTTGTTCCAGATGTCGGGGCTTTCGAGCTCCCGGTTTACTTCTTCGAGGCGTTCGACTTTGCTGTCGTAGTCAAAGATACCCCCTGAGCGAATCCAGCCGGCCCCGGAGGTCGGCGATGCGCTGGCGGACGGGATTGAGCTCGATCATGTCCGATGGTCTTGAATGCGGATGAGAACCGCCGATTCTAGCAGCCCGGGCGGCCGGGAGGCCGCCCCGGTCTCGGCGCCCAGTGGGGTGCGAGCGGCGCGAGCCGCGACCAGGCTTTCCCCGCACCGGCGGACCCTGCCCGCTAGCCGACCTGGTCGAGGCGGGCGGCCCGCCGCGCCGCGCCGCCCTGCCCCGCGACCCCTCGGCCCGGCTCACTTCACCTCGAACTCGCCCACCATCACCACCTCACTGCGGTCCTTCAGGCGCAGGGTCACCTTCTGCTCGCTTTGCCGGGCGCCGCCGAAGCCGGTGGCGAGCCACAGGTGCAGGGTCGTCGCGCCGGTCACCAGTTGCTGGCGGTCGCCGTAGAAATTGGCCTCGACCTTGTACTTGCCCGGCTTGGCGTCGCGCAGGATGAATTCCTCCGGGCCGTAGCCGCCGGTGAAGTCGTTCGAGATGCGCCCGCCTTGGTAGGTCAGCTTGTGGCCGTAGTAGCACTTCTCGCCGTTCGGGTCGGTCACCCACAGGTCCATGTCGCTGTTGTCGCTGTCCCAGCTCAGCACTACGCGCAGGTCCAGCGGCAGGTTGCGCAGCAGGCGCGGGTCGATGCGCGCGCTGTCCACCGCCTGCGGATGCGCCGCGACGATGGCATTGAGCTCGGCCATGGCGATTTCCTCCACGCCCGGGAAGCGGCCGTCCCAATCGCGCAGGGCGATCTCGTACAAGGCCTCCACCGCCTGCGGGTACTGGGCGTTGGCGGCATAGGCCAGGCCCAGGTCGCGGAAGCTCTGCGGCTCTTCCTCGGCCAGTCCGCGCACGCGCTCGAACACCGGCACGGCCAGCGCCGGCTGCCCGGCCTGCATCAGGCGGTAGCCGAGCACGCGCAGGATGTGGCGATTCTCCAGGTCCATCTCGGCCAGGTTGGAGAGCACGCGCAGGGCCAGGTCGTGCTGGCCCTTCTCGACCAGCACGTCGGCGACGTCGAGGTAGAAGGCGCTGCTGGCTGCGTGCGAATCGCGCTCGTCGAGGTAGATCGCATAGACGCGGTCGGCGCCGGCCTGGCGCAGGCGGCGCGCGTACGGCGAATCGGGCTGCCAGGGCTGCAGGACGATGCGCGCGCCGGCGCCCGGCTGGGCTGCTTCCTCTTTGGCGCTCGCATCGGCAGAAATCGCGTCGATGCGCGAGCCGGTCACCTCGATCCTTTCCAGTCCCGCGCTGGCTTCGGCGGCCGGCATCGGCGCGGCCGCGGCGACCGGCGCCGGCGCATAGGCCTGCAGACGTTGTACATCGCCTCGCGCGCCTGCTCCCGCGCGACGCAGCTTGGCCGCGTCGAGCGCCTGCGGCGGCATGCCCTTCGGCCAGTCGCGCTGCCACCACTCGATACGCTGCGCATACAAGGCGGCGACCCGGTCCAGGCTCTGCCGGCGCGACCGCTCGGTTTCGCCGCTGCGCTCGGCTTTGAGCCGGTGAAATTCATCGAGGCGGTCCGGCGGGACGATGTCGTAACGCACGTAGTCGGCCAGATCGTCGAGCACGATCAGCGAAGTCTCGGCGGTGACGATGCCGAAGCGCTGGCCGAGGCGCGCGATCGCGGCGCGGTGGAGTCCGGGGTCGGCCTGCATCGCCCGGATCGAGTACTGCGCCCACAGCGCCGCCGGCAGCGCGCTGGCGGGGGCGTCGGCTTCGATAGGCACCGCGATTTCGCGGACCCGGCCGCCGTCGCGCACCTTCAGGCTCAGCCGCGCCGGGCGGTCGCCGAGCTTGCCGGCGATGCGCAGCAGGCCGCCGTCGGCGAACGGCGAATCGGCGACCACCTCGTTCGTGCCCAGGCCGTCGACGCTGAGCAACTGCGGGCCTTCGTTGAGCAAGGCCTCGGCGGCGCGGTCCAGTTCGGCGGCGCGCTGCCAGGCGACCAGGCGGCCGCCGTGCGCCTGCGCCAGCGCGCGCAGGCCGTCGTGGTCGGAGGCGGCGCCCGCCGAGTTCAGCGCATACAGGCGCTGGCCGCCGAGCAAGGCCGGGAAACGGCGCTGGCCGTAATTGAACAGGCCGTCGCTGACCAGCAGGTATTCCTCGATGCCGGGCTGCGGCCGCCAGCCGCCCGGGTCGGTCGCGCCGTCGTAGACCGTGCTTTCGAGTTCGCGCCTGAGCGCCGACCAGTCGCCGTCCTTTACCGCGAAGGCTCGCGCCGGCTCGGCGCGGTCGCGCAGCCGGATCAGGCTGACCTGGACGTCGCCGGCCGCACGGAAGTACCGATCCAACAGCGCCAGTTCGCTGGCGCGTTCGCGCTTGCGGCCCGAAGCCGAGCTGTCCCACAGCAGGCCGAGCGACTTTGGCAGCGCACGCGGCTGGCGCGGGCCGGCCAAGGGCACTTCGGCCAGGAAGAAACGTTCGCCCTCGCGATCCTGGGTGTAGGCCTGCGGGGCGCTCGCCGCCGGCACCCGCAGGCTCAGGCTGTCGCCGAGCGGCCGGCTGTGCAGGGCCAGCCGGTAGCGACCCGCCCGCGAGCTGATGTCCGCCTGCTGGCCCAGGCCGACCCAGCGCGGCTTCTGCGCCGAGACCAGCTCGAGCTTGAAACTGCGCGCCTGCGCCGCGAACGCCAGCGGCAGTTCGTAACGCCACTCGCCGCCTTCTCGCGCGAGCGACTCGACGAATTCCAGCCGCACCCGCCGCGTGCCCTGGGCCGGAATCGGGTAGACCCGCAGCTTGAACTGGTTGCCGACGGTCTTCTCCAGCAACGCAGGGTCGACGCCGCGGCGTTCGATCGCCTCGAACACCTGGCGCCCCTTGTCCTTCGGCACCGGCACCGCGGCGCGCAGCTGGCCGTCGATGTCGAGCGCGAAGCCGGCGACTTGCTGGCCGTCGCGCAAGGGGAACTGCAACTGCCCTTCGAGCACCCGCCGGTTCGGATTGCGGAACACCAGCTCGACCGAGGTCCGGGCGAGGCCGCCGACGATCTCGCCTTCGACCCTTGCCGATTCGAGCACGATGGGGGTTTCGGCGTCGCGCACTTCGAGCAAGGGCGGCGCGGTGACGTCCCTGCGGATCTGCGCGCTGGCGACGGCCGCGAGGGCGAGCAACAGGCAACATACGGAACGAACGACTGCGAAGGACGGTTTCACCGGTCACCTCTTCCATAAGAACGGGAGCTGCAACCTCATAACGCGGCGACCGCGCGAACGGGGTTGAAGGGCGTCGCTTCCATGCACGCGGGCGGCGGTGGCGCGAGCGCCAGGGCCTGCGGGGCGGATCGGGGTAGATGCAAGCTGGGTTGGTTGCGGCATCGGGTAAGAGCAAATCCCCCGCCCCCTTTTCCAAAGAGGCACCCCCAGCATCACGAGGCTGCGTCTGGGGCTGGAACCGGTGGCGGTGCCGGTTCTGACGATCGACGCATCGATCATCGCCCCCTTCGGCGAAGGGGCGAGCGCCCGGCGACAGCCGTTGAAACCCGATCACTACAGCGCGGATTGCTCTCGGCCGCGAAAAACCGGATACGCAGCCCCTAGCCTCTCAGGGCCGATACAGCGACCGCAGGCTCAAGGCGCGCTGCAGGCTGTCCAGGCCGGCCTTCGACTTCAACCCGATCTCCACGGTTTCGCCCGGCAACAAAGTCAACGCGTTGTCGGCCAACTCGACGTCGTGATCGCCGAAGTCGATCCAGACCGCGCGCGCCAGCTTGCTCACCTTCAATTGCAAACGGTAGCCGTCGCCGTCGCGGCGCAGTTCGCCGTGCAGCTCGGGGTCCTGCCAGGCCAGGCGCCTGGATTCGCCGAAGTACACCGCACGCCGCGACACCGTCCGGCCGTCGACGATCAGCTCGAACACCGCCGCGGTGCGCAAGGGGTCGGCGTCGCCGAGCAGTTCGGCATCGCTCCAGGCGCCGGCCGCGGTCGAGGCCAGCGCCGCCAGGGTCGCCGGCTTGCGTTCGTCGCGATGGACGCGGCCGTCGAAGTCCATGACCCGCAGGCGCCACTCGCCCTGCAACGGCGCGGTGCGATCCGACAGCAGGCTCAGCTCGGTGCGCCCGCTGCCGGGCCGGCGCAAGGGCGCGATGGCGACATCGGCGAAGAAACGCTTGGCGTGGAAATGCAGCGGCTTCCAGCGGCCGTAGTAATCCAGGCTCGACCACGACGCGCCCGGCCAGACGTCGTTCAACTGCCAGTACAGCGAACCCATCGTGCGCGGACGCGAAGCGCGGTGATGCAGCGCCGCCAGCTCGATCCCCTCGGCCTGGACCTGTTGGCTCAGATAAACGAAATCGGCGAAATCGCGCGGCTCGCCGTATTCGCGGCGGATGTACAGCAACAATCGCGAGTTGCCGTCGCCGGCCAGGAACTTCTGGTGGGCCCGAATCACCGGCGCGTTGATGCCCTGCTCTTCGGGCTTGGCGAAACTGGCGATGGTGCGCAGCGACGGCCAGCCCTGCAGGCCGTACTCGGACATGAAGCGCGGGGTCTCGTCGAGGTAGGCCGTCGCCGGCAAGGCCGGGCCGCCCCATACGTCCCAGTAGTGCTTGTCGCCGTTGTTGGAATCGTTGGCCTTCTCGTCCAGATCGTTGCTCGGCGAACTCGACCAGTACGGTACGCCGGCGCCTTCTTCGGCGACGACCTGGCGCAGGTCATGGCCGAACAAGGCCACATAGCCTTCCCACACCGTCTGCGCGAACTTCGGGTCGGCCGCCGTCAGCTTGGTCCGATGGCCCCAGTCCTTCCAGGCGGTTTCTTCCTCGTTGTTGCCGCACCACAGCACGATGCTCGGGTGGTTGCGCAGGCGGCGCACGTTGTCGCGCGCCTCGGCGACGACGCTGGCGCGGAACGCCGGATCGTAGCCGGGCGGCATGCCGCCGCCGAACATGAAGTCCTGCCAGACCATCAAGCCGAGTTCGTCGGCCAGTTCGAAAAAGTCGTCCGACTCGTAATAGCCGCCGCCCCAGTTGCGCAGCATGTTCATGTTGGCGTCGCGCGCGGACTGCAGGTCGCGGCGCAGCCGCTCGCGGGTCACCCGCGCCGGGAAGGCATCGAACGGAATCGCGTTGGCGCCCTTGGCGAACACCGGGATGCCGTTGACGACGAAGGCGAAGCCCTGGCCGACGGCATCGCGCTCGCGGCGCAGCTCGATACTGCGCAGGCCGGTGCGGCGCTGGCCGACCGCCTGCACGCCGTCGGCGTCGCGCACGCGCGCCTTGAAGGTGTACAAGGCCTGCTCGCCATAACCGACCGGGTACCAAAGCCGCGGCCGGGCGATGGTCAGCGGCACCGATACGGTGTTGCGGCCGCTGTGCAGCTGAGCCTCGTGGCGCAGGGTCTTGCCGGGGCCTTCGGGACCGGCGTAGTCGATCTCGACCGTGGCCGCGCCGGCGCGATCGCTTTCGATCTCCAGCTCGACTGTGGCCTCGGCGGCATCGCGGGCGATGCGGCGCGGCTGCACGTGCAGGTCGGCCAGGCGCAAGCGGTCCCAGCTCTCCAGCCGCACCGCGCGCCAGATCCCGGCGCCGACGTAACGCGGGCCCCAGTCCCAGCCGTAGTGATAACCGGGCTTGCGCACGAAGTTGGCGGTCATCGCGTCGCGCGGCTCGTCGCCGTACGGCGAGGGGTAATTGCCGGCGATCTTGTGCGGCATCGCCTGCACCTGCGGCAGCATCCGCCGGATCGGCGAGTCGAACACCACCCGCAATTCGTTGCCGCGTTCGCGCAGGTGCGCCCGCGCCGGCACCCGCCAGGTGCGGAAACTGTTGTCGGCCTTGAGCAGCTCGACGCCGTTGAGCTGCACGGTCGCGAACGTGTCCAGGCCCTCGAACACCAGCTCGACGTGAGCGCGCGCCAGGGTGGCGCGGTCGACGTCGAAACGCGTGCGGTACTCCCATTGCGCCAGGCCGATCCATTGCAGGCTGCGCTCGCGCGCGCCGACGTAGGGGTCGGCGATCAGGCCGGCGGCGAGCAGATCGGTGTGCACATGTCCCGGCACCTGCGCCTTGCGCCAGTCGGTGGCGGCGGCATGCGCGGCGGCTTCCGGGTCGCCCGGCACCAGCCGGAACTGCCAGTCGCCGTGCAGGGGCCGCGAGCCCGCCTCGGCCGCCCGGGCCCAGTCCGCGCTCAGCGCGGCGGCCAGCATCAGGCCGATAGCCGCCGCGGTGCGCAGCGCCGAAACGAAGGTGTTCTTGGACCGGAGTGTCGCCATGCTTGCCCCAACGAGTCGCTTGCCGTGGTCGCGCGGCCGCGTGCGGCGGCCGGCCATGAGTTCGTGGCCAGATCGTGGCCGAGCCCCGGAAAAACGGGGACGCCCATCCAGGCGCCCCCTGCCCGAGAATCGGGAAAAAACCCTGCGTCCCGCCTGGACAGCGCGGAATCGCCGGGCCACCACCGCTTACTGGAGAGCGTTTGCCGCGGCCGGCCGCGAACGGCCGGCCGCGCTTGCGTGCATCAGTCGAACTTGTAAACGAACTCGGCCGAGATTTCGCGACCGACCCGCGAGAACACCCGTTCGTTGGCGTAGATGAAGAACATCTTGTACGGGTCCTTGTACTCGGCCTCGTCGAACAGGTTGTCGATGTACAGGTTGACCCGGGCCTGTTCGGTCAACTGGTAGCCGGCGGTCAGGTTGAAGTAGACCGGCGCCTTCAGCTTGCCGACCATCCGGCATTCGGTCGAGATCTGGCCCGGCATGACCGGCGCGCAACGGTTGTAGTTGTCGCCGTTGGTGTGGCCGATGCGATTGGCGAACAGGGTGGCGTTCCACGGCCCGCGCGACCAGCTGGCGCTGGCGCGGGCGAAGGTGCGCACGTCGTTGTCGCGGTTTTCCTGCATCGGCGCGCCCGGGTCGCGCTGCTCGTTGTTCTTCAACTGGTTGGTGTAGTTGAGCGCGAAGCTGAAATCGCCCCAGGCCGTCGCCGGCAGCTTGTAGCGGGCCGACACGTCGACGCCGGCCACTTCGCGGTAGGCGATGTTGATCGGGCCGCTGCGCACCGAGGTCACCTGGCCCAAGGGGAAGTTGGGGTCGGCGACGCCGAAGGCGTTGGTGCCCGGGCTGCTGCGGGTCACCCGCGAGAGGATGCTCGAACAGGTCGACGAACCCGGCGCGACCTGCATGCGGTCCGAGGACCGGCGCGGAACGCCGTTGATGCACTGGCTTTCCAGATCGAGGATGTCGGCGATGTCGAAATCGCGCACCTGGTTGTCGATGGTCATGCGCCAGTAGTCGGCACTGAACGACAGGTTGTCGGTGGCGTCCCAGACCAGGCCGGCGCTCCACGACTTGCCGGTCTCGCTGTCGAGCTTGAGGTTGCCGGTGCGGCTGGTGGCGTGGCGGTAGTAGACCGAGGCCGAGCCGCAGTTCGGGCCCTGGTTGCGCTTGATGCACGAGGCGACGTCGGCGCTTTCCTGGGTGCCGGTGCCGCTGGTGGCGAACAGGTAGTGCATGTCCGGCGCGCGGAAGGTGGTGTTGTAGGCGCCGCGCAGCAGCAGGCTGTCGATCGGGCGCCATTCCAGGCCGGCGTTCCAGGTGAAGTTGCCTTCCTTGCGGCTGTCGTCGTCGTAGCGGTCGAAGCGGCCGGCGGTGGTCAGGTCGAGCGAGGCCAGCAACGGAAACTTGAACTCGACGCCGGCGGCATAACGCTTGCGGTCGCCGCCGCCCTGGTTGGTGCCGCCGGGCTGGTCGTACTGCTTGTTGGGGCCGAAGGTCAGCGGATCGGGGCTGAGGCGATAGCCCTGCGAGCCGGCTTCCAGCACCGCGGCGAAACCGACCGGGCCGGCCGGCAGATCGAACAGGTCGCCGTTGACCGCGAACTGGGCCTGGTTCATCCACGACTTGGCGCTGGAGTGGCCATGGGTGGTCAACCGTTGGAAGGTCGCCAGATCCATCGGGTTCCAGAACCGGCTCTGGTTCAACTGATACGCCGGCAAGCCGCCGTTGGTGCCCAGCTGCGGCCCGAGGAAGTACTCGTCGACCGCGCTCTGCACCACCGAGGGGAAGCTGAAGTCGACCTTGTACTCGGTGCGGCCGATGGTGGCGTCCCAGTTGAGCTTCTCGCCGAAGCGGCCGCGCAGGCCGGCGGCGAGGTCCCAGGAACGCTCGTTGGTATAGAACAGGAACGGATCGCGGCCGCCGGCCTCGGGCACGGTGAAGGCGCGGCGCGCCTGATAGCTGCGTCCGGTGCCCGGGTCGTAGAACGCGCCGCCGCGGTTCAACTCGAAGCGCAGCGCCTCGTCCTGGCGCGATTCGCCTTCGCTGTCCCACAACGACGCGCTGACCCAGGCCTGCATGCCGTTGTCGAAGTCGTAGCTGAAATTGCCGAAGGCCGAGACGTTGTTGGAACCGTTGCGCAGGCTCCACAGGGCGTTGCCCTTGCTCTGGGTGCAGCTGTAGCCGGGGAACTCGGGCGCGTTGCCCTCGTTGCCGATGAAGTGGTGCAGCGGCAGGTCCTGGAAGCGGTCGCAGGCGCCGGCCGGCGGCGTCACGCGCTGCTTGCTGGCGCTGTCGATCAGCTCCACGCCCCAAACCCACGGCCAGGGGTCGTTGACCAGGGGCTTGACCGTATTGGCCGGCTCCAGGTCGGAGTCGACGAACTCGCGGTCGCCGGCGAACAAGGTCTCGCGCCCGCTCCACTGCACGCCGTAGGTCGCGCTCCACTTGTCGCCGGTGCGGCCGCCGGTCCAGGACAGATCGAAGGAATCGCCGCCGCCGCGGGTGGTGGTGCCGCCCTTGATCCGCACTTCGTCGCCATTGAAGTTCTTCTTCATGATGACGTTGATCACGCCGGCCATCGCGTCGGAGCCGTAGATCGCCGAGCCGCCGCTGGCCAGCACTTCGATCCGCTCGACCGCGGCCATCGGGATGTTGTTGAAATTGGCGAAATTGCCGCGCCCCTCGTAGGGCAGCGGGTAATCGGCCACGCGGCGCCCGTCGATCAGCAGCAAAGTGCGGCCGGGACCGAGGTTGCGCATGTTGAGCGGGCTGGCGTTCGGGGTCGGGCCCTTGTTGACGTCGGCCTGCACCGAGCCGGTGACCTCGGTCAGGGTGCTCAGCGCCTCGTATACGGTCGAAAAGCCCTCGCGCTTGATCTGGTCGGCGCTGATCACCGTGACCGGCGCCGGGCCTTCGACTTCGGCGCGCTTGATGCGCGAACCGGTGACGGTGATCTTGTCCATCGACTTGACCTCGCCGGCCGCCGTCGCCGGCTCCTGCGCGCTCGCTTCCTGCGCCGCCGCGACGCACGGCAGATACAGGGCGGCGAGCAGCGCCGCGGTCAGGACGTTGCGGTGCGCGCGATGGCGTTCGGCCGGCGTGCGGTGTTGACGCTCGTTGCGGTGCTGATTGTGGTTCACCTGCTACCCCTCCCAATCGCGGCCGAACCCTCGGCCAAGGTTACGTTTCGTTTTGTATCCAGCGCTTTTCGTGGCGTTTTGTGGCGTTCTATTTGGATCGATCTAAAACCCGAGCAAAAAAAATCCATCCGCACATCCTCGAACCGTCGCGACGAACGGCGCGGCGCACATCAGTGCACCGCCCGCTTCGCATCGAGATCGCGCAGCGTCTGGCCCGGCGCCGCCCAGCGCAGGCGCAGGCTCTGCCCGCCTGCGCGCTGATACCAGGCCAGGCGCAGGCGGTGCCAGCCGCGCCGCAACGGCAGCGAACCATGCAGCGTCTGGTCGTAACTGTCGTTGCGGATCACCCGCTCGCCGTCGACGTACAGGGCCGAACGGTCGTCGCCCTGCAAGGCGAAGCGATAGATCCCGTCGGCCGGCACTTCGATCAGGCCTTCGTACTGCAGGCCGTAGCGGCTTTGCCGCGCGTACGGCGCCAGCTCGAGCGACGTGGCGACGCCCTGCTCGACCGGCGCGGCCGCGGCTTCGAACTCGTCGAGGCTGGAAAACTGGCCCTCGTACAGGCGATAGCTCAGCCCGGCGCTCCGGCGCTTCGGCGGCGCCACCGCCGCGCGGTAGCTGCGGTAGTGCACCTGCGCGCTGTGCACGCCGCTGCGGCGGCCGTTGGCGAGCACGGTGACGGTGCGCAGGCTGCGCACCTCATCGAGCGGCACCCGCAGTTCGATCGGGCCTGCGTATACGGGCGAAGCATCGCTCGGCTCGCTGCCGTCGACGGTGTAGCGGATGCTCGCGCCCGGCACCGATGCGGCCAGCTCGAACACCTGCACGAATTCTTCGGGCGCGCCCTGCTCCTGCACCTGCATCGCGTCGTTCAAGCCGGCCGGTGCGGGGATGCGGTAACCGACCCGTTCGCGGTCCAGGCGCGGGAACTGGCCACGCAGGCGCTGTTGGAAATCGGCGAAATCGCGGTCGCCCTGCGGCGTCCAGGCGACTTCGGCCAGAGCGAGCATGCGCGGAAACGCCATGTACTCGACCATCGCCTCGGTCTTGAGATATTCGGTCCAGACATTGCCCTGCACGCCCAGGACGTGCCTGGCCTGGGCGGCATCGAGTTCCTTCGGCACCGGGTCGTAGCCGTAGACCTTGTCCAGGCTGAGCTCGCCGCCGAGGTTCCACTGTTCGTACTGCGCCGGGCCCTGGCCGTAGTCGAAATAACAACACTGGGTCGGGCTCATGATGACGTCGTGCCCTTGCCGCGCCGCGGCGATGCCGCCGGCTTCGCCGCGCCAGGACATCACCGTCGCGTCGGGGGCCAAGCCGCCTTCGAGGATCTCGTCCCAGCCGATGATGCGCTTGCCGCGCGAATGCAGGAACTTCTCCATGCGCTGGATGAAATAGCTCTGCAGTTCGTGTTCGTCCTTCAGGCCTTCGCGACGGATCACCGCCTGGGCGACCTCGCTGTTCTGCCAACGGGTCTTGGGCGCTTCGTCGCCGCCGATGTGCAGGTACGGCGCCGGGAACAGCGCCACCACTTCGTCGAGCACGTTCTCGAGGAACTTGAAGGTCTCTTCCTTCGGGCAATAGATGTCGTCGTACACGCCCCAGTTGGTGCCGACCTCGAACGGCCCCGGCGTGCAGGCCAACTCCGGATACGCGGCCAGCGCGGCCAGCGAGTGGCCCGGCATCTCGATTTCCGGAATCACCATGATGTGGCGGGCCTTGGCATAGGCCACGACCTCGCGCACTTCGTCCTGGGTGTAGAAGCCGCCGTAGGGCTTGCCGTCGCCGACATAAGGATCGATATGGCGGCCGAGCACGGTTTCCTTGCGCTGCGCGCCGATCTTGGTCAGCTTCGGATAGCGCTTGATCTCGATGCGCCAGCCCTGGTCCTCGGTCAGGTGCCAGTGGAAGGTGTTGAGCTTGTACTGCGCCATCAGGTCGATATAGCGCTTGATGAAGGCGACCGGGTACATATGCCGGCCGACATCGAGGTGCATGCCGCGGTACACGAATCGCGGCTGGTCCTCGATGCTCAACGCCGGCAGGCGCAGCGCTTGCGCGCTGCGCGAAGCCGGCAACAACTGGCGCAGCGATTGGTAGCCGTAGAACAGACCCGCCGGCGGGCCGGACAGGCGGACGCCGCGCGCGGTAATTTCCAAGGTATAGCGTTCTTTCGAACGCGCATCGGCGTGGGCGGCGACCGGCTCGGCGACCAACTGCACGTAGCGGCTGGGCTCGGCCTCGCCCGGCTGGGCGCGCGGCGCGCCGCTGCGCAGCGGCAGGGTCAGGGCGTGGGTCGCGCTGAGTTCAGCGCGCAGCAACTGGGCCACCGCGCGCGCTTCGGCATTGTTGGCGTACACGGTGGTATGGGCATCGAGCACGAACTCGCCCTCGCCGCGCGACAGCTTCGCCGGCAACGGCACCAGATCGGGCGCGGCCGAGGCCGGGCCGGCATGGGCGGCGACTTTGTTCGCGCCGGCCAGCGGAACCTCGTCGGCATGCGCCAGCGGCGCGAGGCCGATCGCCGCGCCGACCAGGCTCAGCATCGCCACGCGCAGTTTCGAACGTCCCATCTTCGCCAATGCGTCTTTCATCGAATCGGTTCCCTCGGACTGCACGGATCGACTGCGGCCTTGAGTTACGTCGTCTTTGCGCAATATGCGGACTTCGCCGCCCTGGCTTTCGTCATCCCCGCGCAGGCGGGGACGACGGTATGCAAGCGGACGACCCAGACCGAAATCGGCGCTACCTGTTTGCCAAAAGCATCGGACTCATCACTTCGGCGAGGCGCAGGCCGACTTCGGCAGCGCCTCCGTCTTCGTGCCCCAGCCGTTCACCGGCGGCGTCTTGTCGAGCGCGAAGCGCAAGGTGCCGCCGTTGCGCAGTGCCGACCAGTCCAGCCAGACCCGCTCCTGCGGCTGGCCGTCGAAGCTGGCCGAGCGCACGTACTGCAGGCCGCGGCCGTCCGCGCCGGGCGCTTCGATGGTCAGGGTCTTGCCCTGCCCCAGGTCGAGCTCGACCTTCTCGAAGCGAGGCGTGTGCAGCAGCAGTTCGCCGGTGCCCGGCACCGCCGGGTACAGGCCGATCGCGCTGAACAGATACCAGGCGGACATCGTGCCGAGGTCGTCGTTGCCGGTCACACCGTTGGGTGCGTTGGTGAACAAGGCCTGGGCCGAGCGCAACACCGCGGTGGTCTTCCACGGCTGGCCGATCAGCGTGTACATCCAAGGGCTGTGCAGGTCGGGCTCGTTGTTCGGGTTGTAGCGATACTGGTTGTAATAGCTGTAAGGCCCGACCACCCATTGCTTGCGCGCCGCGTTGAGCGGATCGGCGACCAATTGGTCGTAGGCGAAGAACGCGTCCAGGCGCTTGCCGGTCTGCTCGGCCCCGCCCATCGCCGCGACCAGGCCCGGCATGTCCTGCTGCGCCAGCCACTGGTACTGCCAGGCCGTGCCTTCGTGGAAGCCGTGGTGCGATCGCGGGCTGTAGCCGCCATCGGCCTCGACGTAGAACTGGCCGTCGTCCAGGCGCGGACGCGGGAAACCGCGGAAACCCAGCTCCGGATCGGCCGCCTCGGCGTCCCAGACCTTGCGCCAGTTGCGGCCGCGCTCGCGCAAGGTCGCCGCGTCGGCGCTCTGGCCCAGTGCGTCGGCCATCTGCGACAGCGAGCAATCGGCCAGTGCGTATTCCAGGGTCGAAGAGCCGCCGTGATGCGGATCGACGTCCATGCTCTTGGCCGGGAATGCGCGGTCGTACTGGACGAAGCCGCGTTCGAGATAGCTCGGATTGCCGGCGCGACCGTTGCTGCGCACCAGCGCCGGCGGCACGCCGTAGGCATTCTCGCGCAAGGCCTTGTAAGCCTGCTGCTCGCGGCCTTCGAGCGCGCCGAAGCGCCACAGGTCGACCATGAACGGCGTCGCCGGGTCGCCGGTCATGACGTTGCTGTCGTAGTTGGCGTAGCCCCAGCGCGGCAGCCAGCCGTTCTGCTCGTGGATCTTGAGCATGGAGTTGGCGATGTCGCGCGCGCGCTGCGGGCGCAGCATCGCCAGCAACTGGTTCTGCGAGCGATAGGTGTCCCACAGCGAGAAGTACTCGTAGTAGGTCCAGCCTTCGGCCTTGTGGATCTCGGTGTCGTAGCCGCGGTAGCGGCCGTCGCTGTCGCTGCCGGTCAGCGGCTGCAGCAGTGAGTGGTAAAGCGCGGTGTAGAACACGACACGGTCGTCGGCGCTGCCGCCGCCGACCCGCACCGAGCCCAGTTCCTTGCGCCAGCCGTCCTGCGCTTGCTTGCGCATCGCATCGAAGCTCAGCGGTTTGCCGTTCTTCGTACCTTCGTCGCGCAGGTTGCGGCGCGCGCCTTCGGCATCGACGTGCGAGATCGCGCTGATCGCGGTGACCGCGCGGCCGTTCTTGGTATCGAAGGTGAACCAGGCGCCGTGCGGGCGGGTGTCGCCCTGCATGCTGGCGCGGCCGCCGGGGTGGCCGCCGGTTTCGTCCCAGGTGCCGAAGCTGGCGAAGGGACGGTCGAACTCCATGCGGTACCAGGTGGTGTACTGCTGGCCGCCGCAGAAGCTCTTGGTGACGATCTTGCCTTCGACGACGCGGTCGCCGATCACCTGGACGCTGCTGCCGACGACGAGATGGCGTTCGTTGGCCTGGCCGGTGTTGACCAGGATCGTGCCCTGCTTGGCCCCGGCCGGGAAGGTGTAGCGCTCGGCAGCGGCGCGCGTCAGCGCGGTCGCTTCGGCCTCGATGTCGCCGGCGGCCTCGCCGGTCAGGCGCACCTTGTAATAGCCGGCCTGGCCGACTTCGCCGTCGTGGGTATAGCTGGAGGCGTAGGCCTTCTGGTCGAAGGACTTGAATTGCTTGGTGTCGAAACGCTTGCCCGGGCCGATCTCGCCGGTGGTCGGCAGCACCGACAACTGGCCGCCCTGCTCCCAGCAGCCCGCGCCGGAGATGAAGGAGTGGCCGAAGCCGCGGATCTTCGGGTCGTCGTAGCGCCAGCCGCTGTAGTGATCGCCGATCGGGCTGATCTGGATCAGGCCGAACGGTGCGCTCGCGCCCGGAAAGGTGTTGCCGTCGTCCTTGCTGCCGATGAAGGTGTTGACCTCGCTGACCGGGTCGCGGTCGGGCGCGGCGGCCTGGACGTTCGACGCACCGGCCAGCGCCAGGGTCAATGCCGCTGCGATCGGCCAGGCCTTGCCGTCGAAAACCGAAACCAAACCGCGCCTGCGCCGTACCGGATTGCGAGTCATCGTTGCCTTGCCCTGCCTGTGGTGTTGGGGGATGCCGTTGCGGCAGCGCTGGCGCCGCCGCAACGGATTGGCCTGCCTTAGTTGAAGTCCAGCACGTACTCGATCGCGACCTCGCGGCCGACCGGGCTGAAGATGCGGTCGGCGATGAAGGCGAAGTCCTTCTTGTACGGGTCCTTGTCTTCGTTGACTTCGTCGAAGATGTTGCTGACGTAGAAGTTGACCTTGGCCTTCTCGGTGATCTGGTAGCCCGCGCTGAGGTTCCAGGTGATCGCCGGTCCGACGCGGCCGTAGTACTTCTTGGTCGCCTGGCCGTAGGTCGGGCTGGCCGAGTCGTTGTCGACGCAGTTGTCGGAGTTGGGCACGTAGCCGTCGGAGAACGGCAGGCAGCCGTTGAAGCGCACGCTCGGCACGCTGCCGACGCGGTCGGCGTAGACGGTCGCGTTCCACTTCTCGCGCTGCCAGTTGACGCTGCCGCGGAACTTGCTGCGCGGCTCGTCGTTGCGCTTGTCCTGCATTTCTTCGCTGGCGTCGGTGCGGGTCTCGAGCTTGAGCAGGTTGGTGTAGTTCAGGCCCAGGCTGAAATCGCCCCAGCGCTCGGTGGCGAAGCGGTACTTCAGCGAGGCGTCCACGCCTTCGACGTTGCGCGCGGCGCGGTTGACCGGGCCGGTGCGGATGTCGGTGACCTGGCCCAGCAGCGGGCCGGCGCCGTCCGGATCGGCGGCGCGGGTGACGCGGCCGATCTGCAGCTTGCAGCGGTCCGCGCTCGGCGCGCTGATGCGCGGCTCGCCGGTCGGGGTCTTGCCGGTCAGGCAGTAGGCCTCGTCGAGCAGCACGTCGTTGGCGCCGACGTCGTCGATCTCGTCTTCCAGTTCGATGCGCCAATAGTCGGTCGACACCGACAGGCCGTCGGTGATGTCCCAGACGAACCCTGCGGTCCAGGAATTACCGGTTTCGTAGTTGAGGTTCGGCGTGCCCTGGCGGGCGATGTTCGCGTCCTCGACCTTGAAGCCCGCGTCCCAGGTGCAATTGCCCTGCTGGCCCGCGCGCAGGCAGTTCAGGTAATCGGTCTGGTCGGCGACCGAGGTGCTCGGCGTGGCGTAGACGAAGTGCATGTCCGGCGCACGGAAGCTGGTCGCATAGGTGCCGCGCACCAACAGGTTGCTGAAGGGGCGCCATTCCAGGCCGGCGTTGTAGGTCGAAGCGGCGTCGCCGGACACGGCGTCGTACTTGTCGTAGCGCCCGGCCACCGATGCGGTCAGCGATTCCAGCAGCGGAATCTTGAACTCGACGCCGGCGGCGTAGTGGTTGCGGGTGCCCGAACCGAGGTCGAGGTTGGCGGTCTGCTCGTACTTGCGGTTGTCGCCGATGGTGTTCGGATCCGGCGCCAGGCTATAGCCCTGCTTGGCCGCTTCGAGCTGCGCGGCGAAGCCGATCGGGCCGGCCCAGCCTTCGAACAGGTCGCCGCTGACGATGAAGTTGGCCGAGGTCAGCCAGGATTCGGCGCGGTTCTTGCCGCGGGTGGTGATCGAGGCGTAATCCTGCGGCGAGATCGGGTTCCACAGGCGATTGGTGTCGACGCGGTCGCGGTTGGCGCCGAGGAAGTAACGGTCGGCTTCGGCCAGCAACACGGTCGGGAACTTCTCGTCCACGGTGTATTCGGCGCGGCCGATGCTGAAGTCCCAGTCGAAACGATCGCCGAACTGGCCGCGCAGGCCGGCCGACAGGTCCCAGGACAGTTCGTCGGAACGGGTATAGCCGCTCTTGGCGCCGCCGATTTCCTGCGGGGTGAAGTAACGCACCAGGTCCAGGTTCGCGCCGACGCCCCGGTCGAAATAGGTCCCGTTCGAGCTCCACGCCGGCATGAAGGTCATGTTGGTGCCGCGCGAACTCCACACGCCAGCGGTGACCCAGCCCTGCATGCCGTTGGCGAAGTCGTAATTGCCGTACAGGTAGCCGGAGCGGTCGTCGCTGCCGTTGCGCAGGGTCCAGTGCTGGAACACCGCGCTCTGGCCGCACTGCCAGCCGGTGTCGCTGATGGTATTGGCGTTGCGGTTGTAGGTGCGGCGGTTCTGCAGGAAGAACTCGCCGTTGAACTGATCGCAGGCGCCGGGCGGCGGCGCCATGCGGCGGCCGGTGTCGGCGTTGAACATGCGGATGCCGACCGACGGCAGGATGCCGACCTTGCGGTCCTGCGGGTTGAGCGAGGTGGCCGGTGCGTCGAAGTCCGAATCCATGAACGGACGCTCGCCCGCCGGCAGCGCTTCGCGGTGGAACCACTGCAGCGCGTAAGTCACGTTCCAGTTGTCGCCGCTGCGGCCGCCGGCCCAGGACAGGTCCATCGAATCGCGGCCGCCGCGGGTCGAGGTGCCGCCGCGGATCTTGACCTGGTCGCCCTGGAATTCCTTCTTGAGGATCACGTTGATCACGCCCGCGACCGCGTCGGAGCCGTAGATCGCCGAGGCGCCGCTGGCGAGCACCTCGATGCGCTCGACGATCGCGGTCGGGATGTTGTTGAAGTTGGCGAAGTTGCTCTTGCCCTGGTACGGCAGCGGGTAGTCGACGACGCGGCGGCCGTTGATCAGCAGCAGGCTGCGGCCCGGGCCCATGTTGCGCAGGTTGAGCGGGCTGGCGTTGACCGTGTGCTGGCCCCAGGCGATGTCCGACTCGACCGTGCCCATGGCTTCGGTCAGGGTGGTCAGCGCGTCGTAGACGGTGTTGAAACCTTCCTTCTCGATCTGCGCGGCGGTGATGGTGAAAACCGGCGCCGGTCCTTCGATCTCGCTGCGCTTGATGCGCGAGCCGGTGACGGTGACCTTGTCGATTTCGGTTGGCTTGTTCGCCCGGCTGCTCTCGTCGGCGCCCGCGCTGGCCTGATCGGCCGGGGTCTCGGCGGACTGCGCCTGCGCCATGGCGGGCGCGAACAGGATCGACAACAAAGCACCGGTCAGTGCGCTGCGTCGCAGGGTGGAATGGCTCATCTTCGCGGTGCTCCCCAAGAAAAAGTGGACTGCAATGGCGACCGCTCCCTGGTCTCTAAAGGCTTTTCTCTCGATCTAAGTAAACTGCCCGGCGAACCTCGAAAGGTCCTCCCGGCATACCCAACCCCCAAATTGGATCGATCTAAATTAACCACAACCTGGGACCGCGATGCATGACGCGGCGCAGCAATGAGGGTGTGCTAGGGAGCGCACACGGACGCCCGCGGAGGCCCCCTCGACCTCCCCTGCGCCGTAAGTGATTGTTTTGCCGAGTCTGGCGACAGGCGCGAAGGCCGAGACGGCTTGGCCTGCCAGGATCGATTTTTGAGTCGGCCCCCCACCGACTCCTCGCCGCTTGCGCTCGCTGCGCGAACCGGTCGGCCTGTTGGATTGGGTCCCCTGCTCCGGTCGACGGTCAACCCCTGGCGGCGAGGCCTCGTCCCCCTGTAGGCGCGACCTAAGTCGCGACCACGGGACGCGCTGGCACGCCAAGGCCGAGGTCATCCACCGAAGCGGCGCACTTTCGCCGGGGTAGGAGCGGCGCGAGCCGCGACATCGCTGTGCCGATCTCGCGGCGCATCGCTCATTCGAACGAGATCAAGATCAAGATCAAGATCAAACCCAAAGCTTCCGCCACTAAAGCGGCGGGTTACTTTCTTTTGTCTAAAGCAACAAAAGAAAGCTAACCAAAGAAAAATGCTTTTGTTTTGAATCACAAGCCCGCACGAGCGATGCCGACGCAGGGATTTTTCATACGGGACCTCCCTGTCCCGATGAAAAACGGCGCGCATCCCTGCGCGCCGCCCTCCGGGTCTTCGATGAACTTCGCGAGCGCTCGGCGACGCACAGCAACAGCGAAAGCCAAAGCCAAAGCCAAAGCCAAAGCCAGCAATGGAAATCCGACAGCGCGGCGCCATCCCCTGTAGGAGCGGCGTAAGCCGCGACCACCGACGCGCTGGCACGCCAAGGCCGAGGTCGCCCATCGAAGCGGCGAACTTTCGCCGGGGTAGGAGCGGCGCGAGCCGCGACCGCGAATCTGCGGCCGCCGGCGCGGGCGATCGGGGTTGCGTAGTCGGGGCTTACGCCGCTCCTGCAAAAGCGCGGCAACTACACGAGCCAACCGCCAAACCGATACCCCGCTATCCCCGCAATGCGCCCACCAACTCCCGCACCCTTTCTTCGTCGCTCTGTTCCCAATCCACCGCCAACCCGGCCAACGCTCCGTTGCGATAGCGCATCGCCGAGCGTTTCGGTGTCTTGCCCGAGGCGTGCAGCTCGTCGACACCGGCACGTTCGGCCAAGGCCAGGATGTTCTGCGGGGTGACGCCGGCGCCGGCCATCAGGCTGATGCGCCCGGCCGCCTGCGCCGCCAGTGCGGCGATGCGGTCGGCACCGGTCCAAGCATCGGCGGCGGCGCCCGAGGTCAGGATCCGTTCGCAGCCCAGGGCGATCGCCGCCTCCAGCGCCCGGCCCTGGTCGCGTGCGGCGTCGAAGGCGCGATGAAAGGTCACACCGAGCGGGCCGGCCGCGGCGACCAACTCGCGGCACAGCGCTTTGTCGACCTCGCCGTCGGCGTCGAGCGCGCCGATCACGACGCCGTCGCATCCGAGCCGGACGCAGGCTTCGATGTCGGCGCGCATCACTGCGAGCTCGGATTCGCCGTAGAGGAAGTCGCCGCCGCGCGGGCGGATCAGTACGTACAAAGGAATGCGCAGACGCTCGCGGGCGACCGCCAGGGTGCCGTAGGACGGTGTGGTGCCGCCTTCCCCCAGGTTTTCGCACAGTTCGACCCGGTCGGCGCCGCCGGCTTGCGCGGCGAGCGCGGAACCGAGCGAATTCGCCGAGATCTCCAGGCTGCGCCGGCTCATAGCGGCGGTCACGTCTGTTCGGTCGTGTAGACCGAACGCGAGTCGAGCAAGGCGTCGCGCTTGCCGGCATCGCAGACCGCATAGACGAAGCCGCGATGCAGCGCATGCGCGCCGACCTCGCCGTGCTTGTTGATCGCCAGGAAACAGACCTGCAGGGTCTTGCTCGCCTGCGGACGCTTGCGCACCAGCCGGTCGATCGCTTCGCGGCAGGCCTCGTCCGGGCTGCGGCCCTGGCGCATCAGCTCGACCACCAGGAAGCTCGCGGCATTGCGCAGCATTTCTTCGCCGACGCCGGACGCGGTCGCGGCGCCGACTTCGTTGTCGACGTACAGGCCGGCGCCGACGATCGGACTGTCGCCGACCCGTCCGTGCAACTTCCAGGCCATGCCGCTGGTGGTGCAGGCGCCGGCGAGCTTGCCGGCGGCGTCGATGGCGAGGATGCCGAGGGTGTCGTGGTTGCTGCTGTCGCCGGGCTTGGCGTTGTCGAGGCGCTCGGCGTTGATCTTCGGCTCGTACTTCGAAGTCTTGCGCCATTCCTGCCAGGCCGCACGGGCCTTGTCGGTCAACAGCACCTGTTTCGGGAAGCCTTGCTCGATGGCGAACTGCTGGGCGCCGGCGCCGACCAACAACACGTGCGGCGTGCGCTCCATGACCCGGCGCGCGACGCTGACCGGATGGGCGATGTCCTCGAGCGCGGCGACCGCGCCGCAACGGCCGTCGCCGTCCATGATGCTGGCGTCCAGGGTCAGCACGCCGTCGCGGTCGGGGTTTCCGCAGCGGCCGACGGTGTTGTTGCACAACTCGGATTCGGCCCAGCGTGCGCCGGCCTCGACCGCATCGAGCGCGGAGCCGCCGCCGGCGAGCACCGGCCACGCCGCCTGGTTGGCGCCTACCCCGAAATCCCAGGTCGACACTACCCGCGCGCCAGCCGCCGTCTTGGGGGCCGCGTCGGTCTTGGCGGCCGCGGACGTCGGCGCGGCCAGCGACGGCAAGGCGACGCTGGAGGCGGCCAGCAGGGAGCTGTGCAGGAAATGTCGGCGTGAAGTCATTGCGGTTTCGATGCGGGCGCGCGCGGCGCGGATCGCCGACACGCTAGCCGCCGTTGCCGGGCCGCGCAACCTTGCCGCTCCGGCCGGACGCCTCTAAACCGGATTACGCATTGCGTAATTCCGCGCAATTGCCCCCAGGGCATCGGGATTCGCCGACCGTCCTGCCGCGCCGCGCGAACCGAACCGGCGACGCGGCTCGGTCCGCCACTCCGAGAGCGCCCGGGTGCGATGCGCTTTCAGATATGGCGCGGGTTGGTCTGGGTCGGCGCCTGCTCGCCGCCCTGCGGAGTCTGCTGGCGATTCAGCGCTTCGTGCTGGTTGATGTTCTGGATCAACTGCTGGCCTGGGATGCCGCTCGGCAAAGCGCCCTCGACCTTGGCGTACTTCGCGCTGGGATCGCCGAGCTTGCCCTCGACCAGAAAATGGCCCTTGCCGCCGTCCGTCTCCGGCACGATGTGATCGACCTTCGACAGCCCGCCTTTCTGGGCGACGCCGGCCAGATCGGCGACGTCGCGATTTTGCAGCGCTTCGCGCACCGTGCCGATGCCGTGCAGCTTGAGCAAATGCTTGCCCCCGTCCATGGCTTCGAACATGGGACGCGCCACGTCGAGGTCGGGATCGTCGCCGGGTTCGTAACCGCGCAGACCGCTGTGTTGCTGCGGCTTGAACTCGAACCTCGGCCCCTGCAGCTCCAGGTTCTGCTTCGGCGCCACCAACGGCACCACGCCGGTGTTCTGCAGGCTCTGCAAAGGCTCGCCGTCGACCACCAGATTGGTCACCGAAGGGCCGCTCTTGCCGTTGTGAAAGTTATCGGGGTTGAAGCCGTAGCTCTTGAGCGTGCCCGGGCTCGGCCAAGCCGGGTTCGCGGTGACGCAATCGACGCCGATCGCATGCGAGACCAGCAAGGCCTGGCCGCCTCCCTTGGAATGGCCGGTCACCCCGACCAGGCTCGGGCCGAGTGCGGCGCTGACTTCCTTGCCGAGCACCATCGACTGCTCGTGTTGCTCGCTCTTCAGGCCGAGCGCCTGGCGGAAATTCGCCGACCAGTCGCCGAGTTTCGCCGTGCCGCGGTAATCCAGTACATAGCCTTCCGATTCGGTTGCGGTGCCGGGCTTGCGATACAAGGTCGCGTGCATCCCGCTGGGATTGCCGTGGAATTTTTCCGGATCCAAATTGAGTTTCTTCAGCGTCTCGTCGTCGACACGCTCCCATTCGCCGGTCTTGCCGGTGCTCTTGGGCTGGTAACCGTCCTGCATGATCGCTGCGGCGCTGGTCGGATCGAGTTTGGGCCGTTGCGGAACCGGCTCGGGTTGCAACGGCGGAGGCTGCGCGTTGCGTTGGAAGCGGCTGAAGAAACTGCTGAGAAACCCGGGCGAAGAACCGGAGCCGGTGGGATCGGGAGTCGACATGGAAGGTCTCCTGAGAAATGGCGCGGTCGTCTGTTTGCGCATGCCGTGGGCACGCCAGGCGCGATGCCCGGGCTTGCCGAGCACCTGCAGTGCTACGCAAAGTAACCGGCGCAGCGGTCATCCAGGCGGACCGAGGTCACACTCGCGGCCGAACGCCGCGCGAAGGGCTCCCCGCGCAAGCCGCGGTCTCGACGGAGGCGGCGGAGATGCCCGCGGTCGACTCGGTCGTTCAGGGCAGACCGACTTGGCCGGCGTTCGCCCTCGTACCGGGCGCTTCGACAACCGCTTGGGCCAGCGCGGCACCGACCAGGATCACGCCCGGCCGTCCGCTGCCCAGGCTTATGCGCATGCCCGCGGCGTCGCCGGCCAATCGCTGCAACGTCGTCAACAAACGGGTTTCGCCGGCTTGGCTTGCGCCCTGCACGATCGCAGCCGGTGTCTGCGCCGGCAGGTACCGCAGCAACCCGTCCGCGATCGCGGCGATGCGGCTCATGCCCATGTAGATCGCCAGGGTGGTGCCGGTCGCCGCGAGTGCGCCCCAATCCGGCTCGCCGTGATCGTGGGTATGCGCGGTGACTAAGGTGATGCCATGGCAGTGATCGCGATGGGTCAAGGACGCGCCCAGGCTCGCCGCGGCGGCGAAGCCTGCGCTGATGCCGTTGACGATGCACACCTCGATGCCGGCGCGGCGCAGGAAATCGATCTCCTCGCCGGCGCGGCCGAACAACAGCGCGTCGCCGCCCTTGACCCGCACCACCCGCTGCCCCTGCAGCGCATAACGCCGCATCAACCGGCAAATGAAGGCCTGCGGCGTCGAGCGGCAACCGCCCCGCTTGCCGACCCGGATCACCCGCGCCGACGGCGCCAGTTCGACGATGCCCGGATCGACCAGCTCGTCGAGCAGCACGACCTCGGCGGCGGCCAGCGCTTTCACTGCCTTGATCGTCAACAGCTCCAGGTCGCCGGGCCCGGCCGACAGCAACACCACTTCGCTGGGCGCGCGGCGGAACGAGTCGGAAACGATGCGATCCATGTTGACTCCGTATTGATGACCCGGGGATTCGTGATCACGCCTGCGACGCGAGGCGACACAGCTGGTTCAGTTGCGGCCCGCAGGAGCCGCAGACCGTGCCGCAGCCCAGGCGCTGTTTGAGTACGGCCAGATCGGCGCCGCGCGCGATCTCTGCGCGGATGCTCGATTCGCGGATCTGCAGACAGTTGCACACCACCGCGTCGCGCGCGCAGCCGCCGGATTGCGCGAACACCGCCAGGCGGGAGCCGCTCCAGGCACGCCCGGATAGGGCCGCATCGAGCAGACTCTCGCCCGCGCCATGGCGCTGCGCATCGGTCAACAGCAGAGCGTCGATGCGGTTGTCCGCGCAGCCGGCACGCCACGACACCCGCCTCAACAGACCGCGGCGCGCATCGCGGTACTCCAAGGTGTCGCGGCCGGCGTGCAATTGCAGTGCATCGCTCAGAGCGTCCAACCATTCGGGCGGTGGAGCGCTTTCGCACGCGGCGCGCAGCACCAGCCAGGCCGGACGCTCAATGCCCTCGCCATCGCGCCTGTCGGCCGGGCCATCGGCGCTCAGGGTGAGCGCAGCGAAACCGCAGTCCTTGAGCAGCGGTTGCACCGCGATTTGCAGGCTCAGTGGGTCGCCGCGCCGCGCCGCGAGCAGGTGCCAGCCGAACTCGGCCTTCTCGACCCGCACCGCCGCATGCTTGAGCTCGGGCTGCAGCGAACGCGCATCCACCGCCGGCTGGCTGACTTCGTTGATGCCGCCGCTGGACAGGAACTGCCCGCTCCAATGCATCGCCGCGAACACGGTGCCGGACGCGACGTCGTCGGACAGTTCCAAGGGCAGCACCAGTTCGCCGCGCTTGCCGACGACTTTGACCAGATCGCCCTGCGCGAGTCCGCGCCGCGCCGCGTCCTGCGGCTGCATGCGCAGCCCCGGTTCCGGACTGTGCGCGAACGCGGCCGGCACCCGCCCGCTGCGGGACATGCCGTGCCATTGATCGCGCAGGCGGCCGGTCAGCAGGCGCAGCGGGAAGCGTGCCGAAGTCGCTTCGGCCACCGGCCGGTACGGCGTGGCATGAAACCGCGCACGGCCGTCGGCGGTGGCGAACACTGCGTCGGCGTAACGGCGCGCCTGCCCCTGTGCGGCGCCGGCCGGCAACGGCCATTGCTGCGGCCCCTGCGCCTCCAGGCGCGCGTAGTCGAGCCCGCCGATGTCGTGGTCGCGGCCGACGGTAAGGCGGCGATGCTCGTCGAAGATCTGCGCCGGTTGTTTGAAGTCGAACAAGGGCGCGGCCCCCGGCGGGCCCAAGCGCGCTTCCAGGCGCCGCGCCACCTCGTTGGCGATCCACCAGTCCGGCTTGGCTTGCCCCGGCGCCGGCACCGCCGCCCGCACCCGCGAAATGCGCCGTTCGGAGTTGGTCATCGTGCCGTCCTTCTCGCCCCAGCTCGCCGCCGGCAGCAACACGTCGGCATAGGGCACGGTATCGGTGTTGCGGAACGCCTCCTGCACGATCACGTACTCGGCCTGTTGCAGCGCTGCGCGCACCCGGCCGATGTCGGGCATGGAATGCACGGGATTGGTGCAGGCGATCCACACCGCCTTGACCCGTCCGCTGCGCAAGCCTTCGAACAAGGCCACCGCGGACAAGCCGGGCGTGGCCGACAGGCTGTGCGCGGGCAGCCCCCACAGCGCTTCGAGTTCGGCGCGGTCGCCGGCGTGGCCGATCTCGCGGTGTGCGGCGAGCATGGTCGCCATGCCGCCGACCTCGCGCCCGCCCATCGCATTGGGTTGGCCGGTCAACGAAAACGGCCCCGCGCCGGGCTTGCCGATCTGGCCGGTGGCCAGGTGCAGATGGATCAGCGCCAAGTTCTTGTCGGTGCCGTGCGCCGATTGGTTCAGGCCCATGCAGTACAGCGACAAGGCCGCGGCCTCGCGGCCGAACCACTCCGCCGCCTGGATCAGGTCGGCGACCGGGATGCCGCACAACTCCGCGGCCATGCGCGGGGTGTAGTCGCGCAGCAGTTGCTTGAGTTCGGCATAGCCGTCGGTGTGTTCGGCGATGAACGCGGCATCGACCCGCCCTTCCCAAATCAAGTGGTGCAGCATGCCGTTGAGCAGCGCCACGTCGGTGCCGGGCTGGATCTGCAGATGCAAATCGGCCATCGCCGCGGTGTCGGTGCGGCGCGGATCGATCACGACCCAACGCACCTCGGGGTCGCGTTCGCGCGCCGCTTCCAGCCGTCGGAACAGCACCGGATGCGCATAAGCCATATTGCTGCCGGCGAACAGCACGGTCTTGGCCAGTTCCAGGTCTTCGTAGCAGGTCGGCGGGCCGTCCGCGCCGAGCGCCAGCTTGTAACCGGCGACCGCGCTCGACATGCACAGGCGGGAGTTGGTGTCGATGTTGTTGGTGCCGAGCAGCCCCTTGGCGAGCTTGTTGAAGACGTAGTAATCCTCGGTCAGCAACTGCCCGGAGATATAGAACGCGACCGCATCGGGCCCGTGCTGCTGGACGATGCCGGCCAGGCGATCGGCCACCGTGTCCAGCGCCAGCGCCCAGTCGACCGGGCGGCGCGGCTCCTGGCGCAGATGCCGCAATTCCGGCATCAACAGGCGCCCGCTCAGACTGCTCGCGGTCTGCGGCAGGCTGCGGCCCTTGGTGCACAGACGGCCGTGGTTGGCCGGATGCTCGGGGTCGCCTTCGATGCCGACGATGCGGCTGCCGTCGGCGTCGTGTTCGGCGTCGATCAATACCCCGCAGCCCACCCCGCAATAACAACACACCGAGCGCGTGCGGCTGCGCCGCAACGGCGCTGCCGGTGCCGGCGTGGTTTCGATCTCCTCGCGCAGCGCCGGCTCGTCCATCAGCCGCCCCCCGCCGCCGCGTCGCCGAGCGCCAGCCAGACGTCGTCGCCGTCGATGCGTACCGGGAACTTGCGCGCGCAACCCACATCGGGCGCGCAGGCTTCGCCGCTGGCCAGGGCGATGTTCCAACCGTGCAGCGGACAGGTGACGCTGTCGCCGGCGACGATGCCCTGCGATAAAGGCCCGCCCTTGTGCGGGCAGCGGTCGACCATCGCGAACACGCGGTCGCCGGCGGTGCGGAACAGGGCGATGTCGTCGCCGCCTTCTCTTTGCAGCACGCGCGCGCCCAGCACCGGGATGTCGTCGAGCCGGCACACCCGCAACCAGGAGGCAGTGGTCTCCATGCTCAGGCCTCCGCGTCGACGAGGGTGGCGGCGATGCGCAGCGGCTCGAACTCGCGCGGCCGCGTCGCGGCGATGCGCGTCGCCCAGGGGTCGGGCAAGCCTTCCAGCGCATACAGCAGGCGCTCGAACAAGGCCTTGCGATTGCCCGCGTCATCGACCACGCGCTCGACGATGTAGTCCATGCCGACCCGGGCGATGTAGTGCACAGTGCGGTCGAGGTAATAGGCCTCTTCGCGGTACAACTGCAGGAAGGCGCCGGTGTATTCGCGCACCTCCTCGCTGGTCCTGACCTTGACCAGGAACCGCGCGACCTCGGTCTTGATGCCGCCGTTGCCGCCGATATGGATTTCCCAGCCCGAATCCACCGCGATGATGCCGACGTCCTTGATCCCGGACTCAGCGCAGTTGCGCGGACAGCCCGACACCGCCAGCTTGACCTTGTGCGGGCTCCACATGTTGGCCAGCATGGTTTCCAGCTCGATCCCCATCCGGGTGCTGTTCTGGGTGCCGAAGCGGCAGAACTCGCTGCCGACGCAGGTCTTCACCGTGCGGATCGACTTGCCGTAGGCGTGGCCCGAGTTCATGCCGAGGTCTCTCCAGACATCGACCAGGTCTTCTTTTTTGATGCCCAGCAGGTCGATGCGCTGGCCGCCGGTGACCTTGAGCATCGGCACCGCGTACTTGTCGGCGACGTCGGCGATGCGGCGCAGTTCGCCGGCGTTGGTCACCCCGCCCTTCATCTGCGGGATCACCGAGAAAGTGCCGTCCTTCTGGATGTTGGCGTGGGCGCGTTCGTTGATGAAGCGCGACTGCGGGTCGTCGACCGCTTCGCGCGGCCAGGTCGAGAGCAGGTAATAGTTGATCGCCGGCCGGCAGGTCGCGCAGCCGTTCGGCGTGCGCCATTCCAGGAAGGCATAGGCCGCGGCATGGGTGAACAAGCGATGCTCCCGGATCGCCTTGCGCACGTCCCCGTGGCTGTGGTCGGTGCAGGCGCAGACCGCCTTGGTCTTCGGCGTTTCCTGGAAATTCGAGCCCAGGCAGTTCATCAGGATCTGCTCGACCAGGCCGGTGCAGGAGCCGCAGGAACTCGCCGCCTTGGTCTGCTTCTTGACCTCGTCGACGGTGAACAGGCCTTGCTCGTTGATCGCCTTGACGATGGTGCCCTTGCACACGCCGTTGCAGCCGCAGACCTCGTCGCGGTCGTTCATCGCGCTGGCCCGGTTCTGCCCGGCGGTGCCGGAATCGCCGAGCGCCTTCTCGCCGAACATCAGCTGGTCGCGGCGGTCGTCGATGCGGCTGCCGTCCTTGAGCAGCTTGAAGTACCAACCGCCGTCGTTGGTGTCGCCGTACAGGCAGGCGCCGATCAGGCGGTCGTCCTTGATCACCAGCTTCTTGTAGACGCCGCCGGCCGGGTCGGACAGGACGATCTCCTCGCTGCCGTCGCCGCCCATGAAGTTGCCGGCCGAGAACAGGTCGATGCCGGTGACCTTGAGCTTGGTCGAGGCCACCGAGCCGCTGTAGATGCCGATGCCGTAGTTGGCCAGGTGATTGGCGCAGACCTTGGCCTGTTCGAACAGGGGCGCGACCAGGCCATAGGCGATGCCGCGATGGCTGACGCATTCGCCCACCGCATACACGCGCGGATCGAAGGTCTGCAGCGAGTCGTCGACCACGATGCCGCGCGCGCAATGGATGCCGGCGGCCTGCGCCAGCTGGATGTTCGGACGGATGCCGACCGCCATCACCACCAGGTCGGCCGGCTCCTCGCTGCCGTCGGAAAAGCGCACCGCCGTCACCTCGCCCTGCGCGTTGCCGAGCAGTTCCTGGGTCGAGGTGTTGAGGCGGAACTTCAGGCCGCGCTCGGTCAGCGACTTCTCCAGCAACCGCCCGGCGGCCGGGTCGAGCTGACGTTCGAGCAGCCAGCCGGCCAGGTGCACCACCGTCACCTCCATGCCGCGTTGCTTGAGGCCGTTGGCCGCTTCCAGCCCGAGCAGGCCTCCGCCGATCACTACCGCATGCCGCTTGACCTTGGCGGTGTCGATCATCGCCTGGGTGTCGTGGATGTCGCGATAACCGATCACGCCCTTCAGGTCCTTGCCCGGTACCGGCAGCACGATCGGCAGCGAACCGGTGGCGAGAAGCAGGCGATCGTACTCGGCCTCGGTGCCGTCGGCGGCGATCACCCGCCGTCGCACCCGATCGATGCGGGTGACTTCCTTGCCCAGATGCAGGCGGATGCCGTGCTCGGCGTACCACGCCAGCGAATTCAGCACGATGTCGTCGAAAGCCTGTTCGCCGGCCAGCACCGGCGACAACAGGATGCGGTTGTAGTTCGGATGCGGCTCGGCGCCGAACACGGTGATGTCGTACCTGTCCGGGACCAGCTTCAACAGCTCTTCGAGCGTGCGCGCGCCGGCCATGCCGTTGCCCACCACCACCAATCTGGGTTTCTTCATGAGTTCGCTCCTCGGCCGGGTCAGACGCGCGCGGCGCTGAGCGCCGCCCAACGGTGGCGCCACTGATGGCGCAGGCTCGCCAACAAGCCCCAGGCCAGCGCCGCGCAGCCGGCGAACAGCCACAAGCCCAGCGCATAGCTGCCGGTGTGCTGCTTCAACACACCCATGCCGGCCGCGAGCAAAAAGCCCCCGATGCCGCCGGCCATGCCGATCAGGCCGGTCATGAGGCCGATGTCGGCGCCGAAGCGCTGCGGCACCAGTTGGAACACCGCGCCGTTGCCGGCGCCGAGGCATAGCAGGGTGAGCACGAACAAGGCCACCGTCGCGACCGGCCCGCCGAGGCCGACCGCGGCCACTGCGATCAGGGTCGCGACCGCGAGATACACCGCGAGCAAGGTACGGGTGCCGCCGACCCGGTCGGCGATCGCGCCGCCGAGCGGCCGCATCACCGAGCCGGCGAGTACGCAGGCCGCGGTCGCCCAGCCGGCGATCTGCGGCTCGAAACCGAACTGATCGTGGAAGTACCCGGGCAAGGCGCTGGCGAAACCGGCGAAGCCGCCGAAGGTGATCGCGTAGAACAGCATGAACCACCACGAGTCGCGGTTGCCGACCAACACCCGGCCGTAATCGGCCCAGTGCCTGCGCTGCGTCTCGACCGGCGCGTCCTTGGCACAGAGCGCGAACACCACAAGCACCAACACCAGCGGGATGCAGGCCAGGCCGAACACGTTCTGATAGCCGAACGCCGCCGCCAGCGCCGGGGCGAACAAAGCCGCGAGCACCGTGCCCGAATTGCCGGCGCCGGCGATGCCCATCGCCGTGCCCTGGTGCTCGGGTGGATACCAGCGCGAGGCCAACGGCAAGGCGACCGCGAACGAGGCCCCGGCGACGCCGAGCATCAGGCCGAGCAGCAAGGTCTGAATGAAACTGTCGACGCCGAGCCCCCATGCCGCCAGCAAGGCCGCGATCACCACTGCCTGCGCGATCAGGCCGGCGCGCTTGGCGCCGACGCGGTCGGCGAACATCCCCAGGAACAGGCGCAACACCGCGCCGCACAGGATCGGCGCGGCCACCATCAAGGCGCGTTGCTGGGTATCCAGATGCAGCGCCTGGGCGATTTGCACCTGCATCGGCCCGAGCAGGTACCAGACCATGAAACTCAGATCGAAATATAGAAAAGCCGACAACAGCGTGGGCGTATGCCCGGCCCGCCAGAAGGATCGATCCATCCGCGCAATCTCCGAACGGGGCCGCGGCGGACGCCCGATCCAGGCGTCCCGCAGCGGCCGTGAGGGGGAGAAACGAAAACGGCGCCTTCCCGGTTCGCACCGGAAAGACGCCGTTGTCTTCGACCGACCGGGCCGCCGTTGGCCCGTCTGCCGGAATCAGGTTGTCGCGGATGCGCCGTTGCACCCGCAAGCAAGGCTACGCAATAGCCGTGCCAACTTTCCGCGATGAGCCGCGCGATGGCGGTTCGTCGCGAATTCAGTCACTTGGGCGCGCGACGCGAATGCAGATCCGGTATCTGCGCGAGGCCGCGCTCCAAAATCGGGCGGGCTTGCACCATGTTTGTGCAACGCAGCATCGAAGTGTGAGCTTCTGCATGATCAACGCGTGCTGCGATCTTGGTCGTGGCTACGGCTTAGGGCCGGCCTTTCCTTGCTGTTGCTGTGGCTCTACCGGTCAAAAGCAGACCCGTAGGGCGGCGCGCAAGGATGCGGGCCGTGCGCAAGCAGGCCATGGATGGCCTGTCTGGAGCATCCCTGGGTCGGCATCGAACGCGCGGGCTTGTGCCCTTGCAAGGAAGGCCTTTGTTCTTTGGTTATCTTTCTTTTGGGCCAGCAAACGAAAGTAACCCGGCCACGTCAGCGGACGGAAGCTTTGCCCTTGATTTAAGGATACGCCGCGAGGCCGTCAGACCGTGGTCGCGGCTCACGCCGCTCCTACAGGGATAGATTGGCGGCGTTGCGTCGCTGAGGCTACGTCGCTGAGGCTACCTTTGTAGGAGCGACGTGAGTCGCGACCGCGGGACTCGCAGAAATAACAAGGCCGTCGTCATCCGTCGAAGCGGCAAGTTTTCGCCAGGGTAGGAGCGGCGCAAGCCGCGACATCGCTGTAGCGGTATTGCGGCGTCTCTCTCGTTCAATAGATCCAGATCAAGATCAAACCCAAAGCTTCCGCCACTAAAGCGGCGGGTTACTTTCTTTTGTCTAAAGCAACAAAAGAGGCGACGGCGACTACGACCGCTGGCCTTTACAGCGGCAATCCGTCGCCCATCACATATCTCCGGAGCGCATTCACTGCGCGACAGCCCTCAAGCCGCCGCGACTTCCTCGCACACCAGCCGGGTCGCGCGCTCCAGCGCTTTCAGACAGCGGTCGTGCAGCATGGAGACGTGCTGATCGCTCAGGGTTTCGCTGTGCACGATCAAGGTCACTTGAGTGCCCACGCCCAGCCCGGAGAACAGAGTGCTGTGTATCACTTTGGTGCTCGGCGCGTCCGCTTCGGGCTGGGCTTGTGCGATTCCGGATGCAACCGGTGTCGCTGTTCTACGACCGACGACTTGAATACTCATGCGAACCTTCCGCTGGCGGAGCATTTGTTGCTCGATTGACTGGTCGCGATTCCATTCGCAGGCCGGTAGAGCACGTCGCCGACTCGCAGGCCGAAACCTGCGCAAGCGATACCTCCGACGGCTGGCACCTTCCTGATGCCCTTGCCCGACTTCGCACACCTGGCTGCACTGCGAGGCCTCGAACGCAGCTTACAAATAAAACGTGACGTATTCCGCAATTCGCTTATGAAAATATCGACTCTAGTAAAGTTGGCACATTAAAGCAGCACGTCCTCGTGAACTTCGGCACACATAGATGTGCCAAGCAGACCATCTTCGTGTCTGCTGACGCGAACGCAGAGGCGCTACGACTTCACGGCCCCGACTACATACGGCTCGTGCGTATCGCCCGAAACGGCGGCTACTCGCTGCCTCGCGCTTGTCATAAGGCGCACGCACGCGCAAGCGACGGCCGCACGAACGACAAAGCCGCGCCAGAAAATCGGCGCGGCTTCCGCAATATTCGTTGAACGCCTGGTCTCGATCGCAGACGAGAAGGATTCGCCCCTGCCCTCACCCGGTCCGGGTATAGCGCATCACCCAATTGGTTTCCCAGGTCTTTCCGCCATCGGGCGAGAATGCCTGCTCCCATTGCATGCGGCTGTCGCTGACATGGGTGAATATCCCGCGTACCCGCACCGGCTTGCCGTCGTGGTGGTCGTCGGAGAAGAAGGTACCGACGCGGCCTTCGAACCGTCCGACGCCGGGCGTGTCGATCTTCACCGGGTTGCGGCCGTCGAGCCACCAGTCGGCCCAGGTCTGGGTCTTGGCGTCGAACGCGCGCAGGCCCATGCCGCGATATACGCCGCCGGCACGGTAGGACACGCTGTCGTTGAGGTTGGCGACACCGCCGAGCAGGGATTGGCAGTGGGTGGTGCCGTCGAATTCTTCCCAGTCGTCATTGCCCACCAACCGCTGTTTCAGGCGGCGATGCTTGACGTCCCAGCGGCCGAGAAAGAAATCGAAGTCGCGCTCGGCGCCGGCGCGAGCCTCGCCGGTCTTCGTTGCTTCGGCGGCGGTGGCATGGCCGGGCAAAATCAGTGCAGGCAGCGCCGCCAGCGACAGTTGCAGCAGTCGGCGGCGATCGATCGAATCGGTCGAGTCTGTCATGGATACATTCATCGGTTGAAAACAAATACGGCGATGGTCGCGCCGGCTCAGTCGGCGGCGGCGGTCTTGGCGTCGACGCGGATGAAATCGGTGACCCAGTTGAGTTCCCAGGTCTTGCCGTCGTCGATCGAGAACGCCTGCTCCCAACGCGGCGCGTCCGGGCTGGGCTGCGACCAGGTCACCCTCACCAGCACCGGTTTGCCCTGCATCGTGTCCTTGGCGAAGAACCGCCCCAGGCCGCCCTCGAAGCGCCCCTTGTTCGGCGGGCTGAGGTCGTCGCCCGGGTTGCGCCCGTCGAGCCACCACACCGTCCACTGCCCGGTCAGGGGGTCGTAGGCGCGCAGGCTGACGCCGCGATAGTTGCCGCCGGGCATGTTGAAGAGGTTGTCGCCGGTGTTGGCCCAGCCGTCCATCAGCGGACGCTGGCTGAAGCTGCCGTCGAACTCGATCCATTCGCTGCTGCCGACGAAGCGCTGCTTGAGACGGCGGTGCTTGGTCTTCCAATGACCGTTCAAGAAATCGAAGTCGCGCAGACCGGACAGATCCGCCGGCTTCATCGTCTTGGGGGTGTCCTGCGTCGCCATCGCCGTCGGGGCCATGGCCAAGGCCGCCATCCATATCGCGGCGCCGAGCGCGTAACCGATTCGCTTCATCCGACTGTCCTCCTGAGCCTGCGGTGAAAGTAGCAAGCACCGCGCAGGGCGAGACAGGGCCATTAATGGCAAAACGGCTAGGCCAGTGCCGGCCGAGTCGACCTACCGGGACCGCAGCAGGCGCTCGATGTCCTCGCGTTCCTCCAGGGCGCGCTGAAAATAAGCCGGGTACACCGGTTGGTAGTCGTCGCCCTTGAGCAGGAAGATGCCGGTCGAACCCGTCACCTGCTCCTGCATGCTGCCCAGTCGGTAATGCCAGGCCGTCCACAGCGGCACGCGCAAGGTCGGCGGCAGCATCGGCGAACGCGTGAACAGCAGCTCCTTCACCCGCAGATTGAAGCGCATCTGGTTTTTTAACCCTGGACCGGTGCGCGCCCTCGGGTCGGCGATCGGCTTGCCGCGTCCGTCGACCATGTCCACCGACTCGATGGTCGCGACCACGACATGATCGGCGTGCCTGACCATCTCTTCGAGGGGCTTCGGGGGCACGGACGTAGCCCAAGCTGCGCAGGTGAACAGCAGGACAAATAGCGCCAGGACGTATCTCATGTACTTGCCTCGGGTGATCGCAATCCGACTCATGCGCCTGCCTTGTATTACGACGTGTCGAACGAGAACGTCCGCTGCTTCGGCAGCCAGTGGCCGACCGGCGTCCTGGCCGACTGCACTCCCGCCAGGCGCGGCATACTCGGCCGGTCCGGGCCTTACTGTATCCAATCGCCCGGCCGCCAGCCATCGCTCAGGGTGTCGTTCGGACAAGTCCATCCAGCCAGGAGAAAACGCATGAAGCCAGGCCCTGCAGCGCTCTTGGTCGGCGAGTCGTTCTCGCCGTGGACCCAGAAGGCGCGCTGGGCGCTGGAGTATTGCGGCCTGCCCTTCGCCTACCGCGAGTACACCCCGACCCTCAGCGAACCCTGGCTGCGCTGGCGGATGCGGCAATGGTCGGGCGCGGTCTCGGTGCCGGTGCTGCTGACGCCGGTGCAGGTCGTGCGCGGCTCCTGGGCCATCGCCCGCCATGCCGATGCCCACGCCGGCGACGGCCGCCTCGGCGATTTCGCCGCGATTGCGGCCTGGAACGAACTCAGCGAAGCCGCGCTCGCCGAAATCCGCACGCGCGTGGTGCGCGGGGTGCTCGCCAGCCCGACGGCCCTCGATGAAGCCCTGACCGGCCTGCTGCCGGCGCCGCTGCATCGGCCGCTGCGTTTCGTCGCCCGCGATGCCGCGCGCCGACTCGATCGCAAGTACCAGCACCTGCTCGTGCCGGGCTCGCTGCGTCGCGCCCTGGAGCGATTGCGCGACGGCCTGGCTCGTTCCGACTGCGGCTATCTGTTCGAGCGTTTCGGCTATGCCGACATCGTCATGGCGGTGGTACTCGAAGGCATCGATCCCCTCGCCCGGGCCGAGCCACCGCTCGGCCCGGCCCATCGCCAATGCTGGAGCGACCCGCAACTCGCGCGGGAATTCGGCGATCTGCTGGATTGGCGAGCGTCTCTGGCGCGCTCGCCGGCCACGAGCTATTCGCAGTTGTCACCGATTACGGCCTGACCGTCCGTGCGCGCGTCGTCGCGTGCCGACGCGGCTCCGGCCTGGAGGCCGTTATGGGACGGGCCGCCCCGACACGACCCGTTCACCCCTGCGCGGCCAGGGATGCCAAAATGGTCCACCCCACCACTTTCCCGCGGCCTGCCCGGCCTCGCGCCGGCGTCGCCGGCACGACGAAAGAACCCGAACTCGATCCCGCCCCGCCTCGGTAGCAACAGGCGTGGCGCCATGGAATACCGATGATCAACAACGACGTATTGCGCAGCATCCGCTACATGCTCGACCTCAGCGACCTCAAGGTCGTCGAGATCGCCAAGCTGGCCGACCCGAACCTGCCCCTGGAAAAGGCCGACATCCAGGCGTTCCTGAAGAAGGAGGACGAGGAAGGCTATGCCGAGTGCAGCAATCTGGTGCTCGCGCATTTTCTCGACGGCCTGGTGTTCCACTATCGCGGCCGCGACGAAAGCCAGCCGCAGCGCCCGGTGGAAAAGCGCGTCACCAACAACGTGGTGTTGAAGAAGCTGCGCGTCGCCTTCGAGTTGAAGGACGTCGACATGCATCAGGCCTTCCAGGACGCTGGCTTCCCCATCTCGAAGCCGGAACTGACCGCCTTGTTCCGCCAGGCCGACCACAAGAATTTCCGCCTGTGCGGCGATCAGCTGCTGCGCAACTTCCTCAAGGGCCTGACCCTGCGCGTGCGCGGCGGCGGCTGAGGCCGCGCCTTTCGCGACTAAGCGGCAAACGCGACGGAGCCGGCGACGCCGATCCAGGCCGTCATCCATCGCGGGGTGGGAGCGGCGCAAGCCGCGACCACGCAACCCCCTTCACCCGCGTCACCAGCCGCAGGTTCGCGGTCGCGCTTGCGCCGCTCCTACCCAAGAGCAACCGCGAACCGGCAACGATTGCCTTTAGCCGTAGCCGTAGCTGTGGCTGTGGCTGTGGCTGTGGCTGTGGCTGTGGCTATGGCTGTGGCTATGGCTATGGCTGTGGCTGTGGCTGTGGCTGTGGCTGTGCGCAGCTTGGCACTCGCGAAGGCAGAAGAAGACCCAAAGGGCGGCGCGCAGGGATGCGCGCCGTTTTTCATCGGGACAGGGAGGTCCCGTATGAAAAATCACCGCGTCGGCATCGCTCGCGCGGGCCCTTGATTCAAAACAAAGAATTTTTCTTTGGTTACCTTTCTTTTGTTGCTTTAGACAAAAGAAAGTAACCCGCCGATTTAGTGGCGGAAGCTTTGGGTTTGATCTTGATCTTGATCTGGATCGATTAGACGAAAGAGGCGCCGCAAGACCGTAACGACGCAGTCGCGGCTCGCGCCGCTCCTACCCTGGCGCGAGCACGCCGCCTCGGCGAACGGCGACGGCCCCGTCATCTCTGCGCGTTCGCGGTCGCGACTCACGTCGCTCCTACAGGAGCACACCTGAAGACGACGCGACATTGGGACATGGCGGTCGCGGCTTGCGCCGCTCCTACCCCGCCAGAGCACGTCGCTTCGACGAATGACGGCGGCCTCGCCGTCTCTGCGCGTCCCGCGGTCGCGACTCACGTCGCTCCTACCGGGGATACACCCAAAGACGAAGCTAGATTGCTACATGACGGTCGCGGCTTGCGCCGCTCCTACCCTGCCAGAGCACGTCGCTTCGACGAATGACGGCGGCCTCGACGTCTCTGCGCGTCCCGCGGTCGCGACTTACGTCGCTCCTACAGGAGCACATCCGATGACGACGCAACGATCCGGACATGGCGCTCCCGGCTCACGCCCGCTCCCACTGGGAGCCGATTGCCTCTCTTCGTCATTCCCACACCGTTCCATCGAACAGCAGACTGCGGCGGCTGTCGACGGCCGGCACCGCGACGTTCAAGCGCTGCGCCGCCTCGCGATAGGTGTCCAGGCGATGGATATTGCCGAGCCGGGTCGCGTCTCCGCCCGGCTGCGCCGGCGCCAGCCAGCCCCAGCGGCGGAACTGCTGCAGGAACCAGCGCCCATCGGACAGCCAGGGAAAGTTGACCCGGCCCTCATCGTGGAAACGCAGGCCGCCGTCGCGGGTGTCGATGGCGCCGCCCGGCAGCAAGCCGGCTTCGATCGAGGCCGCCGGCAGGTCGATCACTTCCGGCCGGGCCAGCCAGGCCACCGCCTCGCGCCGATGCTCGGCCTCGTCGAGCCAGCGGCAGGCGTCGAGCAGGGTCGCGGTCAGGGCCAGCGCGAGTTCCGGCTGCAGGGCGGCGAATTCGCGCCGGCACGCCAACACTTTCTCCGGATGCCCCGGCCATAGCCGCCCGCTGCGGATCGCCACCCGGCCGGCGCCGCGCGCTTCGGCCTGGCTCGCCCAGGGTTCGCCGGCGCAGTAGCCGTCGAGTTCGCCGGCGGCGAGCGCGGCCGGCATCTGCGGCGGCGGCAGGCTCAGGCTGCGGATGTCCTCGACCGGGTTCACTCCCTGCGCGGCGAGCCAGTAATACAGCCACATCGCGTGGGTGCCGGTCGGAAAGGTCTGGGCGAACACCGGCCGCCTCGGCAGACCGGCCAACAGTTCGCGCAGCGGCCGGCCTTCGGCGAGGCCCTGCGCTAACGGCGGCGACAAGGTGATGGCCTGGCCGTTCTGGTTCAAGGTTAGCAGGATCGCCAAGTCCGCCTGCGGCCCGGCGATGCCGGCGTCGATGCCGTAGACCAGCCCGGCCAGGGCATGCGCGGCGTCGAGTTCGCCGGACAGCAGCTTGTCGCGGACCGCCGCCCACGACGCCTGCCGCCGCAGCTCCAGGCGCAAACCGTGGCGGCGGTCCAGGCCCAACCGCACCGCCGCGATCAGCGGCGCGCTATCGATCAGCGGCATATAGCCCAGGGTCAAGGTCGGCAGTTCGTGGTCGATGGTCATGCGGCCCTCATCCGATCAGGTCGGCCATGGCGATGATCTGGCGCGCCACGTCGACCAGCTTGGCGCCCTGCCGCATCGCCTGCTGGCGCAGCGCGGCGTAGGCCTCGCTTTCGCTCATGCCGCGCTTTTCCATCAGCAGGCCCTTGGCGCGGTCGATCAGTTTGCGGTCGAACAATTGCTGCTGGACGTCGTCGAGCCGGCGGCGGATATGCAATTGCTGCTCGAAGCGCGCCAGCGCCACCTGGATGATCGAGGCCAGCCGTTCCGGCGCCAGCCCGTCGACGACGTAGGCGGTGACGCCGGCGCCGACCGCGGCGCGGATCAACTGGTGGTCGCCGTCGGCGGAGAACATCACCACCGGCCGCGGCGCGTGCTGGTGCAGCATCGCCAATTGCTCCAGCGAATCGCGCGAGGGCGAGTCGACATCGACGATCACCACGTCCGGCTGCTGGGTTTCCACCGCCCGCAACAGGGCGCCGGTGGCGGCCACTTCGTCCAGCACCTCGTGGCCGGCCGCGAGCAGCGCGTTGCGCAGCTGGCCGATCGGCTTGTCGGTGTCGGTGACCAAGAGGACGCGTAGCATTGCAGCCCTGGCTGGCGGAGTCCGACCCCATGTTGCCATGCAACATGAGCCGCCGCGAGCCACCCCCCGCCGCCCCAGGAACCCGCATGGCGCTGTTTCCCCTGTTCGCCAATCTGTCCGGCCGCGAGGTCCTGGTGATCGGCGGCGGCGAGGTCGCCACCCGCAAGATCGAGGCCTTGCTGCAGGCCGGGGCGCGGGTCGAAGTGCACGCCCATGTGCTCAACGAAACTCTGCGGCAATGGCTCGGCGAGGGCCGGCTGAGCCGGCGCGAGGGCGATTTCGACCCGGACTGGATCGACCAGGCCTGGCTGCTGGTCGCGGCCACCGACGACCACGCCTTCAACCAACGCCTCGCCGACGAGGCCGGCCGGCGCAAGCGCCTGGCCAATATCGTCGACGACGCCACCCTGTCGAGCTTCCAGATCCCGGCCCTGGTCGACCGCGCGCCGCTGCAGGTCGCGATTTCCTCCGGCGGCGCCGCGCCGATGCTGGCCCGGCGCCTGCGCGAACGGCTGGAGTCGCAGCTCGATCCCTCGCTCGGCGCACTCGCCGGCCTGTTCGAACGCCATCGCGACGCGATCCGCTGGGCGCTGCCGCACCTCGCGCAGCGACGGCGCTGGTTCGACCAGGTGCTGGACGGCCCGGTGCCGGGCCTGCTCGAACGCGGCGAAAGCACGCAGGCCGAGCAGGCATTCCGGTCGGCTCTGGAGCACAGCGACGCGGTCGCGCGCAGCGGCGTGGCCTTGCTGGTCGGCACCGGCAGCGGCGACGTCGGGCAACTGACCTTGCGCGCGCCGCGCGCGCTCAACCAGGCCGATGTGCTGTTGTACGGCCCCGCCGTCGCGCCAGCGGTGCTGATGCTGGCGCGGCGCGATGCACCCCGCCGGCCGCTGCCGGGCGATGCGGATGCGCAATGGCGTTCGATACTCGATCACCTCGAAGCCGGCGACTGCGTGGTCTGCCTGCAACCCGGCGATGCCTACCGCAGTGCGCCCGGCGATGCGTTGGCTAAGCGACTCACCGGACAGGGGCTCGCGCATGAAGTGATCGCGGGGTTGGCCGGGTAGTACCCGAGCGCATGCGGTGCCTGGGCGACCGCAGAGGATCGGTGTCCCGCGCGGGCGGGCGGCGCCGGTTCGACCCGCGTCTCAGAGCGACTCTCGGTAGACGACGTTGAGCTGGATCGCGTCCCCGCCGCGGTAGTCGTCCGGTTCCAGCTTGAAGGCCGCCAGGACGTGCTTCGGCGGAGGCACGCCGTCCCATCCGTTGAAATGGATGGCATTCAGTGGCTCCGCCCTGCCCTCCAGGCGCAGCACCAGCTTCAGGTGCTTTTCGCCGAGGACGCGGAAGCTGAGCACCTCGAAGGCCAGATCGAAGGTCGGCTCGGGAAAGCCTTGGCCCCAGGGGCCGCCGTCGCGCAGCGATTCTGCGTGCGCGCGGTCGAATTCGCCGATTTCGAGTTCGCCGTCGCTGAGCACGTCGGCCTGCAGCAGCTCCGGGGTCAGAATGCGGCGGGCGCAAGCCTCGAAGGCTTCGCGGAAGGCTTCGAACGCGTCCAGGCGCAACGACAGGCCGGCGGCCATCGCATGCCCGCCGAAGCGTTCGATCAGGTCCGGGTGTTGCGCGGCGACGTCGGCCAGGGCGTCGCGGATATGGAAGCCGGGGATCGAACGCGCCGAACCGCGCAGGTGGTCGCTGCCCGGCTCGGCCGGCGCGAATGCGATCACCGGCCGATGCAGGCGCTCCTTCATCTTCGAGGCGACCAGCCCGACCACGCCGGGATGCCAATCGCCGTCGAACAGGCACAGCGCCATCGGCATCGCCGCAGCGTCGATGGCGACGCGGGCGAAGGCGAGCTCGGCCTCGTCGGTCATCTGTTGCTGCACCGCGCGGCGCTCGGCGTTGATCTCGTTGAGGGTGGAGGCGATGTCGCGCGCCTGTGCGGCGTTTTCGGTCAACAGACATTCGATGCCGAGTGCCATGTCTTCGAGACGGCCGGCGGCGTTGAGGCGCGGCGCCAGGGCGTAGCCGATGTCGGAGGCGGTGAGCCGGCGGTAGTCGCGCTGCGAGACTTCGATCAGCGCGCGCAGGCCGGCGCAGCCTTGCCCGGCGCGCAAGCGACGCAGGCCGGCGGCGACCAGGGCGCGGTTATTGGCGTCGAGCGGCACCAGGTCGGCGACCGTGCCGACCGCGACCAGGTCGAGCAGCACGCTGAGATCGGGACCGTTGCCGTCGCCGAAGGCGCCGGCGTCGCGCAGGCGCCGGCGCAAGGCCAGCAGCACGTAGAACATCACCCCGACGCCGGCCAGCATCTTGCTCGGGAACGCATCGCCGGGCTGGTTCGGGTCGACGATCGCATCGGCCGCGGGCAAGTGTTCGCCGGGCAGATGGTGATCGGTGACCAGCACTTTCCAGCCGCGGCCGCGCGCTGCGGCGATGCCGGCGTGGCAGGCGATGCCGTGGTCGACGGTGACGAGCAGATCGGGTTGCAGCGCGGCGAGTTCGTCGACCAAGGCCGGCGACAGGCCGTAGCCGTGGACGATGCGATTCGGCACCGCATGCGACACGCGTTGCGCACCGAGCATGCGCAGGCCGCGCACGCCGACCGCGCAGGCGGTGGCGCCGTCGCAATCGAAATCGCCGACCACGACGATGTGGCGGCCTGCGGCGATGGCATCGGCGAGCAACGCGGTCGCCGCATCGAGGCCGAGCATGCCGTCCGGCGGCAGCAACTGGGTCAGCCGCGGTTGCGCCTGTTCGACGCAGGTCGCGCCGCGCGCGGCATAGACCCGGCGCAGCAACGGCGGAACCGCATCCGGCCACTGTCCGGTTTCGGCCGGTGCGCGGCGACGCAGGCGTGCGACGGGTTTCATCGTGGGGTTCAGTCCTGCAGCGAACGCAGCGGCTTGCGCCAGAAGCGCCAGCGCTGCGAGCGGCTCAGCTCGAAACGTTCGCCGTCGGCGAAAGCCAGACTGACGCGATCGAGACTGCCGCCTTCGAGCGCCAGCCCGATCGGTTCGAACCAGTCGCGTTGCAAGGGGGTGATGTCGCGGGCACCGCGCAGGTCGAACAGGCGCGCACCCTCGCCCGCGGTCCAGGCCGACGGCATCTCGCCGGCGACGATGCCGGCCTGCGCGCCGAACGCGGTCAGCGCTTCGTCGTCGCTGCGCACCTCGGAATACTCGCTGCGCACGTGATCGGGCAACACGCCGGCGCCCCAGAACCACAGCGAATTGATCGGCGCCAACCCGGCGGCGATGCGCTGGGCGTTGTGCGGATGGTTGTGCAGCAGCACTTGCGCCTCGCTGAGCAGGGCGCGCCAGCGGCGGCCTTCGGGGCCGTCGCCCTCGACCCCGGGCAGGTGCTGGAACATGTCTTCGCCGAGCGCCCGCTCGGGCGAGGCGAAACGCGGCATGCGCGCTTCGCGCGGCAGCGCCAGGTACCAGCGCGTGGGAGTCGGCGCATCGATCGGAAAACCGGCGTCGCCGAACAACGGCTTCAAGGCCGGCAGCAGCGCAGCGGCATCGCGCTCGGTCAAGGCCAATGCCTCTCCATAAGCCAACAGGCGCGCGCCGTTGATGTCCGGCCGCACATAGGCCGGGTCGGCGCGCAGCCAGGCGCCGAGCATGGCGTCGCCGGCATCGCGTTGACGGGTCACCGCCGCGACCGGCCAGCCGCGCGGCAGGATGTCGAACACCCGCGCGGCCTGGTCGCCGGCCTCGACGCTTCGGTCGGCGCGCCCGAGCCGGCGCCCGAAGCTTTCGCTCAGGCGCTGGCCGCCGAACCGGGCCCGTTCGGGCAACAGCAGGGTGGCGCTGTTCATGCGCGGCGATTCCTGCGCGGCGACCCCGGGTGCGGAATCACGCTCAACCTTCGTAGCTGACGGCGACGATCTCGTACTCGTGGGTGCCGCCCGGCGCTTCGATGACGACGCTGTCGCCTTCGTTCTTGCCGATCAGCGCGCGCGCGACCGGCGAGGAGATCGCGATCAGGCCGAGTTTGATATCGGCCTCGAGGTCGCCGACGATCTGGTACTTGCGCTCCTCGTCGGTGTCGACGTTGGCCAGCTCGACGGTGGCGCCGAACACGACCTTGGAGCCCGCGTTGAGCTGGCTGATGTCGATGACCTGGGCGTGCGACAGCTCGGCTTCGAGCTGCTTGATGCGGCCTTCGATGAAACCCTGCTGTTCGCGCGCGGCGTGGTACTCGGCGTTCTCCTTGAGGTCGCCGTGGGCGCGCGCTTCGGAAATCGCGTTGATGACCGCCGGCCGCTTGACCGACTTCAGTTCTTCCAGTTCGGCGCGCAGACGCTGCGCACCCTTCACCGTCATTGGTGCTCTCATTCCAGCTTCCTCATACCGGGCTGTGCCGGCCGATCGAGTTGATTGTCGACCCCATTGTGCCGGGAACAGAAGCGCTTGACACCCTTGTGACGGGGCGCCGGGTTCCGCAACTCGGCAACAGGGATAAGGCGTCTCCCGCCCCGCTCGCGCGGGGCCGGAAGGCAGCGGGACCCGGCGACCGCCGGGCCCGCCTGTGCGGGACCGCCGCGGCCGGTCAGGCCGTGGCGGACCCGATCTGCGCGTGCAGCTCCTGCAGGGACCAGACCGGGCCGGTGCCGCGGTAGTCCAGCGAGTTCACCAGCGCGCGCGCGCCCGACACCGTGGTCGAGTAGGTCACGCGCTGTTGCAAGGCCTCGCGGCGGATCGAGAACGAGTCCGAAATCGCCTGGCGGCCTTCGGTGGTGTTGATGATGTAGACGATCTCGCCGTTCTTGATCAGGTCGACGATGTGCGGACGGCCTTCGGTCACCTTGTTCACCACTTCGCAGGCCACGCCGTTCTCGCTCAGGAAGCTCTGGGTGCCGCTGGTCGCGACCAGGCGGTAGCCGCGACGCACCAGTTCCTGCGCCACCGGCAGCACGCGCAGCTTGTCCGGGTCGCGCACCGAGATGAAAGCCTTGCCGACCGGCGGCGCCTTGATCCCGCCGGCTTCCTGCGCGCGCGCCATCGCCGCGCCGAAGTTCTTGCCGACGCCCATCACCTCGCCGGTCGAGCGCATCTCCGGTCCGAGGATCGGGTCGACCCCCTGGAACTTGGCGAACGGGAAGATCGCTTCCTTGACCGAGTAGTAGTCGGGCACGATTTCTTCGAGCGCGCCCTGCGAGGCCAGGGTCTGGCCGACCATGCAGCGCGCGGCGATCTTCGCCAGCGCCATGCCGGTGGCCTTGGACACGAACGGCACCGTGCGCGAGGCGCGCGGGTTGACCTCGATCAGGAAGATCGTGTCGTTGCCTTCGGCATCGGTCTGGATCGCGAACTGGGTGTTCATCAGGCCGACCACCTTGAGCGCCTTGGCCAGGGCCACGACCTGCTGGCGCAGGCGTTCCTGGGTCGCGGCCGACAGCGAGTACGGCGGCAGCGAGCACGAGGAGTCGCCCGAGTGCACGCCGGCTTCCTCGATGTGTTCCATCACCCCGCCGATCAGCACGTGGCCTTCGCGGTCGGCGATGATGTCGACGTCGACCTCGACCGCATTGTCGAGGAAGCGGTCGAGCAGCACCGGCGAATCGTTCGAGACCTTGACCGCGTCGCGGATGTAGCGGGTCAGGTCGGCGTCGGAGTAGACGATTTCCATGGCGCGGCCGCCGAGCACGTAGCTCGGGCGCACCACCATCGGGTAACCGATCTGGCCGGCCAGCAGCAGCGCCTCATCGGGGTTGCGCGCGGTGCGGTTGATCGGCTGGGCCAGGCCCAGTTCCTGCACCAGTTGCTGGAAGCGCTCGCGGTCCTCGGCCAGATCGATGCTGTCCGGGCTGGTGCCGATGATCGGCACGCCGTTGGCTTCGAGCGCGCGCGCGAGCTTGAGCGGGGTCTGGCCGCCGTACTGCACGATCACGCCCTTGGGTTTTTCGAGGTCGGCGATCTCGAGCACGTCTTCCAGGGTCAGCGGCTCGAAGTACAGGCGGTCGGAGGTGTCGTAGTCGGTCGAGACCGTCTCCGGGTTGCAGTTGACCATGATGGTTTCGTAGCCGTCCTCGCGCAGGGCGAGCGCGGCGTGCACGCAGCAGTAATCGAACTCGATGCCCTGGCCGATGCGGTTCGGGCCGCCGCCGAGCACGATGATCTTGTCGCGGTTGCTCGGCGCGGCCTCGCACTCGTCCTCGTAGGTCGAGTACATATAGGCGGTGCTGGTGGCGAACTCGGCAGCGCAGGAATCGACCCGCTTGTACACCGGGCGCACGCCGATGGCGCGGCGCAGGGTGCGCACCGCGGTCTCGTCGGTGCCGGTCAGCTGGGCGATGCGCGCATCCGAGAAGCCCATGCGCTTGATCGCGCGCATCCGGTTCTTGTCGAGCGCGCCCAGGCCGCCGTCGGCGATTTCGCGCTCGCTGGCGATCAGCTCTTCGATCTGGTCGAGGAACCAGGGGTCGACGAACGACAGCGCGTGCACGTCCTCGACGCTCATGCCGGCGCGGAACGCGTCGCCGATGTGGAACATGCGCTCCGGGCCCGGCTCCTTCAATTCGCGGCGCAGCTTGGTCAAGTCGGCTTCGCTGCTCAGGTCCAGGCCGGTCGGGTCGAGGCCGACCTTGCCGGTTTCCAGGCCGCGCAGGGCCTTGTGCAGCGATTCCTGGAAGGTGCGGCCCATCGCCATGACTTCGCCGACCGACTTCATCTGGGTGGTCAGGCGGGCGTCGGCCTGCGGGAACTTCTCGAAGGCGAAGCGCGGGATCTTGGTGACGACGTAGTCGATGCTCGGTTCGAACGAAGCCGGGGTGGCGCCGCCGGTGATCTCGTTGCGCAACTCGTCGAGGGTGTAGCCGATGGCGAGCTTGGCGGCGATCTTGGCGATCGGGAAGCCGGTGGCCTTGGAGGCCAGCGCCGAGGAGCGCGACACGCGCGGGTTCATTTCGATGACCACGACGCGGCCGTCGTGCGCGTTGATGCCGAACTGGACGTTGGAACCGCCGGTGTCGACGCCGATCTTGCGCAGCACCGCGATCGAGGCATCGCGCAGGCGCTGGTATTCCTTGTCGGTCAGGGTCTGCGCCGGCGCGACCGTGATCGAGTCGCCGGTGTGCACGCCCATCGCGTCGAAGTTCTCGATCGAGCAGACGATGATGCAGTTGTCCGCGGTGTCGCGGACCACTTCCATCTCGAATTCCTTCCAGCCCAGCACCGACTCTTCGACCAGGATCTCGTGCACCGGCGAGAGTTCCAGGCCGCGCTTGGCGATCTCCTCGAACTCTTCCTTGTTGTAGGCGATTCCGCCGCCGGTGCCGCCGAGGGTGAAGCTCGGGCGGATGATGGTCGGGTAGCCGACGCGGGTCTGGATGTCGACGGCCTGCTCGAAGGTGCGCGCGACTTCGGCCTTCGGGCATTCCAGGCCGATCTCGCTCATGGCGATGCGGAACAGCTCGCGGTCTTCGGCCATGCGGATGGCGTCGCGCTTGGCGCCGATCAGCTCGACGTTGTACTTCTCCAGCACGCCGTTGTCGGCCAGGTCGAGCGCGCAGTTCAGCGCGGTCTGGCCGCCCATGGTCGGCAGCAGCGCGTCGGGCTTTTCCTTGGCGATGATCTTCTCGACCGTCTGCCAGTTGATCGGCTCGATGTACACGGCGTCGGCCATGTTCGGGTCGGTCATGATCGTGGCCGGATTCGAATTCACCAGCACGACGCGGTAGCCCTCGTCGCGCAGCGCCTTGCACGCCTGCGCGCCGGAGTAGTCGAATTCGCAGGCCTGTCCGATCACGATCGGGCCGGCGCCGATGATCAGGACGGTTTTGATGTCGGTACGCTTGGGCATGTTTTAACTCCGGGACTCGGGGCTCGGGACTTGGGACTCGGTCTCAAGCCTGCGAACAAGGGACTGATGAAGGCGTTGCAGCATCTGCCCCACCCGCTCACATTCTTCGATAGCGTTCGTGCGTGTCGTCTCGTCGCCGAGCGTCAGCTCGCCGGACAAGATCAACTGTGTTTGCAGCTCGGCAGAGGAACCCAGCGCCATCGACACGAATCGCGCGTAGTCCCGGGTGCTGTGCCGGGCATTGCCCTCGGCGATGTTCGATGGAATCGATACCGCCGAGCGCTGTAGCTGGGAACTCAAGCCATATCGCTCGTCGCGAGGAAAGCCGGCGGTCAGTTGATAGACCTGCTTGGCTAGCGACTTCGCCAGACGCCAGACTTCCAATTCGCGGAAGTGCGAAATGCTCATCCGGCTCCTTTCGAGTCCCGAGTCCCGAGTCCCGAGTCCCGCATCGAATCAACGAACCGATCGAACAGGGGCGACACATCGTGCGGACCCGGACTGGCTTCCGGGTGGCCCTGGAAGCTGAAGGCCGGCGCGTCGGTCAGGGCGATGCCCTGGTTGCTGCCGTCGAACAGCGAGCGATGGGTCACGCGCACATTGGCGGGCAGCGAGGCCTCGTCGACCGCGAAACCGTGGTTCTGCGAGGTGATCATCACCCGGCCGCCGTCGAGGTCCTGGACCGGGTGGTTGGCGCCGTGGTGGCCGAACTTCATCTTCAGGGTCTTCGCGCCCGAGGCCAGGCCGAGCAGCTGGTGGCCGAGGCAGATGCCGAAGGTCGGGACCTTCCTGGCGATGAATTCCTTGATCGCGGCGATCGCGTAGTCGCAGGGCTCCGGGTCGCCGGGGCCGTTGGACAGGAACACGCCGTCGGGATTGAGCGCCAGCACCTCGGCGGCCGGGGTCTGCGCCGGCACCACGGTGACGCGGCAACCGCGCTCGGCGAGCATGCGCAGGATGTTGAGCTTGACCCCGAAGTCGTAAGCGACGACATGGAAGCGCGGCTCGACCTTGACGAAGGCGTTGCGGTCCAGGTCGAGCTGGCCCTCGGTCCACTCGTAGCGCTCGCGCGTGCAGACTTCCTTGGCCAGGTCCATGCCCTTGAGGCCGGGGAACTTGCGCGCGGCTTCGATCGCCTTGGCCACGTCGATCTCCCCGGCCATCAACGTGCCGTTCTGGGCGCCGGTGTCGCGCAGCAGGCGAGTCAGCTTGCGCGTGTCGATGTCGGAGATGGCCACCACGCCGCGATCGCTGAGCCACTGCGGCAACGCGACCTGACTGCGCCAGTTGCTCGGGCGGCGCGGCACGTCGCGCACGATCAGGCCCGAGGCCCAGACCCGGCGCGCTTCGTCGTCCTGGCCGGTGCAGCCGGTGTTGCCGACGTGCGGATAGGTCAAGGTGACCAATTGGCGGGCATACGAGGGATCGGTGAGGATTTCCTGGTAGCCGGTGATCGCGGTGTTGAATACGACTTCGCCGACGCTGAGGCCGGGCGCGCCTACGGAAACGCCCTCGAACACGGTTCCGTCTTCGAGTGCGAGGATTGCGGGTTGGGTCACGGGGGTCGCCTTGGCTGCCGAAGGATCTGATCCCGTGCGCGACATCGGCAAAACCGACTTGCAGCAAAGCGCGGACGCGGTGCGGGACCGGTCCGGCGTTCGGGATTCAGGCGAGCCGGAATTCTAGCGGCGATGCGCTCCGGAAGCCAGCTAAAATTTGTCCGGATCGCGGTGGCCCGGCCTGTTCAGGCAGCGGCGGCGCGACACATTCCGCGCGGATTTGTCGTAGTTCCGCGCCGCCTACGCGCCGGCAACGCCTGAACGAAAGCTGCGTGCCCTGCCCGGCCGGCCCGGACACGCCCTTTTCGACCCGGCGAGCCGCCCCGGAACTCCCGCTGCCGGGTTCGGGGCACCGGGTCAAAAGCCGCTCAGAGGTTCGGAAACATCAGCTCGGCCAGCCCGTAGCGCCCCGGCGCCTGGTGGGCGACCCGCAGCGCGGCCTCGAGCGCGCCGCGGGCGAAGATGTCGCGATTGGTGGCGCGATGGATCAGCTCCAGGCGCTCGCCGGCGGCGGCGAACTGAACCGTATGCTCGCCGACGATGTCGCCGGCGCGCAGGCTGGCGTAATGCGGCTCCTCGCCGCGACCGATCGCCGCGGCCGCGCCCAGGTGTAGGGCGGTGCCCGAGGGCGCATCGAGCTTGCGGGTGTGGTGGGCCTCGATCACGTCGCAGTCCCAGCCCGGCAAGGCCGCGGCGGCCCGCCGGACCAGTTCGGTCAACACCGCCACGCCGAGGCTGTAGTTGGCCGCCCAGACCACGGCGATGCCGTTGGCGGCGTCGTTGATCGCGGCGTTCTGCGCCGAACTGAGCCCGGTGGTGCCGGACACCAGCGCCTTGCCGCGCGCCGCGCACAGCGCCAGCACCGGGTCGAAGCCCTGCGGCAGGCTGAAATCGATGGCGACGTCGAACTCCGGCGCCCCCGACAGCTCGGCGACGGCGAAATGCGGCACTCCGTCGATGACCCGCTGGGCCGGCTGCGAACGCGAGTACGCCGCGACCACGTTCAAGTCCGCGCGCTCGGCGGCCAGACGCAACAGGGCCTGGCCCATGCGCCCGGAAGCGCCGTGGATCAGGAGACGGACGGGGGTCTTGGTGGGCTCGCTCATGCGCGCAGGCTAGCGGCTGCGCGGGGGCGAGGACAAGCGCTGATGCATGTGGTTCACGCTGTGGCACGCGGCGCGACCGGCGCCCTACGATGGATTCGCCACCTGGCCGACGGAAACAAACACCGCGGCTGAAACCTCGAGCGATTCGTCGACGCCACGAATGCGGCCGAACGGCTGCTTCAACAAGGTCCGCGTGGATCTTCTAGGGCGCATACCTGCGAGAAGGGGCCGAAGCCCCTTTCGCAATGCATTCGAAACGCTTGGATTCAGGACGTCATGCGGTCCCAGAACCCTTTGACCCCGTCCAGAAAGGTGGAGGACCGTGGCGAGTGCTTTCGCGCCCCCTCACCCACGAACGTAGCCTCGAACTTCTCCAGCAGCTCGCGCTGCTCGGGGGTCAGGTTGACCGGCGTCTCGACCACGGCGCGACAGTACAGGTCGCCCGGCTTGCGGCTGCGCACCGACTTGACGCCCTTGTCGCGCAGGCGGAACAGCTTGCCGCTCTGGGTTTCGCCCGGAATGCGCAGCTCCACCTCGCCGCCGAGCGTCGGCACCCGGATGGTGTCGCCGAGCGCGGCCTGGGAAATGCGGATCGGCACTTCGCAATGCAGGTCGTCGCCGTCGCGCTGGAAGATCTCGTGCTCGCGCACGCGCACTTCCACGTACAGATCGCCCGGCGGCGAACCGGGCGGGCCGGCCTCGCCTTCGCCGGTCAGGCGGATGCGGTCGCCGTTGTCGACACCGGCCGGAATTTTCACCGACAAGGTCTTGGTGCGCTCGACCCGGCCCTGGCCATGGCAGTCGGCGCAGGGGTTGGCGATGCTCTGGCCGCGGCCGTTGCAATGCGGGCAGGTCTGTTGCATCGAGAAGATGCCGCGCTGGAAGCGCACCTGGCCGCGGCCGCCGCAGGTCGTGCAGGTCTCGACTTTGCCGTCGGCCGAGCCGCTGCCTTCGCAGGTGTCGCAGGCGTCCAGGGTCGGGATCTCGATCTGCTTCTCGATGCCGCCGACCGCCTCTTCCAGCGACAGCTCCATCACGTAGCCGATGTCGGCGCCGCGACGCGGCGCGCGCGCACCGCCGCCTCCGCCACCACCGAATATGTTGCCGAAGATGTCGCCGAAGATGTCGCCCATGTCGGCGTAGCCGGGACCACCGCCGCCACCGCCGCCCATGCCGTGCTCGAACGCGGCGTGGCCGTGCTGGTCGTAGGCGCGGCGCTTGTTGGCGTCGGCCAGGACCTCGTAGGCCTCCTTGCATTCCTTGAACGCGGCTTCCGCGGCCGCGTCGCCCGGATTGCGGTCCGGATGATATTTCATCGCGCAGCGGCGATAGGCCTTCTTGAGGTCGTCGTCGCCGGCGTTGCGCGCAACGCCCAGCACTTCGTAATAGTCGCGTTTGCTCATAAGGCCGGGATTCGTGATTCGAGAGTCGGGATTCGTTACCGCGAGGACTTACCGGGGCGGAAAGGACCTCGGGAACCGGCAGAGCCTGGCTCTGCCGATTCCCGAGTCCGTGTTCCGATACCGGCTTACTTCTTGTCTTCGTCCTTCACTTCGGTGAATTCCGCGTCGACCACGTCTTCGGACTTGGCCGAGCCGGCTTCGGCGGCGCCGCCGGCCTCCGGCTGCGCGGCCTGGGCCGCGGCGAACAGCGACTGCGCGGCCTCTTCCAGCGCCTTCGACTTGGCCTCGATCTGGCCCTTGTCGTCGCCCTTCATCGCCGTTTCGAGGTCGGCGATGGCCGCCTCGGCGCGGCCGATCTGGTCGCCCGGCAACTTCTCGCCGTGCTCCTTGATCGTGCTGCGGGCCATGTGGATCAGGCCGTCGGCGTGGTTGCGCGCCTGCACCAGCTCGTGGAACTTCTGGTCTTCCTCGCGGTTGGCTTCGGCGTCGGCGACCATCTTGGCGATCTCTTCCTCGGACAGGCCCGAGCCGGCCTTGATCTCGACCTTCTGCTCCTTGTTGGTCTTCTTGTCCTTGGCGCTGACGTGCAGGATGCCGTTGGCGTCGATGTCGAACGACACCTCGACCTGCGGCATGCCGCGCGGCGAGGGTTCGATGCCGGACAGGTCGAAACGGGCCAGCGACTTGTTGAAGCGGGCCTGTTCGCGCTCGCCCTGCAGCACGTGCACGGTCACCGCGGACTGGTTGTCCTCGGCCGTCGAGAAGGTCTGCGAGGCCTTGGTCGGCACCGTGGTGTTCTTCTCGATGATCTTGGTGAACACGCCGCCGAGGGTCTCGATGCCCAGCGACAGCGGGGTCACGTCGAGCAGCAGCACGTCCTTGACGTCGCCGGCCAGCACGCCGCCCTGGATCGCGGCGCCGACGGCGACCGCTTCGTCCGGGTTGACGTCCTTGCGCGGTTCCTTGCCGAAGAACTCGGCCACGGCCTGGCTGACCTTGGGCATGCGGGTCTGGCCGCCGACCAGGATCACTTCGCTGACGTCGCTGGCGCGCAGGCCGGCGTCGTTGAGGGCGATGCGGCAGGGTTCGATGGTCTTCTTGACCAGGTCCTCGACCAGCGACTCCAGCTTGGCGCGGGTCAGCTTGATGTTGAGGTGCTTCGGACCCGAAGCGTCGGCGGTCACGTACGGCAGGTTGACTTCGGTCTGCTGCGAGGACGACAGCTCGATCTTGGCGCGCTCGGCCGCATCCTTCAGGCGCTGCAGCGCCAGCGGATCCTTGCGCAGGTCGATGCCCTGGTCCTTCTGGAACTCTTCGACCAAGTAGTCGATGACGCGCTTGTCGAAGTCTTCGCCGCCGAGGAAGGTGTCGCCGTTGGTCGACAGCACTTCGACCTGCATTTCGCCGTCGACCGAAGCGATCTCGATGATCGACACGTCGAAGGTGCCGCCGCCGAGGTCGTAGACCGCGACCTTGCGGTCGCCGCCCTTCTTGTCCATGCCGTAGGCCAACGCCGCTGCGGTCGGCTCGTTGATGATGCGCTTGACTTCCAGGCCGGCGATCTTGCCGGCGTCCTTGGTCGCCTGGCGCTGGCTGTCGTTGAAGTAGGCCGGCACGGTGATGACCGCTTCGGTGACCGGCTCGCCCAGGTAGGCTTCGGCGGTCTTCTTCATCTTGCCCAGCACTTCGGCCGAGATCTGCTGCGGCGCCATCTTCTTGCCGTCCTGGGTCGCGACCCAGGCGTCGCCGTTGTCGTGCGGGACGATCGCGTACGGCACCAGGCCGAGATCCTTCTGCACTTCGGCGTCGGTCATCTTGCGGCCGATCAGGCGCTTGACCGCGTAGAAGGTGTTCTTGGGATTGGTGACCGCCTGGCGCTTGGCCGAAGCGCCGACCAGCACTTCGCCGTCCTTGGTGAACGCGACGATCGACGGCGTGGTGCGGTCGCCTTCGGAATTTTCGATGACCTTGGCCTTGCCGCCTTCCATGATCGCGACGCAGGAATTGGTGGTGCCCAGGTCGATGCCGATGATCTTGCCCATACGTAGTGCTCCCTCTCGAATGCTTGAAATAGTGGGGCGGTCCGCGCAGTGCGCCGTGCCGCCGATGTCCGTTATCTGGGGCTAGGTGCCGGGCAGTTCAAGCGCCCGTGCCCCGCCCTCGTGACGTCCGTCCCGGCCCTTCCCGGTCCGTCCGCTCGCGGCTCGCGCCGCTTTCAGCTCCGGTTCCGCGACCGCGGCCGAGCCGCCGCCGTGAGCCGTCCCGCGTCCGCTCGAGCGCTTATTCGGCGTCCTGGGCGACCACCACCAGCGCCGGCCGCAGCAGGCGCTCGTTGAGCAGCCAGCCCTTCTGGTAGACCTGGACCACATGGTTCGGCGCCACGCCCGGGGCCGGCACCATGCTCATGGCCTGGTGATGCTCGGGGTTGAACGGCTGGCCGGTCGGGTCGACCGCGATCAGGCCGTTGTCGCCGGCGACCTTGAGCAACTGGCGCAGGGTCAGTTCCATGCCCTGGCGCAGGGCGCTGCTGTCCTCGCCGGCGACGGCCAGGCCGGCCTCGAGGCTGTCGATCACCGGCAGCAGGTCGCCGAGCAGGCGCTCGTTGGCGAACTTGCGCGCCATCTCCACGTCGCGCGACACGCGCTTGCGCTGGTTGTCGAGTTCGGCGCGTTCGCGCAGCGAGTCCTCGCGCAGCTTGGTCAGCTCGGCGCGCAGCGCTTCGAGTTCGGACGCCTCGGCGCCCGGGACCTCGTCCTGGGCCGGCGGATTGAGTTCGGAATAGGGATCGTGTTGGTTCATGCTGGGTCCTGGCGGTTTTTCCGCGACAGGCCAGCAATGGGGCCGCCGCGGCGGCATTCAAGTGCCGGGATCTGCGCCGATCGGCCGCCATCGGCGGCGAGCGGCGGGTTTCGTGGCCCGGTTCGGGACGATCGCCGGCCACTCCCCTGTAGGAGCGGCGTAAGCCACGACCGCCCGAAGCGATAAACGCCGGCCCGCCCCGAAGCCGATGGCCTCCAAAAGGTTCGCCCTACCCGAGAGATGGCGGTCGCGGCCCGCGCCGCTCTTACCCCGGTTCCCGCTGACTGGGGTTGGGCGGGACGGTTGGACCGGCTTCGGAGGCGGGACCGCCCCTCGTTTCAGTCCACTTCGATGGGTCGCGGCTCGCGCCGCGCCTGCCCTGGGCCTGCGGGACGGGTCACTGCTCCTCGGCTTCAGTCCCCTTCGGTTCCCCGAACGCATCCCCGAGCGCGTCGGCGGCGGCCTGCACCACCGGGATCACCCGGTCGTAGGCCATCCGGGTCGGGCCGATCACCCCCAGCACGCCGAGCACCCGGCCGCCGGCGGTGTACGGCGCGGTCACCAGCGACACGCCTTCCAGCGGCGCCAGGCCGGTTTCCTCGCCGATGAAGATGCGCACGCCGGGGGCGCGCACGGTGCGTTCGAGCAGTTGCAGGATCTCGCGCTTGCGGGCGAAGGCCTCGAACAGCTCGCGCAGGCGATCCAGGTCGGCCAACTCCTGCACGCCCATCAGCCGGGTCTGCCCCGCCAGGACCATGTCGTCGCCATCGGGCATCAGCACCTGCTCGGCCAGTTCGACCGACTGCGCGAGCAGGCTCTGCATCTCCGACTGGGCATTGCGCAACTCGACCAGCAGGGTCGCGCGGATCTCGGCCACCGGGCGGCCGGCGAAGTGTGCGTTCAGATAGTTCGCGACCCGCTCCAGCTCGCCGGCGTCGTAGGCCCGCCGAGTCTGGATGATCCGGTTCTGCACGTCCTGGTCGGCGAACACCAGGATCGCCAGCACCCGCTGGGCGTCGAGCGGCACGAAGTCGATGCGCCGGAACGCGAACTGCTCGCGCTTGGGCACGCTGACCACGCCGACGAAATGAGTCATCGCCGACAACAGCTCCGAAGCGCTGCCGAGCAGGGCCTGGGTGCCCGAGCCCGACGGCAGCTCGCTGCGCAGCCGCGCGACCTCGCCCTCCGGCAGCGGCCGCACCTGCAGCAGCGAGTCGACGAACAAACGATAGCCCTGCACGGTCGGGATGCGCCCGGCCGAGGCGTGCGGCGCGCTGAGCAGGCCGACGTCTTCCAGGTCGGCCAGGATGTTGCGGATCGTCGCCGCGCTGACGTCGAGCCCGGCGTGCTTGGCCAGGGTCTGCGATCCGACCGGTTCGCCGCTGTGGATGTAACGGCCGATCAGCGTGCGCAGCAGTTGCCGCGCGCGCGGGTCGAGGCTCGGGTCGGGCGGTCGGCGATTCATGCTGTGGATATAGGCGCGGACGCGGGCCGGCGCAAGCGCCTTCGTCGGATTCGGCGATCGCCGCCCGGATCCGTCGCCGCGCCCGCGCTCCCCTCGTCGGCATCGGTAAGAATGCTCGTGCACACTGGCTGCGGCGCGCACCGCCGCCGATCTCACCCTGTGATCCGCGTCCGCCCTACCCTCCGGCCCGCTTGCCGCCCATTCCCAGTCTCTCGCCGCCAAGGCACAATCGCCGCCGCATGCTCGCTCACCTCTCGCTCAAGCAATTCGCCGTCGTCAGCGCCGCCGAACTCAGCTTCGGTCCCGGCCTCACCGTGATCTCCGGCGAAACCGGCGCCGGCAAGTCGCTGCTGGTCGACGCCCTGGGGCTGCTGTCCGGCTTGCGCGCCGACAGCGGCGTGGTTCGCCATGGCGCCGACCGCGCCGAACTGGTCGCCGACTTCACCCTCGACGATGCGCCGCTGGCCGCGGCCTGGCTGCGCGACAACGAACTCGACGAGACCGGCGACGGCGAGGCGCAGGTCTGCCAGATCCGCCGGGTGATCCGCGCCGACGGCGGGTCGCGGGCCTGGGTCAACGGGCGGCCGGTGACTCTGAACCAGCTCGCGGACCTGACCTCCCGCCTGGTCGAGATCCACGGCCAGCACGAACACCAGGCCTTGATGTCGCGCGCCAGCCAGCTCGGCCTGCTCGACGCCTACGGCCGCCACGAGGCGCCGCTGGCCAAGGTTGAGGCCGCCGCGCAGCAGTGGAGTGCGCTGCTGCGCGAACGCGACACCTTGTCGGCGCAGGGCGACGTCTCCGACCGCATCGCCTGGCTCGAACATCAGCATGCCGAGCTGGAACGCGAAGTGCTGGAAGCCGAGGCCCTGGCCAAGCTGCTCAGCGACCACCGCCGCCATGCCCATGCCGCCGGCCTGATCGCCGCCTGCGAATCGGCCTTCGCCCGCCTCGGCGGCGACGAAGGCCCGTCGCTGACCCGGCTGGTGCAACAGGTGCGCGGCGAGCTGCAGCGAGTGGCCGAGCACGAGCCGCGCCTGAACGACGTCGACGCCATGCTCGACAACGCCGCGATCCAGATCGACGAAGCCCTGACCCTGCTCGACCGGGTCCGCGACGACCTCGACCTCGACCCCGCGGCGTTCGAGCAGATCGAAAACAAGATCGGCCGCCTGCACGAGCTGGCGCGCAAGCACCGCGTCGCACCCGAACAATTGCCGGCCACCCGCGACGGCATGGCCGGCGAGCTCGACCAGCTGCGCAGCGCCGGCGACCGCCTGCAGGTGCTCGACGGCGAAATCCAGAGCGCGCGGGCGCAGTGGCGCCGCGCCGCCGACGCTTTGGGCGAGGCGCGCCGCAAGGCCGCCAAGAGCCTGTCCGACACCACCAGCGTGCTGATCGGCGAACTCGGCATGGGCGGCGGGCGCTTCGACGTCGCCCTGGAACCGCTCGACGAGGACCGTCCCGACCCGCAAGGCGGCGAGCGCGTCGAATTCCTGGTCGCGGCCAACCCCGGCCAGCCGGCCCGGCCGCTGCGCAAGGTCGCCTCGGGCGGCGAGCTGTCGCGCATCTCGCTGGCGATCGAAGTCGCCGCCTTCGGCATGGACGCGGTCGCGACCATGGTCTTCGACGAAGTCGATTCCGGCATCGGCGGCGCGGTGGCCGAGATCGTCGGCCAGAAGCTGCGCGCGCTCGGCGCCAGCCGCCAGGTGTTGTGCGTCACCCATCTGGCTCAGGTCGCGGCCCAGGGCCACGCCCATTACCGGGTCAGCAAGGCCGCCAGCGAAGGCGTGACCCAGAGCGCGGTGCAGGTACTCGGCGCCAAGCAGCGCGAGGAAGAACTCGCGCGCATGCTCGGCGGCATCGAACTCAACAAGGAAGTGCGCGCCGCGGCCAAGCGGCTGCTGGCCGACGTGGTCTGAGGTCTGAGGTCTGAGGTCTCAGGTCGGGACTCGGGACTCGGGACTCGGGATTCGGAGCCCACATCGAGCTCAGTCTCGAAGTGGGTTCGGCCTGGAACGATCGGGCAAGCCTGTTCGCCCCGGGTCGATCGGGCAAGCCTGTTCGCCCCGGGTCGATCGGGCAAGCCCGTTCGGCCTGGATCGATCGAGCAAGCTCGATCGATAGCCTGCTCAGTCGAGGTCCGGCAACCCGGTGAAGAACGCCGCCCGGTGCGGGGTGATGCCCTGGCGCTGCTCGTCTTCGAGCGGATGGCCGCTGTCGACCAGGCGGAAAGTGGGCCGGGTGTCGTCGTGCAGCTGCACCCGCAGCTCCAGGCCCAGGGTGCTGAACTCGTAGACGCGCGGGATATGGTTGGCCAGGGTGCCGGCGAACTCGGGCACCCGGTCGTTGCCGGCCTCGTCCCACATCATCCGCGCCAGCCGCCAGTCGTGTTCGGCCAGCTCGACCCAGGCGCCGATGCAGTAGTCGTCGCCGCCTTCGACCGGCAACGGAATCACCCCGCGCACGAACAGCTGGCCGCCGCCGATCGCGCAGAAATTCGCGTCGCAGAAGGTGTCCGGCGCGCAGCGCGCAGCGTTGTCGAGGGCGTGGTAGGCGTCGGGAAAAGTGAACGAATACTCCATGTCCGACAGCGCGACCAGTTCGCCGCAGCACGAGCACGGCACCATCGTCTCGCCGGACATGTCGGACTTCACTTCTTCTTGCGCACGTACAGCACCAGCGAGTGCTCTTCGATCTCGTAGCCGTGCTTGGCCGCGATCTTGCGCTGCAACTCTTCGATTTCGACGCTCTCGAACTCGATGATCTTGCCGCTGTCGATGTCGACCATGTGGTCGTGGTGATGGCCGCGGTCGAGCTCGTACACCGACTGGCCGGCCTCGAAGTTGTGCTTGAGCACCAGGCCCGCCGATTCGAACTGGGTCAGCACCCGGTAGACCGTGGCCAGGCCGATGTCCTCGCCCTTCTCCAGCAACATCCGGTAGATGTCCTCGGCGGTCATGTGGCGCGGTTTGGATTGCTCCAGCAGCTCCAGGATCCGCAGGCGCGGATGGGTGACCTTGAGTCCGACGTTGCGCAGGTCCTGCGATTCCATGAGTGTTCCTTCAGATCGATTCGGCCGGCGTTCGCCGTGCCTGGGTGTTGACCGGCTGGCCGTGGCCGCGGGCGGCTGCGCATGGAGCGGACGGGGCTGGCTGGGCCGGAATGGCGGATGAACGCGAGGGGCCTCCACGCGCCGTAATCCGCCCTTGGTGGGTACGGGCTTCAGTGTATCATCGGCCCCGTTGCCTTCGACTGCCGCAGAACCCTACCCGATGCGTAAGCTCCTGCTCGTCCTCTCGCTGTCCATGCTCACCGCCGGCTGCGGCATCATCTACAAGCAGCCGATCTACCAGGGCAACCTGCTCGAGAAGACCGCGATCGACCAGCTCCAGACCGGCATGACCAAGCAGCAGGTGCAGTTGCTGCTGGGCACCCCGTCGATCGAAGACCCGTTCCACCAGAACCGCTGGGACTACACCTCGACCCAGCGCGTCGACCGCCTCGGCCACACCGACCGCAAGAACCTGACCCTGTGGTTCGAGAACGACAGCCTGACCAAGTGGGAAGGCGACTACTTCGCCGAGCAGGACGAGCAGATCGCCCGCGCCTCGGTCAAGCAGTTCGGCCGCAACCTGGTCAAGGACAAGGATAAGGACAAGCGCCGCCGGCGCTGATCCCCGCCGCGCGGCCTCGCGGTCGCGCCGGCTTCATCGAATCGCCCTGCCGGCCCGGCCGCCCTGCGTCCGGGCCGTCGTCGTCAGTTGGGCGCTTATTTCTTCAGCGGCCGGTCGGCGGCGCGGCGGCGGCGCGCTTCCTTGGGGTCGAGCTGCAAGGGCCGCAGCAGTTCCAGCCGGTCGCCGTCGCGCAGCGGCGTGTCGGCCAGCGCCTTGACCCCGAACACGGCGTAGCCGCCGATTTCGGCGTCCGCCCCTTCGGCATCGGCGCCCCATCCGGCCGCGGCCAGCGCCTCGGCGACCGTGGCGCCGTCGGCCAGCTCCAGGCTCAGCGCCTGGAAACGCCGCGGCCAGGCGCGGATCAGCTCGATCTTCACGGCTCGATCTTCACGGCCGGGCTCGGCCCGGTCACCGACGGCAGCGCCGGTTCGGCGCCGCGATCGGCGACCCGGACGAAATCGTCGACCATGCGGTCGGCCAGGCTCTGGAAGCCCAGCGCCATCGCCGGCCCCAGCAGCTTCACCGCCGGCTCGAATTCCAGGGTCAGAGTGACCTTGCAGGCCGATTCGTCGAGGGCATGGAACTCCCAGCGCCCGCCGAGCTTGCGGAACGGCCCGTCGACCAGCTTGAGCTCGATATGGTGCGGCGGCGACAGGCTGTTGTGGGTGGTGAACCAGGTCCGCAGCGCGCCCAGGCCCAGGTCGAGCCGCGCCACCATGTGGGCCTCGTCGGCTTCGAGCACCAGCGCCTGCTCGCACCACTCGAAACGGCGCGGGTACGCGGCGACATCGTTGACCAGGGCGAACATGCGCGCGGCGGAGTGTTCGACGAGGGCGGAACGGCGGATCGTAGGCATGTACTTATCGCAATAAGGTCCGCGGGGCGGAATTCAAGCGGGATGGATGGATCGACCGCCCTGCAAACAGGCAGGAAAGTTCGAGTCGCAGGCCCACAGTTCGCTACAGGACAGGCATCGTAGCCGGGCAGCGGGCCTGGGTGGTGCCGAGTCGCCGCCGGATCGTGGGGCTAAGCGAACCCGCCGCCCCGGGACCGCGATTCGTAATCCAGGCCTGCAACCGCTTCGGTTGCCTCCGGATCGTGGATCTTCATTCAAAACCGAAGACGGCTATTAAACGGCCTCCGGATCGTGGATCTTCACTCAAAACCGGAGACGGCTACTCAAACCGCCTCCGGATCGTGGACAATCGCTCATGGCTAAAAATACGAACAACAAGGCCGGCAAGGATAAAGGAAAGGGCAGCGCGGGCGGCACCATCGCGCTGAACAAGCGTGCGCGCCACGATTACCACCTCGAGGAACGCTTCGAGGCCGGTCTGTCGCTGCAGGGTTGGGAGCTCAAGTCCATCCGCGCCGGACGCGCAAACATCACCGAAAGCTACGCCGTCATCCTGCGCGACGAGATGTTCCTGATCGGCGCGCAGATCAGCCCGCTGATCTCCGCCTCGACCCACGTGGTCGCCGAGGAACGCCGTACCCGCAAGCTGCTGCTGCACCGCGACGAGATCGACAACCTGATCGGCCGCGTCCAGCGCGACGGCTACACCGTCGTGCCGACCGCGATGTACTGGAAAGGCAACAAGGTCAAGCTGGAAATCTCGCTGGCCAAGGGCAAGCAGAGCCACGACAAGCGCGAGGCGAGCAAGGAACGCGACTGGGCGCGCGAGAAGCAGCGCGTGATGCGCAAGCACAACCGCGACGCCTGATCCGGGCGCTTCCCGGCGCGGCACCGGACACCCGGCCCGCCCTGCGCGGGCTGTGGTGGTTTGCGCCGTTGCGTGAAGTTCGCGGTCGCGGCTTGCGCCGCTCCTGCACGAGAGCCTCGTCGTTCTTGTAGGAGCGGCGTGAGCCGCGACCAACCGAAGTGGACTGAAACGAGAGGCGATCCCGCCTCCCGAGCCGATCCGGCCGTTGCCGTTTATCCAGCCGGCCTGAAGCCCCGGGCGGGAACGGCGCAAGCCGGCCTGCACACCGCCTTAGCGGCCCATCCCAGCGCCACGGCTCCGCAACCTCACTCCGCTCGCCCCACCCCGTCGTGCGGCAAGGTGAAATGGAACACCGCGCCCTCGCCCTCGCGGCCTTCGGCGCGGATCGTGCCGCCGTGGCGCTCGACGATGCGCTTGACCGAGGCCAGGCCGATGCCGTGGCCGGCGAAATCCTCGACGCTGTGCAGGCGCTGGAACGGGCGGAACAGCTTGTCGACATAGGCCTGCGGAAAACCGGTTCCGTTGTCGCGCAGGTAGAACTCGCGCACGCCGCTCGCGGTCTGCTCGGTGCCGAATTCGATCCGCGCCGGAGCGCGGTCGCGGGTGAATTTCCAGGCGTTGCCGAGCAGGTTGGCGAGCAGGTTGCGCAGCAGGGAGGCATCGCCGATCACCTGCATGCCCGGCTCGATCGACACCTCGACCTGGCGCTGGGCGTCGCCCATGCGCAGCTCTTCGATCACCTCGCCGGCGATCCGGCTCAGGTCGACCGACTCGTGCTTGAGCTCGCTGCGCGCCAGGCGCGACATCTTCAGCAGCGCATCGATCAGATCGCCCATGCGCGCGGCGGCCTTGCGCACCCGCGCCAGGTAATCGTTGCCGGCGGCGTCGAACCGGTCGGCGTATTTCTCGCCGAGGATGCGGCTGAAACCGTCGATCGCGCGCAACGGCGCGCGCAGGTCGTGCGAAACGCTGTAAGCGAAAGCTTCGAGCTCCTGATTGGCCTGGCTGAGCTCGCGCGTGCGCAGCGCGACGCGCGCCTCCAGGGTGCGGTTGAGCGCGTGCACCCGCGCTTCGGCGCGCAAGCGCTCGGTCACGTCCTCGACCTGGACCAGGCCGCTGATGTCCTGGCCGACGTTGCCCGGCACCGGCGAATAGGTCAGCTGCACTTGCCGCGCGACACCGTGCGGGCGGCGCAGGCGGCGGGTCGCCCGGTGCACGCCGTCTTCTTCGGTGTGGCTGGCGCCGCCCGGCAGTTCGACGTCCTCGTCTTCGAGCAGGCTGTCGAAGCGCTGGCCCAGCAACTGCGCCGGCCCCAGCCCGACGATGGTCGCCAGGGCCGGGTTGGAATCGACGATGCAGCCCTCGCTGTCGAGCAGGGCCTTGCCGATCGCCGAATACTGCATCGCGCTGCGGAAGCGGGTTTCGCTGCGGCGGTAGTCTTCGGTCATGCGCAGCGCGATGCGGCGCGCGCGCGACTCGGTGCGCGCCAGCATCAGCGCGATGCTGTACAGCAGCAGCGCCGAGAACAGGCCCAGGGCGAACATGTTGCGCAGGCCTTCCAGGCGCGGCACCGCCTCCTCGACCGGCGCCGATTCGTATTCGATGCGCCAAGTGCGGCCGTAGATGTCGAACGCGGCGCGGTGAACGAAGGCGGCGGTGGTATTGGTCTTGAGGTTCGGGCTGGCGTACAGCAGTTCGTCGCGCCCGCCGGTTTCGTCGAAGATGCGAAACCGCATGTCTTCATGCGCGTCGCCCAGCGCCTTCTCGACGAAGGTTTGTATCCGGAACGGCACGTACACCCAGCCCTGCATTTCCGCGCGCCGCAGCTCCAGGGTCTGCGGACGGCCCCCGCCGAGATACACCGGCAGGGCCAGCAGCATGCCGGTGCTCTGGCGGTCGCCGTCCTGGATCAGCTGGATCTTCCCCGACAGCCAGGCCTGGCCCGAATCCAGCGCCGCGGCCAGGGCGGTGTGACGCACCTGTTCGGCGTACATGTCGTAGCCGATCGCGGCGACGTTGGCCGGGGTTTTCGGCTCCAGGTACAGGATCGGCCCGTAGACCTCGCGCCGACCCTGCGGCCGTATCGACAACAGCCCATAGCCGGCGTCGCGCCACTCGCTCTGCAACTGCACCAGCAACCGCTGCGGCACGTAGCCGCTGAAGCCCAGGCCCAACGTCGCCGGAAACCGACGCTGCATGTTCATGCCTTCGACATAGGCCTTCCATTGCGCCGCGGTCGGCCGTTGCACCGAGGCGAACAAGGACACGCCGCCGCGCGCGACCAGTTCGTAGTTGACCAGGCGTTGCTGGATCAGCTCGGTGACCTGCATGGTCCGGCCGATGAACTCGGCCTGCGCCGAGCGCAGCTCGCGGTCGCGCGCGACACGCCATGCGGTGAACACCAGGATCAGCGCGCCGATCAGCACCGCGAGCGCGAGCAGATAGCCGCGGCGCGGCATCAGGCCGGAAAGTTCGGAATCGACCCCGTCGTTCGGGGGGCTGGCGTGGGCGGCCGGGTCGGTCGTCGTCATCGCCGCAAGCATACCCGCCGGTTTGTAGTGACGGCATCACGACGCCGGCGCCGCTCAACTTTCGGGCGGCTTGCCCTCCTCGTGCCAGACCCCTTCCAGCAGCAGGCAGTTGATGCATTCCAGGTGCTCGGCCGCGACCTGGCGGCACAGCTGCGGCCAGTGCCGCTGCTGGCGTATCGACACGCCGGCCTCGTGCTGGCGGACCAGATAGCCCTCGATCTCGTCGGCCAGTTGCAGCAGCGCGCGGCCGTTGCGGTCGGCGCGCCGGGCGAGGCGCTCGTAAGGGGGCAGCCGCCGCCGTCGCAACCACCAACTGGCCAGCCCCGCTGCCGCGAGCGCCAGGCACACTCCGAAGCCCAGCGCCGCCGGCTGCGGCAAGGCCGCGGCCAAGCCCTGCTGCGGCAGGGCCGCAGCCAACTCCTGCACGGCCGGCTGCGGCAGGGCCGCAGCCAACTCCTGTACAGCCGGCTGCTGCAGGGCCGCAGCCAGGCCCTGCACCGGCCCGGCCATCAGCCCTCTCCCTTCGGCAAGGCCATCAGCTCGACGGCCTCGATCCGGAACCCGCAGGCCTGGGCCATCAGCAGCGCCCGCGCCCGAGTCGACACATAACCGCGCACCCGCATGCGCCGCAGCATCGCGGCCGACACCCCGGCCGCCGCCGCGGCCTCGCGGGCGGTGTCGAAGCAGGCGATATAGCGTTCGATGGGATTGGGCGATTCGCCCCGCGCCCGCCTGCGCGCGACCCGGGTCCGCGGCGCCGGACGCGGCGGAGCGGCTTCTTTCTTGCTCTTGCCGGCGCTCCGCCGGGCCTTCTTTTTCGCTCTGCCTTCCATAGCTGTTCTCTGACTGGCATCCATGCCCAGTCAACTTACCACCGCAAATTGGTCTTTTCAACGACCAAAAAGAGTGATCAATTTCGGGAAGCGTACGCAACAATGAGTTGCGCTATCCTCGCCCGGCCGACAGCCAGGGTGGGCGGCGCCACGTTTCAGCCCTGCAGGATGCTCCGGCGAGACCTCATGACCAACGCGCCTCACCAAGAATTCGCCAATCGGCTGCACCAGGCCCTCGATTTTTCCGGATTCGCCAAAGGCCGGGCCCGCACAGGCGCGCTATCCGCTTACTACGACGTCAGCCGCGAGACCGCCCGCAAATGGCTGGTCGGCCTGGCCCTGCCCGAACTCGAGCGCATGCTGCAGATCGCCGTGCAGCAACACGTGAGCTTCGAATGGCTGGCGACCGGCCGCGGCACCATCGAAGGCAAATCGCTGTCGGTGCGCGAAAACGCCGCCAAATACAGCGACCCCGACGAACTGCGGCTGATGGGCCTGATGCGCAAACTCTCGCGCAAGAAGCGCCGCGCCCTGATCGAACTGCTCGACGGCAACTGAGCCGGCGCGGCTGCCTCACCGCGGTTCGCCGTGCACCAAGGCCAGACCGCCGCTCGGCGCCGCGCCTGCGCCCGCACTGCTGGCGCGCGAGCCGCCCGCGCGCCCGGATCGCTATCTGAATCGCCGGTGCGTCGTCGCACGGCGACCCTTGAGAACGCGCCGCCAGCCCCTATACTGAACGCGTCAGCGATGTTGCTGTCCCCGGGGGTGCACTGGCTTCGACGGGGGTCGCGAAATCACTTGGCGCATGCCGAGGGGGTAGCTTTCCTCGTAAATCCAGCTGCAAACTTTTAGTTGCCAACGACGACAACTACGCTCTCGCCGCTTAAGGCGTAAGCCCCGAAATTGCTTGTGTCCGTGCTCGCAATGTAGGGTCATTATCACGGAATCGCCGGGAGTGGTTGCCTGTCAGCACCCGGTCAACTCAAAACAGGCTGGCTCCTGGATGCGCTTTGCGCGCCGTGCTGTTCGGGGGCGAGATCTAACGGAGCGCTAAGCATGTAGTGCCGGGGATGGAGTGCCTTCGGACGGCGGTTCGATTCCGCCCACCTCCACCAATACCGATCCACGGATCGCAAATGAAGCTGGAAACCTCGCGGTTTCCGGCTTTTTTTGTGTCCATGGCAAACGAACACCCCGCCCTCGCCGCCTCGCATCGCGCCGCCACTCCACACGCCCCCTCACCCTCACCCTCACTTCTCGTTACTCGTTACTCGTTACTAGTTTCCAACCCCACACCCCGCCACTCGCCCCTCGGCATAGGCAATAGCCCGCCGGGCCTGGTCGTAGGCGGTGTCGGCGGCGCGCGGCAGCATGTGCTCGCGGCGGATCGGGTCGGCGCCGTGGCCGTAAGCGTATTCCGCGCGCTCCAACTCGGTCAGGTGTTTGCGCGCGGGCGCCAACCAGCTTTCCACGGTTTGCCGCTCGCAGCCCGTGGGCAACTTGAGCAGCAGCTCGATGGTTTCGCGGATACGCCGGCTGGCTTCGCCTTCGAGTCCGGGCACGGCTTCGTATGCGACGGCCGCGGCCTTGTAGGCATCGCCGGTCGCTTCGCTGCCGAGGTCGGACGGCCGCCCATGCAATTCCGGACGGAACCGCACCGACGGCGGCGGGCGCGCCTGCGCCGACTGGATGTCCTTGCCGTACAGGGCTTCGGCGATTCGCTTGGACATCGTCCGGCCCTTGCCGCCTTGTTTGGCGTCGTCGAACCAGTCGTGCAGCGGGGGCGGCTGCTCCCCCAGCGGACTGCTGCGTTCGAGCAGTTTCTTGGCGTAGTACTGACTGCGTTCGCTCGGGTCGCCCGGCGCGCGCGGTTTCGGTGCCGGCGCCGGGTCGGCCGGCGCGTTGCGGGGGCGCAGGCTGAAACGGTCGGGCAGCAGCCAACGGTTCGGCGGCGCGGACGCGAGGGCGACATTCGGTTGGAGCGGTGTCGGCTCGGCGGGCGTCGGCTTGTGCGGCGCATCTCCCGGCTCGCGCACCCGCTCGGTCCGTGCGCTTGAGGGCTGGTCGATCGCAGGACCCGGGGCGAAAGGCTGGACGACCGGCGGTGCATCGGCAGGCTCCGGATCGGCCCGCACGATGCGCTCGATCAGCACCGCGTCCATCGGCGATGCTGGCGTCGGCAATGGAACCGGGCGGAACAGCAGCGCACCGATCGACAAGGTCGCCGCCACCGCGATCGACGATGCGGCGATATGCAGCCTGCGTTCCTGGGGACAACCCGTCCTGCTCATCCAACCTCGATCCGATGTCATCGCGACGATGTCGCAATGGGACAACGCGCAGCCGAAACGATTGCCCGAGCTGCGCGGCAGCCGGCAAGCGAATTCATGGGAATAAAAACACCTCAGCGAAGAGCCGTGGCGTCTCGTCGCTTTCGATCTCGACAGCTCGTCATGCGCCGCAGCCGCCGCATCCCTTGTATGGGCGCGAGGTTTGCGGCGCGATCGGCCCGGACACTTCGCAGCGTTCACGAGCGCCGCATCACGGAGCCCGACCGCGAGCCGAACGATACAGAGAACACCGCCCCGGAGAGAATAAAAAAAGCGTTCGCTCGCATGCCGGAAGCGAATCCATGCATCGGGCGTTCACGCTTCTCGAACGACCCGGCGCGAGCCATGGCCCGGACGTCGGAAACGACGGCACCAAGCGTGTCGTTGCCGCGTCTTTCGCCAGTGCCCACAGGAGTGAGGATCGGTGCAGGCGCCCCTGCCCGCTTGGCGGACGGCCTCCAGGCCGCCGAGGTCGAGCGCGGTGCACGATCGCGCTCAGATGAGCGCCTCATGCCACGCCAAGGCTGCAGCCCGCCGGGCCGGTGCCCGCTCGTATCGCGCAACGCTCAGCGCAGGGCGCTTCGAGCCGCCTCGCCCGCAGGCATCAGCCAAGCGACGTCGATGCCGCGCATACCGGTGCGCGCGATCAAGGCTTCGCGCTCGGCGGTGCTGCAATCGTTCTCGAAAGCGCCCGGCTCCAACATCCGATGCAGGTCCGTCTCGACGGCGGCATCGCCCAGTTGCCTGGCACGCTCGTGCAATCGGCTCGCCAGCGAAATGACTGCACGCCGGTCGCCTCGCTCGCGCGCATCGGCTATGGCGAGGAGATCCAAGCGGCTGCTCACCACCCAGATATCGCCCGGAATCAGTTTACGGGCGTTGGCGGCATGGATACGGCTGCGCGCCCACTCGCCGCGAGCCGCTGCGTTTTCGGCGAGTCCGATCGTCGCCTGGGCGATCAACAAGGTATAGCCGGTGGTCTGTAATTGCGGCAGTAACTGCGAGTAAATGCGCTCGGACTTCTCGGTCTCGCCGAGGCGGGTCGCCAAGCTCGCTACGTCGATCAAATGAATCCAATTGTCCGGCGGCCCGCTCGGCATGGTGCTTTCGGCTTGCTCCAATTGCCTGGCGGCCTGGACGCGGTCGCCGGCCAGCGCATCCGCGATCGCCCCGTTAATCAGGACCAGGCCGCGCAGGAGCAGCCTGTCTCCTTGCGAGCAGCTTGCGATTTCGCGACGCGCGGACGACAGCGGTCCAATCGCAAGCAGGGAGGCTGCGCGTCCGCAGGCCAGTTGCGCATGCGCTTCCGACACCGGCTGCCCCGGCGACGAGGGCGGCAATAATCGCTCTGCGCGGTCGAATATCGCCAAGGCCTCGCTGTACTTCCCCAGCTGAAAGGCCAAGGCTGCCGCCAACTGGTCCGACAGCATTCCCAGGCGGCCTTGCACCTCCGTCGTGCGCAGACGTGCACTGCGAGCGGCCGCCTCCTCGAAGCGGGCCGTCAACAGATCGTTCTGCAACAACCTCATGTCCAACAACGCCGTCGAAAGCAGATCGCCCGAGGCATGGGCGACCGCGGCCGCCTGCAACAACCGCGCACGATAGGCATCGACATCGCCGGCCTTCAGGTATTGGTCTGCGCTAGCGACGAGCACGTCCACTTCCAGGCGGTGGTAGCCGCCGGCATTGGCGCGCGCGAGCAACGCATCCAGGGCCGGATCCTCGCCGCCGACCAAGGGGCCGGCCATGCGGGCGCGCACGCGAGCGAGCAACGCGCCGGTCGAGTTGCCGCCCTGTTCGTACAGCGTCGCCGCCTGCTCGTACCCTGCCGGCCTGGGGCGCTCGGGAAACAGGAAGCTGTCGGCGCGCGCCGCCAACAGCAAGGCATCGGCGCGTTCCAAGGTCCAGCCGGCACCGGCGTCGTGTGTCAGGCGTTCGGCGGCGATCGCCTCGGCCCGCGTCTGTGCCGGATCGCCGAGGTCCCAATGAGCTTCCGCTCGCATCAAATGCGTGGCGACCCTGGCCCCCATCGTGCCGAGATCGTCCGATTTGCCGCTCAGCCGGGACAGAGCGTCCTTGCCCCGCCCGGCCCGGATCAACAGCCGCGCATACTCGAGCCGGTAGGCCGTCTTGTCGGGATGCCGGTCGGCCAAAACAGAAAAGGCGTCGAGCGCATCCTGTTCGCGGCGCGGATCGATCGCCAATCGCTGCGCCTCCAGCAACGCAACCGCCTCGGCCGGCGCGTTCGCGAGCAACCTGGCCGCGAGCTCCATCTGTGCGCTGGCGGCGGCCCCTTGCGCCAACCGCGCCTGCGCCTGCGCCAGTTGCAGGCGCATCAGCCCGAAGCGCGGCGCCGTCTTGATCACTTCATTGCCGATCGCGGCCGCCGCCATCCAGTCGCGACGCTCGATGGCCAGTGCGGCTTGTTCGTACCGACTGGCAGCTTGAGCAGTCAACTGCAACACGGGCCACGGCGCATCGCGCCCAGGCAGCAGGCGGGCGAGAATCCGGTTCGACGCCAAATCGATCAGGGCCGGCATGTCGGACGGCTCGCCCTCGACCTCGATGCGTTTCTCTTTGCCGTTCTCCTGAAAGCGCGCGTACACGCTCAGCCGCTTCGGATCGTCGGGAGAACGCACCGACGACAGCAAGACGACCCTCAAGGCCGGGTCGCTGCCGGCGGCCAGGTCGCCCTCGCTGAGCAGATTGACCTCGGGCAGGCTGCCCAGCTTCCAGCTCAGCCACTCCTTCAGCAACTTGGCCGGCCATCGCGAAGCCGGGTTCTGGTCCTCGATCACGACCAAGACCACGGCCAACTCTCGCTTGCCGGCGGCGGATCGATCCCCGCGCTGGACGAACAGCACGGCTGCAGTGACGACCGCGATCAAGCCCAACGAGACCAAGGCCCAGGTGAGCAGGCTGCCTCGCAAACTGCGCGGTCGAACGGTTGTCGCCTCGGTCGCGGCGACCGGCGATGGAAGCATGGATGGAGTAATCGGCTCCATTACCAAGCCGAGCGACCGAGGGCCCGCTGCCGGCTCCGTCGATTCTGCGCGCTCGTCGGACGGGCCCAGCGTATCGGCAGCGCGATCGCGCTGCGAAGGCTCGAAGAAGGCCTGCCGACCGTGGATGGCCGTTGCGGCACTCGGTTGCGGAGCCGGCGGCAATTCCTTGAACCATTGCACCGGCCCGGGCGGCTCGAATACGTAACCGCTCTTGGCCACCGTGCGGATCCAATTCTTGCGCTCTTCTCCCAGGGCCTTGCGCAGCAGCCACACGTTCTGCGACAGGTTGGTGTCTTCGACGATCGTCCTCGCCCACAAGCGGTCGAACAGCTCGGTGCGGGTATGCAGGCGGTTGGGCTCGCTGAGGAACAGCAAGCACAGGTCGAACACCCGCTGCGGCAGCTCGAGGCTCTGGCCGGAATGGATCAGCCGGCGAAAACGCAGATCGATGGTCAGATCGGCCAGTTGCAGGTACCAGGCATCCGCGGGCCATGGCGTCGTCATCGAGTTCTTTACCTTGGTGTCGCCGTTGTGCGGCGCAAGATCGTCAGGAACGTTGGACGCGGGTACCGGAGTAGCTCGCGCATCGCCGTCTTGGCCATCCGAGCGGCCGTTGGCGGTAAAGATGCTGAACAATCATGCGGCCGATATTCGTGCTCGGCAAGTCCCGCGGTGCATCGGCGCTCGGGAGGCGCCGAACGCCTTCCCGAAGGTCGCTGCCGGGGCTCAGCCGAGGTCGCGCGAATGCAAGTCCGCCCTGCTCAGCAAGCCAGTACGACGAAGTCGCGCGGGTCTCGCCGGTTCACGCACTCGGTCACAGGACAAGTGTCGTACAGGCGTTCCCGGCAAATCCAGGTCGCCCCGGTCACGCTGATCCGCACGCTCGCACCGCCCTCTCGCGCGCTGCTCGCAAATATCGCTCGCCGACCAGGTTCGCTCGTGGGCAGGCGACTGCGCAGGCTGGACAGAGGCGGCCTTCACGGCCGGGCCGTTCGACGTCGAACCGCTGTCGACGAATTCGATGCCGTCGATGGCCGTGGCGTGAGCATCGCCGATGGAATACAGAGCAAAGACGACCAGGGCCAAGTAAAGAAAGCTGGAGACGGCGATTTCTTCATGGGTGGTTTTCGATCGATCAAATTGTCGCTTCGCGCAGCGCCCGATCGGTGGCCGAAGCATCGGCGGCTACCAGATCCGGCCAGGCCACGAAAAGAGCGTCGAACCGTCCGCGAACTGCGAGGGAGGGATCGGCCCGACGCAACACTGCAAAGCGGCCCGCGAGCCTGGGGGCCGGTCGGGGCGCCGCTGAACGCCGCACGGGGTTGCGGCATACCGAGAACACCGAAGGCGTCGAACCTGGCTCAGCAGGCCTTCAAAATTCCCCAGGGCCTGGCAATGCCGCCGAGCTCGCGCTCCGCGTCGGACGTCGCCGCCGACGATTTGGTCCGCTTGCGACGCCAGCGATTGCTCGCGCGATAGCGTTCGACGCGCTCGCGCAGGCTGGCGGCCAGGCGGCTGTCCATGCCGATCGCCCGCTCCACCGCGATCCAGTGCTCGCCTTCGCACCAGCGCAGGAAACGCACGTAGATCGCCCGCCACGAGCCGTATCCCTGAGGAACGCTGGTCCACGGCGCATTATTTTCAACCGCCCACAGCACCGCCTCGATGAAGGCGCGGTAGTCGCCGGTGTTGTTGATGATCCGCGCCTGATATTGGCGGGGAAGATACGAGGCGACGATGCGCCATTGTTCGTCGGTGAGCTGGAACTGCCGCGATTCGACCAAGGATAAGGTCATACCGAAAACTCCGATGGAAGGTATTGCGGGTGCGCTGCGAAGGCAGGGCAACACCCCGCGCCGCAAGTTCGCGGCGCAGGTGGAGCGAAACGCCGTGCCGGCCGAGCCAGCGGGCGGCAACCGGCCCGCCTTGCATTCGACGCAAAACGGGCCGAAACGCGACCTGCTCAGTCGCCGAGCACGCCGCTCACGCCGATGTAGGCGCCGATGCCGTCGCTGTTGCTCGACGCTCCGCCCTCCAGGCTCCAGCGACCGTTGTCTGCGGTGCGCCGCAGGCTGACGCCGAACGCCGCTTCGCTCTTGTAGGCGCCGAAGCCCGCGTAGTACGTCGTCCTACCGGCCACGTAGGGCGCCGGCTTGATCGCGATGGCCGTGGCGATGCCCGAGTGCATGTTGCGTTCCAGGCGACGGACGTCGGCATCGAGCTTCCACACGTCGTTGCGGACGGTGGCGATCTGGCCGTCGGTGTAGCTGTTGGCGGTGACCACCGCCTGGTCCAACTGGCTGACGTTGACCGCATCGGTCGGAGCCTTGCCGGCCGCAACGTTGTGCAGGGTGGTCTGGCCGGTGCCGTTCGGGTTGAAGGTCAGGCTGTTGGTGTTGTTGCTGCCGTCGGCGTTCTTGTCGTACTGCAGTCCGCCGGTGGTGAAGCCCTTCAACTGCGCGACATTGACCGCGTCGGTATCGGCGCTGCCGGCCGCGACGTTGGTCACCCGGCGTTCGCTACCGACCGAACCGACCGAGACGGTGCCGTCCTGGTTGGCCACCGAACCGGCGCCCAGGGCCACGGCGTTGTTCGCCGAGGCGATCGCACCGCTGCCGAGGGCGGTGCTGCCGGTGCCCGAAGCCACCGCACCCGCGCCGCCGGCCGAGGCATTGGCGCCGCTGGCGGTCGGGGCCGTGGTGTTGTCCTGGCTCACCTGGAACAGACCCGCCGAGCCGTTCTTGACGTTGTTGACGTCGCCTTCGACCGCGCTGATGCGGTTGTCGTACTGAGCCACATTGCCGGCGATCTGGTCGACGCGCGTGTCGGTGTAGGCATTGGCCTGGGTCACCGCATCGCTGACGCCGGCCTGCAACTGGGCGACGTTGACCGCGTCGTCGGCCGCCGAGCCCGCGGCCACGCCGCCGATGGTGCGGCCGCCGACCTGGACTTGGCCGGTCGAGTTGCTGCTGCCGACATAGGCCGCGTTGTAGCCGCTCTGCGCACCGGCGGTCGTCGACGAGCCGGCGCCGAGCGCGACCGAGTTGGCATGGCCAGCGACCGAATCGCGCCCCACCGCCACGGCGTTCCCGGCCGAGGCGGTGGCGTTGTAGCCCACCGCGCTCGCACCCGCCGCCTGCGCATGCGCATCCGCCTCGGCCAGGCCGGTGTCGTTGGTGCGCGCATAACGCGTACCGCGGCCGTTCTGACTGATGTAGGTCGCATCGTTCGGGCCGGCGACGTTGTAGAGCTGGGCGCCATTGACCGCATCGGTCGACGTGGCCGACACCTCGCCCTGGGCCAGGTTGGTGATCTTGCTGCCGCCGGTCACACCGCCGTCGGTGCTGGTCAGGCCGGCCAGGGTCGCCTTGCTGTAGTCGACTTCGCCCGGGTCGATCTCGCCGTCCGCATCGAGGTCGTTCCAGTCGTACTTCACCGAACGCTGCTCGGCCTGGGTGGCGCTGGTCGCCACCGCCTTGAGCTGGCCGACGTTGGCCGCATCGGTGTCTTCCGAACCCGCGGCGACCCCGGTCACGCGGCGGTTGCCGACGTTGACCTCGCCGGTCGCGGTGCCGCCGACCAAGTAGGCCGCATTGCCCAGCGTGCTGCCGTTGGCGACCGAACCGGCACCGAGCGCGACGCTGCCGGCGTGGCTGGCCTGGCTGTTGCGGCCGATCGCGACCGCATCGGCGGCCGAGCTGGTGGCGTTGTAGCCGACTGCGGTCGAACCGACGCCCTGGGCGTGCGCATCGTCCTCGGCCAGGCCGGTGTCGTTGGTGCGCGCATAACGCGTACCGCGGCCGTTCTGCTGCAGGTAGGCCGGATCGGTCGGGCCCATCTGGTTCTTGATGTTGGTGATGTCGCCTTCGTTGGTGGTCACGCGGTTGTCGAGGTTGGCGATGTCGCCTTCGTTGGTGGTCACGCGGCTGTCGAGCGCGGCCACGTCCTGGTTGGTCTGGAACAATTGCGAACCGTTGACCGCATCGGCGCTGGTCGCGCTGAGCTCGGCCGGAGCGACGTTGACGATCTTGTTCGGGCCGGTGCCGAGGTGGTTGGCGTTATACGCACCGGCACCGCCGTTCGCGGTCGGGTCCCACAGCAGCGAGTCCTGGCCCAACGAAGTGATCTTGCTGTCCACCGCCTTGAGCTGGCTGATGTTGGCCGCGTCGGTATCGACCGCGCCCGCTGCCACGTTGGTCAGGCGGCGTTCGCTGCCTACGCTGCCGATCGACACTTCACCGACCGGCGCCGTGCCGGCCACCGCGTAGGTCGAGGCCGGCGGCACGTAGGCGGCGGTGCCGAGGGTAGCGCCGTTGGCGATTGCATTGGCACCGAGCGCGACGCTGCCGGCGTGAGTAGCCTGACTATTGACGCCGAGGGCAACCGACGAATCCGCCGCGGCGTTTGCTTCGTTACCCACGGCCGTCGATCGGAAACCCGCGGCGGTGGCGAAGGTGCCAAACGCCGATCCGAGCGAGCCGCTGGCGTTGGCGCCGGCGCCAACCGCCACCGCCTGTCGGCCGGCTTCGGCTTGGTCGCCCATGGCCAGCGCGAAATCGGCGCTGGCCCGCGCGTTATCGCCGAAGGCAATGGCGTACTCCCCGGTCGCCTGCGCGCCGGAACCGATCGCCATGGCGCTGAGCTGGTTGGCGAGCGAATTTTCGCCGATCGCAAGCGTCTCTTCGGCCGAAGCCTGGGCGTTATAGCCGACCGCGGTGGAGTTGGCCCCGGTCGCGAAGGCATCCGACTCGGGCAAGCCGGTGTCGTTGGTGCGCACATAACGCACGCCGTGGCCGTTGGCGTCCTGGTAGGCCTGGTCGGTCGGGCCGACCACATTGTTGAGCGCGGCGATGTTGCTCTCGTTCGTGGTAACGCGATTGCCCAGCGCCACGGCGTCCTGGTTGGTCTGGAACAGTTGCGAACCGTTGACCGCCTCGGTGCTCGCCGCGCTCAGATCGGCCGCGGTGACGCCGCTGATCTTGCCGGTGCCGCCGTCGTTGACGATGATGTTGCCGAACTTGGGCGAATCGGCCAACTGCACGTTGATCGCGCCGGTGGTCGGGTCGGTCACCGTTCGGATGTTGTCGCCGCTGTAGCTACCGGCGGCGGTCGCGTCGCCGCGGATCGACAGGGTCTGGCCCAGGTCGCGATGGACATCGCCGGCGGTCGCGTCGTTGCCGGTGAAGTTCATGCCCAGCGTCGTGGAGCCGCCGGCCACGGCATCGAGCTGGCTCTTGTTGACGCCGTCGGTCCCGGCGACGCCCGCGGCGACATTAGTGATGACCTGACCGCCGGCATCGATGCCGGCCGCGGTCACGCTCGGGCCGCCGGCGATGGTCAGGCCGGTGTTGTTGAGCGTGGTGGCACCGGCGGTGACGCTGTTGACGGTGATGTCGTCGGCCAGGTCGAAGGCGACGTTATCGTCGGCACCGGTCTTGCTGACCACGATGTTGCCGTCGCTGTTGTTGAAGTCGACGGTCTCGCCCGGGGCCACGTTGGTGGCGTTGGCGCCCTGCGCGGAGACGTTGAAGCCCGCGTTCGCGGTCGCACCGACCGCATCGAGCTGGCTCTTGTTGACGCCGTCGGTCGCGGCGACGCCGGGAGCGACGTTGCTGATGACCTGTCCGCCGGCATCGATGCCGGCCGCGGTCACGCTTGGGCCGCCGGCGATGGTCAGGCCGGTGCTGTTGAGCGTGGTGGTACCGGCGGTAACGCTGTTGACGGTGATGTCGTCGGCCAGGTCGAAGGCGACGTTGTCGTCGGTGCCAGTCTTGCTGACGACGATGTTGCCGTCGGTGTTGTTGAGGTCGACGGTCTCGCCCGGGGCTACGTTGGTGGCGTTGGCGCCCTGCGCGCTCACATTGAAGCCCGCGTTCGCGGTCGCGCCGACCGCATCGAGCTGGCTCTTGTTGACGCCGTCGGTCGCGGCGACGCCGGGAGCGACGTTGCTGATGACCTGGCCGCCGGCATCGATGCCGGCCGAGGTCACGCTCGGGCCGCCGGCGATGGTCAGGCCGGTGTTGTTGAGCGTGGTGGCACCCGCGGTAACGCTGTTGACGGTGATGTCGTCGGCCAAGTCGAAGGCGACGTTATCGTCGGCGCCGGTCTTGCTGACCACGATGTTGCCGTCGCTGTTATTGAGGTCGACGGTCTCGCCCGGGGCTACGTTGGTGGCGTTGGCGCCCTGCGCGCTCACATTGAAGCCCGCGTTCGCGGTCGCGCCGACCGCATCGAGCTGGCTCTTGTTGACGCCGTCGGTCGCGGCGACGCCCGGGGCGACGTTGCTGATGACCTGGCCGCCGGCATTGATACCGGCCGTGGTCACGCTGGGGCCGCCGGTGATGACCAGGCCGGTGTTGTCGAGCCTGCTGTTGCCGGCGGTGACGCTGTTGACGGTGATGTTGTCGGCCAGGTCGAAGGCGACGTTATCGTCGGCGCCAGTCTTGCTGACCACGATGTTGCCGTCGCTGTTGTTGAAGTCGACGGTCTCGCCCGGGGCCACGTTAGTGGCGTTGGCGCCCTGCGCACTCACATTGAAGCCCGCGTTCGCAGTCGCACCGACCGCATCCAGCTGGCTCTTGTTGACGCCGTCGGTCCCGGCAACGCCCGCGGCGACATTGGTGATGACCTGTCCGCCGGCATCGATGCCGGCCGCGGTCACGCTCGGGCCGTCGGCGATGTTCAGGCCGGTGTTGTTGAGCGTGGTGGCACCGGCGGTGACGCTGTTGACGGTGATGTCGTCGGCCAGGTCGAAGGCGACGTTATCGTCGGCGCCGGTCTTGCTGACCACGATGTTGCCGTCGCTGTTGTTGAAGTCGACGGTCTCGCCTGGAGCCACGTTAGTGCTATTGGCGCCCTGCGCACTCACATTGAAGCCCGCGTTCGCAGTCGCACCGACCGCATCCAGCTGGCTCTTGTTGACGCCGTCGGTCCCGGCGACGCCCGCGGCGACATTGGTGATGACCTGTCCGCCGGCATCGATGCCGGCCGCGGTCACGCTCGGGCCGCCGGCGATGGTCAGGCCGGTGCTGTTGAGCGTGGTGGCGCCGGCGGTGACGCTGTTGACGGTGATGTCGTCGGCCAGGTCGAAGTTGACGTTGTTGTCGCCCGCGATCTTGCTGACGGCGATGTTGCCATCGGTGTTGCGCAGGTCGACTGCCTCGCTGGGGTCGACGTTGGAGCCGTTGGCGCCCTGCGCGGTCAAGCCGAAGCCGGCGCCGGCCGCCTGCACCGCCTGGTTGGTGGCGAACAACTGGCTGCCGTTGACCGCGTCGGTGCTGGTGCCGCTGAGGCGGCCGGCAGCGACGTTGGTGACGGTGCGTTCGGCACCGGCCGTGCCCACGCTGACCGTGCTGGTCGGCGCGGTGCCTGCGAAGTTGTAGGTGGTGCCGCGGATCACGGTGCTGGCGGTACCGACCGCGGCGGCGGTCGTCGAACCGCTGCCTAGTGCGACGCTGCGCGCGATGCCGGCCGAGGCGCCGTCGCCGATGGCGACCGCGCCGGCGGCGCCGGCCGAGCTCGAATTGCCGAGGGCCACCGAGCCCTGCCCGGTCGCGGTGTTGAGGTTGCCTAGGGCCACGGCGCCCTGGCCGTTGGCGTTGTTGTCCGCACCTACCGCCACCGCGCCGGTGCCGGTCGCGGTATTCGGATCGCCGATGGCGACCGCACCGTTGCCGTTGGCGGTCTGGGCGCGGCCGATGGCCACGGCGCCGCCGATGGCGCTGCTGCTGTTGGCGGTGGTGCCGGTAGAACCGATGGCGACGTTGCGGCCTGTTGCGCCGGACACGACGCCATCGCCCTGGGCGATACCGAAGGCACCGTTGACGGTGGCGCCGCGGCCGAGGGCGATGCCGGAGGTGCCTGCAGCCGCGACCGAAGATTGACCGCCGATGGCCAGTGCATTGCTGGCTCGGGCGCGGGCGCCTACAGCCGTTCCGTCGCCACCAATAGCTACAGCGCCGGTCGCGCTGGCCTCGGTATCGTTGCCGAGGGCGACGCCCCCGATGGCCGCTGCGGTCGTCATCGCCTGGCCACCGATGGCGATACTCAGCACGGCCTTGGTTTGCGCGCCGCGGGTGCCGTCGGAACCGATCGCGATCGAGCCCGACCCCTCGGCACGGACCGCATTCGCTGCGGTGTGCGGAAGGTTGGCGGAACTGATTGCGCCACCGATCGCTACGCTATTGGATCCGGTCGCGAAGCTGCCGAAACCTGCTGCGGTCGCCCCGATTGCAGTGGCCGCGCTATCGATACCTAATGCCGTACCCCATTGACCGGCCTTAGCTTGAAACCCAAACGCGCTTCCGCCATGCCCGGTGACACTCGAGCCCCCGCCGAACAGTGTGACCGCGTTGAACCCGCCTCCGTTGGCGTTGCAGCCGGTAACTATCGAGTAATCGCCGCTGCCGTCGGTTATGCCGTTAGCAACGGTAAATCCCGGATCACGGCCTGGGGTGCTGGGCGTATAGGTGCTATCGACCGCAGCGCACCCTGATGGGGTCAGGGTGTCGGCGAATGCATTAGATCCAGCCAAAGACAGCAATACAAAGGAAGACACAAGAACGGCGCCGACGGTTTTCTTGCCGCCCTTGGCTTTCTTGCCGCCCTTCGCCAATTCCGAAGCGACCACCCAGGTCCCCAGGCTCTTGCTCCACACCTTGCAGTAAATAAAGTTCATCGGTCATTCCCCTTCGCCGTCCCGGCGAATCGATTTCAAAAGTTGAATATCGATTTCGAACCGATATTCGCCCGCGGTTGACACGCCCGACTAAGAGCGAACCGTGTAGTGGAGGGTTTTGAATGCCGATGTGTTGCCGTTCGATCGCTCGAACCGGGCCGCCCGGGGCGTGGCCGATGGCGAGGCGCCATCGAATCCCGCCGGGCAGCCAGCCAATCGGCCGCGTCGCTTGTCCCTGTGGCGGCCAGACTAGGCCGGCCGCTCGAAGCGGGCATCTAAGGAGATATATTTTTTTTATGATTTCTTCGCCGCCTGCAGACGGCCTGCTCGACCACAAAGCTGAACGCAGCCGCGCCGCAAGCCCGGTCGCTCAAAGCTTTGCGGGACAAGCCTTGCCGCAGGCAGACATCGGCGAGCCCAGCAGGAAAGCGCTTGAAAATAGTGACTTCAGTCACACGGAAACGTGACCCAAAACCACTGGAGAGATCGCCGAGAAAAAAAATTGATGTTTCCCAACAAGCGTTACGTCTCGAAATGAACGCTACTAGGCGACGGGCGCTGCGCCTAGCGTGACCGCCCGCCCTACCCCGTTACCGCCCCACCGGCATGCCGGCCTTCACGGCCAGCGTCGGCTCGCTTTGCAGTTGCTGACCGGAACCTTCCGCCGCCGCCCGGCCGTGCACGCGCGCCCATTACGAGACCGTCATGACCGAAGCCGAGTTCGAGATATTCATGGATTCACTTCGGGTGCCGGGCTCGATCCATATATCGCCGAAACGGGTGATCGCGGCGCTGGGTATCCGGGCCAAGGACCTGAACGCCATATCCAACCCGCAAGACCGCATGGCCGCTAAAACCCAGCAAGGCTCGGCCCGGCTGCAGACGGCCCTGCGCAACCTGGTGCGGATACTGTCGGCGGCCCGGGCCAACCATGAAAATTCCGAGCAGATGCTGTATTGGTTCATGAACTATCCGCTGGCGCAGTTTTATTACCGCACCCCATTCGAAATGTTCGCCGACGCGCGCGTCGAGGAATTGCTGTCGCTGCTGTCGGTGAACGCCCAACGCCAGCCGGTCGAAGAGGTTCCGCACCGGCGTCCTCGCTGAGTGCTGCAGCGGCATGCCGCGGCTACGTCGCGATCGGTCCGATCAGACGTCCGAGCGCCTTGACTGCTCAGCCGCGCCCCTCGAGGGGCCGGCCGACGCGAAACCGGTGCAGCCGAGCATGGCGTCAGCGCGCCGCGGCCTCGCCGACGCCCGGCTTCGCCTCGGCGCCATCGATGTCCTTCTCGCCAGCGGAGGCCGTCGCGGTATGGCGTTTATCGGCGGAGCTTGTCTGATCGAAATCGCCGGCGAGGTAAAAGCTGAACTGTTTCGGCTTGAGGTATTTGCGGATCGCGGCATTCACCGCCTCGGCGTTGAGCGCGGCGATTTTTTGGTCGTACTCGACCAGCAAATCCAATCCGCGGCGGTAGTACATGAGACTAACGAGCAGTGCCGCCAGGTCGGCGTCGCTCGCGCGGGCTTGCTCCTGCTCAGCGCGCATCGTCACCGTCACGGCGCGCACCTCATCGTCGCCCACGCCTTGGAGCAGCAGGCGTTCGAGTTCTTCGCGCACGCCGCGCTCGACCCGCGCTAGATTCTGCGGCGCGGCCGTCGCATGAATCGTCCAACTGCCGGCATCGTCGCGGCGGTCGAGGCCAAGCGGAGGGTCGAGCATGCTGGCCACGCTGTAGCTCAATCCTCCCCGGTCGCGAATCCGCTGCCCCAGACGCGAATCGATCGTGTGGCCGCCGAGAATCCGGTTCGCCACCCTCAGCGCGTACGCGTCGTCGGTGTATTCGACCAAGGGAATATTGACGCGCGCCAGCAGCACACCGCTGTCCTTGTCGGGCGTGGCGAAAACGCGATGCTCGGGCGGGACCGCAACGTGGCGCATGGGGGCCGCCGCGTGAGCGTGCGGGGCCTTCCAATCGGCGAACAGGCGGCGCAGCTCCCGCTCTGTCGCGACCGGATCGAAATCGCCGACCACGCTGATCACTCCGTTCGCGGTGCCGTAGAATTCCCGATGAAACGCCCGCACTTGTTCGCCGGTGAGGCCGCGAAGCGCGGCCAGCGATCCATCGGCATCGACTCGGCGCAGCGGATGACCGGCCGGCCAGGGTTCGAAATGACGCGCCATGGCATCGCCGACGATACGGTTCGCGTCCTGTCGGGCGGCTTGCAGGTCGAGCGTCGCGCGTTGTTTGTAATGCTCGACCTGAGCATCGCTGTAGCGCGGCGTCCGTATCAGGCGTTCGGCCAACACCAGGGCTTCGCGCAGTTGCCCCCGATGCGTGTTCAGCGACAGACTCGCCGATTGCAGGCCGCCGCCGAGTTCGATCGTGGAATTGAGTTTGCCCAGTTCCACCGCCAGATCCGCGGAGCTCATGGTGGAGTGTCCCTGACCCAGGAGTTCGCCGGCGGCCTGTGCCGCCGCATCGCGCCCGCGCAGCCTGTCGAGATCGCCGAAACTGAAGTAGGCCTCTACCACCACTTTGTTGCCGCGGCTCTTCTTCGGCAACAAGGCCAGGCGCAATCCGTCGCCGGAACCGGTGTCGATGTGCACGAACCGGGTACGTTGCCGGATATGGGCTGGCGATGTATCGAAGCGTTCGGCCGTGCCGGGCCCGGCCTTGCCGCTGTAGTCCGACAGCAGCGATTCGAGCGATGGCGCATCGGGAATGACGACCCGCTGCGGCGAGTCGGTCGCCAGCAGGCGCCCCAGGGTCCGGTTGGCTGGCCGCAGGTAAGTCCGCGCAACCCGGTTCACCTGTTCGGCGTCGACCTTCTCCAGGCTGTCGCGATAACGGAAATACAGGCGCCAGTCGCCGACGCCGATCGCGGGGGTAAGCGCCATCGCCAGTCGGCCGACGTCGCTGAGCTCGCGAGCGAAATTCTGTCGCAGCAGTTGCTTGGCCGCCTCCACCTCTTCGGCGCGTACCGGCCGCTGGCCCAGCTCCTCGACTTGAGTCAACAAGAGGCTTTCGGTAGCGACGATGTCCGATTCCTTCGCCAGGGTCGCGTAGGCCATCCACAATCCCGGGGCCCGCAACCATTGCGTGCTCGCGCCCGTACCGACGGCAGTCCGACTGCCTACCACCTTAGCAGAAAGGCGCTCGCCGACCGGCCCTTGCAGGATTTCACCCAGGATCTGCAAGGCCGGGGAATCGGCGTGGGCCGCCGCCGGCACGTGATACGCCGCCAACAGCTGGCTGTAGTCGCCGACGCGTCGCACCGTGACCTCGCGCTCGCCGGCTTGCGCGGGCTCGACCGTATACAGCGCCTGCATAGGCACGCGGGGCCGGGCGATCCTGCCGAAACGGCGAGCCACCGAGTGCAAGGTTTGCGCCGGATCGAAACCGCCGGCGATCACCAAGGTGGCATTGTCGGGCCGATACCAGGCGCGATAGAACGCTTGCAAGCGCTCGATGCGTACGTTTTCGACGTCGCTGCGCGTGCCGATGATTCGTTTGCCGTAGTGGTGCCACTGATAGGCAGTGGAGGCCACGCTTTCGTAGAGGACGGCCGACAGCTCGTCGTCGCGGTTTTCCATCTCGTTGCGGACGACGGTCATTTCCCGATCGAGGTCCTCGCGCGCGACGCGCGAATGAACCATGCGATCGGCTTCCATGCCGAGCAGCCAATCGAGTTTGGCGGCGTCGGCGGGGAACGAAGCGTAGTAGTTGGTGTGGTCGGTCGACGTGGCGGCATTGGCGTCGATGCCGCGCCTGCCCAGTTCGGCGAAGATGTCGCGGTGAGTGGGCGTACCCTTGAACAGCATGTGCTCGAGCAGATGCGCCATGCCGGCTTCGCCATAGTTCTCATGCGCCGAACCGACGCCGTAGACCAGGTTGACGGTGAGCTTCGATACGCTCGCATCGGGAAGCAACAGCACGCGCATGCCGTTATCGAGCCGGTACTCGCAAACGCCTTCGATGCAGGCGCCGGCGGACGTACCCTTCGGCACCTCGATCGTGGCTGCAGGCGCGGCGAACGCGGGGGACGACAGGCCGGCGAACAAGTACGCCGCCAACAGCCAGGATTTATTCGATGACATGGGCTTTCCTAAAATCTAACGAGACGCCCGGACCGTGCGGGCGAGGTTCGCGATAGACGGAAAGCCATCGGGGATAGTTCCCGCGCCCAGGCCACCACAACTGTGATTCCATAGGCGGGACATTCAGCCACGCAACGCGTGGTAACCGATATTTAACGGCCGGCATCGACGGCCCGGCGATGAAACCGTTCGAGGTGCCGCGACGCAGCCCTGGCTTCAGGACTGCGCCTGCGCCGTCGATGCGCCAGGGCATCGGCAACGCGATGATTCAAAAACACGGTGCTCGAGCGCGATGCTTCAGAACACTTCGCGGATATCGGTGACCTTGCCCTCTACGACCGTGATCAACACGCTCTTGCGGGGAAGGTAATACTCGAAGCGTTCGGCGACGGTCGCGCCGTATTTGTTTTGTATCGGCACGATGCGGTCCGGCTTGCCGGCGACTTGCTGGACCGTGCCGACGGTGTCGCCGACGTTGATCAGTTTGCTGCCGAAAGAGACCGACTGGGCCCAGGCCGGGGCGGCCAGGCAGGTGGCCAATACCAGGGCGATGACGAGGCTGCGCATGGAAACTCCCTTTCTCGTGGGGGAAAGCCGAACCGTGTCGGTGCGGCCGGGATTAAACCGACGACCCTAACGCAATGCGGCCCCGGGCCGTCGTTGGATTTTGTAAAACTGCGACACGGTCCGCATACAGGCCTCGCGCGTCCCGGTAACCGGCATTGACGAGCGCCGGAGCCGATCGTAGGCGCGAGTCGATGAATGCCTGCTCCAATCCCGAGCCCCGACCGACAAGTCCGACTCCCGACTCCCGACTCCCGAGTCCCGAGTCCCGAGTCCCGAGTCCCCAGAATGATCAAGTCCGGCGCCGCGCCAGCCGCCGCCGGTTCGCCGATACCGTGCGCGCGACCGGCGCGAGCCCGGCCGACAGGATGCGCTCGCCGCTCTGGGCGCCGCGCACCCACCAGTCGGCCGGCGACGGCACCGACCACGGCGTCCAGGCGCCGCTCATGGCATTGAACCAAGCCTCGCAGTAGGCCTCCCACACGGCGCCCGACATCGCCCATGAACCCTGCACGGCGGCGGTCCATTTCTCGTCGAGCATGCGCTGCCATTCGCGTTGGTCGAGGGCCGAAGGGTTCGGACCGGCCATGGCGAAGCGCAGCAGGCGGTCGGCGATGACGAAGGGCGCGGCGTACGCGACCTGGGACAGTTGCGTGGTCGAATGCGATCGGCGCGTCATGGCTCTTCCTGGCGTTGCGAGAACCCCAGTCTGCCAGGGCCATGCGTTGCTTGAGTGACGGCGCTTCGCATTCCCGACGCCGGGTGCAGGCTGAACGATTCAGCCTCACCGCGTTTGGTTTCCGCTCCTGAAAACCAAAAAAAAGCCCGCCGTTGCCGGCGAGCCCAAGGAAACGAGAGAGATGAGGAGGACGGCGGACGACGGATTACGCGGCGGGCCACTGCGGCTCGTCGGAGCCGTCGACACGATTGAACAGGTGGTCCACGCGCTGGAAGAAATCGGAAATGCTCTCGAACACTTCATGACGCAGCACCAGCCCGGTGTCTTCGCGAGTGAAGTACTTGAACACCCATCCGTTGTCGGCGCGCTCGAATTCGCCGGTCTTTTCCGCGGGGGTCGGGGTCATGTCGGTCTCCTGGCAGTGCCGGCATCCATCCCTGCCGGCGGGGCGTAGGCGTCGGGCCCGATGCAGTATCGCAAGCCGCCCTCGCACCGCCTGAGATGGCCGAAAACGCGAAAACCCCGGCTTGGGCCGGGGCTTCGGAGTCGTTGCGTCGTGATGCGCGAGGATCTCATGGGCTGGCCAGCGCCTGGGAGCTGCGGCCGGAGACGGGCCGGATCAGCGCACCATGCGACCGCGGAACGCCGGCACCAGGGCTCCTTCGGCCAGCTTGCCGTTCGGCTTCCAGACCACGGTCTGGCTGGGGAAGGATTGGTCCTTGGCATAGGCCGCGGCTTTGCCCGCGAGCAATTTCGCCGAGCCGCGCGCGGCAGGATTCCAGGCGAACACGCCCTCGCGGCCGTACCAGACCACCGGCGTCTGCGAATCCAGCCGGCGGTCCGGGCACAGAGTGTAGTTGCGCTGCTCGATCACCCGCAGGGCGGCCACGGGGATGCTCTTGATGCCGGGCCCGGTGCGCTCGGGCGAGTGGTCGGGGCATATGCGCGATGCGCGCGCGATGGCGGCCTCGTAGACCTGGCGGTCGCCCGGAGCCGCCTGCGCCGCGGACGCCGCGGCCATGGCCAGCCCGAAGCCGGTTGCGAAGATCTGCGATTGGCGGTTCATGCGGACTCCTTACGTTTAACGATTGCGGTGCAGCGTCTTGCGGCCGGCAGAAAACGCCGGCCATGCAGAGCATAGCAACCGCAAATGGCCCTTCGATGCAGTACCAATGGCGGATGGACTCCATCGCAAAACAACGCGGAACAGCCGCGATGCAGGCCCTGCGGACGGCACGGCCGGGCGCTGCGTCGGTCGCGACGACGCTACCCGAAGAATCGGGCGCAGCATGTGAAACCGGGGTTTCGAGCGCCGGCCGCGGGCTCGCCGAGCCGTCGCTCAGCCGATGAAGCGGCGTGCGATCAATCTACGGCGCAGCCGTCTCAAGGCCTGCGCCCTCGCTCGCGGCCGCATCGATGTCCGGCACGCGTTTATCGGCCAGGTAGATGTCCGGGACATAGCGCTCCATCAGCGTGTGCGGATGACGCGGCGTAGCGAAGCCGAAACGGGCATACAGGCCGTGCGCATCGGCGGTCGCCAGGGTGAAGCGGCGCAGCCCCTGCAACTGCGGGTGCGCCAGTACCGCCTCGACCAGTTGCTTGCTGTAGCCCAGGCCGCGGCATTCGGGCAACACGAACACGTCGACCAGGTTGGCGAAGGTGGCGTAATCGGACACCACGCGCGCGAATGCGACCTGGCGGCCGCCGAGGAAGCCGCCGAAACACAGCGAGTGGGCGATCGATTTTTCGACGACCGTCAGGGGAATGCCCCGGGCCCAAGTGCTGTGCTCGGACAAGAACCGATGCACGAACCCCACGTCGATGCGTGCGCGCTCCGAGCTGATGCTTAATTCGTTCATGCCCCCGCCTCTGCAGAGGATCGCCGCAGCGACCCGATGACCGGACATTTTGCCGCAACGGCCGCAACGGCCGCATCCTGAGCTCTATTGCGGATACCAAACTCCGACGACCGCCCGACTCCGGCACCGGCCCCGGCACGGCGCCACTTGTGACGGCCGTCCAGTTTTGTGCTAAAGTGAGTCCCGATCCAGACAGAGCTCCGCCATGAGCAAAGCCGCCAAGAAGCCCTCGCCGGCCAAGCCGCTCGCCAAGCCGGCCGGCCGCGCGCAATCGAGCGTGCACGAAAGCAAGCTGGGCCTGCAGGAATCGCAGGCCTACCCGGCCTCGCAGCGCCCGCGCGGCCTGTCGGTGAAGGAACCTGCGCTGGAAGTCCATGGCGCGCCCGCCACGCTCAAGGGCTACGTCAGTTATCTGCGCTCGGCCACGCCGCTGCAGCGCGTGGCGGCCGAACGCCAGGGCGTGCCGGCTCAGGTCGTCAAGCACATGGCCGCGAGCATGGAGCTGCCGGCGGTGCGCATGTTCAACATCCTCGGCATCGCCAAGGCCACCGCCGAAAGCAAGGCCGCGCAGCAGGCGCGCATCGCCGGCGCCAGCGGCCAGGCCGCGCTCGGCATCATGCGCCTGCTCGGCATCACCGAGGCCATCGTCGATGCGAGCACCGCCGAAGGCGCGCGCGGTTTCGATGCGGCCAAGTGGCTGGGGCGCTGGATCGAGCAGCCGCAGCCGGCGCTGGGCGGCCGCAAGCCGGCCGACCTGCTCGACACCCCGACCGGTTTCGACGTCGTCGCGCGCTTGCTCGGCTCGCTCGAAAGCGGCTCCTACCAGTGACGCCCGGCGCAGCCGCAAGGACGAGGCCGGGCTCATGAAACTCTGGCGCATCGCCACCGAAACCCGTGCCTATCGCGCCGACGATCTCAGCGGCGCCGGCGCGGCGGCGCGTCCGGGGCGCTGGAACGACGACGGCCAGCGCGTGCTCTACACCGCCACCTCGCTGGCGCTGGCGGCGCTGGAAACCGCGGCCTATGTCGACGCGCACGGCCTGCCGTTGAACCGGCACGTGGTGTCGATCGAGGTGCCCGCCGCGGTGTGGAAGGCGCGCCTGCAGTTGTCGCCGCAGGAATTGCCCGGCGCCTGGGACGCGGTGCCGGCCGGCATGGCCAGCGTGCGGGTGGGTTCGCAATGGCTGGCGAGCCAGGCCTCGGCGATCCTGCTGGTGCCGTCGGTGATCGTGCCGGAGGAATACAACGCCCTGATCAATCCCGAACACCGCGACGCGAAGAAGCTGCGCGCGACCACCGGCCGGCGCTTCCACTACAACGTGTTGTTCCGGGTGGCCTGAGCCGCCTGCCTGGGACGCGGCGCTGCGCGATCCTGGCGCGGCGTCCTGCCCGCGCCAGGCCGTCCATGGCCCCTGCACCGTCCTTGTCGGCGCATCCCTGCGCCCTCCCCGGCGTGTCCTTCGCCGCTCAGCCCCGCGCCGCTTCCATGCGCTCGAAGGTTCCGTCCTGATGGAACAGCGGTCCGAACCACGGGTGCACGACATCGATCGTGACTTCGAAATGCGCTGCGTCGAGGTCTCTATGCACTAGAACGAAGCGGCCCGGCCAGAACGGCCGCGGCAGCGGCAAACGCAGGCCGCGCCAGTGCAGGAAGAACCCCTGGTCGACGAATACCAATCGGTTCGGCAGCACCTCCAGGCGCACGCGCATGCCCAGGCCGCCGCCGAAATGCTCGAGCAATTCGCCGTTTTCCCCGAGAATCATGCGAGAGCGGAAACTGAACACCTCATCGATGAAGTGATAGGTGCGGGTCTTGATCCAGCCCAGGCCGTTGCGCACGGGCTGCACGTCGAAACGGAACGGCACCTCGTCGGCGTTGTGGTGCGGCAGCACGCGCGCGTAACGGATCAGGCGCGCGAACAGACCGCCCAGCCGGGTGCAGCGCACCTGATGCATGTTGCCGACGTATTCGGCCTGGGTTTCGCCGTCGCCAAGGGTGAAACGCGCCTGGATGTGCGGATGCAGCAGCTTCCAGCGCGCGCCGAGCGCGGCGCGCAGCAACGCGGCGAGATCGGCCGATGCCTCGGGCAAACGCGTTTCGCTGCGCGGACCGGCAAGGCCACGGTCGCCCGCCGGGGCTGCGCTCACCGAGGCTGCGTTGGCGGGCGGCGTCGAAGGCAGCGGGCCGGTGCCGGCCGAATCGAGACCGGCGGGCTTAAAGCAGGCCGGAATGGATGCGGCCGGCTTCATGTCGACCGGCTTCATCCCGACCAAATTCAACAGTTCCATGTTGGTCCCTTGGGTGTTCGTCACCCGAATGAGTAGAACGGCAAGCGCGGTCGCGACCGGCGCTCAATGCGCTGTCCAGGTCGCGATGCAGGAAGCGGTAGCGCTGATCGAGCAGCCGGCGCGGTTCCACCTTCGGGCCGTCGAGCAGCATCGTCGACATTTCGCCGAGCGCGAGCCGCAGCGGCCAGGCCGGTATGCGCAGAAAGGCCGGGCGATGCAGATCGCGCGCCAACGCACGAGTGAACTCGGCCTGGCTGCAGCCGCCCGGCGCGACCAGGTTGTAGGGGCCGCGGGTGCCGGCATGCTCGACGGCTTGTTCGACGAAGCCCAGCACGTCGTCCAGGTGCACCCAGGCGAACCACTGTTTGCCGTCGCCGAGCACCGCGCCGGCGCCGAGCGAGGCCGACAGCGACAGCATCGGCAACACGCCGCCGCTGCGATGCAAAACCAGGCCCAGCCGCATCGTGACCAGGCGCAGGCCCATCTCGCTGACCGGCGCGGCGGCGCGTTCCCAATCGCGGCACAGCTCGCTGGCGAAGTCGCCGGCCTGCGCCGCGGGCTCGCGCAGCTCCGGGCCGCTGCGGGCGTGGGCGCCGTACAGCCCGACCGCGCTGGCCTGCAGCCACAGCGACGGCTTGCGCCGGGAACGCTCGCACCAGGCGCGCAGAGCGTGGGTGGTATCGATGCGGCTCGCGCGCAGCGCGCGCTTGCGCGCCGGCGACCAGCGCGGGCCCACCACCGGTGCGCCGGCCAGATTGACCACCACGTCGATGACCTCGTCGTCGCGCAATTCGGCGGTGTCGGCGATGCAGCGCGCGCGGCCGCCGAAGCGCAAGGCGGCGCGGCGCGGATCGCGGCTGAGCACGGTCACCCGGTGGCCGCCTGCGAGCAAGCCTTCGACCAGGGCGCTGCCGATGAAGCCGGTGCCGCCGCTGATCAGGAAACCGGTCTGCGGCCGGTCGGCGAGCAAGGCGCGCGGCGCCGGCTCGGCGGCGTTGACCCGCGCGGCGAACCCGTCGCGCACGGCCGACAGGCCGATGCCGAGCGCCGCGGCGGTCAGCGCCCACGAGGGCCAACCGTGCGACACCGGCAATAAGGCGCTCGGCGCGCTCCAGTCCTGCGCGGTCGCCAGCGCGTACACGGCGAACATCGCGCCGCCGTTGACCGCGAGGACGGTGTGCAGCACGCGCTCGGTCGGCGGCAGCAGGCGGGTCGCGTCCTCGACCACGAAGTCCCACAGGGTGATGCCGACTTCCACCAGCACCAGGCCCCACACCAGCGCCAGCCACAGGCCTTGCGGATGCAGCCAGGCGAACGCCAGGAACAGCGCGCCGTAGATGAAGGCGCGCGCCGAATGCAGTTTCAGCTCGAGCGCGGCGCTGCGGCGGTTGGCGAGTTTTTCCATCAGTTCGTGATGGGCGATGGTGTCGATCGCGCCGAGCACGACCTGGAGCAACAGCAAGGCGATGAAGACCCGTTGCATGATCGCGCTCCGCTCAGAAGTGGGTCGGGCAATGCCCGTTGTCGCAGCGCGGCGCAGGCTCGTGGCCGGCTTCGCGATAACCGAGCCAGCGCGACACGCGGTGACGGTTCGGCGCGATCCAGCGGTAGGCGCGGGCGGCCATGCGCCCCGCTCCGGGTACGCGCAGCGGCCAGGTCAGCCAGCCCAGGCCGACCGCGCGATAGGCCTCGGCGATGCCGGGCACGCCGATCCGCCATTCGCCGTTCGGCAGGCGCACGTGCAAGGCGTTGCGCAACGCCTCCAGTTCGAACCCCCACTGCGCGGCATCGAACTGCGGCGCGGCGATGTCGACCAGTTGCAGCCGGCCGCGGCGGTCGTGGGCCTTGAGCCGGTGCATCTCGGTGCGGCACAGCGGACAGGCGTGGTCGTACAGGGCGATGACGGCGTGCGGGACGGGATCGTGCTTGCTCATGGCCTGCGCCTACAGTTATTTCGGTAATTAGAGAAATTACTGGGCAAAAAAACACTCAGGACGGGTCGTCTCCGGCGCCTGCACGGCCGGCCCGCGCACGGCCGGCTTCGGGCTGAGCTACTTCGGGGTGGGCTTCGAGGTCGTCGGCCGCCTCGGCATAGGGCTCGACCGGCGGCGCCTGCGGCGGCGGCAGCGGCTTGACCGGGCCGCGCACGTACTGCTGGATGCGCGCGCCCATCTTGAGCAGCTTGATCAGGGTCTTGGGGTCGAGCCGGTTCATCTCGTCGATCCAGCTCGTGCCGGTCTCCATGAAGTCCAACACCTCGCGCATGCGCTCCAGGGTGCGCTGGTCGCGCGGATCGCCCGGGGCGGCTGCGCTGTCGAGCACCGAGCTGCGCAGCATGCTCAGGGTCGGCTCGATCTCGCGCCGGCGGCGCTCCTGGACCACGGCGCGGAAGATGTCCCAGACGTCCTTGTAGGTCTCGAAGTGGTCGCGGCGGTCGCCCAGCACGTGGGTGACCCGGGCCAGGTTCCAGCCCTGCAGTTCCTTGAGACTGGTGCTGACGTTCGAGCGCGCCAGGCTCAGGGTCTCGCAGATCTCGTCGGCGGTGATCGCACGCTCGGACAGGAACAGCAGCGCGTGGATCTGGGCGACGGTGCGGTTGACGCCCCAGCGGCTGCCCATCTCACCCCAGTGGAGGATGAATTTCTCTTGGAGCGGGCTGAGCTGCATGGGGCTTTCTCTTATTTCTGTTTAGACAGAAATTAAAGAACGATCCGGCCGGCGTCAATCTCCGTTCGTCGGGTCGTCGCCGCATTCCCTGCAGGATCGGCATGAGCCGCGACCGCTGGAAGCCGCCGGACACCCGGTCCCTTCGTGATCATTCCGAAGCCTACAGCCCTTGACCAACGACAACCTCCCGCTCAGAGGTCGCGGCTTACCGCTCCTGGGCTTCGTAGCTTCGGCCGTCTCAACCTGCGCGACCGGTCCGACCCAGGCTCGCGCTGCGAGCCGCCATCCGTCGGCCGCTTCGATCAAGTCTTACCGGCTTGTCCATTTGTTACTAAGATTAGTACATGAGCCTGACCGACACCCGCCGCGCCCTCCTCGCCTACCTGCGCGAGCGCATCGCCGCCGATGGCCTGCCGCCGTCGCAGCAGGAGATCGCCGCGCACTTCGGCTTCCGCCAGAACCGCTCGGCCGGCTACCACCTGCAGGCGCTGCAGGCCGAGGGGCTGATCGAGCTGCTGCCGGGCCGCGCCCGCGGCATCCGCCTGGTTCACGAGGCCGGCCTCGACGGCGAGTTCGGCGCGCACGGCTTAGACGACGGCGCCTTGCACGCTCCGGCCGCTCACGATCCGCGCCTGTCGCTGCCGGTCCTCGGCCGGGTCGCCGCCGGCCCGCCGATCGGCGCCGCCGCCGAAGTCGAGAGCCATGTGCTCATCGACCGCCTGCTGTTCTCGCCGCGCCCGGACTATCTGCTGCGGGTCAAGGGCGATTCGATGCGCGAGGACGGCATCCTCGACGGCGACCTGGTCGCCGTGCACCGCACCCGCGACGCCGCCAACGGCCAGACCGTGATCGCGCGCATCGGCGAGGAAATAACCATCAAGCGCCTGAAGATCACCGCCGACGGCATCGAGCTGCTGCCGCGCAATCCCGACTACGCGCCGATCGTGATCGCCGCCGACGCCGACTTCGCGATCGAAGGCATCTACTGCGGCCTGGTACGCCGGGCCTGAGCGCGGCCATGAGCCACATCGTCGCGCTCGACCGTTTGATCGACACCCGCCAGGTCTGGCGCGGGCAGTCGGCGAACCTGGCGCCCTCCTCGCAATCCACCGGCCACGCCGCGCTCGACGCCGCGCTGCCGACCGGCGGCTGGCCCGAGGCGGCGCTGAGCGAGTTGCTGCTGCCGGCCAACGGCGTCGGCGAGCTGGAACTGCTGTGGCCGGCGCTGGCGCGGCTGTCGCAGGACGATGCTCTGCACGGCGGCCGCATGATCGTGCTGGTCGATCCGCCGTTCGTGCCGTATGCGCCGGCCTGGCGCGATGCCGGGGTGGCGCCGGCGCGCTTGCAATGGGTCCGCGCCCAGCATCGCGACGCCTTGTGGGCGACCGAGCAATGCCTGCGCTCGGGCGCCTGCGCCGCGGTGCTGTGCTGGCCGCAGCGCGCCGACGACCGCGCGCTGCGCCGGCTGCAGGTCGCGGCCGAGACCGGGCAATGCCTGGGCTTCGCCCTGCGCGACAGCCGCGCCGCGTTGAACCCCTCGCCGGCGGCCTTACGCATCGCCATCGACACCGCGCCGCGGCAATTGCGCGTGCTCAAGTGCCGCGGCGGCAATGCGCCGACCCGGCCGATCGCGTTCGCGCATCGCACGCGCGAAGCCGCGATCGAGGCCATGGCGGCCGCACGCAACGAAGCGCTTCGCGACGACCCCGAGCTGGGCCGCGGCGCCCCCGTCGCCGTGCAGCCGATCCGCCTCGGCGCGCAGCCGAGCTCCGGCGCGGAGCAGGACCCGTCGCCGCCGGCGCGTCCCGCGCCGGTCCTGACTCTGCGCCCGCGTTGAGCCGGCCGCGATGCGCTGGGCCTGCCTGCTCTTGCCGCAACTGGCGCTGGACGTGGTCCTGCGCGGCCACCCGGAACCCGAGCGCGCGCTGGTCCTGGTCGACGGCCCGCAGGCGCGACGGCGCCTGTATGCGGTCAACGCCGGCGCGCGCGCGCTCGGCCTGAAACCGGGGATGCCGCTGATCGCCGCGCAGGCGATCGCCGACGGTTTCCAGACCGTCGACCACGACCCGCAAGCGGCCGAACAGGCGCGCCAGTTGCTCGCCGCCTGGGCCTACCGCTACAGCTCGCAGGTCAGCACCGTGTTCGCGCATGCGATCGTGCTCGAAGTCGGCCGCAGCCGGCGTTTGTTCGGGCCCTGGCCGCAGTTGCGCGAACGCCTGACCCAGGAATTGCGCGGGCTCGGCTTCCGCCACCGCATCGCCGCCGCGCCGAACCCGCATGCCGCGCGCGTGCTGAGCAACATCGCAGACGGTCTGTGCTGCGACGAGGACCGGCTCGATGCGATGCTGGCGAAGTTGCCGATCGAACGCTGCGGCTTCGACGCCGGCACGGTCGAAGCCCTGCAGCGCATGGGCCTGCGCAAACTCGGCGCGGTTTACGCCTTGCCGCGCGCGCCACTGGCGCGGCGTTTCGGCCAGGAGGTGCTGACTCGCCTGGACGCCTTGCGCGGCGCGGCCGCGCCGCCGCTGACCTATTTCCAGCCGCCGGACGCCTTCGACGCGCGCATCGAGCTCGGCCACGAAGTCGAATCCAGCCTGGCGCTGCTGTTTCCGCTGCGCCGGCTCACCGCCGACCTGTCGGCCTATCTGTCCGGCCGCGATGGCGGCGTCGAACGCTTCAAGCTGATCCTCGAACACGAGCGCCACGCCCACCATCGCAGCCATCCGCCGAGCGAGATCGCGGTCGGCCTGCTGGCGCCGGAACGCGATGCCACGATGCTGTTCGAACTCGCGCGCGGACGTTTGCAGCAGGCGCAGTTGCCGGCTGCAGTGGTCGGCCTACGCCTGCTCGCCGAGGCCTTGCCGCCGTTCGTGCCGGCGCGCCGCGACCTGTTCGACACCCGCCCGCAACAGGCGCTGCCGTGGACGCAGTTGCGCGAGCGCCTGCGCGCGCGGCTCGGCGACGACGGCGTGCAGGGTCTCGCGCCGCAGGCCGACCATCGCCCCGAGCGCGCCTGGCGCAGCCTGCCCGGCGACGTCGCCGCGCGCGCCGTCCCGCAGGCCGGGCAGCGGCTGCGCCCGGGTTGGCTGTTGCCTCAACCCGAACCGCTGCACGACAAGATCGCCCGCGTCCTGGCCGGCCCGGAGCGGATCGAATCGGGCTGGTGGGACGAGGACGACGTGCGCCGCGACTATTACCTGGTCGAAACCGTCAAGGGCCAGCGCGCCTGGGCCTACCGCAGCGCCGGCGGCGACGGCCCGCTGACCCTGCACGGCTGGTTCGCATGAAGACCTCGCCTGCCAAGGTCATGCCCGATGGGACCACGCCTGGCCGCGTCGCGCCCGGCGACGCCCTGCCCGACTATGCCGAACTGCATTGCCTGTCGGCTTTCAGCTTCCAGCGTGGCGCCTCGATCGCCAGCGAATTGTTCGAACGCGCGCAGGCGCTGGGCTATCGCGCCCTGGCGATTACCGACGAGTGCAGCCTGGCCGGGATCGTGCGCGCCTGGCAGGCATCCAGGCAGACCGGACTGGCGCTGATCGTCGGCAGCGAGATCCGCATCGACGACGGGCCGAAACTCGTGCTGCTGGTCGCCGAACCGGCCGGCTACGCCTCGCTGTGCGGCTTGATCACCACTGCGCGGCGGCGCGCGAAGAAAGGCGAATACCGTTCGCTGCGCGAGGATTTCGACGGCCGCTGCGAAGGCCTGCTGGCGCTGTGGCTGCCCGACGGCGACGGCCGCGACGACGCCCATGCGGCCTGGTTGCGCGAGCGTTTCGGCGCGCGGCTGTGGCTGGCGGTGGAACTGCACCGCGGCCCCGACGACGACGCGCGGCTGGCCGGATTGCAGGCGCTGGCCGCGCGCCATGGCCTGGCGACCGTCGCCGCCGGCGACGTGCACATGCACGAGCGCGCGCGGCGTCCGCTGCAGGACGTGCTGACCGCGATCCGCCATCGCACCACCGTCGCCGAGGCCGGCCACCGGCTGTTCCCGAACGGCGAGCGCCACCTGCGCATCCGCAAGGCGCTCGCGGCGATCTATCCGCGCGCGATGCTCGACGAAACGCTGCGGATCGCGGCGATGTGCCGCTTCGACCTCAAGCGCGATCTCGAATACCAATACCCGCACGAGCTGATTCCGGCCGGCCAGACGCCGAAGAGCTGGCTGCCGCGCCTGGTCGAGAAAGGCGCCGCGGTGCGCTGGCCCCTCGGCGTGCCGGACGATGCGCGAAAACAGATCGAGCACGAGTTGCGGGTCATCGCCCACCTCAACTACGAGTCGTATTTCCTCACCGTCCACGACATCGTCGCTTTCGCCCGTTCGCAGAAGATCCTGTGCCAGGGGCGCGGCTCGGCGGCGAACTCGGTGGTCTGCTATGCCCTGGGCATCACCGAGATCGACCCGGTGCGCATGGGCATGCTGTTCGAGCGCTTCATGTCGATCGAACGCAACGAACCGCCGGACATCGACGTCGACTTCGAGCACGAACGGCGCGAGGAAGTGCTGCAATACGTATTCAACCGCTACGGCCGCGAACGCGCGGCGCTGACCGCGGTGGCGATCAGCTACCGCGGCCGCAGCGCGGTGCGCAACGTCGCCGCGGCCCTGGGCATGCCGCAGGACCAGATCGGCGAACTGGCGCGCACGCTCGACCGCTGGAGCGAGGACGTGCCCTTGCCCGAGCACCTGCGCGAACGCGGCTTCGACCCGGAATCGCCGCTGCTGCAACGCGTGGTCGCGCTGTCCTCGCATCTGGTGCAGCACGGCTTCCCGCGCCATCTGTCGCAGCACCCGGGCGGCTTCGTGATCTCGGAACGGCCGCTGCACACGCTGGTCCCGGTCGAGAACGCGGCGATGGACGATCGCACCGTGGTGCAGTGGGACAAGGACGATCTCGACGCCCTGGGCATCCTCAAGGTCGACTGCCTGGCCCTGGGCATGCTGACCGCGGTGCGCAAGACCTTCGCTTCGCTCGAGCGCCAGGGCCACGGCCAGCTCGACATGGCCGGCATCCTCGAGCGCGGCGAAGATGCGGCGGTCTACGACATGATCTGCGAGGCCGACACCATCGGCGTGTTCCAGATCGAATCGCGCGCGCAGATGTCGATGCTGCCGCGGCTGCGGCCGCGCAGCTTCTACGACCTGGTGATCGAAATCGCGATCGTGCGGCCCGGGCCGATCCAGGGCGACATGGTCAATCCCTACCTGCTGCGGCGCAAGAACCCCGAACTGGTCGAATACCCGTCGGAAGCGCTGCGCACGGTGCTGGTGCGCACCCTGGGCGTGCCCCTGTTCCAGGAGCAGGTCATGCAGATCGCCATCGTCGCCGCCGGCTATAAGCCCGGCGAGGCCGACGAACTGCGCCGTTCGATGGCGGCGTGGAAACGCCACGGCGGGCTGGAGCCGCATCGCGACAAGTTGCGCGCGGGCATGCTCGAACGGGGCTATACGGAAGACTTCGCCCACCGCATCTTCGAGCAGATCAAGGGCTTCGGCAGCTACGGCTTTCCCGAGTCGCACGCAGCCAGCTTCGCCCTGATCACCTATGTCAGTTGCTGGCTCAAGCATCACCACCCGGCCGCGTTCGCCTGCGGGGTGATCAACTCGATGCCGATGGGCTTCTACACGCCCGGACAGATCCTGCACGATGCGCGCCGCCACGGCGTCGCGGTGCTGCCGGTCGACGTGCGCTACAGCGAATGGGACTGCACCCTGGAGCCGGTACACGGCCGGGTCGGCAAGCATCCGCATGCGATCCGCATGGGCTTGCGCCTGATCAACGGCTTCGACGAGGCCTCGGCCGAGCGCATCGCCGATGCGCGGGTGCGAGCGCCGTGGCGCGATGTCGAAGACCTGTGCGCGCGCGCCGCGATCGACGCGCGCGTGCGCGCGCTGCTTGCCGACTCGGGCGCGCTGCGCGCACTCGCCGGCCATCGCCACCGCGCGCGCTGGGCGGTCGCCGGCGTCGACAACCAATTGCCGCTGTTCGCCGGGGTCGCGCGCGACGAGGCGCCGGTGTCGCTGCCGCTGCCGACCGCCGGCGAAGACGTGCAGGCCGACTACGCCCTGCTCGGCACCACCCTCGGCCGCCATCCCTTGTCGCTGCTGCGCAGCACCCTGCATGCGCGGCGTTGCCGGCGTTCCTCGCAGCTGGCCAAGACCGAGAGCGGCACCCAGGTGCGTTTCGCCGGACTGGTGACCGTGCGCCAGCACCCGGAAACTTCCGGCGGGGTGACCTTCCTCAGCCTCGAGGACGAGGACGGCACGGTCAACGCGATCGTCTGGCGAGATCTCGCCCAGCGCCAGCGCCGGGTCCTGGTCGAAGCGCGGCTGATGGCGATCGACGCGCGCCTGGAACGCGTCGACGGCGTGCAGAACCTGATCGTCTCGCGCATGGAAGACCTGACCGCCCTGCTCGGCAGCCTGAGCACGCATTCGCGCGATTTCCATTGAGCGCCGCGATGACTTGCATGCCGGAAGGCTGATAGCAAAAACAAAAAAGCAAATCCCCTGCCCCCTTTCAAAGTGGGAACAGCAACAGCGGGGATGGGGCGCCGAGGAGTGCTGCGCCGTGGCCGGCGGCATCGGCCGGCCCGGCCAGATCGGTGCCCCAACGTTCTCCAGGCCTCTCCCCCCTTTGAAAGGGGGCTGGGGGGATTTTCTTGCCCGTCTAACACGCCCCGCCGAACACCCACTTCTGGCGTCGGCTCTCCCATCCGCTGACGACGCCGGTCAGGCGCGTACCCCGCCGACTTCGACGCAGCGCACGGCCGCGCGCGAGACTTCGCTCAGGGCTTGGGGATGCGCAAGGTCTTGCTGATCATCAGCGAGCCCGACAGGGCGAACATCAGCACCAGCGGGTGGAACTGCCAGGGGCCGAGCTTGAACATGCCCAGCCACAGGTCGGCGCCGATGGCGCCCTGCATCGCGGCGACGGCGAGCACGATCACCAGCAACAGGCTGGTCGGGATCGGCGTGCCCTCGAAGTACTTGACCTTGCCCTCGTCGCCGGCCAGCGCTTCGGCGGTGACGTTGTAGCGCGCCAGGCGGCTGACGCCGCAGCCGACGAAATAGCTCAGCACCACCCAGTCCCAGCCGCCCTGCAGGCCGCAGGCGTAGGCCAGCGCCGCCGGCGCGACGCCGAAGGAAATCACGTCGGCCAGCGAATCCAGTTCGCGCCCGAGCGTGGACGAGGACTTGCGCCAGCGCGCGACGCGTCCGTCGAGGGCGTCGAAGATGAAGGCCAGCGGGATCAGCGCCATGCCGATCATCAGGTCGCGCACGCCGCCTTCCTGCAGGAAACGCATCGCGGCGAAGATCGCGCCGGTGCCGCAGAAGGCGTTGGCGAGGGTGAACCAGTCCGCGAGATGGAATTCGCGGAGCATCGAGAAATGACGCGCCATGCGGTGCAGCTCCGTGGCGAACGGCGGTGAGGGCCGTCCAGGAAGGGCGTTCAGCCTGCCAAAGCCGGTGCGCCCGCCGCAAGGGGCGGAGGTCGCAAAGACATCGATTGTCGCCGCCGCATGGCCTCGTTCGGGCGAGCGCGGCCGGCGCCGAGCCGCGCCGGGCCTGGCGTCAGGCCGGCCTCGGCCGCGTTCGCGGTCGACTGGCGCGCAGATGAACGCCGCGATGGCGCTGCGCCATGATGGATCCCGCACACGTACGCCGCTGGCGTATGCGCGGACGAACGCGCGCCTGCCGGCGAGCGCGACGCCGCCACCAAGACCATGCCCCGCGCGGGCCTCAGCGCGGAATCGCCAGGTCGGCGGCCTTCAAGGCCTGCCCCTGCGCGCGCGGCGCGGTCTCGATCAGCGCGTCGGCCGGCAACGGCTGCTCCCGATCGAGATGCGCCTCGACGCGGTCGAGCGCCTCGTAGACATAGGGCAGCAGCGGCAGATAACGCGCGCTCAACGCCGGCAGGCCGAGGAAGGCGTCGAAGTGCTGGACGTTGCGCACCTGCCAGTAACGCACCTGCGCGCCGGCCTCGCGTGCCATCGCCACATAAGGCGCGCTGCTGAAGGCAGGCGGGATCAGGCCGTCGTCGAGGCCGTGCACGACCACGATCGGCAGGTCCTTGCGCGGCGCCGAAGCGCGGGTCGCCTCGATGCCCTTGCGCACGCGCTGCTGCGCGGCGGCGAGCGCGGCGCCGCGCCCGGCGTCTTGCTCGCCGCTCTGTTCGCCGAGGCGTTCGCCGCTCCACAACTCGCGCAGGCCGGCCAGCGGCGCGAGGCGCTGTTCGGTCGCCGCCGCCTCGGGGCCGAACAGATACACGCCCGCGCCGGGCGGAATGCCGCTGGCATCGGACCACCAGGCGGCGCGCTCGGTCTCGCTGGCGGCGCGTGCGCTGATCGGCGCGCCCGGAGCGATCTGGCCGGCGCTGTAGGCGTAGCGGACCCAGGGCTGATCGGGATTGCGCGTGCCCGGCGGCTGCGCGGCGCTGAAGCGGCCGTAGGCCGAGGCATAGGTCGCCGCGACCGCGCGCCACAGATCGAAGTTGACCGACAGGGCGCCGGCGCGCAGCGCTTCGTCGCTCCAGCCGCTGGCGCGCATGCGCTCGTAGGCGGCCTGCGCGCGCACCTCGGTGCCGGCCTCGCGGGCCGCATCGCCGAGCAGGCCGAGGCCGGCGGCATGAGTGCAGAACGATTCGGCGCTGTCGCCGCTGGCCGGCGCCACCGGCATCGCGCCGAGCGGCTTGTGCAGCAAGGCGCAGGGCATCAGCAAGGCGGCTTCGGTGGTGTAGTCGTACAAGGGCCGCGCGCCTTCGACGTAGACGTTCGGCTCGCCGGCCACTACCGCGTCGAGCCAGCCCTGCCCGGCCGCGCCCTCGTCGCCGAGTTCGGCCGCGCGCAACACCGCGCCGCCGCCGTTCGAAATGCCGACCGCGATCACCCGGGTGTCGGCGAAGGTGAAAGGCGCCTGCTGCGGAAAGGCCCGGTCGAGCGCGCGCAAGCCGAATTGCGCGGCCTGGCGCACGTGCCGGCCCCAGTCGGCCTCGGGGTTGTCGCGCGAATGCGCATGCTTGAAGGCGACGCCCTTGGCGGCCTCGCGTTCGCCCGCATCCGGGGCGAACGCCAGCCCGCCTTCGGCGACCGGGCCGGTGGTGCCGTCGGCGCGCACGCCGATGCCGGCGTCGAAATCGAAATAATCGGTGCCCGCGCCCTTGTCGGTGTAGGCCACCGCGCAGCCTTTCGGCAGGCCCCAGGCGCCGGCCACCGCGATCGAGCCGTAGATGCCGCGCGAGCCCGACGAGGCGCTGACCACCAGGCAACGCTTCTTGGCGTCGAACGCGTCGGGCACCTGCACCAGCACGCGATGCGGCTGCCTGGCGCCGCTCAAGGTCGCGAACGCGCTGAACTCGCGCCCGGGCACGCGCGCGACGCTGCCGTACAGCTCGCCATAGCCGCCGCCCGGGGCGAGATCGGCGATGCCGCGCCAGTTCGCCCACAGCGCGCGCCGGCGCAGCTCCGCGGCGGTCGGGTGCGCGGCATCGGCGAACGCCGGCGGCGCCATCGCGCGCAGGCCGTCGAGGCCGAGGCCGGCGCTGAGCAGGTCGTCGTGCTCGCCGCGGTGCTCGGTCTGGCGTTCGGCGCTGAACATCGAGGCGGCTTCCTGGCGGGTGTCCGGGACGGCGGGCTGCGGCTTGGCGGCGAACGCCATCGGCGAGGCCGCTCCAGCCAACAGGACGAGGGCGGCGCTGGCCGCGGCGGTGCGTAGGGATTGGGCGCTCATCCCCGCAGGCTAGCAAGTCGCGCGCGGCGCCTCATCGTACTTTGGTACAGCCGTGCGCGATCGCCGCGGGCCGGCGCGCCCGGCCTGCTAGGCTTGGCGCGATGCCGACCCTGCTGATCGCCGACGACCACCCGCTGTTCCGCGCCGCGCTGCGCCAGGCCGCGGCCGACGCCGTGCCCGACACCGCGATCCGCGAGGCCGGCACGCTCGACGACACCCTCGCCGCGCTCGAGGCCGAACCCGGCATCGACCTGGTCCTGCTCGATCTGCACATGCCCGGCAACCACGGCCTGGCCGGGCTCGCGGCGATCCGCGCGCAATACCCGGGCACCGCGGTCGCGGTGGTATCGGCCAACGACGATCCGCGCGTGGTGCGGCGCGCGCTCGATCACGGCGCCGCCGGTTATCTGCCCAAGAGTTCCGGGCTGGACGAATTGCGCGATGCGATCCGCGCGGTGCTGGCGTGCGAGCAGTGGCTGCCGGCGTCGTTGCGCGCCGCGGTCGCGCGCACCCACAGCGAACGCGGCGACGCCGACCTCGCCTCGCGCCTGGCCAGTCTGTCGCCGCAGCAGTTCCGGGTGCTGAGCCTGGTCGCTCAAGGCCTGCTCAACAAACAGATCGCCGATCGCCTCGACGTGCAGGAACGCACGGTCAAGGCGCATCTGTCGGCGATCTTCGACCGTCTCGGCGTGCGCAACCGCACCCAGGCCGGCGTGGTCTTGCGCGAACTCGAATTGTCCGATCCGGCGCGGCGAATCGAAGACTGAGCGCGCTCGTCGGCTTGGACGCGCGGCGTCCGCCGCGCCCCCTGCAATGCTCAGTGGCGCCTAGCGTCGGACACTCGCGTCGTCAAGACTGCGCACGCCATCGCGGATCGTGATAGGCCTTCGGCCGGGCGCGCGGCGGGAACGCCGGCACATTCAGGCTGTTTATCGTTTTCGCCGCCCGTGTTGTCCACACAGCCTGTGGACAAGCCTGCGGACAGTTGTGTTCGAACCCCTCGCGAGGCGTTGCTACACAAGCATTGCAATAGGGTTGGCTAGAAAATGACCACGGAATTTTCTTGACTTTGCTCACGCTTGGTCACCATCCAAAAGTGGGCGCCGCGACGGCGCTCAGCGCTCGATCGCGCCGGCGGCGAGCAGGCGGTCGAGCACCGATTTCAGGGCCAGCGGCTTGACCGGTTTGGCCAGCAGCGACCAGCCGGCGGCGTGCACCGATTGCCGCACCGCAGCACCGGTGTCGGCGCTCAGCAGCAGGCAGGGACGCGCGCCGAACTCCTCGCTGAGCCGCTGCGCCAGGGCCACGCCGGTGTCTTCGTGGTCGAGGTGGTAGTCGAACAGCCACAGCGCCGCGGGCTGCTCGCGCATCGCCTGGCGCGCCTGTTCGCCGCCGCTCGCGGCGACCACCGCGCAACCCCAGCGCCGCAAGGTTTCGCTCAATGCGCTCAGCGCCTGCGGATCGTTGTCGACCGCGAGCACGCGCAACCCGGCGATGCCGCGCGCCTGCCCGGCCGGCGCGATCGCCGGCGGCGCGGACAGGCACGGCACACGCACGCCGAACGCGGTGCCGCGGCCGACCCGGCTGTGCAGGCTCAGCGGCGCGTCGAGCAATTGCGCGATGCGGTCGGCGATCGACAGGCCCAGGCCGAGGCCCTGCCCCGGCGCGTCGGCGCCGCGGCGGAATTCTTCGAAGATCATCGTCCGCTGCTCCGGCGCGATGCCCGGGCCGCTGTCGTGCACTTCGATCGACAGGCCGCCGCCGCGCCGGCGCACGCCGATCAGCACCCGCCCCTGCGCGGTGTAGCGCACCGCATTGGCGAGAAAGTTCTGCAATACCCGGCGCAACAGCTGCGGGTCGCTGCGCGTCCACGCGCGCGAAGCGACATAGCGGAAACGCAGGCCGCGCGCGGCGGCGATCGCGCCGAACTCCGAGGCCAGCGGCTCCAGCACCTCGGCCAGCGGAAACTCGCGCGGTTGCGGCACCAGGCCGCCGGCTTGCAAACGCGACATGTCGAGCAGACCGGTCAACAGATCGCCGGTGGAATCGAGCGCGCCGCCGATCTGGGCCACGGTTTCGCGTTGCGCCGGTTCGACCAGCTGCTGCGCGAGCGCATCGGCGAACAACTGCGCGGCGTGCAGCGGTTGCATCAGGTCGTGGCCGACCGCGGCGAGAAAACGGCTCTTGGCTTCGTTGGCGCGTTCGGCTTCGCGGGTCGCGACTTCGAGATCGGCCGTGCGCTCGGCGACGCGCTGCTCCAGGGTCTCGTTGGCCTGGATCAGCCCGGCCTCGGCGCGCCGGAACGCGGTGACGTCGGTGAAGGTGGCGACGAAGCCGCCGCCGGGCATCGGGTTGCCGCGGATTTCGATGATGCTGCCGTCGGCGAGCACGCGCTCGGACAGATGCGCGGTGCCGGCGCGCATGAAGGCCAGGCGCCGTTGCAGCGAGTATTCGATATCGGCCTGCATCGGCAGGCGCTGCATCGCCCAGCGCGCGAGATCGGCGATCGGCCGGCCGACCTGGAGCAACTCGGCCGGATAACCGAACAATTCGGCGTAACGGCGGTTCCAGGCGACCAGGCGCAACTGCGCATCGACTACGCTGATCCCCTGGCTCATGTTCTGCAGCGCCGCTTCCAGCAGGCGCTGGTTGAAGCGCAGGTCGGCCGAGGCCTCGCCGACGATCGCCGCGACCGTGTCGAGGTCGCGCCCTGCCTCGCGGCGCGCCGCATCCAGCAGCACCCGCGCCGAGGCCGAGCCGAGCACTGCGGCGAGTTCGCGCTCGACCCCGGCTTCGACCGTCGCGTCGACCGCGCCGCCGGCCGGCACGCCGTCGAGCAATTGCGCGACTCGTTCGCGCGAGAGAAAGCGCAGGCCGGCGTCGCGCAAGGTCTGCGCATCGAGCCCGCGCCGCGCGTGGCGCGGCGATTCGCGCCGCCACAGCGCCATCAGTACGGTCGCCAGGGTGCCGATGAACAGGCTGACGCCGACCGCACGGCCGAGCCGGCTCCAACCGGTCAGACCGAACAGACGCTCCGGCGCCAGCCAATGCCAGCCGAACGGGCCCTCGTGCAGCCACGGCGGCGCCAGGCCGCGCGCCTCGTACAACATCGGCAGCAGCAATACCCAGGCCCAGGCGACAAAGCCGGCGACGATGCCGGCGAAGGCCGCGCGCGCCGGCGTCTGCGGCCGCCACACCGCGAAGGCGAGCGCCGGCGCGAGAGTCGCCAGGGCCGAGAACGACACCGCGCCGACATCGGCCAGCGCTTCGCTGCCTGCGATCAGCCGGCTATAGGCCCAGGCCAACAGCATGATCGCGACGATGCCGGCGCGGCGCAGCGCCAGCACGCGCCCGCGCAGGTCGTCGTTGCGCGCCCAGGCGCCGCGCAGCAGGCCCGGCGCGAACCAGTGGTTGCCGATCATCAGGCTCAGGGTGAGCGTGCTCACCACGACCATGCCGGTGGCGGCGCTGAGCCCGCCGAGAAATGCGAACAGCGCCAGCGACTCGTGCCCTTGCGCCAGCGGCAAGGCCAGCACGTACAGGTCCGAGGGCACCTGGCTGCCGAGCAGGGACTGGCCGAGCTTGGCCAGCGGCAGCACCGGCAACGCGATCAGCAGCAGGTACAGCGGAAACTGCCAGCGCGCGGTGCGCACGTCGGCCTCGTCCCGGCATTCGACCACCGCCACGTGGAACTGGTGCGGCAGGATGAACATCGCCAGCCCGCCGAGCAGCACCAGCGGCACGAAGCCGCCCGCCGGTTGCGCCGGCGCGGCGGCGGCGGTGGCCGCCTGCGGCAAGTCGCCGAGCCCGAACCAGACGAAGGCGCCCAGCGCGAGCATCGCCGCGAGCTTGAACACCGACTCGAACGCCATCGCCAGGACCAGGCCGCGGTTGTGCTCGGCCGCGCTGGCGCGGCGGGTGCCGAACAGCATCGCGAACAGGGCCATCGCCAAGGCCACGTACAGCGCGCTGTCGCGCCAGGCCGGCAGCGCGCCGCCGTCGGTCGCGCGCGTGGTCAGCATCGCGAAGCTCATCGCCACCGCTTTCAGCTGCAGGGCGATGTAGGGGATCAGGCCGAGCGCGGCGATCAGGGTCACCAGCGCGGCGAGCCAGGCGTCCTTGCCCAGGCGCGTGGCGATCAGGTCGGCGAGCGAGGTCGCGTTGGTTTCGCGCGCGAGCTTGACCAGCTTGACCATGAAGCCGAGCGCGAGCGCATAGAACAGGATCGAGCCGAGGAAGGTCGGCGGCAGCGGCCAGCCGTAGCGCGCCGCCTGGGTGACCGTGCCGTAGAAGGTCCACGAGGTGCAGTGCACCGCGAGCGACAGTGCGTAGATATGGCGCCAGTGCCGCGCCAGCACGTTCGGCCGGCGCTCGGCGAACAGCGCGGTGCCGAACATCAGCGCCAGCCAGGCCAGGCTGGCCAGCGCGACGACGGTAAGGCTCAGCATGAGGCGGCGACTGGACGCATCGGCGCAGGATAACGCAGCGGTTCGCCGCGGCGGATGGCGATGAGGCGGGACGGACGCCGGCTACGGCGGTGCGGCGACGGAGCCAGGAGCAGAAGCAAGGGCAAAGTCAGGAGCAAAGCCCCCTCCCCTGGTGGACAGCATGGGTTTCGGCGAGAACGAGCCTCCCTGGAGCACTCCTTCTACGGAACGGCACAAGTCTCCACAGCGGACGACCCCAAGGGCTTCCCCCTTGAAGAGGAGCCGAAGGGAATTTACGCCTTTGTCGTTGCCTTTACGCTCCTCGCTACTTGCTATTCGCTCTTCTCACCCGTTACTCGTTACTAGTTACTCACTACTCGCTATCGGTTACTCGCTACTGTCGCCAACTACCGGCTCCCCACCGTCCGACCTCACGCATCCCCGAAACGAATCCCCGCCATCCCTGGCAGAGGATTCACGCCACAACGGCGGCGTCGTCGGCCGCCGTGGCAACGCTCAGAACGCGTACTTCACCGACAGGGTGTATTGGCGCGGCGGGCCGTAGAAGCCGGTGTAGACGCCCAGGGCCGAGTTGAGGCTGTAGCCGGTGGTGCGGTACTCCTTGTCGGCCAGGTTGGTGCCCTGCAAGGACACCGTCCACGGACCCGGGCTCTTCCAGGTCACGCCGGCGTTGACCAGGCCGTAGCCGTCCTGGGTGATCGGCACCGCGCCGGTGCGCACGATCTCGGTGGTCGCCACCACGTCGCTCTGGTAGCTGTAGCCCACCCGCGCCGACAGGTTGCTGCCGTCGCTCAGGTCGGTGCGGTACTCGACGTTGAGCGCGCCGGAGAAATCCGGGGCGTTGGTGAACTCCTGCTCGTTGGCGATGTTGACGCCGGCGTAGATGAATTCGTCGTACTTGGCGTCGAGCCAGGCCAGGTTGCCCGAGATCAGCCAATGCTCGTTCGGCAGCCACTGGTACTCGACTTCCAGGCCCTGCACCGTGCCGGAACCGGCGTTGGTGAAATCGCCGAAGAAGGCGTCGTTGGTGCCGTCGCCGTTGCTGTCATAGGCGGTGAACACCGACAGCTGGATGTCCTTGTAGTCGTTGTGGAAATAGGCCAGGTTCAAGAACATGCGCTGGTCGAAGAAGGCCATCTTGCTGCCGACCTCGAAACTGTCGACGACCTCGTCGTCGAAGGGCTCGGCCGAACGCGGCACCGCCGCGGCCTGGGCGCGGATGTTGTAGCCGCCGGACTTGAAGCCGCGGGTGGCCAGGCCGTACAGCAGGATGTCCGGCGCGATCTGATAATCGAGCGAGATCTTCGGCGAGGTGTTCTTGAAATTGATCTTGCGGTCGAAATTCGCCGCGATCAGCCCGTTGGGGACGGTGAAGCTGGCGTCGCGGTAGCCGCGGTTGAGCACCTTGGCGCGCTTGTCCTCGTCGGTGTAGCGCACCCCGACGTCGAGCTTGAGCTTGTCGGTGAGGTCGAAGGTCCAATCGGCGTAGGCGGCGATGCTCTCGGTGAAGACCGTGCCCTGGGTGTCGCCGAAACTGGCATTGAAGAAATTGTTGAGCACCTGGCCGCCGGCCTCGCCGTCGAAGGCATAGACGCCCATGACGCCGCGGGCACGGCCGCCGCCGTCGTAATTCGCCTGCAATTCGTGGGTGATCTGCTGGTCGCTGTAGAACGCCTTCACGTCGGCGATCTTGTTCTGCAGGGTGTCGAAGTCGATGTTGGTCTCGGTGTCGGACTCGCGCTTGGCCAGCACGTACTTGAAGCTCCAGTCCTCGCTGGCGCGCCAGTTGACCGTCGCCGAGGCGCCCTTGATGGTGGTGTCGTTGATGTTCGGCATGCCGCTGCGGATGTCGTAGCGCGACTCCAGCGGCGCCTGGCCCGGGGCGAAGCGGTTGGCGGCGAGCATCCTGGCGCCGCGCACGCCGGACTGGTCGTCCATCCAGTCGAACGCGAACTGGATGTCGAGCGCGTCGCTGACATAGGCGCCGAGGCTGCCGCGCAGGGCGAGGATCTCCTTGTCGCTGACGTCCTGGCCGGTGACGGTGTTCTCGCCGAAGCCGTCGCGGTTGAGGCTGGCGACCGACAGGCGGCCGCGCAGGGTGGCATCGCCGCCCTGGGTGCTGCCGCCGATCGGGCCGGCGATCGCCGCCTTGACGTCGAGCTGGCCGTAGTTGCCGACGGTGACCGAAGCGAAGCCGTCGAGCGAAGTCGGCAGGCCGCGCGAGATGTACTTGATCGCGCCGCCGATGGTGTTCTTGCCGTACAGCGTGCCCTGCGGGCCGCGCAGCACCTCGATGCGCTCGACGTCGAACACGTCGAGCAAGGCGCCCTGCGGACGGGCGATGTAGACGTCGTCCATGTAGATGCCGACACCGGGGTCCACGCCCCACAGCGGGTCCGACTGGCCGACGCCGCGGATATAGGCGGTGATGGTGCTGCTGGAGCCGCGCGCGGCGTAGATGGTCAGGTTGGGCACCTGCGCGTCGAGGTCGCTGAGGTCCTCGACGTTGAGCCGGTCCAGCGCCTCGGGCGTGAACGCGGTGATCGCGACCGGCACGTCCTGCAAGGTCTCCTCGCGCTTGCGCGCGGTCACGGTGATCGAACCCAGCGTCTTGGCCTGCGCCTCGGCGGCCGGCGCGGCGTCCTGCGCCCAGGCGGCCGGCGCCAGCAACGCGCCGGCGATGGCCAGGCTCAGCGTGCTGTGACCGATCTTGCTGCGTGTTGGTTTGCCTTGCTTCACGTATGTCTCTCCCCTTGTAGCGGCCGGTCGTAGCGATCGCGATGGGCCGGTGTCCGCACCGCCGCCATTCCGCCCCCACGCGAGAATGGCGGCGGCGGCAGGACGAAGGCCCCCGTCATGCCGCGCAGACTAGGAGGACCCGGTCGGGACGGGCAGCTGTACCTTCGGACAATGCCCCGCCCGCGCGCGCTTGCCGACACTGCGCGCACCGACGGGCCTGGACGTTCGTCACTGGGAAAAAACCGATGGCGTTCGTGATCGTGCTGGCCGCGCTGTGCTTTCTGATGTATGTCGCCTACCGCGGCCACAGCGTGATCCTGTTCGCGCCGGTGGCGGCGCTCGGCGCGGTGTTGCTGACCGACCCCAGCCTGGTCGCGCCGATGTTCACCGGCCTGTTCATGGACAAGATGGTCGGCTTTCTCAAGCTGTATTTCCCCGTGTTCCTGCTCGGCGCGGTGTTCGGCAAGCTGATCGAGGTGTCGGGCTTCTCCAAATCGATCGTCGCCGCGACCATCCGACTGCTCGGGCGCGAACGCGCCATGCTCTCGATCGTCGCGGTCTGCGCCCTGCTCACCTACGGCGGCGTGTCGCTGTTCGTGGTGGTGTTCGCGGTGTATCCCTTCGCCGCCGAGCTGTTCCGCCAGAGCGACATCCCAAAGCGGCTGATTCCCGGCACCATCGCGCTGGGCGCCTTCAGCTTCACCATGGACGCGCTGCCGGGCACGCCGCAGATCCAGAACATCATCCCGACCGCGTTCTTCGGCACCGACACCTGGGCCGCGCCCTGGCTCGGCCTGATCGGCGGCGTGTTCATCCTGATCGTCGGCCTGCTGTATCTGAACTGGCGCCGCCGGGTCGCACTGCGCGCCGGCGAGGGCTACGGCGAGAACCTGCTCAACGAACCGGCGCCGTTCGCCGGCGGCCGGCTCGCCCACCCGGCCATCGCGATCCTGCCCTTGCTGCTGGTCGGTATCTCCAACAAGGCCTTCAGCGTATGGCTGCCGCAGGTCTACGGCGCCCGCCACAGCTTCGACCCGGCGGTGATCGGCGATGCCGCGCCGGTGGTCCAGGAGGTGTCGAAGATCGCCGCGATCTGGGCGGTCGAAGGCGCCTTGCTGATCGGCATCGCCGCGGTGATCGTCTGCGCCTGGAAGCCGGTGACGGGCAGCTTCGCCGAAGGCAGCAAGGCAGCGATCGGCGGCGCCCTGCTCGCCGCGATGAACACCGCCAGCGAGTACGGCTTCGGCGCGGTCATCGCCGCGCTGCCGGGCTTTCTGGTGGTGGCGAACGCCTTGGCCGCGATCCCGAACCCGCTGGTCAACGAAGCGGTCACGGTGACGGCCCTGGCCGGCATCACCGGTTCGGCCTCGGGCGGCATGAGCATCGCGCTCGCGGCGATGGCCGACAGCTTCATCGCCAACGCCAACGCCGCCGGCATCCCGATGGAAGTGCTGCACCGCGTCGCCGCGATGGCCTCCGGCGGCATGGACACCCTGCCGCACAACGGCGCGGTCATCACCCTGCTCGCGGTGACCGGCCTGACCCATCGCCAAGCCTACAAGGACGTGTTCGCGATCACCCTGATCAAGACCCTGGCGGTGTTCGTGGTGATCGCGACGTTTTATGCGACGGGAGTGGTGTGAGCTGGGCGTTCGCTCGCATCGGGACTTCGAGATACGCGAGCCTTCACCCCTGCCCCTCTCCCGCACGCGGGAGAGGGGTTCCGGAGCGTGCCCTCTTTCGCACGCGGGAAAGGGGTTCTGTACCGGTGAAGTGAATCCTCAGCCGGCGCAGTTGTAGCAGACCAGAGCGAAATCCTGGTCGGTGTCGTCGCCGGCGTTCGGCAATGCGTTGGAATTGATATCGGTCGCGCGCACTTCGACGTTCACGCTGCCGCCATGCTGCGAGGCCTGCAGGAACACGCCTTCGCCGTTGTTCCTTGTGTCGGCGCTGCCGCCGGCGACCGACCAGCCGCTGCTGGAGAAGACGTTGCCGAGGTAGGTGCTGGCGCCGGCGGTGACGCGCAGGTCGAGGTTGTTGTTCCAGGCCGGGGTGGTGCCGCCGAGGCCGTGGCCGGGCGCATCGGTCCAGACCAGCATGATCCGGATCGGCTGGCTCGGGTCGGCCGCGGTGAAGCTGCGCGTCCAGCTCTCGCCGCTGGCGTCGAACACCCGGCTCTGGTCGACGTACTGCACGCTCTGCGCCGGTTGCAGCACCGGTTTGATCAACATCCGTCCCCAACCCTGCTTGCTGTCGGGCGCGGTGCCGAGGGTGCCACCGTCGGCGTCGAGCCGGCCGATCAGGTTCTGCGCGACCGCGGTGAAGGCCGCCTTGGTCAGGGCCGGGCTCGGATCGACGCCGAAGCGGTTGCGGTAGTACTGCACGAACAGCGCGCTGGCGCCGGCGACCTGCGGCGAGGCCATGCTGGTGCCGCACATCAGGCCGTGGCCGCTCGCGCTGTTGGCCGAATCGATCGAACACCCGGGCGCGACCATGCTCGGGATGCGCCGGCCGTCGAGCGCCGGGCCGTGCGCTGTGTTGCCGGACAGGTCGTTGATCGCGGTGAGTTGCACCGTGGCCGAGGTCTGGCCCTTGGTCGAGCCGATGGTGAAGGTGTTCTTGGCTTCGTCCGGCGTGCCCTGGCTCTGGGTGCCGCCGTTGCCGTTCATGAACGACAGCACGTAGTTCAGCGGCTGATCGCCGGGTGCATCGGGGTCGGCATCGCGCACGCCGACATCGACCTGGCGGGTGGCGTTGTCGTAGCCGCGTGGCGTACCGGCCGGGCCCCAGCTGTTGCCGGAGATCACCGCGCGGTTGCGCACCGACTGGGTCATCAACAGCAGCATGCCGCCGGCCTGGCTGTAGGTCGGCGAATAACGCTGCTCGACGAGCTTGGCGCCGGGCGCCACGCCGAGGCCGCGACGGAAGCTGCCGTTGGCGGTGCTGACGCTGACGTTGGAAGCGCCGTCGCCGGCCATGATCGCCGCGGTATGGGTGCCGTGGGCGCTGCTCGCCGCGGCGCCGCAGGTGCTGCCTACGCAGGTGGTCATGCGCGCGGCCAGATCGGGATGGGTGTGGTAGATACCGCCGTCGACGTTGGCCATGGTCACGCCGCTGCCGTCGACGCCGATCGAGGTCAGATAGGCGCGATAGCCCGGCAAGGCGAGATTGCTCGCGTTGACGTTGCCGGCATTGATCTGGCTGCTGATCTCGCCGCGCAGGCCGCCGTCGGTCGGTACGCTCTGCACGCTGTACACGCCCGGGGTCTGCGCCAAGGCTGCGATGCGGTCGGCCGACAAGCGCAAGGTCTGCGCCTGCAGGTGGCGGTCGATCGCGCGCGCGTCGGCGCCGACCTTGCTCGCACCGAGCACTGTGAGCGCGGTGACGAAGCCGGAGTCGCCGCGGCGGCTGATGACGTCGACCTCGACCGGCCCGGCCGCGGCCTTGCGCAGTTCGGCCTTGCGCAGTTCGGGCTGCACCCGATAGGCCGGCAGGAAATCGCCGCTCCAGCGTACTTCGGGGCGGCCGGAAAGCCGCGCCAGGGCGTCGCGTCGGCCCCAGGCGACATAGGTGTAGGGGTGGATGTATTGCACCGGTTCCAGCCCGGCGCGGCGCAGTTCGTCGAGCCAAGCCTGACGGATCGGGCCGCCGAACTGGACCAGGCGCCAGTCTTCGCCGTCGGCGCGTGCCCGGCCCCAGGCGCTGCCGGGCTGCACCGGCGTCGAGGCGCGCGGGTCGAAGCGCAGTCCGCCCAGGTCGAGTTCGAAACGCGGGTCGGCGCCGGAGGATGCGGCCGGCGCGGACGAAGCGGTAGCGGCGAGGCCGATCGCGACGGCGATGGCGAGATGCAACAGACGACGGTCGGTCATGCGAGTTCTCCTGAAGTTCCATGGAACGCCGTCGTTGCCGGCGGCGGCTCGGGTAGAGAGTGCTGAAGCGACTGCGGGCGTCCCGGCGGCTGCATCGTGGGACGGCTACCGACACTGCGCCCGTGCCGGGGCGGCGTCCACGCGAATACGAACGGCGTTCCGGCGGCGACGTTGAGTGGCATCACAGAAAGCAAAGCGCGCCGTCGCGGACCCGGAATGCGGCGGCGCGGCCTGAGACGGCGGTCGCGGCTCGCGCAGAGTCGGGATCTTCTGAATGCCCATCTGCAAGCCGGCCAGGTCGGCGTCGGCGGATCCAAAAAAATCCAAACGAATCAAAAAATGTCCGCCCTCGACGCGGCGCCCGCAAACGCAGCCCCGAAATCGCCGGGCTGTCGATGCGTTTGGACGATTTCGACAAGGGCAAAACCGCGCGCCGCCGCGCTGCGGACGCTGTGCGCGGCGCTCGCGGCGCCCTATAGTCGGGCGGTCGTCGCTGCCCTGCTCGCCCATGCGCCTGTGTTTGCTGCGTTCCCTGTTGTCGCTCGTCTCGCTGCTGTCGCCCCTGCTCGCCGCGGCGGCCGATGCGCGACCGGCCCTGAACCCGCGCGCGATCGCCTTCTACTACAACTGGTACGGCAGCCCCAAGCTCGACGGCGCGCCGCTGCACTGGGCCCACGACGTGCTGCGCGAGAACGACCGCGACCGGACCGCCAAGCGCCTGCCCGGCGGCGGCGACATCTCGGCCAACTTCTATCCGCAGCTCGGCGAGTACAGCAGCGCCGACCCGGCGGTGATCGAGCGGCACATGGCGATGATCGCCTCAGCGCGGATCGGCGTGATCGCGGTGACCTGGCTCGGCGTCGACGACCCGAGCTTCAAGAGCCTGCACCCGCTGTTCGAGGCCGCGCAACGCCACGGCGTGCGCATCTGCTTCCAGATCGAGCCGGCCGCGCGCAAGACCGCCGCCGATGCGCGCGCCTCGATCCGTTATCTGGTCGAGACCTTCGGCGCGCACCCGGCCTTCTATCGCGATCCCGACAGCCGGCGCCCGCTGTTCTTCGTCTACGACTCCTACGTCATCGACGCCAAGGACTGGGCGCAGGTGCTGGGCCGCGACGGCGCCGACAGCATCCGCGGCACCGCCTTCGATGCCGACGTGCTCGGCCTGTGGGTCGGCGCCGACGAACACGCCTTCTTCGAGCAGTCCGGCTTCGACGGTTTCTACACCTACTTCGCCAGCCGCGGCTTCAGCTACGGCGCCACCCCGGAGCATTGGCCCGAGCTGCAGCGATGGGCCAAACAGCACGGCAAACTTTTCATTCCCTCGGTCGGCCCGGGCTACATCGACACCCGCGTGCGCCCCTGGAACGCCAAGAACACCCAGGACCGCGACGGCGGCGGCTATTACGACGCGATGTTCGAGGCGGCGATCGACAGCGGCGCGCCGTTCATCGGCATCACCTCGTTCAACGAATGGCACGAAGGCACCCAGATCGAACCCGCCGTGGCGTTCAAGCACCCGGCCTTCGAGTATCTGGATTACGCGCCGCGCGCGCCGGAGTACTACCTCGAACGCACCGCGCATTGGTTGCAGCGGTATAAGCCCACCGTCGAGTAGCGCCGTACCGTTTCAACGGCAGGAGCGGCGCAAGCCGCGATCGCGAATTGCAGCGCGCGGCGCTAACTGGAAACCCCGCGGTCGCGACTTGCGTCGCTCCTACAAGGGCCTGACGACTGCGCGGTTTTCCGGGATGCAGGTGAGTGGCTCCCTGTAGGAGCGGCGTGAGCCGCCACTGCATAGCGTGGCCTGCGGCGCGAGCTGGGAACACCGCGGTCGCGACTCACGTCGCTCCTACAAGGGGGGTTGGCGACCGCAAGCCGCGACAACGCCGCCGCAGAGCCGACGCGACACGATGAAAAGGGTCGGGGCTGGAGCGCTCTCCACCAGACCGGCCCGACGAGGCCGCCCGAAATGGCGCGGGCGCGGCTTGCGCCGCTCCTGCCCTTGGAGCGCGAGCAGTTCGGCTAGCGCTCGCGCACCGGCCGCTTGGCCAGGCGCCGCTGCAGGGTGCGGCGGTCGACCCCGAGCACGCGCGCGGCGGCGGACACATTGCCGCCGCATTCGCTGAGCACGCGCTGCACGTGCTCCCAACCCTGGCGCCGCAAAGATTGTGGGTCGAGCGGCGGTTCCGGCGGCGGCGCTTCCGCCGCGGCCGACTCGAACGACTGCGTCAGCGCTTCGATGTCGAAGGGCTTGGGCAGGTAGTTCCAGGCGCCGCGGCGCATCGCGTCGACTGCGGTGGCGATGCTGGCATAGCCGGTGGCGAGCACGATCCGCGCCTGCGGGCAACGCTCGCGCAGGCCGCGGATCAGCAGCAGGCCGTTGTCGGCGCCGAGCTTGAGGTCGAGCACGATGCCCTCGGGCGCGAATCCGTCCAGCGCCGCCAGCGCGCTCGCTGCGTCGTGGCGGGCCTGCACCTCGACGCCGCGGCGCTGCAGCAGCCGCGCCAGCACTTGGCAGAACGCCAGGTCGTCGTCGATCAACAGCAAGCGCGCGGGCAGGCTCACGGCGCCCCGGTCAGCGGCAGGTCGACTTCGGTGACGCAGCCGCCGCCGTCGCGCTCGAACTGGCGCACGCGGCCGCGGCTGCGTTCGATGCTGGCCTTGGAGATCATCAGGCCGATGCCGAGCCCCGGGCCCTCGGCGTCGTGGCGCGGGCGCGCGGCGATACCGGCCGGGCCCGCGCCGCGGTCGAGAATCGTCACCACCAGCCAGCCCTCGCGTACCTGGGTGCTCACCTCGACCGGCTCGTCGCGGCCGCGCGCGGCATTGGCGTCGGCGGCGTTGTTGATCAGGTTGATCAGCGCCTGCGGCAAGGCCGCGTCGATGCGTACTTCGCGATCGGCCGCGCCGCCGCGGAACACCGCGGTCGCATTCGGCCGCAGCAGGCGCCAGCGGTCGACACAGGCATGGACGAAGCGGTCGGCATCCTCGACGGTGGCTTCGCCGGCGGCGCCGCGGCGCGCCATTTCGGCCAGCGCGCGCACATGCTCGCGGCAATGCGCGAGCTGGTCGCGCAACAGTTCGACGTCCTCGCGCGCCGGCGGCGCCTCGCTGGCGATCCAGTCGTCGATCAGCAGGCTCATCGTCGCCAGCGGCGTATTGAGTTCGTGCGCGGTGCCGGCGGCGAGCGAGCCGAGCGCCGACAGCGACTCGTCGCGGATCGCGCGTTCGCGCGCCTCCGACAAGCGCCGGCGCTGGTCGCGCACGATCGCCATGAAGCGGCTCAACACCACCCCCATGATCCCGGCCGAGAGCAGAAAGTTGACCCACATGCCGGTGACGTGCAGTTCGAAATCGCTGCCGTGCACGTGCGGCAGCGGCACGTGATGCCGCAGCAGCCAGGTGTAGAGCGCCGCGGTCAGCACGGTCAGGCCGAGCATCGGCGCGATTTCCAGGCCGATCGCCGCCATCGCCACCGGCACCAGGTACAGGGACACGAAGGGATTGGCCGGGCCGCCGGAGAAATACAGCAGCGCGGTCAGGCTCAGCAGATCGACCAGCAACTGCAGGATCAGCGCGCGCGTGCCGGGGTGGCGATGGCGCAGCCACCAGACATGACTGACCAGGTTGAAGAGCAACAAGCCGGCCGAAATCGCCAGCAGCGGCCTGGCCGGAATCGGCAGGTTCAGGCGCTCGACCACGTAGGCGACCGTGAGCACCTGCCCGGCCACCGCCATGTATCGCAGGTAGATCAGCAGGTGCAGCAAGACGGTGTCCGTGAACGCGATGCGGCGATTATCGCATCGCGCCAACCGGCCACGCGACGCACCACACCGCCTGGGGGCGAGTTCGCAGCCGCGTGCGTCAATCGGTCGCAGCCCAGGACGGCCCAGCGCCTGTCAGTTCCGACAATCCGCGATCCCGGCCGTTGCCTGCGCGCTATTCTCGGCCGGCCAGAATGGTCTGGCATCTCAGGAACGGACCTCATGAAATCAAAGGGATCGGCTCTCATGAACACCGTGTTCGGCGGCGTCTTCGTCGCCGCCTCCGCCTTCGCACCGGTCGCGGCGCAGCCCGGCGCCCAGGCCATCACCGGGCCGGTGCTGTATTGCTTCGTCAGCCCGAACGATCAGCCGCCGGTGGGCAACTTCGGCCGTTGTACTTCGTTTTATCCGGCCAGCAGCTACACCGCCGAGTTCGAGATCCGCAATCTGCCGGCCGGCAGCTACAGCTATGTCTGGACCACCGAGCTGGGCCTGGTGCTGCCCTGCACCACCTCGCGCTGCAGCCAGCGATACCGCGGCGGCATGGCGATCTCGGACATCGTCAACGTGACCTACACCAACCTGGCCACCGGCGAGGCCAAGACCTTGAGCCGCTCGCTGGCGATCAACGGGCCGTTCTGAGCGCACGCTCGGCTGCATCGGCTGGATGCGAGAAAGCGGGCCGAGGCCCGCTTTCTCTTTGCCCTCGCGCTATCCGCCGACGACGCGCGTCCTGCGCGTGCGCCGGTGCCGCGTCCTCAGCGGAAGCGGTAGTCGAGTTCCAGCCAGAACTGGCGGCCGTAGGGGTCGTAGTTGCCGACCGGATAGAACGGCCAGCCGCCGCCGCTGCGGTCCGCCGGCGGTCTGGAGTCGCGCAGGTTGTTGACGATGAAGGCGATCGAGCCGCGCTCGTTGAAGCGATAGGACACGCTGCCGTTGTAACGCGTGTACGGGGCGATGCGGCCGCTGCCGTCGCTGTTGGGCAGGCTGCCGTAACGCAGGGCGACCAGGTTCGAGGTCCAGGGGCCGATGTTCCAGGTCACCCCGGCGTTGACCTTGCTGCGCCAGTCGGTCGCGTCGAGCGAATCGCGGCGGTCGGTCTTCTCGTCGTCGGAGAACTGCTGGTAGTCGTGCTTGAGTACCAGGGTATAGCCCAAACGGCTGCTGAAATCGCCGTAGCGGCCGGCGCTCCAGCGGAAGTTGCTCTTCAGGTCGATGCCGTCGGTGCGCTCGGAAGCGGCGTTGATCGCGTTGATCAACACGCGACGCACCTGGTTCGGCTGCACAGCGGCATCGGCCGGGTTGCGCAGCACGCGGCTCAACGCGTTGCGGCATAACGGCGAGTCGATGTCGCGGCTCTCGCCGCCGACGGTCGTGCCGAGACGGCAGTCGGCCTCCTCGCGCAGGATGCGGCTGCTGCTGAGATTGGTGACTTCGTCCTCGAGGCGGATGCTGTAGTAGTCGAGCGACACGTCGAAGCGTTCCGACGGCGACCAGACCAGGCCCAGCCCATAGGACTTGCCGTTTTCCGGCTTCAGGTCGCGATTTCCGGCGCTGGTGTAGTCGATCGCCAGGCCCGAGTAATCGCAATCGTCGTAAGGCTGGCCGGCGGTGCGGCAACGCCAGTAGTCGGTCATGCCCGGGTTATAGCCGCGCGTCTCCGCGGCGAAGATGTAGTTCATGTCCGGTGCGCGGAAGCTGGTCGAAGCGCTGCCGCGCAACAGCAGATTGTCGAACGGGCGGTATTCGAGGCCGAGGTTCCAGGTGCCCTTGCCGGATTTGCGCCCGGCGAAGCGGAACTCGTCGTAGCGCGCCGCCGCCGATGCGGTCAGGCGGCTGAAGAGCGGCACGTTGATTTCCGCGCCGATGGCGTAGCGGTCGCGCTCGCCTTCGGCGCGCGTGCCCGAGCTGGTGTTCCAGAAGGTGCCGTTGCCCAGGCGCGCATCGGGACGGTTGCTGTAGCCCTGGTTGCCGGCTTCGAGCACACCGGCGAATCCGACCGTGCCGGCCGGCAACTCGAACAGGTCGCCGTTGACGGTGAAGCTGAGGTTCTGGATCCAGGCCGCGTTCTGGCTTTCGTAGAAGCCGGTCAGGCGTTGGTAGTCGGCCGGGGTCAGCGGTTGGTACAGGCGCGCGGGATCGGGGTTGTACACGCCGATGCCGTTGCGCGTGCCCAGGCGCGGGCCCAGGTAGAACTCGTTGATGCCGCTGAGAAACTGGCGGCGCTTGGTGCGGTTTTCGTAGCGGCCGCGGTTGTAGGCGAGCTCATAGTCCCAGCCCGACTCGCCGAAGCTGCCGCGCAGGCCGGTGGTGAAGGCCCAGGAGCGTTCGAGGAAGCGGTTGTTGTTGGCGTGCGCCGAGCCGATCTCTTCGGGCGCGATGCGTCGGTACCAGATTTCGTTGAGGCCGCTGGCCTGGTTGTAGAAGTAGTTGTTGTCCGAGGTCCAGCTCGGCGCGCGGGTGTTGTTCTCGATGCTGGACACGCCCAACTGCAGGTCGGCGAACACCTCGGTGCGATCGCTCAGGCGCCAGGTCAGCGAACCGTAGGCATCGGCGTTCTTCTTCTGGGTCTGCACCGTCCAGAACGCCGGCGAGGCTTCGTTGCTGCCGCAGTACCAGCCCTGGCGCGGATTGCGCGTGCGCTGCACCGAGCCGTGATACAGCCCGGAGACCGCATCGCAACCCGCTCCGGGGTCGATGAACCCGTTGCTTTGCGCGTTGCGCCGGAACGCCACCTGGGTCGGCAACAGCGCCGTGCCGGCAGGCTGGTCGAGCAAGGAATCCATAAAGTCGCGCTGATCGCCCCAGATCGCCTGGCGATGCAGCAGCTCGATGCCGAACACTGCGTCGAACCGGTCGCCCGACGCGCCGCTGACCACCTGCAGCCGCTGGTTCTGGCCGCCGCCCTGCTCGGTGCCGCCGACGCGCAAGTTGACCTCGGTGCCTTCGAACTTGTCCTTGAGGATGATGTTGACCACGCCGGCGACCGCGTCCGAGCCGTAGATCGCCGAGGCGCCGCCGGCCAGCACTTCGATGCGCTTGATCAGCGCAGTCGGGATGTTGGCGAGGTTGACGACGTTGACCGAGCCTTCGTAGGCGAGCGGGTAGTCGACCAGGCGCCGGCCGTTGACCAGCACCAGGGTGTGGTTGGGGCCGAAGCCTCGCAGGTTGATGGTGTTGGCCGCCGGGGTGAAGGTATTGCCGAAGTCCTCGCCCTGCACCGAGCCGGTGTTCTGGGTCAGCGCGCTGATCGCATCGAAGGCGCTGCGATAGCCCTGCGCGTCGATCTCTTCCTTGCTGATGACGGTGACCGGCGAGGGCCCTTCCAGGGTCGCGCGCGGAATGCGCGAGCCTGTCACCACGACTTGTTCGAGGTCGGTCGCGGCCCGCTCGGCGGGCGGAGCGTCCTGGGCCATGGCGGCGCCGGACGCGGCGATCGCCGGCAGGGCCAGGGCAAGAAGAACGGAAAGCGGTCGGCGTCGCAGCCGCAGGACAGCGTGCATGGGAAATCCTTGGCAGAAGGGGGTGGCAGGCCGCGGGGCATTGCTTTCCCCGGCGTCGCGGCTGGCGTGCGATTCATCTTTGTTGCTCTGCAGCAGACACTGAAATGAAGGCGCTGCATCTGCATATGGCGACCGGGAATTTGCCTTGCGCCGCAGAGCCTGCCGGCCGCGCGGGCACGGCGTTGTGCGCTCGCGCACGAACCCGCTGCGAGCCGCTCGTGAAGACGGCGCCGGCAATTCGACAGAATCGGCAAAACCGCACGCTCTGCGTTCGCACACGTTCTCCTTGCTCGCGTGACGGCTCGCACGTCCATGCCGATAACTGCGCCATCGAGGTGAATTCGTCTTCACGGGTACGCACTCGAACAGTGACGCAGCGCATCCCAGGCCGGAATGATCTGTGACGCAACCGGGACTTTGCCGCTTGCCCGCGGCATAAGCTCGCGCTCCCCGACACGACCACGACAGGAGCGCGCCGATGACCCGCTCGATTACCGCCTCCGAACAGGCCGCGATCCGCGCTCGATTGCAGGATCGGTACGGCACGCTCGGACGCAGCACGCCGTCGAAAGCCGCGCGCGCCAAACTCGAGGCGACGCGCGGCCCCGCGCCCGACGTGCAGGCCTCGCCGATGCTGGTCTCGCCGCTGGACCTGCCGCGTCCGCCGTTCGTGGTGCGCGCGCTCGCCAGCCTCAGCTACGGCGCCACCGCGCAATCGATCAGCGAGTTCAACGCGCTCGGCACCACCGACACCCAGCGCCTGGCCAACTACGTCGACTGGCAACTGGACTGGGCCAACATCGACGACAGCGCGGTCGAGACGCGCTTGCTCAACGCCGGCTACACCACCCTGGGCAAGTCGCTGACCCAATTGTGGGCCGACCACGTCAAGCCGAACCCGGTCTACGAAGTGCGCATGCGCCCGGCCTGGGAAGCGCAGCGCGCCGCGCTGGTGCGCGCAGTGCATTCCAAGCGCCAGCTGCGCGAGGTCATGGTCAATTTCTGGCACGACCATTTCAACGTCACCGCGAGCGACTACGACGCCGGCCCGGTCTACGTGCACTACCAGCGCGACGTGCTGCGCCCGCACGCGTTCGGCAATTTCCGCGCGATGCTCGAGGAAGTCGCCAAGAGCACCTCGATGCTCTACTACCTCGACAACGCCTCCAACACCCGCGCCGGCCCGAACGAAAACTTCGCCCGCGAGTTGCTGGAACTGCATACGCTCGGCGCCGAGCATTACCTGGGCTTCATGGACCCGTTCCAGGTCCCGCCGGATGCCGAAGACCCGACCTATCCGGCCGGCTACACCGACATCGACGTTTACGAAACCGCCTCGGCCTTCACCGGCTGGTCGATCAAGAACGGCCACTGGCAGTACCCGACCGAGAACGACGGCAGCTTCGTCTATCGCCAGGCCTGGCACGACGCCGGCCCGAAGTTCCTGCTCGGCCGCATGCTCTATCCCGAGCAGCCGGCCTTGAAGGACGGGCGCGACGTGCTCGACCGTCTCGCCAGCCACCCGGGCGTGGCCCGCTTCATCTGCAAGAAACTGATCCGCCGCTTCGTCAGCGACACGCCCAGCCCGACCCTGGTGGCCAGCGCGGCGGCGATCTTCCGCCAGAACTGGCGCAGCCCCGACCAGATCGCGCTGACCGTTCGCCACATCGTCCTGTCGAGCGCGTTCGCGCAGGCCTGGGGGATGAAATCGCGGCGCCCGTTCGAAGCCGTCGCCGCGGCGATGCGCACGCTCGGCAGCGACTGGACGATCGCGGTCGGCACGCCGAAGAGCGACGAATTCGCCTGGCGCATGGGCTTCACCGGTCATGCGCCTTACGAATGGCCGGCGCCGAACGGCTATCCCGACACCCAGGCCGCGTGGTCGGGTTCGGGCAGTTACGCGATGACCTGGAAGATCCTCAACTGGATCACCGAAGCCCAGGACGGCGGCGTGCCGATGGCGCCGATCCTGGCGACCACGCGCAGCAAGGTGCCGTCGTGGACGCCGACCAAGCTGGTCGATTTCTGGTGCAAGCGCATCCTCGGCTATCTGCCGACCGCGGCTCGGCGCCAGACCCTGATCGCCTTCATGGCCCAGAACGGCGACCCGCTCAGCTACGTGGTCACCGACACCAACGCCTGGGCGGCGAACGACCTCAAGCGCCACTACAACCAGGACCGGTTGCGCAGCATGGTCTCGCTGATCCTGATGTCGCCCGAATTCCTCAGCCGCTAGCAGGCCGCCGACATGACGCTGACCCGACGCGAGTTTCTCAAAGGCACCGCCGCCCTCACCGCCGGAGCGGTGGGCGGCCCCGCCCTGCTGTTCGCCAACCCCGCCTTCGCCGCCGCCAACGGCCACGACACCGTCGTGCACCTGTTCCTGCGCGGCGGCCTGGACGGCCTCAACCTGGTCGTGCCGATCAGCGGCAACGACCGCAGCTTCTACGAACAGGCGCGGCCTAACCTGTCGATCGCCGCGACCGGCACCTACGGCGCGCTGCCGTTGACGCTCGGCACCGGCGCGGCGACCGGCTTCGGCCTGCACCCTTCCGCGAGCGGCCTGCGCGATCTGTGGAACGCCGGCCATCTCGCCATCGTGCACGGCTGCGGCCTCGCCACCAGCGTGACCCGCAGTCACTTCGACGCGCAGTTGTACATCGACCTGGGCACGCCCGGGCAACAAGGCATCGGCAGCGGTTGGCTGACGCGCGCGATGAACACCCAGCCCAACCTCAGCGGCGCGGAAAAACTGCCGGCGCTCGGGGTGGCCTCGCGGCAACCGGCCGGGCTGCTCGCGTCGGTGCAGGCGCTGACCATGGCCAGCCCGAGCGATTTCGCCCTCAATGCCGGCGCCTGGTCGTGGCAGACCGCGCGGCCGGATTCGCCGGTGGGCTTCCGCGGGGTCAACGAAACCCTGGCCGGCCTGTGGACGGGCACGACCGCGCTCGAACTCGGCGGCCAACGCGCCGACCGCGCCTTGCAGGTGATCGCGCGCCAGTCCTACAGCGCGCCGCCGGCCGGCTGGCCGACCAGCGGTTTCGCGCAACAGCTATGGACCATCGCCCAGTCGATCCAGTTCGACCTCGGCCTGCACTACGCCACCTTGGATCTGGGCGGTTGGGACACCCACGACGGCCAGGGCACCGCCGGCAGCGGCTACCACTACTACCAGAACAAGATCGCCGAACTCTCGCAGGCCTTGTCGGCGTTCTATGCCGCGCTCGATGCGAGCGGACACGCCTCGCGCGTGACCGTGGTGGTGCAGTCCGAATTCGGCCGCCGCGTGCGCGCCAACGCCAACGGCGGCACCGACCACGGCTACGGCAACCCGGTGCTGGTGCTCGGCGGCCCGGTCAACGGCCGGCGTTTCTACGGCACCTGGTCCGGGCTCGATCCGGAAATCCTGTCGCCGCATTTCGGCGATGTGCCGGTGACCACCGATCACCGCCAGGTGCTGTCGGAGATCCTGGTGCGGCGGATGGGAAATACCGACCTCGCCACGGTATTCCCCGGCTACACCGGCTACGCGCCGCTCGGCCTCGTGCGCGACTTCGGCACGGTGGCGAAACCGCTGCCGGAGCTGCGCCGGCTGTACAAACCGGCGGCGAAGCCGGCCGCGGTGGACGACCCGGATCTGCTGGAGCGCTTGCTGCGCTACGTGCGGGAACTGGTGGACTGAGCGAGAGCGCGAGCGCTCGCTGTCTGTTCGCTTTCCTTGTCGCAACCCGAGTTTCCCCTTCCCCCTTTGAAAGGGGCCCAAGGGGAATTGCGGTTGCTCCAAACGACCGACTACGCCCCTGCGAACTTCTCCGCGAACAGCACCGACACCCAATCCACGAACACGCGCACGCGCGGCGACAGCTGCCGGTGCTGCGGGTACAGCACCGACACCGGCACGCCGGCGCTGCGGTAGTCGCCTAGCACTTCCACCAGGCGGCCATCGCGCAGATAGGGTTCGATGTGATGCCGCGGCAACTGGATCAGGCCGCAGCCGCGCAAGGCCGCGGCGACATAGCATCCGGCCTCGTCGACCGAAATCCACGAGCTCAACGCGACCTCGCGCGGCTCGCCGTCGACGATGAACTCGAACGGATAACGCAGCTCGCGATCGCGCGAGAAGAACCCCACCGCCTGGTGCGCCGACAACTCGTCCGGATGCCGCGGGGTACCGAACTGCGCCAGATACTCGGGGCTCGCGCAGGTCGCTTCCGGCATCACCGCCAAGCGCTTGGCCACCAGCGAGGAATCGCGCGGATTACCGGAGCGCACCACGCAGTCGATGCCCTCGCGGACCAGATCGACCAGGCGGTCGCCGCTGCTGATCGCCAGGTCGACGAGCGGGTAGCGGGCGCGGAATTCGTCGATGCGCGGCAGGATGATCCCGGTCGCGTGCGAGCCGTGCAGGTCCAGGCGCAAGGTGCCGCGCGGATGGCTCGCGAGCGAGCGCAGCGCCGAATCGGCGTCGTCGAGTTCGGCGAGCACGTGCACGCAACGTTCGTAATAGGCCCGGCCGTCGAGGGTCGGCCGCACCTGGCGCGTAGTGCGTTCGAGCAGGCGCACGCCCAGGTTCGCTTCCAGCTCCTTGATCGCATGAGTCGCGGTGGCCTTGGGCAGGTCGAGCACGCCGGCGGCGCGGGTGAAGCTGCCGAGTTCGACGATGCGGGTGAACAGGCGCAGGGCCTCGAGACGGTCCATGGCGTGCTCCGATGCGGGCCGTGGCGACGATTGTTGGCGATTATTGAATTGTATTGCCAATCAGGCCTGATTTATCCAACCCTAGCCAATCAGCAGACTGCCTCCACCGCGGCACCTGGCATCCCGCCGCCGCCCATCGGAGCCCAGCCATGTCGACTACTCAGCCTGCCTCGAATCCATCGGCCAAGACCCAGTCGGGGCATACCCGGTCAGCGCTGGTCACCGGCGCCTCGCGCGGCATCGGCCGCGCCATCGCCCTGCGCCTGGCCGTCGACGGCTACGCTGTGATCGTCAACTACGCCGGCAACGCCGCCGCGGCCGAGGCCGTGGTCGCGCAGATCGGCGACGCCGGCGGCCAGGCCATCGCCGCCCAGGGCGATGTCGCCGATCCGGCCGCGATGGAGCGCGTGTTCGCCCTCGCCCTGCAGACCTACGGCCGCCTCGATGCGGTGGTCAACAGCGCCGGCGTCATGCCCTACGTGCCGATCCAGGGCGGCGACCTGGCCGAGTTCGACCGCGTCGTCGACACCAACCTGCGCGGCAGCTTCGTCGTGCTCGGCCTGGCCGCGCAGCACCTGCGCGACGGCGGCCGCATCGTCGCCCTGTCGACCAGCGTGATCGGCAAGGCCTTTCCGACCTACGGCCCCTACATCGCCTCCAAGGCCGGCGTCGAAGGCCTGGTACACGTGCTCGCCAACGAACTGCGCGGCCGCAACATCACCGTCAATGCGGTCGCTCCCGGCCCGGTCGCGACCGAACTGTTCCTCAACGGCAAGAGCGAAGAGCAGATCGCCCATTTCCGCGGGCTGTCCCATTGGAACGGCTCGGCACGCCGGAGGAAATCGCCGCGGCCGTGTCCTTCCTCGCCGGCCCGGACGGCAGTTGGGTGAACTCGCAGGTGCTGCGGGTCAACGGCGGCTATGTTTTCTGAGCGTCCTCGCCGCGGCCGCAGGCGCAAGCCTGCCCGCGGCAGCGCCGTCGCCTCAGTTATCGGGCTTGGACGCGTCGCGCTCGAAGCAATGCTCGCCGGCCGGATGGCGCCAGCTGCGCGGGTAGCCGACGGCCGCGGCGCGACGCCCGGCGTCCTCGCGTCCGGTGTCGGTGGCGAAGGTCGCGCACAACCGGAAGCGGCCGGCCTCGCCGGCAAGATAGCGATACGGCGCGGCGGTGACCGGGTCGACCGTGCTGAGGGCCACGCCCGGCTGGTTCGCCAGGCTCGCCAGGTCCGGCGGCAGGCGCGTGTGCCGTTTCCAATAATCGCGCACCTCATTGTCGATGCGGTCGAGCTCCTGGGTACGACGTTGGTCGAGCCTGACGTCGCGCTGCGCGCCCGGGCCGCCCATGACCGTGACCGCGGCCGTCACCGCCGCCGCGATCGCCACTGCGGCTGCGATCAGCAGCCATCGTCCGACCGGTGCGCTCATGCCGTGTCCTCCTCGCGGCGCAGGTCCCACAGGTAGTAACCGAACACGCTGCCGGCGATGCCAGCGACCACCAGCACCTTCAGCACGAAACGCAGGCTCAGCTCGCCGCCGAGCAGGTTGAAGACCAGCGCGGTCATGTCGCCGATCAACACGGTCGCGGCAATGAATAAGGTCAGGTAGGTCAACCAGCGCCGCACCGGCGACAGCCGCTTGATCGGATGCCGGGCGACGTCCCGCGCGACCCGGTGGGCGACGAAGACGAACACCGGGAAAGCGATCACCAGCGCCGACACCGACCAGCGCAGCGAGTCGTCGACGCTCTTGCGCCAGAATTCGTAGCTGGTGTCGGCGGCGTCGGGCCGGGCGAGGTTGATCAGGTCGAACAACAGGCTGCCCAGGTTGTAGGCGACGAAATACAGGGTGCTGAACATCACCAGGTAGGCGAAGGCCTCGCGCGCCGACAGCGAGGCGCGCGGCTTCGGCACCGGCAACACGAAACCGACGTCGGCATAGGCGTCGAGCGCACCGCGGGTCTGCTCGGCGCTCCAGCCGGCCGCCGCCAGGGCCTGCGCCGTCGCCTCCTTGGTTTGCCCGCGCAACAAGGCTTCGCGTACGAAGTTCTCCAGTTCCAGACTTCCCGAGGCCATGGCCGAGGCTCCTTAGAGGACGGCCGAATGTAGCAGCGCCGCGGCCGCTGTGCGCAACTGCCGACGAAGTAGCGGAAAACGCTACCCACAGGACCGGGCGTCGCTACGCCGAGTGCTTGTCGCCGTGCCGGGCTTCTGCGGCGGCGCGTGCCGCCGTTCGTCGACAGTGGCCACGACCGCGCCGGAATGCGGCTATATTCCGCGAAAGCGCGATCGAAGGCCCGGCGGAACCGCGCCGAGCCATCGCCGCCGCCCGCAGATGCACGCCGACCACCGCACGCCCGCCACAGCACGCCCACCACAGGCCGAGCCATGCGCCATACAGACGATCCAAGGCCCGCACGGCGCTCGATACTGGCAGCGGTACTGGCCCTGTCGCTGCCCTGGTACGGCGCCGCGGCGCAAGCCCTGGCGCTGCCCTCGCCCGCGCCGGAAACGAGCAAGCGCGTGCCCGCGGCATCCATGGAAGACTACGCCGCGATTCGCAAGGTGCTCGAGCGTTACCTCCAGGCCGGCCGCGAGGGCAACAGCGAACTCATGCGCGCCGCGTTCCTGCCGCAGGCGACCATCCATGGCCTCGCGGCCGACGGCAGCCTCAGCGGCGGCCCGATCCGCAGCCTGTTCGACTACATCGACAGCGCGCCCGCGGCCGGGCAACTGCAGGCGCAGATCGTCTCGATCGAGATCGTCGGCACTGTCGCCCAGGCGCGGGTCGAGTCCGACCGGTGGAACGGCGCGCGCTACAGCGACCTGTTCCAACTGTTGAAGGTCGGCGGCGAGTGGAAGATCCTCAGCAAGGTCTACCACACCCACTGAGGGCGGCCGCTCCATCAGGGCGTCGCCACGACACTCTCCTGCAGCAGCGGCGCAAGCCGCGGCCGCGCTGCGACGGCCATCGACGCAGCGATCCATCGCCATCGATCACCGCGGCGGACTTCAGGCGCTGCCCGGTTCCGAAGCCTCGCGATTGCGCACCGGCCGCATCACCTGCTTTTCCACGCACGGCGGCAAGCCTTCGGTCGTCAGCGCCGCCTCGCGCCGGTAGACGCTCGGCGGCATGCCGACCAGTTCGGCGAAGCGCGTGCTGAAGGTGCCCAGCGACGAGCAACCCACTTCGAAGCAAACCTCGGTGACGCTGAGGTCGCCGCGGCGCAGCAGCGCCATCGCCCGCTCGATGCGCCGGGTCATCAGGTACGAGTACGGCGATTCGCCGTAGGCGGCGCGGAACTGCCGGCTCAGATGCCCGGCCGACATGCCTATGCCCTGGGCCAGCGCCTCGACATCGAGCGGTTGCGCGTACTCGCGGTCGATGCGGTCGCGCACGCGCCGCAATCGCACGAGGTCGCGCAAGTGAGTCGCGGTGTCGGAGCCGTTGGTCATCGGCGCGATCGTGCCATGGCGCGCGCCGGTGCGACCAGCGCCGCGAACGCGGCGCGCCATGAGCCGCAGCCGCGACGCGGCGCGCCACGAGCCGCGGCCGCGACGGGGCGCGCCATGAGCCTACGTCGTGGACGAGGCACGCCTGTGAGCCTGCGCCGCGAGCGCAGCACGCCGGTGCGGCCGGCGCGCTCGCCCGCCGGCCGATCGAGCCGCGATCCGAAACTGCGGACGAGTGCTCTTAAATCGTCCCCCGAGCGGGCCTGCCGCCGGCATGTGCGCCCCGGTGCTGCCCTAACCTCGGATTTGGATCGATCTAAACCATTCGATCTCCGCCGCGGCGGCCCCCGCGGTTTTCGGGCCGCCCGATTCGCCCCTCGCCGCGCGACCGTCGCGGCGGCCGATCGTCGAGCCGGCCTCCTTCGCACACTCAAGGACATCCTCATGCCATCGAGATTGAGCGCTCCACTACCCCGGCCGATCCTGCACCCGGCCCTGCCGTTCGCGAGCCTGCTGCTGTGCCTGGGTTTCGCCGGCACCGCCTCGGCCGCCAACCTCGCCTTGAACCGGCCCGCCACCGGTTCGGCCGCCTGCAACGCCAACGAAGCGCCGGCGAAAGCCTTCAACGGCAGCACTGCCGGCGGCAACAGCGACAAGTTCTGCTCCTCGGCCAGCAAACGTTGGCTGCAGGTCGACCTCGGCGCCAGCCGCTCGATATCGAGCTTCGTCGTCAGGCATGCCGGCGCCGGCGGCGAGCCCGCATCGTTCAACAGCAAGAACTTCAGCATCCAGACCTCGGCCAACGGCAGTGCCTGGACCACCGCGGTCAGCGTGAGCAACAACAGCGCCAACGTCAGCATCCACCCGGTCGCGGCGACCAGCGCGCGCTACGTCCGCCTCGACATCGCCACGCCGACCCAGGGCAGCGACACGGCCGCGCGCATCTACGAGTTCGAAGTCCACGACGCGCCGCCGGCGAGCGAGAAACTGGTGCAGGTACTCGACCAGGTGCCGCAGTTCGGCATCTACCGCAGCACCGAGCCGACCACCTACACGCCGCCTGCGGGCGTGCTGATGTGGAAGCGCGGCACCGAGTACGCCCGCAAGCTCAGCGACGCCGAGAAGGCCAGGGTCGGCGACGACGTCGCCCTGCGCATCACCTACCACGCCCAGTGCGATCCCTACGATCGCTTCGCCTCGGCCTTCTTCATCAGCACGCCGAAAGGCGTCACGCCGACCGTCGACACGCCGCGAGTGACCTTCACCGATTTCATTTCGCCGTTCAGCGACATGTGGCAGGGCAGCAAGGCGACCCGCGTCTACCCCGATGCGCCGATGAACCCGTATGCGGCCGCGCTGGCCAACCCCGACCGCGACATCTGGGTCGGCATCAGCGGCGGCGCCAACCCGCAATACGGCGGCGACGCCTGCGAACAGCACGGCGTGACCGATCCGGCGATCGCCGAGGTCGGCTTCAAGTATTCGCTGGCGCTGGTCTCGACCCAGGCGCTGACGCCCGGCAGCGACCCGGATGTGATCGGCCTGCTGTCGCGCTCGTCGGAAAAAGACGACAGCATCGCCACCGCCACGGTCTCGCACACCGCCAACCTGGGCATCGCCACCCTCGCCGTCAGCATCGCCGGCTACGGGGCTTCCAGCGGCGGCCAGGAATACACCCACACCGACATCGCGGTAAAACTCAACGGCGCGCAGATCGCCACCTTCAGCACCAGGATCGATTGCGCGAGCTACGAGCAGTTCAGCCCGCGCGGCAACCCGGGCATCTTCCGCAACAACACCACCACCAACCCGCGCAGTTGGTGCCCGGGCGCGCTGGTGCCGATGCGTTATTTCGATCTGGGCAACATCGCCGGCAAGACCCTGCAGGTCGGCCTCGGCGTAGGCAACCCCTCGCCGTGGACCGCCGACTCGCAGTACGTGACCAGCGTGAGCGTGCTCGAGCACTGATGGCGCACACGTAACGAAACCGCACAAAAGAAAAGCGGGCCGAAGCCCGCTTTTCTCGAATCCGACGTTGCGCGCGTGCCGATTACTCGGCGGCGACGCCCTCGCCTTCTTCGACGGCCTTCATCGACAGGCGGATGCGGCCCTGCTTGTCGACTTCCAGCACCTTGACCTTGACCACGTCGCCTTCCTTGAGCTTGTCGCTGACCTTCTCGACGCGCTCGTTGGAGATCTGCGAGACGTGGACCAGACCGTCCTTGCCCGGCAGGATCGTCACGAAGGCGCCGAAGTCCATGATCTTGGCGACCTTGCCTTCGTAGATGCGGCCCGGCTCGACGTCGGACACGATCTGGTCGATGCGCGCCTTCGCGGCCTGCGCGGCGGCGGCGTTGACCGAAGCGATGACGATGGTGCCGTCGTCCTGGATGTCGATCTGGGTGCCGGTTTCCTTGGTGATCGCCTGGATGGTCGAGCCGCCCTTGCCGATCACTTCGCGGATCTTGTCCGGGTGGATCTTCATGGTCAGCAGGCGCGGCGCGTACTCGGACAGCTCGGTGCGCGACTCGGTGAGGGCGTGAGCCATCTCGCCGAGGATGTGCAGACGGCCGGCCTTCGCCTGGCCCAGCGCGACCTTCATGATCTCTTCGGTGATGCCCTGGATCTTGATGTCCATCTGCAGCGCCGAGATGCCTTCGGCGGTGCCGGCCACCTTGAAGTCCATGTCGCCGAGGTGATCTTCATCGCCCAGGATGTCCGACAGGACGACGAAGTTGTCGCCTTCCTTGACCAGGCCCATCGCGATGCCGGCGACCGGCGCCTTGATCGGCACGCCGGCGTCCATCAGCGCCAGCGAGCTGCCGCAGACCGAAGCCATCGAGGACGAACCGTTCGACTCGGTGATCTCCGAGACGATGCGGATGGTGTACGGGAATTCTTCCATCGTCGGCATGACCGCGAGCACGCCGCGCTTGGCGAGGCGGCCGTGGCCGATTTCGCGGCGCTTCGGGCCCATCATGCGACCGGCTTCGCCGACCGAGTAAGGCGGGAAGTTGTAATGGAACAGGAAATGTTCCTTGTACTCGCCCGAGACGGCGTCGATGATCTGGCCGTCGCGCGCGGTGCCGAGGGTGGCGACCACGATGGCCTGGGTCTCGCCGCGGGTGAACAGCGAGGAGCCGTGGGTGCGCGGCAGCACGCCGACGCGCGAGGCGATCGGGCGCACGGTGTCGAGGGCGCGGCCGTCGATGCGGACCTTGGTGTCGAGCACCGAGTTGCGCATGGTCTGGTATTCGAGCTCGCCGAATTCCTTCGACAGCTCCGAAGTGCTCCAGCCGTCGGCTTCGGCGCGGCCGGCCAGGCGCTGCAGCACGTCCTTCTTGATCGCGCCGATGGCGTCGCGGCGCTGCAGTTTGTCGCGCACCTGGAACGCCGAGACGAGCTGGTCGCCCACGGCTTCCTTGAGCGCGGCGATCAGCGCTTCGTTCTTGACCGGAGCTTCCCACGTCGACGGCTTGGTGCCGGCTTCGACGACGAGCTCGTTGATGATGTTGATGACCTTCTGCATTTCGCGATGGCCGAACATCACCGCGCCGAGCATGACGTCCTCGGACAGCATCTTGGCTTCGGATTCGACCATCAGCACCGCGTTCGAGGTGCCGGCGACGACGAGCTCGAGCTCGGACTCGGCCAGCTCGGCGGCGGTCGGGTTGAGCAGGTACTGGCCGTTCTTGTAACCCACCTTGGCCGCGCCGATCGGGCCCTGGAACGGGGTGCCGGCCAGCGCGAGCGCGGCCGAGGCGCCGATCAGGGCCGGGATGTCGCCGTCGATTTCCGGATTCATCGACATGACCGTGGCGATGATCTGGACTTCGTTACGGTAGTCCTCCGGGAACAGCGGACGGATCGGACGGTCGATCAGGCGCGAGATCAGCGTTTCCTTCTCGGTCGCCCGGCCTTCGCGCTTGAAGAAGCCGCCCGGGATGCGACCGCCGGCGTAGAACTTCTCCTGGTAATCCACGGTGAGCGGGAAGAAGTCCTGGCCTTCGCGCGCGCTCTTGGCGGCGACGGCCGTCACCAGCAATACGGTGTCCTCCATCTTCACGATGACGGCGCCGCCGGCCTGACGGGCGATTTCGCCGGTCTCCAGGGTCACCTGATGGTTGCCGTATTGGAAGGTCTTGGTAATTTTTGCCACGGGTGGGTTCCTTCGGTATCTATGCGTTCCGGTCGGGGCCCTTGCCCCGCTCCGGTCGGCCGCCGGCGCCGGCGACCAATAGGTGGGTGTGCGTTGCGCCGGTCCGACCGGCCGCGTGGCACGTGACCCGGTTTCGCCAGGTCGAAGCCATGCGCTCATCGAGCGCAGGCGGCGTTGCCTCCTGCAACGCCACGCGGGTTTTCATCCCCGCCAAAACAAACCGCGGCGCATCGCTGCGCCGCGGTTGGGTGTCCGGTTAGCGGCGCAGACCGAGCTTTTCGATCAGAGCCTTGTAGCGATCGCCGTCTTTGCGCTTGAGGTAGTCAAGCAGGCTGCGACGACGGTTGACCATCATCAGCAGGCCGCGGCGGCTGTGGTGGTCCTGCTTGTGCTGCTTGAAGTGGCCGGTGAGCAACTCGATGCGGGCGGTGAGCAGGGCGACCTGGACTTCCGGCGAACCGGTGTCGGCAGCGCCGCGCTTGTTGTCTTCAATGATCTTGCTGGTGTCGATCGACATGACTGTGTTCTCTATAGACGCGGGGCCCGCAGAAGCGAATCGGTCGCGAGAAAATCGCTCCGACGCACCGCCTGGCCCGCCGCTTGCTTAAGTTAAGGGTTGCCGCCCAAGCAGGTCCCGTTTGGAAGTGCTTGAAAAGCGGCGGGATTGTACCAGCCCGCGGCGGTGAATGCGACCTGTGGGCCAATGATTCGGCGCATCCGCGGCCGATACGGCGCGCGCCGGTCAGTCGCCGGCTTCGCCCGGCGTCCGTTCAGCCTTTCTGCCGAGATCGCGCATGCGCGCCTGTTTGAGGTCGTCGATCATGACCTGGGCTTCGAGCCCCGGCTGCAGCCGCCACTGCCCCTGGGCCTTGCGCAGGCTGACCAGGTCGACGACCGTGGCCGCCGCGCAGCGCATAGACATCGTCCCGAGCTTGTTCGCCGCGTCGCCTCCTGGCGCGAGTCCACCATTCGCAGCATCCGGCTCGGAGCCGCTCAGCCGCCCTGCGCCGCCCAACGGAACAGGCGCTGCGGCTGCAGCCGGCCCTCGGCCTGGCGCAAACCCAGGCCCAGGCAGCGCCCGGCCTCGCCGAACACCGCGACCAGGCCCGGCTCGCCGGGCTCGCAGCCGACCGCCTGGCCGTGGCCGAGGCGCTCGGCCGCGCTCGCATCCAGGCTGACCCGGCCGAAACCGGTCAGGCCGGCCTCGATCGGCAGCAGGCAGGCGTCGAGGGCGGGGTCGCTGCCCTGCTCGGCCAGTTCGCGCAACGCGTCTAGGGTGATCATGCGCGGCTGCATGAACGGTTCGACCCAGAGCCGGCGCAGCGTCGCGACGTGGGCGCCGCAGCCGAGCGCTTCGCCGAGGTCGCGGACCAGGCTGCGCACGTAGGTGCCGGAACCGCATTCGATATGCAGTTCCAGGCGCGGGCCGTCGCGGCCGGTCACGCTCAGGGAATGAACGACGACGTCGCGCTCGGGCGCCTCGATGACTTCGCCGCGGCGCGCCTTGGCGTACAGCGGCTCGCCGCCTTGCTTGAGCGCCGAGTAGATCGGCGCGCGCTGGCGGATCGGGCCGCGCAACGGCGCCAGGGCCGTTTCGATCGCCGCGTCGTCGAATTCGGGCACGGCGCGTTCGAGCAACGGCGCGCCATCGGCGTCGTCGCTGTCGGTGGTCAGGCCGAGCACCGCAGTGGCGCTGTAGGCCTTGCGCGCGCCGAGCAGCAGCCCGGCGATCTTGGTCGCTTCGCCGAAGCACAGCGGCAACAGGCCGGTCGCGAGCGGGTCGAGGCTGCCGGTGTGGCCGCCTTTTTCTGCGCGGAACAGATGCCGTGCCTGCTGCAGCGCCTGGTTGGAGCTGATGCCGGGGGGCTTGTCGAGCAGCAGCAGGCCGTCGACGTTGCGCCAATTGCGTTTACGCGTGGTGTTCAAGCAAACCGTCCGCCCCTGCCTGCGCGATCTGCGCGTCCTGAACCGAATGCGTACCGGATACGCCGATCGCACCGATCACCTCGCCGCCCACGATCGGCGGCAGCCCGCCCTCCAACGGCGACAGACCATCGATGCCGAGCAGCCGCAAGCCCAACCCGCCGACGGCGACCGCGTCTTCGAACGCCTTGGTCGGACGGCGGAACCTGAGCGCCGTTTCGGCCTTGGCCTGTGCCACGGGAATGCTGCCATATTGCGCCTGATCGAGCTTGTGCAACATCACCGGATGGCCGCCGCCGTCGACGATGGCGGTGACCAGCGGCCATTGCAGGCGTTCGGCCTCGGCCTGGGCCGCGCGCATGACCCGCGCGGCGTTCGCCAGCGGGATCGGCGCGCCGTAACGCGGCGGTGGCTGCGACATGCGGGGGCTCCTGCTCGGGCAAGAAAGATGGGAAGGAGAGATAGAAGGAAATCGCCGCGCGGACTGCGGCCGCATGCCGGCGCGAGGCGCCGGCAGTGCTCGTCGCCAGCGCCGCCAGGAACGGGCCCTGCGGGTGGCGACCGGAGCGCCGCCGCGAGGCAGGCCGCAACCATGCGCCCTCGCCGGCGCTTATTCGGGCTTGTTCCTTGGGCTTGTTACTCGGGCTTGGCGTCGCCGTCGGCGTCGCTGGCTTCGCCGTCGGCCTGCCCGGCTTCCAGCGGCGGCAGATCGCGCAGCAGGATGCCGATGCGCTCGCCGCGATCGACCGAATCGTCGTAATGGAAATGCAGTTCGGGCACGTGGCGCAGCTTCATCGCCCGACCCAGTTGGTAGCGCAGCTCGCGCGAGAGTTCCTTGAGCGCCTTGACCGCCTCCTTGGAACGCTCGGCCTGCAGCGCGGTCACGAACACCTTGGCGTGGGCCAGGTCGCGCGAGACCTCGACGTCGGACACGCTGACCGACGGCAGGTTGTGCTCGCGCACGGCCTCGTGCACCAGCGTGCCCAGTTCGCGGCGGAGCTGGGCGGAAACGCGGTCGGTGCGATGGAACGATTTGTTAGGCATGAGATTCGAAATTGGAGATTGGGGATTCGCAGAAACGGAGCGAAGGAGCCGGAGATTCGGGACCCGCCTTCGCGAATCCCGAATCCCGAATCACGAATCCCGGCCTCATTACAGCGTGCGCTGCACTTCGATGCGCTCGAAGCACTCGATCTGATCGCCCGGCTTGACGTCGTTGTAAGCCTTCACGCCGATACCGCATTCGGTGCCGTTGCGGACTTCGTCGACGTTCTCCTTGAAGCGGCGCAGCGATTCCAGCTCGCCCTCGAACACCACGGCGTTGTCGCGCAACACGCGGATCGGCTTGCTGCGCTTGACCACGCCTTCGACCACCATGCAGCCGGCGACCGCGCCGAACTTGGAGCTGCGGAACACGTCGCGCACTTCGGCGATGCCGATGATCTCTTCGCGGATTTCCACGCCGAGGATGCCCGAAGCCACCTGCTTCACCTGGTCGATCACGTCATAGATGATCGAGAAGTAGCGCAGGTCGACGCCGTTGCCTTCGATGATGCGGCGCGCGGAGGCGTCGGCGCGGACGTTGAAGCCGATCACCGTGGCCTTGGCCGTAGCCGCCGCGTTCGCGTCGGACTCGGTGATGCCGCCGACGCCGGAGCTGATCACGTTGATGCGGATCTGGTCGTTGGACAGCGCCATCAACGACTGGCGCAACGCCTCGACCGAGCCCTGCACGTCGGCCTTGATGACCAGGTTGAGGCTCAGCTGGCCCTCGCCCTTGCCCATCTGGGCCATGATGTCTTCCATGCGGTTGCCCGCGGCGGCGACCAGGCGCGACTCGCGGCGCTTGGCGTCGCGCTGCTGGGCGACGTCCTTGGCCAGACGCTCGTCCTCGACGACCACGAAGTCATCGCCGGCATCCGGCACGCCGGACAGGCCGAGCACCTGCACCGGGATCGACGGACCCGCTTCCTGGACCTGGCTGCCGGTCTCGTCGAACAGCGCACGCACGCGGCCGTACTGCACGCCGCAGACGAGGTAGTCGCCCTTCTTGAGCTGGCCCTGCTGGACCAGCACCGTCGCGACCGGGCCGCGGCCCTTGTCGAGCGCGGATTCGATCACCGTGCCGGTGGCGCGGCCGATCGGCACCGCACGCAGTTCCAGCACTTCGGCTTGCAGCGAGATCGCGTCGAGCAGATCGTCGACGCCGTCGCCGGTCTTCGCCGACAGCTCGACCATCTGGGTATCGCCGCCGAAATCTTCGGCCACGATGCCCTCGGCGAGCAGTTCGTTCTTGACCCGCAGCGGGTCGGCGCCGGACTTGTCGATCTTGTTGATCGCCACGATCAGCGGCACGCCGGCCGCCTTGGCGTGCTGCACGGCTTCCCTGGTCTGCGGCATGACGCCGTCGTCGGCGGCCACGACCAGCACCACGATGTCGGTCAGCTTGGCGCCGCGCGCGCGCATCGAAGTGAAGGCGGAGTGGCCCGGGGTGTCCAGGAAGCTGATCACGCCGCGCGCGGTTTCGACGTGGTACGCGCCGATGTGCTGGGTGATGCCGCCGGCTTCGCCCGAGGCGACCTTGGTGCGGCGGATGTAATCGAGCAGCGAGGTCTTGCCGTGGTCGACGTGACCCATGATGGTCACCACCGGCGGACGCGCGACCTTGTCGCCCTGCACTTCCTCGGCGTGCGCGATCAGCGCGTCCTCGGCGGCGTTGGCGTTGGTGCGCACCACGGTGTGGCCGAGCTCTTCGGTCACCAGCGCGGCGGTGTCGTGGTCGATGCTCTGGTTGATGGTCGCCATGACGCCCATCTTGAACAGCGCCTTGACCACGTCGCCGCCCTTGAGGGCGAGCTTCTGGGCCAGGTCGGCGACCGTGATGGTCTCGCCGATCGCGACTTCGCGCACGATCGGCGCGGTCGGACGCGAGAAGCCGTGCTGGCCGCCGCCGGAGCGCGCCTGCTCGGACTGGCGGCGCGGCTGCGGCCGCGACTTGCCGCGCGAGCTGCTGGTGCGGCGGGCGCGGTCGGAAGCGCTCAGGTGCAGCTGGCCGGCGAAGCGGTTGGCCGCATCGTCGTCCTCGACGCCGGCGACCATCGCGTGCGAGCCGCGGGTCTTGTGGCGCGGCGCGTTATGGTCGACCCGGGCCGGAGCCGGCGCGGCCGGCTTCGGATGGCCGTGACCGTGGGCGGTCGGCGGCTTACGCACGGCCGTGGTCGTGTCGGCGGCCGCTTCGGCGGCTGCGACGACGACGCTGGCGTCGGCGAGCTTGGTCTTCTGCTCTTCCTCGGCTTGCTCGGCCTTGGCGCGCGCGGCCTCCTCGGCGGCGCGACGCGCCGCATCGGCCGCGTCGGCGCGACGCTGGTCGTCTGCGGCCAGGCGCTGCTGTTCGGCAAGGTTGCGCTGCTTGGACTCTTCGAGCTTGCGCAGGATCTCGGCGCGCTCGTCGTCCGGCGAGATGGACTGGCCGGATTCGCTCGGCTTGACCAACGTCACCTTCTTGCGCACGACCACGTCGACGGTGGTGCGGTTCTTGCCGCCGCCGACGGTGATCTCCTGCTTGCGGCTGCGGTTGAGCGTGATCTTCTTGGCTGCCTCGTCGGTCTCGGCCGGCTTGTCGGCCTTGCCGTGAGCGCGCTTGAGGAAGCCGAGCAGCTTGACTTTTTCGATGCTGGTGACGACCTGGTCGGGGCCGCTGAACTTCATGCCGGCCTCGGCCAGCTGTTCCAGCAACTTCTCGACCGGCGTATTCACCAGTTCGGCCAGCTTGCGGATGGTGGTTTGCTGCGACATTCGGTTTCCGTGTCCTCGTGGCGCGGGACGAGTCCCGCGCGTGATGGCGCCATTCTAGCTCCGCGCGCGCCGCACGACCGGCTCGCGCAGACCTTTTTGGCCTGCCCGCGGACCGGGCCGATGCCCGATCCTGCGAATCCGAGGCCGGCCAGGCCGGTCTCGGTGTGCCGCAAGACGCTCTTTGAGCCTCTTGCGGCGTGTGTCACCTCATTCGAACCAGTGCTTGCGCGCTTCCATGATCAGGGCGGCGGCACGTTCCTCGTCGACGCCTTCGATATCGGTCAACTCGTCGGTCGCCAGGTCGGCCAGGTCGTCGCGGGTGACCACGCCGCGCGAGGCGAGCGTGAAGGCCAGCGATTCGTCCATGCCCTCCAGCGACAGCAGATCGGCGGCCGGCTGGTGCTCGTCGAGCTCTTCCTCGGCGGCCAGCGCCTCGTTGAGCAGGGCGTCGCGGGCGCGGGCGCGCAGTTCCTCGACGATGTCCTCGTCGAAGCCCTCCACCGCCAGCAGCTCGCCGACCGGCACGTAGGCGATTTCCTCGACCGTGCTGAAGCCTTCCGAGACCAGGATGCCGGCGATTTCCTCGTCGACCTCGAGCTTGTCCTGGAACAGCTGGCGGGCCGAGTTCTGTTCGGCCTCGGACTTCGCCGTGACCTGGTCCTGGGTCATGACGTTGAGCTGCCAGCCCGACAGGCGGCTGGCGAGGCGCACGTTCTGGCCGCCCTTGCCGATCGCCTGGGCCAGGCGGTCTTCGGCCACGGCCAGGTCCATCGAATGCTTTTCTTCGTCCACGATGATCGACTGCACTTCCGCCGGCGCCATCGCGTTGATGACGAACTGGGCCGGGTTGTCCGACCACAGCACGATGTCGACGCGCTCGCCGTTGAGCTCGTTGGACACCGCCTGCACGCGCGAACCGCGCATGCCGATGCAGGCGCCGATCGGATCGGTGCGGTTGTCGTGGGCGAGCACGGCGATCTTGGCGCGGTCGCCCGGATCGCGGGCGCAGGCCTTGATCGAGACCAGGCCCTGGCCGACTTCCGGCACTTCGAGCTTGAACAGCTCCATCATGAATTCGGGAGCGGCGCGGCTGATGAACAGCTGCGGGCCGCGCGGCTCGGTGCGCACGTCGAACAGGAAGCCGCGCACGCGGTCGCCGGCGCGCAGCACGTCGCGCGGGATGCCCTTGTCCTTCGGGATGATCGCCTCGGCGTTGCCGCCCAGGTCGACGTAGATGTTGCCGCGCTCCACCCGCTTGACGATGCCGGTGACCAGCTCGCCGACGCGGTCCTTCCACTGGTCGACGACCTGGGCGCGCTCGGCTTCGCGCACGCGCTGGACGATGACCTGCTTGGCGGCCTGGGCGGCGATGCGGCCGAAATCCGGGTTCTCGATCTGCTCTTCGATGTAATCGCCGACTTCGACGCCCTCGACCTCGTCGATCGCGTCCATCAGGCGGATCTGGCGGTCCGGCGACTCCATGACTACGTCGTCGGCGACGACTTCCATGCGGCGGAAGGTTTCGTAGTTGCCGTCTTTCTGGTCGATGCTGACGCGGACCAGCACGTCCTCATCGTGGTAGCGCTTCTTCGCGGCCGAAGCCAGCGCGGCCTCGATGGCCTCGAAGATCACTTCGCGCGGCACGCCCTTCTCGTTGGCCACCGCGTCCACTACCAGCAACAGTTCCTTGCTCATTTCGTCACTCCGCACGGGTCGGCTCGCAGCCGCCGGCTATTGGGATTGGTAATTGGCTGAATCTGAATCGTTCCGATCACTTCTTCTTCGAAGGCTTGGCCTTCGAGGACTTGTTCTTGGGTCGGCCCTTGGCCGGCGCGCCTTGCGGCTCGCCCTTGCTCGGAGCCAGGCCGAGCGCGGCCCAATCCGGCACCAGGCGGCCCTTGTCGATGTTCGAGAACGGCACCGTGAAGGTGGCGGCCTCGACCGTGAACACGACCTGCTCGCCTTCGACGGCGTCGATCCGGCCCTGCAGGCGGCGACGGCCCTCTTGCGGCAGCTTGAGCGCGACCTTGACCGTCTCGCCGATCAGGCGGCGGTAATGCTCGAGGGCGAACAGCGGACGGTCGATGCCCGGCGACGACACTTCGAGGGTGTAATTGCTGCTGATCGGATCTTCGACGTCGAGCTGCGCAGACACTTCGCGGCTCACCGCCTCGCAGTCCTCGATCGACACCGAACGCGGTTCGGCGCCATCGGCGCCGGCGGCGGCCTCGGCGGCGGGCACGTCGATATAGATGCGCAGCACGGCATTGCCGGCGGCCGGCAGATATTCCACGCCGAGCAATTCCACGCCCAACGACTCCACCGTCGGGGCGAGCAATGCAGCGATTTGCGTTGCCTTGTCCGTCACGCGCCTTGACTCCTGACTCGGGTTGCGACTGGTCTGACCAATCTTCGATACGTCCTGTTTCCGCTGCCACCGGTTTCGCGGTCCGCCAGCGCATGAACGCGGGACGCGGTTCGAAACCGGGCTTTCCGGAAACCCAAAAACAACAAGGGGCCCATCGGGCCCCTTGTCCGTACAACTGGATTTCGGTGTGTTCGCGCGAGCAGAGCGCGATCACAAAGCCCGAGCTTCGCGGCCAAAAAAGAAAGCCTCTAGAGAGGCTTTCGATTCGCCAGCCGAAGCTGGTAGCGGGGGCAGGATTTGAACCTGCGACCTTCGGGTTATGAGCCCGACGAGCTGCCAGACTGCTCCACCCCGCATCAGGCCGACCATCATAACGGCCGGCGTTACTTTCTGCAAGCCTGCAATCAGATCTTCATGATTGCCGCTTACCGCTGCAACAGAACCGGTGGCGTCCCTGGGGACTTCGCGGCGTTGGTGCAGGCCGCAATCTTAATGCGCATTCAAATATTTTCAAGTCTTTTCTGCGATGAGCGTTGCAATCGGTCCGGGCGCGGGTAAAACGCTGTCGCCATTTTCAACCCCAGGCCTTGCAGGGGCTGGTCGCAGCGCCCTTGCGCCGTGGTGCCACCTACTCGCCAGCCCCCGCGGGCACGCGTATCCATGAACGCCGAGGCGCCATGCGGCTTGGCCGGACCGCAGGCTCCAGGCGTTCTCGCACGAACTGCGGTGGCTGTTCGGCTACGCCGAAATAAAGCGGAGCCCGCCTGCGTGGGATGACGGCAAGAACGCAGGCGCGGGCGACGCCGTCGCAGAGGTAAACCCGGAGCCCCAAAAAAGAACGAACCCGGCGCAGTGCTTTCGATGCCGTCTGCAGCTCCCCTCGCCTCCCCGGCTGGTCGCAGGTTCGAATCCTGCCCCCGCTACCCGCTTCGCCGGAGATGCGCTCGGACCCATGCAATCGCTCGACCGCCGGCCGCAGGAATCGCCTGCCGTAAACGCATCGGGCCGGCGAAAGCCGGCCCGATGCTGGAACTGTCGGCGAAACCCTCGCCGGTTTCGCGTGCCGCCGCCGATCAGGCCGCGAACGCGCGCATGCACCAGTCCATGATCGGGTTCCAGGCCAGCCCGAGCGCCAGCAGCGCGAGCGCGTTGACGCCGAACACCACGCGCAGCGGGCGGTCGTCGCTCGGCGCCGGCATCTTGCCGTCGGGCTCGTCGAAATACATCGCCTTGATCACGCGCAGGTAGTAGAACGCGCCGATCACCGCGAACACGATGCCGACGATCGCCAGCCACAGCATGTCGCCCTGCAAAGCGGCCTTCAGCACCGCCAGCTTGGCCCAGAAGCCGAGGAACGGCGGCAGGCCGGCCAGCGAGGCCATCACGCACAGGACCATGCCGGCCAGCCACGGGCTGCGCGCGTTGAGGCCCTTGTAGTCGTCGATCCTGTCGGCCTCGAAACCGCGCCCGGACATGACGATGATCGCGGCGAACGCGGCGGCCGACATCAGCGCGTAGCTGATCGCGTAGAACATCGCCGCGGCGAAGCCCTGCGACCCGCCGCCGGCCATGCCGAGGAACAGGAAGCCGACGTGCGAGACGGTCGAGTACGCCAGCAGGCGCTTGAGGTTGGTCTGGACCAGCGCGCTGAGGTTGCCGATCGCCAGCGACAGCACGGCCAGGCCGGCCAGCAGCAGGCGCCAGTGGTCCTCCTGCCCCGCCGCGCCGACTTCGAGCAGGCGGTAGGTCATGCCGAATGCGGCCAGCTTGGGCGCCGAGCCGATGAACAGGGTGATCGGGGTCGGTGCGCCCTGATAGACGTCGGGCAGCCACATGTGGAACGGCGCCGCGCCGAACTTGAAGGCGATGCCGGCGACCACGAACACCACGCCGGTGATCATCATCAGCGAGGACGGGCCGACCTGGGCGGCGATCGCGATCTGGTCGAGCATCAGGCTGCCGGTGGCGCCGTAGATCAGCGACAGGCCGTACAGCAGCAGGCCCGAGGCCAGCGCGCCGAGCACGAAGTACTTGATCGCCGCTTCCGAGGCCAGCGGGCTGTCGCGGTCCACGGCGACCAGCGCGTAGGAACACAGGGCCAGCATTTCCAGGCCGAGGTAGACCATGACCAGGCTGCCGGCCGAGACCAGCAGCATCATGCCGGCGATCGCGAACAGCATCAGCACTGCGACTTCGCCCTTGTACAGGCCGCGCGCGCGCAGGTAGGGCCAGGTGTAGATCATCGACAGGATGCCGACCACGCCGATGCCGAGCTTGAGGCCGTCGGCGGCGGTGTCGCGCACGAACATGCCGCTGAGCACTGTGCCCTGCCCGCCGACGTCGAAGGCGATCAGCGCCGTCGCCACCGCGACCACGACGATCGCGAACACGTGGGAGACGATGCGGTTGCGCTCCTCGATGAACAGATCGAGCATCAGCAGCGCGAACGCGCCGACGATCACCACCAGTTCGGGCAGCAGGGGCATCAGGTCGGCGAAGGTCCGTACGGGCATGTTCATTAGTGAATCTCTTGGCGGATCCGGCTCGGTTCGGGAGCCTTGCTCTAGGAGCGAGTGGAGAGGAGTGAGAAGTGAGCTGCGGGTACCCGCGCTTCCGACTCGTTCCTCACTGCTCGCTTCTACTCACTTCTGCGCGGGCAAAGCCCGCGCATTACAGCTTGCTCGCGACGATCTGGCTGGCCAGGTTCGCGATCGCGGGCTCCATCAGGTCGGTCAGCGGCTTCGGCCACAGGCCGAGCACCAGCACGCCGGCCGCGAATACGCCCAGCACCAGCGCTTCGCGCGGGTTGATGTCCTCGAGCTCGGCGACGTGGGCATTGCCGACGTCGCCCCAGATCACCCGCTTGACCAGCCACAGGGTGTAGCCGGCGCCGACGATCAGGGTGGTGGCCGCGCCGAACGCGATCAGCGGGTGCTGCTGGAAGCTGGCCACGATGACCATGAACTCGCCGACGAAACCCGAGGTGCCCGGCAGGCCGGAGTTGGCCATCGCGAACAGCACCACGAACGCGGCGAACCACGGCATCACGTTGGCGACGCCGCCGTAGTCCTTGATCATGCGGCTGTGCATGCGGTCGTAGAGCACGCCGACGCAGGTGAACATCGCGCCCGACACGAAGCCGTGGCTGATCATCTGCACCATCGCGCCCTGCAGGCCCAGGCGCGCGGCATCGGTGCCGTGGGCATCGCCGTTATGGACCAGGGCGAAGGCGATGAAGGTGCCCAGGGTGACGAAGCCCATGTGCGAGACCGACGAATACGCGATCAGCTTCTTCATGTCGTCCTGGACCAGGGCGACCATGCCGACGTAGATGATCGCGATCAGGCTCAGCGCGATCACCAGCCAGGCCCATTCGTGGCCGGCGTCCGGCACGATCGGCAGGACGAAGCGCAGGAAGCCGTAGCCGCCGATCTTCAGCATGATCGCGGCCAGGATCACCGAACCGGCGGTCGGCGCCTCGACGTGCGCGTCCGGCAACCAGGTGTGGACCGGGAACATCGGCACCTTGACGGCGAAGGCGATCAGGAAGCCGAAGAAGATCCACATCTGCTCGGCCGCGTTGAGCTGCAGCGCGTACATGTCGGCCAGCTGCCAGCTGCCGCCCTTCAGGTACAGGTAGATCAGCCCGACCAGCATGAACACCGAGCCGAGGAAGGTGTACAGGAAGAACTTCACCGACGCATAGACGCGGCGCGGGCCGCCCCAGACGCCGATGATGATGAACATCGGGATCAGCATGCCCTCGAAGAACACGTAGAACAGCATCGCGTCCAGGGCCGAGAACACGCCGACCATCAGGCCTTCGAGGATCAGGAAGGCGGCGTAGTACTGGCTGACGCGCTTGTCGATCGAGGTCCAGGCGCTGATCAGCACCAGGGTCGAGGTCAGGGTGGTCAGCGCGATCAGCGCCGCGGAGATGCCGTCCGCGCCGAGGTGGTAGCGGATGTCGTAGGTCGGGATCCAGGCGTGGTCTTCGACCAGTTGCATCGCCGCGCTGCCGAAATCGGCATGGGTGAACATCGTCACGCTCAGGCCGAGGGTGACGAGGGCCACCACCAGGGCGAACCAGCGCGCGGCGTTGGCGCGCTCGTTGCCGAACGCGAGGGTGGCGAAACCGCCGAGGATCGGCAGCCAGATCAGAATGCTAAGCAAGGGCACGGGGGTCACGTCGGGTGTCCTTGTCGGATTAGTGCCAGAACCGGATGACGACGGCGAGCAATGCAATCAGGCCGAGGATCATCGCGAAGGCGTAGTGGTAGAGGTAACCGGACTGGACGCGGCGGGTCAGGTTGGCGACGAAGCCGACCAGGCCCGCGCTGCCGTTGACCACGGCGCCGTCGATCAGCTTGCTGTCGACCGCGCGCGAGGCCTTGCCCAGGCCCACGCCGCCGGCGGCGAAGCCGTCGATCCACAGATTGTCCATGCCGTACTTGTTCTCCAGGATGCGCACCGGCAGCGCGAACAGCTTGCGCGCCTTGGCCGGCAGGTCCGGCTTCCACCAGTACATGACCGTGGCCAGGGCGAAGCCCGAGAAGGCCAGCCAGAACGCCGGCGCCTGGAAGCCGTGCAGCGCGAAGGCCACCGGACCGTGCCAGGCCTCCTCGCCGACCATCGCGATGGTGTCGCGGGCGGCATCGAGGTCGATCGCGCCGAGGAAGAACGGCAGCTGCTTGACCTTGTAGTCGAGCCAGTCGGTGCCGAACAGCATCGGGCCGGCGGTGAAGAAGCCGATCAGCACCGACGGGATCGCCAGCAGGATCAGCGGCACGGTGACCACCCACGGCGACTCGTGCGGCTCGTGCGGACCATGGTGGCCGTGGTCGTCGTGCGCATCGTCATGCTTGCCGTGGTCGTGCTTGCCATGATCGTCGTGCGCATGCGCGGCGCGATCGTCATGAGCGTGCCCGTCGTGAGCGTGCCCGGCGTGCGCGTCGCGGAAACGCTCCTTGCCGTGGAAGGTCATGTACAGCAGGCGGAAGCTGTAGAACGCGGTCACGAACGCGCCGAGCAGCACCGCCCAATAGGCGTACTGGGCGACCCAGTTGGCGTGCTCGCCGTGTGCGGCATGGTGCGCGGCCTCGATGATGGTGTCCTTCGAGTAGAAGCCGGCGAAGAACGGCGTGCCCACCAACGCGAGCGTGCCGAGCAAGCTGGTCCAGTAGGTGATCGGCATGTACTTGCGCAGGCCGCCCATCTTGCGCATGTCCTGCTCGTGGTGCATGCCGATGATGACCGAGCCGGCGGCCAGGAACAGCAGCGCCTTGAAGAAGGCGTGGGTCATCAAGTGATAGACCGCGGCCGAGTACGCCGACACGCCGAGCGCGACGGTCATGTAGCCCAGCTGCGACAGGGTCGAGTACGCGACCACGCGCTTGATGTCGTTCTGGACGATGCCGATCAGGCCGGTCCAGAAGGCGGTGGTGGCGCCGATGAAGAGGACGAAGTTCAGCGCCGTCTGCGACAGCTCGAACAGCGGCGACATGCGCGCGACCATGAAGATGCCGGCGGTCACCATCGTCGCGGCGTGGATCAGCGCCGAGATCGGGGTCGGGCCTTCCATCGAGTCGGGCAGCCACACGTGCAGCGGGACTTGCGCCGACTTGCCCATCGCACCGATGAACAGGCAGATGCAGATCACCGTCGGCAGCGACCAGACGATCGGGTGCTCGCCGCCCCAGACCTGGATGGTGCGGTCGGCCAGGGTCGGCGCGTTGGCGAACACGGTGCCGTAGTCGAGCGAACCCAGCGCCCACATCACCGCGCAGATGCCGAGCAGGAAGCCGAAGTCGCCGACGCGGTTGACCAGGAAGGCCTTCATGTTGGCGAACACCGCGGTCGGCTTCTTGAACCAGAAACCGATCAGCAGGTAGGACACCAGGCCCACCGCTTCCCAGCCGAAGAACAGCTGCAGGAAATTGTTGCTCATGACCAGCATGAGCATCGAGAAGGTGAACAGCGAGATGTAGCTGAAGAATCGCTGGTAGCCCGGGTCTTCGGCCATGTAGCCGATGGTGTAGACGTGGACCAGCAGCGAGACGAAGGTGACGACCACCATCATCATCGCGGTCAGCTTGTCGACCATGAAGCCGACGTGGGCCTCATAACCGCCGACCTGGAACCAGGTGTAGATGTTCTCGTTGAACGGCGAGGCGCCCTGCCCGGCCAGCTGCCACAGCACGTACATCGACATCGCGCAGCTCGCGGCGACGCCGAGGATGGTGATCGTGTGCGAGCCGGCGCGGCCGACCTTGCGTCCGAACAGGCCGGCGACGATCGAGCCGAGCAGCGGCGCGAGCACGATCGCCAGCAGGATGGACTTGGAGATTGCGGGTTCCATGCCGGATCAGCCTTTCATCGTGTCGATTTCAGCGACGTTGATCGTGCGCCGGTTGCGGAACAGCGTGACCAGGATCGCCAGGCCGATCGCGGCCTCGGCGGCGGCGACGGTCAGGATGAAGAACACGAACACCTGACCGGCCGGATCGGCCAGCTGACGCGAGAACGCGACGAAGTTGATGTTGACCGCGAGCAGCATCAGCTCGATCGACATCAGCAACACGATCACGTTCTTGCGGTTGAGGAAGATGCCGGCGACGCTGATGCAGAACAGCACCGCGCCGAGGGCGAGGTAATGGCCCAGGGCGAGACCGGCCCCGAAGAATTCGCTCATGGCTTGGCCTCCTGTGCGGCGGGCTCGGCGGGCGCCGGCACCGCCGGTTTGACCGCGTCCATCTTGATGATGCGGATGCGGTCGCTGGCGCGGACGCGGGCCTGGGCGCTCGGATTCTGGTGCTTGGCGCCCGGGCGGCGGCGCAGGGTCAGCATGACCGCCGCGATCACCGCCACCGTCAGGATCACCGCGGCGACCTCGAACGGCAGCAGGAAGTCGGTGAACAGCGCGTGCGCCAGCCACTTGGTGTTGGAGGCGCCGGCGGCGTCCGCGGTCAGCGGCGTGGCCAGGCTGGCCTTGACCCCGATCAGGGTCAGCATTTCGGCCAGCATCACCACCGCGACCAGCAGGCCGAACGGCAGATAGCGGACATAGCCTTCGCGCAACGGCGCCACGTCGATGTCGAGCATCATGACCACGAACAGGAACAGCACCATCACCGCGCCGACGTAGACCAGGATCAGGGCCACGCCGAGGAACTCGGCGCCGGCGATGATCCACACGCAGGCCACCGAGAAGAAGGTCAGCACCAGGCTGAGCGCGGCGTGGACCGGGTTCTTGACGCTGATCACGGCCGCGGCCGACAGCGTGGCGGCGGTAGCGAAGACGAAGAAGGCGATCTGGGCGAGATCCATATCGTGGGTACTCAGCGGAAGGCGGCGTCGGCAGCGCGGCGCTCGGCGATCTCGGGTTCGAGACGGTCGCCGATGGCCAGCAGCTGCTGCTTGTTGACGATGTTCTGTCCGCGTTGGTCGAAGTGATACTCGTGGATGTGGGTTTCCACGATCGAGTCGACCGGGCAGGACTCTTCGCAGAAACCGCAGAAGATGCACTTGAACAGATCGATGTCGTAGCGCGTGGTGCGGCGGGTGCCGTCGGCGCGCTTCTCCGAGTCGATCGTGATCGCCAGCGCCGGGCACACCGCCTCGCACAGCTTGCAGGCGATGCAGCGCTCTTCGCCGTTGGGATAGCGGCGCAGCGCGTGCACGCCGCGGAAGCGCGGCGATTGCGGGGTCTTCTCCATCGGGTACATCAGCGTGTACTTGGGCTTGAACAGGTACTTGAGCGTCAGCCCGAGGCCCTGCGCGAGCTCGATCAGGAGCAGGCTCTTGAAATAGGAAACGATGCGGTTCATTAGGATGCCTGTGTCACTGTCCCGGCTCGAACACGCCGTAGTACGCCATCACCGCGACCACGCAGATCCAGGCGATGGTCAAGGGAATGAAGACCTTCCAGCCCAAACGCATGATCTGGTCGTAGCGATAGCGCGGGAACGAAGCGCGGAACCAGATGAAGCAGCTGGCGAAGAAGAACACCTTGACCAGCAGCCACCACCAGCCGTCGACCGACAGCAGCGGAATGCCCAGGCCCTGGAACGGGCTCAGCCAGCCGCCGAGGAAGAACAAGGAGGTCAGGAAGCTGATCAGGATCATGTTGGCGTATTCGGCCAGGAAGAACAGCGCGAACGCCGACCCCGAATACTCCACCATGTGCCCGGCGACGATTTCCGACTCGCCTTCGACGACGTCGAACGGCGCGCGGTTGGTCTCGGCCACGCCGGAAATGAAATACACCACGAACAGCGGCAGCATCGGCAGCGCGAACCACTCCAGCGCGCCGGCGTTGCCGGACTGCGCCATCACGATCTCGGTGAGGTTGAGGCTGCCGGCGCCGACCATCACGCCGACCATGGCGAAGCCCATGGCGATCTCGTAGGAAACCACCTGGGCCGCAGCGCGCATCGCGCCGAGGAAGGCGTATTTCGAGTTCGAGGCCCAGCCGGCCAGGATGATGCCGTACACGCCGAGCGAGGTCATCGCCAGCAGGTACAGCAGGCCGGCGTTGGCGTTGGACAACACCATCTGGGCGTCGAACGGCACTACCGCCCAGGCCGCGAACGCCGGCGCCAGGGTCAGCAGCGGCGCGAGCTTGTACAGGAAGGACTCGGCCTTGGTCGGCTGGATCACTTCCTTGAACAGCAGCTTGAACACGTCGGCGAAGGCCTGGAGGATGCCCATGCCGACGTACATCGGACCGCGGCGCACGTGCATCCAGCCGATCAGCTTGCGTTCCCAGACCACGTAGAAGGCGACGGTGACGATCACCGGCATCGCGATCAGCAGGATCTTGAGCACGATCCAGGCGACCGTGCCGATCATGCCGAACGATTCCAGCCAGGCGTGGAAGGGATCGACCACTTGGGCGATTGCGGTGGCAGTGTTCATCGCGCTCATGCCCTCACCACGTTGACGCGGGCGGCGCCGAGCGGCGCGGTGGCGCCATGCCCGCTTTCGATCCAGACCGTGCCCGGCGCGACCTTGTCGCTGATCGCGACCGGCAGCGTGGCGGTGCCGGCGCCGGCGCTGAACTTGCCGACCGCGCCGTCGGAAAACCCGAGCGCGGCGGCGTCGCTGGAATGCAGCACCGCGCGCGGTTCGAGATTGAGCGGATGCGACTGCAGTGCGGGCGCGCGGCGCACGGTGGCGTCGCTGCGGTAGATCGCGGTCGATACCGCAACCTCCAGGCCCTCGCCCGCCGGCGTCGGCGCGCGGCCGGCGGCCGGCGCCAGCTCGCGGGTCTGCAGGCCGGCGCGCAGGCCGGCCAGATCGGTGAACTCGAAGCCCTTGGCCGACAGCTCGCCGCCAAGCGCACGCAGCACGCGCCAGCCCGGACGCGCTTCGCCCGGCAGCTTGCCGCCGCAGACCGCACGCTGCTCGAAGCCGTCGAGGTTGGTGAGGGTGGCGTCGACCTCGGGCAGCAGGCCGATCGGCAGGATCACGTCGGCCACGGCCTTGGTCGAACGGCAGGCGTAATGGCTGAAGGCCACCACCTGGGCCGCGCCGAGCGCGCGCAGCGCGCTGGCGGTGTCGGCGAAATCCAGGCCCGGCTCGATGCCGTAGACGATGTAGGCGCCGCGCGCCTCGTCGAGCATGCCGCGCGCGTCGCGGGCGCTCGGCAGCACGCCGTGGCGGGCCAGGCCGACCGCGTTCGCGCCCTGCGGAATCCGGCACAGGCGCGCACCGGTGGCCTCGGCGAAGGCTTTCGCGGCGGCGCGGATGGCGGCGGCGTAAGGGCCGTTCTCGGCCAGCGCGCCGACCACGATCGCCGCATGGGCGGCGTTCTTGGCGACTTCGCGCAGGGCTTCGTCGCCGAGCGCGGCGGCGAGCTGCGACGGCGCCACGATGCGCTTGCCGGCGACATCGAAGGTGAAATCGAAGTCGACCGGATTGACCACGTGCACCTTGGCGCCGCGGATGAAGGCCTTGCGCACGCGCTGATGCACCAGCGGCAGCTCGTGACGCAGGTTGCTGCCGACGATCACGACCACGTCGGCCTTGTCGATCTCGGCGACCGGCATGGCGAAGGTCTCGGCCACGGCGGCGTCGGACAGGTCGTGCTGGGAGATGCGGTGATCGAGGTTGCCGGTGCCCAGGGCCTCGGCCAGGCGAGCCAGCAGCGCGCCCTCTTCGTTCGAGGTCGCCGGGTGCGCGAGCACGCCGAGGTTGTCGCCGCCGTTGTCGCGCAGGATCTGCGCGGCGCGGGCGAGCGCCTCGTCCCACGAGGCTTCGCGCCATTCGCCGCCGTCCTTGACGAGCGGACGCTGGGCGCGGTCTTCCGCGTACAGGCCCTGGTGCGAATAGCGGTCGCGGTCCGACAGCCAGCACTCGTTGACCGCTTCGTTGTCGCGCGGCACGGTGCGCAGCACGTCGCCGCGGCGCACGTGCAGGAACAGGTTGCTGCCGAGCGCATCGTGGTAGCCGAGCGACTCGCGCGCGGTCAGTTCCCACGGACGCGCCTTGAACTGGAACACCTTGTTGGTGAGCGCGCCGACCGGGCACACGTCGATGACGTTGCCCGACAGCTCGGTGGTCAGCGGCTTGCCGTCGTAGGTGCCGATCTGCAGGTTCTCGCCGCGGTACATGCCGCCGAGTTCGTAGGTACCGGCGATCTCGGCGGTGAAGCGCACGCAGCGCGTGCACTGGATGCAGCGGGTCATCTCGGTCGCGACCAGCGGGCCGATGTCCTCGTCGGGCACCACGCGCTTGCGCTCGGAGAAGCGGCTGACCGAGCGGCCGTAGCCCATCGACAGGTCCTGCAGTTCGCACTCGCCGCCCTGATCGCAGATCGGGCAGTCGAGCGGATGGTTGACCAGCAGGAACTCCATCACGTTGCGCTGCGACTTCAGCGCCTTCTCGCTGCGGGTGACGACCTTCATGCCGTCCATCACCGGAGTGGCGCAGGCCGGCGCCGGCTTCGGCATCTTCTCGACCTCGACCAGGCACATGCGGCAGTTCGCCGCGATCGCCAGCTTGTCGTGGTAGCAGAAACGCGGGATCGCGATGCCGGCCTTGTCGGCGGCCTGGATGATCATCGAACCCTTCGGCGCGGCCATCTCGACCCCGTCGATGAAGACGGTGACGTGGTCCGGCGGCAGGTTCGGGTTGACGGGCTGGGCGCTCATGCTGGCTCTCCCGGGACTCGGGACTCGGGGCTCGGGACTCGAAAAAGCAAGAACTGCGACACTCGGACGCCCGGGTTCGGCTTCGCGCCGAGTCCCCGGTCCCGAGCCCCGAGTCGCGCTGGCGACACCCGACTCATGCCGCCATCTCCACGTTGCCGGCGGCCTGATCGTCGACCAGGAAACGCTTGTTCACGATCGCGTACTCGAACTCGCTCCAGAAGTGGTGCAGGAAGCCCTGCACCGGCCACGCGGCGGCTTCGCCGAACGCGCAGATGGTGTGGCCTTCGATCTGGCCCGCGGCGGCGCGCAGCATCTGCAGATCGTCCAGGGTCGCCTGCTTCTCGACGATGCGGGTCAGCATGCGGTACATCCAGCCGGTGCCTTCGCGGCACGGCGTGCACTGGCCGCAGCTTTCCTTGAAATAGAACCGGGCGATGCGCTGGCAGGCGCGGACCATGCAGGCGGTCTCGTCCATCACGATCACCGCGCCCGAGCCGAGGCCGGAACCGGCCTTCTGCAGCGAGTCGTAGTCCATCGTGCAGGCCATCATCGTCTCGGCCGGCAGCACCTTCATCGAGGAACCGCCGGGGATCACCGCCTTGAGCTTGCGGCCGCCGCGCACGCCGCCGGCGAGCTCGAGCAGGTCGGCGAACGAAGTGCCCAGGCGGATCTCGTAATTGCCCGGCTTGTTGACGTGGCCGGACACCGAGAAGATCTTCGGGCCGCCGTTGTTGGGCTTGCCGAGGTTGAGGAACCACTCCGCGCCGTTGCGCAGGATCGCCGGCACCGAGGCGTAGGTCTCGGTGTTGTTGATCGTGGTCGGCTTGCCGTACAGGCCGAAATTGGCCGGGAACGGCGGCTTGTAGCGCGGCTGGCCCTTCTTGCCTTCCAGCGATTCCATCAGCGCGGTTTCTTCGCCGCAGATGTAGGCGCCGGCGCCGAGTGCGCCGTAGATGTCGATGTCCACGCCGCTGCCGAGCACGTTCTTGCCCAGCCAGCCGTGCTCGTAGGCTTCCTTCAGCGCCTGCTCGAAATGCTCGAACGGCTCATGATGGAATTCGCCGCGCAGGTAGTTGTAGGCGACCGTCGAACCGGTCGCGTAGCAGGCGATCGCCATGCCCTCGACCACCGCATGCGGGTTGAAGCGCAGGATGTCGCGGTCCTTGGCGGTGCCGGGCTCGGATTCGTCCGAGTTGCACAGGATGTACTTCTGGGTGCCGCTGCCCTTGGGCATGAAGCTCCACTTCAGCCCGGTCGGGAAGCCGGCACCGCCGCGGCCGCGCAGCCCCGAAGCCTTGACCATGTCGACGATCTGCGCCGGGTCGGTCTTCTCGCTGAGGATCTTGCGCAGTGCGCTGTAACCGCCGGTCTTGAGATAGTTCTCGTACGACCAGGGGGTTTCGTAGTGCAGCGTCGTGTAGACGACCTGATGCTCCTGCGGAGCCGGGCCGACCGGGCCGTAGCCCTTGGAATAATCGTGGTGACCGTGATGCGCCATCGGGGCCGACCTCACTTCAAACCGTCGAGCAGCGCGTCGACCTGGGTCGCGTCGAGCTTCTCGTGGTAATGACCATTGACGACGACCACCGGCGCGCCGCAGCACGCGGCCAGGCATTCTTCTTCGCGCTTGAGGAAGATGCGGCCGTCGGCGGTGGATTCGCCGAGCTTGCAGCCGAGCTTCTTCTCGGCGTGCCGGACCAGGTCCTCGGCGCCGTTGAGCCAGCAGCTGATGTTGGTGCAGAAGGCGACGTTGTTGCGGCCGACTTTCTCGGTCTCGAACATCGAATAGAAGCTGGCGACCTCGTAGGCCCACACCGGCGGCAGGCCCAGGTACTTGGCGACCGCGGCGATCAGCTCGTCGCTGAGCCAGCCGCCGTTCTGCTCCTGCGCCGCGTGCAGGCCCTGCAGCACCGCCGAGCGCTTACGGTCCGGCGGAAACTTGCTCAGCCAGTGATCGATGTGCGCACGCGTCTCGTCCGACAGCGCGAGCATCGGATCGACGTGCTGGGTGGCTTCGAAATTGCCTGTCGCTTTCATTGTTGAGCCCCCGGGACTCGGGATTCGGGACTCGGGACACGCGAGGCCCGGCCGTCCGATTTCCGAAGATCGCGGAAAAAAAATAAAGAGAGTGCTGCAGCACCGAGCGCAGAGCCGGCTTCTACGAGTCCCGAGTCCGGAATCCCGAGTCCCGGCTTCATCGGTCGATCTCGCCGAACACGATGTCGTAGGTGCCGATCATCGCCACCACGTCGGCGAGCATGTGGCCCTTGACCACTTCGTCCATCGACGACAGGTGGGCGAAGCCCGGCGCCCGCAGCTTGACCCGGAACGGCTTGTTGGCGCCGTCGGAGACCAGGTAGCAGCCGAACTCGCCCTTGGGCGCTTCGACCGCGGCGTAGGTCTCGCCCGCCGGCACGCAATAGCCTTCGGAGAACAGCTTGAAGTGATGGATCAGGGCTTCCATGTCGTCCTTCATCTCCTCGCGCTTGGGCGGGGCGACCTTGAAGTTGTCGACGATCACGGGGCCGGGATTGGCGCGCAGCCACTTCACGCACTGCTTGATGATGCGGGTGGACTCGCGCATTTCCGCGACGCGCACCAGGTAACGGTCGTAGCAGTCGCCGTTGACGCCGACCGGGATGTCGAAATCGACTTCGGCGTACTTGGCGTAGGGCTGCTTCTTGCGCAGGTCCCAGGCGATGCCGGAGCCGCGGATCATCGGACCAGTCATGCCCCAGGCCAGGGCCTGCTCGGGCGAGATCACGCCCACGCCGACGGTGCGCTGCTTCCAGATGCGGTTGTCGGTCAGCAGCGTCTCGTACTCGTCGACGCGCTTGGGGAAATCGTCGGTGAAGGCATCCAGGTAGTCGAGCATCGAGCCTTCGCGCCACTCGTTGAAGCGCTTGAGGCTGCCGCCCTTCTTCCACGGCGATTCCTTGTACTTCGGCATCCGCTCGGGCAGGTCGCGATAGACGCCGCCGGGACGGTAGTAGGCCGCGTGCATGCGCGCGCCGCTGACCGCCTCGTAGCAGTCCATGAGCTCTTCGCGCTCGCGGAAGGCATACAGGAACACCGCCATCGCGCCCAGGTCGAGCGCGTTGGAACCGACCCACATGAGGTGGTTCAGGATGCGGGTGATTTCGTCGAACATGGTGCGGATGTACTGCGCGCGCTCCGGCGCCTCGATCCCCATCAGGGTTTCGATCGCGCGCACGTAAGCGTGCTCGTTGCACATCATCGACACGTAGTCCAGGCGATCCATGTAGCCGATCGACTGGTTGAACGGCTTGGACTCGGCCAGCTTCTCGGTGCCGCGATGCAGCAGGCCGATATGCGGGTCTGCGCGCTGCACGACTTCGCCGTCCATTTCCAGGATCAGGCGCAGCACGCCGTGCGCGGCCGGATGCTGGGGGCCGAAGTTGAGCGTGTAGTTGCGGATCTCGGCGTTGTTGAGGCCCGAGGTGCCGCTGTTGACGAACGGCATCGTGGTGGCGGGACTGGACATCACTTCACCTCGCCGCGCTGGGCGGCTTCGCCGACGGCGGTCTGGTAGCGCGCATCGTCGCGGATCACCCGCGGCACGCCGACGCGCGGCTCGATCGACACCGGCTCGTAGACCACGCGCTTCTTGTCGGCGTCGTAACGCACTTCGACGTTGCCGATCAGCGGGAAATCCTTGCGGAACGGATAGCCGACGAAACCGTAGTCGGTCAGGATCCGGCGCAGGTCCGGATGGCCTTCGAAGATGATGCCGAACAGGTCGAAGGCTTCGCGCTCGAACCAGTTGGTGCCCGGCCAGACCGAGGTCAGCGAGGCCACCACCGGCAGGTCGTCGTTCTGAGCGTAGGTCTTCAGGCGCAGACGATGATTGTGCTGGTACGACAGCAAGTGAGCGACCGCGGCGAAACGGCGCTCCGGCGTCGAGGCGTCGCCGTTGGGCGACTCGCCCCAACGGAAACGGCCGGCGCTCTTGCCTTCGACGCCGCGCGAGAAACCTTCCGAGGACACATCGGTGTCCCACTCGTCGCTGCCGTAGCTGAGATAGTCGATGCCGCTGACGTCGACGCATTGCTCGAAACCGAACTCGTCGCGCAGGGCGCGCGCCGCGGCCAGCCAGGCGGCCGGGGCCACTTCGAGGGTCAGTTCGCCGCGCGGTTCGGCCACGACGACCAGAGCGTCGGCGAAGCGTTCGCGCAGACGCTCGGCAAGGGTCGCGGCGCTCATTCGCGGACGCCCTGCTTGTGCTCGCCGAAGTTGGTGCCGCGGCGGATCTTGCGCTGCAATTGCAGGATGCCGTAGACCAGCGCTTCGGCGGTCGGCGGGCAGCCGGGCACGTAGACGTCGACCGGCACCACGCGGTCGCAGCCGCGCACGACCGCATAGGAATAGTGGTAGTAGCCGCCGCCGTTCGCGCAACTGCCCATCGAGATCACCCACTTCGGGTCGGGCATCTGGTCGTAGACCTTGCGCAAGGCCGGGGCCATCTTGTTGACCAGGGTGCCGGCGACGATCATCACGTCGGACTGGCGCGGCGACGGGCGGAACACCACGCCGTACCGGTCCAGGTCCAGGCGCGAGGCGCCGGCATGCATCATCTCCACCGCGCAGCAGGCCAGGCCGAAGGTCATCGGCCACATCGAGCCGGTGCGCGCCCAGTTCCACAAAGTGTCCAGATTGGTGGTCACGAATCCCTGCTGCAGCAGCGGATTCTCGCCTTCCGGGCGCAGGATGTCGTCGAGGCGGCCTTCCGGGATCGGGTTGTGCATCAAGCCCGAAACCTTGTCGCCAACGGTTTGGATCACTCCCATTCGAGCGCTCCCTTCTTCCAGACGTAAACGAAGCCGAGCAGGAGCATGCTGGCGAAAATGCCCATCTCGATCAGGCCGATCGGTCCGAGGTCTCGGAACACCGTGGCCCAAGGCACGATGAAGATGATTTCCAGGTCGAAGATGATGAACTGGATGGCGATCAGGTAGTAGCGCACGTCGAACTGCATGCGCGCGTCTTCGAAGGCCTCGAAGCCGCATTCGTACGGAGACAGTTTCTCCGCAGTCGGGCGCTTGGGCCCGAGCGTATTGCCTACTACCAACAGGGCGACGCCAATGACGCTGGCGACGATCAGGAACAACAGAGTCGGCAGGTATTCGGCCAGCACGCGGTGTTCTCTCGGCTACTTGTTCGGCTACATGGGCGCGTTTCCGCGACCTTGGCTTGGCGCCCGGGCGCCCAGTCGTTGGGACGGCGGGTCGCGGCCCGCCGTGCGTGCCGCACCTGCGTACCGTGGTGCGAGTTGCGAATTGCTTGGAGCTAGGAGTGTGAAGCTAGGTTTGGAATGGTGCCCAAAGGGGGACTCGAACCCCCACGACCTAAGTCGCTACCACCTCAAGGTAGTGCGTCTACCAATTCCGCCATCTGGGCACTGTATCCAACCAAGCCATCCTGGCTTCGGCTTCGTAAGGGTCTTGCGAAGCCGCTCGGTCATCGCTGACCGGCCCCACCATCCCGGCGGGGCGCTGGAACTCTATTTTAACCTGTTTATCTCAGCCGCCAGTAGTCGGCTGCTTTGCCGGGGCTGCCTGCTCGGCCGGAACCTGCACCGGCGTCGCGGCCGGAGCCGCGGGCACCTGGGTCGCCGGAGCGGGCGCCGCCGCCGGAGCGGACTGGCCTGCCGGCGCCTGCGGCACGCTGGTGGCCGGAGCCGCCGGGGTGGCGGAGGCCGGGGCGGCGGTCGCCGACGGGGCCGGAGCCGTCGCCTGCGGAACGCTGCCCATCAGGCCGACGCTGGGCTTGTCCGGGGTGACCGAGGTACGACTCGCCTGCCAGGCCATGAACAGGCTGATCACGAAGAACGCGATCGCCAGCCACTTGGTGGCCTTGGACAGGAAGTTCGACGAACCGCGGGCACCGAACACGGTCGCCGAGGCACCGCCGCCGAAGCCCGAGCCCGCCTGCGCACCCGCGCCGCGCTGCATCAGGATCAGCGCGATCATGGCGATCGCGATCAACACATAGATGACGTTGAGGAACAACAGCATCGTTAAGGATTCTTCGATTCGGACTGCTTGTTACGACCGCGCCGGGCCCGCCAGGTTCGTCGGGCCCGCTCGATCAGGGTGCCGCCGCAAGCGCGATGGCGTTGAAGTCCGCTGCGACCAGGGAGGCGCCGCCGACCAGGCCGCCATCGACGTCCGGCTGGGAAAACAGCGCGGCGGCGTTGTCGGCTTTCACGCTTCCGCCGTAAAGGATCGGTAGCGAGCCAGCGATTGTAGCATCGTGCGAAGCGATTTCGCTACGAATGAATGCGTGGACTTCCTGGGCCTGCTCGGGCGATGCGGTCTTGCCGGTGCCGATGGCCCAGACCGGCTCGTAGGCCACGATCGCGCCGTCCAGCGCGGCCGCGCCGAGCAGTTCGAAGATCGGGGTCAGCTGTTCCTGCAGGCGCCACTGGGTCTTGCCGTCCTCGCGTTCGGACAGGGTCTCACCGACGCACAGGACCGGCACCAGGCCGGCGGCCTTGGCGGCGGCGAACTTGCGCGCGACCAGTTCGCTGGTTTCGGCGTGGTACTGGCGGCGCTCGGAATGGCCGACCAGGCCGTAGCCGGCGCCGACGTCCTTGAGCATCGCGGCCGAGACTTCGCCGGTGTAGGCGCCCTTCTCGTTGCTGCTGACGTCCTGGGCGCCGAAGCTCAGGCCGCGCTCGCCGTAGTGTTCGATCAGCTCGCCCAGGTAGGGCAGCGGCGGTAGGATCAGGCGCTCGACTCCGGCCGGCGGCGTCTGCGCTGCGACTTCGTCGAGCAGGGCGAAAGCGAACTCGCGGCTGCCGTGCAGCTTCCAGTTTCCGGCGACGATCCTGCGGCGCATGGCGACTCCTTTGATGCTGAGGCGCGCAGTTTACATTGGCGCAGCGAGGAACGAGGAGTGAGACGTGAGGAGTGAGCCAAAGCAACTCTCGGACTCGTTTCCAGCGCCTGCGCCCCCACTGACGGCTCACCTGTCCTCGCTCACTCCTGCCTCATCGCCCGCATGAACCCCACGCCCTCCCCCACCCTACGCAGCTTCCCGCCGGTCGAAGCGCCCGACGCCAGGGTACTGGTGCTCGGCAGCATGCCCGGGGCCGCCTCGCTGACCGCCGGGCGCTACTACGCGCATCCGCAGAACCGGTTCTGGCCGATCATGGGCAGCCTGGTCGGGGCGGCGCCGGAGCTCGATTACCCGCGCAGGCTCGACATCCTTCGCGCGGCCGGAATCGCGTTGTGGGACGTGTTCGCCGAATGCGAGCGCGAGGGCAGCCTGGATTCGGCGATCCGCGACGACACCGCGGTCGCCAACGATTTCGCCGGTTTCCTGGCCCGCCATCTGCAGGTGCGCACGGTGCTGTTCAACGGCGCCAAGGCCGAGCATGCCTTCCGCCGCTTCGTGCTTCGCCCGCTCGCCCGCCCCGACCTGATCCTGCGCCGGCTGCCCTCGACCAGCCCGGCCAACGCTTCGCAGCGCAACGAGGCCAAGTGGTCGGCCTGGCGCGAGGCGCTGCGCGACGCCGGCGTCGCGGTCCGCGACTGAGCTCCGGGCGGCCGGCCCGGCCGATCGGCGCCTGCGCCAGCCGATCCGGCCACGAAAACCGCAACGGCAGCATCGCCGGCCACGCGGCCGCGGCACCGGAACCGCGGTCCGGGCGATTCACGTCTGCAACATTCGCGACGCGCCCCGAACCGGGGCGGGAGCGCCGAAACCCGCGCCGCCACTGGCTTTCAGGCGCGCGAAACCGGGTCGTCCGCGCCCCGCTCCGACTCCGCCGGACGGTTTTTTTCGGCCGGCCCCCTGTCCTACGCTGCAGAGCAGCGCCGTTTGTTGGGGAGAACCGCCCGACAGGCGCCCACCACCCTCGATCGATCGCTTGCGGCCCCTGCGGGCGCCGCGGGTAGCGGAGCCTTTCGTCCGCGCCAACAGGAAGTCGCTGCGCCGTCGTCGCGATCGGCGCCGCAGCGCCGAAACGCCGTTCGCGCCGCCCGGGTCGGAGCGCGAGCGGTCGCACAGGGACCGACCCGTTCATCCCTCAGGGAAGCGCTACCACAAGGAGTTCCACCATGAAGATCCATCGCCATCGCTCCATCCTGCAGCTCGCCGCCTTCAGTGCGATCGTGCTGTTCTCGTCCACCGCCTCGGCCGTCGCCGGCGAGCGCGTGATCCGCACCGCGCAGGGCGACATCGCCGCGATCGACGCGCCGAAGTCGCAGCAGCTCAATGCCAAGAACGCTCACGCCCATCCGTTCGCGACCGAACGCCAGCGCGCGGCGGCCCAACCGATGGTCTGGATCGACCGCGGCGGCGACGCGGCGCCGCAGGCCGCCGAGCTGACCGACAAGCTCGTGCGTGCCGCCGGCAGCGCCCCGGGCGGCAGCGCCCCGGCCTTCGGCAACTACCTGGCGCGCAGCCATTTCCGCGCCAGTTGGGACAAGCTCGAAGCGCTCGACAAGCGCCAGGGCGCCGCGCCGGACGCCACCATCTCCTCGGAGAAGGACGGCGCCCACTATCCCTACACGCGCTTCCTCGGCAACTACTACACCACCCAGTGGCAGGCCTCGCCGTGGAACAAGATCGGCAAGCTGTATTTCACCAAGCCCAACGGCAGCACCTCGTACTGCACCGCCAACGTGGCCAGCGGCAATTCGGTGCTGGTGACCGCCGCGCATTGCGTGTACTCGTTCGGCCAGGGCTGGAACTCGAACTTCCTGTTCGTGCCGGCCGAGCGCTACGGCGTGGCGCCGTACGGCAAGTTCGGCTGGAGCGCCGCGCGCGTGCCGACCAACTGGATCAGCTCGGGCACCCGCCGCTGGGACGTGGCGGTGATCAAGCTGACCGGCGAGCAGACCAGCGGCCTGCCGGTGACCAGCTACGTCGGTTGGCTCGGCCGCGCCTGGAACCAGCCTTACTCGCTGTACACCTACTCGCACGGCTACGCGAGCAACCTGAGCACGCAGTATACCAATATCTGCGCCGGCCAGACCTACGACTCGCCGACCGAAGGCACCAACGTCCTGGTCCAGGGTTGCGACATGACCTACGGCGCCAGCGGCGGCGGCTGGCTGATCAATTACACGCCGAATTCGAGCAGCGGCAACCACGTCAACAGCGTGGTCAGCGGCCCGCACATCGGCGCCTTCGGCACCGCCTGGGTCGGCGCCCGCTTCAACGACGACAACATCGTGCCGCTGTGCACGGCGATCGGGTGCTGACTCTTTCGGGACTCTTTCGGGACTCGGGACTCGGGACTCGGGACTCGGGACTCGGGATTCGGGATTCGGGATTCGGGGCTCGGGATTCGGGCCCGGGGCCCGGGGCTTGAATTTCCGCTGTAGGAATTCGGAGAGGGAACTCCGGCCCCAACGCGTTTAAAGGAAAGCCCGCCGGTTGGCGGGCTTTTCTTTCAGGGCGATACGGGGATCGAATGCTTCGTCATTTCCGCGAAGCCGGGCGCCGCCTTCTCGGCGTAGCCGAACATCCGGAGACTTCAGAGCGATGTCGCGATGGAGCCCTGGATCCCCGCCTTCGCGGGGATGACGAGCAACAGCCGAAGCACGCCGACCTCCCCCGACATTACGCCTCCCCGCTTCACGAGTCCCCAGTTCCCAATCCCGACCATCGAGTCCCGAGTCCCGAGTCCCCAGTCCCGAACATCGACTCCCGAGCCGGAACCCCCGAGCTCCTACTTGAGCTTGATCTCCCGCAGCCGCTCTTCGAGGTAGCCCTGGGCGGTGATCGGCTCGGGGTAGCGGCTGGGGTTGTCCGGAGTGATCGTCGAGGGCAACACGTCGATCAGGAAATCCGGGTTCGGATGCAGGAAGAACGGCGTGGAGTAGCGCGGCTGGCGCGCCTTGTCGCCCGGCGGGTTGACCACGCGATGGGTGGTCGAGGGGTATACGTGGTTGGTCAGGCGCTGCAGCATGTCGCCGATGTTGACCACGATGGTGTCGGCATCGGCGGTGAACGGCACCCACTCGCCCTTGCGCGACTTCACTTCCAGGCCGGCCGAGCTCGCGCCGACCAGCAGGGTGATCAGGTTGATGTCCTCGTGGGCGCCGGCGCGCACGTTGGGGATGTCATCGGTGGTGATCGGCGGATAGTGGATCGGGCGCAGGATCGAGTTGCCCGAATCGGTCTTGTCGGCGAAATATTGCTCGGGCAGGCCGATGTGCAGGGCCAGCGCGCTGAGCACGCGCGAACCGAGGCGGTCGAGCGACTGGTACAGGCCATAGGCCTGCTCGCGGAAATCGGGGATCTCCTCCGGCCACAGATTCGGCGGCATCTCGGCGGCGTACTTGGAGTCGCGCGGGATCTCGCGGCCGACGTGCCAGAACTCCTTGAGGTCGAAATGCTTGGAGTCCTTGGCGGTCTCCACGCCGAACGGGGTGTAGCCGCGCGCGCCGCCGCCGCCGGCGACGTGATACTTGCGCTTGACCTCTTCGGGCAGGGCGAAAAAGCGCTTGAACACGTCGTAGGAGCGGTCGATCTGCTGGTCCGAGATGTCGTGACCGCGAATGCCGGCGAAGCCCCATTCGCGATAGGCCGCGCCGAGCTCGGCGACGAAGGCGTCGCGGTCGGTGTCGAAGCGGCGGATGTCCAGGGTGGGAATCTGACTCACGTTGACGTTCCTGTTGATGTTTCTTCCGGGCAGAACGCTATCTTCGCTCAAAGCCGGCGGTTGCGTGCAAGGCCTGCGCAGCCGGCCGCCCCATGGACACAAGCCCAGCTTCGCAGGCCGCCCGCACGGACAGCCCGGCCAGCCGGGATGAACGCCATCCCGCGCGGCACCCTCCCCCTTCCTCCGGCGGTTCTCCACGGCTGTGTTACACGATAAAGTCGCGCCCCGACCCGGCGCTGTTGACCGGCAGCGCCACCGCCCGCCCGAGAACGCGCCTTAGATGGATGACCTAGCCGCCCGCCCAGCCTTCACGGTGCGTCGCGCCCTGGCCTGGCTGACCGGGTTCACCCTGACCAATGCGGCGGCGGCGATCGCGATCGCCGGGTTCAACATCCCCTTCGGCCACCTGGCCCAACACTGGAAGGCCGCGTTCTTCCTGACCGTGGCCCTGCCCGGACATTTCCTGTTCTTCGGCGCCCTGCTCGGCGTGGTGCCGCTGCTGCTGGGCTGGATCGGCCGGCGCCTGCGCTGGATGACGGTCGCTGCGGTGCTGCTGCAATCGGCCTGGCTGTGCCTGCTGGTCGCCGACGCCAAGGTTTTCGCCCTGTACCGCTTCCACCTCAACGCCATGGTCGCGAACATGGTGTTCGGCGGCGCGATGCAGGACCAAGTGGTGTTTTCCGGTACGGTCTGGGGGCTGATCGCGCTCGCGATCGGCTCGGTGCTGGCGCTGGAGATCCTCGCCGCCTGGCTGTGGTGGCGCGTGCTGGAACGCCGGCCCGGCATGCTCGGCATCGTCAAGGCCTGGTGGATCGCGGCCGCGGTGATGTTGGTCGGCCAGGGCATGGTCGCCTACTACGACGCCCGCGGCGATCGCACGGTGATGTCGCAACTGCCCTACATCCCGTGGGCGCAACCGATCACCCTGAAGGACGCGCTGCATCGCTTCGGCGTCGGCAACGGCGAGTCCGCGCACCTGCCGAGCGAGGGCGAAGGCCTGCTGGCCTACCCGCGCCGGCCGCTGCAGTGCGAGGCCCAGCCCAAGCTCAACGTGGTGGTGATCCTGCTCGAATCGCTGCGCTACGACGTGCTCACCCCCGAGGTGATGCCGAACACCTGGCGCTACGCGCAGCAGTCGCTGAATTTCCAGGATCACTACAGCGCCGGCAACGCCACCCGCTTCGGCGTGTTCGGCCTGCTCTACGGCCTGCCCGGCGGCTACTGGCACAAGATGCTCGCCGAACAGCGCGGCTCGGCCCTGATCGGCCAGATGAAGCGCGACGGCTACGGCATGCACATCTACGGCAGCGCGCCGTTGTACAACCCGGAGTTCGACCGCACCGCGTTCTCGGAAGTGCGCGAGCACATCGTCAACGGCCCGCGAGAGCGCAAGAGCGCCGAACGCGACCAGGCGATCCTGGAACGGCTGCAGGCCGACATCGCCGCGACCGCGACCGGCCGGCGCTTCTTCGGCTTCGTGTTCCTGGATTCGCCGCACCAGCCGTATTACATGCCCAAAGGCTATGCCTCGCCGTTCCAGCCGATGGCGAAAGAAATCAACGTGTTCGAATTCGGGCCGGACCACGACCCGACTCCGGAATTCAATCGCTACCGCACCTCGGTGCGCTACAGCGACGAGCTGATCGGCCGTTTCCTCGACCGGCTCCAGGCCGGCCCCTTCGCCGACAACACGGTCGTGGTGATCACCGGCGACCACGGCGAGGAATTCAACGACCTCAAGCAGAATTACTGGGGCCACAACGGCAATTTCTCCGACTATCAATTACGCACGCCGTTCGTGCTGCATTGGCCGGGCAAGGCGCCGCAGAAGATCGCCCACACCACCTCGCACGAAGACCTGGTGCCGACCCTGATGCGGCATGCGCTCGGCTGCCGCAACGACAGCGCCGACTACAGCACCGGCCGCGATCTGTTCGGCCCGGGGCAGCCCTCGCGCCCGCTGCTGGTGGAGAGTTGGTCGCAGCGCGGCATCCGCCAGGGCGACCGGATCTATCTGTTCGACAACTACGGCGCCGCCACCGTGGTCGACCGCCAGTACCGCCCGCTGCCCGACGCCAAGGTCGATCCGGCCGCGGTCAGCCAGTCCTGGGAAATGCTGACGCGGTTTCAGCAGCGTTGAGGGCCGCGCGGAAGGCCATGTCTCCCTAGTAGGAGCGGCGTGAGCCGCGACCGCGGGGCGGCCGATGGCGCGCAAAGCCGGATAGATCACGGTCGCGACTTGCGTCGCTGCTGCCCCAAAGCTGCGTGCTCTTGGGTAGGAGCGGCGCGAGCCGCGAACGCGGGCGCCGATTACCACGCAAGGTCGGATATATCACGGTCGCTCCTGCCCCAAAGCTGCGTGCTCTTGGGTAGGAGCGGCGCGAGCCGCGACCGCGGGGTCGCCGATGGCCGCGCAAAGCCGGATAGATCACGGTCGCGACTTACGTCGCTCCTACATGAGCTTAAGCAGGACAAAAAAATCGCACCGGCGCCTGCGCACCGGTGCGATCGTTGCCGCGCTCGCAACGTTAGACGGCGGCGCGTACGGCGTTGGCCAAGGTGTCTAGCGTGGTCTGCATCAGGGTGGCTTCGTCGGCCTCGACGGTCACCCGCACCACCGGCTCGGTGCCGGAGGGGCGCAGGAAGGCGCGTCCACGGCCGGCCACGGCGGCTTCGGCCTGGGCCAGGGCCTGTTGCACCGAGGCCGCTTCGGTCGGCTTGTTGCTGCCTTCGTAGCGGACGTTGATGGTCTTCTGCGGCACGCGGTTCAGGCCTTCGAGCGCGGTGCGCAGGCTCAGGCCGCGACGGCCCAGCACTTCGAGCACCTGCAGCGCGCTGACGATGCCGTCGCCGGTGCTGGTGCGGTCCAGGCACAGCAGGTGGCCGGAGGCTTCGCCGCCGAGCACGCCGCCGTGGGCGATCAATTGCTGGTGCACGTAACGGTCGCCGACCTTGGCGCGCAGGAACGGGATGCCGCGCTGTTCGAAGGCGCGCTCCAGGCCGTAGTTGGTCATCAGGGTGCCGACCACCGGGCCCTGCAGGCGGCCGCTGTCCTGCCAATCGGTGGCGAGCACGTACAGCAGGTCGTCGCCGTCGCAGATGCGGCCTTCGCCGTCGACGAACAGCACGCGGTCGCCGTCGCCGTCGAAAGCGATGCCGAGGTCGGCGCCGGTCGCGCGCACGCGCTCGACCAGGGTTTGCGGATGGGTCGAGCCCACACCGTCGTTGATGTTGAGGCCGTTCGGCTCGATCCCGATCGCATCGACCCGGGCGCCGAGCTCGCTCAACACCAGCGGGCCGCTCTGGTAGGTCGCGCCGTTGGCGCAATCCATGGCGATGCGCATGCCGCTGAGGTCGAAACCGCGCGGCACCGAGTTCTTGCAGGCTTCCAGGTAACGGCCGATGGCGTCGCGCGTGCGCACGGCCTTGCCGAGGCGTTCGGATTCGACGGTCTGGAACGGTTCCTCGAGCGCGGCTTCGATCGCCAGTTCGGTCTCGTCGTCGAGCTTCTCGCCTTCGGCCGAGAAGAACTTGATGCCGTTGTCGTAGTGCGGGTTGTGCGAGGCCGAGATGACGATGCCACCGTCGGCGCGCAGCGAACGGGTCAGATGGGCGACCGCCGGAGTCGGCATCGGGCCCATCAACTGCACGTCGACGCCGGCGGCGACCAGGCCGGCTTCGAGCGCGGCCTCGAACATGTAGTTGGAGATGCGGGTGTCCTTGCCGATGATGACCATCGGGTTGCGCCAGCCGCGCCGGATCAGCGCATGGCCGTAGGCGTTGCCCAGGCGCAGGACGAAATCGGCCGAGATGGGGCCCTCGCCGACCCGGCCGCGGATGCCGTCGGTGCCGAAATACTTACGTGCCATACAGTTCAACCTCCAGGTAGCGCGACGCGTCGCACCTGGACGCGCGCGCTGGATGTGATCGGGAAAGGAACGAAGACATCGCCGACGATCGGCGCCCCCAGGCCATCCAGCCCGCCGTCGTGTGCAGATTCGTCGGAACGGTGTCGAACGTCCCGCGATGACCGAGCGGTCGCACCGCTGCGATCAAGCCGCTGCCTCGGCGTCGTCTTCGGGTTGAGATTGTTTCATCATCATCGCCAAAAGATGGGCGAGACGATCACGCATTTCGCGACGGTCGCAAATCTGGTCGACCGCGCCGTGCTCGACCAGGAACTCGCTGCGCTGGAAACCTTCGGGCAATTTTTCGCGCACGGTCTGTTCGATCACGCGCGGACCGGCGAAGCCGATCAGCGCTTCGGGCTCGGCCATGTTGATGTCGCCGAGCATCGCGAACGAGGCCGACACGCCGCCGGTGGTCGGATGGGTCATCACCGAGATGTACGGCAGGCCGGCCGCGCGCAGGCGGCCGAGCGCGGCCGAGGTCTTGGCCATCTGCATCAGCGAGAACAGGCTTTCCTGCATGCGCGCGCCGCCGCTGGCGGAGAAGCACACGAACGGGCTGCCGATCTCGAGCGCGGATTCGGCGCCAAGGGCGAAGCGCTCGCCGACCACCGAACCCATCGAGCCGCCCATGAAGGCAAAGTCGAACGAACACGCCACCAGCGGCCGCTGCTTGAGCGTGCCGCGCATGGTGATCAGCGCATCGCGTTCGCCGGTGGCTTTCTGCGCGGCCTTGATGCGCTCGGAGTACTTTTTCTGGTCCTTGAACTTGAGCACGTCGGTCGGGCCGAGCCCGGCGCCGATTTCGACGGTGCTGCCGGCGTCGAACAGCGCGTTTAGGCGCGCGCGGGCGCGGATCGGCATGTGGAAACTGCACTTCGGGCAGACCTCGAGGTTTTCCTCGAGCTCGGGGCGGTACAGCACCGCGCCGCAGCGCTCGCACTTTTCCCACAACCCCTCGGGCACGCTGCGTCGTTTCGCCGCACCGGATTCGGTGCGGATGCCGGACGGCATGAGTTTCTTGAGCCACGACATACGATGGAACCTTCTGTTCAGGCAGCTAAATAAAGGACCGGAGTGACGAGGGTGAGGCCACCGCCGCCGCCAGCCTAGCGGGTCAGTTTAACGCAGCGAACCATACGGTCCGAGGCTCAGCCGTCCAGGGCCTGTCGCAGCGGCGTCAGAAAGCCCCGCGCGGCCGCGGCCGCGGCCTGCGCATCGGCGGCCTCGGCGAGCTCGGCCACCAGGGCGCTGCCGACCACCACCCCGTCGGCCTCGCGGGCCATGGCGGCGGCGCTGGCGGCGTCCTTGATGCCGAAACCGGCCACCACCGGCACCCGGCTGCGGGCGCGGATGGTGTGCAGGCGATCTTTGGCGGCGCCGGTGTCGAGGCGGTCGGCGCCGGTCACGCCGGCGAAGCTGACGTAGTACAGGTAACCCTGGGCGTCGTCGCAGAGCAGCGCCAGACGCGCGTCGGTGGTGGTCGGCGAGGCCAGCAGGATCAGGGCCAGGCCGGTCTCGTTGAAGGCCGCGCGCAGGTCCCCGGCCTCTTCCGGCGGCAGGTCGACCAGCAACACCCCGTCGACGCCGGCCGCGACCGCGTCGCGGGCGAAGCGCGCGTTGCCGCGGATCTCGATCGGGTTCAGATAGCCCATCAACACCACCGGGGTGTCGGCGTCGCGGACGCGGAACTCGCGCACCGCTTCCAGCACCCAGCTCAGGCCGGCGCCGCGCGCGATCGCGCGCTCGGAGCTGCGCTGGATGGTCGGGCCGTCGGCCATCGGATCGGAGAACGGCACCCCGAGCTCCAGCACGTCGGCGCCGGCCTCGACCAGCGCGTGCATCACCGGCACCGTCGCCTCCAGCGAAGGATCGCCGGCGGTGACGAACGGGATCAGCGCCTTGCGTCCGGCGGCCTGCAGTTGTTGGAACTTGGCGTCGATGCGATTCATAAGGACAGGAGTGAGAAGTGAGGAATGTGAAGTGAGCGGTTCAAAAGCGCGGGGGTGATTCGAGGCGATGGCAATGCACTGGCCTTTCGCTCATTCCTCACTCCTCCACACTCACTCCTCGCTTCAAAAATGCAGCCCCTCGCGCCCGGCGATCGTATGCACGTCCTTGTCGCCGCGGCCGGACAGGTTGCACAGCACGACCTGGTCCTTCGGCATCGAGCGCGCGAGCTTGATCGCCTGGGCGATCGCATGGCTGGATTCCAGCGCGGCCAGGATGCCTTCGGTGCGTGCCAGAGTGCGGAAGGCGTCGAGCGCTTCGTCGTCGGTCACGCCGACGTATTCGGCGCGGCCGGCATCCTTGAGGAAGGCGTGTTCGGGGCCGACGCCGGGGTAGTCGAGGCCGGCCGATACCGAATGGGTCTCGATGATCTGGCCGTCGTCGTCGCACAACACGTAGGTGCGGTTGCCGTGCAGCACGCCGGGACGCCCGGCCGCGAGCGAGGCGGCATGACGGCCGGTGTCGATGCCGTCGCCGGCCGCTTCGGCGCCGACGATGCGCACCGAGGAGTCGTTGAGGAAGGCATGGAACAGGCCGATCGCATTGCTGCCGCCGCCGACGCAGGCGGTGATCGCATCGGGCAGGCGGCCGTATTCGGCCATCATCTGCGCCCTCGCCTCGCGCCCGACCACCGCGTTGAAGTCGCGGACCATGCGCGGGTACGGGTCCGGCCCGGCCACGGTGCCGATGATGTAGAAGGTGTCGCGTACGTTGGTGACCCAGTCGCGCATCGCTTCGTTGAGCGCGTCCTTGAGGGTCTGCGAGCCGCTGGTCACCGGCACCACGGTCGCGCCGAGCAGCTTCATGCGATAGACGTTGATCTTCTGCCGCTCGATGTCGGTCGCGCCCATGTAGACCACGCATTCCAGGCCCAGGCGCGCGGCCACGGTGGCGCTGGCGACGCCGTGCTGGCCGGCGCCGGTCTCGGCGATGATGCGGGTCTTGCCCATGCGGCTGGCCAACAGGGCCTGGCCGATGGTGTTGTTGATCTTGTGCGCGCCGGTGTGGTTGAGGTCTTCGCGCTTGAGCAGGATCTGCGCGCCGCCGACTTCGTCGCTGAGGCGCTGCGCGTGGTAGATCGGGCTCGGTCGGCCGACGTAATGGGCCAGGTCGCGCTCGAATTCGGCGATGAAGGCCGGATCGATGCGGGCCGCGTCGTAGGCCGCGGCCAGCTCTTCGAGCGGCGCGATCAGGGTCTCGGCGACGAAGCGGCCGCCGAAGCGGCCGAAGTGACCGGAGGCGTCCGGATAGGCGTGGAAATCGATGGGGTCTGCGGACATCGGCTCGGGCGCGTTCTGCATCGGGGCGGACATCGCCGCGGGGGCGACGGGAACCGTGAGTTTAGGGCATCGAGGCGATCACCGTACGCACGAGGTGATCGCAGAATGGCGGCGCGGGCCGCAAGCACCGGCCTGCGGCCTTGCGCGGGGCCTCAGCCGGCGTGGCAGTCGGCGCGGCGCACTTCTTCGACGAAGTGGCGCATCTTGTCGCCGTCCTTGAGCCCGGGCGCGCTTTCGATGCCGCTGGACACGTCCACGCCCCAGGGCAAGGTCGCCTGGATCGCCTCGAACACGTTGTCCGGGGTGATGCCGCCGGCGAGCACGAACGGCTTCTGCACGCCGACCGGAATCCGGGTCCAGTCGAAGGTCTTGCCGCTGCCGCCGCTGCCGCCGCGGGCATGGCTGTCGAACAGGAAGCCGGCCGCGCCCGGATAACGCACGTGCAGGGCCGAAGGATGCTGGTCGGCGAGTTCGCCGCCCATCGCGATCGCTTTCAGATACGGCACGCCGAAGGCGCGACAGAACGCATCGTCTTCGTTGCCGTGGAACTGCAGCAGGCTCGGCCGGACCTGGCGCACCACTTCGCGCACCTCGTCGACCGGATTGTCCATGAACAAGGCGACCGCATCGACCAGGGGCGCCAGGGCCTGGCGCATGGCGCGCGCCTCCTCGGCGGCGACGCGGCGGATGCTGCCGGCGGCGAACACGAAGCCGATGGCGTCGGCGCCGAGCTCGCAGGCCAGGCGGACATCGCCCGGGCGGGTGAAGCCGCAGAACTTGATGCGGGTGCGGAACAGGGTGCGGGGTGTTGGCTGGCTCAAAACGTAACCTCGGCAGGGAGCTGGCAGTCGGCGGGATAACGCGGGCCGACGAACACCAGCCCCGAAGACGGCGCGGTCGGGCCGGCGACGGTACGGTCGCGTCCGGCCAGCAGTTCCCCGATCCATGCCTCCGGTCGTTCGCCCCGGCCCACGAGCAATAAGCTTCCGACAATATTGCGCACCATATGGTGAAGAAAGGCGTTGGCCTGGACTTCCATCTCGACCACCTCGCCGTCGCGGCGCACGCCGATGTACTGCAGGTCGCGGCGGGCATGCGGGGCCTGGCAATGCACGGTGCGGAACGCCGAGAAGTCGTTCTCGCCCAGCAGGGCCTGGGCGGCGCGGTGCATGGCCCCGGCATCGAGCGGGCGGCGTTCCCAGGTCAGGTACTGGCGCTCCAGGGCCGGCCGCACCGGGCGGTTGAGGATCCGGTAGCGGTAGCGGCGCGCCCGGGCCGAGAAACGGGCGTGGAAATCCGCCGCGACCGGCACGCACCAGCGCACGCACACCGACGGCGGCAGGCGCGAGGTGGTGCCGAGGACCCAGCCGCGCAAGTCGCGCCGGGCGCTGCTGTCGAAGTGGACGACCTGGCAGGAGGCGTGGACGCCGGCGTCGGTGCGCCCGGCGCAGGTCACCTCGACTCGGCCGCCGGCGACGAACGACAGCGCCTCCTCGAGCGTGCTCTGCACCGTGGCCTCGCCGCGCAGGTCCGGCTCGCCCGGGCGCACCAGGCGCTGCCAGCCGGAGAATTCGCCGCCGTCGTACTCCACGCCCAGGGCGTAACGGCTCAGCGGGGCCGCCACTGCGGAGGGAGCCGCCTCGGTGGAGGAAGCAGCCAGGGTCTCGAAAACTTCGGTCATGCCTGATTCGGCCGCGCGCTGGCGCGGCTCAACTCAACTCTGGGATTCGAGTTCGCGCAGAAGGCGCGCGGCCTGCTGGCGGGCCGCGTGGTCGCCGTTGATCAGCACCTCGCCGAGCAGCTGGCGGGCGCTGCTTTCGTCGCCGAGGTCGAGATAGGCCCGGGCCAGTTCGATGCGCTCCTGGCCCGGCGCGGTCGCCGCCTGGGCGTCGCCGCCGGGCGGATCGAACACCGGCGCCGGGACCGGGGCCTGCACCGGCGTCGGTGCAGGCTCGGCCTGCGGCGCAGCAACGGCGGCGGCGCCCGGGGCCGGCGCGGTACCGACATCGGCCGCGTGCCAGGTCGGCACCTTGGCGCGCGAACGCGCCTCGGCCTTGGGCGCGGTCCAGAACGGCGCGGCGATCGGTTCGGCGCCGGCGGCACGCTCGGCCTCGGGTTCGCCGAGCAGTTGCGCAACCGGGTCGACCACCGCGGCGGACTCGGGACGGCGGCGCAGCGAATCGGCCGCGGCGCCGGCGCCCGGGCCGGCATCGGCCGCGGCACGCTCCTGGCTGCCGCCGCGGACCGGCGCATCGGCCGTCGTGGCCGGCGCGCGGAAACTCGGCTTCTTGGGTTCGCGACGGCTCAACACCCAACCGCCGATCAGCAAGGCCAGCACGCCGAGGCTGCCGAACACCCATGGCAGCGGCGAGCCGCCTTCGCTACGGGCCTGGTTCTCGGCCAGGCGTTGCTGGCTCGCGGCCAGCTCGCTGTCCTTCATCGCGATGAGCTTTTGCTGCTGCGCCTGCAACTGCTCCAGCTCGGCGACCCGGCTCTTGAGGTCGGCCAGTTCGGCGTCGCGCGCAGCGATGACCTCGTTGGCCTGCTGAATCTCCTGTCGAACCATGCTGCCCTCGCCTCCGGCGCTGATGCCGGACTGTGCGCCCGCCTGGGTGGCTTGGCTGGCCCCCGGCGGGACGATTTCAAGACGCGCGTCGTTGCCGCGCGAAGCCGCGCCGCCCTGCGCGGCCGGAGCCACCGGCGCCTTCGCGACCGCATCGGACTCCAGGCTGATCGGCTGCGGCACCGGCTGGCGGGCCTGGCGCCATTGCTGGACCTGCACCCGCACCAGTTCGCTGGCTTCGCGCGGATCGATCGCGTCGAGCTGGTTGCCCGGCGGCAGGCGCAGCACCGCGCCCTGCCTGAGGCGGTTGATGTTGCCGCCGATGAAGGCCTCGGGATTGGCCCGCAGCAACGCGATCATGGTCTGGTTGAGCGTGTTCTCGCCGGCCACGCTCGCGGCGATCGCCGACAGGGTCTGGCCGCGCTCGACGGTGATGTCGCCGTCGGCGCCGACGCTCGGCGCGGCCGCGACCGGACGCGGCTCGCGCGGCGCCTGCGGGATGCGGCCGGCGTTGGCCGGCTCGGCCTGCGGCACCGGGTCGGGCTCGACCGGGATGGGTTCGGGCGCCGGCTGCGGCGCGGCGGCGATGGCGCTGCCCGGGTCGTAGCGGTCGAGTTGGTTCTCCACCGCCAGCGGATCGGTCGCCTGCGGCTGCGCGCCGAACGGCAGCGGCGCATCGAGCGGGCGCTCGATGGTGTTGGCGGCGGCGCCGGTCGGGGCCTGGATCGGCGGCTGCATCGGCGCCGATACGGTGCGCGGCGCATCCAGCAAGGCCGAATACTCGCGGGTCAGCCGGCCCTGCCCCCAATCGACTTCGATCAGGAAGGTCAGCAGCGGCTGGTTCACCGGCTGGGTGCTGGTGACCCGGATCACCGGCTTGCCGGCCTGGTCGAGCGCGAGCACGAAACGCAGGTCGGTGACGATGCCCTGCGGCGGCTCCAGACCGATGCGCTGGAAGGTTTCCGGCGAGGCCAGGCCGGCGCGCAACTGCGCCAGCTCGTCGCTGTCGCTGGAAATGACCGGAATTTCCGCCAGCAACGGCTGGCCCGCGCGCGATTTGACCTCGATCTGTCCCAGACCGAGCGCGCCAGCCGCTCCACTGGCCAAGGCCAACGCGAGAGCCAACGCGGTGCGTGCGAAACCTGATCTCACAGACGATCCCATTACCCTGGTCAGGCGGCGACTCTAGCGGTCGGCGGGCGGAATGCGCAACGCAACGGTGAAGATGGACCCTCGATTCGGCGTTCGACTCGACATCCTGTCGCCTGAACCGAGTCGGCCCGATGCCTGGCGCATCGCCGTCGACCCGTATCCGTGCAGAGTGCACCACATCGGCGGGTCAATGCCAGCGGCCTGGCCGATAACCGGCGCTGCGTCCGCCGCCCGTGCCGATGCGCGTGCCGGCTGCGCAAACGAACCGGGCCCCGCAGGGCCCGATCCGCACCTCACCTCGATATCTCGCTCAGGCTTCGTTCCAGACCAGTTCCGCCAGTTGCACGGCATTGGTCGCCGCGCCCTTGCGGATGTTGTCGGACACCACCCACAGCGACAGGCCGCGCGGATGCGAGATGTCGTCGCGGATGCGTCCGACGAACACCGGATCGCGTCCCGAGGCGTGCGTGACCGGCGTCGGGTATCCGCCGCCGACCGGGTCGTCGACCACGACCAGCCCCGGGGCCTGTTCGAGCAGCGCGCGCGCGTCGGCGGCAGCGAGCTTGTCGCGGGTCTCGATGTGCACCGCCTCGGAGTGGCCGTAGAACACCGGCACCCGCACCACCGTCGCGTTCACGCCGATGCTGTCGTCGCCGAGGATCTTGCGGGTCTCCCAGACCAGCTTCATCTCCTCGGTGGTGTAGCCGTTGTCGGTGAAGTCGCCGCCGTGCGGGATCACGTTGAAGGCGATCTGCACCGGGTAGACCTCGGCCTTGGCTTCCTGGAAGTTCAGCAGCGCCGCGGTCTGCTTGCCCAGCTCTTCCATCGCCCGCTTGCCGGTGCCCGACACCGACTGGTAGGTGGCGATGTTGATGCGTTCGAGCTTGGCCTTGCGGTGGATCGGCGCCAACGCGACCATCAACTGCATGGTCGAGCAGTTCGGATTGGCGATGATGCCGAGCGGGCGGCGCTTGGCCGCTTCCGGATTGACCTCGCTGACCACCAGCGGCACGTCGTCCTGGTAACGGAACGCGGACGAGTTGTCGATCACCACCGCGCCGGCCGCCGCGAACTTCGGCGCGTATTCCTTGGACACCGAACCGCCGGCCGAGAACAGCGCGATGTCGACGCCGCTCGGATCGAATTTCGCCAGGTCCTGGACCACGATGGTTTTACCGTCGAACTGGATTTTCTCGCCCGCCGAGCGTTCGCTCGCCAACACATGCAGCTGACCGATCGGGAATTTGCGCTCGGCCAGCACCTTCAGCATGGTTTCACCGACTGCGCCGGTGGCACCGACGACAGCGACATTGCAGGACGTCTTGGCGTTCATCTGTTCCTGTTTACCTGACTTGTGGGAGCCGCCGGACCCATTTCCGGCGGGTGTTGCTCGGATCGGCGCGCGAGCGCCGGAAGAAGAATCGGGGGAGGCGCCTTCATCGTCCGCCCTGTGCGCCCATTGTGCGGCCGCCGGCGCCGGCGCGCTCGGCGAGCTGCGCGGCGTTCAGCGGCGACGGCGGGCGGCCGGCATCGGGGCCATGGCCCAGCGCGGCGATCAGATTGTCCACCGCCAGCGCGACCATGGCGCGGCGGGTGGCGAGGCTGCCGCTGGCGATGTGCGGGGTCAGCACCACGTTGCGCAACGCGAGCAGGCGCGGGTTGAGCGCCGGCTCGCCCTCGAACACGTCCAGGCCGGCTGCGGCCAGGCGCCCCTGTTCGAGCGCATCGGCCAGCGCATCCTCGTCGACGATGCCGCCGCGGGCGATGTTGGTCAGGGTCGCGTGCGGCTGCATCCGCGCCAGCGCCCCGGCATCGACCAGATGATGGGCCTGCGGCGAGTACGGCAGCACCAGAATCAGGTGATCGGCGCGCGCCAGCAGATCCTCGAAGCCGACGTAGGCCGCGGCCGACTCGCGCTCGACCGCTTCCGGCAGGCGGCTGCGGTTGTGGTACAGCACGCGCATGCGGAAGCCGGCGGCGCGGCGAGCGATGGCCTGGCCGATCCGGCCCATGCCGAGAATGCTCAGGGTCGTGCCGTGCACGTCGCCGCCGAGCAGCGAATCGAAGTTCCACTGCCGCCAATGGCCTTCGCGCAGCCAACGCTCGGCCTCGCCGATCCGGCGCGCGGCGGCCATCATCAGCGCCCAGCCGAAGTCGGCGGTAGTCTCGGTCAGCACGTCCGGCGTATTGGTGACCAGCACGCCGGCGGCGGTCAGCGCCGGCAGGTCGAGGTTGTTGTAGCCCACCGCGACGTTGGCGATGGCGCGCAGCCGGCCGGCGCCGGCGACCTGGGCCGCCCCGATCGGATCGTTGAGGGTGACCAGAGCGCCGTCGACGTTTCGCAGCGCCGCGGCGATCGCCTCGGGACCGTGCTGGGTCACCTGCGCGGTCGCGACGACCTCGAAATGCTCGCCCAAGCGCGCGACGACGTCGTCGAACAGCGGTTGCGACACCCAGACCCGCGGCCGCTCAGGCATCGGCATCGAGCTCCAGTTGGGCCGGAATGCGCGGGCTGACCACGCCGACATCGCCGCACTGGGCGCGGTGACGCAGGGCCTGGTCGATCAGCACCAGCGCGACCATGGCCTCGCAGATCGGGGTGGCGCGGATGCCGACGCAGGGGTCGTGACGGCCGGTGGTGATCACTTCGACTTCGTTGCCGTGGATGTCGACGCTGCGCACCGGCAGACGCAGGCTGGAGGTCGGCTTGAACGCGGTCGAGCAGCGCAGTTGCTGGCCGGTGCTGATGCCGCCGAGAATGCCGCCGGCATGATTGCTGGCGAAGCCGGCGCGCGAGAGCCGGTCGCGATGCTCGCTGCCCTTGGACGCCACGACCGCGAAACCGTCGCCGATCTCCACGCCCTTGACCGCGTTGATGCTCATCAGGGCCGCGGCCAGATCGCCGTCGAGCTTGCCGTAGATCGGCTCGCCCCAGCCCGGCGGCAGGCCGTCGGCGACCACGTCGACGCGCGCACCGACCGAGTCGCCGGACTTGCGCAACGCGTCCATGTAGGTCTCCAGCTCGCCGACCTGATCGGCGGCGGGCCAGAAGAACGGGTTCTCTTCCACCGCCGACAGGTCGTAGGCCTTGGGCACGATCTCGCCGATCTGCGACATGAAACCGCGCACGCTGACCCCGTACCGCTCGGCCAGCCACTTCTTGGCGATCACCCCGGCGGCCACGCGCATGGTGGTTTCGCGCGCCGAGGAACGCCCGCCGCCTCGCGGATCGCGCAGGCCGTACTTCTGCCAATAGCTGTAGTCGGCGTGGCCGGGACGGAACTGTTCGGCGATCGAGCCGTAGTCCTTGCTGCGCGCGTCGGTGTTGCGGATCAGCAGGGCGATCGGCGTGCCGGTGGTGCGGCCCTGATAGACGCCGCTGAGGATTTCGATGTCGTCGCTTTCGTGGCGCTGCGAAGTGTGGCGGGTGCGCCCGGTGGCGCGGCGGTCGAGGTCGCGGCGGAATTCCTCCGGCGCGATCTCCAGGCCCGGAGGGCAGCCGTCGATCACGCAGCCGATCGCCGGACCGTGGCTCTCGCCGAAGGTCGTCACCGTGAAAAGCTTTCCGAAGCTGTTGCTGGCCACTGATCGAAGTCCTGATGCGTGCCGGTCTCGGCCCGGCGTGGGGGTTGCGCGGAGCCGGTGCGGGCGTCGCTTGCGCGAGGCGCCCGCGCCGGTGCGCGGCGGCAGGGGTATGTCCTGCGTCGACGCCATCGCGGTGCGCGCCGAACGCAAGCCACCTGCCTACGCCGATGGTATGACGCAGCGGTGACGCACGGCTTGGCGAGTCGCAAGGCGACGGCAATCGAGGACAGCGGATTCTATGCCGGCCGACCGCGCCGTCCTGCGACCGCGACCCGCATCGCCTGCGCCATCGGCCTCATCTCGAATTTCCCCGAATGTGAGGAAAAACCCATCCTGAGGCTGATGTGCCGCAGACACCGATCCCGTGCGAACTGCCGACGCGACCTACGTCGTCCACCATAGCCGACGACGCTGGTTTCCGCTGCAACGATGGGCGCAGCCGCGATGCGATGGCGGGGCCGACGGCCCTACGCCGGGGTATCGGCGAGGTTGCGCAAACGAACGCAGACGCCGCGGGGCGCTTGCGGATTCCGGTCGGTCTGGCGCCTGGCGCGTACTGGATCAGCGCTCAGGCGCTGCGGGCACGCGTCGCGCGTCGCCCGCCACCGGCCGCCGACGCACGCTCAGCCGCGCGCGTCGGCGAGTCGTTTGATTTCGTCGTGGTGTTCGACGAGGTCGTGGCGCTCGGCCACGAAGATGCCCATTTGGCCGACCTTGAACTCGACCCAGGCCAGCGGCAGTTGCGGCAGCAGTTCGACCAGGGCGCGCTCGGCTTCGCCGACTTCGCAGATCAGCAGACCGTGCTCGCTGAGGTGATCGGGCGCATCGCGCAGGATTTTCAGTGCCAGGTCGAGGCCGTCGTCGCCGGCGCGCAGGCCGAGCTCGGGCTCGTAGGAATATTCCTTCGGCAGCGCGTCGGTCTCGTCGTTGGTGACGTAAGGCGGATTGGTCACGATCAGATCGAAGACCTCGCCCTTCAGTCCCTCGAACAGGTCGGACTTGCGCAGCTCGACGTTGTCGGCGTGCAGGCGCGCCTTGTTTTCGGCGGCCAGCGACAGCGCTTCGTCGTTGATGTCGGCGCCGATCACCTGCCAACCGGGGTGGTAATGCCCGGTGGCGATGGCGATGCAGCCCGAACCGGTGCACAGGTCGAGCGCGCGCTCGACCTCGCGGCCGCCGAGCCAGGGCTCGAAGCCCGACTCGATCAGTTCGGCGATCGGCGAACGCGGCACCAGGGCGCGGCGGTCGCTCTTGAAGCTCAGCCCGGCGAACCAGGCCTCGCCGGTCAGGTAAGCGGCCGGGATGCGTTCGTTGACGCGACGCTCGAACAGTTCCAGCACCTTGGCCTTTTCTTCGCTGGTCACGCGGCCGGCGCCGTACACCGGGCTCAGGTCGTGCGGCAGGTGCAGCGCGTGCAGGACCAGTTGGGTGGCCTCGTCCAGCGCATTGTCGTAGCTGTGGCCGAAGGTCAGCCCGGCCGCGCCGAAGCGGCTGGCGCCGTAGCGGATCAGGTCGACGAGGGTCAGCTGTTCGAAAGAGGCGGAAGCGGGCACGGCGGGTCCAGGGCAAAACAAGGCGCGCAGTATAGCGGGTGGGCTCGGGACTCTGCTCGGGACTCGGGACTCGGGACTCGGGATTCGGGATTCGGGATTCGGGATTCGGGATTCGGGATTCGGGATTCGGGTTCGGGGTTCGGGGTTCGGAGGAGGGTTTGCCGGGGAACCGAGCGCGTGTCCATGCCTGGCCCTCCCCAAGCCCGACGAAACCGACCCGGAGACGCCCCCTGTGAAAAAGCCAGGGGATCTGCTCCTCACCCATCACCCCTCGCTTCCAAGCTTTTTTACTCCCCACTCCTCACCACTAGTTCCTGGTTTCTGCGCACCTGGTTCCTGAGCCCCCAGCCCGTCCCACCGAACCAGCCCGCCCCCGCGCCCGGTATCATCCCCGGGCGCAATCGACGGAATCGCCATGTTCAATCGCACCACCGCCATCGTCCTGGTCGCCGCGCTCGCCGCCGCGGCCGGCCTGTGGGCGTCCAAGCAGTACTTCGGCAGCGCCCGCCCCTCGCCCTGGCCGCAGACCAAGGCGGTGCGCCTGTTCGAGCCGCCGCGCACCCTGCCGGCGTTCTCGCTGCGCCAGTCCGACGGCACCCAGCTCATTCCCGGCGAACTCAAGGGCCACTGGACCCTGGTGTTCCTCGGTTTCACCCACTGCCCCGACGTCTGCCCGACCACCCTGGCGGAGCTGTCGGTGGCGCAGAAGCAGTGGGACTCGATCCCCGAATCGACCCGTCCGCGGGTGCTGTTCGTCTCGGTCGACCCCGAGCGCGACCCGCCCGACCGCATCGGCGAATACGCCCACGGCTTCCACAAGGACACCCTGGCCGCGACCGCCGACATCCCGGCGCTGGAGGCCTTCACCAAGGCGCTCGGCATGGTGTTCGGCAAGGTCCCGGCGCCCGAGGGCGCGCCCGCCGACCAATACTCGATGGACCACAGCGCCAGCATGGCCGTGCTCGATCCGCAGGGCCGCATGGCCGGCCTGATCCGACCGCCGCTGGATCCGAACGCCATCGCCGCCGACCTCGCCGCACTGACCGAAGCCAAGACCCCGTGAGTCTCGTCACCACTCTGACCTATGCCCTGCCGCACCGCGCGCTGTCCTCGATCGCGCGCGCGCTGGCTTACTCCGACAACCCGCGCGTCAAGCAGTGGCTGATCGACACGGTCACGCGCAAGTTCGGCGTGAACCTCGGCGAAGCCGCCGAGTCCGACGCGCAGGCCTATCCGACCTTCAACGCCTTCTTCACCCGCGAGCTCAAGCCCGGCGCGCGCGTGCCCGATCCCGATCCGCGCGTCCTGCTGATGCCGGCCGACGGCCGCATCAGCCAGTGCGGCCCGATCCGCGCCGGCGAGATCTTCCAGGCCAAGGGCCAGTCCTTCACCGCGGCCGAACTGCTCGGCGGCGACGAAGCGGCGGCCGCGCCGTTCCACGACGGCGTGTTCGCCACGGTGTATCTGTCGCCGAAGGACTATCACCGCGTGCACATGCCCTGGGCCGGCACCCTGCGCGAAACCGTACACGTGCCGGGCCGCTTGTTCAGCGTCGGCCCGGACGCGGTGCGCAACGTGCCGCGGCTGTTCGCGCGCAACGAACGCCTGGTCTGCCACTTCGACACCGACTTCGGGCCGATGGCGATGGTCATGGTCGGCGCCTTGCTGGTCTCGGGCGTGGAAACGGTCTGGAGCGGGGTCGAGATTCCGCGCTACGGCGACCGCATCCAGCACAAGGACTACCGCGGCAAGGGCATCTCGCTCGAACGTTTCGCCGAGATGGCGCGTTTCAACTACGGCTCGACCGTGATCGTGCTGTTGCCGCCGGGCGTCGCCGCCCTGGCCGACGGCCTGGGTGCGGAAACCGCGGTGCGCCTGGGCGAGGCCCTGGCCCGCCGCAACGACTGATACGCCGTCTACCGACCACCACCCAAGGAGGGGAACCATGTCGTCCCGTCATCGCCCGGCGCTGCGCCGGGCGGCCTGCCTGTTGCTGATCGCCGCCCTCGCCGCCTGCAGCGACAGAAGCGAGAACGAGCAACTGCTCGAACTGCGCGACAGCCTCGCCTATACCCAGTACCGGCAGTTGTCCGACCACGGCCTGCCCGGCGCGATCGGCGCCTATCGCAAGGGCATGGAATGGAGCGGCAAGCAGCCGCCGGTCGAATTCGACGACGCCGACTACTGCGCGATGCACGTGCTGCTCGCCTACGGCGCGCTGGTCGCCGACAAGAGCACGATCGCGCTGGCCGAAAGCGACATCGTCGAGGCGCGCGGCTGCGGCGCGTTCGATCGCGTCGCCGCGACCTCGCTGCGCTCGGTGGTGTTCCAGCGCCTGGAATGGCCGCAACTGGCCCAGGCCGAGAGCGACAAGGTGTGGGCGGCCCCGCAAAGCCCGGGCGCCGAGCAACCGCCGGTCGCGCACGTCATCACCCTGCATGCCGCGCTGACGTATCTGGCGGTGAGCGAAAAACGCTGGGACCGCGCCCAGGTGCATATCGATGCGCTCGGCCAGTTGTTGAAGCAGCCGTGGATGAGCGAGCTGCCGCGCGCCGGCCTGGCGTTCCAGGAAGGCCGTACCCGCGACGGCCTGGTCACGCTGAAGCGGATGAGCCGGGACCCGAGCGCGCCCGAACCGGTACGCCGGGAGCTCGCCCGCTTCATCGCCAAGGTCGAAGCCAAGGGCGGCGACGTCGACTCCTTCGCCTTCATGCCGCGCCTGATCGCGGTGCTGACCTGGGAAGCGGTCAAGGACCAAGGCCCGGAGGTGCTCAGCACGACCACGCGTTTCGCCGAGGAACAGGCCTGGAAGCCCTTGAACGACACGGTCAAGCACGGCGCCGGCAAGGCGCGCGAGGTCGCCGGCGGGCTGTGGGACAAGGCCCGCGGAGCGGTCGCCCCGGACGCGAAAGCCGCGCCCGAAGCCGGACCCGAAACGACGCCGCAGTAGCCGCGCTCAGGCAAGCGCGCCACGGCAAGCGCGTCCCGTCGCCTCGAGCGACGGCGGCGCGCCGGGCTTGCCGGCTTACATGCCACGCGCGTGCGGCGGCAGTGTCTGCTGCTGTTTTTGCCGATGCTGTTCGTGCAGCGCCGCCCGTTGCGGGCCGAGCTGGCTCAGGCGCTGCTGCGAATCCTGCACCGGGGTACCGGTCGCCTCGGCGGTCGGCATGTGCGCGCGCAGGCTGGCCGGGTCGTTGCGATCGACGTCGGCCCAGACCCCGCCGATATTGGAATGGCCGCTGCCGTCGCGGTTCCAGGCCACGAAATCGTTGCCGGACGCGTACAGGCCGGCGGTCGGGCGCCCGGCCCGGCCCTCGCCTTCCTGCTGCGGACGGCCATAGGCATAGGCGCCGCCCTGTCGAGCGCGTGGATCAGGGCCGGGGCGCCGTTGTTCATCTCGCGCAGCAAGGCCGGGGTCCAGCGAGTGCCGCTCTGGTTCTCGACCTTGGCCGCCATCGTGGTCAGGCGCACTTGGTCGTCGGGCGTGGCAGTGCGGTACAGCGCGGTCTGGCTGACCTGGGCCATGACGCCGGCGACCAGTTCGTTGGCCTGGGCGACGTCGCGGTTATGGATGTGGGCGACGCCGGCATCGGAGCGCAGGAATTCGTTGAGGTTGCCTTCGATGCGCGCGTCCATCGCGCGCCCGCCCTGGGCGGTGATGGTGTTGCCGTTGCGGCCGAGGTCGGCGATGGCCTGGGTGCGCTCGGCTGCGCTGAGCACGCGGTCGGGACGGTTGGCGCGGGCCCAATCCTGATAGGCGTCGACCAGCGACGGCACCACTTCGGGATGCTGGCCGAGGTCGGTCTGCAAGGTGCCGATCGAATAGCCGCTGTTGCCGACCGGCTGCATCACGCCGTTGACGGTGTTGCCGGCGAAGGACAGGTGATTGGAGACGTCGCGGCCGCCGATGCTGCCCTCGGAGCCGACGCCGATGGCGAAATAAGCGATCGCGCGGCGTTCGTCGTCGGTCATGACGCGCGGCGGCGTCGCCGCGGCGTCTTGTGCGGTTGGTTCATGGTCTAGCCTCTTTGCTGCGTCGCGAGCCGGAGCGCCCGCGGCTTCGCTGTCTGTTCGGACTCGATGGCCCGCGGCTCAGTTGTCTCCGGGTTCGTCGTCTTTGGGTTCGTCGTCGGGGCACTGGTCGTCGGTCGGCACCTTCTGCCCGGCCTTGGCCTCGTGCAAGGTCAGATACGGCCGATAGTCGCTGCCGGACTTCCGATACCAGACCACCGTCGCCTTATCGCGCACGAGATAAGCCGAAGCCTCGCCATAGCTCGGACAAGCCGGCGTACCGGTGTCGCTGCAGAACTGCAGGTACAGCTTGTCTTCGCGCAGCTCGCCCTTGAGCTTGCCGCTGTCGCCGCCGACCCGGGCGCCGTCGTCCCAGCTGCCGGTGTAGGACCCGCCGGACCCGGCGAGGTCCAGGTTGGCGGTGTGGTTCCAGCCGCAGCTCTGCTGGTAGCTCCATTGGCCGTCGAAACGCACCCCGGCCGACGCGCAGGAACACAACGACAAGGTCAGCCAGGCCGCGGCGGCGCGGTTACATCCTGTAAGCACGACGGACTCCGTACGGGCTATGCGCAGCGATTTAGCCCGCGCCCCGGCTTGAGTAAACCGATTCCCGGCTCCAGGTCCGGTCCGGCGCGACACGACCAAGGCGCGGTCAGCCGCGCCGCACCGACAGGGCGATCAGCGCCTGGGCGATCCAGTAGGTCGCCAACACCCCCGCCGGGGCAGCCGCGAACGGCGCGGCGAAGCGGTCGATCGCCAGGGTCGCATCGGAGGCGACGAAGAAGGCACCGCCCGCGGCCGCCAGCGCAGTCGCCCGGCTGGCGCGATGGCGCCACACCGCAGCGGCTTGCGCCGCCATCGCCGCGAGCACGATCACATAGGCGATCACCGGCGCCCGCAACGCGCCCGGCAGATGAGGCCACAACACCGCCAGCACCGCCGCGGCGAGCGCGGCATAGGCCGGAACCGGCCACAGCGCCGCGAACCAGGGCGCGCGCCGGGTCAGGCCCACCAGATAAGCGATATGCGCGCAGAGAAAACTGCCGAGCCCGAACACGAACCAGTCGCCCGGCAACATCAAAAACACGTCGCCCAGGGTCGACAGCAGCAGGCCGATCAGGATCGCGCGCCGATACGCAGGGCCGGCATCGGCGTCGGGCTCCGCCTCGCCGCCGCAACGCAACAGCATCGCCACGATCAACAACGTGGTCAGCGGCTTGAATAGATAGTGCAGCCAGGGCGACAGATAACTGCCGGCGATCGCCAGCAGCGCCGACAGCGCGATCGCTGCGAGCCACGGGTCTCGACGCGAAGACGAGGTCGTTGCGATGCGCCTGTTCATGCCGGCATCACTGTTTCATGATCCTCGCGAGCCGAAACACGATCGCTGTCGATCAAGGCTTCGATCTCTCGGCGCAGACGCGCCTCTCGCGCGCGCAGCGAAGGGTCGATCGCCCCTTCGGCGTGCCCGTGCGACAAGGCCAGTTGCTTGCGGGCTTCCTCGCGGTCGCCGCGCAAGGCGGCAGCCAAGGCCCGCAGGCGCGGCGCCACATATGGCGCATACCAAAACGCGGGGTCGTTCGCGTCGAACGCATCGAGCACCGCGGGATCGCCCACGCCCCAAGCATGGAAAAACAGCCACTCCGCGCCGGCCAAGGCCATCAAGTCCGCCATCGCCTTCTGCTTCGATGGATCGTAACTCCCGAAGCGGGCCCGCATTTTCTCGAAGAGTTCCGCGGCCCTATCAAGGTCGCGAACATCCAGCGAGCGTTTCAACATCAGCCAATCGTGATAGAGCGGCATCGGTTCGGGCTCCGCAGCCAAGCGCTCCAGCAATTCAAGGGGCAAATCGTCGATCGATTCGCCGTGCAATAGTCGGCCGCCTATTATCGAGAACGCGCTCCTGGGGATCCGATCGGCACTGTTGCGCAAAGCTCGCAGCCACAGTAGACCATCGCTGGCAAAGCTGCCGAACATGCGCGGAAACAGGTTGCCCACCGCCATGGAAAAATTGAGCAAAGCGCCCAGCTCCCACGCCGTTCTAACGACCGATCGTTCCAGGCAGACCGATACCGAGAGGCTGAGTGCGGCGACCAGCAGATTCGCGAGCGGCCCGCCTAGGGCGTGCGCGATCAAACTGCGGCGCAAATCGCGTTTCGGGTCCGGAAAGGCCAGGACATAGCCACCCACGCCCCTGGCCTTGTCGCGCTGGCGCCATCGAACCCGCAAACCGTGCCTGTACGGCACCGCCTCCAGCGACCATAGAGCGATGCCCGCGACGGCCATGCCCGCCCAGCGAGCGCCCAGCCAGTGACCGCCCTCATGCGCCAGCAGTGCGACTGGCGCGATCAGCACCATCGCAAGGGACAGGCTGATCGTCACCCCGATATCGAACTGGGACCCGGCCCCGAGGATCGACAAGGCAACCGCGCCCGTCGCAACTGCGCTGGACAGAAGGCCAAGTCGACCGAAGAACTGCTGCCAACGCGGCGACAAATCCCAGGCGGCCGCGGCGGCCTGGGTCGGTGGAGCATCGTCGGCGGGCGCGTCCATGCGTTCGCTTCTCTACCCGTATTACGGCCCGCAGCCGTTGAGCTTGAGCCTCTGGCCCGGCTTGATTAGGTAGCGCGGAGCCTTGATGCCGTTGGCCTTGGCGAGCTGCTTGGTGTCGCACTGGAACTTGCGGGCGACGTCGGTCAGGGTCTCGCCGCGCTGCACGCGGTAGTCGCGCGGGGTGGCCGGCTTTTTCGGCGCCGGCTTCGGCGTCGCCAGCCCGGCCAGCTCGCCGGCGGCGATCGTGGTCGGCACGGTGCCGTCGACGGCGCCGTTGGACGACGGCAACACCGTCAGCGGGCCGGTGCGGACGATGGCGTTGCTGGCGTCGCTCATCACCAGGGTGTGGGCGAGTTCGGCGCGCTTGCCCTGGGTACACCAGCGGTTGTACAGGCCGACCATCTTGACCGTGGCGTTGAGGCTGGTGCCGGCGGCCAGGTAGCTGCTGGGCTGGTAGCGCGGGTTGAGGTTGCGCAGCGCGCGCATGTAGCCCTCGCGGGTGCCGCCGTTGCCCAGGCAGATGGTCAGCTCGTAGATCGAGCTGGCCTTGCTCAGGCGTAGCGACGCCGGCTTGGCGTCGATCTTCGGAAAGCGCAGGCCGTATTCGCGCGGATGCAGGTACAGCCAGGCCGCCGCGATCACCATCGGCACGTAGTCGCGGGTTTCGGCCGGGAACTGGTTGTAGACCGACTCGTCCCAGAAATTGCGCCCGCCGCTGGCGTTGTTGATGCGCAGCGCGCGGCCTTCGCCGCCGTTGTAGGCCGCCAACGACATCTCGATGCTGTTGTTGAGCTGGCCCAGGCGTTCGTTCAAGTACGAAGCGGCGGCCTCGGAGGAGGCGCGCGGATCGTAGCGGGTGTCGAAGCCGCTGCCGTCGTCGCCGAGGCCGAAACGCTTGCCGGTGGCGAACATGAACTGCAACGGGCCGGCGGCGCCTGCGCGCGAGGTCACGTGGACCTTGCCGTTGGATTCCTTGGCCATGATCCCGAACAGCAACGCTTCCGGCAGGCCGGCGCGCTCGAACTGCGGCCACATCATCTGGCGCATGTACTGGTAGTTTTCGTGGGTCTGGATCAGCGAGCCGCGCATGTCGGTGAGCCAGCGGCGGATGCCGGCCTGCACCGCCGGGTTGTACTGGACCATCTTGACGAAGCGCTGGCCGTCGTCGCTGAGCAGCGCGGCGGCGCGCGCGGCTTGCGGCACGTCGGCGCCGAGCCCTTCGCTGTCGAGCGTGCCGCCCTCGTCGACGTCATCCTCGCCGGCCGCGACCGAGGCGTCGGCGTTGGCCTTGAGCAGGCGCTTGTAGCCGGCGAGCATCGTGCTGAGCTGGCAGCCCTTCTGCTTGATGCAGGCCGCGATCACGTCCTCCATGTCCTCCAGCGCGGCATCGCTCTCGCGACGGCCGGCCGGGTCGGCGTTGCGGATCTTGACCAGGGCCGACTGATAACGGGTCTCGCCGGACTGCATGCGCTGGGTCAGGGCATCGACGGCGGCCTGGTCGCGCTTGGACAGCGCGGCCGCATCGGGCGAAAGACAGGACAGCGCGAGCGCGGCGGCGAGCGGCGCGAGCGCGCCGGGGATGCGGAGGGAAGCAGGCATGTGGCGTGCGGCAGATCCTTGTAGCGGGGGCCCAGGGTAACGGCGGGGTCAGGGCGCGGCAAGAAAACACGACGGCATCGGCTTTTCCGCAGGAGCCGGTTCGGTCCGGCCCGGCTGGGACGGCGCGACGCGGCGGCCGGTGCGGCGAATCGCGACCCCGGTCGCGCCGGCGCACGAGCCGGCCCCTGTCGCGGTTCACGAAGCCTGCCGGGGTGCCGCTAGAATCGGCCCCTCGCTTCTCTTCATGGATCACGGACGCGGATATGGCTTCGACCCCCGGCGCAACCCAGAACGACATCCTGATCGGCAAGGCCGTGACCACGCCCGACAGCGGCCAGGTGTTCCTGCATACCAAGCTCGGCAACCGCCACGGCCTGGTCGCCGGCGCCACCGGCACCGGCAAGACCGTGACCCTGATGACCCTGGCCGAAGGCTTCTCGCGCCAGGGCGTACCGGTGTTCCTGGCCGACGTGAAGGGCGACGTCGCCGGCCTGGCCATGCCCGGCACGCTCAACGACAAGCTGCAGGCGCGCCTGGGCGAGATCGGCATCGCCGACTTCGCTCCCGCCGGCAACCCGACCGTGTTCTGGGACCTGTTCGGCAAGCTCGGCCACCCGGTGCGCACCACGGTCAGCGAAATGGGCCCGACCCTGCTCGCGCGCATCCTCGAACTCAACGACACCCAGTCCGGCGTGCTCGACATCGTGTTCAAGCTCGCCGACGACCGCGGCCTGCTGTTGCTCGACCTGGAGGACCTGCGCGCCCTGCTCGGCCTGGTCGCCGACGAGCGCAAGGACATCTCGACCAGCTACGGCCTGGTCAGCACCCAGTCGGTCGGCGCGATCCAGCGCTCGCTGCTGCGCCTGGAACAGGAAGGCGGCGCGCATTTCTTCGGCGAGCCGGCGCTGGAACTCACCGACCTGATGCGCACCACCAGCGACGGCCGCGGCGTCATCAACATCCTCGCCGCCGACTCGCTGATCCTCAAGCCGCGCCTGTATTCGAGCTTCCTGCTGTGGCTGCTGTCGGAGCTGTTCGAGCAACTGCCGGAAGTCGGCGACCTCGACCGGCCAAGGCTGGTGTTTGTCTTCGACGAAGCGCACCTGCTGTTCGACGATGCGCCGCCGGCGCTGCAGCAGCGGGTCGAACAGGTCGTGCGCATCATCCGCTCCAAGGGCGTGGGCGTGTACTTCTGCTCGCAGTTTCCCGACGACATCCCGGACAACATCCTCGGCCAGCTCGGCAATCGCGTGCAGCATGCGTTGCGCGCGTTCACTCCGCGCGACCAGAAGGCGGTCAAGACCGCGGCCGAAACCTTCGTGCCCAATCCGGCGCTGAAGGTCGCCGAGGTGATCTCCCAGCTCGGCACCGGCGAGGCGCTGGTCTCGACCCTGCAGGACAAGGGCGTGCCGATGCCGGTCGAACGCACCCTGGTGGCGCCGCCGCGCTGCCGCATGGGCGCGATCACCGAGGCCGAGCGCGCGCAGTTGCGCGCCGGCAGCCCGATCGGCCCGAAGTACGACCACTCGGTCGACCGCGAATCGGCCGCCGAGATGCTGGCCAAGCGCGCCGAGACCGCCGCCGTGCAGGCCGACGCGCCCGCGGCCAAGACCCGCGAGCAGGACGACCAGGAAGAAGGCGGCATCGGCCAGTCGATCAAGGACGCGGTGTTCGGCACCAAGCGTCGCCAGGGCATGGTCGAGACCATGGCCAAGCAGACCGCGCGCACGGTCGGCAACCAGATCGGCCGGCAGATCCTGCGCGGCCTGCTCGGCGGCATCTTCGGCGGCAAGCGCTAGCCCGCACGCAGGGCCCGCTGCGGCCGCCCGGGCAGTCTGCCCCTGTTGCTTCAGTCTTCGCAGTACCCGCCGTTTCCGTCCATCGATCGTTTCCATCATCAATCCGGAGTCGCTCATGACCAAGCAATCGCTCGCTCTCGCCTGCCTCGCCGCGCTCGCCCTGAGCGCCTGCAACAAGCCGACCGAAGGGACATCTGCTCCCGCCGAAACTCCCAAGACCGCGGAAGCCGCTCCCGTCGCCGCTCTTGAACCGGCCCCGGCCGAAGCGCCCAAGGCCGGCTTCGACGTCGCCGCCTTCGCCGGCAGCTTCAGCGGCACCCTGCCTTGCGCCGACTGCGCCGGCATCGACACCAAGGTCGAGTTCAAGGCCGACGGCACCTATGCCATCGACGAGAGCTACCAGGGCAAGAAGGACGGCACCGCCAAGGGCGACGGCACCTGGACCGCCGAGGAAGAAGGCAAGCGCCTGCGCCTGGACCCGAACAGCAAGAGCGACCAGGACCGCCTGTTCGAAGTCGTGTCCAACGAAGAGATCCGCCTGCTCGACCAGGAAGGCAAGGCGATCGACTCGCAGCTCAACTACACCCTCAAGCGCGTCGGCGCGGCGCAGTAAGCGAGCGCCCATGGCCCGCTGGCGCCCTCCTGCCGAACACGGCACCGCGCTGATCACGCGCGAGGGCCACGCGCGCCTCAAGCACGAACTCGACGACCTGTGGCGGGTGCGCCGGCCGGAAGTCGTCAAAGCCCTGGCCGCCGCGGCGGCCGAGGGCGACCGTTCGGAAAACGCCGAATACACCTACCGCAAGAAGCAGCTCGGCGAAATCGACCGGCGCGTGCGCTACCTCAGCAAGCGCCTGCCTTTGCTGCACGTGATCGAGTCCACGCCGAGCGACCCGCGCTCGGTGTTCTTCGGCGCCTGGGTCGAGGTCGAGAACATCGCCAGCGGCGAGCTCGCGCGTTATCGCATCGTCGGCCCGGACGAGACCGACGCCAGGCTCGGCCACATCAGCATCGACTCGCCGCTGGCGCGGGCCATGCTCAAGCGCCGCGTCGACGACGAATTCGAGGCGATGCTGCCGGCCGGCCCGCAGCGCTTCGCCATCGTCGAAGTGCAGTACGGCGCCCCGCGCGCGGGTTGAGCCGCGGCGGCCATCGGGCGAGGTGCGCCGGCGGCCGGGCTTACAGGGCTTCGAGCAGCGAATCCGGGGTCGGCGTGGTCTCCATGTACAGCGGCGGGCTGGGTTTCTTCTCGCGCTTGGCCGGCGCGTAATCGATGGCCTGATCGCCCTGCCCCGAGTCGTTGACCTCGCCGCGCTCGACGATGCGGTCGCCGGTTAGCAGGTTCCAACTCAATTTGACCGTGCCGTGGCGGTTGGTGCGGCTGTAGTTCTGCGCGTCCAGGCCGATCAGGCGCATGCGCTCGGCCTTGGGGTCGTAACGATAACGATAGGTCGACTGGGTCGCGGTGGTGCCGCCGGTCAGGTCCCCGATCACCAGCACGCCGTTGCGGATCGACAGGTCGGCGTCGCCGAGCGGGTACGGATCGAGTTGCAGGGTGCCGACCGGCTGGTGGCCGAAATCGACTTCGCTGCGGTACGCCAGCCACACCGTCAGGCTGCTTCGGTCTTCGCCGCGACCGACCAGGACCGTGTCGATGTCGCCGTCGCCGTTGAGGTCGCCGTCGATGCGCTTCTCCAGGCGGGTGCCGCCGTCGAGCATGCCGGCGACCTGCTCGGCGCTCATCGCCGGGATCGGCCCGGGTTGGGCCATCGCCGGCGCAGCGCCCAGCCACGCCGCTGCGAACAGGCACAGGATCGGTTTCATCGCGTTTCCCCGGCCGGCGCAGGTCGGCGCCCGACCGTTCGCGCCCAGCGACTCGTCTGACGCGCAATCTAATCCGCCCAGGCCACGGCGGTGGCGGCTCGCGATCCGCCGGCCCCGGATGCGGGCGTCCGCAGCGACGACGACCCTCGCCGGGGCGAGGGCCGTTGCTGCGACAGCGTGCTGCAACGGCTTGCTGCGAGGTCGATGCGGCAGGCCGGTGCGCGAGCACTGCCCTCAGCCACGCGACTGCCTGCGCAGGCCGAAGAACTGCAGCTCGGCGAAGATCGCCACCACTGCCGCCTGCGCCAGCACGTAGGCGGTGCCCAGCGTGTTCGGCGCGATCGCACCTTCGACCAGGACCAGGATCGAGGCCGCGACCCAGGCCAGGTTGATCCCGATCACCGTCCACGCCATCGTCGGCGAGACCGCCTTGCGGGTCAGCAGCCAGCCGAGAAAGGCGGTCCACACGAACAGAATGACGCCGCTGCGCTGCAACCACCCGGCATCGATCGCGAGCAGGCCGGACAGCGGCCCGGCGACGGCCAGTTGCAAAGCGCCGGCGGCGCCGGACACCACGGCGTCGGCGACCAGCGCACGACGCAACAGGGAAGAAGGACGGACTTGAGCGGCGATGGCCATGGTCGACTCCTGAGGCTTGCGGTTGAAAGGGCTTGCGGTTGAAGGCGGTGTAGATCTCGGAAGCCATCAAACCGCCGCGGCCGACGCGGGTCGATTACCTGCCAGGTAATGCCTCCGGCCGGCGGCTCGGGCTATCGTGAGCGCATGAACGATCTCCGCCCCGTGGGCGAGCTGCTGCGCAACTGGCGCCAGCGTCGCCGTCTGACCCAGTTCGACCTGGCCGAAATGGCCGAGGTCTCGACCCGCCACGTCAGCTTCATCGAGACCGGGCGCTCGCTGCCGAGCCGCGCCTTGCTGCTGCGCCTGGCCGACCGCCTCGACGTGCCGCTGCGCGAAAGGAACCAGTTGATGACCGCCGCCGGTCTCGCGCCGATGTATGCCGAGCGCTCGCTCGACGACCCCGCCCTGCGCGAAGCCCATGCCGCGATCGAAACGGTGCTGTACGGGCACGAGCCGCATCCGGCGCTGGCGGTCGACCGGCACTGGAACCTGGTCATGCACAACCGCGCGGTCGCGCCGCTGCTGGCCGGCATTCCCGACTTCCTGCTGGCCCGGCCGTCGAACGTGCTGCGGGTCAGCCTGCACCCCGAAGGCCTGGCGCCGCGCATCATCAACCTGGGCGAATGGCGCGCACACCTGCTGCACCGCCTGCGCCACCTGGCCGACACCACCCGCGATCCGGTCCTGTCGACGCTGTACGACGAACTCGTCGCCTATCCCTGCGACGATCCTTACGACGAAACCGAGCTGACCGCCGCCGCGCACGTCGCGGTGCCGTTCCGCGTGCGCAGCGAGTTCGGCGACCTGGCTTTCATCAGCACCATCACGGTGTTCGGCACCCCGCTCGAAGTGACGCTGTCGGAACTGGCGATCGAATCGTTCTTCCCCGCCGACGCCGCCACCGCCAAGGCGATGCGCGCGTTCGGCGCCAGCCTGGAACCGGCGCAATCGGCCGGGCATTGATCGCCGGCGCGCAGCGAGAGCCGGTCGGCGCACCGGCTTAATTATACCAAAAGGTTGACAATTGCCTCCGGCGAGCGGATATTCAACCCCATGGTTGACTATCGCTCCGAACGGCTCGACGCCGTATTCCACGCCCTCGCCGATCCGACCCGGCGGGCGATGCTGCATCGCCTGGCCGAGCGCGAGCACAGCGTCGGCGAACTCGCCGAGCCCTATCGAATGACCCTGGCCGCGGCGTCCAAGCACATCAAAGCGCTGGAACGCGCCGGCCTGGTCCAGCGCACCGTGCTCGGCCGCACCCACGTCTGCCGCCTCGACGCTGGGCCGCTGCATGGCGGCTTCGAATGGCTGCGCCACTACGAGCGCTACTGGACCCAGCGCCTGGACGACCTCGAAGCCCTGCTGCGCGCCGAGGACGAGGTCCAGGCACGGGCGAGCAAGCCGGACCCATCGAAGCGATCTGCGCCGCAGGCGAAACCGCCTGCCGCCAAGAAAGCCGCCGCTCCGCGGCGCAAACCCCGCGCCTGAGCGCGCATCACCCTGGCCGCGACCGCGGCCTCAGGAGACCGCCATGAATCTGTCCGCGACTCACGACGACTACGGCACCGTCACCGCAGCCGACACGGTGCGTATCGAACGCCTGCTGCCCGGCCCGATCGAGCGGGTCTGGGCCTACCTGACCGAGCCCGAACAACGCCGCCGCTGGCTCGCCGCCGGGGCCATGGAGCTGCGCCTGGGCGGTTCGGTCGAGCTGATCTTCGACAATGACCGACTGACCCGCGACGACGACCCGCCGCCGGCGAAATACGCCCAGTACGGCGGCGAGCACCGCCAGCACGGCCGCATCACCGCGATCGACCCGCCACGCCTGCTCGGCTATACCTGGAGCGACACGCCGCCGTCGGAAGTGCGCTTCGAACTCAGCGAGGAAGGCGACCGGGTACGCCTGGTGGTGACCCACAGCCGCCTGGCCGACCGCGCCATGATGGTCAGCGTCGCCGGCGGCTGGCATGCCCACCTGAGCATCCTGACCGCGTTGCTGTCGGGCGAACAACCGCAGGGCTTCTGGCGCACCCACACCCGGGTCGAGGCCGAGTACGAACGGCGCATTCCCGCGGCTTGAGCGGACGGCGCCGCACCGGGTTCGCCGACAGCGGCTAAGCTTGGCGTCCTGTCGGCGATAACCCAGAGGTCGCGCGTGTCCATCGGTCGTTCCACATCCTCGTCCGCGAACGTCGTTCCGTCGCGCCTGCGCCGCTGCCTGCGCGCCCTGCCCCTGGCCCTGGCCCTGCTCTCGACCGCGGTCGCGATAAGCGCCTGCCGCAAGCCGGCGGCGCAGGAAGAAGCGGCGGCGCCGAAAGTCTTCAGCGGCCGCATCGCCCAGTTCCAGACCATCGACGAGCGCGTCGGCACCGGCGAAGTCGCCCAGTCCGGCCAGGAGGTGATCGTCCACTACACCGGTTGGCTGTACGACGAAAAGGCCGCCGACAAACACGGCAGCAAGTTCGACAGCTCGCTCGATCGCGGCAAGCCCTTCGACTTCCTGCTCGGCGCCGGTCGGGTCATCCGCGGCTGGGACGACGGCGTCGCCGGCATGCGCGAGGGCGGCAAGCGGATCCTCATGGTGCCGCCGGAGATGGGCTACGGCCGCGAAGGCGCCGGCGGCGGAGTGATCCCGCCGGATGCGTCGCTGGTGTTCGAGGTGGAGTTGTTGCGGGTGGAGAAGCGCTGAGGCGCTTGGCGCTTGGCGCGTCGGCGTGCCGCTGCGAGCCTGTCCCTGTAGGAGCGACGTGAGTCGCGACAAGGGACGCGCAGAGATGACGAGGCCGTCTTCGTTCGTCGAAGCGGCGTGCTTTCGCCGGGGTAGGAGCAGCGCACGCCGCGACTGCGGGATGCGCAGAGATATCGGGGCCGTCGTCATTCGTCGAAACGCAGCGCTTTCGCCAGGGTAGGAGCGGCGCGAGCCGCGACATCGCTGTGACGGTCTCGCTGCGCTTCTTTCAAGCAAGATCAAGATCAAGATCAAACCCAAAGCTTCCGCCACTAAAGCGGCGGGTTACTTTCTTTTGTCTAAAGCAACAAAAGAAAGGTAACCAAAGAAAAATGCTTCTCTTTGAATCACGGGCCCGCACGAGCGGTGCTTTCGCGGTGATTTTTCATACGGGACATCCCTGTCCCGATGAAAAACGGCCCGCATCCCTGCGGGCCGCCCTTTGGGTCTTCTCTTGCCTTCGCGAGTGTGAGACGGCGCACAGCCGAAGCAAAGGCCGCAGTCGCATACAGCTGACGCGCAGCGACGCCCTCCCCTGTAGGAGCGGCGTAAGCCGCGACAGGGACGCGCAAAGATAACGAGGCCGTCGTCGTTCAACGTAGCGGCGTGCTCTCGCAGGGTAGGAGCGGCGCGAGCCGCGGCCGCGAACTTGCGGCTGCCGGCGCAGGCGATCGGGTAGCGCTGTCGCGACTCGCGTCGCTCCTGCTCCGGGCAGTCCACCTACAGCGACTTGCAAACCCCCGCGGCGATCTCGAACGAACGCAACCGGGCCGCATGCTCGTAGATGTTCGCGGTCAGCATCAGCTCGTCCGGGCGATGGCGTTCGATGAAGGCGGCGATGCCGGCGCGCACTTCGGCCTCGTCGCCGACCACGGCGCAGGCCAGGGCCTGGGCGACGCCGGCTTTTTCGAGCGGGGTCCAGAAGGTTTCGATGTCGTCGATCGGCGGCGGAATCAGGCCCGGGCGACCACGGCGCAGGTTGACGAAGGCCTGCTGCTGGGTGGTGAACAAGCGCCTCGCCGCGGCGCTGTCGTCGGCGGCGACCACGTTGAGGGCCAGCATCGCATGCGGGCGCAGCAGCCGCGCCGACGGCTGGAAGTCGCGGCGGTACAGGTTCAGGGCTTCGTCCATCGCATCGGGGGCGAAATGCGAGGCGAACGCGAACGGCAGACCCAGGGCGGCCGACAGGCGCGCACTGAACAGGCTTGATCCCAGCAGCCACACCGGCACCTCGAGGCCGGCGCCGGGCACGGCGCGCACCGCCTGTCCGGGCTGCACCGGTTCGAAGTAATGCAGCAGCTCGCTGACGTCCTGCGGGAAGCTGTCGGCGCCGTCGTAATAGCGGCGCAGGGCGCGCGCGGTCGCGTGGTCGGTGCCGGGCGCGCGCCCCAGACCGAGGTCGATGCGGTCCGGGTACAGCGAGGCCAGAGTGCCGAACTGCTCGGCGACCTGCAGCGGCGCGTGATTCGGCAGCATGATGCCGCCGGCGCCGACGCGGATGGTCGAGGTGCCGCCGGCGATGTAGCCGATCAGCACCGCGGTCGCGGCGCTGGCGATGCCGGGCATGTTGTGGTGTTCGGCGAGCCAGTAACGGTTATAGCCCAGGCGTTCGGCATGGCGGGCCAGTTCGAGGCTGTTGGCGAAGGCCTGGCGGGTGTCGCTGCCTTCGGTGACGGGCGCCAGGTCGAGTACGGAAAACGGCAGCATGCGGTTGCGCTCGCAACTAGGAGTCTTTCCAGATGGGGGCGCGACGAAGGGAATTCAGCGTCGTTCGAACACACTCGGGTGCGACGCTGTGTTGCGGATCGCGAGGCGATGCCCGGGCCCGACGGCACGCAGCCCACCCTGGTCTGCCAGAACCCGCCACGCTCGCAGGCGACGCCGCCCCCCTCCCGCGCACGGGGAGGACCGAGAAACCTCAGAACAAATCGAAGCGCAGCCCCTCGCGCTCGTTGTCCCAGACCGTGCTGACCACCCACCAGCGCCCGTGTTCGTGGCAGAGCTGGATGCTGTTGGCGCCGCGCTTGAGCACGATCGGCGAGTCCGCCGTCGGCCGCGCCTCGTATTTGCTCCAGACGTGGGCGATCTGGCCGAAGCGTTCGACACGCTGTTCGGTCTCGACCTCGTGGAAGTCGTTGGCGGCGAAGAACGGTTCCACGTCCGCGATGTAGCTGTCGACATCGAAAACCGCCGCGCGGGTCGAGCCGTCGGCCTCGACCACGGTACGCAGGCTCAGCGCGCGCGGGTGTTGCAGGTAACGGAAGCGGGCCCAGTCGCGCGGCGCGCCGGCCGGACCGGAAATGCAGGCGTAGACGGCGCGGATCAGGCGGCCGATGTCCTGGGCGTCGTGCTGCCACTCGGCGGGTACGGCGTCGGTGCGTTCGTTCATGACGGGGCGGTTCCTGGCGAGGGGGACGAAGACGACGATGCTGCCGCGCTACCAGGGCACCGGCCAACCGGCGAGGGGCGCGATCAGGTAATACAGCCCGGCCAGCACCAGCAGCCACATCGCCGACTTCAGCAGGAACCCGACCAGCTTGAAGGCCAGGTACAGCCCCAGCGCCACCATCACGATCGCCACGATGTCCATCCGAACTCCTGCGCTGCAAACGGCCCCGAGCTTAAGCGCTCGCCGACGAGGCGACCAAGTGCCGTGGGTACCGCCTCGCCCTTTCGTTGCGAAGCGAAGGCTCCCACACACCAGCCGTACCCACGGCGTTAAAAAATCCTTAGGATTCCGACGAACGGCAGGAACGTTTTTCTAACATTCCGGTCTAGGCCATCGATCGATCACGCAGCCGCGCGCGCGAGCGCCCGGCGCGGTCGGGAAAGGGACGAACACGGGGACCGGCCAGGCAACGCAACGGATCGCACTGGCCCGGCACTAGCCACAGCACCACGGATTGGAACACCCGCAATGCAAAACACCGACTCGCCGTCGCAACCGGCTCCCCACGCGGAGGCCGGCGACGCCGGCCGCCCTTCGCCCTGGACGCGGGCCACGCGCTCGCTGTTCGGCCGGATCGACTGGGTCCCGCCGGTCTGGCTCGCCGCCCTGCTCGCCCGCGTGCGGCAACGGCCGGCACCGTACCTCGGCAGCCTGCTCGGCCTGCTCGCGGTCGCCACGCTCGGCTACTGGCTCGTCACCCGGCCGAGGCCGGTCGTGCCCGGCGCGCTCGGAGTCGAAGTCCATAGCCCGGCCTTGACCGATTACACGCGCGCGCCGGCCGAGGTCGACAGCCTGCGCCTGACCTTTTCCGACACCGCCGCGCCGATCAAGCAAATCGGCCTGGCGCCGGCCGGGGTGACCATGACCCCCGAACTCAAGGGCGCCTGGCGCTGGGAAGACCACAAGACTCTGGTGTTCAAGCCCTCGGCGGACTGGCCGGTCAAGACCCGCTACACGGTCGAACTCGATCCCAAGCTCAGCCTGGCGCCGAAGGTACGGCTGCAGGAGTACCGGTTCGAATTCGAGACCGCGCCGTTCTACGCGCAGATCGCCAACAGCGAGTTCTACCAGGACCCGCAGGACCCGACGCTCAAGAAAGGCGTGTACGAGCTCAAGTTCTCGCATCCGGTCGACGCCGCCCAGCTCGAACGCCGCATCGCCCTCACCCTCGCCGACGGCGCCGGCACCGCCCTGGCCGCGCCCAAGTACACGGTCAACTACGACGAGAAGGGCCGGCTCAAGGCCTGGATCCACTCGCAGCCGCTGACCCTGCCGGAGAACGGCGGCAAGCTCAAGCTCGAAATCGCCGCCGGCCTCGTCAGCACCCTCGGCGGCAACCGCACCGCCAAGCCGCTCGGCGCCACGGTCGCCCTGCCTTCGCTGTACAGCGTCGAGGTCAGCGACGTCGCCGCGGTCCTGGTCGAGAACGAACGCTTCGAGCCCGAACAGGCGCTGGTGCTGACCTTCAACAACGCCATGCGCGACCGCGACGTCGCCGGCGCCGTGCGCGCCTGGCTGCTGCCGGTCAAGGACCCGCGCCGGCCCGCCGCGCAACAGAGCGGCGCCTATACCTGGAGCCGCGACGATGTCGACGAGGCGGTGCTCAAGGCCGCCACGCCGTTGCCGCTGAGCGCGGTGCCGACCGAGCGCGAATACGTCGGGACCCACAGTTTCAAGTTCCAGGCGCCGCCGGGCCGCCGCATTTACCTGCGTGTCGACAAAGGCCTCAAGGCGTTCGGCGGTTTCATGCTCGGCGCCAACCACCGCGCGGTCGAGACCGTGCCCGACTACCCGAAGCTGCTGCGCTTCGTCGGCGAAGGCGCGCTGCTGTCGCTGCGCGGCGAGCGCCGGATCAGCCTGGTCTCGCGCAACGTCGCCGGCGCGCGCCTGGAAATCGCCCGGGTCCTGCCCGAGCAGATCCAGCACCTGGTCTTCAACAACGAGGGCAGCTATGCCAAGCCCAGCTTCTACAACCTGTCCGCCGACAGCCTGGTCGAGCGCGAGGAAAAACGCCTGAACCTGCCGGCCGCCGACCCGGCCAAGGCTCATTACGAAGGCGTCGACCTCGGCCAATACCTCAAACCCGGCCGTCGCGGCGTGTTCCTGCTCAGCCTGCGCACCCTCGAGGACGACGACAGGAAACGCAGCGCCGAGGACACCCTGGCCGAGGAAGCCGGCAGCGAAGAAGACAGCCGCCTGGTGGTGTTGACCGACCTGGGCATGGCGGTCAAGCAGGCGCTAGACGGCCGCCGCGACGTGTTCGTGCAATCGCTGTCGAATGGCGCGCCGGTCGCCGGCGCGCGCGTGCGCGCGGTCGCCCGCAACGGCGAAACCCTGGTCGAAGCGCAGACCGACGCCAGCGGCCGCGCCCAGATGCCTTCGCTGAAAGGCTTCAAGCGCGAAAAGCAGCCGGCGATGCTGACCGTGAGCCAGGGCGAGGATTACTCGTTCCTGCCGATCGGCGACCGCGACCGCGCCCTGGACTATTCGCGTTTCGATATCAGCGGCGAGCCCAACGACCTGGAGACCGGCGCGCTCAACGCCTACCTGTTTTCCGACCGCGGCCTGTACCGTCCCGGCGACACCGTCAACGTCGGCATGATCGTGCGCGCCGCCGACTGGAAGCGCGCGCTGACCGGCCTGCCGCTAGAATGGGAGTTCACCGACCCGCGCGGCACCGTCGCCAAGCGCGAGCGGCTCAAGCTCAGCGCCAGCGGTTTCGAGAGCGCCAGCTTCGCCCCGGGCGACAACGCGCCGAGCGGCACCTGGCAGGTCCAGTTGTTCCTGCTCGGCCGCGACGACCAGCGCACCACGATCGGCTCGACCTCGGTGCAGGTGCGCGAGTTCGCCCCCGACACCATGCGGGTCAAGGCGAGGCTGTCGGCCGAGAACGCCAACGGCTGGATCAAGCCCGAGCAGTTGTCGGCGCAGGTCGACGCCGAGAACCTGTTCGGCACGCCCGCGCAGCAGCGCCGGGTCGAAGGCACCATGGTGCTGCGCCCGGCCTTCCCGAGCTTCCCGGCCTATCCGGGCTACCAGTTCTTCGACCCGCAGCGCGCCAAGGAAGGCTACGACGAATCGCTCAGCGACCAGACCACCAACGCCGAAGGCCGCGCCGAATTCAAGCTCGACCTGACCAAGTACGAGCGTGCGACCTATCAGCTGAGTTTCCTCGCCCGCGCCTACGAGCCCGGCAGCGGCCGCAACGTCGCCGCGCAAACCAGCGCCCTGGTGTCGAGCAACGATCATCTGCTCGGGATCAAGTCGCAGGACGACCTGAACTACATCAAGCGCGGCGCCAAGCGCACCCTGCAGTTGCTCGCCATCGGCCAGGACGGCAAGCCCAGGACCGTCGCCGGCCTGCGCGCGGTGGTGGTCGAGAAGCGCTATGTGTCGGTGCTGACCAAGCAGGACTCCGGCCTGTACCGCTACGTCTCGCACGAACGTCGCTTCGACCGTCGCGACCAGGCGCTGACTCTTGCAGGCGGCCGCGAGAACTTAGCGCTGAGCACCGATCAGCCTGGCGATTTCGTGCTCGAAGTGCGCGCCGCCGACGGCAAGGTGCTCAACCAGGTCGGCTACCGGATCGCCGGCGCCGCCAACCTGTCGCGCTCGCTCGAACGCAATGCCGAGCTGAGCCTGAATCTGTCCAAGCCCAGCTACAAGCCGGGGGAGACCATCGAGATCAGCGTGCGCGCGCCGTACGCCGGCAGCGGCCTGATCACCCTGGAACGCGACCGCGTCTACGCCCATGCCTGGTTCCGCGCCGACAGCAACGCCAGCGTGCAGAAGATCGTCGTGCCGGCCGATTTCGAGGGCAACGGCTACGTCAACGTGCAGTTCCTGCGCGACCCGAATTCCGACGAGATCTACATGAGCCCGCTGTCCTACGGCGTGGCGCCGTTCGCGGTCGACCGCAGCGCGCGCACCCAGCCGCTCAAGGTCAGCCTGCCGCGGGTGACCAAGCCGGGCACGCCGATGACCGCCGACGTGGTCACCCAGGGCAAAGCGCGGGTGGTCCTGTTCGCGGTCGACGAAGGCATCCTGCAGGTCGCGCGCTACCGCGTCGGCGACCCGCTCGATCACTTCTTCCGCAAGAAGATGCTGCAAGTCGACACCGCACAGATCCTCGACCTGTTGCTGCCCGAGTTCAGCCGCATCGCCGGCCAGGCCGCGCCGGGCGGCGACGGCGAAGGCGGCATGGCCAAGCATCTCAATCCGTTCAAGCGCAAATCGGAGAAACCGGCGGTGTGGTGGTCGGGCATCGTCGACGTCGATGGCCAGCACCAGTTCAAGTTCACCCTGCCCGATCATTTCAACGGCCAAGTGCGGGTGGTCGCGGTCGCGGTGACGCCGGAACGGGTCGGCGTGTTCCAGACCGAGGCGCTGGTGCGCGGCGACTTCGTGTTGACCCCGACCGTGCCGACCCATGTCGCCCCCGGCGACGAATTCGACCTCCCGGTCGGCGTCGCCAACACCATCGAAGGCGCCCAGGCGGCGGCCAAGGTCGCGGTCGCGCTGCAACTGCCGCCGGCGCTGACCCTGGTCGGCGCGGCGCCGGCCCCGGTGTCGATCGCCCCGCGCGGCGAAACCACGGTGCGCTTCCGCGTGCGCGCCGGCCACGCCCTCGGCGCGATGCCGGTGGCGATCCAGGCCAGCTCGGGCGCGTTCAGGGCGCAACGGCGGATCGAACTGTCGCTGCGCCCGGCCGTGGTCGCGCGCCAGGACCTGATCGCCGGACGCGCCACCCGGCGCACCGTCATCCAACCCCTACGCAAAATGTACGACCAACGCGCAACCCGCCAGCTGTCGGGCTCGGTCTCGCCGCTGGTCGCTCTCGACGGGCTGACCGCCTACCTCGGCGATTACCCGCACCAGTGCACCGAGCAATTGCTGAGCGGCGCGTTCCCGGCGCTGGTCCTGCGGTCGCATCCTGAGCTCGGCAAGGTGGTCGGCCCGGGCGCGGGCCAACCGAAGCAGAACATCGTCGACGTGCTGCGTTCGCGCCAGAACAGCGAAGGCGGCCTGGGCGCGTGGACGGCGACGCCGGAGGCCGACGCCTTCGTCACCGCTTATGCCGCGCTGTACCTGATCGAAGCGCGCGAGCGCGGCCAGCCGATTCCGGGCGACCTGTTGAATTCGCTCAACGGCTATCTCGAATCCCTGGCCGCCGACCGCTCCGGCAACGACCTGGCGACCCTGCGCAGCCGCGCCTTCGCGGTATACCTGCTGGTGCGCCAGGGCCGCACCGCCAGCAACCTGCTCAGCTCGGTGCACGAGCAGATCAAGCGCGACCAGCCCAAGACCTGGGAGAACGACAGCGCCGGCCTGCTGATCGCGGCGAGCTATCAGTTGCTGCAACAAGACAAGGCGGCGCGTCCGCTCGCGGTCAAGGCCTTCGCCCGCGCCAACCGCAACGCGGCCGCGGCGCCGCGCGCCTACTCGCACTACTACGACGGCGGCATCGAACAGGCCTGGACGGTGTACCTGCTCAACCGCCACTTCGCCGCGCTGGCCAAGGACCAGCTCAAGCCGGCGGCGCTGGAACGACTGCTCGATCCGTTGCGCGACAACAGCTACAACACCTTGTCCTCGGCCCTGACCGTGCTGGCGATGGACGCCTACGCCAGCGCGCAACCGGCGCAAGCCGCGCCGGTGCTGGAAGCGGCCGGCCAGGACGGCAAGTCGCGCCGCATCGGCGACGCCCAGGGTCTGATCGCCCGGGGCGCCTTCGCCGGCGGCGACCTGCGCCTGTGGGTGGCGCCGGCCGGCCCGACCCCGGCCTGGTACCTGGTCAACCAGAGCGGCTACGACCGCGCGGCGCCGAAGGCGGTGCAGGACCGCGGCCTGGAAGTGGTGCGCGACTACCTCGATGCCGCCGGCAAACCGCTGACCGCGCTCAAGCAGGGTCAGGAAATCACCGTGCGCCTGCGCCTGCGTGCGCTCGGCGCGCCGGGCCGCGACAGCATCGCCATCGTCGACCTGCTCCCGGGCGGGTTCGAACCGGTGATGCAGTACGCCGCCGCGGCCGTCGCCGAGCCTGCGGCCGGCGACGACAGCGAAGGCTGCGACGAGGGTTGCGAGAACGGCGGCGAGGAAGACGCCCAGCCTTCGCGCGACGGCGGCGAGCAGAACGCGGCACCGCGACAGACCCTGGCCCTGCCCAACTCAAGCTTCACCCCGGAGCACGTCGAACAACGCGAAGACCGCATCGTGCTGTACGGCAGCGTCGGCTCGGAGGTGGTCGAGTTCCGCTACGCGATGCGCGCCAACAACACCGGCAAGTTCGTGGTGCCGCCGGTGTACGCCGAGTCGATGTACGAACGCTCGGTGTACGCGCAAGGCGGCCCCGCCGGTCGACTGCAGGTGGACGCGCCGAAGCCATGAGGCCGTGGTTCGTCCAGTCAAGGAACATGCGACGGCGGTGGTGGGTCCTGCTGCTGAGTCTCATCGCCGTCGCTTTGGTACTGGTCGCTGCGCGCTTTTGGCCGCGGCCGTCGCTGTCGGAGGCTGTACCGCTGTCGACGGTGGTCCGCGACCGCGAAGGCCGGCTGTTGCGGCTGACCCTCGCGAGCGACCAGCGTTACCGGCTGTGGGTGCCGCTGTCGCAGGTCTCGCCGCAGTTGGTCGAAGCGGTGATGCTGCAGGAAGACGCCTGGTTCCGCTGGCACCGCGGCGTCAACCCGGTCAGCCTGGCGCGCGGCGCCTGGTCGACCTACGCCAGCGGCGAGGCGCGCATCGGCGGCTCCACCTTGACCATGCAGCTCGCGCGCCTGCGCTGGCGCCTGCAGACCCGCGACGTGCGCGGCAAGCTGGTGCAGATCGCGCGCGCGCTGCAACTGGAGCTGTATTACTCGAAAGACGAAATCCTCGAGGCCTATCTCAACCTGGCCCCGTACGGCGGCAACATCGAAGGCGTCGGCGCGGCCAGCCTGATCTATTACCGGAAACCGTCCGACCGCCTGACCCTGCCCGAGTCGCTGGCGCTGGCGGTGTTGCCGCAGGCGCCGTCGCGGCGCGGCCGCCTGAGCGCGCGCGACGACGACGCCTACTACATCGGCAGCGGTCTGGAAGCGGCGCGTGCGCGGTTGTATGCGCGCTGGCGCGAGCGTCATCCCGAGGACCCCGCCGAGGACGCGCTGCTGAACCTGCCGCTGCGCCTGCACAGCGCGCGCGAGCTGCCGTTCCGCGCCCCGCACCTGGTCGACCGGGTGTTGGCCGAACGCGCCTGGCACCCGCACGACGGCCCCGAGCTCAAGACCACCCTCGACACCCGCCTGCAGCGCCTGCTCGAAGAGCGCGTGCGCAACCATCTGCAGCGCGAACGCAGCCGCGGCCTGCGCAACGCCAGCGCGATCCTGATCGACACCCGCGACATGGGCGTGCGCGCCCTGGTCGGTTCGGCGGATTACTTCGACGCCGGCATCCAGGGCCAGGTCAACGGTACCGATGCCAAGCGTTCTCCCGGCTCCACCCTCAAGCCCTTCATCTACGCGCTCGCGCTCGACCAGGGCGTGTTGCACCCGGCCAGCGTGCTGCGCGACGTGCCGAGCGCGTTCGGGCCGTACACGCCGGAAAACTTCGACGGCCGCTTCATGGGCCCGGTGACCGCGACCGAGGCCCTGGTGCGCAGCCGCAACATCCCCGCGGTCGGTGTCGCCGCGCAACTCAGGCAGCCGAGCTTCTACGATTTCCTGCGCCAAGCCGGCGTGCGCGACCTGGCCAGCCAGAATCACTACGGCCTGGCCCTGGTCCTGGGCGGCGGCGAAGTGACGATGGAAGAACTCGCGCGCATGTACGCGATGCTCGGCAACGATGGCCGCCTGCGCGCGCTGCGCTGGCGCGAACACGACCCGCAGGAAGAAGGCGCGCGCCTGCTCAGTGCCGAGGCCGCCTTCCTCACCCGCGACATGCTGCTGCACAACCCGCGCCCCGATGCCGGCTCGCAGTCGGCCTCGCGGCCCCTGCCGGTGGCGTGGAAGACCGGCACCTCGTGGGCGTTCCGCGACGCCTGGAGCGCCGGCCTGGTCGGGCCTTACGTGCTGGTGGTGTGGCTGGGCAATTTCGACGGCTCCAGCAATCCCGCCCTGGTCGGCGTCGAAGCCGCCGCGCCGCTGTTCTTCGACATCGTCGACGGCCTGCAGGCGGCGCGGGTCGATCTGGCCGAGCCGGTGCGGCAGTGGCCCTTGAACCTCAAGCGTGTCGAGGTCTGCCGCGCCAGCGGCGATCTGCCCAATGCGTGGTGCCCACAGCGCGGCACGACTTGGTTCATCCCCGGCAAGTCGCCGATCCGGATCAGCACCGTGCACCGCGCCATCTCCATCGATATCGCCAGCGGCCGGCCGGCCTGCGGGCCGTTCGACCCGCGCACGATGCGCCAGGAGGTGTTCGAGTTCTGGCCGTCCGACCTGGCGCGGGTGTTCGTCCAGGCCGGCATTCCGCGCCGGCGCCCGCCGCCGGGACGCGACTGCGCCGGTTCGCAGGACTGGCTGGGCTCGCCGCCGAGCATCACCTCGCCGTATCGCGCCACCCGCTACACCATGCGCCTGTCGCATCCCGAGCAGGTCGCTCTGAACCTCGCCGCGACCGTCGATGCCGACGTCTCGCGCCTGTACTGGTTCGTCGGCAACACCTTCCTCGGCAGCGCCGAACCCGGCGCCGCCCTGGCCTGGACGCCGGACCGCACCGGGCATTTCCGCCTGTCGGTGGTCGACGACCACGGCCGCAGCGACGAACGCGAGATCGAGGTCGCGGTGGTGCAATGACGCAGCCCGCGGCGCGACGCTGAACCCCGCCCCGCTCGCCGGCCGCGCAGGCTATGGAAAACCCTCCGCGGCGCTTATGGTGAGCGCGTCCTCGCGCAGGCAACCTCCATGTCGCGTCCTAGGTTTCGTTCGCAATCGCTCACGACCGCCTCGCGCCGCTCGATCGCCCTGGCCGCGCTCGGATGGGTCGCCTTCAGCGCCCAGGCATCGCCCGTGCATGCGGACTATCCGGACGACATCGACAAGGTCCGCGGCTGCTGGATCCAGCGCGTCGAACCCGACGGCCCGGCCACCTTGTTCCTGCGGCTGCTGCCCGAACCCGAGCGCAAGGATTGGCTGGTCGGCGCGCTGCATCGCGCCGACGGCGACGATCCCGACCGCCGCCTGCGCCTGCAGTTCGCGCGCAGCGGCCACGACGCGGTGCTCGGCCCCAATACGCCGAGCGATGCGGCGGCGATGCCGGACGCCGAGACGGCACCGGTTCACAGGCCGAACGCGCCCCGACCGCCGCAGTCCGGCACAGCGAAGTCAGGCTCCGCCAAGTCAGGCCAAGCCCAGGTGCCGACAACGCCGATGAACTACCGGCGCATGGCGGGTCTGTCCCCACCACCCGCCGGCGCCCCCGAGCAGACCAGCGTCCTTTTCTACCGCCATCACGACCAGACCTTCCTGCGCGTGGAAGTCTCGCCCGAGCATCTCAAGCTGAGCCTGGGCGACTTCCATCCGCGGCGCACGAACAGGCCGGAATCGGTGCTGTTCGACGGCCGCCGCGACGGTTGCGACTGAGGCCGCGCTAGCGCCGCCGGCCGCGCCTCACCTCGCCGCGGTGACTCGCCAGACGATGTTGCCGACGTCGTCGCTGACCAACAGAGCGCCGTGTTTGTCCAGTCGCACGTCGACCGGTCGGCCCTGGGCGTTTTCTTCGGCGTCGAGGAAACCGGTGAGGACGTCCACCGGCTGGCCGACCGGCCGGCCGTGCTCGAAGGCGACGTAGATCACCTTGTAGCCGCTCTTGGGCTTGCGGTTCCAGGAGCCGTGCTGGCCGACGAACAGGCCATTGGCGAACTGCGCCGGCAGGCTCGTGCCCTGCGAGAAGGCGATGCCGAGCGAGGCGGTATGCGGCCCGAGCGCGTAGTCCGGCACCAAGGCCTTGGCCACCAGTTCGGGTTTCTGCGGTTTCACCCGCGCGTCGACGTGCTGGCCGTAATAACTATAGGGCCAGCCGTAGAAGCCGCCGTCGCGCACCGAGGTGATGTAGTCCGGCACGAGGTCGCTGCCGATCTCGTCGCGTTCGTTGACCGCCGTCCACAGCGCGCCCGTCGCCGGCTCCCAGGCCAGGCCGTTGGGATTGCGCAGGCCGGTCGCGAACAAGCGCTTCTTGCCGCTGACGCGGTCGAGCTCCCAGATCGCGGCGCGGCCCTCCTCCATCGCCATGCCGTTCTCGCCGACGTTGCTGTTGGAACCGACCGTGATGTAGAGCTTGCGGCCGTCGGCGCTGGCGATGAGGTTCTTGGTCCAGTGATGATTGATCCCGGCCGGCAGGTCGGTGACCTTGACCCCGGCCTGCGCGATCGAGGTCTCGCCCTCGCGATACGGGAACCGCAGCACCGCATCGGCATTGGCGACATAGAAATCCTCGCCGACCAGGGCCATGCCGAACGGCGAATGCAGGCCTTGCAGGAACACACTGCGGAACTCGGCGACGCCGTCGCCGTCGGCATCGCGCAACAGGCTGATGCGGTCGGCGCTGGGCACCGCCGCACCGGCGCGCTTCATCATCCGCGCCGCGACCCAGGCCTTGATGCCCGAAGCCTTCTTGTCCGACGCCGGCGCGTTGCTTTCGGCGACCAACACATCGCCGTTCGGCAGCACATGCAGCCAGCGCGGATGATCCAGCCCGCCGGCGAACGCCGTCACCGCCAGGCTCGGCGCCGCCACCGGCTTGCCGCCGGACGGCCAGCCGACCGCAGGCGCGACGTTGACCGTCGGCAACAAGGTCTTGTTAGGCGCCGGCAGCTGCGGCCGCTGGCCCGTGCCGTCGGCGACCTGCAGGGTCGCGGTTTCGCCGCAGGCGGCCAGGATCACCGCCGACAGCATTGGCACGAGGGCTCTCGGCACTGGGGACATATCGGTTCTCCTGCGCTCGCCTGGTGTGTCCGAGGATGCCTCGGCTGGAATTAAGGCGGCGAGAAACCGATCAATGCGACACTGCCCTCACTCTGTCCCGCGAACGGAAGAGGGGCTTTGAATGCACAGAATCTCGAATGCTCGATGCTAGGAGTTTCCGCGACAGCCGGTCGTTCCCTTCTCCCGCTTGCGGGAGAAGATGCCCGAAGGGCGGATGAGGACCGCAGCCCAATGAAGAAGGCCCTGCATCGCGGGACGCAGCGATGCAGGGCCTTAAGTGACGCAATGGGCACGGTCCCTATGCGCCACAAGCTGCCGCCGGCATCCTGGAGACATGCGGGCGGGGACGACTGGGTACCCAGTCCTGACTAAGAACGACGCGGGATCGCCGCCCCCCTACCTCGACGATGACCGGACCGCCGCCGGTCGTCGGATCGATCTCGCCCGTGGGCACCTGTCGTGGGGTGAAGCGCAGGCATCGGCAACGCCGAAGCCTGCTCGCCGACCCGGTCTTGCCTGTTGTCGTGCCAGCTCGGTTCAGCCAGCCCGGTCTCGCCGGCTCCGCGGCTTTCGCCGCCGTGCCTGGCTCAACCCGCGCGCTTGCCCGTGGCCGGCCTGGTCGGCGCGCCCCTCGGCGTCGCCGGCTTCATCGGGGTCGCCGCCGGGTCCGCCACCACCGGCGCGAGGCGCAGGTCCTGGAAGTCGAAACTGAAGTCGGTCAGCGGCGAGATCGCCTCCATCCGCACCTCGCGCACCTTGCCGTCCGGGGTCAGGGCGAAGTTGACGAAGGCGTCGGCGTTGAGCCAGCGCTGATCCCAGCGGACGATGAAGGTGTCGTGCTGCCAGTGGCTGAGTTCGCCGACCAGGTCCTTGCTGCGGCCGAAGCGCAGCCGCCATCGGCCGTCGCCGGCGGCTTCGACGAAGACGTCCCCGTACCACGGGTCTCGATAGGTGCCGGCATAAGCCTGCAACGGCAGCGACGGCTTCGAGTTCGCCGCGCGCGCGGCGACGTGCTGGTTCCAGTCGTCGTCGGCCTTGCTGCGGCTCTTGGCCAGGGCTGCGGCATAGGCCGCGTTCCAGTCGGTCCTGGGCGCGCCGAGGTAGGCGTCGAGCGCGCGCATGGTCACCGCCTGGAAGGCGCCGCCGAGTTCGGCGTTGGTCAGCACCACCACGCCGAGTTTCTGTTCCGGCACCAGGGTCACCCGCGAGACCATGCCGGGCCAACCGCCGGTATGCCAGACCAGCTTGCGTCCGCGGTAATCGGTCAACTGCCAGCCCTCGCCGTAGCCGGCGAAATTGGGCTTCGCCGGCGCCAGTTCCGGCACCGGCGGCTCGGCGATCGGCATCGGCGTGACCACCGACCACATCGCCTGCTGGCGCTTGGCGCTGAACAAGCGTTGTTCCTTGTCGCCGTCGCGCGCGTAGACGCCGCCGTCGAGCTGCACGCGCATCCACTTGCTCATGTCGTGCACGCTCGAATACAGGCCGCCGGCGCCGGCGACGTTGGTCCAGGTCATGCGCGGCGCGATCTGCAGGGTCTTGAAATCGGCCTTGGCATGCCCGCTGGCGACCGCATCGCCGGCGCGCAGGGCGTCGCTGTTGTAGCGCGTCTCGTCCATGCCGAGCGGCGCGAAGATGCGCTGCGAGAGAAAGTCGCGATAGCTCTGGCCGCTGACTTTCTCGATCACGAGCTGGGCGACGCCGTAAAGGATGTTGTCGTAGGCGTACTGGCCGCGGAAGCCGCCGCTCAGCGGCACTTCGGCGAGGCGCCTGACCACTTCTTCGTTGCTGTAGTCGGTGCCCGGCCAGTACAGCAGGTCGCCGGCGCCGAGGCCCAGGCCGCTGCGATGGGCGAGCAGATCGCGCAGGCGCATCTCGCGGGTCACGTAAGGGTCGGCCATGCGGAACCAGGGCAAGCGGTCGATCACCCGGTCGTCGAGGCTGAGCTTGCCTTCGTCGGCGAGCATCGACAGCGAGGCGGCGGTGAAGGCCTTGGTGTTGGAGGCGATCGCGAACAGGGTGTGGGCGTCGACCGGTTCGGGCTTGCCGATCTCGCGCAGGCCGTAGCCGCGCTCGAGCACCACCTGGCCGTCCTTGACGATCGCCACGGCGATGCCGGGCACCTCGAACTGCTCGCGCACCGCTTCGACGTAGGCGTCGAAATCCTGCAACTGCTCGGGGAGCGCCGGCGCGGCGACGGCAGCGTTCGCGGCGGCGGCTTCGGGCGCCTGCGCGGCGGCACCGGCGGCGCTCACGCACAACAGCAGACCGGCGCCGTGCGCCTTCCAGTCGTTGGCTCGCATCGTGGTCCTTCCCGGAAAAACGCCCACTCTCGGCGATCGTCGCCGCGCGCGCCAGAGGCCGGAAGTCGTGCGTGGGCGCGGCCCGCACGCCGGGGCGGCATAATGGCCGGCCGCTACCGCGCCGCCGTCCCTTCCCGCCCATGCCCGTCAACGCAAGCACCCTGCCCGGTCTGGTCGTGATCGGCGGCGGCCCCGCCGGCCTGATGGCGGCGCACACCGCCCGTGCGATGGGCGTCGAGGTCGACCTGTTCGACGCCATGGGCTCGGTCGGGCGCAAATTCCTGATCGCCGGCAAGGGCGGGCTCAACCTCACCCACGGCGAAGCGCGGCCGGCTTTCGATCGCCGCTACGGCACGCGCAGCGAGGCGGTCGGCCGCTGGCTCGACCAGTTCGACGGCGAGGCCCTGCGCGAGTGGGCACGCGGTTTCGGCGTCGAGACCTACGTCGGCAGCTCCGGGCGGGTGTTTCCGATGGACCGCAAGGCCGCGCCACTGCTGCGCGGCTGGGTGCGTAGGTTGCGCGAGGACGGGGTGCGCTTCCACGTCCACCATCGCTGGATCGGCTGGAGCGAGGACGGCGCGCTGCGCTTCGCCACGCCCGAGGGCGAGTCGCAGGTGCGCGCCGCGGCGACGGTGCTGGCGCTCGGCGGCGGCAGTTGGCCCGAACTCGGTTCCGACGGCGCCTGGGCGGCGTGGTTGAGCGAGCGCGGCATCGATGTCGCGTCGCTGCAACCGTCGAACTGCGGCTTCGACATCGGCTGGAGCCCGCATTTCGCCGGACGCCACGCCGGCGCACCGCTCAAACCGGTCATCGCGCACTGGAGCGACGAAGCCGGAGAACACAGCCTGCAGGGCGAATGCGTGGTCACCGCGACCGGCATCGAGGGCAGCCTGATCTATGCCTTGTCGGCGGGGCTGCGCGAGCGCATCGCCGCGCACGGCCACACCGTGTTGCGATTGGACCTGGCGCCGGGCCGCGAACTCGATCGCCTGCAGCGCGATTTCGCCCAGCCGCGCCGCGGCCGCAGCGTCGGCGAGCATCTGCGGCGCCAGACCGGCCTCGACGGGGTCAAGGCGGCGCTGGTGTTCGAGGTCTTGGGCAAGGATGGCCTCGACGATCCGGCCGTGGTCGCGCAGACGATCAAGCGCCTGCCCTTGCGCCTGCTGCGCGCGCGCCCGATCGCCGAAGCGATCAGCAGCGCCGGCGGCGTGCGCCTGGAAGCGCTGGACCCGCAACTGCGCCTGCGTGCGCCGGCCGCGCGCGGTTCCGCTGACGATTCCGCGGCTGTAGCCACGGCGCAGGCGACCTTCTTCGCCGGCGAGATGCTGGACTGGGAAGCGCCGACCGGCGGCTATCTGCTGACCGCCTGCTTCGCGAGCGGCCTGATCGCCGGCCGCGCGGCGGCGCGGCATTTGCTTGGGCGTGCGGACGACTGAGCCGAGCGGACCGAGCCGAACGATCGGCTACGGCTTCGATGGCCGCGCGGCGACAGCGGTCCAACGATCCCGCCGCGCCTGTCAGCGCTTCGACTTGACCACCAAGCGGCTCGTCCAGCGCTCGTCGCGCCGGGTAGAGCCGTTGAATTCCGCACCCGCGCCGACGCTCTCGTGCCACGATGAGCGCTTCGCCAATCGGTACTCGCGGTTTTGGATTACCGCGGTTCCCCACAGCGGACACGGCACCTGGCCCCGAGGTCCAGATACGTCCTGGTGGCGCTCAGCCGATCCAGGTAGAACTCGCTCTCTTCGATTTCGATGACCAGGATCGATCGCTCCGGATTCCGCTCACGCTCGAGCGAACGCAGGTTGTCCGTGCAATCGGATAAGGCAATCCGGTCCTGCGAGCTGTGGTGGATTTCGAGCCGGGCCTGGAGGCGGCTTATTCCGGCTGCCAGGTGCTGCTTCAACCCGTCCAACAGCGCTTGTTTGTCGGCCGAGCCCGGCATGGAACCTCTCCCCGGTCGGCGTGGCGCGCGCTCAAGAACGCGACCAGCTCCTCGTGCAGAACGCGTCCGCGGCCTTCGCGAGGTCGTCCAGACCGGCCTCGCTGACGGAGGCCTGCCTGCCCTTCGGCCGCAAGGTCTTCAACGCTGGAAATCCTTCCGCCTGGGCCGCGTCGTTGAGGGCGAACTGCCCTTCGGGCGTGGCGATCGTGTTCGCATACCCTCGCGGGCGGCAGGTCAGCGTCGCCCTCTCGTAGGGCAACGGCCACCGGCCTTTGAACGTGGACTTCGTCACGACCACGGCCTTCTCCGGCACGCTTTCGGTAGCCGATACAGGGCCCGCCTGGAGCAGGCCGGCCACGACGAGCGCTGCGAAGAGCGCATGACAACGGTCCATCGTTATCTCCCCAGGCCGTCCGGCCCGCCTGTCGGTGGTTGTATATCGGCGAGCCGCAATGGCCACTCGTCCAACGCTTGCAGGCCGCCGTCTCGCCGCGCAGGCGAGCCTCATGGACTTGCCCGGCGACTACGCGAGCGCGGTGCCGGCCCGATTATTCCGCAAACGGCCGGCGGCGGCGCGCCCGTGCTCAGGTCGCCGGCTTCTCGCTCGGCTTGCCCATGTAGAACATCGAAGCGCACAGGCCCACGCCTTGCGCGGTCGCGGCGGGGACGTCGCTGCCCTGCAGGGCGATCAGCTTGACCACGTCGCCGGTGCTCTCGGTGACTTTCGCCAGGGCGATGAAACCGGTCGGGGTGTTGCCGCAAAAGGCGTTGCCCGGGGTTTCCTTCGGCGGCACCTGCTCGATCACCCGGCGCAGTTCGATCGCCTGGCTGGCTTCGACCTGCATGACCGCGCCATAGGTCTCGCCGGCGGTGTATTGGTCGCCGCCGCGTACCAGGGCGACGCGTTCGGTCTTGTACAACGAGCCGTTCTCGCCCTTGAGTTCGAGATCGTCGATGGTGAGTTTGCCGGTGGTCGCCTGGGCGACCGGGTTGCCGGGCTCGAAGGTGCCCAGGGCGACCGGCGGCAGCATCGGCGGAGCCGCGCGCGAAACCGGTTCGGCGTTCGGGTCGGGCACCGTCTGCGGTGCCTGCGGCAGGGCCGCGGTGGTTTCCTGCGGGGCCGCAGTGTTGACCGGCGCGCTCTGGCTGCACGCGGCGAGCGCCACGACGGCGAGCGCGAGCGTCGGCAAAGCGGGGAACAGACGTCGGTTCATCAGGGGTCCTCTGTACATAATCCTGGTTGCGATTGCCGCGGGTCGCGAACGCGCCGGCAAGGCCGGCGCAGGTCCGTATCGCGCCGCCGGGGAAGGCCGGCACGAGGGTGCCGGCGCGGCGCGAACGCGCAGCCTAACCGTTCGCCGTTAATAGTTCGTAAGGCCGCGCGCGGCCTGCCGCGCTCAAGCGGCCGCGTCGTCGTGCAGGGGTTGCAGCGCCGGATCCAGGGCGACGCGTTCATCGAATACGAAACAGCGGCCCTGGTAATGACGGCCGCCGACCTGCTCGAAATAGCCGAGGATGCCGCCGTCGAGCTGGAGCAGATTGTCCATGCCGTCGGCGCGCAGCCACAGCGCGGCCTTTTCGCAGCGGATGCCGCCGGTGCAGAAGCTGACCACGGTGGCGTCGGCCAGGGCTTCGCGATGCGGCGCCAGGGCCTCGGGCAGCTCGGTGAAATTGTCGATCGGCAGGGTCAGCGCGTCGGCGAAGCTGCCGTACCGGACCTCCTCGCGATTGCGCGTGTCGAGCAAGACGACCCGGCGGCCGCCGTCGTCGTGCCCGCGATCGAGCCAACGCGCGAGCGTGTCCGGCGTCACGCTCGGTGCGCGCTCGCGCAAGGGCGAAGAATGCTCGCGGCGGAAGGCGATGATTTCCGGCTTCAGCTTGACCTTGAGCCGGGCGAACGGCTGCTGGCGGCTGTGGCTGTACTTGACCACCAGCCCGGCGAAACGCGGGTCGGCGCGCAGGCCCTCGAGCAGAGCCTCGATCGGCGCGGCGGCGCCGGCCAGGAACAGGTTGATGCCCTCGCCCGCTACCAGCACGGTACCGCGCAGCTCGCCGGCTTCGGCCTGTTCACGGACCCAGGCGGCCAACCGCGGCGGGTCCTCGACGGTGGCGAAATGATAGGCGGCGATATTGACGATCATGCCGCCATTCTAACGCGCAGCGCCTCCGCGAGCCTGACATGCGGCCCCTGGGCCGGACCTGAACCGAACCGCGAACCTTCCGCGCGAACCGCGGTCCCAGGAATTGCGCGGCCCGGACAAGACGGCCAAGCAGGCCCGGACCGCGTGAAACGCCGCCGCAAGGGCGGCGGCGTTGCCCTCTCAACTGCTCCATCAGGAGGCGTTTGCATGAAGGTACAGCTCAACACCGACCACCATCTCCGCGGCGATCACTCGCTTGCCCAGCACGTCGAAGGCGTGGTCGACCACAGCCTGTCGCGTTACCGCGACCAGGTCACCCGGGTCGAAGTCCACCTGCGCGATGTCAACGGCGCCAAGGCCGGCGGGGGCGACAAACACTGCACCATCGAAGCGCGTCTGGAGGGCCGCCCGCCGGTGGCCGCCACCGAAGACGCCGACACGATGCGCGGAGCGATCAGCGGCGCGGCGCGCAAGCTGCAACGCGTGCTCGACAGTTCGCTGGGGCGGTTGTCCAGCTGATACGACTCACCTCGCCGGCGGCGAGGACCGCCGGCGCCGATGCAGGGGCCGCCGCAGCGATGCGGCGGCCTTTGTCTGTGCGGCGAGGGTAGCCGGTGTTTTGACGACCTGCATTTGAACGCGTGTGTTGAAACCGCCTGGGCCGCCGGGCTCGGTGCAGTCGCGGCAGTGCCCTGCCCGTCGCCGCCGCACAGCGCCGGCCGCGCTGCGGGCGATCAGCGCTTGGTGGTGATCGCCCGGCGCAGATTGTTGCGGGCCGCCGCGTCGTAACGGGCGTGATAGTAGTCGCTGAGGAAGATCCGCTCGCGCTTGAGCAAGCCCTTGAGGAAGCGCCGGCGATTCAGCCGGAACAAGGGCCCGGGGACATGGCCGCGGTATTCCGAGGCGATGCCGCGATCGTAGGCGTCGAACACCGCCGGCTCGGCGCCGAGGATGGCCATGTCGCCGTCGAGGAACAAGCGCGTCTCCTCGTCGACCTCGTCGGCAGCGATGGCGCTGTGGCGCGCGGTCAGTTCGATCAGTTCGGCGACGCGATCGGCATCGAGGCGCGCATCCGCCAACCAGCGCGCGATGTGTTCGCGCGCCAACAAGGCCGAACGCGCCTCGTTGTCGCGCCGCCCCGCCTCGTAGATCGCGTCGTGATACAGCACCGCAAGCGCGACCTCGCGCGGCTGCCGCCAGCCGGGGCCGGCGGCGACGTCGAGGTAATGGCGCAGCACTTCGGCGACGTGGCCGATGTTGTGATAGGCGCGCGCCGGCGTCGCATACGCGGCTTCGAGCGCGGCGCGCTGCTCGGGCGGAAGCTGCAGCGGCAGCTCGGCGAGCAGGGCCTCGGGCAGGCTGGGTCTGGGTTCGGCGAACGACATCGACATCGCGGCAGGTTTCGCAGGGGCGATGGCGGCATCTTGGCATGCCGGGGTGGCGATCGCCCTGGCCACGCGTCGCGATCGAGCCCTGGATCCCCGCCTTCGCGGGGATGACGACTGGGAAGTTGCGTATGAGTGTTCGCGAGGACGACGGCGGGAGGCCTGCGCATCGTGACCGGAGCGAGCGTCCGGCCCGCATCGAATGCATCGCACCCTGCCCCCGGCGCGGCCCGAGCCGCGCCAGGGGTTCGATCAGTACTTCTTCTCGACGTTGATCATGAAACTGTTGTCGTCGTCGTTGCCGCTGCCGAACAGGCCGCGGTACTCGAAGCGCAGGACCAGGTCGCGCTCGGTCTGCAGCACCGCGCCGATACCGAACACGAAGCGGTTGCGGTCCAGGCCCTCGAGGCGGGCGCGGTAGAACGGACCGCCGACCATGTCGGCATAGCTCATCGTCGCGAAGCTCTCGTCCTGGAAGTCGTGCTGGTACTCCAGCAGCACCGTGGGCGAGAACGTGCCCAGGCGCACCGGGTAGCGGTAATCCAGGCGCAGGCCCAGGCTGGTCGTGGTGGTGTCGACGTCCATGTCCCGATGGGTCAGCGCGTACGAGGCGTCGCCCTGCTCCGTATAGCCGTCCAGGCGCGCGCGGGCCACGTCGAGACGGGCGTACGGCGTGAAGTGCAGGCGGTCGCGCTGGTAGTCCATGCCGGCCGAGACCGAGGCGAACCACTGGCTGCCGTCGCGGTCGCCGCGGACCATGCCGCCGGTGTCGGTGACGTAGCGGCGGGTGTCGAACGACAGCCACTGGTAGCCGAGCAGGCCGTCGAGATAGAAGCTCTCGCCCGGGTGGTAGCTGGCGTACAGCACGGCGCTGTAGCTCTTGGCCTTGCTGCGGCTGCCGCGCTGGCCGACGTCGGTGTCGTCGCGGCCGTAGCCGATGCCGCCGCCGAGCGCGAAGTCCTCGCGCAGGCGGTAGTCGGCGCCGGCGCTGATGCCGCTGGTCTCGAAGTCGAAGCCGGCCGAGCCGCCGCCGCGTCCGTCGCGGTTGCCGGTGTTGATCGAACCGCCGGTCCAGATGCCGTAGCGCGTACCGCTGCCTTCGACCGGCGGCTTGGGCTCGATCGCGGCCTGCTCGTCGGCGAGCAAGGGCTGGCGGCAATCGCTGCCCGGCGTGCGCCGCGCTTCGTCGCGGCAACGCGGGTCGATCGAGAAGCTCAGGCCGTTGTCGAAGCGCGCACCGTCGCTGCCGCCCTCGTGCATGCCCTGCATGCGCTGCTGGAAGTTGCCGATCTGGGCGGTGGCGAAGCGACGCGTCGCCGACGCCTGGGCGTTGAGCAGGCCGAGCACTTCGGCGTCCTTGGAAGGATCGTTGCGCGGCAGCACTTCGATTTCGATGGTCGCCACCGCCGAGGTCGCATGGGCGTTGTCGAGGGTGAAGCTCGCCACCGCGACGCCGGAGAAGCCGATGACCGGCGTATAGCGCAGCGTGTACACGCCGCCGGAACCGCTGATCGCCGCACTGCCCGAAGACGCCGGGGCCAACGACACCAGGGTGGCCGCGGTGAACGGGCCGCCGGTCGCGCCGGCGGTCAGATCGACCGCGACCGCCGCGCCGGCGATGGTGCGGACGCGCCGCGATTGCGCCACCGGTACCGCGTTGACGATGATCGTCGAGGTGATCGGCGCGGACGGGCCGAACGCGTTGTCGAGCGTGTACACCAGGGCGATCGGGCCGACCGTGGTGCTGGCCGGGGTGTAGACGATCTGGGTGCCGCTGACCACGGCCGTGCCCGACGAGGGCGGGCTCAGCAGGGTCACGCCGGTGAACGGACTGCCGGTGGCGCCGGCGGCCGCGTCGATGGTGGCGGTCTGGGTCGACAGGATCGTCGCCGTTTGCGGCTGGCCTTGCGGCACCGGCAACGCGTTGACGGTGATCGTCACCGTGGCCGGCGCCGAGGTGCCGCCGGGGCCGCTGGCGGTGTAGGTGAAGCTGTCGCTGCCGAAGTAATTGCCGGCCGGGGTATAGACCACGTCCATGCCGCTGACCACCGCGGTGCCGTGGCTCGGCGCCGAGGCGACCGCAATGCTGGCGATGATGCCGGTGTCGTTGGCGGTGACCGGGATCGTCGCCGCCTGGTTCGACAACGTGGTAGCGCTGTCGTCGACCGCGACCGGCACCGCGTCGACGATCACGATCGTCAGCGGCGCGGTGGTGGTGTAGCCGGCGTCGTCGGTGGAACGGATGGTGGCGGTGTAACTGCCGGCGGTGGTCGGAGTGCCGCTGTAGACGCCGGCGGAACTGAAGGACAAACCGACCGGCAGATTGCCCGAGACGATCGAGTAGCTGTACGGCGCGATGCCGCCGCTGCTGCTCAGGTTCTGGCTGTAAGGCACGCCGACCACGCCGCCGGGCAAGGCCGCCGGCGAAATCACCACGGTGGCCGGGTCGATGGCGAAGGTATACACCCGCGAGCCGGTCTGGCCGTTGGCATCGGTGGCCTGCACGGTGATGCTGAAATTGCCGTCCGAGCGCGGCACGCCGGAAAGCACGCCGGCCGAGGAGAAGCTCATCCCGATCGGCAACGCGCCGCTGAGCAGCGAGAAGCTGTACGGCGCGACGCCGCCGGTGGCGGCGATGGCCGCGTTGTAGGCGACCGCGGCGGTACCGTTCGGCAGGCTCGGCGGGTCGAGCACGATGCTCGGCGTGCCGACCACGATGGTGTAGTTCTGCTGCAGCGAGAACGGCGCGCCGCTGCCGGTGCTGCTGTCCTGCACGCGCACGGCGATGTTGTAGTTGCCGGGCACCGTCGGCGTGCCGCTGAGCACGCCGGCCGAACTGAAGCTCACGCCCACCGGCAGCGAACCGGCGGCGAGGCTGAAGACGTACGGCGCCGAGCCGCCGCTCGCGGCGAAGTTGATGGCGGTCGCCGCGCCGTAGTTCATCGGCAGGTTGCCCGGGGCCGGGGTCATCGCCAGGGTCGGCGCGCCGACCGTCAGGGTGAAGATCTGGCCTTGGGTGAACGGACCGTTGCCGCTGCTGCTGTCGGTCGCGCTGGCGTTGAGGCTGAAGCTGCCCGCGGCAGTCGGCGTGCCGCTGACGGTGACACTGTCGGCGGTCGTGCCCGTGATGCTCAGCCCGGCCGGCAGGCCGGCGACGTTGTAGCCGCTGTAGGGCGCCGTGCCGCCGGCCCAGCTGAAGGTCTGGGTGTAGGCGGCGCCGACCTGCGCGGTCAGCGGGCCGCCCGCGGTCACCGTGATCACCGGGTTGGCGACGGTGATCGTGACCGTCGCCGGGGCCGATGTGCCGGCGACGTTGCTCGCGGTGTAAGTGAAGCTGTCGCTGCCCGCATAGCCCGCGGCCGGCTGGTAGGTGATCGCGGTGCCGCTGGCGATGGCCGTGCCATGCGCCGGCGCCGCCGCGATCGCGACCGAAGCCGGGATGCCGCCGGTGATGTTGAGGGTGATCGGATTGGCGCCGCTGCCGTAGGCCACCGTCGCCGAGACCGGATTGGCCACCGGCACGATGTCGTCGACGATCAGGGTGTAGCTCTGCGGCGCCGAGGTGTAAGGACCGGTACCGGTGCTGCTGTCGGTCGCGGTCGCGGCGAAGGTGTAACTGCCCGGCGCGGTCGGCGTGCCGCTGATCTGGCCGGCGCTGCTGAAGCTCATGCCCGGCGGCAGGCTGCCCGAGGCCAAGACATAGCTGTACGGCGAAGTGCCGCCGGTGGCGCCGTTGATGTTGGCGCTGTAGGCCGAAGCGACGGTGGCGTTGGCGAACGAGGTCGGCGGCAACACCACGGTCGAAGCGCCGATGCTCAGAGTGTAGGCGCGCGAACCCGTATACGGGCCGCTGCCGCTGCTGCTGTCGGTCGCGGTGACGGTGAAGTTGAAACTGCCGCCCGCAGTCGGCGTGCCGCTGAGGGCGCCGTTGCTGGCCAGGCTGAGGCCGGCCGGCAAGGCGCCGGCGGTGACCGCGAAGCTATAGCCCGGGGTGCCGCCGGACGCGGTCAGGGCCTGGCTGTACGCCTGGGCCACACCGCCCGCCGGCAGGGTCGCCGGTGCGACGCTGACCGTCGCCGCAGCCACCGTCAGCGCATACGCGCGCGAACCGGTCTGGCCGTTGGCGTCGCTCGCGGTCACGGTGAAGTTGAAACTACCGCCCGAAGTCGGCGTACCGGCGATGGTGCCGGCCGAGCTCAGGCTCAGGCCGGCCGGCAAGGCGCCGGCGGTGACCGTATAGGTGTACGGGCCGATGCCGCCGCTGGCGCTCAGATCGGTGCTATAAGCCGCAGCGACCTGCGCCCCCGGCAGCGTGGGCGGCGCGACCACGATGGTCGGCGCGGCCACCTGCAGCACGTAGTTCTGGGTGCGGGCGAACGGGGCGCCGGCACCGGTCGAGCTGTCGGTGGCGCGGACCGAGAAGGTGAACAGACCGGTCACGGTCGGGGTGCCGGACAACACGCCGGTGGCGCCGTCCAGGTTCAAGCCGGCCGGCAAGGCACCGGCCGAAACGGTATAGGCATAGGCCGGCGTGCCGCCGCTGGCGACGAAAGCCTGGCTGTAGGCGCTGCCGTAGGTCGCGTTCAAGGTGCCCGCGGCCGGCGTCATGCCCAGCGTCGGCGCACTCACCGACAGGACGAAAGCCTGGCCGACGGTAAACGGACCGTCGCCGGTGCTGCTGTCGGTCGCGCTGGCGTTGAGCGGGAAGGTGCCGGCCGCGGTCGGCGTGCCGCTCACGGTCACGCTGTTGGCGGTGGTGCCGGTGATGCTCAAACCGGCGGGCAGACCGGTCACGTTGTAACCGCTGAACGGCTGGGTGCCGCCGGACCAGGTGAAGGTCTGGGTGTAGGCGACGCCGATCTGCGCGGTGAACGGACCGGAGGCGGCCACGGTGATGCCGGGCGGGCTCACCGTGACGGTGACCGTCGCCGGTGCCGAGGTGCCGGCACCGTTGCTCGCGGTATAGGTGAAGCTGTCCGGTCCGGCATAACCCGCGGCCGGCTGGTAGGTGACGGTGGTGCCGCTGGCGATCGCGGTGCCGTGCAGCGGTGCCGTACCGATGGCCACCGAGGCCGGCACGCCGCCGGTGATGTTCAAGCTGACCGGATTGGCGCCGCTGTTGTAGGCGACGGTCGCCGAGACCGCGTTGGCGACCGGCGGGATGTTGACGATCTGCAGCGAATAGCCGCGCGGCGCCGAGCTGTAGGCGCCGGTGCCGGTGCTGCTGTCGGTAGCGACGACGGTGAAGTTGAAGGTACCGGCTGCAGTGGGCGTACCCGACAGGACGCCGGCGCTGCTCAGGCTGACCCCGGACGGGAGCGCGCCGACGCCTATCGCGTAGGTATACGGCGCGGTGCCGCCGCTGGCGGCATTGAGGGTGGCGTTATAGGCCACCCCGACCGTGCCGTTGGCCAAGGAAGTCGCCGGCAGGGTGATCGTCGGCGCGGCGATGACCAGGCTGTAGGCGCGCGAACCGGTATGCGGAGCGCCGGCGCCGGTGCTGCTGCCGCTCGCGGTGACGGTGAAGTTGAAACTGCCGCCCGCGGTCGGCGTGCCGCTCAACAGGCCTGCGCTGCTCAGGCTCAGGCCGGCCGGCAAGGCGCCGGCGGTGATCGCATAGGTGTACGGCGCGATGCCGCCGCTGGCGGTGATGGCCTGGCTGTAGGCCGCCGCGACGGCGCCGTTGGGCAGGGTCGTCGGTGCGATCGAGGTCGTCGGCGCGGCAACGGTCAGGGTGTAGGCACGAGTGCCGGTGAACGTGTTGGCATCGGTGGCGCGCACGGTGAAGTTGAAGGTGCCCGCCGCGGTCGGCGTGCCGGTCAAGGCGCCGCCGTTCGCCAGGCTCAGCCCGGCCGGCAAGGCGCCGGCAGAGATCGCGAAGGTGTATGGCGAAGTGCCGCCGCTGGCGGTGAAGGTCTGACTGTAGGCGGCGCCCACGGTCGCGCCCGGAATCGTGGCCGGGTCGACCACGATGACCGGCGCTGCCGTGACGGTGACGGTATAGAGCCGGCTGCCCTTGTTGTCGGAACCGTCCTGCGACGTGCTGTTGTCCTCGGACACGATGCGGAAGGTGTAGGTGCCGGTCGTGGTCGGGGTGCCGCTGATCACGCCGCCGCTGCTCAGGCTCAGGCCGGGCGGCAACAGGTTCGGCGCGGCCTCCACCGTATAGGCGTACGGTGCAACGCCACCGCTGCTGGCCAGCGTGGTGTTGTAGGGAATGCCTACCGCCATCGCCGGCAGGGTGGTCGGCGAGATCACCGGCGTGACGATCGGAATGACGATCGCGTACGACTTGACCGTGGTCAGCGGCGTCGGCGTGCTCGAATCGGTCACGGTGATGTTGACCGCGAAGTTGCCGCGCTGGGTCGGGGTGCCGCCGAAGGCGCCGCCCGAGAACGTCAGGCCGGTCGGCAAGGTGCCGCTGGTATGCACGAAGCTGTAGGGCCCGACGCCGCCGGTGGCGCTCAGCGCCTGGCTGAAGGGCACACCCAGCACCGGCGAGATCGAGGCCGGGCTGACGGTGATCGGCGAGGTCGGCGCGCCGATGGTGACGTTGACGGTGACTTCGTTGCCAAGGCCATCGTCGAACACGAAGGTATCGCTGGTCGCCGTGTTGCCGAGGTGGGTATAGGTCACCGTCTGGCCGAACGGACTGGTCGTCGCGGTGCCGTGTGTTGGAGGGGTCAGGATGCCGCCGATGCCGCCGTCGTCCGGGCCATCGCAGGCGCTGGCATTGATGATCTGCGTGCCGCCATTAGCCACGGAGATGTTGAACGGCCCGCAATGCGGCGACGGCGCGGCGACCGCCATCGTGGACCACAGCCCCGCCAGACACAGCAGGAGCAGGCCCACCCCTAGTTGCAGGTACCTACCCTGCCGCCCGACATTCGAGATGCCCGCGCGACGTGCCCGATGCAGATGCATGATTTCCGATCCCCTGACGCCGATGGGGCGCGGTTCCTCCGCTGCCGCCCTCGACGTTCCGCCTGTTCGACCTGGTCTGGTCCCACGCGCCGAATTGCCTCGGCGCACCCCTATCCTTGATCTAGTACGCAAATCGGGGCCGGAACCGGCCGCTTTCGCCGCGGCATTGCGTTAAGGAAAGTCATGGCGCTCCGGCGCCATGCCGGATCCGCTCGGATAGGCCCCCTCCGCCGTGCGCGGGCGGGCCGCGCGAGCGGGTCTCCGGTACGCAGTCCGGGCTCGCACGGGGCCCGGACGACATCCTCTGGGGGAAGAGATGACAGAAGTATTCCTGGGACAGATCATCACGGTGGGGTTCAATTTCGCCCCGAAGGGTTTCGCGTTCTGCGCCGGCCAAACATTGCCGATCGCACAGAACCAGGCCTTGTTCTCGCTGCTGGGCACGACCTACGGCGGCAACGGCCAGACCACCTTCCAGTTGCCGGACCTGCGCAGCCGCACGCCGGTCGGGTTCGGCCAGTCCGTCGACGGCGGCTGGAACCCGACCGCCTATCAGTTGGGCGAAACCGGCGGCGTCGAGAACGTCACCCTGCTGACGACGCAGTTGCCTGCGCACAACCATGGCCTGGTCGGCACCAGCACCAACGCCAATTCACGCGGCGCACGCGACTCCTTGTACGGCAACTGCACGATCCCGCTGTACGCCGACGTCGGCGGCCCGCAGGTGGCCTTGTCGCCGGCCGTGCTCGGCCAGGCCGGCGGCACCCAGCCGCATCCCAACCTGCAGCCCTACCTGGCGATCAATTTCTGCATCGCCCTGACCGGCATTTACCCATCGCGCAACTGACGCGGCCGGCCCAGCGCGCGCCCTCGCGGCGCCATTCAATGCATTCCGTTCCGGAGTACACATCATGAGCGAACCCTTCGTCGGAGAAATCCGTCTATTCGGCTTCGGCCGCACCCCCACCGGCTGGTACCCCTGCGACGGCCGCCTGCAGTCGATCTCGGAGAACGAGGTCCTGTTCGCCCTGATCGGCACGACCTACGGTGGCGACGGACAGAGCAACTTCGCCATGCCCGACCTGCGCGGCCGGGTACCCGTCCACACCGGCACCGGCCCTGGCCTGAGCAACTACGTCATCGGCCAGGCCAGCGGCACCGAGAACGTCACCCTGCTGCCCACCCAGATGCCCGCACACACCCACACTATGTTCGCGACCACTTCGTTGGCCACCTCGAACAAGCCGGCGGTGAACGTGCAGCCCGGCGCGCTGTCGGGCGACACCATGTATCTGACCGATATCAGCGGGCTGCCGCCGATCCCGGAAGCCGTCAGCGCGGTGACGCCGGCCGGCAACACCCAGCCGCACGCCAATCAGATGCCGACCTTGACGGTGCAGTACTGCATCGCCTGGGCCGGCATCTTCCCGCAGCAGAACTGATCTCGCCGATCGCATTCCAGAGGACATCACCATGACCGAACCTTTCATCGGCCAGATCCAGATCTTCGGTTTCAACTTCGCGCCGCGCGGTTGGGCGTTCTGCAACGGCGCGACCTTGGCGATCCAGCAGAACACCGCGCTGTTCGCGCTGCTGGGCACCCAGTACGGCGGCAACGGCACCACCACCTTCCAACTGCCGAACTTCGTCAACCGCACCGGCTGCAACCAAGGCCAGGGGCCGGGGCTCACCCCTCACCAGATCGGCGATAACTTCGGCTCCAACAGCGTCACCGTGACCACCCAGGAGATGCCCGCGCATAGCCATGCGATGCAGATCTACAACCAGAACGACGTGAGCAAGCGACAGTCGGCGCCGGCCAACGGCGTCGCGCTCGGCAGTCCGGCGGCCTCGGCGTTCACTTCCGCCCCCACCGCCAATTCGCCGTTCCCGCCGAACATGATCGGCCCCACCGGCGGCGGCCAGCCGCACGAGAACCGGCAACCGTACCTGGCGATGAACTTCTGCATCGCCCTGCAGGGTATCTTCCCTTCGTTCCCCTGATCGCTTGAACCTTGGAATCGCTTGAAGCTCATGCAAATCGCTTGAACGCCATGCACTCCGCCGCGCCGCTGTCGTTCCCGCAGGAACGCGGCGGCATAGGGACCCTCCCCGCGTCGCTGTCCGGACGCGGGATCGGTCTGCGCGCGGCAAACGGCGACGACATCGACTGGCTGCGCTCGCTGTACCGCGAATTGAGGGCGCCGGAGTTCGCCGAACTGGGCTGGCCGCAGTCGGCCCTGCACGCCTTTCTCGACCAACAGTTCATGCTCCAGCACGTGCACTACCTGCGCCATTACGGCGAAGCCGAGTTCCTGATCGTCGAACAGGCCGGCCGCTCGATCGGGCGTTTTTATCTGCTGCGCGAAGCGCGCGAGCATTTGCTGGTCGACATCAGCCTGGCGCCTGCGAGCTGCGGGCAAGGCTTCGGCGGCGCGCTGATCGCGATGGCGCAACAGCAGGCCGGCGCACTCGGGCGCGGCATGCGCCTGCACGTAGAGTCCGCCAATACCGCAGCGCAGCGCTTGTACGGCCGCCTCGGCTTCCGCGTCGTCGAAGCTCTGCCGACCCACATCATGATGCGTTGGACGCCGGCCCTTAGCTGAAACGGTCGACCGCAGCGTGCGATAAGGACCCGTCGCTCCTCCGACGATAACGGTTGCGGTCGGCCGGGCCACGCGATCGAACGGGTGTCTTGGCCTGGATGGCTATTGCGCGACCGCGCTCGCGCCTCGTCTCAGTTGAAGATCGCCTGATACAGAAAGCCTTCGCGCTCGCGCGCGACCGGCACCAGGAAGATGCCGACTTCGCCGATCGAGTCGTGGCGCATCACATAGATCTGCTGCGGAAACAGGAACGAGGAACCGTTGCGGAACAGCAGCGAGAACGGCGCGCGCTCGCCTTGTTGCGGCCGGGTGCTCAGCGCCCGTGCCTCGACCAGCACGAACGGCACTTCGCTGTCGTTGAGCTGCGCCGAGTAGGTCTCGTTCACATGCGCGGCGAAGTGTTCCAAGGTCAATATGTCCATCGCAGGCCTCCCCAAGCCGAGGCCGCATCGTCGTCGTCTCTGGCGTCCGATGCAAGCCCTGTCGACGGTTTTGCGACCGACTCGCGCCTGCATGCGAGCCGCAATCGGTCCTCCGCGGCGTCCGGTTCGCGACCGGGCGTCGGGATACGCATGCAGTGCGGAGGGCTGGGCGAGAGGCGTGGCTGGGAGCACGGCCAAGCGCCACGACGAATAGCCGGCGGCGGATAACGACCGCCGCCGGCTCCGGCCGCGCCGCCGCGATCCCAGTTCGCGGCGGACGACGGCCGGAGCCGCCGACAGCGCGGGCGATCCCTGCCCGTCCCTGCTTTCATCACTGACGGAGATGAAAGATTCCAAACCTTCGGGCCGTGCCGGCCGCGGCACCCGCCCGGCTCGAAGCCGGCGGGCGCCGCGGACCGGTCGACACCGGGGGAAGACGCCGCTCCTGCCGTCGCCGCCACGACGCGGCGATCGGCGGACCCGCCGCGCTATTTGCGCGGACGTAGGCCATGAAGCTGCGTGCTCGGCTCTCGCGCCTGGCGCGGAGAACCGCCCCCTCCCCCCTCCGTGGGGGTACCGGCTTCGCCGCCGCGAGGGCGATCGCGGCAGCGGCAATACGAGCGGCCCGTTACAAGGCCGCGGCGGCGGTCGGCGGCAGCGCCCGGCCGCGGATCGAGGTCACCGCCACCACCGCATCGACGCTGGCATCGCCGGCATGGACGCGATAGGTGTAGGTGTCGACGCCTTCGAACCCCGGATCGGGCCTATAGGTCGCCCGCCCGTCCTGCAAGGTCACCACACCGTGCCGCGGCGCTTCGACGATGCTGTAGCGCAACGACGCCTCGCTGCCGATCGAGCCGCGCAAGGCAACGGTCGAGGTCGCGCCGTCGACGCTGTTGGTGACCAGATCGGCCGCCGCCAGCGGTTCGTAACGCTTGAAGCCGCGCACGCTGCCTTCGACCAGTCGGGCCGGATGGCCGCCATCGGAATCACCGCGGTCGGTCTGCGAGAACATCGAGGTCGACGGACGCTGCTCGGTATGTTTGAAAGTGAAAGCCTGATTTTGCGCTTCGCCGGCGAAACCGCGCTGCGCGCTCGAACTCGGGGCGCCGAACGCACCGGCACTGCACGCGAGCAGCGTCAGGCACAGCACGACGGGCCCCTGGATACTCTTGGACAACATGCCTACTCCTTGGTCTGGATGGAAACGGATCTATCGTCTGTTCCGGACGCGCTTGCCTGCGCTGGTTCGCCGTTCGATCGCGACGGCGCGGGGATGGTGCTTCCTGCCTCGCCCTGTCCGGACCCGCTCGCGACCTCCTGTCGCCACCGGGAAAGCATGATCGCAGGGAGGCGTCGCAGAGGCCGAGACGGCAAGCGACGCGGGTCGAAATTCCTTCCGGAGAGTTGGGCTGCTTTCGGCGAAAGCCGGGATTCGCGGAGACGTGCGACTACCCAAAGTCGCCATGCAAGGCAGCGCGTCGAATAAGACATGGCGGCGTCGCACGCGTTGCGATTCGCGCTCGCTCATGGTGACGTCCGCGCGTGCGGCAACGCAGCCGCGGCTCGCGCCGCTCCTGCCGCGGGGTGCGGCCCTTCAGGCCGCCGGATCCAAAAAAACGAAGGCCCGCGCATGCGGGCCTTCGGGGGCGATTGGTCTGCGGCGCCCGGCGCCGGCGGCCGGGCTCGCGACTATGGCTTAACTCAGTACTTTCCCATGAAATCGCGCTTGCCGATGTTGACGCCGAGACCGCGCAGAATCGCGTAGGCGGTGGTGACGTGGAAGAAGAACTGCGGCAGGCCGTAACGGACCAGGTAATCGTGCCCGCCGAAGCGGCGCTCCTTCGGGGTGCCGGGGCGCAACACCACTTCACGGTCCTCGGCGCCTTCGAACAGGGTCGGCTCGAGGCCGTCGACGAAGGCGATGGTCTTGGCGATCAGCGCCTGCAGTTCGGCGAAGCTGCGTTCCTTGTCGTCGTACACCGGCACTTCGACGTCGGCCAGGCGCGCGCTCACGCCCTTGGCGAAGTCGCAGGCGATCTGGACCTGGCGCAGCAAGGGGAACATGTCCGGAAACAGGCGCGCCTGCAGGTAGGCGTCGTGGTCGATCTTGTGTTCGGTCGCGTGGGCTTCGGTACGGGCCAGGATCTCGGTCAGGCTGCCGAGCATCTGCTTGAGCACCGGGACGGACGCGGAATACATCGAAATGGGCATGGTCTGGGATTCGTGCAGGGGAAAGCCGCCATGGTACGACGACGGCATGTCCGCCGCCCTGCCGCACCGAGGCGGCAGGCGCGGCTCAGGCCGGCGCGGGCTCAGGCCGACGATCTGGCGCTGCGACGCGGTTTGGCTTGTCGCAGGGCCGCCGCCCAACGCTGCGCGCCCGCGCCCTGGTCGCCCCAGGTGTCGTCGGGGTTGGCCAGCCGGCAACGGTCGATCGACAGACAACCGCAGCCGATGCATTGGTCGAGGGTGTCGCGCATCAGGGTCAGGTTGGCGATGCGTTGTTCGAGTTCGTCCTTCCAGGCCGCCGACAGCCGCGACCAGTCGCTGCGGGTGGGCACGCGCGAATCGGGCAGGGTGTCCAGCGCCTCGCGGATCGTCGCCAGCGGCATGCCGACCCGTTGGGCGACACGGATGATGGCGATGCGGCGCAAGGTGTCGCGGCTGTAGCGGCGTTGGTTGCCGGCGGTGCGCAGGCTGTGGATCAGCCCCTTCGACTCGTAGAAATGCAAGGCCGACACCGCCACGCCCGAGCGTTCCGCGACCTGGCCCACGGTCAGCTCCATCGTCATGCTCATCGGCTATTGACCTCAACTTATATTGAGGTTCTATGCTGCACCCGGTCTCATTTCGACGTCAAGCCATGGCCCTCCCCCACGCTTACGCAGCTACGCCTAACGCCCTCGCCGGCCTGGGTCAGGTCAAGGCGGTGGTATTCGACCGTTATGGCGCGCCCGAGGTCCTGCACGCCATCGACTTGCCGATGCCGCAGGCCGGCCCCGGCGAAGTGCGGGTCCGCGTGCGCGCCGCCGGCGTGCGCCCCAGCGACATCGCCCTGCGCCGCGGCCTCGCCGCGAACGATGCCGGCCAGGCGTTTCCGCGCCGCCTCGGCAACGAGTTCGCCGGCATCGTCGATCAGGTCGGCGCCGGCGTGCGCGATCTGGAGGTCGGCGACGAAGTGCTCGGCTGGGCGGTAGCGATGAGTTATGCCGAGGTGCTGACCGTGCCGGCCGAGCAGGTCGTGCACAAACCCGAGACGATGTCCTGGGCGGTCGCCGGCGCCCTGCCCTCGACCGGCCAGAGCGCGCTCGGCGCGCTGCGCGTGCTCGGCGTCGAGCCCGGCCACACCGTGCTGATCCACGGCGCCGCCAGCGGCATCGGCAGCGTCGCGGTGCAACTCGCCCGCGCCTGGGGCGCGCAGGTGATCGGCAGCGCCGCCGCCAACGATCACGATTACCTGCGCTCGCTCGGCGCGCAGCCGGTGCTCGACGACCGCCAGGGCCTGGACCAGGCGCGCGCGCTGGCGCCGCACGGCGTCGACGCGATCTTCGACGCGCTCGGCAGCGAAGTTCACGAAGGCTGGCTCGGGCTCGGCGCGGGGCCGTCGCGCATCGCCACCCTGTGCGATTCCGACCAGGCCCGGCGCCTCGGCCTGCGCACCTTGCGCAGCCAGCGCAGCCGCGCGCACCTGCACGAGCTGATGGCCATGCACGTGCGCCATGGCCTGCTGGTGCACGTGCGCGAGATGTTTCCGCTGACCCGCGCCGCCGAGGCGCATCGCGCGGTCGAACGCGGCCACGGCCGCGGCAAGGTGGTACTGATGGTGTACGAGGCCATGGCCATGAAGTACAGCGCATGACCGATGCCAGCGCTCTCGATCGCCCGCTCGCCGCCGCGAGCCCCGGCCCGGCGCCGCCCGCGGCGATCCCGGAAAGCCTGTACGCCCCGCGCTACCGTGGCTTGACTATCGGCGCGGTCGCGCTGGTGGCCCTGGTCGCGTTCGAAGCGCTGGCGGTGACCACGGCGATGCCGACCGTCGCCCGTGCGCTCGACGGTCTGGCGCTGTACGCACTCGCCTTCGGCGGCACCCTCGCCGCGAGCGTGGTCGGCATGGTCGCGGCCGGCCGCTGGGCCGACGCGCGCGGGCCGGTCGCGCCCCTGCGCCAAGGCATCGTCTGGTTCGCCCTCGGGTTGGTCGCGGCCGGCCTGGCGCCGTCGATGCCGTGGCTGATCGCCGGCCGCGTGATCCAGGGCTTCGGCGGCGGCTTGATCTCGGTCGCCTTGTACGTGGTGGTCGGCCGGGTCTATCCCGCGCAGTTGCGAGTCCGGATCTTCGCCGCGTTCGCCGCGGCCTGGGTGGTCCCGGCGGTGGTCGGCCCGGCGATCAGCGGCGCGATCGTCGAACACGCCGGCTGGCGCTGGGTGTTTTTGTCGGTGCCGATCGTCGCGATGCTGGCGGCGTGGCTGGTGTTGCCGTCGCTGCGTCATCTCGGCCCGACCGCGGGCGCCGCCGATGCCGGCCACGATCAGCGCACCCGGCTGCTATGGGCCTTGCTGACGACGGCCAGCCTTCTGGCCTTGCATTACGGCGGCCAGCAACGCGGCTGGCCGGCCGCGGCGGTGCTGGTCCCCGCGCTCGCAGCGCTGGCCTGGGCGGCCTCGCGCCTGCTGCCGCGCGGCGCCCTGCGCGCGGCGCGCGGTCTGCCGACCGTGGTCTCGCTGCGCGGCATCGCCGCCGGCGCGTTCTTCCTGACCGAGGCCTACATCCCGCTGTTGCTGTCGCAGGAACGCGGCCTGTCGCCGACCTGGGCCGGGCTGGTGTTGACCCTGGGCGCGGTCGGCTGGTCGAGCGGCTCCTGGTATCGCGGACGTACCGCGGTCGCAGCCTCGCCGCAGCGCTTCCTGCAGGCCGGCATGGCGATGGTCGCGCTCGGCGTGGTCGCGATCGCCGCCTTGGTATGGCCGCAGGCACCGGTCGCGCTGGGCGTGGCCGGTTGGATCGTCGCCGGCCTCGGCATGGGCATGATCTACCCGACCCTGTCGGTGTTGATGTTGGAACTGTCGCCGCCCGAGCAGCAGGGCGTGAACTCCTCGGCGCTGCACCTCGGCGATGCGATCTTCACCGCCACCGCGCTGGCGATCGGCGGCTCGCTGTTCGCGGCGCTGATGACGCGTTCGCACTCCCTGGCTTATCTGTGCGGGTTCGGCATCGCGCTCGGTTTGGCTTTGCTGGGTTTGATGTTGGCGGCGCGGGTGAGGGTGATCGAGGCGGCGCTTTGATTGCGCTTTGGTCGCGCATTCGCTCTGGCAATGCAGCTCATTGACCTCCTGTAGGAGCGGCGTGAGCCGCGACAGGGATGCGTGGAATTTGCAACGCCTTCGTTATCGACCGAAGCGGTGATCTTTCGCAGGGTAGGAGTGGCGCAAGCCGCGACCGCGGGACGCGCAGAGATGGGAAGGCCGCCGTCATTTCCCGAAGCGACGTGCTTTTGCCGGGGTAGGAGCGGCGCAAGCCGCGACATCGTTGCGGCGGGCTGCGGCGCTTTTCTCATTCAGATCGAGATCAAGATCAAACCCAAAGCTTCCGCCACTAAAGCGGCGGGTTACTTTCTTTTGTCTAAAGCAACAAAAGAAAGGTAACCAAAGAAAAGTGCTTTTCTTTGAATCACAGGCCCGCACGAGCGGTGCCTCCGCGGTGATTTTTCATACGGGACCTCCCTGTCCCGATGAAAAACGGCGCGCATCCCTGCGCGCCGCCCTCCGGGTCTTCTTTAGCCTTCGCTAGTGCGAGGCGGCGCACAGCGAAAGCTGCAATGCGGAACAGGATCGCGGCGCTCGCCATCTACTGTAGGAGCGGCGTGAGCCGCGACCTCGGGACGCGCAGAGGCAACCATGCCGATGCCATTCCATCGAAGCGGCGCGCTTTCGCCGGGGTAGGAGCGGCGCAAGCCGCGACCGCGTCGTTACGGTCTTGCGGCGTATGGATCAAGAAGGATCTGAATCAGGGTCAGATCAAGATCAAAATCAAGCCCAAAGCTTCCGCCACTAAAGCGGCGGGTTACTTTCTTTTGTCTAAAGCAACAAAAGAAAGGTAACCAAAGAAAAGTGCTTTTCTTTGAATCACAGGCCCGCACGAGCGGTGCCCCCGCGGTGATTTTTCATACGGGACCTCCCTGTCCCGATGAAAAACGGCGCGCATCCCTGCGCGCCGCCCTCCGGGTCTTCTTTAGCCGTCGCGAGTGCAATACCGCGCACAGCAGCCAAAGCCAAAGCCAAAGCCAAAGCCAACAATAGATCCGGTGGGCGACGACGACGCCCCTGTAGGAGCGGCGTGAGCCGCGACCGGGCGGCTTCGACCTTGCGCCGGGGCTAGCGCGACAGTTCGGTCGCCGCGGTCGACGTCGTGTTCATCGATACAGGTTTGGCCTGGGCCAGGCGCTGGTACAGGGCCACTACCTGTTCCATCAGGCCTTCAGTGCTCCAGGCACGCGCGTCGAGCGGGCCGGCCGCCGATAATTCGGCGCGCAGTTGCGGCGAGCGCAGCACCTCGGCGACGTGGCCGGCGAAGGCCTCGACGGTTTCCTCGCTGACCACCGCGCTGCGTGCGCCGCGCAATACCGTTGCCGTGCCCATCACCGCGGTCGAGACGATGGGCACGCCGAGCGCCATCGCTTCGATCAGCACCAGCCCCTGGGTTTCGGTCGGCGAGGCGAACACGAAGGCGTCGCCGGCGCGGTAGGCATCGAGCAGGCTGGTGCGGCGGTCGAGGTTGCCGAAAAAGCGCACGTTGCGTTCCAGACCGTATTCTTTCGACAAACGCCTGAGCCGCTCCGCATCCGGGCCTTCGCCGGCGATGATGAACATCAGCTCGGGAAAATCGGGGATCAGACGGCGCGCCACCTGCAGCAGGAAGGCGATGTTCTTCTCCACCGCGAGCCGGCTGACGGTGACGATCGTCGGCCGCTGCGCGTCGATCCCGTGCTCGGCGCGGAAACGCGCGCCGTCGCCGTGGGCGAATTCGGCCAGGTCGATACCGGTCGGCAACACCGTCGACGGCGTGGTCACGCCGTAGCGGTCCAGCACCTCGACCATCTGCGCAGTCGGCACGATCAAGTGATCGACGCCGTGGCAGAGCATCCGCGACACCCGCCGGGCGACGAAGCGCAGCAGCGGCGCCGGCGCCCATGGCAGGTAGTGGCCGATGTATTCCTCGAAGTAGGTGTGGTAGGTCTCGACCGTCGGCCGGCCGCTGAGCTGCGCCAATTGCACGCCGAGCCGGTGGGCGCGGAACGGGGTGTGGATGTGGATCACGTCCCAATGCCGCTGCGCCAGTTGCGGCAGGATCCGGCGCAGTTCGGGCGCGCGGATCAGCCGGTCTTCGGGATCGAAGAAGATCACCCGCGCCGGCAGCCGGAGGATTTCGAATTCGTCGCTGTCGTGCAGCTCCTGGCCGCTGCCCGGACCGTAGTCGGGCACGACCAAGGTCACCGCGTGCCCGCTGCGCGCCAGCGACTGGGCGAAAGTGCGGATCGAGGTCGACACCCCGTTGACCCGCGGGAAGTACACGTCCGACAGCATCAGGATGTTCATCCCGCCCAGCCTAGGCCCCGCCGATGACGGATTTGTGGCGGCTGCGCCAGTCAGGCCGGCGCGTGCCGCTCGAACAGCAAGGGCGAAGCCAGTCCGCACTGCGGGTGCATGCGGTTGAGGGTGTGGATGGCGCCGGCCACGCCGGTCATCAGCCCCGGGGTGAAGGCGTCGCGGGCGCGGCTGCCGACGGCGCCGCGATGTTCCTCGATCGCCGAGACGATCTGGGCGCTGTGCTCGACCGGGTCGCCCTGGGCGCTGCCTTCCGGGTCCAGGCGTGCGGCACGGGTCAACAGCTCCCAGAGCGCCAGATCGCCGTGGCAGAGCGTATGCCCCAGCCCCCAGCCGTCGCGACCGGCGGCGGCGGCGGCGCGGCGCAAGGTGCGCAGATGATGCTCGGCGCCGGTGCGGGCGTAAAGATCGCTGGCGGCCAGGCCGATGCCGACGCTGCCATGGCACCAGGCGTGCAGGAACTGGCGCTCCTCGGGGACCCGCGCGTCGAGCCAACTGCCGGCCGCGTCGTCGTAGAGGCTGTCCTCGAAGGCGAAAGCGCGTTCGGCCAAGGCCAGCCAGCGCGCGCGGTCGTCGGCGTCGCCGGCTTCGCTGAGCCCGATCCGGGTCAACGCCCAGCCGATGCCGCTGGCGCCATGGGCGAAACCGCCGACCGGCGCGGCGAAGATCGTCGACGGCCAGCGTGCGCCGCGGTCATCGACGATCGCCTGCGCTTCCATATAGCGCGCCGCCTGCGCCGCCAACGCCGGCCAGCGCGGGTCGGCGTCGACCTCGGCAAGCTGCAGCAAGGGCACGATGGCGCCGCTGGCGCCTTCCAGCAGGTCGAGGTACTGGTCGCCGTCGAAACCGGCCTGGGCCATCGCCTCGGCGCGCTCGACCGCCCATTCCAGCATCTGCGGCCGCCGCAGCAGATCGTGCAGCGCGACCCAGGTCCAGATCTGCGCGCCGAACCCGATCATGCCGCCGACCGTGCTCGGCCGGTCCTGCGCTTCGATCGCGCGCATCACTGCGATGGCGCCGTCGAGCGCGGCCTCGGTGCCCTCGACCGGATCGGCGCGGCCCTGCCCGACCTCGTGCAGGTAGCCGGCCAGCGCCAGCGCCACTCCGCCCAGGCCGGTGTAGAGATCGGCCTGCAGCGGGCGCGTCACCCACCCGGTGTCGCCGAGCACCGGACTGATCCAGGTCACCGTGCCGTCGCGGCCGCGTACCGCCAGTTGCAGCAGTTGTTCGACCGCACGCGCCGCCGCCGCGCGACGGCGCGCGTCGAGGCGTTCGGCATGCGGATGGCGCGCGAAGACGTCGCTGCGCACGCGTTCGTTCCGGCCCAGGCGTTGGTTGAGGTCGACCGTGACCAGCGCGCTGCGGATGGTCAGCTCTTCCAGCTCGACCCGCATGCCGCGCCAGTGCAGCAACGCCTCCTCGATGCGCGCGGCGTCGAGCGAAGCGACGAAGATCGGCACGTCGCCGCGGCGCATGTCGTCGATCTCGCCGTCGATCTCGGCCGGCGCCGACGGCGCGATCGGCAGCACCGCGGCGTTGCGCGCCAGGATGTCGCGGGCGCGCTCGATCGCCTTGGACTCGTCGTGCAACGAGGCCGGATGCCAGAGCATGCGCATGATCTCGACGTAGGCTTGGGTCGGGCGGCGGATGTCGCGCACCCGGCAGCCGAGAAAGCCCTGCAGCAGCGGCGCCAGCGCGTCCTGTGCATCGAGCGCGCGCAGGCGTTCGGTCGCGGCCAGGAAGCCGTCGGTGATGCGGTCCCAATAGCGCGACACGTCGGGATGCGGGCTGGGATGGTTCTGCGATTGGCCGAAATCGGCGCTGACTACCTGCAGCCGCGCCTGCATCGTGCCCTCGTCGGCGATGGTCGGCACGCGGATCTGCGGCTGCTCGCCGGGCAAGGCGCCGGCCGCGGAAATGTCGACGCCGCCGAAGCCCAGCGCCGGTGCGCGGAACGGCACGATGCCGGTACGCAGCACCGAGGTGCGGATCAACTCGGAGGCCAGATCGAAGGCCTGCCCGCGTCCGGACGGCGGCGGCTCGATTTCGACCGCGAACAGGCTCTCGACGTCGATGACGACCGGCACCGGCCCGGCCGCGATCAGGTTTTCCTGGTGGATGTCGGTGCCGCCGAGCAATTGCATCACCGCCAGCCAGTGGCCGAGACGCCGATAGAAGCCGGCGAGTTCGTCGTCGCCCTCGCAGTAGCGGTGCTCGACGAAACCGGCCCACCCGTAGGCTCCGCGGTCGAGCGCGTGCGGCACGCGGATGCGCTGGGGATCGTCGGCGAAGACCCGGGCGAGGAAGGCGTCCAGCGCCAGGTCGATGTTCAGCGAGCGCGGCTTGTACATCACCCGCCCGCCTTCGGTGGTCAAGCGGGCGACGGTCTGGCCGCCGTCGTGCAGATCGCCCTCGCCGGGCTGCACAGCGAGCAGGCGCCCGGCCGGGCGGCCGAGCAATGCCGACAAGGCCTCGCGATCGGCGGCGAAACGCGTCGCCAACGACTCCAGCGCGAGCCGTTGCAATTCCAGCGAGCGGCGCAGGCGCTCGTGCAGCGCCGGATAGCGGCGGCGCAGGTGCGGGTCGAACTCCGGCTGAGTGGCCAGTGCGATGAACCGGGCGAACTGGCCGGCATCGTCCTCGGCCTCCAGTTGCCCGCCGAGCTTGGCCGCATGCAATTCCAACAACAGGGTGCGGCTGATCTTGAGCCGGGCGTTGTCGTTGAGGCCTTGCTCGCCGACCGCGCGCAGCAGGGCGATCTCGTCGCGGTGCAAGCCTGGCGCCAGGGCGTCCAGGTTTGCGGCGAAGGCGCGCCGCGCGTCCAGGGTGAAGGCTTCGATGATCGGTAAAAACGATTCGCCGCTACGGTTTTCGCTCATCGGTTCGACGCGTCCTGCCTGGATCGATGGGGAGCAAGCACGACCCGGCGCGCCATGCGCGCGACGACAGGGCCGTCGCCCGGCGCTCGACACGGCTATCGCGCGCAGCCTCGCGGCCGCGGAAGGCCCGACTGGGGTCGTGGGGGTGACGGCGACGGCGAACCTGATAGTGCCGCCGCCTGCGGAACTCGCTCCCGGCCTTCGCCGGGAGCGAGCCGTTCAGCTCAGCTGCGGCTTAGCAGCACTGGCCGCCGCCGGAAGCGCTGCAGCTGCTGCAACGCGTCCACAGCGGCAGGCTGCTGTCGGTCAACGCGGCTTCGGTCGCGGACGTGCCTTCGATGTACAGCGGACCGGCGGGATTTTCCATGCCGCCTTCCGCACCGCTCAGCCAGCCCGAAACGATGTCGTCGATCTGTTGCATAAACCTCTCCTTGTTCACAACATAAGTGAAATCGGTCACAGTCCATCCCGGACATCCGTTCATCGAAGTCCGCGCTAGCCCGGTCCCGATCGTTGACGTCGAACGTAAGCGAAGCCCTTTGCTCCGGAGCGATCGTGCCGCCATCGAACTCCGTCGCCTCAACTCCGCGCGGACACGCTGCGCGCTCGGACCGGTCGGTGTCAACTGTCAGTTACGACGCTGCAATGCACCATCGATTGCGCGAACGCAACCGCGGTAACGTCGTCTCGGCCGCGGTGGAGCCCGCCTCGCCCGCCTCGTCGCGGCGGCAGCCCGGGCTTCGTGCCGCATCGATGCCGCACGACACCGGCCACGCATGCCCAGTCCTATAACTTCGTCACGAAATACACGGCGCCCGCCGACAGGAATGCCTTGAACACCGAACTCGATACGCCCGCTCCCCGCCGACGCCGCTGGCTGCGCTGCGCCCGCGCCGTAGTCGCGCTGGCCTGGCTGGCGATGGGCGTCTACCACGTCTACAAGCCCTTACCGCCCGGCATCGCCCAGCCGTGGCCGCTGCGCTCGGCCGACCAGGTCGAATTGCTGACCGATGTCACCTGGGTCGACGCCAACGGGCAAAGCCACAGCGAACAGCAGGTGTTCGACGAAACCCTGCGCTTGATCGGCCAGGCCCGACGCGGCGTGGTCGCCGACCTGTTCCTGTTCAACGACTTCGGCGGCGATGCCGCCAGCCCGCGCCACCGCCGCCTCAGCAGCGAACTCAGCGCGGCGCTGATCGCACGCAAGCGCGCCGTGCCGCAGTTGCAGGCGGTGCTGATCACCGACCCGATCAACACCGTCTACGGCGGCCTGGAATCGCCGCAATTGCAGGCGCTGCGCGCGGCCGGCGTGGAAGTGGTGATCACCGACCTTCGCCGCCTGCGCACGCCCAACCCGGCCTGGTCGGGCCTGTGGCAGTTGTGCTGCGCCTGGGCCGGCAACGACGCCCAGAGCGGCTGGCTGGCCAATCCGTTCGGGCCCGGCAAGGTCACCCTGCGCAGTTGGCTGGCCCTGTTCAATCTCAACGCCAATCATCGCAAGACTCTCGTCGTCGACGATGGCGACGATTGGACCGCGTTGATTTCCTCGGCCAACCCGCACGACGCCAGTAGCCGTCACGGCAACATCGCCCTGCGTTTCCGCGGCGCCGCCGCGCTCGACGTGCTGATGAGCGAGCGCGCGGTAGTGGCGATGTCGCAGGGCCGCTGGCCGCCCGGCCTGCCGGTGGCGGCGCCGCGGCCGAGCATCGTCGACACCACCTCGGCGCCGCGCGTGCAACTGCTGACCGAGGCCCGGATCCGCGACGCCTTGCTCGCCGCGATCGACGGCGCGCGCGGCGGCGACCGCCTGGATATCGCGGTGTTCTATTTCTCCCATCGCGGCCTGGTCAACGCGGTCGCCGCCGCGCACAAGCGCGGTGTCGGCGTACGGGTGCTGCTCGACCCCAACGAAGACGCGTTCGGGCGCAAGAAGGACGGCGTGCCCAACCGCCAGGTCGCCAGCGAACTGCACGCCGCCGGCGTGCCCTTGCGCTGGTGCGACACCCATGGCGAGCAATGCCACGCCAAGCTGCTGTTGAAGACCGCTCGCGACGGCCGCATCGAACTGATCGCCGGCTCGGCCAACTACACCCGGCGCAATCTCGACGACTACAACCTGGAGACCAGCGCGCGGGTGGTGGCCGAGTCCGACGCGCCGGTCGCGCGCCGCGCCGCCGCCTATTTCGAACAGAGCTGGGGCAACGGCGACGGCCGCGGCATCAGCGTCGATTACCCGCGCTACGCCGACGAATCCGGCTGGCGCAAGCTGTGGTATCGCTTCGGCGAAGCCAGCGGGCTGTCGAGCTACTGACGGCGGCAACGAACGAGGGCGCGGGAACGCCTCGCCCTGGTGCGGTCGCGGCCGTCGGCAACCGCGCCGTGCAACGAATTCAAGCGTCGCGGCCGCCCTGCCCGGCCAGGAATTCCTCCAGGCCGGGACAGCCGAGGCGATGCCAGGCCGGATAGTCCATGCGATAGAACGCGGTGGCGCTGCCGCTCGTCGCCGCCAGCGCCGCGGCGCCGCCTTCGCGACGGTAGAGCTCGCGGATGCGTTGGACCTCTTCGAGCAGACGTTGCTGGAGCGACAGCGCCGGCACGCGACGCAGCGGCACCGCAGGCCTCGGCAAAGTCTGCAGTGCGGCGCGGCTATGGCGCGTATCGGCGAAGGTCTGCGCATCGCACGGCCATTCGCCGCCGCTGCGACCGTCGCCGTCGAGCATGGCCAGGGCCAGCCCGCGACGCAGCGGCGCGGCCCCGTGCTGCAGCGCAATGTGCCCCATCGGACGATGGCGCGCGCGGGCCCGCGGTGGCCCACTGCGGCCACGCCGGACTCGCTGCCGGCCTGGGAGCCGTTCGCATGTCCGCTTTGCACCGTCCCTCCATGAGCCCAGGTTCGCGTCGCGCGGCCGTACGCATCGCCGGCTGCGCCCTCGCCCTCGGCGCGCTGTGCGCGGCGGCGCCGGCGCTGGCCTTGACCGAAGTCACCGGCTTCGGCAGCAACCCGGGCAATCTGCGCATGTACAAGTACGTGCCGCCCGGATTGCCGGCCGATGCGCCCCTGGTCGTGGCCCTGCACGGCTGCGCCCAGAGCGCGGCCAGCTACGACGCCGAAACCGGCTGGGAGTCGCTCGCCCAGCGCTGGCATTTCGCCCTGCTGCTGCCGCAGCAGCAAAGCGCAAACAACGCCAACGCCTGCTTCAACTGGTTCGAGAGCGGCGACAGCACGCGCGGCCAGGGCGAGGCCTTGTCGATCCGGCAGATGATCGAGCGCATGCGCAGCGATCACGCCGGCGCCGTCGACCGCGTCTATATCACCGGCCTGTCCTCGGGCGGCGCCATGACCGCGGTGATGCTGGCGACCTACCCCGAAGTGTTCGCCGGCGGCGCTATCGTCGCCGGCATTCCCTACCGCTGCGCGTTGGGCTCCAGCGCGGCGTTTTCGTGCATGTCGCCCGGCACCGACCTGACGCCGGCGCAATGGGGCGACAAGGTGCGCGCAGCGAGCAGCCACGCCGGCCCCTGGCCGATCGTCTCGATCTGGCACGGCGACGCCGACTACGTCGTGCGTCCGGCCAATCAAGCCGAAAGTCTGCAGCAATGGACCAACGTACATGGCATCGACGCGGTCGCCGACGTCGAAGACAGCGTCGCCGGCTATCCGCACAAGGTGTATCGCGATGCCTCCGGACAGGCGCGCGTGGAAACTTACTCGATCGCCGGCATGGGCCACGGCACGCCGGTCGACCCCGGCAGCGGCGAAAGCCAGTGCGGCACGGCCGGCGCCTACGTGCTCGATGTCAACCTGTGTTCGAGCTACTACATCGGCCGCTTCTGGGGGCTGGACGATCTGGACCCGAATCCGCCGCAGGTCGCGCTGACCTCGCCGGCGGACGGCGCCTCGGTCAGCGGCGTGATCGCCCTCGGCGCGGACGCCAGCGACGATGTCGGCGTGGAGCGCGTGGATTTCCTCATCGACGGCGCGCTGCTCGCCAGCGATGGCGAAGCGCCCTATGCGGCGAGCTGGGACAGCAGCACCGCCAGCAACGGTATCCACCATCTGCAAGCGCGCGCCGAGGACGTGACTGGCAATACCGCCGTCTCGCCCGCAGTCCAGGTCGAGGTCAGCGGCGGTACCAGCGGACCGCCCCTGGTGATGGAATTCGACAACGAAGACGCCAATGACGGCTACGTCAAGGCCAACGCCGACGCCAGCGCCGCCGCGGTCGGCACGCTCGAAGCGAGCTATGGCCTGGCGATCGGCCGCGGCAGCGACGGCAAATACAACCGCAGCCTACTCTCGTTCGATACCTCGGCCCTGCCCGATGGCGCGACCGTGGTTGCGGCCTCGCTCAGCGTCGCCTACCGCAGCGCCTACGGCGATCCCTGGAGCCAGCCGGCCGCCAATCGCCTGCTGGTCGATGCGCGCAGCAGCTGCTTCGGCGCCTGCACCATCCAAACCGGCGACTATTCGTCCGCCGCCGATGCAACGGCGGTGGCGGAACTCGCGCGCTTCAGCGGCGGCCGCCAGACCAGCACCGCGTTCAGCGCGGCCGGCCTGACTGCGCTCAACCGCAGCGGCCGCACCCAGTTGCGCCTGCGTTTCGAGCAGGCGCCGGGCGCTACCCACTACCTGTGGATCGACCACGGCGCGAGCGCGAAATTGCGGGTCGAATACCGGCCCTGAGTCCCAATTCAGCACCGGCGCCGCAGCGCCCCGCACCGCCGTCTCGCGAGCCAAGACGGGTTTGCCGTATCGTTTGCGCATGGACGACCTTCGCTACCTGCGCGGCTACAACGAGCGCGTACTCGACCAGGTGCGCGCGCTGATCGACAGCGGGCGCCTGGGCGAAATGCTGCGCAACCGCTACGGCAGCCGCCACCAGGTGCGCGACGACAAGGCCCTGTTCGAGTACGTGGTCGAGATCAAGGACCGCTACATGCGCAAGAGCGACCCGCTCAACAAGGTGATCTACGACAACAAGCTGCACGTGGTGCGGCATGCGCTGGGCACCCATACCGCGATCTCGCGGGTCCAGGGCGGCCGGCTCAAGGCCGCGCGCGAGATCCGCATCGCCACCCTGTTCCGCGATGCGCCGGCCGAATTCCTCGAGATGATCGCGGTGCACGAGCTGGCCCACTTGAAACACCGCGACCACGACAAGCCGTTCTACCAGCTGTGTGCGCACATGGACCCGGACTATCACCAGCACGAGTTCGACCTGCGCCTGTACCTGACCCAGCTCGAACTCGAAGCCGCGACCAAGCGCGCCAGCGGCGCCGCACCGGGATCCGACGACAGCGATGCTCAGGCCGCGAGCGGCGCGCGGCCGTAATTGCTCGCATAGGCGTTCTCGACGCCCGGCAGGATCTCGACGATCGCGAAATAGCGATCCCAGAACGGCGTTTCGCGCAGCGCCTCGACCACGAGTTCGTAGGCGTGGTGGCTGCGCGCCTGCCATTGCCACAGATCGGTGACTCGGGCGCTATAGAACTCGATGTCGTAGAAGCGCAGGCCGACCTCGTCGCGGTGCTTGCGCAGAATCGGGGCGACCCATTCTTCGAGCAGGCGAAACCGGGTATCGATGTCGAACCCGAGCCATTCCGGCTGGGTCTTGACCAGCATGAATACGGTCAGGGGAAAAGTTTCTTGTCGTTCGCTCATGAGGTTCTCATTGGCGTTGCGGGGAAAGTGGGAACACAATATGAGCGATTGCTCACATTAACTACTCGCATTCGCCATGCCCTCGCCACGCCGCAAGATCAGCCTCAAACCCCGTAAAAAGCCCAGCCAAAGCCGCGCCGCCGAGACCGTTGCGGCGATCATGGAAGCGGCGGCTCGCATTCTCGAGCGCGGCGGCCTGCCGGCGTACAACACCAACGCCGTCGCCGAGCGCGCCGGCGTCAGCATCGGCTCGCTGTACCAGTACTTCCCCAACAAGGACGCGTTGACCGCGGCGCTCATCGACCGCGAGACCGCCACCCTGCTCGCCGATCTGGCCGCGGTGCCGGACCATGCGAGCTATGCCGACGGCGTCGTCGCCGTGGTACGCGCGGCGATCGCCCATCAGTTGCACCGGCCGGCCTTGGCGAGACTGCTGGATTTCGAGGAGCGGCGGCTGCCGATGCGCGATCGCGATCTGCAGGTCGACCGCGCCGCGCAGGCCTGCGTGCTCGGCCTGCTGCGACGGCCCGACGCGCCGGTCGTCGCCGGCGACGGCGCCACCTCGGCCGAGCTCCTTGCCCTGGACGCCATCGCCATCGTCCGCAGCCTCGTCGATGCCGCTGGGGAACGCGGCGAAACCGAGGCCGCGCCGCTGCAACGGCGCGTGCTGCACGCGGTGTTCGGCTATCTGGGCCAGCCGCGCGCCGCCGAAGCGACGGCGAAGACGCGCAAGCGCACCGAACCGCGCCGGCCGGCCGGGCGACCGCGCCCGGCGTCCGTATCGAGTCCGGATCAGGCCCCGCTGCGGTCCTCGCGCACCGCCATCAACGCGATCAAGGTCAACGCCGCCGCGCCGGCGAGGTAGTAACCGACGTAGGCCAGGCCGTAGCGGCCGGCGAGCCAGGTCGCGATATAGGGCGCCAGCGAGGCGCCGAAGATCCCGGCCAGGTTGAACGCCAGCGAGGCACCGGTGTAGCGCACCGGGGTCGGGAACATCTCGGCGAGGATGGTGCCGAGCGGCCCGTAGGTCAGGCCCATGATGCCCAGGCCCAGGCCGAGGAACAGCAAGGTGCCCCAGGCGCTGCCGCTGGCGAACAAGGGCGCGAAGCCGATGCCGAACAGCATGATCGCCACGGTCGACAGGATCATCGCCAGACGCCGGCCGCGACGGTCGGCGAACATCGCCGACAGCGGAATGGTCGCGGCGAAACAGAGCACCCCCCCGAGCTGCATCTGCAGGAACTGCTCGCGCGAATAGCCCAGCTGCGAGGTGCCCCAGCTCAGCGCGAACACGGTCATCAGATAGAACAGCACGAAGGTCGCGAGCGCGGCGAAGGTGCCGGCGACCAAGGCACCGGGATGTTTTACCAGCACCTCGAGCATCGGCAGGCGCACGCGCTCGTGGTGGTCGATCGCGCGCTGGAACGCCGGGGTTTCGCTGATCCGCAGCCGTACCCACAGGCCGACGAACACCAGCACCGCGCTGGCCAGGAACGGCACCCGCCAGCCCCAGGCGAAGAAGGCCTCGTCGCCCATGCTGTCGGTCAACAGCAGGAAGATGCCGGTCGACAGGAAAAACCCGATCGGTGCGCCGAGTTGCGGAAACATGCCGTACCAGGCGCGCTTGCCCGGCGGGGCGTTCTCGGTCGCCAGCAACACCGCGCCGCCCCATTCGCCGCCGAGCCCGAGCCCCTGGCCGAAACGACACAGCGCGAGCAGCACCGGCGCGGCGATGCCGATGCTCTGGTGGGTCGGCAACAGGCCGATCGCCACCGTCGACAGGCCCATGGTCAGCAACGCCGCGACCAGGGTGGCCTTGCGGCCGATGCGGTCGCCGAAGTGGCCGAACACCGCCGAACCGACCGGCCGGGCGAAGAACGCCAGGGCGAAGGTCGCCAGCGATTGCAGGGTCGCCGCAGCCGGGTCGGCCGAGGGGAAGAACAACTTCGGAAACACCAGCACCGCCGCGGTGGCGTAGATGTAGAAGTCGAAGAATTCGATGGTGGTGCCGATCAGGCTGGCGAACAGCACGCGGGACGGGGAATTGGCGGACGCTGGTGCTGCTGCGCTCATTGCGTGTTCCAGCTTGGGGACCGGTGAATTGTTACCCGATCCGGACGTCCGCAGGGAGGAGCCTTGCCAGGCGCGAACGTTCGGCTCCGGCATGGCCTGCGCACACGCGGCGAACACCCTCTAGCTCGAACGCCCAGTGGCCGCATGCGCGCCGATCCGGCAAGGTGTCACCATCCCCCGCACGAGTCCCGCCCATGAGCGAATCCCCCATCCGCGTCGCCCTGATCGGCTACGGCTTCGCCGGCCGGACCTTCCACGCGCCCTTGATCTCGGCGACGCCGGGCCTGCGCCTGAGCGTGGTCGGCTCGCGCGATGCCGGCAAGGTCCAGGCCGACCACGCCGACGTGGCGGTACTCGCCGACCCGTTCGCCGCAGCCACCGATGCGCGGGCCGACCTGGTGGTCGTCGCCACGCCGAACGACAGCCATGCCCCGCTCGCACGCGCCGCGCTCGCGGCCGGCAAGCACGTGGTGGTCGACAAGCCCTTTACCCTCGACCTGGCCGAGGCGCGCGAACTGTCCGCACTGGCCGCGGACCGGGACCGCCTGTTGTCGGTGTTCCAGAACCGGCGCTGGGACAGCGATTATCTCGGCATCAGGCAGGTCGTCGACGAAGGCTTGATCGGCGAGGTCGCGCATTTCGAGTCGCATATCGACCGCTACCGGCCGCAGGTGCGCGAGCGCTGGCGCGAACAGGCCGGTCCGGGCAGCGGGCTGTGGTGGGACCTCGGCCCGCATCTGGTCGACCAGGCCCTGCATCTGTTCGGCCTGCCCGAGCGGGTGATCGCCAGCCTGGCGACCCAGCGCGCGGGCGCGCAGGTCAGCGACTGGGCGCATGCGGTGCTCGAATACGGCACGCGCCGGGTGATCCTGCACGGCAGCATGCTCGCCGCCGGCGGCAGTCCGCGTTTCCTGGTGCACGGCACCCGCGGCAGCGTGGTCAAGACCCTGGCCGACCGCCAGGAAGCGCAACTGCTGTCCGGCCTGCGTCCGGGTGAGGCCGACTGGGGGCGCGACGAGGACGAGCTGATCCTGCACGACGCCGACGGCAGCCGCCGTTTGCCGACCCCGGCCGGCGACCAGCGCCGCTACTACATGGCGGTGCGCGATGCACTGCTCGGCCACGGCCAGAACCCGGTGACGCCTGCGCAGGCGATCGCGGTGATGGCGGTGCTGGAAGCGGCGGTGGCATCGGCGGCCGCCGGCCGCGCCACGGTGCCGTCCCTGAGCGACAGCGAACGCGCCGCTTTCGGCTGAGGCGCGCGCGGTTGTCCATCGCGAAAGCCGCCGAGCCGGACTCGGCGGCAGCGGATCGATCGCTCTCTCGGCCCGGTCGTGACGCGTGGCTACCGCAGCCGGCGCCCTCGGTCGCCAGCATCGATGCCACACGTCCACAATGCCGTATGCCCGCAGTGCCCGGTGTTCGCTCAGCGCGGCGAGGGAGCGCGGCGCACTGTGCAAATCCGCAACCTGGATCAAGTCCGCCGGCCCAGACTGGCCCCGCACGACGCCACCGGAGCCCCGCTTGAACCGCAGCAGCACCTTCGACCACTACAGCGCCCGCATCGAGAAGGTCGTCGCCTTCATGTCGAGCCGGCTCGACCAGCCGCTGACGCTGGCGCAACTCGCCGAAGCCGGGCATTTCTCGCCGTTCCATTTCCACCGGGTCTATCGCGGCCTGAAGGGCGAGACCATCGCCAGCACCCAGCGCCGGCTGCGCCTGCATCGAGCCGCCAACGATCTGCTGACCAGCGAACTCAGCATCGGCCAGATCGCCGGCCGCGCCGGCTACGGCAGCGTGGCTGCCTTCACCCGCGCATTCGGCGCCACCTACGCCTGTGCGCCGGCGGCGTTCCGCAAGCGTCGTGCCGCCCTGCCCGCGTTGTCGCGCGCAGCCTTCGACCCGACCCTGGAGAGCCTGATGTACAGCGCCGAAATCGCCACCCTCGCCCCGATCCGCACCGTAGCCCTGCCGCACACCGGCGACTACCAGACCATCGGCGACACCTTCAACGCCTTGTACGCGTGGGCCGGCCCACGCGGGCTGATGCATCAGGACACGCGTTTCCTCGGCATCTATTACGACAGCCCGGCCGACACCCCGCAGGAGCAACTGCGTTCGGACGCCTGCCTGACCGCGCCCGGCGGCATCGAACTCGGCGAGGGCATGCGCTGGGTCGAGATCGCCGGCGGCCGCCATGCCGTGGTCGTGCACACCGGCCCCTACAACGAGTTGCACCGCGCCTACGACTGGCTGTTCTGCCAATGGTTGCCGGCGAGCTTCGAGGAAGCCGGCGATGCGCCGGTGTACGAGGAATACCTCAACGACCCCTCGAGCCTGCCGCCGGCGGAATGGAAGACCGCGATCTGCCTGCCCTTGAAGTAAGCCCACGCACGTAGTTCCCGACACAGGCGGCCGCGCGCGCCGGCCGCCTGTCTTCAACTCGCGCTTACATCCGGGGCGCTACCTTGGGCCCATGACGACACCGACCCGGTCGCAGTCGCGGAACGATCCGCGATGAGCGCGCAGTGCGATTACAGTTTCGGCATCGAGGAAGAATTCTTCCTGGTCCGCCCGGAATCCCGATTGCTGGCCTCGCAGGTGCCGCCGCGGTTATGGAAGCGGGCCCGCGCCGAGTTCGGCGAATCGATCGAAAGCGAACTGCTGCAAGCGCAGATCGAGATCGCCTCGCCGATCCTGTGCGACATCGGCCAGGCCCGGCGCCAACTCGGCGAGCTGCGCCGCGGCCTGTCGGCACTGGCCCACGAACACGGCCTGGCCCTGCTCGCCGCCGGCACCCATCCGCTGGGACTGTGGCGCGAACAGACCGAGACCGATAAGCCTCGCTACCGGCAACTGGTCGAGGATTTCCAGATCGTCGCCCGGCGCAGCCTGGTCTGCGGCCTGCACGTGCACGTGCAACTGCCCGACGATGTCGACCGGGTCCAGGTGATGAACCGGGCGATGCCGTGGCTGCCGCTGTTGCTGGCGCTGTCGACTTCGTCGCCGTTCTGGGACCGCCTGCGCACCGGCCTGATGAGTTACCGCCAGGCCATGTACGACGAATGGCCGCGCACCGGCATTCCGGATTTCTTCGAAAGCGAGGCCGCCTACGACGCCTTCGCCGCGGTGCTGGTGCGTGCCGGCGCGATCGCCGATGCGAGTTCGTTGTGGTGGGCGATCAGGCCCTCGCCGAACTACCCGACCGTCGAGTTGCGAATCGCCGATGCCTGCACCCGGCTGGACGACAGCCTGGCGATCGCAGCGCTGTACCGCTGCCTGATGCGCCACTTGGTCATGCATCCGGCGCAGGCGCCGGCCTGCGACGCCGGCGTGCGCCGGATCATCGACGAGAACCGCTGGCGCGCCAAGCGCTTCGGCCTGCAAGCCGAGTTCATCGACGAATGCGGCAATACCGAACCGGCCTTGGCCCAATTGCAGCGCCTGCGCGAGCTGTGCCGCGAGGACGCGCAGGCGCTGGACTGCGTCGAAGCCCTGGCCTCGATCGACGACATCCTGGCGCGCGGCACCAGCGCGCACTCGCAGTTGGCGCTGTACCACCAGCAACGCGACGGCGGCGCCAGCCGCACGGCGGCGTTGAAGGCGGTGGTCGACTGGCTGCTGCACACCACCGTACCCGCTGCCTGAGGCCGCGACGATGCCCGCCCACGACCGACAACCCGCCATGCCCGCGCCCGCCCGCAAACTGCTGATCGGCCTGTCGCCGCGGCTGATGCGCAACCTGCCGCCGTCGTACGGTTTCCGCAACAAGACCCTGCAATACCTCGAACAATCGATGGCGCACTGGGTCATGTCGAGCGGCGCGCTGGTGGTGATGATCCCGACCGTCGACGCACTCGGCGAAGTGCAGGCCACCGACTTGTCGGTGCGCGATTACGCCTGTTCGCTCGACGGCCTGATCCTGCAGGGCGGCGCCGACATCGACCCGCAGGCCTACGGCGAGCGTCCCAGCGAAATGCTGATGACCACCGACCCGGAACGCGACCGCTTCGAGTTGAACCTGCTGCGCGCTTTCATCGAGGCCGGCAAGCCGGTGCTCGGCATTTGCCGCGGCATGCAGCTGATCAACGTCGCCCATGGCGGCAATCTGTACCAGGACTTGGTCGGCGGCGGCGCCACCCGCAGTCAGCACTACATTCCGGCGCGTTACGACGAGCACGCGCACTCGTTGCGGATCCGCGAGGGCGGCTGGCTCGCCGAGCTGTACCCGCAGGCGCAAGCGCAGGCCCAGGTGAACTCGATCCACCACCAGGGCATCAAGAACCTCGGGGAAGCCCTGGAAGTGGAAGCCTGGTCGGAAGACGGCATTCCCGAATGCATCCGCAGCGCCGGCAGCGGCTTCGTGGTCGGCGTGCAATGGCACCCGGAATTCCACGATCAGCGTTTTCCCGAGCTGTTGCCGGGACGGCCGCTGCTGATGGCCTTCATGGAAGCGGCGCGCAAACGCGAGCAGGCCGAAACGGGTGCGCCGGGCGCGACGCCGGGCGGCCCCTGATTCGAATGGCGACCGCGCCGCGCGATGCGGCGACGGTCGCGAGCGAGCCGCCTTACAGCGCGGCGGTCACCACGATTTCGACGCGGAATTTCGGATTCGCCAGGGGCGCCTGCACGGTCGCGCGCGGCGGCGTGTGCCCGGGCGCGACCCAGCGGTCCCACACTGCGTTCATGCCGGCGAAATCCTCCATATCGGCGAGGAAGATCTGCGCCATCAGGATCCGGGTCTTGTCGGTGCCGGCGCGCGCGAGCAAGGCATCGATCGAGGCCAGGGTTTCGCGGGTCTGCCCTGCGATGTCGAGATCCTCGCTGTCGGGCACCTGTCCGGCCAGGTAAGCGACGCCGTTATGGATCGCCATTTCCGACAAACGCGCGCCGACGTCGAATCGCTGGATCATGCATCACCTCCCGTGGGTAAGGCGGCCATTGTCGGTCAAAGCGGCGCCGCGCACACGCACGCCGTCTCACTCCGACGAAGATCTCGAAACCGCGGCCCGGCAGATGGTCGGCGCCGACCGCGCGCGCAGCTGCGCGGTCTAAAGCTCCGGCGTGCTGGCCTCGATGATGCGCTGGCTTTCCTCGCGCTCGCCGCTGCGGTCCGGGCCGCTCAGGGCGGCGTCGGCATTCGCGCGATGCTGGGCGCGCACGTCCGGCGGCAGCACGTCGATCTGCCGATGCGCCTGCGCCACCGCGCGTTCGCCGGGCTTAAGCTGGCAGTTGCGGCTGAGGATTTCCAGTTCGTCGCCGGTCTGGGCCGCGCCGCTCTGCAGATTGACCACGACGCCGAGGGTGTCGCCCAGCGGCTCGAGCCGGGTGCAGATCGCATCGATGGTGCCGTAGCTGCGCTGGCCGTTGCGGTCGACGATGGCCAACAGGTTTTCGTCGTCGACCCACACCGCCGAACGCACGCCGGACACGCTCTTGGCCGCGATGCGCGCATTCTCGCGATCGATCCGGCGGGCCGGGTCGACCAGGCGGATCGCGCGGCGCAGGTCGCGGTCCAGCGCCTCGACGTTCTGGTGCAGGGCGACCTGGTCGCCGGCGATCGCCTGGCCGCGCATCTTCGCCAGGCGTTCGGCGGTTGCGTTGCGGTCGATCGGCACGCCGGCGCGCGCGGGTTTCTGCGCCGCTTCGCGCTCGGCCTGGCCGTCGCAGGCGCTCAGCGCCGTCGTCAACATCGCCGCGCAGAGAACTGCGGCAACCGCGCGAACTGCATTTGCGCCACGTTTCATCGCATCACCTCGTGCCGTGAGGACGGCCCGTATCGATCGGCCGGGCCTTGGCCGCCCCGACCGCTTTATACCCCGCGACGGCCCGGAACGGTTGCCGCATCGCAACGCAAGTGCGACCGCGGTCGCGCCTCGGCCGCGCGCGCGCGGACGCCGGCCGGGCCCGGCCGCGTTTCGCGACCGCGTCCCGGATTCGCCGGCGACTGCGCCATTACAGTCGATCGCAAGGTCGTTCGCGACCGTCGCCACCCGCATGCGGCCTCGACCGGCCCTTGCCTGACCCGGGAACGGCCGGCTATCGCACCGGCCGCAGCGACGGCGCCCGACCGAGGCAGCGCCCATAACCATAAGCAAGCCGCAGCCAACACCTCGCATCCGGATCGACCGCGTGCGTACCCCGGGGGGACCGAGAGTCACAACCGAGGATACGTATGAACGCACCCCACCCGACCGCGCCCCGCCCGACCGCACTGCGCGGCCAGCCCCACCGCAGCGCCTGGGCCGTCGCCGCCCTGCTGTGCGCCCCTGGCGTTTTCGCCGCACCGCAGACGCCGCCGCAAGACCTGCCCGCCGCCACGAGCGCGGCAGCCCAAGCCGGGCCCAGCGCGAGCTGCAGCTATGTCGACTGGAGCCGCGGCATCAACTACCCGCTCGGCACCATCGTGAAATACCTGCCCAACGGCCGGTACTACAAGCTGGTCAACGTCGGCAGCAACGGCAGCGACGGCACCGACCCGACCATCAGCACCTGGTACTGGCAGCCGACCAGTTGCGACGACACCACCCCGCCGGGGGGCGGCGGCTTCATCGTCACCCAGGCCCAGTTCAACCAGATGTTCCCGAACCGCAATCCCTTCTACACCTATGCCGGCCTGGTCGCGGCGATCAAGTCGTATCCGAATTTCGCCCACGAAGGCGGCGACACCATCGCCCGCCAGGAAGCCGCGGCCTTCCTCGCCAACGTCAACCAGGAGACCGGCGGGCTGGTGCACATCCGCGAGCTCAACCAGGCCAACTGGAATCATTACTGCGCGCCGGCCGGCACCTGCGGCAACAAGCAGTACTACGGGCGCGGGCCGATCCAGCTGAGTTGGAACTACAACTACGCCGCCGCCGGCAACGCGCTCGGCCTGGATCTGCTAAACAACCCCGACCTGGTCGCGACCAATGCCGCGATCGCCTGGCAGACCGCACTGTGGTACTGGATGACCCAGCGCGGCGGCGCCAGCAACACGCCGCACCAGGCGATGGTCAATCTGCGCGCGTTCGGCGAGACCATCCGTGCGATCAACGGCGGCATCGAATGCAATGCCAGCGGCCTGGGCCACCAGCAGATGCTCAACCGCGGCACCTACTACCGCAACTTCGCCGCGATCCTCGGCGTGCCGCCGGGCAACAACCTCACCTGTTGATCGCTGCCGGGTCCTGATCGTGGCCGGTCCGGCCGCCGCTTGCGCGCGCGGCCGGACTTGCACGGTGCCGGCCGAACCGCGCTGGCGAGAGCCAGTCGACGCGGCGCGGACAGCGCGACCCTACTGCGGCACCAGCGAACAAGCGCCGCCGCCGTTCGGCGGCGGTTGCTGCGGAAAGGTCGTTTCCGGATACACGTGCACCGGCGTGGTGGCGATGAACCCGTCGGCGAAGGCGAATTCGACGAAGGCCGCCGACCAGCCCGACGCGGGCTGGGTCAACGCGGCGACGGCGCCGTTGCGCGTCGGGGTCAACGGCGATTCGCGATAACGGATGCCGCAGGCGTAGCGGAAATCGCGACCGTCCGGATTGTCGGCGACCCACAGCTTGGCGCTGACCGGGCGCTCCGAGGCGCGCGCGCTGAGGCGAAGTTGCCCGCCGTGCCGGATCAGGCGCGCACGCACGCTCGGCAGCGCTCGATTGCGGCCCCAGCGTTGCAGGGCCGGGATCAGGGTTTCGCGCATGTGCCGGCGTACTCCGCCGTGATCGGCGTTCGGCGCCGCGCGCAGACTGGTGGCGCCGGGCAGCTCGTCCAGATACAGGCGCTGCGCGTCGGGCGGGAAAAAATCGTCGCCGCTCGCGCTGACCAGGTACTTCGGAATGCGCAAGCGCTGGCGATGCCGGGTGCGCAGATAGGCGTAAGGATCTTCGATCTTCATCAGGTCGTCGAACTCGGGCTGCCGGTAGCGCGTGGTGATGCCTTCCTGGTGATAAGGCTGCAAGGCGATCGGCCAGCCGCCGCCGTAGCTGCGATTGATGTGTTCGATCAGAGCCTCGATGCGCATGTCGATGACGTAGGACACGATCGCCTGCACGCGCGGGTCGCCGATCGCGGTAAGCCATGCGGCCCAGGCGCGCTTGGAGGCACCGGTGACGACGAACGAACGCACCCGCCAGCCGCGCAGTTCGCGTTCGGCCAGGTCCATCGCCTTGACCGCGCTTTCGGCCATCGGCAGGTGCAGCGGCAGGGTCGTGTTGGCGGCCGGCGCATCGAGAAAGCGGCGCCAGGTCGCGGCGACCAGCACGTCCTCTTTCTTCGCGACCGTGTCTGCGGGCAAGGTCAGGTATTGGTTCGGCACGTCCGACACCGAGACCACGATGGTGTGGGTGCTGCGCGCGACTTCGAGCGCCAGGGCTTCGTCGAAATCGCTAGGCGGCCGCACCGGGTCGTTGCCGTTGGCGCGGTTACTGCCGTTGTTGATCACCAGCAGGGCCGACTTCGGCCGCGCCACCTCCGGAATATAGATATCGACCCGATGCGTCCATTCCGGCGGCACGGCGCCGCCGCTTTCGGGCCAGCGCTGCGACGCCAGGCGAAAGCTGCGTTTCTCCACGCCTTCCAGTGGCGTATTGCCGAGGCTTTCGTAGCGCAGCGGCACGCGCGCCTGCCGCAGCCGATAATCCGGCCAGACTTCGCTGTAATCGATGCGCTGGCCGGCGCCGCGCGACGCCGCTGCCGAGGCCGCTGTTGAGTCCGCGGCGACGGCGGTCGTGCCCGCGGAGAGCAGCATCGCCGCCAGACACCAACCCAGCCACCGTGCCGTCGCCCGTCGAACGCCAAGAACAGTGGCACGAACCGTGATTCGATCCGTGATTCGATCCATCGTTCGGTCCATCGCCTCCAGCCCTCGCCTGCCGTTTCGGCGCCCAGCCTAAACCCAAACCCGGGCCGGACCTGTGCGGCAGCGCAGAGATCGGCCGACCGTGCGGCTCAGAGGCTGCGCCAGGCGCCGACCAACCCGATCAGGTGGACCAGGCCGATCGCGAAGCAGATCGCCGAACTCCAGTACCAGAACGGGGTCGCCGGCTGCGGCACCGAGGCCACCGCCATCGGCACGACCGCGAGCCCGCGCAGCAAATACACGGCGGTGATCGCGCACAGCGCCGGCCTGGCCCAGGGCCACGGCGCGATCAGGCCCGAGCCCGACAGCGCATAACCGCTCCAGATCGCCAGCACCAGCGCGATGCAGGCGGTAAGCACGGCCGGATACGAGCGGCCGGCGTCGGCCATGCGCGCCATGGCTTCGCCGGCGCCGAAGAAGCGGTACCAGGCGCCGCCGCCGAAGATCACCGCGACATGCGCCAACGCCGCCAACGCGTTGAGGAGCGCGGCGAACAACAACCAGGGCTGCGAGCTCATGCGGCCCCGGGCCGGTTGGGACGGACGAGAAAGACGGCGCGGTTCGGCATGGCGCGATCCTGCACCGCGCGAAAACTGTACGCGAGTGCCGAAAGCAACGGTTGTGCCGGCCGCGGGCGCGGTCGCTGCCGAGCGGCCCCGCCGGGATGGGCACGATGCGACCGGACGACGAGCGGTCGCCGGCCTGCAGCCGCGGCCCTCGATTCTGCGCGGCTTGTCGCAACCGCGGGCGTCATCGCGAAGTACAAGAGCCGCACGAAGGCCGTCGGCCTTCGGCTGCGAGGGTCGCGACGGTCGAGCGACCCATGCGATCCGCCCGCCCATTCGATCCGCTCATGGCCAAGGAGATCACCATGTGCACCAATTTCCTGCTCGGCGTTCCGGCCGTCCCGGCCTCCAGCAATACCGTGCAGTACCTCTCCGCGCGCTGCATGGAACTCACCGGCACGCTGGCGAGCAACCTGTACCGCGTTCCCGCGCAACAGCAGTTCCCCCTGTTCCCCAACCGGTCGCATTCGTGGACCGGCACCTACGGCTTCGTCGGCATCGCCGACCCGCAGGCGTTGCCGGAATTCGCCTGCTTCGTCGACGGCATCAACGAAGTCGGGCTGTCCTGCGCTGCGCTGTGGTTGCCGGGCACGCAATACCCGAGCGCTCACCGCGGCGCCCACGATGCCCTGGAATTCTCCGATCTCGGCGCCTGGGCGATGAGCCAGTTCTCCAGCGTCGCCGACCTGCTGCTGGCCCTGCCCAACGTCGAGATCGTCGGTCCGCCGAGCACCGCCAAGACTTACCTGCCGCTGCACTTCATAGTCACCGACTCCAGCGGCGCCAGCGTCGTCATCGAATTCATCGACGGCGCCACCAACATTTATCCGCCCGACTACGACAACGGCGCCACCAGCGACGGCGTGCTGACCAATGCGCCGCCCTACGATTGGCAGCGCACCAACCTCGCGAGCTACGACCACCTCAGGGTCGAAGGCAACGGCACCTCGACCTCGGCCAAGGCCGGCCCGCCGGTCGGCAGCGGCCTGCTCGGCCTGCCCGGCGACATCATGTCGGCCTCGCGCTTCGTCAAGGCCGCGACCTTCCGCAAGGGCTTCCACTTGCTGCCCTCCGACGGCGCCGGCTGGCTGCCGACCGCGCCCAAGGCCGGCGCCACCGACAGCAGCCAGACCATCGTCAACGTCGCCATGCAGATGGTGCAGATGATCCAGGCCACGCCTTACGGCACGGCCCTGATCAAAGCGAAGCCGCCGTCCATCCACCCCACCGTCGGCGACTGGACCATGTGGCAGGTGGTGCGCGATCACAGCAACTTCGCCTATTACTTCAGCAGCGCCTTCAACAGCAGCCTGCAGATGGTCGACCTGACCACCGTCGATTTCGGCGGCGGCAGCGTCAAGCCCAAGGAGCTCAAATCGATCCCGATCATGCCCGGGTCGAGCACCTGGTACACCGACGTCAGCAGCGGCTTCGCCTGATCCGGTGCGGCGGCGAGTGCCGTGGCCCCGGCCTGCGACGCATCGGCGCCCGGCGGCATCCACGCAGACATGGCCCCTCGCCGTCCGCCGCAGCGCAATCCTTGCGCCGCGGCGGCCTACTCCGGAGACCCTCATGCGCACCGCTCAGCGTCTGATCCATTGCCTGCTCGTACCGCTGTTGCTGCTATGCCTGTCCGGCACCGCCCATGCCGTCGCGGCGACGCCGCGCGACACCGTCGCCGACGTCGCCCGCAGCATCCAGGACCATTACTACGACGTCGAGCGCGCGGCGCAGATCGGCGACAGCCTGCGCCAGGCCGCGGCCCGGGGCGAGTTCGACCGCTACACCGACCCGCGCGACCTGGCCACCGCCCTGACCGAGCGCATCAAGTCCCACGACGGCCATTTCCGGGTCAATTGGCTGGCGCCCGAACAGCGAGGGCCTGCGCAGGCGGCCCGTCCGGGTTCGCGCCCGGGCCCAGGCCCGGCGCCGCGCGTTCGCATCGGAGCGGGACCGAACCTGGCCGAACCGGTCGACTACGCGCGTCGCCGCAACTACGGCGTGCATCGGGTCGAGATCCTGCCCGGCAACCTCGGCTATCTCGACCTCAAGGAGTTCGCCGACTTCCGCTTCGGCGAACCGCGCGCGCCGGCGCGCGTCGCGCTCGAAGCGGCGCTGCAATTGCTGGCCTCCACCGATGCGCTGATCATCGACCTGCGCGACAACGGCGGCGGCTCGCCGGCCTCGGTCGGTTATCTGGTCAGCGCCTTCACCCCGAAAGGCGCCGACATCTACAGCCGTTTCCGCTGGCGCGACGGCGATCGGATCGAAAGCACCTCCGAGGCACCGTTGGATTGGTACCCGACACCGCGGCTGGACGTGCCCGTGTACCTGTTGACCAGCCCGCGCACCGCTTCGGCCGCCGAAGCCCTGGTGTATACGCTCAAGAACGTCGGCCGCGCGACGGTGATCGGCGAGACCAGCGCCGGCGCCGCCAATCCCGGGGCCGAGATCGACGCCGGCAACGGCTTCAGCGTGTTCGTCGCGACCGGTTCGCCGACCAGCCCGATCACCCATCGCAACTGGGAGGGCAGCGGCATCGCGCCCGACGTCGCCGTGCCGCAACGCGAGGCCTTGCGCACGGCGCAGGCGCTGGCCCTGGAAAGCCTGCTCAAGCAAGGCCTGCGCGGCGGCGATGCGGCCGACACGCGCTGGGCGCTCGAGGCGGTGCGCGCCGAGTCGGCCTCCGCGCCGGCCCTGGTCCACGCCGACTACACCGGCCAATACGACCGCATGCGCGTCGAGGCCGAGGCCGGCCGCCTGTATCTGCGCAACGGCAAGCGCCCGCAGCAGCCGCTCGCGGCGCTGGAGCGCGACCTGTTCTACGTCGTCGGCGACCCGAGCCTGCGCGTGCGCTTCGAGCGCGACCGCGACGGCCGCGTCGCCGCGCTGGAAACCCTGCGCCCGGACGGCAGCGGCAATCGCTACCGGCGCTGAGGCCGCGGTCCGGACGGTCGTCGCGAACGATCTCGTCGCGAACGATCCGCGCACCCATGACCGGCGACGCGCGGCATCGCGCCGCGCGCCGTCGTCGAACGCGGCGGATTCACGACTGCGCCGAATCCGCGTTTGTTGCCTGTGCAGAGCGTCGCAGCCTGCACCGGTGACCCCTATCATCCGCCTCCGGCCGGGCTGCCGACGCTCTGCGCCCGATCACAACTGGCGCAGGAACGCGACCAGGTCTTCCTTCTCCTGTTTTTCCAGCCGCGTCTGCAGCACGACGTTGAAGAACTCCACCGTGTCCTCCAGGGTCAGCAGGCGACCATCGTGCAGGTACGGCGGCGAATCCTTGATGCCGCGCAGCGGGAAGGTCTTGATCGGCCCGTCGGCGCTGGCGAAGCGGCCGTTGATCATGTGCGGCTTGAAGAAGCGCTCGACCCGCAGGTTATGCATGCTGTTGTCGGTGTAATACGGCGGTGTGTGGCAGGCCGAACACTGCGCCTTGCCGAAGAACAGCGCCTCGCCGCGCTTCTCTGCCTCGCCGGCATCGGGCTTGAGGCGGCCGAACAGGTCGAGCTTCGGCGCCGGCGGGAAATCCAGCAGCGCCTGGAACTCGCCCATCGCGTGCACCTGGTGGCCGCGATCGAGGATGTTGATGCCCTTCTTGGTCGCGATCACCGGGTCGCCGTCGAAATACGCGGCGCGCTGCTCGAACTCGGTGAAATCCTCGACCGACTTCAAGGCCCGCTGCGAACCGAACAGGCGCTGGACGTTGACGCCGCGCAAGGTCGGGGTGTCGATGCGGTGCCGGAACGGCTGCGGCCGGATGTCGCCGACCAGGTGCGTCGCCGCGACCGAATGGCCGTTGCTGTGACAGTCCAGGCAGGCGATGCCGCGGCTCGGCAAGGCCGAACGCCGGTCCTCGGTCTGGTTGAACTGCTGCTGCGCGAACGGCGTCACCAGCAGGCGCAGGCCTTCGAGTTGCTTGGGGTTCAACACCCCGTTGAACAGCTCGAAGTAGTTGTTGATCGTCACCAACTGGCCCTTGGAGACATCGCCGAGGTCGGGCCGCGTGGTCAGGAAGATCGGCGCCGGAAAATCCGGCAGCAAATGATCGGGCAGATCGAAGTCCAGGTCGAAGCGGGTCAGGTCGCGCTGCTCGGCGCGCTTGATCGCATCGATGTGGAACTGCGGAAACACCATGCCGCCTTCGGCATGATTCGGATGCGGCAGCGGCAGGAACCCGGCCGGAAACAGCCCACGCTCGCGGATCTGTTCCGGGCTCATCGCGCCGAGCTCTTCCCAGGTGGTGCCCGCCGGCAGCCGCGCGCGCACCCCGCCCTGTACCGGCTTGCCGCCCGACATGGTCACGCCGCGCACCGGCTTGTTGCCCAAATCGTAGCGTTGCTCCAGCAGGCTGCGATGGCGCTGCATCACCGCCGGCTTGTCGCGTTCCATCCGCGACTTGATCGCGGCGAAGGTTTCCTTAATCACCACCGGCATGTAGCTGCTCGGCGGATCGGCCGCCAGGGCGATGCCGGACACGCCCAGTGCGCACGCACACAACAGCCACAGTGGCCGAAGCCGTGGAGACTTCTGCTGCCTCATGGTCTTGCTCCCTGGAATGGTGGAAGACGTCGCTGGCGGCACCGCGGACACGGCGCTCCCCTCGAGGCTAGCCCTCGCCGGCAAGCGGTTTAAATCGTTTGATTCGATAGCTGCGATAGCCGCCGGCTATGCGCATGACGAAGCAGTGAACCCGAGATGCGCCGCATCAAAAAACCGGCGCGACGAGTGTCACGGAATTCGTGCGAATCGGTATTGAGTCACTACGCAAGTGGGTTGTTTGCATGTTGCGGCAGGGCGCGCCGCTGCCCCTAAAACGGCGCAACTCAGGGTAGCAACGGCGGATGCAGATCGCCCGCCAAAGTTCGCGTGGCGCGACCGGAGCCGCCGGGTCGAAGACGAGCCGGCTGTGCGGGAACTGCGGTCGCTGCGCTCCTGCGCCCCCTCAATCCGTCATCGGCCCGTACGGCATCAAGCCATAGCCGCGTTCCGATTCGACGATCGAACGTACCTGGCGCAGGGAAATCAGGATGCAGCCGCACAGGCAGAAATCGCCGTGGCGCGCGGCCGGGCGGCCCTCCACCCGATGGGTCGGATCGCCGGTCAGGATGACCGTCAGACCGTGTTCGTGACAGTGCACTTCGTCGCCGACGCGCGCCCAACTGAAGCCGCCGGGGCGGTCCGGCGCCGACCCGGTCAGTACCGTGCCGCCGCAGCTGGTCGTGTCGCCGACCATTATCCAATGCCGAACCATCGCCCACCTCCGCTCTCGACTCGCTCGCACCTCAGCCAAGGAAACGGCGCGACGATCGCGGCGTGAATCGCCGCGCGACCGCTGGTTGCCCGTTGCCGGACACAGGTCATGTCGAACGGTGTTGCCCAGGATCCACGGGAGCATTCGAACTGCGCATATCGTCACCGTTCCGGCTGCGCAGTCGACAGAGCGATGGCCGAACCGGTGAACGGCAGCACCAGGTCGTAGACCGGCGCGGCGGGCGGGGTCGCCGGAAAAGCGATCGGCGTGGTCGCGGCGGTGCCGAACTGGGTGACGCCGCCGAGGATGTTGCCGAGGTCGTAGCGGCGGCCGCCGAACTCGAACGGCGCGCTGTCGATCAGGCGCGCGCTGAACACGTTGTTGGCGAACACCGAGGTCGAGGCCGCGCCGATCTGCGCTGCCAGGGTGGTACCGACCACCAGGCCGGTGCGGCGGAAAGTGGCGATGCGTTCGCCCTGCGCGAACGACTCGGGCCGGTCGAAATCGCCGGCCGGTTCGCGCTGCAGATACACCGAGAATTCGCCGGCCGGGTCCAGCCCCAGGGTCAGCGCGCCGTTGTCGACGTCCGGGGCGACGAACGGCCGCGCGGCGAAGGTGAAATACGCGGTGGTTTCGCCGACCGCGCCGCAGAACAGCGAGCCCTCGATGCCGGACAGGTGCAGGAAATAGCCGTAATCGGCCAGGGAACCGGCGGGCGTGCGATAGAAACGTCCGGTGACGTACCAAGCGAGTTCGGCGGACAGCAAAGGCGACATGGGCGGGCTCGGCAGCGTGGGGCGCGAGGCCCCGAACGGAAGGGCACGCCGCATCGGCGGCGTATGCTCCAGGTAACGCCGCCAGGCAGAATCAGGAGGACAACCGGCCGCCCGCCAATGTCCGGAACCGTGCGCGAGCGCTCATTCCGGCGCGGCATCTCCGGCCCGCTCGGCGATCGGGCGGGCATAACGCACCAGCGAGACCAGGGTCTTGCCCGGCTCCTCGGTGAACACGACGTGCGCGGACCGCTCGAACCAGACCAGTTGCTTGGACGGCGCCTGCAGGCGTCCGAACCATTCGGCCGCGAGTTCGGAGGAGACGTTGTAGTCGTCGCGGCCGTTGAACAGGATCACCGGGCAGTCCAGGCGCACGACCGAGCTGTAGTCGCGCTGCAGCGCCTCGGTCAGCAGACGCTTTTCCGAGAATTCGTTGCCCTCCCAGATGCGCGCGATCTCGGCATCGCTGTATTCCGGCGCCAGCGCGACCGCGGCCGAGACCGTGTCGTAGCCCTGCAGGCCGCGCAGGGCGCCGCCGTAATGCCCGAGCCATTTGCGCTGCACGTACAGGTCCTTGAGCGCGAGCGGCCGGCCGGGCTGCGCATAGCCCTCGATCGCGGCGAGTTCGCGCAGCGCTTCGGCATTGCCGTCGCGCCGGGCGCGCTCGAGCGCGAACTTTAGGCCGCGGCGCTCGCTTTCCAGCGAGTGGGTGACCTGCCCCAGGCCGATGTAGGCATGCAGCCACTGCGGCCGGCGCTGGGCGACTTCCAGGCCGAGCACGCTGCCCCAGGAATGGCCGAGCAGGAAGATCTTGTCCTTGCCGAACTCCTTGCGCAGCCAGGCCACCATCTCTTCGGTGTCCTCGACCAGGCGCTCGCGCGTCATCGTCGGCTCGAGCTTGGCCGGATCGTTGAGCAGATAGGTCTTGCCGGCGCCGCGCTGGTCCCACTGCACGACCGTGAAATAGTCCTCCCAGCCGCGCTGGAAGTACCAGCTGTACGGCATTTCCACGAAGCCCGGCCCGCCGTGCAGCATCAACAGCACCGGATTGCGCTTGTCGACCCCGCGGATCGTCACCCACTGCTCGATCCCACCGATCTTCACCGCCTCGCTGCGTTCCACGCCTTCCGGGGTGACGATCCGGCGCAGATCGGCGATCAATCGGGTCGCCTCGGCGCGACTGGCCGGCTTCGCCGCCGGTTGCGCTGCGGCATTGGGGGCGGCGGTCACGGCCAGGGCGGCCGCGACGATCCAGGTCTTCGCTTGTTTCTGCCAATCGCTAAGCATTTCGGGAGGTCTCCACGGTGATTTCGCCGCACTGCGGCAAGCGCGCGCAATTCGCGCGGCCGGCGCAATAGATACGGTGGAGCCGGGTGCGGTTGCAGTGGCAAAACGTTTCCGGCAACGCGGCGCCATGGCAATCTGGCCGCCGACTTTCAAAGGCCGCCACGATGCGTGTTTACCTCGACGACGAGCGCGTCACCCCGGAAGGATGGGTGCGCGTGTTCTGGCCGGACGAAGCCATCGCCCTGCTCGAAACCGGCGAAGTCGCCGAGATCAGCCTCGATCACGACCTCGGCGACGACGCGCGCGGCACCGGCTACGACGTGATCGTCTGGATAGAAGAAGCGGTGGTCACCCGCGGATTCCGGCCGCCGGCGATCGGCGTGCACTCCGCGAATCCCTCCGCACGCCTGCGCATGGAGGCCGGCATCCGCGCGATCGGGCGCGCCAGCCAGGCTTGAACCGACATCGCGTCTCCCGTCCCGCGTTACGACGGCCGGGACCTGTCCAGTACGGGATGAGCCCCCGTCCATCCAACATCGCCGGCCGTGCGCACGCCGCCCTGGTCGATTCGCGCCCTCCCCGTTCGTCGAATCATCAAGACGGCGCAACACACGGCCGCTTTGCCGCGTTAGCCTGCACTGTCCACGACCGCCCGTTCACGCTCCCCAGGACCCCGCCATGCGCTCTTTGCTCTGCTCGATCCTGTTGCTCGGCCTGCCTGCCCTCGCGATCGCCGATCCGCGCAAGGACTGGGACGATTTCCGCGCCGGGATCACCCAGTACGCCAGCGGGCCGACCGGCATGTACGCGATCCAGGACGTCGCCGTGGTCGATCCCGGCAAGGCCGTGCACCTCGCAGCGGCGCGCGCGCCCGCCGACATCCGCTGGGCCGAACAGGCCGGCGGCAAGGACCGGGTCAGCGTCTCCTACGAAAACGGCCGCGCCCTGCTGCGCGGTCCCGGGCTCGCCGAGGTCGACCTGCTGAAGGCCAAGGACCAGCAGCAGACCCTGGCGAACGGACTGATCGTGCGCGGCACCGTCTACGAAAAATCGATCAAGGCCTGGCTGTACAACCCGAAACTGCCGGCCCGGCGCTTCAAGAGCCTGAGCTTCTTCCCCTACGACCCCAAGGGCGTGGTCGCGGCGACCTTCACGCGCAAGAGCGCGCCGGTCGGAGTGAGCCATCTGGACTCGCGCAACCACACCGGCCTGATGTACTGGGTCGGCGATGTCGAGCTGCCGCTGCACGGCAAGACTTACAAGCTGCGCGCTTTCAACAAGGAAAAGGACTGGACGAAGATCAACCACGTCCTGCTGTTCTTCACCGACAAGACCTCGAAGAAGACCACCTACGGCGGCGGCCGCTCGCTCGAGACGCACTTCCCGGCCGGCCAACCGCCGTCCGCGATGACGCTCAACTTGAACATGCTCTACAGCTTCCTGTGCGCGCACTCGGAGTACTACAACTGCCCGATCAACCTCACCACCTTCGTCGATACCGAGCTGAAGTACGGCGAGATGTATCCGCCGCAGCTGAAGTGAGCGGATGTATGACGGCTTCGGAACGGCCAAGCCCGCGCACGGGCCTGGCTGGCGTCGGCGCCCCGATTGCACGAACGGCTATGCTTGTCGTCCATATCCGATCCGGCGAAAGCGAGCCCCGCGTCCCCTCTCGATGGAGGGGGCTCTCACGCGGGCTTCCAGTGTCGCCATGCAACCGTTCATGCAGACATCGAGACGCCGACCCCGCCTGATCCGGCGAATCCTCCTGGCCCTGTGCGGCGCGGTACTGACCGCGCTCGGAGCGAGCGCAGTCCTCGCCCAGGTGTTGGGCAATCGGCCGATGCTGCTGACGCAATCGGCCAGCCATACCTATTGGCAGGTCGTGCCCACCCCGGGGCCGTATGCACTGCCCATGGGCATCGCCCTGGCGGCGGTCGGGGTCGCGCTGCTGATCGCAGCGTGGCGGGGGCGCCGAAGCCGCTAGGCCGTCCCCGCTGCGATCTCGGCAGATCGAAACCGTATCGCGCGGCGCCGCGCTCGATCGCATCGTTGGCTCGCGTAATCACGCCGTCGGCAAGGCGCTCGCCTGGTACTGCTCGGCGAACTCCGCGCTCGGCGGAATCGGCTTGATGATGTCGATCAGCACGCCGTTCGGGTCGCGGGTGATGAAGTGGCGTTGGCCGAACGCTTCGTCGCGCAGGCTCAACAGGATCGGCAGGCCGGCGTCCAGCAACCGGGCGTGGACCGCGTCGACATCTTCGACTTCGAAATTCAGCAACAGGCCGCCGACCCGGCCGCGTCCGGACTCGGGGATGGTCTCGTGGCGCCCGTCGAGCACGGCCAGATTGATCGACGAGTCCTGCGCCGACTGCAGATGCACGTACCAGTCGGCCTCGAACAAGGCCACGAAGCCGAAATGCGCCTGGTAGAACGCGGCGGTGCCGGCGACGTCGTGGGTCATGATCACGGGGTAATAGCTGGTGACTTTCATCTTGTCGGCCTCCTGGAATCGACATACAGTCTGTATGCAAGATCAAATTAACATACAGGCTGAATGTATGCAACAAGCCAATCCGCCGCGATCGCCCCGCTCCAACCGCGAGCGCACCGAAGCCACCCGGCACGCCCTGCTCGAGGCCGCGCGGGCACTGTTCGTCAGCAAGGGCTACGGCGACACCTCGACGCCCGAGGTCTCGGTGGCGGCCGGCATCACGCGCGGCGCGCTGTACCACCATTTCACCGATAAGCGCGACCTGTTCCGGCACGTGCTGCGACGCGAGGCCGAGGCGGTTCGCAACGACATCGTCGCTTCGGCGCCGGCCGGGCTGAGCGCGCGCGAGGCGCTGATCGCCGGCAGCGACGCCTATCTGAGGGCCATGGCCGTGCCGGGCCGCACCCGCCTGCTGTTGCTGGAAGGTCCGGCCGTGCTCGGCCTGGCCGAGATCGCGGCGATCGACGAGTCCAACGCAGCCGAGACCCTGCATGCCGGTCTCGCCGCCGCAGTCGGCGGCGGCGGCGGCGAAGTCTCGATCGACGCCCTGTCCAAGCTGCTGTCGGCCGCCTTCGATCGGGCCGCGCTGGAGATCGACGCCGGCGGCGACCCCGAGGCGGTCAAGGCGGCGATGCTGTGGCTGTTGCAGCGAGTGCTCGGCAACGACGGCGAAAACGCGGCGCGCAAACGCAAGTCGGAAAGCTAGCGGGTATCGCCGGTCTGCCGGGCGCACTCGCCTTCCAGCCAGGCCGCGAAGGCGGTGGCTCCGGCGCTGGCGGGCTTCAGGGCGAGCCGGGTCAGCCAATAGCCGCCGGCGTCGAGCATCGGCTCGAACGGCTGCAGCAGCCGGCCCTCGGCGAGTTCGCGCTCGAACATCGCCGGCGGCGCCAGAGCGATGCCGAGCCCCTGCAAGGCGCATTGCACCATCGTCAGCGAGGAATCGAAAATCGGGCCGTTGACCGGCCCCTTCGGCACGACCTGTGCCGCTTCGAACCACAGGCGCCAATCGTCGACGAAGTAGGAACGCAGCAGCGGAAAACGCGACAGCTCGGCCGGGCCGCGCAATTGCGCGGCGAGGCTCGGTGTGCACAACGGCGCCAGCGGCGCGGGCATCAGGAAGCGGCTTTCCATGCCCGGCCAGTTGCCGCGGCCGTAGCGGATCGCGTAATCCAGGCCCTCGCCGGCCGGGTCGACGCGGTTGTTGTGGGTGCTCACGCGCACGTCGACCGCGGCATGGCGATGCGTGAAATCGGCCAGGCGCGGCAACAGCCAACCGCTGGCGAAGGTGCCGACCGCGCCGACATGCACGACTTCCCGCGCCAGGCCGTCGCCGACCCGGTCGAGCGCACCGTCGATGCGATCGAAGGCTTCCTGCAGCACCGGCAGCAATGCCAGGCCTTCGTCGGTAAGCGCGAGCCCGCGCGGCAAGCGCCGGAACAGTTCCACGCCCAACTGCGCTTCGAGCTGCCGGACCTGCTGGCTGACCGCGGCCTGGGTGACGTTGAGCTCTTCGGCGGCGCGGGTCAGGCTCAGCGCACGCGCCGCCGCCTCGAACACTTTCAGCGAACCGAGATTGATCCGGGTATGGGCCATCGCGGCTCCGTATGAGTAAGAACAGGGCGTTGCGGCTGCGAGTCGGGCGCGGGAGGCGAGTCGGGCGACGCCGGGTCGGCGATTCGAACCGCGCTGCGGAGTGTAGCAACCGCACGCGACGGCTTCGGAGCGCTACCCGCGCGCGGGCACGAACCAAGCTTCGTCCTGCGCCGGCGCGGCGGCCTCGGCCTGCTTGTCGCGCAGATAGCCGTACCACTCCTCCTGCACGCGCTCGATCGGCCCGATCCGGCGTTCGAACGCTTCCGGCGAACCGCCGTCGCGGATCAGCGCCCGATAGCCTTGCGCGTATTGGCCGTCGCGGTAGTGGAACAGGAAATGACTCAGGCTCCAGTATTCGACGTAGTACAGATTGAGATGACGGCCGATCTCGGGGCCGGTATCGGCGAGCAAGTCGCGCAAAGGGATCCAGCGACGCTGTTCGATGTCGCGCCGAAGATCGCCGCTCAGCCGAGTCCGGCTCAGCCACCAGATCGGATAAGCCGTCGGGTCGATGGTGCCGGGGTGCAAGCGGCCGTCGTCGATCCGGCTCGCACCGAAATACGTCGCGAGCCCCTCGTTCATCCAGCGCTGGTTCTTAAAGCCGGCGACCTCGTGGTTCAACTGGTGGGTCGCCTCGTGGACCATCCAGTGATACGGGTTCTGTCCGCTGCCCGCGTAATAAGCGTGGCAGATCGGCGCTCGGTAATAGGCCTCGGCCCAGGGCAGGCTGCGGTTATGGGCGACGAACTCGCTGCGGTTGCGATACAGGCGCAGTTGCGGTCGCCCGGGCTTGGGGTCGGCACCGAGCGTATTGGCGAAGAACTCGCTGTAGGCGCGATGCAGGCTTTCTACCGCGGCACCGATCGCCTGGGTCTGTTCCGGCGTCGCCGTGGTCGCTATCGCGTAGTGCTCGGTCTCGAACACCTCCACCGGGACCGGTTCGGTCGATGCTCGCTGCTGCGCAACCGGTTGCTTGCCGGTTCCGCTCCGCTCGGGCGGGGCCTTTTCGCCCGCTCCGTTGCAGGCCGTGCAAAGCGCGAGCACTGCCGCCAGGGTGTAGCGTTTCGTGCCGATCCCGATCGCGCTCGACACGTCCCTGATGCGCGCCTGCATAACCAGGAATCGCGGCATACGGCGGCCGCTCATGGCAACCGCGCCGAACGCAGCTCGTGCTTGCGGCACAGTTGCTCGGGCTCCAATTGGCGATAGCTCTGGCCGAACCACAACCAACCCGACCTCAATTCGCTGACCGAGATAACCCGCGCATCGTGCAGACTGAAAAGCACGTTGACGTGTGGGTTGACCGACAGTCGCTCATGCTTTACGCCCGGCGCATAGAAGTCGACCGAGATGTAATACGGAATACTGCTTTGTTCGTGATACCAGGAACCGCTAAGTTCGATGTCTTCGCTGCCCCGCGAGGCGATCAACTTGGCGATGCAGTTCGGCAGCCTGATGCCGTGCGGGCCGATCCTGAGCGCGACGAGCGGCGGCCGGTTCCGGGGAAACCGCAGATCGAGAGCGATCGGGCCGAACCGCGGCGGAACCCCCACGACGCTGCCGTCGGAGCGCCGATGCAGCACATGGTCGACATGCGCCTGCACCGCCATCGGCATCAGCGCGAATGCCGCCAGCATCCACCCGATCCGGCTCATGGCGCCCCGGCGCAGGAACGGCGCAAGGCGCGAGCGTGACGATTCCGGTCGCAAGTCCGAACGCCGCCGCGCGCCTTGTCGCGGTCGCAGCTTGCGCAGCTCCTACTCTGGGCTTGCGGTTGGATCTTAACGGCCGTCAAGACACCTTCGTCAACTTGCCGCCGCTCCAACGGTACCGCCGCTCATAGCGGCCCGGGGCCGGGCAATGCGTGGTGGCTTGTCTGCCCTTCTCGGTCGAGAACGAGCGCTTGCAGATCGGCGAGTCCTGCTCGACCTGGAAGGCGACCTCGATGGTTCCGTTCCGGACGCGTAAGGCGTGGACGTCGCCGGGAATCTGCTCGGCGCCGGCCAGCCGATAGCCGGTTCGGGCCGCGGCGAGCACGTCCGGTTCCACGCGCTTGCCGGTCTCGGCCGGTTCGTTCGCAGCCGCGGCAAGGACCACCAACTCGTTGGGACAATCGAAATTGGCCCCGACGCAGCGCGCGGTCGCCAGGAACAGGATTTCTTCGACGCCATCGCCGTCCAGGTCGGCTGCGCTGGCGCGACCGGCGAAACGTTCTTCGACGATATCGTCGATTGAAAACAGAGCCAGATGCGCTTCGACAGCCGCCTCGAGGCGCGCCTTCTCGAGCGCGTGGCCCGCAGGCGGCGCCATCAGCAGGACGGCCGCCACGCACAGCAGGCGGGTTGTATTCGTAAGGGACATCGGGCGCTCTCCCTGGGCCGGTGCGGACGATCCTTCGCCGCTACGATAGCGCGCCGCCGCATCCGATCCAATCGGCTTGCGGTCTGCATTACGCCCGCGATCCGTTCCGTAGCCGATCGGCCAGCCCGGCTCAGCCAGGAACGTCCGGCCTGTACACCCAAGCCGGCTCCCATGCCGATGTCGGCCGGCATGGGCTCACCGATGCCGACGGGTCGTGCTTACTCGGCCGGCGTCACGCATTTCTTGTCGCGGAACAGCGCCCACTCTTCGCAGACCTTGCCGTCGGGCAAGGTGCACACGCCGAACTGTCCGCCGTCCTTAGCGGTGCGGATCTCCAGCGTGCCGCCGAGGTCCTTGCAATGCACCGAGGCCGGATTCGGCATGCCGATCTTGGGCGGAGTCCGGTCGGTGGCCGCGGTATCGGTGGCTGGGTTTTCCGACGGCGTGGCGCAGGCGGCCAACGCCATAACGGCGGTCAGCAACAGGGCGAAACGAGGCAGGTTGTGCATGGCGAGGGCCTTCGGGAACGGGGGTTCACTATACCCGGCGCCCGACAAGGCCCGGTCAAGACGCCAAGTACGGTCGGGGCAGCCGATGGACCCGGCGGGCGCGCTGCCCGCCGGTTGGCGAGCGCTCAGGCCGCCGCCCGCAGCGAGCGCTCGAAACGCATGTGTTCGCCGATCTTGTCGACCCAACTCACGTCGCCGCCGGCCGGCGGCAGCTGGCTCAGCATCGTCCAGGTGGGTTCGACGAAATCGGGAAACTCGCCGACCCATTGCTGCGGTTGCGCCGGCAAGGCATGGCTCAGCACCGTGGTCAGGTTGACCACCGAATGCCGCGACAGCTCGTGCGGAAACCACTCGCCCTTGACGTAGAAAGCGGTCTGAAACGCCGAACCGACCGTATGGAAGCCCAGATCGCTCGGCGGCAAGGTGGGCACGTAGTCCCAGTAGTTGTAGACGCGGATGCTGTTCGCCGGCGGAATCGTGGCGTTGTAGGCGGTCTGCCAGTCGCTGGTGCCGACCATCGGGCTGGCGAAGTTGATATTGGTCGTGTTCATCGGCTGGCTGATCGCCAGGTCGAGCGAGAACAGTTGGCTCAGCGCGGCGCCCAGGCTGTGCCCGGTGACGTAGAGCTGGCTCGGCTGGTACTTGGCCAGCAGCGCGAACAACTGCTGCCGCATCGACTGGCTCATCGCGCCGCCTTTGTCGTCGTAGATGCTGTAGAAGCCGGAGGCGACGTGCGGCGTGGGCGCGACCGTACCGCTGCTCGGCACGAATTCGGTGGTGAGAAAGCGTATGTCCTCGTAGATGTCCATGTCCGAGTCGGTGCCGCGAAACGCGAAGATCATAGTTCCGGGATCGGCGATGGCCTGGAACACCAGTCCGTACTTCTCTTCCGACCCGTCGACCAGGAACGCGTCCCAGCCGGTCCAGGCGTCGATCTGCTGGTAGCCGTCGGGCGACTGGAACGGCTGGTTCTGGTAATAGTCGTAAGCGGCCCTGGAAGCGACCGCGAGCGCGATCGTGAGCGTCGCGTCGAGCGCCGGCTGGGCGGATGCGTTGGTGGCAGTCATCGGAGTTCCTCTCGGTAGGCAGTGCGAGCGGTCGAGCGCACCGCTCTCGCCACCACAGCACGCAATGCGGCCCGAGGACCGGCCACAATGCCGCCTCCGTCCTCGCCGCGGCGGGAAGCCGACCATTCGAATCGTGACGAACCTCAAGATTTAAAGATGACGGTCTGCAAGGCGGCGCGGCCTCGGCGGCGCGAGTGACGACCTTATCGCGGGTTGTGGCGCGGTCGATTTGTCGATCACGAGCAGCCCCTGCCCCCCAAATAAAGGGTAAGTGCTCCGGATGGCGAATCGCCTCGTGAAGGGTGCGAGCAGTTCCCAGCCGGCAGCACTGAAACCTATGCCGAAGCCGCCCGAAACCGCGTCCTCCTCGCCCAAGGGAACAAGCGCCCGGCGCAGCCCGACGCAAGCAAGGGATCTGCAACGCGGAGCGTGCAGTTGCTGTCGCGACCGACTCCGCGATCGAGAACAAACCTTCCTCATACACCACAATCAGACGAACTCTTCGTCGTCCGCTCGCCATGCGACAGGACGCATCACGCATTGAGCAACTTGGGCAGATCCATTCGCGATCCGGGTACATCCTCGCTCGGAGGTCTTCGATAACGTTCAGTCTCCAACCACACCTCAAGGACCGAACATGAAGAGTCGTACTTCGATAGCCGCTCTGTGCATGACGCTCGCGTTGTCCGGTTTGACTCCGCTCGCCGCAGCGGCGCAGGACCCGATGGCCGCGCAGCATCGCCAATGCGAACGCGAGTTCGAACGCACTTCCGAAGCGCTCGGCGATGCCTTCGCCCGGCGCGACCTCAATCGCTTCATGGCCGGTTTCGCCGAAGATGCGGTCCAGGTCAACAGCCTCGGCCAGGTGCTCAACGGCAAGCCGGCGATCACCGCCTTCTATCGTGCGGTGATGGCGAACGAGTACGTGTTCAAGCGCACCTTGCTGGCGCAGACCATCAGCCAGTGCTCCAGCGCCGTGGTCGTGGACCGCATCGAGTTCACCATCCCCTCGGCCGGCATCACCCTGCACGCGATCGACGTGGCCAACTGGGCGCGGGTGCGCGGCCAATGGCGGTTGAGCGCCGACACCACCACGCCGATCGCCAATCCGTAACGATGTCGGCAAGCCTCTGGCGGGGCCGGCCGCATGAGGGATGAGGCCAGCATGGCGGCGCGCTGCGGTGCGCCTCTGGTTACGGACTCGGGTCACACCCGGCGGCTTCGGCGACTCGTCGTCGCAGGCATTGCGATGCCGTAGAGGTATCCAGGCATTCGGGAATGCCATGGGATCGCAGAAGCCGCCATGTACGTGTACTACGTCAATCGCAACGCACAGCCGAACGGGGACCACGAGGTGCATCGCTCCGACTGCCCGTTCGTGCCTTTCAACAAGCAGGAGCTGGGGTATCACCTGCACTGCCAGTCGGCGGTGGTCGCCGCCAAGCGCCACTTCGCCCGGAGCAACGGCTGCTATTGGTGCTCCAAGCCCTGCCACGGCGCTTGAATGCAAAGGCCCGCCGAATGGCGGGCCTTTCTTTACAGGAGCGCCTGCCCGCCGAATGGCGGGCCTTCTTTACAGGAGCGCCTGCCCGCCGAATGGCGGGCCTTTCTTTACACAGCGCGCCTGCATCGCAAAGAGTGACTCGGCGCCGCGATGGGCACCCGATGTACCCATCGCTCCGATCAACCGCCGGTTTCGCGCAAGTCGATGCCGTGCTGCTTGGCGTAGGCCTTCTGCGCCGCATTCCAGGCGATGGCCTTGCTGTCCACCTCGCCGATCAGGCGCTCCATGTCGGTGCTCAGCGAACCGAATTGCTGATCGCTGTAGCCGTCCGGAAGCTTGCCCATTTCTTCCAGCTTGGCGAACGCGGCGTCGACGCTCTTGAGATAGTCGAGCATGCTCGCGTGCAGGGCGGCGGCATCCTCCGGCGGCGGAAACGCCTGGGTCACGGTAGTGTTGGCGGCGAGCTCGCGGCGCAGGCCGGCGAACTGCGGCTGATAGCGGCTCATGCCCTTGCGCTGCTGCAGCACCTTGCTGAACTCCTCGGCGCGATCGCCGCCGAGCCAACGCACCGCCGGGGTGCTCGCCGAGTTCCATACCGAAACGTTCTGCAGCAGGTATTCCTCGGCGGTCAGGGTACTGCGCCCTCCACCGCTGCAGGCGGCAGCGAGCAAGGCCAACAGGCAAATCGACGCGAGGCGATAAAATTTCTTCAAGACAATGTCCTTTTGTTGAGGTGAGGTGCTTCCGATGCGAAGCGGCGACGAAGCGCCGCCTTGGAGATCGGAGCGCGGCAAGCGCGGCCCGGGCGGGACCGTACGCCGACACGCGCCGTGCCGCCGGGAAGACCCGGCGGACAGGTTCGCTGTGAGCGGACGATGCGCGAGCGAGAACGTCGCGGAGAGAAAACCAGCCAGCGGCCGCGGCACATGGTAACCCGATGGGCAAGACAGCGACACCGATGCAGCCGGCGCGGCGATTGCCGCCCGATTGGGCAAGCCGGGTTCGTCGAGCCGCACCGGTGCTCGCTAGACCCGCGTCACCACCAGCCACAGCAGCAACAGATACAGCGCGAACGAGAAGCCGGTGGCGAAAGCCTGGGTGGAAGGCGCCAGGCCGAGCATGGAGATCGCCAGCTCGATGACCAGCCAAAGCGAACACACCCCCATGATCAGGACCGCCCATAGCAAGGGCGGGTACAAACCGAGCGCTTTGACCAGCAGATTCTGCCGCCGCGCTATAGGCTCGATTTCGTCCATGTCCACACGTCCGTCAACGACAAAGCCTGCGATTACGTTCCACACAGATTCCGCGAGCGCCGCGCTGTGCCCGCCCCTGACATAGGTCACTTGATTGACGCCGACATTGGGCTTCGAAACGACGAAGCCGTCATGTCCTGCGCAACCGAGATCCTGCACTTCCAAACTCTCGAAGAACTTCGGAAAGAACGCCACCACCCAGTCGCCGGTGGCAACGAAGTTGAGCACGCCGCAGACCCTGGGCTGCGGGCCGCCGAGGAAGCGGCGCCAGTCGTAGTCGCGGCGCACCACGCTGCCGGCGAACACCACCCGTTCGAAACGGCAGCAAGGGTAGAGCTCCAGCGCGCGGGCCAGCAGATAAGTGCCGTTGCTATGCCCTACGTACGAGAACTTCGCGTTCGGATAACGCGCCACGGCCTCGGTGTACTGGTCCATCAGCCATTCCACTTTCTGCCGCCGATACCACGGAAACAGGAACGGCAGCATCGGGAAATAGCCATAGCTGGAGGTCTCGGTGGCCCAGGTCGCGAATCGGTCGCCAGCGCGCTGCTTGATGCGGCGCGCGATCTTGTGGGTCCAGTAGCCGACATCGCGGATGCCGTGCATGACGAAGACCACGCGCTCGATGCTCTCGTCGGGCGCGGCGAAACGCTCGTCGGACGGCACCACGGCTTCGCGCTGCAGTTGCTCTTCGCTGCCCTGCAATGCTAGCAAAAGGGCCCGGGCCCGGGCTGCACCAAATGTCGGGTCGGCCATTTCGATAATGTCGCGGTGGCCGCTATGAGGCACGTCGAGGTAGACGAAATCGCCCCCCGAGACCAGGTCGACGTTATCTTCCGGCGAGACATGGTCGTCACGCGACCCCAGCAGTTGGATAGTCAGGGCGCCGCCTGGCTGTCCGGCGATACCCAGAGGCTTCGGGATGGCACGGTTAGCGCGCCTGCGCATCAACAGCCACTGGATACGCAGTTGTGTGATGAACTCAGCCCCACAGCGGAAAGCAAATATCAGGGGTCCTCGCTCTCGAAAAAGGCGAATAGCATGACCAAAAGTGCTGGCAGCACGCCAGAGCAGCGCCCGATGGATACCAAGGTGATGGGTAATACGCCAACCACGATTCATGCCGGCCAAGAGCACGATCCGCGAGACGCAGCCGGCCCAGGGCCGCGCGGATGTGAGCGCTGCAGCATCGGCTGACGCCGGCTTGAAATCGTCCTCGAACGGAGCCCTTTCGACTTCGCCGCAGGCCACCACGTATAGCTTGCGCGCAATCAAGCCACCGATGCTGTGCCCGATCAGCACGATATTGCGAAAGGGTGTACCGTCCACCTGCCTCTGCGCGTACCTCCGGTCGATCTCCGCCAGCACACCAGCGACGATGAGGTTCGGATCCGCCATCGACCATGTCGATGTCGGTAGCTCCGGGCAATAGATCTCCGCATCCGGCCAGGCACCAAGCACCAGGGCTCGTACCGATCCAAGCCGGGCTGCGCTGTGCCTGTAGGCGTGCAGCAACACCACCAGCGTCCGCGGACGCTCCTCGACTTGCGTGTTCATCCCGCCCCCTGGCTGAGTAACGATGCACTCCGCGTCCTCGCCGATCGAGCCCGCCGATTCATCTAACGAAGAAGCCGACGGACTCCGGTCAGACCGGCGGGTCGAAAGCGCATGGGCGGAACAACCGGAACGCGAATAACGTGCAGTAAATACGCTGCAGCCGGCAATTCGCGCTCGACGCGCGCGAGTGCGAGCTCAGGCCGAACGAATCGCTCACCATCGTCCTTGCGCGTCGCCAATTGGCTCCATCGCCCGTCGACCGATTGGGCCTGCATCGGAACCGCCGCCGCGCCTAAGGTCGCCCTCGTCCCAACCACCGAGACAAGACGATGACCCACCGCATTGCCCGCCCCGCCCGCACCTCGGCGCTGATCGCGGCATCCTTGTTCGCCCTGTCTACCGCAAGCACCGCGTTCGCTGCCGGCTCTACAGTGGCCGCACCGGCAAGCGCCGCGCCGCAAGCCGCCGCGTCGGCCTGGGTCGGCGACATCCTGACCCGCATCTGCGCCCGTCAGTTCGATATCGCCCAGCGCATGGACATGGAATCCTTCCGCGACTACGACGCCGAGACCTTCCGCGCCGTGCACGACGAACGCGCCATCACCGTGTTCGACAGCGGCGGCGTGCGCATCGGCCTCGACGCGATCATGGCCGCGCTCGCCAGCCACTTCACCAACCGCGAAGCCAAGTGGAGTTGGACCGAACGCCATCGCGTCGTCGACGGCTGCAACTCGGCCTACATCCTGTACGAAACCGTGTACGAGATCCCGCGCATCGGTTATCGGCAGAAGGCCTTGACCGGCGTCACCTATACCCACGACGGCCGCAAATGGCTGGCGATCGCCGACCAGGGGACCAAGCTGCCGCCGTGACGGCGGCATGGCGGCGCTCCTGCCGTCCCGGACACGACACAAAGGCGGCTGCGGCCGCCTTTGCTTTGCCCGCGGGGCCGCATCGTGGGCGTTAGCGCGCCGAGGCCGCATCATCGCATCGCCGCGCGGCCGGCCGTGCGAGCACCGGGATGGCCGCCGGCTTCGATTCTTGGCGTTCGCTTCCGGTGAGGAGCCACGCGCGCAGCGTCTCTTCGGCGGCCGGGGGGGGACGGCCGGCCACTGGTCCTCACGGCTCGCCCTGTTTCAACGGCCGCAGAAACAAGGACGTCCGCCCGAGTCAACGCCAGCCAGCGCGCAGGACTGCGGCCGACACCAGGAGAGGTACGATGAAATCCAGACACTGCACGTCCGCGCTGCATTGCGCGGCCGGCCCGACGCGTCCGCCGCAACATCCGCCTACCGCCTCGCCGACGCCGCGCTACAGCGGCTTCGTCATCCTGCGCTTGTCCGAACGCATCGCGCCGGGTGCCGACAAGGACCTGCGCAGTCTGGCGCGCAAGCACAAGCTGGTGGCGCTGGCCAAATTGCTCGAAGAAACGACGGTCGAATCCACCCGCCCGGTGATCCGCAGCGTCGATGCCAAGCGCCTGATCGAAATGGAGCGCCGCGCCGCGCAATCGCCGTTCCCGCCGCTGCGCAGCCTGACCGGTTACTGGCGCCTGGATCTGCGCCACCGTCCCGACGACGCCGAAGCCCTGGTCGCTCGCCTGCGCCGGCTCACCGAAGTCGCCGACGCCTACCGCGAACTCGAAGTCACCGATCCGGTCGACGACGCCGACGATCCCTATTGCGCCGGCCAGGATTACCTGGACGCCGCACCGACCGGCATCGACGCGCGCTGGGCCTGGACCCAGGCCAACGGCACCGGCGCCGGCATCGGCGTAGTCGATCTCGAACAGGGCTGGTTCCTCGGCCACGAAGACCTGGCCGGGCACGCGCCCAGCCTGATCTTCGGCGACAACCGCGACGGCGTGGGCACTTACAAGGGCAACCACGGTACCGCCGTGCTCGGCGAGATCGCTGGCATCGACAACACCCTCGGCGTAGTCGGCATCGCCCCCGACGTGGCCTCGGTGCGGGTGACTTCGCATTACGACGCCGGCACCGACACCGCCCTGCACGTGGCCGACGCGATCGTCGCCGCGCTGCCGACCATGGCGGTCGGCGACGTGCTGCTGCTGGAAGTGCAGCGCGGCGGCGCGATCCTGACCGAAGTCGACAACGCCGACTTCGATGCGATCCGCCTGGCCAGCGCCCTGGGCGTGATCGTGGTCGAAGCCGCCGGCAACGGCAGCAACGACCTGGACGCCTACACCGACGGCGGCGGCTTCCAGGTGTTCAACCGCGCCAGCGCCGACTTCCGCGACTCCGGCGCGATCGTGGTCGGCGCGGCGCTGTCGCCGCTGCCGCACAACCGCGCCGGCTTCTCCAGTTTCGGCTCGCGCGTGGACTGCTATGCCTGGGGCGAGAACGTCACCACCTGCGGTTATGGCGGCCTCGACGACGGTGGCGGCGACGACAACCGCACCTACACCGCCGGTTTCAACGGCACCAGTTCGGCCTCGCCGATCGTCACCGGTGCCGCCCTCATCACCCAAGGCATGTACGCCGCGGCGACCGGCACGCGCCTGTCGCCGGGGCAGATGCGCAGCCTGTTGTCCGACCCGGCGATCAACACCCCGCAAGGCGGCGGCGTGGCCGGGGCCATCGGGGTGATGCCGGACTTGCGCGCGATCGTCGAAGACACCCTGGGCCTGGTGCCCGACGTCTACCTGCGCGACGCGGTCGGCGACAGCGGCGCGGTGCCGTCCACCGGCGCGATCAGCTCCAGCCCCGACGTGATCCTGCGTCCAGACCCGGTGGCCAACCCCGATGCCGCGTTCGGCGAAGGCAGCGGCACCGAGAACAGCAACACCCTCGGCCACGAAGCCGAGACCGGGCAGGACAACTACCTCTACGTGCGCATGCGCAATCGCGGCGCCGCCGATGCCGACGATGTCCGCGCGACGGTGTACTGGAGCCCGGTCGCGACCTTGCTGACCCCGGACCTGTGGAACCTGATCGGCACCTCGGCGCCGGTCGACGTGCCGATGGGCGACACCCTGGTGGTCGCCGACGCCATCACCTGGCCGCAAGCCGACATCCCCGCGCCCGGCCACTACTGCTTCGTCGCCAGCCTCGACCATCCCGGCGATGCGGCGCCGCCGCTGCCGCCGGGCCCGCCCAACTTCGACTGGGACTCTTTCCGCGACTACATCCGCGCCCACAACAACATCACTTGGCGCAACTTCAACGTGGTCGACCCGCCGCCGGACCCGCAGGCCATCCTGGCTCTGCCGTTCCTGATCACCGGCACGCCGGATCGCGCCCGGGTCTTCGATTTCGAGATCGTGCGGCGTCTGCCCAGGGGCGTTACCGTGCAGTTGGAGCTGCCGCGCGATCTCGCCCGCCGCATCGGCGCCGGGACGCCATGGAAGGTGGAGGCGCCTCGCAAGGGCGATCGCGCCAGCATCGCCTTGCCGGGTCTGCCGCGCCTGCCCCTGTGCGGCCTGTCGCTGCCGCGCGGCGCACGGCTGCCGGCGCGGTTCCTGCTGCGCGGGGCCAAGCCCGAGCAGATGCAGGGCGCCAGCATCGCCATCCGCCAATTGTTCGAAGGCGAGGAAGTCGGCCGCATCACCTGGCAGTGCATGCGGCGCGGCGACGCCGGCCAGCCCAGGCCGCCGCGCGGTAAGCCGGTCGCGGCGAAGAAGCGCTAGGTATCGATTGCCGGACCGATGCAGGAAGATCCCGCCCGAAGCCATGCAGTTTCGGGCGGGACGAGGCGCCGGCGCGTCGCGGCAGCGAGCACGCCGGCTCCGCCTGCCGGCTCAGGGGTTGGTGAAGTATCCCGAGCAATAGCGCGAGCCGTTCTTGGTCAAATAGAAGCGGCTGCAGTTGGTGTCGTAGCTGCTGCCCAGCGCAGTGATCTGGAAGCCCGACAGATACACCCCGTTGAGGTGGTAGTGACTGCCGTTGTACTTCAGCGACCAATGCTCGTGCGGGCCGGTGGAGGCGCCGCCGTTGCACAAGGCCTGCGCCCGAGTGTTGGCCGGATTGCCGACCCGGCTGTTGGCGGCGACGCTCGCGCCGGTGCCGTACTGCAGGTTCATCATGTGGTAGTAGGTGGTCGACCAGCCGCCGCTGTGCACGATTTCGGCGAAGCAGGAAGAATGGCGCTTGAACGAGCCGCCGGCCGAGGCCGACACCCAGTTCGAGCTCTGGTTGCTGCCCCAGCCGCCGCCGCGCGACATGTCCAGCGACGACATCGGGTAATTGCCCGAGCCGGTGTTGGTATGCGCACCGCCCACGTGCCAGGACTGGCCGCGCGGATACGGGAACTGCAGGAAGCCGTTGGCCGGTCCGGCCAGGGCGTTGACGTCGCTGGTGTCGGCGAAACGCGCCGACGGCGCGGCCGCCTTGCGCGGCTCGTTGAACAAGCGGCCGTAAACCTGCTGGAACTCGCCGTCGCCGCGCAGCGCGGCGCTGGCCTGGCTTTCGCCGGCCTGCAGGTACAGGGCCTGCAGCGGGTTGGTGCGCGCCAGCGGCACCCGCCCCTGCGGCGCCAGGGAAGCGTCTTCCTGTTCGTACAGGGCCTGGCGCAAGGCGGTGGCTACCTCGCGGGTCTGGCCGTTGAAGTCCTTCGCCGCCGACAGCTTGCCGAACGGGCGGCGCATCGCGTCGGCGCTGGCGCGCTGGCGCGAAACCACGCCGCTCTGCTGCTCCATCAGCGCGATCAACACCTTCGGGCTGATGCTGCTGTAACCGGCCCAGTGCGAAATCGACTCGCTGTGACGCACCAGGTGCGGCGCGTGCTTGGCCAGGTAGGCCGCGGTGTCGAAGTCGAACATTTCGTCGTAGGAATACACCAGGTCCTGGCCGCTCAGGCCGGCCGCGGCGGTCGCATCGCGCCCGCCGGCCGTCGCCGCGCCGCCGATGACCGCCGCGATGCAGCCGGCCAACAAACCCAGTCGTGCTTTCGAAATCGCCTTCATCGCATCGTTCTCGTCGATTGAGGGGTGGCGTGCATGCCCCTGTCCGCAACGACGGACCCGGCATCGAGTGCAGTGCGCTTGCTCGCTCGCATCGGCCACCCTGAGTGATGCGATGCCCCGACTCTAGGGACCGTCAATGCCGATGTCGTGCGATCCAAGCGCGGTTGCTCACTTGCGGTGAGACTGGCCTTGCACTTCCCTCATTTCGAATCGTCATATACGCGCGCGGCGCGGCGGCGATATTCGATGTCATTCGCGTATCGGGTTTCATCGCCGGGGAACAGGCCGCGAACAGGCTGCTCACACAGCACGTTAATCCGTCTTCGCGATGTGCGGCTGCGCTGTCTGAAAACCGCTATGGGCAATGTCTACCGCACTGCAAGAGTGCGTATTCACCGCCGGCATTCGACCCGGTTTTCCGGATGAGAAACCCGTTGCGTTCGGGCGTGACGATGGGCGTGCGCGTTCCGAATCATCGCCCCGGCCATCCCCACGCCGATCCCCTGTTGGCGTGGGGGGGCCAGGCGGACTTGCTGTTTCCGCGTACCGCCGGCCCGCCTCAGAACGTGATCTTCACCGACGCAGCGCTGCGCTCGGCCTCGCCGTGATACACCGCCTCGATGTTGTTGCCGTCCGGATCGAGCACGAACGCCGCGTAATAGCCGGGGTGATAGTCTCGGCCGCCCGGCGCCCCGTTGTCCTTGCCGCCGTTGGTCATCGCGGCGCGGTGAAACGCATCGACCATGGCCCAGTCCTGCGCCTGAAACGCGATGTGGTGGCGTCCGGTCAGGCGGCCCTGGGCCGCGGGGCTGTCGGCGGTGGACACGAACAATTCGTCGGCCCAGAAATGATCGTCGCCGCTGCCGGCCATCGGCACCTTCAGGGCGGCGAAGACCGCGGTGTAGAACTTGCGGCTTGCCTCGATATCGGCCACCACCAACTGGATGTGGTCGATCAGACGGCCGCGGTGCAGTTCCTGCGTTTCCATGGCGCTTCTCCCGTCGTCGTGTGGTCGTCGGGCCCGCCCGCGGGAAACGGCGGATAGGGCCGGAATCCTTGAGCGTTTTACGGCCCGCATCAACAAACCTGAGTGAAGACCGTGTTTCGACAGGGCACGCCCGGTGGGACGCAGCCGCCGCGCCTGGCATCGCGAGGCCAGCGGTCGCCCCGTCCAGGCCCGCTCAGCACACCTCACGTATTCGACATCCCGTGCAACCGCCGCCGCCATCGCCGCATCACTTGCACCACGCAGCAGGGAATCGGCCTGGCCGGCCCGCAGCTCGAACGCCCTCGCCGCGCCGCCCTGTCGATCACCGCTCCGGAAAACCGCCCATGAAAACGATGCCCGCTCTGCTCGCCCTGCTGCTTTCCGTTCCCGGCTTCGCCCTGGCCGAGGAATGCAAGAACACCTCGGACTACGAGCGCGCCCGCGCGGTGATCCGGGACTTGAGCCGCATCGTCGCCCCGAACGGGGTCCAGGAAGCCTATGCCGTGCGCATCGGCGGCATCGACCAGTGGATCAGCGTGCGCGGCCAGGACAAGGCCAACCCCATCGTGTTGTTCGCCCACGGCGGCCCGGCCTCGCCGCTGATCCCGACCATGTGGCAGTTCCAGCGCCCGATCGAGGAGTTCTTCACCGTGGTCAACTGGGACCAGCGCGGCGCCGGCAAGACCTTCGCCTCGCACGACCCGCAGGCCTACGCCGACACCCTGCAGGTGGAACGCTACGCCGACGACGCCATCGAAATCGCCGAGTACGTGCGCAAGCGCTACGGCAAGCGCAAGGTCGTACTGGCCGGCCACAGCTGGGGCACCATCGTCGCGATGACCGCGGCGCTGAAGCGGCCGGACCTGTTCCATGCCTACATCGGCATCGGCCAGGCCATCAATGTCCGCGAGAACGAGCGGATCAGCTTCGACTACGGCCTGCAGCAGGCCAAGCTCCACGGCAACACCGAAGCGGTCAAGGAAATGGAGGCGATCGCGCCCTACCCCGGCGACCGGCCGATCACCCGCGAGCGCATCATCGCCGCGCGCAAATGGTCGCAGCACTACGGCGGCCTGACCGCTTACCGCACCGAGTCGGCGTACTTCTACCGCGCGCCGCTGCTGTCGCCCGAGTACAACGACTGCGACCGCGCCGCGGTCGACCGCGGCAACGAGTTCACCCTGGGCCGGGTGCTGCCGGAGTTCGTCACCGTCGATTTCAGCCAGGTGCGCGAATTCCCGATCCCGGTGGTGATGTTCATGGGCCGCCACGACTACACTACGCCGTCGCAGCCGACCGCCGACTGGCTGGCCCGGGTCAAGGCGCCGTACAAGCAGGGGGTATGGTTCGAACACTCCTCGCACATGATCCAGTGGGAAGAACCCGGCAAGGTGCTGGCGAGCCTGTTGGCCTACGTCCGCCCGCTGGCCAAGGACGATGCGCCGCCGCAGTAAGCGGCGCAGCGAAGCCGGCGCCGCTGCAGGCGCGGGGCCGGCGCTGGCGACAGCGGCCGATCCGATCCCTCTCGCACGGCCATGGCCGACCGCCGCCCCGATCCGCGTTGCACCCCATAGCCAGAGAGCTTCAGGGAAGATCGCGATGTCGGCCGTGGACCGATCGAAAAACATCCTCATCTTCGCCGACGGCACCGGACAGGCCGGCGGACTGCGACCGGACCAGCGCCTGAGCAACGTGTACAAGCTGTACCGGGCCACCCGCAACGGGCCCGAGAGCCCGATCGACCCGGCCGAACAAGTCGCCTTCTACGACGCCGGCCTGGGCACCGACGCCGATGCCGGCCACGTCCGCCTGGGTTTTTTGCGCAGCCTGCGCAAGTTCTTCAGCTCGGCGATGGGCACCGGCATCAGCACCAACATCGTCGAATGCTATGCGGCGATCCTGAAACACTACGAGCCCGGCGACCGCATCTATCTGTTCGGCTTCAGCCGCGGCGCCTACACCGCGCGCTGCGTCGGCGGCGTGCTCAATCTGTGCGGCGTGCCCACGCACGGCGCGGACGGCAAGCCGATTCCGCGCTACGGCCGCGGGCTGATGCGGATCGCCCGCGAAGCCGTGCTGCAGGTCTACGAACACGGCGCCGGCAAGGACCGCGGCAAGTACCTGGCCGAACGCGAGGAGCAGGCCCGGCGCTTCCGGCTCAAGTACGGCTCCGATGTCGACGGCGAATCGAACGTCCCTGCGTACTTCATCGGCGTGTTCGACACCGTCGCCGCGCTCGGCGCCAAGGGCCTGTTGCGCGCCGTCATGGTCTCGCTGCTGGTCGCGCTGACCATCCTGGCACCGTGCGCGGCCTTGTACGGATTCGGCCTGGGCCGCTATATCGTCCCCTACCTCGGTGCGCTGGTCCTGGCCGGCGTCTACTCGTTGTTCAAGCAGCACTACCGCTCGATCCGCGACTTTCCCAACCCGGGCGACTTCCGCTGGCATTTCGCCGGCTGGCGCTCGGGCTTTTACGATCGCCTGCTCGGCCGCCGCGTGCGTTACGCGCGCCACGCGCTGTCCATCGACGAGCGCCGCGCCGACTTCGCCCGCGTCGAATGGGGCGTCAAGGGCCAGCATGTCGAACACCCGGCGGGCGAGCCGGAGTGGCTGCGCCAGGTCTGGTTCGCCGGCTGCCATTCCGACATCGGCGGCAGTTACGACGAAGACGAATCGCGGCTGTCCGACATCGCGTTGTCGTGGATGCTGGAACAGACCGCCGAATTGCCGCATCCGGTGCTGGTCGACCGCAGCCGCCTGCACCTGTTCCCCTGCGCGGGCGGTATGCAGCATTGCGAGATCCAGCGCCTGCTCGAGCGCTATCCGGACTGGGTGCCGCAGGCGTGGCGCATCGGCTGGAAGCCCAAGCCGCGGATCGAAGCCCGCGGCGCCCCGCTGCACCGCAGCGTGCTGGAACGTTTCGAGCTGACCGCCGTACGCCACTGCGGCGAAGTCCGCCCCTATCGCCCGGAAGCGTTGGCCCTGGACGCGCGCTTGGCCCGCTACTACGCGGCGGCCGATACCGCATCGTGTCCCGAGCCGGCGCCGCACCGAACTTGACAGCCTCGGCATGCTCATCGAGCCTACCCGACTATATACGGAGGCGATCGATATGCATGTTCGACCGGCGGCCCTCGCGGCCATGGCCATCCTGGGGCTCGGCGCCCATTCCGCTCACGCACAGACCGCCGTGCTGAGCTACAACGAAATCGCCGCCGAATACGCCGCGAACCCGGAGGCCGCGGGCAAGAAGTACGACGGGCGCCGCCTGGCCTTCTCCGGGCAACTGATGCGCATGGGTTCGGAGCCCGGCGGCACCTACTTCGGCGCGATCGCCGAGGACGGCGCGATGTTCGACACCGCCTTCGAGGTCGCCGACCAGGAAGCGCTGAAGGCCAAGTTCGAGGGCAACGAAATCAAGCCGTTCCAGAAGTCCTCGACCCTGGTGTTCGAGTGCACGAACGAAGGCAATGCAGGCACCGTCGTGCAGGGCCTCAAGCTGAGCCGGTGCCGCGTTACGAAGTAAACCGCCGCCGGCTGCAAACCAATCCGGCCGGGCTCCGATGAGACCGGCTTTTTTGTTGCTCGAGCAAAAGCAAACCAAACCGCTCTGGAGCAGGAGCGGCGCGAGCCGCGATCGCGCAACCGGGACGATCGCTGCGCGGCGGCGATCCATGCCCCGGTGCAGTCGACCGCAACCGCGCAATCACGAGGCTCATCCCCTGCGACGCCCCTGCCCTACAGTGCATGGGGACATGCTCAGGACCGCCCCTCGGTCCGCCCTCATGTCCCGTCGCTCCGGGGCCCGACGACCGTATCGAACGCGCACGCCCGCCTCCGCGGACGGCGGCTTCGAGCGTGTCCGTTCGCGCGCCGGCACGACGCCGATCGCACCTCCCGACCATCACACCAAGGACCAGGTATGAAGCATACGCAACTGAAGAAAACCGCCCTCGCCACGCTGGCCTTGTCGCTGGCCCTGCCCGCGGCCGCGACCACCTTGCGGGTCCCCGCGGACTATCCCACCATCCAGGCCGCCATCAACGCCGCCGTCGCCGGCGACACCGTGCTGGTCTCGCCCGGTAACTACCCCGAACGGCTCAACTACGACGGCAAGGCCATCGCCGTGATCAGCGAAGGCGGGCCGGCGTCGACCATCATCGACGGCGGCAGTGCCGGCAACGTGCTGGTGTTCGACAGCGCAGAAGGCCCCGCCGCACGGCTGGAAGGCTTCACCATCAGGAACGGGCGCGCCAGCTTCGGCGCCGGCATCGACATCCTCGCCGCCTCGCCGAGCATCGTCGGCAACATCTTCGACAGCAACACCCAGACCTCGGGCGGCTACGGCGCGGCAATCGGCGGCAACGGCTCCTCGGCCCTGATCGAACGCAACATCTTCCGCAACAACAGCTGCGACTCCCAGCACCTGTCCGGCGTGATCACCTTCGTCAACGGCTCCTCGCCCGACATCGTCAACAATCTGATCGTCGACAACCCCTGCCGGGCGATTACCATGACCCTGCCGGCCGGCAACAGCCCGCAGGTGTCCAACAACACCATCGTCGGCAATCGCACCGGCATCAAGGTCAGCGCCCAGGTCAACTCGAACCTGCACCTGTACCAAAACAACATCCTGGCCGGAAACGCGGTCGGTTTCGAGATCGTCAACGGCACTGCAGCGAACCATCCGCTGTTCAAGCACAACCTCGTCTTCAACAACACCAGCAACTACCTCGGCGTGGCCGACCAAACCGGCCTCAACGGCAATCTGTCCGCGGACCCGCTGTTCGTCGCCCCCGCCATCGGCAACTACCACCTCGCCGCCGCCTCGCCCGCGGTCGATGCCGGCGCCAACGCCGACTTCCTGCCCGCGACCGACATCGACGGCGAAAAACGCCTCATCGACGGCAACGGCGACGGCGCGGTCGCGGTCGATATCGGCGCGGACGAACTCAAGGTGCTGTACCCGCCGGTCGCCGACTTCCAGGTCGTCACCGACGCGCTCAAGGCGAGCTTCACCGACGCGTCGAGCGACCGCGACGGCGTCATCGCCTCGCATCTTTGGGACTTCGGCGACGGCAACCAGTCGACCCAGGCCCATCCCGAACACAGCTATGAGCAGGGCGGCAGTTACACCGTCGCCCTGACCGTGACCGACAACGACGGCGCCAGCCACAGCGTCAGCAAGCAGATCGCGGTCAATGGCCAGACCTTGTTCGAGAATGCCGGCGACTATCCGATCCTCGACCTGCGCAGCGTCGAAAGCCCCATCGTCGTGAGCGGCCTGCCCGGCAATGCCCCGGCGACGTTGAAGGTGGCGGTCGACATCAAGCACACCTTCATCGGCGACCTGCGCGTCGACCTGGTGGCTCCGGACGGCAGCCGTTACACCCTGCACAACCGCAGCGGCGGCAGCGCCGACAACCTCATCAAGACCTACACCGTGAACGCCTCCAGCGAGGCGGCCAACGGTACCTGGAAACTGCTGGTCAACGACAATGCCCGCGCCGACGTCGGCAAGATCGACCGGTGGAGCCTGCAGTTCTGATGAATGCCGCGCCGGCGGCGCGATAGATGCGTTCTGGGCTTCGATGGCGAGCGCATTGGGAAGGGCGCAGGGAGGTTATTCGCTGCGCCCTTTTTGATTCGGAGCCCTTCAAGATCCTGACCGTGGCGCCTGCCTGTCTGCCCGGCCGCTACATCTCAGGGGTCGATTGTTCGATAATCCGCTGAGATTCGTCGGCTCGGCGTCGCGCTTCGCGGATCTCGCCGGCGGTCGCCTGCTTCCGCTTGGGCAACCCTTCTCCATACCGAATCGCACTGCGCATTGGCCTATCGTCTTCTTCGCGTGCGGAGGGCATTGGCACCGCCCTGTGTTCCGGGCGCTGCGCAGCCGATCCTGCCGTGCCGGCCGTGCGCTGCAGCAAGGTCTGGATCAGCCATAGAAAAACCAACATGCTCAGCAGCGAAAACAGCCACCACATGGCATTGGTCGCGCGCTGTGAAGCTCGATCAACACGCCCCCGCTTGCCGTTCGCTCTTGCGCGCACGGTGAGTTGCGACGCGCCGATTCGATCCAGGCGCGCACCCAGCATGCGCCTAAGCGCATCGCCATCTACCAGTTGAACGTGCCCCTGGCGGGTTGCAGCATCGATCGCAGCGCGAGTGAACTCGCCACTGCTTACCAGGATCGCGCCTGTCGCACCTTCATTGACCAGCAGGCCCAGCAACTCGTGCACGGCATTATGGGGAACCTGTTTGGCATTCCAGTGTTTGCACTGAACCAGGATGTACTCATCCTCCCGATGGAGCTTCAAATCGATGCCGCCGTCGAAACGCGCTCCCGTGCCCGCCGTTCCCACGTGTTCGACGCGAAAACCCTGTCTGCGGTAATGCTCCGCGATCAATACCTCCAGTTGGCACCAGTCAACTCTGGCCAAAGCGTCGTCGCGACGCTGGCGCACATTCTTGAGTCCGTTCATACCTGCCCTCGAGCGGTCCATGCAGAACGATAACCTAGGTCGATGGCGTCATTCGATTGGCCTGATGTCGGCAGGCTACATCGTTGCGATTATCGGTATCGGCGCCTCCCGACCCGCCAAACGGCGGCCGGCTGCATGAACGCCCGGCCTCGCCCTTTAGTGCAATACCCAAGCCCATCGGGCGGGTCCAGCATCGGTCCGATCCGGCGCCCGTCGCCGTCGAACCGACACCCTGGGGAGGGAAGCACTCATGGTCCGCATCGCGCTGAAGAGGGTTCGCCTCGGTCCATCCGATTCCGTCTACGCTCGCAACCGCGCCAAGGCGCTGATCATGGCGGCCGCGCTGCCGCTGCTCGGCAGCCTGGCCCTGCTCGCCCCGTCGACGGCGCGGGCGCTCGATTGCGGCAGCAACAACGGTTACACCTGCCAGGGCACGGCGTCGCAGTACGCGGGCGGTTTCAGTCCCGGCGTGGGCAGCGGCGGGTTCGGCGGCGGCGATTGCATCGCCACGCGCACGCCGGTCGTGTTCGTCGCGGGCAACGGCGACAGCGCGCTCAGCTTCGACATGCCGCCGGCCGCGGTGAACGGCTACGCCGCACCGGCCCATTCGGTGTACGACGAACTCAAGGCGCGCGGTTACAACGACTGCGAACTGTTCGGGGTGACCTACCTGGATGCGCAGGAACGCAGCTCGCCGCAGTACAACTATCACCAGCCGGCGAAGTACCAGGTGCTCAAGACCTTCATCGACAAGGTCAAGACGTATACCGGCCGCAGCCAGGTCGACCTCGTCACCCATTCGCTGGGCGCGTCGATGTCGCTGGCGATGCTGCGTTACTACGGTTACCAGGCCAACGTGCGCCGATTCGTCAACATCGGCGGCGGCTTGCGCGGCCTGCAGACTTGTCTCAGCACCGGCTACCAGTCGCCGTATGCGCCGACCTGCAACGCCGAAGCCTACGTGTTTCCGTACGACTACTACACCTTCGGCCTGTACCCAAGCAGCGGCGTCGCCTATTACGGCTACAACCGCTGGACCGGCAGCGGCAGCAACAGCCTGCGCGCGATGCCGGCGATGTACGGCTCGATCGCCTTCTACAGCATCACCGCCGGCCTGCACGACCAAGTGCAGTGCTTTACCACCAGTTACTCGGCCGGCTGCAGCGCCGGCGCCTTGTTCAACGCCGCGAGCAACGTCAAGGCGCAGGTCGACATCGGCGTGGGCAGCACCGCTTATGCCTACGATTGGGACTGGAGCGACGGCAGCCCCTACAACGCCGGCGGCGGCGACACCAGCAACGGCGTCGGCCACTTCCGCTCCAAGACCAATGCCGGCCGGATCGTCTACAACATGCTGGCGACCACCTGCACGACCGGTTGCGCGAACGGGTATGTGGGGGTCAACGGGCCGGCGGTGAATCGCTGACCCGGGGCCAATTCGTCAGGCTCGCCGGAGCCGCGTTCGTCTCAGATCTGGAACCCGCCGCGCCCCGCGCCGCCGCGGCTGTAATGCAGCAAGCGCCCGCGATGCGGGGGCAGATCCATGTCGTTCATCGGGCAGCGCCGCTCTTCGACCGAGTAACCCTGGGCGAGCATCAGCCGGGTGAAGCGCGCGCTGTTGCCGCGGCCGGGGTCGGTGATCAGCACCTGCGCATCGTCGAAGGCGTGCCGGGCGATGACTTCGCCGATCACTTCGGCCTGGTCGCGTTCGTACAGCACGTCGCTGGCGATGATCAGGTCGAAGCGTCCCAAGGTGGGCAGCGCGGTGTCCCAACGCAGATGCCGGTAATGCACCGCCGGCAATCCATTCAGGGCGGCGTTGTAAGACAGGAAGGGTTCGGTCAGCGGGTGCACGTCGCTGGCGACGATGTTCGCCCCGCGCCGCTGCAACACCAGGCTGGCCAGGCCGATCCCGCAGCCGAGCTCGAGAATGCGCTGGCCGCGGATGGCGAAACGGTGCATGGCCTGCGCCAGTAACTGCCCGGCCGGCCAGACCTGGCCGAACAGGCTCCATTGCGCGGCGGAGATGCCCAGGCGCTCGCCGTGGCCGTCGGGGTCGCTGAACTGCTGCAGGTCGCTCAGCACTCGCAGCCCCCAGGCGTCGCCGCCTACGGTCAACGAGAGTTGGCGGGTGGTATAGCCCGGCACCGGCCGCTCCCGAGTGGGCGTCCCCCTGGATCAGGGCGATGACGCGTGAAAGGGAGCGAAGCGAGCGATCAGGGATCGGTCGGGCGAAACGCGCGATTGGAACGGCTTACCGATGACATCCTACACCTGTCAGGCGGGCCGTGAGGCTAATCCCACAGAACCGCCCGACCCGATTCAGGGCGCGAGTATCCACACGACGATGGAACGCCCGCCACGGGCTCCGAGCATCGATCCCGGCTGGACACCGTCTCCGATCAAGCCAACGAGACGGCATCGGCCGCCATCGCGTCCGCGGCAGCCCGACCGTGAAGCAGTTCGTCGTCCAGTTGCCTTGCTTCCCACTCCTTGTATGTCACATCGGTGCCCTTGAGCTTCCACTCTGCGGTGCCGTTCGTTGGCCGGCCGTTGACTACCGCGCCCGCGGCGCTAGGGCTATTGAATGCATAGCTGTCATTGAAAACGCAATGGCCGCCGTGCTGCGCCAGTACGCCAGTCCGGCGCAGTTCGGCGTACAGTCGCGCGTAACTCGAATCTTCCGAGCCGATGCCCATCCAGTCGCCTCGTGCGATCGAACCCGCTTGCACGACGAACTCACCGTTAACGAGTTCTGCAATGGCATCGACACCCCTGCGTTGGCTCTTGAGTTCAAAAATGACCGGACAACGCCCGGCCGCCGCGGCGACCGGCACGGCGTTCTGAACGGGTACCGCACGCCTTTCACTGACGAAGCAATCGATACGTAGCGCAGGCAGAAGCACGTACAAATACTCCAGGAAATTCTCCATGTTGGCCAAGGCCGATTCGGTCATGGACGGCAGGCTGGGCTTGACCGTGTTGTCCAGCTCGACTTTCCCCACCTCTGTGGCACGCTGGACAAGACGGGCTTCGAGATATTTGACGTGGGCCTTGTTCAGTGAATTCTCGGCTGAGGTCACCATCACCAGACGTGACCACCAACCCTTCGCGACGTCGTGGCGACGAATACGGCTGCTGATATCTTCGCCTTCACCGATATAGGCCCGGGGTTTACCGGAATCGTCCTCGCCAAGCAGCAGGTAGACGCCTGTGCGCGAGGCTTCCGGCCGCCGAAATGCGTCCGGCATCTGAGCTCGCGATGCGAGAAGAACATGACCGGTCCAATTGAATATCGTGGCCGTCATCATCCCCTCACTACGTCCGTCGACGAAGAAGAGCTCCATCGACTGCCCGTGCTTCTGTCCGATCATCGCTCTCTATCGCTCGGTGATTGAAGTGTTGCGAACGTCGACGACAGAATCCATATAAACGAAAGTCCTGGCAAGCCGCGACAGAACGGCCCTGGCGCAATCGGCCCGTCCCCAGCTTGGATCGCCGAATCCTGTGACCGAGAGCCATTCGCTATCGGCGGACCAGTCTGCCGGCCGGTGGCCTCTTACCTCAGTCCTTGCCGGCCTTTCGACTCTATGCCGACAGCGATGGCGGTTTTAGTCGGCCGGTGTCGTCACGGGGTTCGAGTACGATTACGCCCGGCCTACGGCGGCGAACCGCCGACGCTGCCTAAGGTTTGAGTCGAGCGGCGATAGCGCCGTCAGCCTGGAGGCGATCTCGCCCTATGCCATCCGGCCTGCCGCAGCGCCGACCATCACCCGCGCGGGCGCGGTGCCGCGCGAGCCGAGCGCCGAGGACGTGCGCGGCGTACGGCTGGTGCCCGGCAGCGCCCCCGGCCGCTGAGCGCTCGCTCGGCGTCTACTCGAGCCGAGCCGGGTCGATCGATTCGGTCTGTTCAAGATTGGCCCGGCTCGGTGGCCGGCTGAGTCGGCCGGCACAGTTAACCGGCTCGGTTAACGGGCTGGGTCGGCTCGAACCGGCTCGGCGCCGCAACCGCCGTCAGCGTCGCCTTGCAACTGGCGCAATTCGCACTCGATGTCCCAGCCGTCGCCGTGCACCTCCAGGAAACGGCGGGTATGCGCGATCGCTTCCTCCTTCGAGGCCGCCTCCAGCAAGGCATAGCCGCCGATCACTTCCTTGGCTTCGGTAAACGGGCCATCGGTCGCGGTGATCTTGCCGCCGCGCAGGCGCAGGCGGACGCCGTCGGCGCTCGGGGCCAGACCGGCGGTGCCGATCAATACTCCGGCCCGGGTCATTTCCTCCATCAACTTGCCCATATCTGCCAGCAACCGCTCGCTGGGCGGTTCGCAGGTGGCTTCGTCGATCCGGATCATCGAAAGAAAACGCATGCAGCTCTCCTGGTGGTCGCGATGGAGCGCGGCGGCCGGAACTCCGGCGCATGGAACCCGCTCCTGTCTCGACGACGAACCAGGGCGGCCAAAATCGACACGCCCCTCCACATGCCCAGCGACACGCCGCCGGAGAACGGCGCATGGCCGCATGCGGCCGGCTCCATATCCGTCCAGGCGAGAGAAGCCGCTGCGGCGGCCATAGCGATCAGCAGCGCCGGCCGCGGGCCGGCGCCGCGCTCAGCGGTGCGCCAGGGCGAAATCGATGGCCGCGCACACCGCCGCGGCCTGGGCGGCGTTGCACTGCTCGGGCGTGGCGCGCGGGCTGTCCGGATAGACCTCGGTGGTGGTGCGGTAGCGGGCATCGGTGATGCCGGCGCACAGGCCGAGCGACTTGACCGGGTAATTGATCACGCCGTGGGCGACCACGGTCGCGCCGATGATTTCGCCGCGGGCGTCGGCCGGGGCGATATGGGTGACTTTCTCGACCGCGGCGATCACCGCCTGCTGGAACTCGGGTTGCGGGTCTTCGCTGTCGCCGACCAGATAGAAACCGTCGGGGATTTCGCCGGGCTCGTAAGGCTTGCCGTCGCGCGCGGCCAACGCCGGGCGGAACTCGGACTCGTCGCTGTCGGTGGTTTCGTGCAGGTCGATGTGCATCAGCACCTCGGCGCGTACCGGCGCGACCAGGCGCATCAGCGCCGCCGATTCCTCGGCCGGGCTGTCCGCGCGGAACGAGCGGTTCGGGTCGATCGCATCGATGTTCCAGCGATGGATGCGCTCGTAGGCCCAGGGGCTGACGCAGGGCGCGACCAGCAGATTGACCCGGCCGGCGTAGTCCGCGGCATGGCGCTCGACGAACGCCAGCGCGCCGTGCACGCCGCTGGTCTCGTAACCATGCACGCCGCCGGTGACGAGCATGCAGGGCAAGCCGTCCTGCCAGTCGCGGCTCTTGATCGCGAACAACGGGTAACTGTCGGGGGCGTAGTCGAGGCGGCCGTACTCGACCACCTCGAAACGCGAGCGCAGCCGCTCGATCGCGCCGACCACGTCGGCCTGGTAGCTGCGATGGCGGACCTGGCTGGCGCGCCACTGCGCCACTTCCGCCGCGCCCCAGGGCTGCCCGGGCGTGCCGATCGGGTAGAAGGCTGCTGCAGTCATCGCGTCGCTCGCTCGGGTATCCGGAAAGGCGGGCATTTTAGCACCGCCCCCCGATGCGCCCGGCGGCCGGGTCCGTCGATTGAAAGCGCGCGGGCATCGCGGGTCGTGTCGATCCGGCGGGTGCTGGTTCGTCGATCAGGCAAGAGGGCCGGAAAGCTGTACCGGCCCACCCCTCGCCCATCCACCCCAGGAGCCCCACCGATGTCCTTCCAGGCGTATCTCGACAATATCCAGACCAAGACCGGCAAGACCCCGGCCCAATTCCGCACGCTCGCCGCCGGCAAAGGCTTCGCCGACGCCAAAGGCCTCAGGCCCGGCGTCAAGGCCGGCGAGATCATCGACTGGCTCAAGCAGGACTTCGGACTCGGCCACGGCCACGCCATGGCCATCGTCGCCCTGCTCAAGGGCAGCAAGAAGGAAGGCGACCGGTAACGGCGCTGTCCCGTGCGGCGGCAAGCGGCCGGGCGCGTCGGAAAGGCGCGCCATGCCTCGGGCGACTCACGCCGCTTCGAAGAACATCAGGTACACCAGCCGGCCGTTGTGCAGGTTGTCGCCGAACCCGGCGCCGGCGGTATGCCACAGCCACGGCCGCAGCAGGACCAGGCGATTGAAGCGCATCGGCACGGTCATGGTGGTTTCCCAACAGCTGTCGTCGAGGCCGTCGCGCTCGATGATGTCCTGGTGGGCCTCGTCGATCGAGGAATACCCCAGCTCGGCCAGCTCGCGCTCGTTCATCGGCCGCCGATCGGTGTTGGTGCGGCGATGGCGAAAAAAATCGGTGCCGCCGCGGCAGTCCTCGGGCCGGCTCAGGTACAGCACGCCGGACCAATAGCCGGGGTCGACGTGGACCTTGCCGCGGCCGAGGTCCGAGCCCAGGGTGATGCGGAACTTCGCATGCGACCCCAGCGGCGAAATCACCTTGAGCCGCTCGCCGACGATGCTGGAGACGTACTGCGCCAGCCCGTCGAGTTCGATCCGCTCCAGCGAATTGCGCCCGGGAAACGCACCCTGCTGGTCCGGATAGGTCAGGCGCAAGGCCGCATCGCGCAGCCCGTCCGCGCGCTCGAAGAAGTCGTCGACAACGATCAGGGAAGTGGGCATGTCAGCGGCAGGACGATCAGTGAGGGAGCGGAGCGGGACCCGACGTCAAAGTCAACAGGCCGCCGGCGAACAGACGATGCTCGGCCTCGATGCGTTGCATCTCGTCCGAAGCCAGGTCGGCGCAGCGCTGCCCCAGCAACTGCGTCGCCAGCGCGACCGTCTCCGGCCGCAGCGTGGTGCTCGCATAATCGTTCAGGCTGCGACCGCCGGCGTCCAGACTACGCACCAGCGGGCTCGCTTGCACCTGCAGGGTTTCGAAATCCGGCTCGGGCGGCAAGGGCTGCTCCAGACGGTCCAGCGCCGCCAGCAGGCTACGCTCGAACGCGGCGATCGACCAGCGCTCTTCGATCAGCGCCGCGCCGCGCCGGCACTGCCCGGCGATCGCTTCGCGCCGACCGAGGTCCCCAAGGATCCGTTCGGCGACGACGCGATAGGCCGCCGGGTCCTGGCGGCCATCCGCCTGCGGCGCCATCGCCGGCGTTTCCAGCACGGCGATGCCGTGCCCGGGCGGCAGCAGAAAACGGTTGTTGCCGACGCCGTTGGTGTACACCGGACAGCCGTTGTGGACCGACTCCAGCACGTAGAAGCCGAACGGTTCGGGAAACCGGTTATAGGCCAGAGCGAAGTGGCTGGCGCGCATCAGCCGGAACAAGGCGCGCTGGTTGAGGTTCGGCACCGGCACGAAGTAGTCGTCGCAGCAGCGCCCGCTCCCCGCCAGCATCGCATCCATCGCCCGCCGCGCGTCCGGGGTCAACGACGATTCCGCCACCAGCAGCTTGACGCCCTTCGCGCTGGGGCCGCCGCGCAACTCGTTGAGCCAGTACATCACGCTCAAGGTCGCGAACCAGTCCTGCTTGCCCGGCTGCAAGGCATGACCCCAGATCAATTCTCCTTCGAGCCGGCGCAGGATCTGCGGCGGGATGTCGGCGCCGTAGCCGAAACCGGGATGGCCGTCGGGGCTTTCCACGCAGGGCACCGGCAGCTGCAGGCTGGTCAGCGCGCGCATGCCGTGCGGGTTGAGGCAACTGCGGGCAGCCCAGTTGGGAAAAGCGAAGGTCGCACGCAGGGTGCGTTCGAGGTACGGCGAGTTCGCGCAATGCAGGTCGATGTCGCGCGAGGTCATCCACACGCCGGTGCCGAAGGCCAGGCCGTGATACAGCATCAGATTGCGCCGCGCCCAACCGCGGCTGGGCGTGCGGATCGACGTGCCGGCGCCGTCGAACAGGGCCACGTCGGGCGCCGACGCGGCGTCCAGCGCGGCCAGGCGCGCGCTCAGCGCGAACGGCAGCATGGCCTCTTCGCCGAGGTCGCCGCGCGGCGGCTCGAACGCGCGCACCCGCCAGCGGTGGCGGACGAGGATCGTGCCGATGCTGTCGTTGACGTAGCCTACCGAGCCATGAAACGGCGGGCCGCCGGTCTTCGACAGCATCAATGCGATAGAGCCAGCCATTCCTACATCCCTGCGTTGATGAATTCGGCACGAGCGCGGCGACCGCTCTCGTCCTGGCCGAACCCCGCGCACGCGCGGGCAGCGAAACCTTAAGGACAAGAAAGATGCCGCAGCGGCGAACGAAGGCCGCGTCGGCGCCTCATGGGCGCATTCTACAAGCCCCATTGGAGCGAGCCGAGACTGCCCTGTGGGTCTTGACAGCAGTAGATGCGGACCGGTGGCTTTTGGTTGCAACGCGGACGAATCGTCCTATCGATTGCAGACGCCACCGGCCACAGCGTCGACGATCCGCGCCACGCACCGACGCGGCATCGCGCCGATACCCGGGCGACCTTCCACGCGCTCAGGCATAACGCATGGCCACGACCGCCAGCACGGCGTAGCGCGCGGTCTTGGCGATGCCCACCATCGGCAGGAACACCCGCAGTCGCTCGCGCATGACTCCGGCGGCGAAGGTCAGCGGGTCGCCGACGATCGGCAGCCAGCTCAGCAACAAGGTCCACTTGCCGTAGCGTCCGTACCAGGCGCGGGCGCGCGCCAGCGCCGCCGGCTTGATCGGAAAGAACCGGTGCCGGCTGAAACGCGTCGCTTCGCGCCCGAGCCACCAGTTGACGGTCGAACCGAGCACGTTGCCGAGGCTGGCCACCAGCACCAGCCACCACGGCGGATAGCCGGCCGCGACCATCCCCGCGAGCAGGGCTTCCGATTGCGCCGGCAGCAAGGTGGCGGCGACGAACGCGGTGAGGAACAGTCCCAGATACGCCATCGCCGGCATTCTAGCGTCCCGGCTGCAATGCTCCGTGCGCGAAGCCGCCGCGCGCAGGCCCGAATTTCAAGAGCGGAAACGAAACGGGGCAGCGCTCCTTCGTTCCAGGCGGGACCCGGAAGCTGCCCCATCCTTCGCGCATCTATCTTGCGAGCGCCTGCCCGACGGGGGCTGGTCCCACGAGCATTCGCCTTGGACCGAAGCCCGCTCGCGCGAGCTTCGTCTTGCTTCCTATCTCGGCAAGCTTGCCCTTACCAAATCCGCACCCGCTTGTCCGGCGGCAGGTACATCGCATCGCCCGGCTTCACGTCGAACGCGCGGTACCACGGGTCGAAATTGCGCAACGGGCCGTTGGCGCGGTACTGCGAGGGCGAATGCGGGTTGGTCTTGATCTGGTTGAGCAGCGCTTCGTCGCGGTACTTGCCCTTCCAGATCTGGCCCCACGACAGGAAGAAGCGCTGGTCGCCGCTCAGGCCGTCGATGACCGGCGCCGGCTTGCCGCCGAGGCTGAGCTGGTAGGCGGTGTAGGCCATCGAAATGCCGCCGACGTCCCCGATGTTCTCGCCCATGGTCAGCGCGCCGTTGACGCATTGGCCCGGCAATGGGCAGAACGCGTCGTACTGGGCGCCGAGCGCCTGGGTGCGCTGCTCGAAGCCGGCGCGGTCGGCGTCGGTCCACCAGTTGCGCTGGATGCCGGCGTAGTCCGACTTGCTGCCCTGGTCGTCGAAGCCGTGGCCCATCTCGTGGCCGATCACCGCGCCGATGCCGCCGTAGTTCACCGCCGGGTCGGCGTTGAGATCGAAGAACGGCGCCTGCAGGATGCCGGCCGGGAACACGATCTCGTTGAAGGTCGAGTTGTAGTAGGCGTTGACCGTCTGCGGCGTCATGAACCACTCGTCGCGGTCCGGACGCGTGCCGATGCGACGGACCTGGTCGTTGCGGCCGTAACGGCGCAGTTGCATGACGTTGGCCATCAGGTCGCCCGGGACGATGGCGACGCTGCCGTAGTCGCGCCACTTGTCCGGATAACCGACCTTGGGACGGAAGCTGGCGAGCTTGCGGTAGGCCTCGGCCTTGGTGCCCTCGCCCATCCAGTCGATCTTCTCGATGTTGCTGCGCAGGGCCTTGCGCAGATTTTCCACCAAGGCCTGCATCGCCGCCTTGGCCTGCGGCGAGAAATGGCGCTCCACGTAGAGCTTGCCCATCGCGTCGCCGAGGCCGTCGCTGCCGGCCACCGTGGCCACTGCGCGCTTCCAATCGTCGCGCTGGGCCTTCTGGCCGCTGAGTACCGTGCCGGTGAAGGCGAACGAGGCATCGTCGATCTCGCGGCTCAGCAGCGGCGCGTTGTTGCGCACGGCATGGAAGCTCAGGTAATCGCGCCACACCGCCAAGGGCGTGGCCGCGATCGTGTCGAGCACCGGCTGCACCGCGCTCGGGGTGATGACGTTGACGCGGTCCAGCGCCGGCATGCCCTGCGCCTTGACCTGCGCGGCCCAGTCGTAGCCCGGGTATTGCTTGGCCAGCTCGGCGAAGCTGGCGACGTTGTAGGTCTTGTCGCGGTCGCGCAGCTTGGCGCGCTCCCACTGCGGCTTGGCCAGCTCGGTCTCCAGCGCCAGCACCGCCTGTGCGCGCGCCTTCGCATCGCTCACGCCGGCGAAACCGAGCATGCGCTCGATGTGGGCGAGGTAGGCGGTGCGGATGCCGACGAAGCGCGCATCCTGGTTGAGGTAGTAGTCGCGGTCCGGCAAGCCCAGGCCGCCGACGCGCAGGCCGACCAGGTACTGGTCCGGGTTCTTGCGGTCCAGGTCGACGCCGAAACGCAGCGGCGCGGTGGTGCCGTCGAGGTCGGTGTTGCCGAAGGCGGCGATCAGCGCGTCCTTCGAGTCGATCGCGGCGATGCGGTCGAGCACCGGCTGCAGCGGGCGGATGCCGGCGGCGTCGCGGGCGGCGCGGTCCATGTAGCTGGCGTAGTAGTCGCGCAGCTTCAGCGCGTCGCTGCCCGGTGCCAGATCCTTGCGTTGCTGCAGCGATTCGATGATTGCGTGCACCTGCGCCTCGGACTGGTCGCGCAGCATGTTGAACGAGCCGTACGAGGTCTCGTAGTCCTTCAGCTGATAGGTGTCGAGCCAGTGGCCGCTGACGTAGCGGTTGAAGTCGTCGCCGGGCTTGACCCGGGTGTCGCGCGAGGACAGGTCGACGCCGAAGCTGCCGAGCCGGGGCTGCCCCTTGCCTGCGGCGCCGGTCGCGGAGTCGGCGGCGTGGACGGACGGAACAGCCAGCGCGACGGCAAGCGCCAGGCCCAGGCTCAAACGTGAAGGCTTCATATGCGGTCCCCGCTGGAAAGGCCGCAGCCTAGCGCAGCCGGGCCCGGGCTGTCGTAGGCCGTTGGTTTGGGCCGCTCCATTAACGACACCACCGGGCCGCAGGCCATCCTGCCGAACCTCGGCGCTGCAAGCCCCCACGCGCCAGCGCCGCGCATTCCTAAAACCGAGCCGCGCGGCTCCCGGCAGCCTTCCTGGCTGCGATCGACCGGCCGCGTTATCGTTCCGTCCCACGAACGGGCATGCCCGCCCGTTCGGCGCTTGTTCTGGTCGATCCCCAAGGAAATACCCCGCCGTGCCGCATTACTCAGGTCCCCTGCTCACCCGCCCCGACGCCGACGCATTACTGGCCGCACGCGCCGGCGGCGCCGGCACCTGGACCGGTTCGCTGGACCTGGGGCGTTCGAGCGGCGAGGCAGGACTGGACGCAGAGACCTGGCGCTGGCGCGATCGGCATTATCCGTATCCGTCCAAGCTCAAGGACCGCACGATCTACCACTGGGACGGCGACGAGTTCGCGCCGGTGTCGCGCTTCTCCGGCTCGCTGATCAAGCTGGTGCCGACCGAATGGGGCGCGCCGACCTTCGAGATCGACGGCATCAAGATGCTGCCCACCTCCAAGGCCTCGCCGATCGACGACGCGCAGCGCAAGGTCGCCCTGGTCGAGCCGCGCGGCAAGGTCGTGCTGGACACCTGCGGCGGCCTGGGCTATTTCGCCGCCTGCTGCCTCGAAGCCGGCGCCGCCCGGATCCAGTCCTTCGAGAAGAACGAAGACGTGCTGTGGCTGCGCACCCTCAATCCCTGGTCGCCCGACCCGGAAGCGGCCACGAGCGGCGGCCGCCTGCAGTTGACCCATGCCGACGTTTCGCAGGCCATCGCCGGGATCGCCGATGCCTCGGTCGATGCCCTGCTCCACGACCCGCCGCGATTCGGCATCGCCGGCGAGTTGTATTCGCAAACCTTCTACGACCATCTCGCACGCGTGCTGCGCCGCGGCGGGCGCTTGTTCCACTACACCGGCAGCCCGAACAAACTCACCAGCGGCCGCGATGTCCCGCGCGAAGTGGCCAAGCGGCTCGACAAGGCCGGGTTCAAGGCCGAGCTGGCGCTGGATGGCGTGCTGGGCACCCGGCGCTGAGGCGGCCCAGGATCGAACAGGCGAAACCGGCGATCACGGCACCTCGCAACGCCAGATCGAATCGGCGAGCCAGAGGTTGGCGCGGGTGATGTGGTTATAGATCTCTTCCAACGGCGTGCCGCCCTGCGCCGTGCATTGGGCGACGGCATCGGCGCGCGCGTCTTCCAGCGCGATGCCGGGGTCGTAGCTCTGGCCGTGCCCGCTGACGGTGACGATGCCGGCGAAGGCCGCGCCCGACAGGGTCAGCCACAGCGCCGATGCGACGAGGACGGAGGCTCGCGTCATGCTCATGCTCCCGATACGGATTAGGACGCAAGCATTCGACCCGCGCCGTCCGCAGGCGACCGTGAAGATCGGGTAAGCGGAATGTAAAGCCTTGACCGAGCCGCCAGGCCTGCACCGGGTACTCAGCCGCCTGGCCTCGATGGGCGATTCGTCGAGCGGCTTGAGAGGCTATCGATCTACCCATGGCCGAGCGGGACCTCATAAAGACCGGCGCCAGCGCGCGGGGCTATCCGGGGCCTGGCGCTTGCGCGCCGGATCGGCCGCGCCTGCCCCTGCGCAGCCGCCACGAATACCGGCGGCACGGGTACGCCGGTTGCTGGAACCACCCTTGACGATGCTGGCGCCGGCGCCGGCATGACCGCCACGGCCATCGTCCGGCCCCTGCCCGGTACACCCTCTTCGCTGAGCCGTTCTTCGCCAGTTGTGAGTCTTCCGGCGAGATCGCGCGGCGGTCGCAGCCGGCTGCCCGGTTCGCAGCCCAGCCCTTGTACGTTGGCAAGTCGGGCGGTTAACGGCCTGACAGGCACTTGCATATCGTTTTTCGATATGTTTTATATTGCTTACCGATATGACAGAGGCAGCGTCCCATGACCCGCGCTCCGCACGCCTTAGCCCTGGCCCGCCCGTTGATCCGCGGCCTGATCCTCCTCAACGCCCTCTATGCCTTCGCTATCGCCGCGTTGCTGATCGCGACCCTGGTCGACCCGAAGCTGCTGTTCGAAGCCCTCGGCGTGGCTTACGAGCATCTGCACAATGCCTTGCGCGCGGTCATCGTGCTGGGCATCGTCGCTGCCTACCTCACTCATCGCGTGCTGCGCGCGCTGCTGGCGATCGTCGACAGCGTGCGCGACGGCGATCCCTTCATCGCCGGCAACAGCCGCCGGCTGCAGGCCATCGCCTGGTGGGTGCTGGCCGGCGAAGGCTTGCGCTTGCTGAACGGCAGCATCGTTTACGGCGCGTCGAAAGCCGCGCCGTCGCTAAAGATGGACATCGACGTCGGCTTCTCCTTCGCGCCGTGGCTGGCCGTGCTGCTGCTGTTCGTGCTAGCCCGCGTATTCGAGCAAGGCGCGCGCATGCGCAGCGACCTCGAAGGCACGGTGTAAACGATGGCCATCGTGATCCGCCTCGACGAGAAGCTGCACGAACGTCGCATGACTCTGACCGAACTGTCCGAGCGCGTCGACATCACGCTGGCGAACCTGTCGATCCTCAAGACCGGCAAGGCCAAGGCCATCCGTTTTTCCACCCTCGAAGCGATCTGCAGCGTGCTGGATTGCCAACCCGGCGATTTGCTTGCATTCGACCCGACCCAGGCGGCGCAGGAGTGAATGCGGCCGATGGCAGTGGGAATGAGTGTGGGTTCGGCTAGAAGGCCGGCGATGCGGATGCCGCCTGCCTTCATCCCGCGAAGGCGGGTATCCGGCAGTTACCTTCTTTAGCTACTCAAGCGCGCTGGCCCACAGGGTAGGAGCGACGCGAGTCGCGACCGCGCCATAGCCACGACGGCGCAACAATCCGGAGGCTGCGCGGTCGCGACTTACGTCGCTCCTACATAGGCAAGGCCTGCGCCGCAATGCGGCGAATCCCCCCGTGTAGGAGCGGCGTAAGCCGCGACCGCCGGCGCGCAGAAGCGGCAACGCCGATGCCCCACATCGAAGCAGTGTGGTCTTGCGAGGGTAGGAGCGACGCGAGTCGCGACCGCGCCATAGCCACGACGACGCAACAATCCGGAGGCTGCGCGGTCGCGACCTACATCGCTCCTGCCTAGGCGAAACCCGCAACGCAATACGGCGCATCCCTCTCCCTGTAGGAGCGGCGTAAGCCGCGACCGCCGGCGCGCAGAAGCGGCAACGCCGATGCCCCACATCGAAGCAGTGTGGTCTTGCGAGGGTAGGAGCGACGCGAGTCGCGACCGCGCCATAGCCACGACGACGCAACAATCCGGAGGCTGCGCGTCGCGACTTACGTCGCTCCTGCCTAGGCGAAACCCGCAACGCAATACGGCGCACCCCTCCCCCTGTAGGAGCGGCGTAAGCCGCGACCGCCGGCGCGCAGAAGCATCAAGGCCGACGTCACTCGTCGAAGCGGCACGGACGACAGAGCCGCTGCGACCGCATTTCGCGGTCGCGGCTTGCGCCGCTCCTACCCCGGCGAAAGCAAGGCGCTTCTACGAACGACGATAGCCTCGCCATCTTTGCGTGTCCCACGTCGCGGCTCACGCCGCTCCTACGGGGGAGGTCACCTCTCCGCCCCGGCAAGGCCCTCCATCCGTCACCGTCTCGATGCGCCGCACCACGTTGCTTCCGGTTCCAGCGTGCGCGGCGCTGCCAACCCATCACCCTGACACGTCCGCAAGCTGCACGAAGCGCCAATGCCGCCTTGCGACGCGCTCAAGCCGTGTGCGCGATCCCGGTTTGCGCACGTCAAAAATCGCGGCGAGCCGCGTCGTCGAAAGCGTGATCCGACTCAAGTCGAGGCACATAGCGCCCTGACTATGCTCGCCGCCGGATCGCCCGACGGTCCGCTCCGCACCGGCCGCGAAGCCCGGTCAGCGTGTCGCTTCGCATGACGATTCCTTCCATCCCTCCAGGATTTCTACTCATGCGCTCCAAGTTCCCGTCCGTGCCATCGAAGTCCGCCGCGCCGCTACTGCGCTTGTTGCTGCCGTGCCTGGCGATCGCGGCGATGCCCGCCGTCGCGCCGCTGGCTGCGCCGCCGTCGAACGCTCCCGCCCCGCAACCGGCCCTGTCCAAGCCGGCCAAGACCCAACTCGGCCGCTACGATTCGCGCGAGTACATCGAAGTCAAATTCGTCCGCGACAGCCAGGTGCGCCTGCAGGGCGGACGCCCGGTCTCGGCGAAGTACGGGCGACTGGCGGCGCTGGAGAGCCTGGCCAGCGGCGCCGGCCCGGTCGCGAACATGGAACCCTTGTTCCGCGCCGACGAGGCCACGCTCGCCGCGCTGGCCAAGAGCGCGCAGCCGCAGGCACAGAACGAGCAGCCCGACCTGAGCCAGTGGTTCCGCCTGAAAGTGCGGCCGGGCCAGGACATCCGACGGGTGATCGACGAACTCAACGCCATGAGCATCGTCGAGATCGCCTACCCGGCGGCGCTGCCGGTGCCGCTGCCGGCCTCGCCGGCGTATCACGATTATCAGTACTACAAACTGCCCGCGGCGCAGAACGGCATCGACAGCCAGTACGCCCGCACCCTCGCCGGCGGCGACGGCACCGGCGTGCGCGTGCTCGACATCGAGTACAGCTGGAACACCAGCCACGAAGACCTGTCCAAGCTGCGTCTCGCCGGTGCGCTGGTCGCCAACGGCACGCCGAGCGATCCGTTCAACGACAACAACCACGGCACCGCGGTGATGGGCGAACTGGTCGCCGACAACAACGGCATCGGCGTCACCGGCCTGGTCAGCGGCGCCAGCGCGCACTACACCAACGCCATGAACACCCAGCGCGGCTACGACTTGGCCAATGCCATTCTCACCGCCGCCAACGCCTTGCGCGCCGGCGACGTGATGCTGCTGGAACAACAGGCGGCCGGGCCGAGCGGCTGCAGCAACTACGTGCCGGTGGAATGGACGCCGTCGGTGTACGACGCCATCGTCGTGGCCACCAACAAGGGCGTGCACGTGGTCCAGGCCGGCGGCAACGGCAACATGAATCTCGACAACACCGCCTGCTTCGGCTCGCCGTTCCCGCGCAGCCGCCCGGACTCGGGTTCGATCATCGTCGGCGCCGGCGGCCCGCGCTCGACCGCCTGGTGCAGCGACACCGTCGCCGAACGCGCCAAGCAGCCGTTCTCGACCTACGGCCGCCGCGTCAACGTGCAGGCCTGGGGCCGCTGCGTCACCAGCACCGGCTACGGCGGCCTGTACAACGGCGGCGTCAACGCCCGCTATACCAAGACCTTCTCCGGCACCTCCAGCGCCTCGCCGATCGTCGCCGCGGCGGTGGTCGCGTTGTCGGGCATCGCCAAGCAACGCGGCATCACCCTCACCCCGCGGCAGATGCGCGACCTGCTGATGACCACCGGCACCCCGCAGACCGGCACCGGCGGCCAGATCGGCCCGCTGCCCGACCTGCGCGCGGCGATCGCGCGCCTCGGCACGATGCGCTGAGCCTCGGCGAGAGAAGGGCCGCACCCTTCGCTCGCGTTCCACGGAAGCGACGACTCAAGGGTAGGAGCGGCGCAAGCCGCGACCGCGAAACCGAAACTACGACGGATCTTTTGCCTGCGCGGTCGCGACTCGCCTCGCTCCTACCCCTTGGATCGTCGGCCTTTGCAGGAGCGGCGCAAGCCGCGACCGCGAAACCGGAACTACGACGGATCTTTCGGCTGCTCGGTCGCGACTCGCGTCGCTCCTACCCCTTGGATCGCCGGCCTTTGTAGGAGCGGCGTAAGCCGCGACCGCGAAACCGGAACTACGACGGATCTTTCGGCTGCTCGGTCGCGACTCACGTCGCTCCTACCCTTGGATCGCCGGCCTTTGTAGGAGCGGCGTAAGCCGCGACCGCGAAACCGGAACTACGACGGATCTTTCGGCTGCTCGGTCGCGACTCACGTCGCTCCTACAGGAAGCCCGGCTTTAAGGGGTAGGAGCGGCGCAAGCCGCGACCGCGCGGCTTCCAATCACTGCGGACACATCCCCATGCGATGACCGCACCAGCTCCCCTGCCTCGACCCGCAACAGCCGGTTCCCACAGGCGCTTGGCGCTAGACAGTCAGGGCCCCGCCCCTCCGTTCACGATTTTCATATTCGGAAACGGCCTTGACCGGACCGAAACCAAGCAATTCGTCCCAAATTCGAGGTAGGGGTGCCGCGCCGGGAACCCGTTCTAATCAGTGCGGCCCGGCCGAGCGCTTCAAGCCTGCCACTCCAGCGACCTGCCCCGGCCCCGCCGCCACTGTTGTCCGCATCCCTCTCTGTCTTAGGAGTTTTTGGATATGCGCAAGTTCAGTATGTCGGTTCTCGCTGCCACCGTAGCCATGACTGTGTCGGGTGCGGCCTTCGCCGCCGACGACCTCGCCCCCGCGTTGAAGTCGGCCATGCAGCGGGACCTGGGATTGTCGGGCACGCAGTTGGCCCAGTACCTGAAGACCGAACGCCTCGCCGCACAACAGGAAAAGACGCTGGAAAAGCAGCTCGGCCGCCATTTCGCCGGCGCCTGGCTCGAGCGCAAGGCCGACGGTTCGTTCGGCGTGGTCGCCGCCAGCACCTCGATCAAGGCCGCCAAGGCCGCCCCCGGCGTGGAAACCCGCCAGGCGCGCCATAGCCTGGCCGCGCTCAACGCAGCGAAGGGCCAACTCGACAGCCAGCTCGCGCGCAGCGGCAAGGCGCCCAAGGGCGTATACAGCTGGGCGGTGGACCTGCCGAGCAACAGCGTGACCGTGGGCGTGGCCCCGGGCGCGGAAGAGGCCGGCGTCGACTTCGTCGCGCGCAGCGGCCTGGATGCGAGCACCGTACGTTTCGAAACCCTGAGCGAAGCGCCGCAGCGCCGCATCGCCATCCAGGGCGGCCGCGGTTACCTGCGCGACCCGGGCGACGGCTACGTCTACGCCTGCTCGGTCGGTTTCCCGGTGACGAAGGGCACCACCCTGGGCTTCGCCACCGCCGGTCATTGCGGGGACACCGGCGAAGTCGTGTACCACGAGGTCTCGCAGTGGTCGCCGGGCGTGCGCCTGGGTTCGTTCGCTGCCTCGTCCATGCCCGACGGCAACCAGACCGGCCCGGACCGCGGCTGGGTCCAGGTCGACAACACCCACACCCTGTCGGCCAGCGTGTACGGCTACGGCAGCGGCGACGTCAACGTGGCCGGCAGTACCGAAGCCGCGGTCGGCGCCGCGCTGTGCCGTTCCGGCCGTACCAGCGGCTGGCGTTGCGGCGCCATCCGCAGCAAGAACATGACCGTGTCCTATGTCGACGACGCCGGCAACCCGGACGGCACCGTGACCGGCCTGACCCAGACCACCGCCTGCGCCGAAGGCGGCGACTCGGGCGGCTCGTACATCACCGGCGCCGGCCAGGCGCAGGGCGTGCTGTCGGGCGGCAGCGGCAGCTGCAAGGGCCGCCAGGGCCGCACCGGCGGCGGCAACAGCTACTTCACTCCGATCAACTCGATCCTCAGCACCTATGCCTTGACCTTGAAGACCACGCCGTAATCCATCGCGATTGCGTCAGGTGTCCGAGCGCCCCGGTTTTCCGGGGCGCTTTTTTTTGCCCGTCGCGGTTGCGGGGGGCGCTGGGAGGAGTGAGGAGTGAGGAGTAAGGAGTGAGGAGTGGGAAGTGCGCGACAAACTAGTAACTAGTTACTAAGAACCAGGAACCAGTAGCCGACGATGGGGTTCGACCGATAGGCGGAAACCGGTCGGCGATGCCGTCGAACAGCATAGCCGCGACAACGCGACACGAAAGATTAAAACGACGATTCCGCATCGAACGAAAGAAATCGAGTGTCACAACAAAGCGTGCGCAAACCGCTAGTTCCAGGATGTTCTCGCGATTTTCAAAACGTCCGTCGACAGAACCAACAAGGGCGTCTCATTTCGCGCGTAGGGCGAACAGACCGCGGCGCGTTCTAATCGGCGCGGCCCAGCGAAGCGCTGCATGCGAGACGCCGTCACGCATGAAAGCGTCGCCTCGACTGGACGCGAAGCCGCTGTACCCCCACTCGTCTATGGAGTTTCTGGAATGCGTAAGTTCAATCTCCCGATCGTCGCTGCCGCCGCAGCCATGTTCGTATCCGGTGCGGCCATCGCCGCCGACGATCTCGCGCCCGCGCTGAAGACCGCCATGCAGCGCGACCTGCGACTGTCCGGCCCGCAGTTGGTCCAATACCTCAAGGCCGAGCGCCTTGCCGCGCAGCAGGAAAAAACCCTCGCCAAGCGACTCGGCCGCCACTTCGCCGGCACCTGGCTCGAGCGCAAGGCCGACGGATCGTTCGGTGTCGTCGCCGCCAGCACCGCGAACAAGACCGCCCAGGCCGCGGCCGGCGTCGAAACCCGTCGCGCCCGCCACAGCCTCGCCGCGCTCAACGCCGCCAAGGCGCAGCTCGACGGCCTGCTCGACCGCAGCGCCAAGGCGCCGAAAGGCGTGTACAGCTGGTCGGTCGACCTGCCCAGCAACACCGTCACCGTCGGCGTCGCGCCGGGCGCGGAAGACGGCGGCGTCGATTTCGTCGCCCGCAGCGGTCTGGACGCCAGCGTGGTGCGCTTCGAAACCCTGAAGGACGCGCCGCAGCGCCGCATCGGCATCCAGGGCGGCCGCGGCGTGCTGCGCTATGTCGGCAACAACCGCATCGCGGCCTGCTCGATCGGTTTCTCGGTGACCAAGGGCAACAGTGCGGGCTACGCGACCGCCGGCCATTGCGGCGGCGTCGGCGAGGTCGTCTACGACGAAGTCTCGCCGTGGCAGCCGGGCGTGCGCGTGGGTACGTTCGCGGCATCGGCCATGCCGGACGACAACGCGCGCGGCCCCGACCGCGGCTGGGTGCGGGTCGACAACACCCACGTGCTGTCGGCCAGCGTCCATGGCTACGGCAACGGCGATGTCGCCGTGCGCGGCAGCACCGAAGCGGCCGTCGGCACCGCGGTGTGCCGTTCCGGCCGCACCACCGGTTGGCACTGCGGCACCATCCGCAGCAAGAACGTCACCGTGTCGTATGTCGACAATGACGGGAACCCGGACGGCACCGTGATCGGCCTGACCCGCACCACCGCCTGCGCCGAAGGCGGCGACTCCGGCGGCTCCTTCATCACTGCCGAAGGCCAGGGCCAGGGCGTGCTGTCGGGCGGCAGCGGCGACTGCGCCGGCGCCGCGGGCGACCACGGCGGCGGCAACAGCTACTTCACCCCGCTCAACTCGATCCTCAAGGCCTACACGCTGACTCTGCGCACCAGCCCGTAATCCATCACGGTTGCGACTATGGGTCGAACGCCCCGGAAGTTTCCGGGGCGTTTTTTATGGGACGCACTCACCTGCAACCCAAGGGGTAGGAGCGGCGCGAGCCGCGACCGCAGAGTTGCGGTCTCGCGTCGAACCTCACAGGTATCCGGCGCGGTCTCGGTTACACGGGAGTCCGGTGCGCGCTGGAAACCACGCGGTCGCGGCTCGCGCCGCTCCTACCCTTTGCAGACTCGGTTGCATGGGAATTCGGCGCGAGACAGCAGGGCCAAACGGAAACGCAAACGACGGCCGGACAGCCCGGCCGTCGTGTACCTAACCTCCGATCAGGGCTCGATCGTGATCGTCGGCGGACCGGCTTCGCCGCGCACCATCGTCGCAGCGCTGGCCACGGTCGGGGCCGTGCAGGTGCTGGTGTGGTCGATCGCATTGGTCGTCGCGCCATCCGCACCGACCAGGGTCGTGCGCCAACCGAAGGTCGCGGTGGGGACCGTACCGTTAGTCGTACACTTGAAGTTGAAGGTCAACGGTGAGGCGGTATTGCTGGTGTAGCTGCCGTTGTAGTCGCTGCAGCTCCAGCCGGAGGGACAGCTGATGATCTTGGTCTTGCGCTGCACCGTAAACTTCGGCACGCCCTTGTAGAACACCTGCGCCTGGAAACTGACGTTGTGCGGCCCCGACACGTTCGGAATGCTGTCCAGGCTAAAGGGTTCCTTCAACACCGACACGCCGAGCGCGGAGAAATGATCCACCGGCACGAAGTACAGGTCGTTATGGGTCGGCGTGCCCGCGCCGCCACGGCCGTGAACGATGCCGTAGGCGGTGTTGGTGCCGAATACCGGCCCGCCGCTGTCGCCGAAGTCGTTCATCACCTGGTTGCTGGCGTTGTGCACGCGGATGAAGGTGCCGACCACGCCGTTGTACATCGCCTGCGCATTCTTGTCGGCGACCTGTCCGCAGGTGTAGTTGGTGGTGATGCCGTTCTTGCAGGCCGTCGCGCCCAACGGCAGGTTGGCCGAGGTCGTTTCGCTGGTGATCGCCATCGTCGCCTGCGGCCCGCCGACCAGCTTGATCTCGTTGCTCTGCACCTGCGGCGTGCCGACGGTTTGTTTGTTCCACTGCAGGTCCAGCGAACCGCTGTTCTGCTCGCTCTGGAACGCCAGGGTCACGTTCGGGCTGCCGATGTAGGTCAGCGCATTGTCGCAGTGCCCGGCCGTGATCATGCCGAGTTCGCGCGTCGCATTGACCACGTTGAAGCCGCTGGTGCAGTTCATCGTCGTGCCGGTGACCTGATTGCCGCCGACCATGGCGGTAGGCGTCATCAGCGCCGGCACCTTGTGCAGCTTGATGTAATCGGCCACCGCGATCAGCCCGGACAGGCGCTTGGACGCGGTCGCGGTGTCCAGCACGAATAGATCGATTTGCGAGGTCTTCAGGTCGAGGCCCGACTCGAATGCGACCCCCGACTGGCTCAACTGGGCCGCCAGCTCCTCCTGCGCCCCGCGCAACAGTTCCAGCGGCCGCGGCGCCAGTTGCGCCACGAACAGCGGGTCCTTGGTGTAGCGCGCCAACAGCGCCTTCGGCGTCTTGGTGAACCGCACCACCACCCGATAGGCCGGCTGATGCTCGATGTACAGCCCGGCGAACGTCTCCGGCAACTCGCGCTGCAGCCGCTGCTCCAACTGTGCGATCTCCGCTACTTGCGCGGTCCGGCGTTTGGCTTCGGCCAACGGCACCTTGAACTGCTGCGCATACGACACCGCGATCGGGTCGCCGCCGGTTGGCTGCGCGTTGAGACCCAGCGAGAACAGCAAGCCGACGGCCAGCGCGGCGGGGGCGAGACGCGCGGAATGACGATATCCAGAATCCATGAGGCTAACGCTCCTTTGGTTGACGACAGGCAGGCGCCTGTCGCCCGACTTATAGCGTTCGTCGCACTGATGGGAAGCGGACACTGTCAAAAGTGACGTCGATTGTCGGTTGGCGAGGGAGCGAAACGGAACGAGCGTACCGGTTTGACAGAGACCTCTGGGTAGGAGCGGCGCGAGCCGCGACCGCGGAGTTGCGGCCTTGCGCCGGGTCCCCTGCAACCGAGCCCTCGCAGGATGTTGGTGAGGATCGGCGCGAGATCGCAGCGATGCGGTCGCGGCTCGCGCCGCTCCTACCCTGGCATGCGACGCCAAACCGCGGTTTCGTCGCGTGTCGGCGGCAGAGCCCACAAAAAACGCCGCCCGAAGGCGGCGTTTTTCGTCACGTAAACGGCTTTATTTGTTCTTCGGCACCTCCACCGTGTCCGAAGCCGCCACGTCGTTGCCCGAACCGTCCTGGGCGGTGTAGGTCGCGGTATAGATGCGGCCATTCCCGTTGCCGGCGCGCTCGCCGCGCAGGTCGAACTGCAGGTCGGGCGTGCCGATGGCGGCGTTCTGGATGTCGTTGACGGTGTCGCCGTCGGCATCGCCGTTGTCGGGCTCGTTGCTGGTCACGCTGGTCAGGACGTAACCGACGCCCGGGCAGTTGTCGCTGGCGACCACGCTGGCCCAGATCGGCACCATCTTGTGGTTCGGCGGCCACAGCTGGCTGGGATCGAGGCTGACCTCGATGGTCGGCGGGGTGTCGTCGACGATCTGCGCCAGCGCGGTGTCGTTGGTGGACAGGCCGCAGGCGTCCTGCGCGGTCACGCTGACGGTGAGTTGCGCCGGCGAGCCGGTCACATCCGACACCACCACGCTGCCGCTCACCCCGACCTGCGTAGACGTGATCTGCTGGATGTTGATGCTCGGCGTGCCCAAGGTGAAGTTATTCGCGCCCTTGATCAGGTCCACATCGACATCGCTGGCCAACACGCCGCAGGTATCGGTGGCCTGGGCGGTGAACTGCACGGTGAACCGGCATTGGTCGTCGACCGCGCCGCCGGCCGTGGCGACGGAAACCGCCGGTGCGGTGTTGCTGACGCTCAGGTCCTGGTCGTTGATGTCGAAGAAGATGTTGCCGACCGACTGCAGCTTGATGCGGTTGTCCGAACCCGATGCGCAGGGCACCACGAACGAACTCGCGCCGTCGTTGGCGGTGGAACCTATCAGAGTGGTGGCGAAGTTCTGCCCGCCGTCGCTGGAGAACAAGGCGCTGACCTGCGGTGCGATCGAGCCCCCGCCGACCTGCCAAGTCAACGGCACCGTGCATCCGGCGCTCAGGCTGCCGCCGTTCGGCGAAGTGATGAAGAACGGATCGCCCACCACCTGGATGTGCATGCCGTCGTAGGCCACGCCACCGCCGCCCATGCGGTTGTCGCGCGCGATCAGGCGGAAGTTCATCTCGCGATCGACCTGCGGCAGGATTTCGCCGGCGCGGGTCACGCCGTCGAGCAGGTCCTGCAGGTTCGGGATGATGCGCGAGCTGGACGCGCCCGGGGGCAGCGAACGCACCAGCGGGCCGTCGCCGGGGTCGGTGTTGATAGGCCGCTGGGTCACCGCGCGGTCGTACTGCTCCCAGTTGTAGGTCAGCGCATCGGCATCGGTCGCCGAGCCGCTCAGCTCGAACGGGGTCTGCCGCGGGATCGTGTAGTCCTCGCCGGCATTCACGCTCGGCGGCAGGTTGCTCGTGTTGACCAAGGTGCCGCAGGTGGCGCCGTCGCCGGTGAACACGTTGGTGACGATCTCGTCGAAACTGCGCGAGTGGAAGTACGAGCCGGCGCCGATCACCGAGGTGTCGACATCGTCCGTACCGCAGTTGCCGTTGTACGACATGCGGGTGGTGCCGCTGCCCGGCTCGTAGCCGCTTTCGCTGTCGCCGGCGAGGAACTCATTCAAAGTGCAACTGCCGTCCGCACCGGTGAAGGTGTGGCGCGCGCCGAGCTGGTGGCCGACTTCGTGCGCGAGCAGGCCGCTGGCGCTGTTGGCGCCGTTGTTGCCCATCTGCCCTGCCCCGCGCGCCTTGTGCAGGGTGTCGTTGGCGGTCTGGCAGACGACGTACCAGGCGCAACCGCTGGCCCCGTTGCCCGCGCGCGTGGCGAACAAAAAGCCCAGGTCGTAGTCCGCATCGTCCAGCACCACCTTGTTGTTGTCGCGATTGGCGTCGCGCAAGGTGCAGGGGCTTTGGGTATTGTCGAACGGGTCGGTGTCCGGGTCGCTGTAGATCACATCGTCGCTGGCATCGGCGATCACCAGGCGCACGCTGACCTCGGGCTCCAACACCGCATTGGCGCCGGCCAGGTCGGCGACGATGGACGACCACACATCGGCCAGGCCACCGCCCGCATCGCGGGCTTGGTAGAACTCGCCGGTGGTCGACGCCGCCAGCCGATAGATCCGCAACTGCGTGCCCGCCGAGACCTTGGCGTTCTGCTTGATCTGCGACACCAGCGCGGCCGAGAAGCGCGGCGGCACCGGCTCGTGATGGTGATCGTCGTCGCCCTGGTGGAAATCGTTGGCGCCGTCGGTGCGGTCCTGGTCGCGATAACTCAGGTACACGCGGCCGTTGGCGGTTTCGACCGGCTCGACGCGCAGGATGCCGTCGTCGGTCTGGCCCGAGATGAACACACCGCGCGTGCCGACCGTGATGTGGCCGGTGAAGCCTTCGCGCTCATCCTCGAACACGTAAGTCCTGATCTGCGGGAACTGCCCCGCCAGGTTCGGCCCCAGCAACTGGCTTTGCGCCAGCGCGATCTGCACGAACCCGCCGCTGGCACGCGGCAGATAGATCTGCGTCTGCGGCGGAATCGGCCCGAAGGTCTCGCGCGGCGTGCCGCGCAGGCGCGCTTCGAGCATCATCGCGTCCAGCGTCAGCGGCACATAGCCGGTCGGCGCCGGAAAGCGCTCGGGCAACTGCACCGCCGGCAGTGTTTGCCACATGCCGTCGGGCGAAGCCCCGCCGTTTACCAACATGGCCGCCGCAGCCAGCGGATTCGGCGCGAAGGCCGCACCCGCTGCGCCTGGCGAGCCGCCCGCGGCGGCGTCCTGATGCGTGTCCACGAACAAAGGCGCCGAGATCCGGCTCGCGAACGCGAGCGCAGCCAAACCCAACGCGATCAGAGAAACCGCGGCCCACCGCTTGGGGCCGCGCCGGAACGTCGAATGGGTAGTCATGACACAGGTCCTGGTCATTAGGGGATGCCCGCATAGCCCCCAGGGGCAGTCCAAGCGCTACACCGGCATGGGGGACAACGCGGGCGCAACGGGGTGTCGGACAGCTTCTGGGGCGCAGTCGCTCCGCGCCGCCTGTTCAGGCGATGAAAGGCAGCTATTCATGGCCGTCGCTCACAACCGATCCACTGGGCCATGCCGATCGCATCGAGGCCTCTGCCTCGACGGCCGAGGCGAGTGGCACCGGAAGAACCGCCTGAATGGCCGTTGCGTCGTGGCCGTAGGGGCGACAAGGTGGCGCCGATCGGCCGCCTATCCCGCGTCGCCGCGGCGCCCATCGGCCATCGAGCGGCCACGCGGCATCGCGCACCGTGCGCGACGGACGGCCCGCCGATCACGCCCCTTCCGTATTCGCTTCCAGCCTACCCGGAGCCGCCATGAAGCTTGCCGTTCTGCTTGCCCTGTTGACCGCACCGGCGTTTGCGACGGACCTTCCGCCCGACCTCGCCGAAGCGGTCGCCGCGTACGACCGCGCTCAGATCCGCAACGACACCGACGCCCTCACCCAACTGGTCGAAGACGACTACGTGCTGGTCAACTCCAACGCCTCCGTCGAGAACAAACAGCAGTTCCTCGCCGACTTCCATCTGCCGGGATTCAAGATCGAACCTTACGTATGGCAGGAGCGGGTACAGAAGGTCTGGGGCGACAGCGCCGTAATCGGCGGCCTGCTGCATCTGAGCTGGACCCAGGATGGCCGGCATCAGACCCGCAAGTTGCGGGTGTCGTATGTCTGGGCCAAACGCAACGGCCGCTGGCGTGCTACCTATGGCCAGGTCACCCGCGTCCCTGAGTGACCTGTGATCGCACGAATAGACCTTGGCCGCGCCGTGCTCGCCGCATCGCCAACCATGGAGCAGCTCAGAGGGTAGGAGCGGCGCAAGCCGCGACCGCGCGGCGTCAACGCGCGCCGTCACTATCAGGGCCTCGTCCAAACTTCCGAAAATCCAAACGCTTGCGCAACTCTCTGTTGCGCTTGCAACCCGGCCCGGCTTCGAGAACGCTAGCTGCCTCTCCGCGGAACCGGCCATGGCCCTGCTCAACTTCCAGATCCGGCTCGACACACGCACAGTCGGTTGCGCGACCCTGAGCGTGTTCCTCGTCGCCTGCAGTCCCGCTTCGGATATCTCGGCCGCGCCGTCTTCTGCCTCTTATACCGGCGAAGCCCCGCCCGCGGCAGCGTCCCATTCGGCTTCAGAACACCAGCGCCCTACCCGCATATCGACACTAGGGATTTACCGGGTTTCACCCCACCTAAGTGCTCAGCAAGTCGAGTCGATCGTCTTCGACTTGATCGGCAATATCCGCAGTAAGGCCGACCTGACCGAAGTGCGCTTCGAAGCGTTGACCGGGCTACGTCTGCATCGCTTGGACAGCCGTAACGCAGCCTACGCCAAAGGTACGACCAGCGAAGGATGGCGATTCGCCATCGGCATCGAGCGATTCGCTGTCGACGACGCCAGGCTCGAAATTGCGACGCTGCCCAAGAAGCAAGGCGACGGTAGCGGCCCTCTTACCTGCACGCTGCCCTTCGACAAGTTCCGAAATAAACTGGATGCCGCCAATTTCCGCAGCGACAGCTCGACCGGACTGCACGGCAAAGCGCCGAACTGGCGTTTCTCCAAGAACGAGCAAGTGGTCCACGTGGACCTTTACCCAACCGAGCCGCTCGATCGCGGCGGCATCGAGTGCATCGATCACATCTCGGTCGTGATCGACTGAGCCGTGAACTGATCCGATAGGCCGCAGCAAATGCGCAACTCCCAGTTGCTCTTGCAACCCGTCGCCAGTTCCATGACCCTAACGACATCTTTTCAGAACCGGCCCATGGCCCGACTCATTGCCCAGATCCATTTCGACGCACGCATATTCGGCTGCGCGATCTTGTGCTTGGGCCTCGTCGCCTGCGGCTCCCCAGCGGAGGTCTCGGCCACCACACCGCAGCCCGATCGATCCGATCAATCGACCTCGCTTTCCAGCCCCAAGGCTCAGCCTGTGAAAGACACACCCAATGCACCGGCCTCAGCGCCAAAGCTGAGCAAGAAAGAGTTCGAAGAAAAGTTGTTCGCCCTCATCCAGGGCATTCAAGCCCCAGACGATCTGAGCAAGGCGCGGGTCGAAGCGCTGACGCAACTTCCCTTAGTTGCTACCGAAGTCGACGGCACCTGGGACGCACAGGGATATCTTGAATCTGGCTCACCCTACTCCTTCGGCTTCAATCAGTACGCCCCCGACGACAAACGAGTAGTGATTCGCCTGCCAGATGAAAAGCAATACGACCCGCATCGGCGCCACTCATGCATATTCGCTTTGACTGGCCTGCACGACAAGCTGAAAACCATGGGCTACCAGTACAGCGAGTTCCCCGGGCCGCATAACAGGCCGCAAGCCTGGCAGTACTGGAAAGGCAGGCAATCGCTATTGGTGGACTACACCTACCGGCCAAAGCCCGAAGACAATGAGGCCGCCTGCGTGTATGCCGTCACGATCGAGATGATTATTGAGGACTGATCTATTTTCGGCTTTCGGCCCGAACCGCGTTCGTCCGAGCCTCATCGAAAGGCCCATCCCAACCAAGAGAGATGACGTGAATCTCAATCACCTAACCGCAGCAGCCGCCATTGCGATACTGAGCTTAGTAGGCTGCCAGAAAGGAACCGCCGCGGTTGAAAGTCCGGCCGGCTCAAAGCCTGGCACCGAACGTGTCGCACCTAGCCAGTCCAGCGACATGCTCGCTAGCGCCGAGCTGTTCGCGAGCGACAAGGGCCATGATTGGTCGGCGTATAGCGCCCTGCCCCAAATCAAATGGATCGACCCGTCGCCGAAAGAGTACGTCCCCGGCCGCTACTCACAGCACGGGAAAATTTTGCTGCTCGGGTTCTCGGTCAAAGAGGTGCCGAACGGCAGGCCTGGACCGGATTACGCGACCACGAAAAGAAACGAAGGCGAGTCGACCCTATCCATCAACGGGTCGCAGGCTGCCGTCGAGTCCATCTCGATCAGCAAGCCCTTCTATTCGGACGATTACCTCGACGTCCTCAAGAAACAGTTCGGCGCCGCGGCTGAAGTCTCCACGATCGCCGATGAATGCGCTCCGGGAGAGGCTGAAGAGGGCGCAGGAAATGGCGCGTTCTTCACTGTCTCGATCGCGGGGCGGAACAAGATTTATGTGCAGGCCAGTCAGCAAGACGGCGGCAAATACACCGCCGGCTTCACGGTATTCGACCTGACACGGACCCGACCGAGCGAGGTCATGGCCCAACTGAAGTGCAAGCAGCACCAGTGATCAACCATCAAGGAGCAGGAACATGGCAGGGACGCGTAGGCAAGAACGAGCCGTACTGACGGCCAATCAGTATGCTCAGGGCAATATCGAAGGGTTAAGCGACTATTCCACTCGGAGACTGGTGGCTTCAACCGTCTTGACCGAGAGCAATGGCGGCGACCTGGGCATCATCAACGGTGCGGGTTACGTCGGACGATATCAGGCGGGCGCTACCTGGCTGGCCGATGCGGGCTACGTCGACGCGGATAAGGTCAGAGCGGCGATGTCGGGGTATCGCAGAGAGTGGACCTGGGCCGAGTCGGGAGGCATGACCCGCTTCCTGGAAGATGCTTCCAACTGGAAAGACGGTTTGAGCCTCGACCAGTACAAAGCCTCCGCCGACTTGCAGGATCAAGCGTTCAAACGCAACAGCGACGCCGCTTATCGCACCGCCATGAGGCAGGGAGTGCTCGTTGAGGGTGACTCCGAAGAGCACATCGCGGGTTTCCTGAAAGCGCGGCATATCGCCGGATATGGCGGGGCCGTGAAAGTCGTCCAGGGCAAGCAGGCCGCGACGGACGACTACGGAACCAGCAGCTACGACTATTACAACGATATAGCACTCAATCGCGACGGACTCGACCAACTGCTGATCATCGAGGAACGGTTCAAAGGCATTCCCTACCAACTACCTGTCGAGAATGAGCTACGTCCGGGCGAAGCCAATCTTTCCGTAAAAGCGTTACAGGAAAATCTGAAGCTGGTCGGCGCGGTCGATGCCAACGGCGGAGCGCTGCAAGCCGACGGAGACTATGGGAAGAGCACGCGAGAAGCTGTTTCCCTGTTCCAGGAGCGCAACAACCTCCCAGCTACCGGCACAGCCGACATTGCGACGCTAACGACGTTGCGAACGCACGCCGCGGCACTCTCAGCGACACCGGACTTCCAGCAGGTCGCCGAGCGCTTTCAACCACCCGGCTATCGAAACGATTGGATGCAGCCGAACGACCAAGGCTTGCCGTCGTACTTACAGGCCCCTACCTCCACAGCCAGCACTCGCCAACCACGCGATGCGATGGCCGACGGCAGCTTGAAAGTCGGCGAGCAAGGTCAGGAAGTCGCAAAGTTGCAGGAGAATCTGATCCAGCTCGGAATCAATGACCGGATCAAACAGCCGATCACCGCGGATGGCGTTTTTGGCCCGGCCACTCAGCGAGCAGTACAGGCCTTTCAACTTTGGCATGGCACTGAGCAGGCCAACGGAGTCGCAGATCGGCAGACGCTCGCAGCGATCAGCACCCAGGCCGGGCTGGCCATCGTCCAACGAGCGGCGGACCAGGTCTCCGACCGCCCCGCCCGCGACTTCGCCGCCAACGTCAATCTTGGCAGGCGGATCGATCCCGAGTCGGCTGCCGATCGCTACGAGGCGAGCCGCGCACCCCATGCAGCCCCCCTTTCCCCAGCCCCAGCCTCGCAAGCCCCTGCCCCGATCAGCCCGGTTTCATCGCCAGCACGCATCGACCCCGCACCGACACCCTCACGGCTAGCGCCCGAGGATCAGGCCATGTTCGACAAGATCCGACAGAACGTGCCTGCGCAGGTGGCTGACGAGAAAGTGGCGCAAGCGATGCTCCAAGCCAAGCAGAACGGCATTCCCGATGCTGGTCGCATCGGCCGCATCGGAGTTGTAGATGGAACCCTGTGGGTCGCGGGTGTCGTACCGGGATTCCACGCGGGTGTGTCCACATCCGAACCGGCACCGCCGATGCAGGACACCTTGCGTGCGAACCAATCCTTCAATCAAGACCGCGACCAACAACACGCGCAAAACCTAGCCCAACGTTCGCAGGAAGACCCGAGCCGCGGCCCAAGACAGTAAGGCCGTATCCGAGTTCACCTAAAGCCCCCCGCAACGGGTCGTCCCAGGCGAGCGACCACTTTGATTGCCATGGCAAGGAAGCCGAATCGGCCCTCCATCCACGGCAACTAAGGGCCGCGAAAACGCCTAGCGCCGCATCGCGCCGGACAGAAGGACCGTCCGGCCTTGGGCCGACGGAACCGCGGACAGCAGAGCTAAGGCAACCGCCGACGCGTCGATGGGTTTGTAGTTCGCGGGGATCAGGAACCCCACTGCCTTGCCGAGCGCAGCCCCCAGCACCTCGCCCTGCCGGGTCGGTTGCCCGAGCACCTCGCGATCCCCCAGCAACAACGATGGGCGGGCAAAGACCATGCCTTCGAACGGCATCGCCGCCAAGGCGTCCTCCAGCTCGCCCTTTACCCGGCTATAGAAGACCTTCGACTTGGCATCGGCGCCCATCGCACTCACCAAGCCGACCCGCTTTGCGCCAGCGGCCAAGGCTGCCGTCGCCACCGCCAGGTTGGCGTCGTAGTCGACGGCACGAAACGCCGTCTGGCTGCCCGCGACCTTAATCGTCGTACCCAGGGCCAGATACACCTCTTCCGCGTGCGGCAGATCAGGCAGTGCGGCGAAGTCGACGACGTGCGCCATCAGCTTGGGATGCTGCTCGGCCGGCATTCTGCGGCCGAGGCTATGCACCGCGGCGACACTCGGGTCGGCCAGCAGCCCGGACAGAAGCTCCCTGCCTACCAGGCCGGTTACGCCTGCGACGATGACGGTGCGGCTTGCCATGACGAACTCCCATCGAGCGAGTTGGGATTCTGCTCAGGTCTCAGCTTAGCCGCCCGGAGCGACGGAATACTGCACTCACTTAGAGCAGAACGAACTACAGCTCGGATGGGCTGACAGCCTGGGATATCCGGTCCAAGTCGTCGGCCAAGCGATCAAAGCAATGAGCTAGCGCCTGCGCCGAGAGATAGACCACATCGGGACCGCCCTCGCCTTGCGGCTCAGTGAGCTGGGCCAGCAAACGCAATTGGTCCCGAGTTTGGATGAGTGCCTGGACGGCAGTCGTCGGCAGCGAATAGCAGTGTGACGTTGGATGGGCAACGGAGTTTGCACTTTCCATATTGGCGCACCATTCTTTCGATAGGCGAACACTACAAGTGCATCGGCGATATTCAAAAATAGAATAACCGGCGCGAACAAAATGAGACGCTCAAAATTAGAACAAAGTTGGGTTCATTTTTTCTCTCAATGAACACGCATCATTTTCCCAGTGCTGGATCGCGAATACTGCCCTCAAAAAAATTAACCTAGAGAGCATTGTAGTAGTCGATCAATTCGAAAAGCAACTTCCGCCCCGGAGAACGCTGCCCTAACTCTTTGGAAAATGCGACAGCTTCCATGAGAGAAACATGGCACGCTCTCCGCGGCTCTTTACGCCACACGTGATACTTCATAAGCAACTCAAATTGCCCGATAGACCGGTTCAACAAATAATCGTCAATATCTAGCGCAACGTCATGGAGCACTCTCAGCCAAGCCTTAGCGCGCTTCTCGCTGATCCGACAGGAATTCCCAAGATCTCCTCTCAACAATGTCCAAACAGAGGGAATCTCCCGACCGAACGAATGCCCAACTTGGTTTCGAATCTTACGTATAGCCTCAAGCTCAGAAAGATGAAACTTCAATTTGGGCGGCACATTACCAAAAAGACCACGGAATGATTTTGACCTAGCACCCCAGTCCCCCTTAACACATCCAACAATCGCACTATCAATATCGCTTGAAACTCCGAGCTTCAGAAGCTTCACACCATCAACAAGTCGCGGCGCTCCACGCGCCCCGAAGGGATCAGATAGCAGGGCTAGGGAAGTCACAGAGCGGACATAGAGTTCAAAATAAGATGCTGCTGACATGACAATACCTAGTCGGACCCAATTCTGAAAATCTTTGAAGTGGGTTGCCCACAAAGGCATTGTGTTGGCTAATCGGAAGACGTCAGGACCGCCCGCATTGAAGACCTGTACAGGTGAGGGATTCATTGAGTGCCGAGCCAGGTAACTTCCATAAGACGCGACAGGTACAAATGACCAATAGAGGTCATTCAGCTCAGTGTGGTGCCGCTTAAACTCTTCGAAAGCAAATGTTGATCGCCCCGCTACTACCCAACGGTGGAATGCCATTTCTATTCAGCCATTTTTACATTAATCGGGCGATCAACGAACGGGAAAGGAGTTCCATTAGCCACGCTTTCAAGCACTATTCGCATTTCGCGAGGGACATCCTCAAAATGCATCGATCTCGCAACAAGACCTGCATTCAATGAGACTCCAAACTGGTCCTGTGCCCAGCGAGCGATTTGAGAGAAAACGTATTTTCCCGGCACAACCCCAATTCGGGAATCTGGTTCGCCCCAGCGCCGCTTGAGCTCATGCCTGGCAATCTTGTTTGTTCTTCCCGCCCCAAGTGAGCGATCGTCTAGCGCAAACTCCCCAACCATGCCGTCAAAAACCTCTTCCTCAAGATCATTAACCAGCCGCATAAGCTCAGCGTCGATCTCATCAATAGATGGCACTTTAGTGCGCTTTGCAAGCCGGGCGACTATAGCGCGATGAATAGCTTTAGGAACAAGGAGATAATTCTCAATTTCCTTTCTCCTCCAAATATGCAATTCAATCCCCGCTTCAGCAGCCTGCTTATATTTTTTTAAAATTTGCTGCTCGGTATGATAATCAGAGTCAAGTATGCAGTAGACTCGAATCCTCTCCCCTCCGGCATTGCGCAAGAACAAGGACGACCCAAGGGCATTAGCAAAGCCATTCCAACCACCAATGGACATGTGAGGCATGTAGGCTAAGCCATCTCGATCAGAAACAAAAATAACGTCAAAAAAATCCGATAACAACCCGAATTCGCCGCCCTCAACCAGCAAACATTTTCGTGAATGCCATAGTTTCGCCAACTGCAAATTATGGGCACTGCCAACATGATCGAGCACCCTTTGGACAGCAGGAAAAGTACCTGCAAAAGCAGAACATCGCTGTCTATCAAGAACCAGCACATCCTCCGGCTCGACCTCAGCCATGACTTCAACAGAGTGAGTCGTCACGACGACCTGGCTGTCTCGCAACAGAAGGTGCCGCATTAATCTACGCTGCAAGTCCGGATGCATATAAACATCTGGCTCATCTAAAATTACCACCGCATGCAAATTAACTCTCGAGAGAAACCACATAGTTTGCAACCACATCTGAAGCCCATGCCCCATATTAGCAACTTCTGTAACGTAGTCATTCGCTCTAATTAATAGCGAGAACTCGGCCTTATCCCCCTCCCTAAAGAGATTTAGGTCACGCACGTCGAGTCCCGGCCATGTATCCTGGGACAATTGCCTGAATTTGTCGAAATTACCCTTAAACAAGTGCAACTGATTTCTGAAATGACGGGAAGCAAGTGCTGACGAGAGATTTCGCCTCACATATTCAGGATTACGTAAAGACTCCGACCTCTCCAATGGCCCAACCTGAGGCATTATCTCAACCCCATCCACCCCTAGGCCATCGATTTTACCTCGCGAGGAAATGACTCCACCCTTTCCATCCAAAAGCACCGCATGAACCTCGGCACCCTCGCCCACATATATCTTTAAAGACGCCGAGGAAGAGAAGGTTGCTATAATTTGCGCAGGCGCCTCACCATATCTATGAAATAGGTTTTCGCCATTGAACTCTATGCCAGCGAGAGACGGATTGATACCCACCTCCCTAGCAGGTAAATCAGCCCAAGCCGGTGGCTTTTTAAATGCCATAGTTCTGAGGCGACTAGAAACTATAGAAACAATCCTAAGCGCGTCGACTAATGTCGATTTTCCTGCGTTATTCTTTCCCACCACAACGGTTCGACGACGCAGAGGGATCAAATGATTGTCAAAACAACGAAAATTCTGCAGCCTGATCTCGGTCAACATTTTTCACCCTTTGTTCTAGACCAGGAAAACTCCACCGCACGGGCTATTCATCGCTTTGCAATGATTGAAATTAACGTCGCACGCACTCCAAGCCACAACGAAAAATACCCAGGTCTCCGGCCATCTCTGGCATCCTTTAGCGGCTTGAGTAGATAACCACGAATCCTAGACCGCTATCGTCTGGCGGTGGTCATTGTCGCGAATCACCTCACGCAATCACTCCAGGGGTGCTCCACATCGGAATATGCTGATTCCGTACCTGCTACTGCGTCCTCGCTCTGTAGCAATATTGCGTCCCGCGCACCTTGCGTGAAGTGCAATGTCTCCGTCGACAGAACTTTCATCACCTGCCACAAAGCTCTCATCAACCTCTATGTTTGGAGCGTCCACGAGCCGCTCCTTTGGATAAGAAACATGGATGCCAGATCTTTCCGCAACGCATTAGAGAGATTTCATGGCGAGGAACGGTTTACGAAGTTCGTCCTCAGGGGCGCTGTTCCGCGCTTGCTGTACCAGCAGGAGCGCGAGTGGGAGCGCTTCGTCGAGGCACACCCAGAATTCGCCCCCGCATTTACGCAACTGGACGTGCTACTCCGATTTTGTGTGTTGCACGGAGAAGATCTGCTGCACGACCACATAGAAGTTTTCCACGGCACTGCCCGATACGACGATGCATACATGGCCGAACGCCAGCGCCTCTTCCCGTATACCAATGCACCGCCATACATCACACAGGGCCTGCCTTACACAGGGGATACCATTGCCGTGTGGTACTGCCCGCGCTGTCGTCAGCTCGCTTCTCGATTCAAGTTTGTCCGCGAGACTGAATGACACACCTCTACTGCTGGGGCAAGCCAAGAACATCAGTTTATCCTTCGCATTCGTTCTATCGCATGAAGGCTTCGAGGGTATCTCGAAGCGCCCATATCGCGTCATCGAACCGCTGAACGCGTGATTGAGGCTCGGCAAAGTTATTCAGAACCTCTTGCAGCCGCGCAAGGTGTTCGGGATAGCCCTTAAGCATTTCAAGCCATTTGAACAGAACCCCGGAAGGAATCCATCCGACATCAACATTCCCACCTCATGGCATCGGCGGCTCGGTCATGCGAGCGAGTATCTCGGGAAGGTCGCGATGCAGGGCCGATTGCTTTTTCAACCCCCTATGCACTGCTTTGGTGACTTTTGGATCGGCAAGCCGGGCCTCGCGGGCTTGCTCAAGCGCCGCTCCGGGCGGCGCTGGGTTGATGCGGCCGTCATAGATCTCCAGGCCATCGCAATTAAAGATGCGGATCGGGATGTCTGCTTGACCGCGCACACGGTCCAAGTTGCTCGGCATGTTCTCGTAGCACTGCTTACGAAAGGCTTCTTGGTGATAAAGACCGTGACCGTCCCTGAGGAAGCCACTCAGGAAGCGCGCATCGACGGCGAGTTCGCTTTCCAATCTATGCACGGCCACCACTCGGACTTGAACTTCATAGCGCTCGACCTGCATTAACCGTATCTGGTCGAGCAGGCTTTCCGCGTCGCTCAACGTGGTATCGATGATGATGTTTTTACGGCCTCGAACCGCCACCTCTTGCAAGGCGGCGGCCCATAGACCGACATCAGGGTCTGTATCGAGAGGCCAGGTGTAGGGGCTCGCGTTGCGCAGTTCACGCACATCCGGCCAATAGCTGCGGAGCCTATCCGGGTCGATCACGATCGGATCATGGCCCAGGTCTGCTTTCGCCATGCCTATCAGGGCGCTTTTCCCTGCGCCCGGCTGGCCCACCAAGAAGATCGCCTTGGGTTGGGAGTGGGATGCGGCCTGCTCCATGCCGCTATCGGGAACGATCCGATCCCAGAAAATCATCTCGCCGAGCCTTATGTCCAACACGCGCTCTTGGGAGGTCATTCGAATGCCTTCTTGTGCAGCTTGAAGTAACGCCCAAGCCCGTCAGGATCGCTGTCGAAGCTCAAGAGCGCGCGGCCCATCGTCGATCTTGCGCGTTCGGCCGCGTCGAACAGCACGGGGTTTCCGTCGGCCCGCGCGGCCTCAAGCTGTCGAACGGCCTCTTGAAGAAACCAGTCGAGCCGGTTCTGAAGTGCCCAGATGGCCTCGTCCAACGGCTGCACCCGGGGCGTCGGCTCTGCGAATTCATTCAGGACGGTTTGTAAGTTTTCGATATGCCCCGGGTAGTCCTTGAGCAATTCGCGCAAGCTGGACGGGACTTCCGGGGGCGTCAGCTTGGCCTTGAATATCCACATGCTGCGTCCTCTTCCTGAGTGGGGCATTGGGGCCGGATAAAAGTCCCCTATTCCGGGGTTGGGTTGCAAGCCCCGTGTGCGGTTATCGCCGTGGATTTCTCGATTATTTTTGTCGAACGAAGGTTATGCGCAACCACGAGTTGCGGTTATGCCGATTCGAGTCTGTGTGCGACGTTCGTCGTGCGCCACTAATGTGCCAACCGGCCTTCCGTACTTATTCCTCGAAGCGCGTCAGGCCCTCGCGATTGCGTTCGTAATGCCGCGCGAGCGGGAACGGCGGCAGCCAGGATTCGCGGCGCACGGTCCACAGCTCATACGTCGGTTGGAATTGGTCGGGGGCGTCCAATGCGCCCAGGTTCACTTCGATTTCGTCGCCGCTGCGGCCGAACACGGGCGAGCCGCAGTTCGGGCAGAAGTGCCGGCCTCTGTAGTCGCGGGTTTCGCCTTTGACGGCGACCGCTTCTTCGGGAAAGATCGCCGAGGCGTGGAACAGGGCGCCGTGGTGTTTGCGGCAATCGAGGCAGTGGCACAGGCCGACCCGGTAGGGGCGGCCCGTGGCCACGATGCGGACGTTGCCGCACCAGCAGCCGCCGGTGTATCGATCCATGGGGCACCTCGTTCGAAGTCGGCCGACGCCTTGTTTACGACGAACGCTGCGGCGCTGCAACCGCTGGCCGCGGAAAGCGCCTCAGCCGCGCCAGTTCGCGTGCGTGCTCCAGAACGCGACGCTGCGGCGGTAGGCCTCGCGGTCGAGCGGTACGCCGGAGCCGCCCTCTTCCACGCCCAGTGCGTTGCGCATCATGGTGATGGGGGCCATCGGGGTTTCGACGGGTTCGGCGGTGTACATGCAGCCGACCACGCCCCAGTCGGCGTCGGTGACGGTGCCTTCCTTGGCCAGTTGTTCGCGGCTGTAGAGGATGACGATGAGGTATTCGGCCACCGGCGGGTCGAGCCCCTCGAACCAGCGCACCAGCACCGGCAGTTCGTCCTTGGTGCGGGCGTCGTAGTCCGAACGCAGCAGGTGGCGGTTGGCCTCGGTGATCGGCACCGCAAGGCAACGGGTGCTGGTCCAGTTGCGGTGCACGTGCAGTTTGCAGAACGGGGCGTAGCCGTCGAGCACCTGCAGCGGCGGCGCTTCGTTGAGGTGGCGCTCGAACTGTTCGGGGGTGATGTCCTGGATGGTGTTGCGGCGCGGCTCGCGCGGGAACAGGCGGGCGCGGGCGAAGTCGGTGAGGATGATGGTCATGGGCGCATTATCGAACGCCCGGGGCCGCGGCGCATTGCGATGGCGGGCCGCGTGGTGCGGCCGTGCCGTTCGAGATGCTGGCTGGGCGATCTGCTGCGCCCCGCCCTGCCCCTCTCCCGCGGGCGGGAGAGGGGTTCTGAGCGTGGGATCGGCGAGTTGGCGACTTCAGTCCCTGCGGAAGAAATCCAGGGTCCAGTGCAGCAAGGTGCCCGAGCCGCCGGGGACGTCGTCGGTGACGCGCAGTTTCCACACGCCGTTGGCGACTTTGTCGGTGAGGTCCAGGGTCTGTTCGACGCTCGGGTTGATCGGGCCGTTGCTGTGGTCGCGCAACAGGTAGGCCTTGCCGTCGGGCGCGATCAGTTCCAGCTTGAGGTCGGTGCGGTACGGGTGGTTAAGGCGGTAGACCAGGCGCGCGGTGCCGCCGTTGCCGTCCACGCCGGCGACGGTCAGCGGGCTTTCGACGACGCTGTTGTCGTTGATGAGGTAATCGGCCGGGTTGGCGAACACCGCACGCGGGCGGGCGTCGTAGTGGTCGCCATAGGTCGCCATGACGCTGGCGCCGGTCATGTCGGTGCGCGCCTTCAGGCGCAGGAAGTAAGTGACCGGGAAGTCGGCCTGCGGGTCGCGGTCGACCCGGCAGAAGGTGCTCCACACGCCGCTGGTGCGGCAGTGATATTCGGTATCGGTCGGCGGCGCGCCTTCGCGCACGTACAAGGTGCCGGCTCCGGTGCCGGGGCCGAACTGGGTGTTGAGGTAGAAGCCGGGCGCGGCGCCCTCGGGCTTCATGAGGTTGAACACCAGCGACTCGCCGGCCTTCAGGTTCATGCCGACCCGGGTGAGGTCGTTGGCCAGGCGGTTGGGGTCGATATACGGCAACACCGTCAGCTGCACCGGCAAACGATGGGTCGCCGAGGCGGCGGTGCCGACGATGTTGGCTTCGTACGTGCCCACCGGCGCATCGGCGGATGCGGTGAAGGCGATGCTGGTGGGGCCGTAGGGGTTCACGACTTCGGGGCTGAAGCGCGCGACGACGCCGGGCGGCAGGCCTTCCATCGAGAACGCGATGGGCTGGTTCCAGCCGTGCAGCGGCCGCGCGTTGATCTCCAGCCAGCCGCTGATGCCGGCCTGCTGGGTCACCGCCACCAGGGCGCGGCTGCGGCCGACCGTCCACATGGTGAAGTCGGGCACCGGGTTGACGTAGAGGTCCAGCGGCAGGCTGCGGGTGATGGCGCCCGAGGTGCCGGTGATGGTCAGCGGGTACTTGCCTTGCGCCGCTTGCGCGGAGGCCTTGAAGGTCAGGGTCGAGTTCACCGCCGCCTTGGCGCCCGGGTTGACCGGGTTGATGCCGAAGGTCGCGGTGACGCCGGCGGGCAAACCGCTTACGCCCAGGGTCACCGGCTCGTCGAAGGCGTGGCCGGCGACGGTCACCGGCAGCTGGCTACTGCGGCCGAGATAGGTGATGTGCTGGGTGCCGGCGATGCTGAGCTTGAAGCCGGCATCGGCGGTGACGGTGAGGTTCGCGGTGGTGCTGCGCACGAGCGTGTCGTACTTGCCGGTGACGGTGATGGGATAGGTGCCGGCCGGGACGCCGGCGCCGATCGCCAGGGTCAGCCGGGAGCGCGCATGGCCGCTCGGCGGCGGGCTGATCGTGGCGGGCGAGAAGCTGGCGGTGACGCCCGCCGGCAAGCCCGAGGCGCTGAGCGCGGCGGGCCGGCTGAAGCGGTCGATGCTGGTCACGACCACGTAGGCGAAGACCGAGCTTTCGCGGCTGGTGGCCACATTGCCGGGGTCGATGTCGAGGCTGAAATCGCCGTAGGTGCTGGTTGCTGAAGAAGCTTTGGTTTGTGCATGAGCGCCGGTCGTCGTTGCCAACGCCAGCACAGCAATGACGCAGGCATGCCGAGCGAACGCGCGCAGCCGCTGCAGGGGGATAGCCATGAGGCCACTCCTGAAAAATGAGGGTGAAAGATGACCGGGCCGCGATGGCGGCCGGCGACGTAACGCGCGGCGATACCTTGACGCGCGGCGATCTTGGCAGAACGCCTATCGGCCTAATGAGAAAGCCGGCATGGTTTTAGATGCGTGAACGGGCCTGCGGCACGGTCTGAGCGATGGTTTGCGGGCGGCGCTGCTTTTGGCTTTCGTGCGGGCCGTTGTTTGCCAGCCTGCGTTGTGGGGTTGGCGTGATATGCGTCGCGGATTGGGCTGACGCTGTATTGGGAGCGATGCGCCGCGTTTGGATGGGTGGAGAGTGCGGCGAGCGGGTGTTTTGTTTTTCTGCTGAAGCTAACTATTGCCTGGACGGGTAAAAGCGGCGCTCGCAAAGGAAGGAACTGCGGCGGGTGGCTACGGCAGCGGCTTCGGCGGTGGCAGTTGGAAGTTATTGCATGCTCTGGTAAAGGCAAATCCCCCCTACCCCCCTTTTTCAAAGGGGGGAAAGCATGGGGCGACGGCAAATACGGGCAGAACTCGTCCTCTTTAAAAAGACCCGGGCAAACTCGCCCTCTTTTAAAGAACCCGGGCAAACTCATTCCTTTGAAAAGATCCGGGCAGAACCATCGCCCCCTTTGAAAAAGGGGGCAGGCGCCTGCGTGGCGTGTTTGAGGTGGATGCAGCTGCGCCGGGGGATTTGCTCTGGCTTCTATCGCAGCAGCCATTCCATGCAGCCCGTCGCAATCGAATCGAACAGCCAAAAAACAGGCCCGCATCGGCGGGCCTGTTCGGGTTCGGCGATGCGCCGCGCTTACATATTGCGGCGATACTCGCCGCCCACGTCGTACAGGGCATGGCTGATCTGGCCCAGGCTGTGGGTCTTCACCGCTTCCATCAGGCTGGCGAACACGTTCTTGCGGTCGCGCGCGGCGGCCTGCAGGCTGCGCAGGCCGTCGCTGGCATAGGCGTTGCGGCCCTGCTGGTACGACAGCACGTTGTCGATCTGCTGGCCCTTCTCGCTTTCGGTCGAACGGATCAGTTCGATCTCGGTGACGATGTCGCCGCCGTGGTCCTTCGGCAGGAAGGTGTTGACGCCGACCAGCGGCAGGCTGCCGTCGTGCTTCTTGTGCTCGTAGTACAGGCTCTCTTCCTGGATCTTGCCGCGCTGGTACATGGTGTCCATGGCGCCGAGCACGCCACCGCGCTCGCTGATGGCCTCGAACTCCTTGTACACGGCCTCTTCGACGATGTCGGTGAGGTAGTCGACGGCGAAGCTGCCCTGCCAGGGGTTTTCGTTGAAATTGAGGCCCAGTTCCTTGTTGATGATCATCTGGATCGCGACCGCGCGGCGCACGCTTTCTTCGGTCGGGGTGGTGATGGCTTCGTCGTAAGCGTTGGTGTGCAGGCTATTGCAGTTGTCGAACAGCGCGTACAGGGCCTGCAAGGTGGTGCGGATGTCGTTGAACTGGATTTCCTGCGCGTGCAGGGAGCGGCCGCTGGTCTGGATGTGGTACTTCATCATCTGGCTGCGCGGGTCGGCGCCGTAGCGCTCGCGCATGGCGCGCGCCCAGATGCGGCGGGCGACGCGGCCGATGACGGTGTACTCCGGGTCCATGCCGTTGCTGAAGAAGAACGACAGGTTGGGCGCGAAGTCGTCGATCTTCATTCCGCGCGCGAGGTAGTACTCAACGATGGTGAAGCCGTTGCTCAGGGTGAAGGCGAGCTGGCTGATCGGGTTCGCGCCGGCTTCGGCGATGTGGTAGCCGCTGATCGACACCGAATAGAAGTTGCGGACGTTCTTGTCGACGAAGTACTGCTGGATGTCGCCCATCATGCGCAGGGCGAACTCGGTGCTGAAGATGCAGGTGTTCTGGGCCTGGTCTTCCTTGAGGATGTCGGCCTGCACGGTGCCGCGCACGGTGGCGAGGGTGCGGGTCTTGATGGCTTCGTAGGTCTCGGCGTCGACGACCTGGTCGCCGGTGACGCCGAGCAGGCCCAGGCCGAGGCCGTCGTTGGTCTCCGGCAGCAGGCCGCTGTACTGCGGGCGTTTGCGATCGGCGAACATGGCCTCGATCTTGTCGTGGGCGGCGTCCCAGCGGGCGCCGTCCTCGCGCAGGTATTTCTCGACCTGCTGGTCGATGGCGGTGTTCATGAACATCGCCAGCAACATCGGCGCGGGGCCGTTGATGGTCATCGACACCGAAGTGGTCGGCGCGCACAGGTCGAAGCCGGAGTACAGCTTCTTCATATCGTCCAGGGACGCGATGTTGACGCCGGAGTTGCCGATCTTGCCGAAGATGTCCGGACGCACCGCCGGGTCTTCGCCGTACAGGGTGACGCTGTCGAACGCGGTCGACAGGCGCGCGGCCGGCTGGCCGACGCTGAGGTAGTGGAAGCGGCGGTTGGTGCGCTCGGGCGTGCCTTCGCCGGCGAACATGCGGATCGGGTCTTCGCCGGTGCGGCGGTAGGGATACACGCCGCCGGTGTAGGGGTAATAGCCCGGCAGGTTTTCCTTCTGCAGGAAGGTCAGCAGCTCGCCCCAGCTCTTGTAGGTCGGCGCGGCGATCTTCGGGATTTTCTGATGGCTCAGCGAGTCGCGGTAGTTCTCGACCCGGATGACCTTGTCGCGGACCTTGTACTCGTTGACCTCGTCGGTGATCGACTTCAGGCGCGCGGGCCAGTCGCGCAGCAGCTTGAGGGCTTCGGAGCTCAGCGACTGGACGGCGTCGTTGTAGCGCTGGCGCAGGGTGATGAGGGTGCGGTCGACGGTCTTTGCCGGCGACGTCGCGTCTTGGGTCGCGTCTTGGGTCGCGGCTTGCGTCGCTCCTGCCCCGGGAGCCGACAGCAAGGCTTCGGCGGCGTACAGGTCGAGCTGTTTCGGCAACTCGGGGTCGTCGAGGTCGTGCAGGGACTGCCAGTACGACTGCGCGCGGTCGGCGACGTCGGCCTGGGTCTCGATCTGGCGGTTGATGCTGCGGCCCTGTTCGGCGATCTCGGCCAGGTAGCGCACGCGGCTGCCGGGGATCAGCACGGTGGCGCGCGGCTCCTTGAGCGAGGTGTCGACGTCCGGCGTCCACTTCTCGGCCGGCAGCGACAGCTTCTCGCGCAGCAGGCGGCACAGGTTGACGAACATCCAGCTGATGCCGGGGTCGTTGAACTGGCTGGCGATGGTCGGATAGACCGGAACGTCTTCGTCCTTGGTCTGGAAGGCGACGCGGTTGCGCTTCCACTGCTTGCGCACGTCGCGCAGCGCGTCTTCGGCGCCGCGCTTGTCGAATTTGTTCAGCACCACCAGTTCGGCGAAGTCGAGCATGTCGATCTTCTCCAACTGGCTCGGCGCGCCGAAGTCGCTGGTCATGACGTACATCGGGAAGTCGACCAGGTCGACGATCTCCGAGTCGGACTGGCCGATGCCGGCGGTCTCCACGATCACCAGGTCGTAGCCCAGGCCACGCAGGAAACCGATGCAGTCCTTCAGCACGGTGTTGGTGGCCGAGTGCTGGCGGCGGGTGGCCATCGAGCGCATGTACACGCGCGGGCTGCGCAGCGAGTTCATGCGGATGCGGTCGCCGAGCAGCGCGCCGCCGGTGCGGCGGCGGGTCGGGTCGACCGAGATCACCGCCATGCGCATGTCGGGGAAATTGGCCAGGAAGCGGTTGAGCAGTTCGTCGGTGACCGAGGACTTGCCGGCGCCGCCGGTGCCGGTGATGCCGACCACCGGGGTCTTGCCGCCGGCGAGCTGCCACTGCTTGCGCAGATGGGCGAGCTGGGCTTCGTCGAGCAGGCCCTCTTCGATCGCCGAGAGCATCTTGCCGATGGTGATCTCATCGTCGATCGCGGCCGGCTTGTCCGGCGTGGTGTCGGCGATGCGGCCTTCGTTGGCGCGGCGGATGACGTCTTCGATCATCGCCACCAGGCCCATGTGCATGCCGTCGTTGGGGTGGTAGATGCGCTCGACGCCGTAGGCCTGCAATTCGCGGATCTCTTCCGGGGTGATGGTGCCGCCGCCGCCGCCGAACACGCGGATGTGGCCGGCGCCGCGTTCCCTGAGCATGTCGACCATGTACTTGAAGTACTCGACATGACCGCCCTGGTAGCTGGACAGGGCGATGCCGTCGGCATCTTCCTGCAGCGCGGCGCGGACCACGTCCTCGACCGAGCGGTTGTGGCCGAGGTGGACGACTTCGGCGCCCTGCCCCTGGATCAGGCGACGCATGATGTTGATCGCGGCGTCGTGGCCGTCGAACAGGCTGGCAGCGGTGACGAAACGCAGCGGCGTGGCGTCGGGCTGTGCGGCAGGAATGTTGGCGGCGGTCGTGCTCATGGGCATCTCGATACGCATACGGGCTGTGCGTATTGTAGCTCCGGGCGGCAGGTCCGGTCCGGCGGCCGGCCGTGCGGGGGCGAACGGTGCTGCGGGCGCGCCCGGGCCGCGTCATGGCCCGCACGTCGCCATGCCGGCGAAGCTTAGAGGCAGGAGCGGCGCAAGCCGCGACCGCGTCGGTGCCCGATAGCTGCGCAAGCGCGACGACTGGCACGGTCGTCGCGGCCGATCGAAGCGGAATGCGGTTGCAGATGCGTGTTCGTGCGGTCGCGGCTTTTGTCGCTCCGGCAAAGGCTGGTCACGATGCGAAGCGATTCGATTGCAGGAAGCCGGCGAGGCGATCGTGCGGGTGCGCGGTCGCGGCTTGCGCCGCTCCTACCCTTGGCTGCGCTGCGGCTCCTTGCGGGTGCGACGCGAAGGCGAAGGCGAAGGCGAAGGCGAAGGCGAACGTTCGAGCGGCCGGCGGCGAATCGGCAACTGCGGCAAAGCGCGCAGCGCGCGCCCAGTCGCGGCCCGGACCGGGCCGCGCGCAGCCTGCGCAGGCTTTCACCGGGCTTCATAAGCCTTCACGGAGCGGTTCCAGCCACGATTGCCCGGACCCTGCAATACCTAGCCGTATTGCCCGATTGCTTTAGACTACGGCCCCTACGGCGGGCCCCTGCGGTTGCGGCGTACAGGCGAATCCATTTCCATTCAACGACTTACCACCACCAGGCGTCCTTAGCGCTTCGCGCAATGCCGCGCCGGTCCGGAGCACCCGATGATTTTCGAAACCCTCGACACCTTCGGCCATGAGCAGGTCGTGTTCTGCCATAACAAGGACGCCGGCCTGAAGGCCATCATCGCGATCCACAACACCGTGCTCGGCCCGGCGCTGGGTGGCCTGCGGATGTGGCCGTACAAGACCGAGCAGGACGCGCTGAACGACGTGCTGCGCCTGAGCCGCGGCATGACCTACAAGAACGCGGTCGCCGGCCTCAACATCGGCGGCGGCAAGGCCGTGATCATCGGCGACCCGGCCGCCGACAAGTCCGAGGCGCTGTTCCGCGCATTCGGCAAGTTCGTCGACTCGCTGGGCGGCCGCTACATCACCGCCGAAGACGTCGGCATCGACGTCAACGACATGGAATACGTGTACCGCGAAACCGAGTACGTCACCGGCGTGCACCAGGTCCACGGCGGTTCGGGCGATCCCTCGCCGTTCACCGCCTACGGCACCCTGCAGGGCCTGATGGCGGCGCTGAACAAGCGCTTCGGCGACGAGGAAGTCGGCAAGTACAGCTACGCCGTGCAGGGCCTGGGCCACGTCGGCATGGAATTCGTGAAGCTGCTCAAGGAGCGCGGCGCGAAGATCTTCGTCACCGACATCAACAAAGGCTTGGTCGACAAGGCCGTGTCCGAGTACGGCGCCGAAGCGGTGGGCCTGGACGAGATCTACGACGTGCCGGCCGACGTGTACTCGCCGTGCGCGCTGGGCGGCACCGTCAACGAGCAGACCTTGCCGCGCCTGAAGGCCAAGATCATCTGCGGCGCGGCCAACAACCAGCTGGCCAACAACGCCATCGGCGACGAAGTGTCCAAGCGCGGCATCCTGTACGCGCCGGATTACGCAGTGAACGCCGGCGGCGTGATGAACGTGGCGCTGGAACTCGACGGCTACAACCGCGAGCGCGCCATGCGCATGATGCGCACGATCTACCACAACCTCGGCCGCATCTTCGAAATCGCCGAGCGCGACAGCATCCCGACCTACACCGCCGCCGACCGCCTGGCCGAAGAGCGCATCAGCGCGATCGGCAAGCTCAAGCTGCCGATGGGCCGGTCGACGCCGAGCTTCCGCGGACGCATCCGCAGCGGCCACTGAGCCACACCACGACGGGGCCCATCGGCCCCGTCGTCGTATCCGGCGCAGGGTTCTCGCACCCGCTTGCGTCTTTCTGAATGCGCGCAAGCGCGTCGCCGGGTCACGCTACGAACGCGGTCTCCTCCACTGTCTTGCCACCCACGGGATGCACGCCATGCGTAAACAGGTACTCGCCGCCGCGGTCGCACTGGGCTTCGCCGCCATCGCCATGCACGCCGGCGTGCAGGCGGCGGCGCAAGCCGCTGCCCCGGCCCCGCCCGGCCACGCCCACCACGAAACCCTGGATTACGAACACCAGGAGCGCTGGCAGGCCGCGCACGACAAGGCGCAGTCGCCGATCGACATCGTCACCGCCTCGGCGGTCGCCGCCGCCGACAACGAGCCGCGCGCGCTGGAATTCGTCCACACCCGCGGTCCGATCGACGCCGTCGCCGACAACGGCCACGCGGTCCAGGTCGACACCCACCGCACCGAGGCGACCATCCGCGGCCGCCATTTCGCCCTGAGCCAATTCCATTTCCACGCCGAAAGCGAACACACCCTCGACGGCAAGCACTTCCCGCTCGAAGGCCATTTCGTGTTCAAGGCCCAGGACGGGCGCCTGGCCGTGATCGGCGTGATGTACGTCGAAGGCGCGGCCAATCCGGTCGCCCAGCAGGTGCTCGACGATCTCGAACCGAGCCGCCGCGACGGCGCGAAAGCGCAGCGCGAGATCGATATCGAGGCGCTGTTACCGAAATCGCATGCCTACTATCACTATCTGGGCTCGCTAACGACCCCGCCGTTGTCGGAAAATGTGGAGTGGTATGTGCTGCCCGCGCCGGTGACGATGTCCAAGGCGCAGATCCAGGCGTTCTTGTCCCACTACCGCCGCAACAACCGCAACATCCAACCGCTCAACGGGCGGCCGCTGATTCGTTACGAGGGCTGATATGCGCAGTTTTCCCCTGGGTGAAGAGATCGACGCGCTGCGCGATGCCGTACGCCGTTTCGCCGAAGCCGAGATCGCGCCGCGCGCGGAGCAGATCGATCATGACAACGCCTTCCCGCAGGACCTGTGGCCGAAACTAGGCGAGATGGGCCTCCTGGGCATGACCGTGCCGGGCGAATACGGCGGCAGCGAGATGGGCTATCTGGCGCATCTGGTGGCGATGGAGGAAATCTCCCGCGCCTCCGGCTCGGTGGGCCTGTCCTACGGCGCGCACTCCAACCTGTGCGTGTCCAACCTCTACGCCAACGGCAACGAGGCGCAGCGTTCCAAGTACCTGCCCAAGCTGTGCAGCGGCGAGTGGAAGGGCGCGCTGGCGATGAGCGAGCCCGGCGCCGGCTCGGACGTGGTCGGCTCGATGAGCTGCCGCGCCGAGTTGAAAGGCGACGTCTGGGTCGCCAACGGCAACAAGATGTGGATCACCAACGGCCCCGAGGCCGACGTGCTGGTGGTGTACATGCGCACCGCGGGCAAGGACGCCGGCAGCAAGTGCATGACCGCCTTCATCGTCGAGAAGGGCATGAAGGGGTTCAGCACCGCGCAGAAGCTCGACAAGCTGGGCATGCGCGGCTCCAACACCTGCGAGCTGGTGTTCGAGGACTGCGAGATTCCGGTCGAGAACGTGCTCGGCGAAGTGCATCACGGCGTCAAGGTGCTGATGAGCGGCCTCAACACCGAGCGCCTGGTCCTGACCGGCGGTCCGCTGGGCCTGATGCAGGCCGCGCTCGACATCGCCCTGCCCTACGTGCGCGAGCGCAAGCAGTTCGACGTGGCGATCGGCACCTTCGGCCTGATGCAGGGCAAGATCGCCGACATGTACACCGCGCTGCAGTCGAGCCGCGCCTTCGCCTATCAGGTGGGCCGCGACTTCGATGCCGGCTACAAGAGCCGCGTCGACGCCGCCTCGTGCCTGCTGCACGCCTCCGACGCCGCGGTGCAGGTGGCGCTGGAAGCGATCCAGACCCTCGGCGGCAACGGCTACATCAACGAGTACCCGACCGGCCGCATCCTGCGCGACGCCAAGCTGTACGCGATCGGCGCCGGCACCAACGAGATCCGCCGCATGCTGATCGGCCGCGAGTTGTTCGACGGCAAGAGCTGAGCTTTCGCCGAACGGATGAAACAAAACGCCGTCGCGGTTGCGACGGCGTTTTCGTTTGGAAGGCCTGTGGTTGGAGCCACCATCGATCGCGGTAGTTGCTGCTGCGCTCGATGACCCGGGCGGCTCATCCCTCAGAACGGCACCGACCAAGTCGCGAACGCGCGCAAATAGTCCTCGCCGCGCTCACGGCGTTGGTCGAAGTCGAAGCGCAGGACGCTGCCGCGGCCGAAGCGGGTGCTCAGGCCCAGGCCGAACACGCCGACATCGCGGGCCAGCGGCTCGCTGGCGATCGGCGACCACACGTCCACGGCGGTGAAGCGGGCGTCGATGAAATCGCCCGACTGCGCCAGGGTGCGCTGCCACTCGGCGCGGCCGTCCAGGGTCAACAAGGCCGAGCCGATCCGCCATTCGTGCTGCAGGCGCGCGCCCAGCAACGCCTGGGTGGCGCTGAGGGTCGAGTCGCCGGCGCTGAGGCCGAAGCCGGCCGCGCCGGGTTCGTCGAACCCGCCGCGGTCCAGGCGCACCGACTGCACCCCGACATAGGGCGTGACCATGCCGTTGGCGCTTTCGAAACGGTGCCCCAGTTGCGCATCGAGCTGCAGATAGCGATTGGCGTAGCGGGTCCCGACGCCGAAATCGGCGGCGCCGAGCATGACCTCGCGTTCGAGATGGCGGTCCATGCGCCCGAGCGCGGCGCGCCCGAGCAGGTAGTGCCCGCCGCGGTTCCAGGCCGCATAGAACTGGCCCTCGACCTGCCGATTGCGCTCGCGGTCGCGACGCAGCTCGTGGCGCGCATAACCGTCGGTCTCGCTGAGCGCGGCGCCGTAGCGCAGCGCGCCCTGGCGACGGTCGTGGCCGACGATCCAGCCGTTCGCGTCGAGGTCGAAGCGGCCGGCGGTGGCGCGCTGGGCGTCGATGCGGTCGGCCCAGGCGCCGTCGCGCGGGTCCAGGTACTGCGCGTCCAGGCGCGATTCAAGCGCGCGGCGATTGCCTTCGATCGCCATCATCGCGAAAGCGGCGTCGGCGCTGTGCAGCTCGCCGGACAGGCTGGCGAGCGAGCGCTTGGCGATTTCCGGCGTGGCCGACTGCTGCAAGGCGCCGGCCGCGGCGCTGAAGGCGCCGTGCGCGCCGGGGCCGCCTTCGACGACGGTGTTGCGGTCGAGTTCGCCGAAGGCGCCGTCGACGCGTTCGGCCGCCGCGGCGGCGGCGCCCTGCACGCCCATCGCTTGCGCGGCGGCGGTGATGTTCAGCGAGACGATGTCGAGCCAAGCCTGGGTGCTGCTATAGCCGGGCACCGCGACCAGGAACACGTTGGACGCGGTCGTCAACGAGGCGAAGGCGCCGCTGAGGCTGCCGGCGTTGACGAAGACCTCGCGGCTGGAGCGCGTGTAACCCGGCAACTGCCCGAGCACGTGCGCGTTGCCGGCCAGATTCGCGTTACCGGTGACTTCGAGCCTGGAGCCGATGAAGAACTGCAATTGCCCGGCCGCGGACTGCTGGTAGCTGTCGACGCGCAGGCTGGCGCCTTCCACGCGCAAAGCGCCCTGGTTGTCGACCCGGTTGCCGACGCGCGCGCCGTTGCCCCCGGCGAAGGTCGCGCCCGAGCGCACGAGCAAGGGCGACACGGTCGAGGCGTTGTCGGCGAGCCGCAGCACGCCGCCGGCGACGTCGGTGGTGCCGGTGTAGCTGTGCGCGGCGGCGCTGTCCAGGCGCAAGGTGCCGCTGCCTTCCTTGATCAGTCCGCCGCTGCCGCTGAGCGGATTGGACCAGGTCGAGGTGCCGTCGAACGACACCCGCACGTCGCCCCAGTCGAGCCGGCGCGGGCCGCGCACCGAGGCGCCGACATCGAGCAGGCCCTGGCCGAACACCGCATCGACGCCGGGCGCGCCGAGGTCCCTGGCGTTGCCGAGCAGGGTCTGACGCACCAGGTCGTTGTTGAAGTAGGGAAACGCCTGCCACACCAGCGCTGCGGCGCCGGACACCTGCGGCGCGGCGAACGAGGTGCCCTGGACGAACCAGTAAGTCGGGCTGCCGACCGGGTCGTTGACGCCGGTCGCGATGACGTTGCCCGGCGCGACCAGGCAGTAGTTCATGGCGATGCCGCAGGCGTTGGAATAACTCGCCAGTTGGGTCGGGTTGTTGCTGTCGAGCGCGGCCGCGGCGATCCAGCCGCGTTCGAGCACGTTGGCGCCGGCGCCCTGGCTCGGCAAGGAGGCGTTGTCGGACGGTTGCGGCTTGGCTTCGTTGCCGGTCGCGAACACGACCAGGCCGCCGTTGTCGATGAAGGGCTTGTAGGCGTTGATGAAACTGACGGTGACGTTGTCGCCGGTCCAGTACAGGCCGCCCCAGGAGTTGTTCATGATGCGCACGCCAGCGTTCATGAGGTCGCGCGAGACGATGTCGAGACCGCCGGCGTCGCGCGCTTCGTTGCCCTGGCCGGAGCCGTCGTCGTTCGGACGCACGTCGGACAGGATGCGCGCCGAGACGATGCTCGCGCCCGGGGCGATGCCGCCGGGCCAACTGCCCACCGCGGTGCCGGCGGCGAGTTGGGCGACATAGGTGCCGTGGCCGAGCACGTCGTCGACGGCGTGGTTGTTGGTGCGCGGGTCGGTATAGATCAAGTGCGGGCCGACCCGACCGGCCAGCGCCGGATGGGTGCGGCGCACGCCGCTGTCGACCACGCCGATGCGCACGCCCTGCCCGCTCAGGCCGAGCGCATGCGCCGCGCGGGCGTTGGTCAGCGCCAGATGCGCGTCGATCGCGGGCTGGGCCGGGTTCGGCGCCGGCGGCGTGGTCGGCGGCGGGTTCGCCGGCGGCGGCGGCGTCGGGCGCACCGCTTCGCCGCCGCCTCCGCCGCCACCGCAGGCGCTCAGGATGGCCAGGCTCAGCGCGCACAGCGCCAGCCGCGAACTGCTTCGCGCTGCCGGTCCGAATCGTTTCATGGCTCAGCTCCCCGTCGGGGACGGGCCCGCCGTTCGCACCCCTGCGACACGGCCGCGCGTCGTCTTCGTTTTAATCCAAGCCGTGCGCGACGACAATCGAAACCGCAGGTTGTTCGCGCAGATTTCGCCGGGCGCGTAAACCCGAACCATGGCCGCGGTTCCGAGAAAGGCTTCGTCGCTCAGCCGCGCGCACCTCGCTCGATGTCCGGCCCCGATGGGGCGCGGCCTGCCGCGGCTTCGCGCGCCGACCGGTCGTTGCCGGTACCGGCGGCCGCGCGGCGACCCGGCCGGAGGGCAAAACCCGGAAAACCGCTCCACAGCGTTCAGCCGTCTGGCGGGTTCGTGCAGGGCATGGCAAGGCCAATTGTTTGTTTTTCGTTAGCCAAGCCTCGGCACCGGACCCGCGATGCTTCGGCCGGGACCGCCGATTTGCCGCGCTGCAGCATGGCGCCGCATAATCCGGCGGTTACCCGGCCCCGCGCCGGCCGCCTACGCCACAGTTTCTGGAGTTCCGCCATGAGCGATGTCGTCATCGTCGGTGCCAAGCGCACCGCCATCGGTTCCTTCCTCGGCCAGTTCACCGGCGTCCCGACCCCGACCCTGGGCAGCGCCGCGATCGCCGGCGCGCTCGAGCAGTCCGGCGTCGCCGCCGACCAGGTCGACGAAGTCATCATGGGCTGCGTGCTCCCGGCCGGCCTCGGCCAGGCCCCGGCGCGCCAGGCCGCGCTCAATGCCGGCCTGCCGACCGCCGCCGGCTGCACTACGATCAACAAGGTCTGCGGCTCGGGCATGAAGGCGATCATGCTGGCCCACGACCTGATCAAGGCCGGCTCGGCCAAGGTCGTCGTCGCCGGCGGCATGGAGTCGATGACCAATGCCCCGCACCTGCTCAACCACTCGCGCACCGGCATCCGCTACGGCAGCACCGAGATGCTCGACCACATGGCCTGGGACGGCCTGACCAACCCCTACGACGGCAAGGCCATGGGCGTGTTCGGCGACGCCGCCTGCGAGAAATACGGCCTGGATCGCGCGGCGATCGACGCCTATTCCGAGGAAAGCGTCAAGCGCGCGCAGGCCGCGCAGAGCGCCGGCCACTTCAAGGACGAGATCGTTCCGGTCACCGTCAAGGGCCGCAAGGGCGAGGTGGTGGTCGACAGCGACGAAGAGCCGGCCAAGATCGACGTCAGCAAGATCCCCGGCCTGCGCCCGGCCTTCGGCAAGGACGGCGTGCTGACCGCCGCGTCGTCCTCGAAGATCTCCGACGGCGCCGCCGCGACCGTGCTGATGTCGGCCGACGACGCCGCCGCGCGCGGGCTCGAGCCGCTGGCCCGGATCGTCGCCCACGCCGGCCATGCGCAGGCCCCGGAATGGTTCACCACCGCACCGGTGAAAGCGATTTCAAACGTGCTCGAAAAGGCCGGCTGGACGGTCGCCGACGTCGACCTGTTCGAGGTCAACGAGGCCTTTTCCTGCGTCGCGATGGCGCCGATGAAGGACCTCGGCATCCCCCACGACAAGATCAACGTCCATGGCGGCGCGGTCGCCCTGGGCCACCCGATCGGCGCCAGCGGCGCCCGCCTGGTGGTCACCCTGATCAATGCCCTGCGCCTGCGCGGCGGCCGCCGCGGCGTCGCCTCGCTGTGCATCGGCGGCGGCGAAGCGACCGCAATTGCGATAGAGTTGCTCTAATTAGTTAAAAACGCGTTGCACAAAAAAAACCGGCAAGGCCGCTTGACACACGTCACCGGCTTGTCATCATGTTATCGGCGCGCAACTGCGCGTTGCCTAACTAAATCGACGAGGAATCCGAATCATGAATTTCAACAAGGCGCTGATCGCCCTGGCACTGGGCCTGGCCCTGGCCGCTTGCTCGAACCAGAAGCAGGCCGAAGAAGCTTCCGCCGACGCCGCTGCCGCTTCGACCGAAGCTCAGGCCGCTGCTGACACCGCCGCCGCTGCTGGCGACGCTGCCACCGCCGACGCCGCTGCTGCCAGCGCCGACGCCGCCGCTTCGGCTGCCGACGCTGCCGCCACCTCGGCCGACGCCGCTGCCAACGCTGCGACCCCGGCTGCTGCCGACGCCGCTGCCGACGCCGCCGAGAACGCCGAAGACGCCGCGAAGGAAGCCGCTGCTGCCGCCAAGGACGCTGCTGCCCCGGCAGAAGCTGCCAAGGAAGAAGCGAAGAAGTAATATCGCGCAAGCGATGCTACTTAGTTCCGGCACGAGTCATCGTGCCGAACGGGAAAGCCGCCGGTCTCCGGCGGCTTTTTCCGTAAGGTCAGTGAACGATCCGAGCCGGCTTGCCGGACCGCTGCGCGCACTGGCGTTGCCTGACATCACCGCTCCACGTTTTTTCTCAGACAACTCCTCAGGATAGACACTCATGAAGACCCACCTTTACGTCCTCCTCGCCGCTTCCGTCCTGGCCCTGTCGGCTTGCGCCCCGAAGTCCGAAGAAGCCAAGAACGAAGCCGCCGAAGCCTCGGCCGCCGCCGAGCAGGCTGGCGACGCTGCCGCCCAGGCCGCTAACGCCGCCGGCACCGCCGTCGCCGAAGGCGCCGACGCCGCCGCTGCCGCCACCACCGACGCTGCCGCCGCTGCCGGCGCCGCTGTCGACAACGCCGCTGCCGCCACCGCCAATGCCGCTGCCGACGCCGCTGCTGGCGCCGCCGACGCGACCGCAAAGGCTGCCGACGCTACCGCCGACGCCGCTGCCAAGGTCTCCGACAAGGCCGACGCCGCCGCCGAGAAGGCCAAGGAAGAAGCTGCCAAGCACTAATCCGCTTGCGTAGACGCTGTTTCGAGAGGCCCGCGCAAGCGGGCCTTTCTTTTTGTCCGCACGCCGCACGTGCGGGACTTCAGCCATCAGCGGTCCGCCCAAACGGCTTTTGTCGTGTCCGCGCACGCGGGCCTTCCGTCGTCCACGGAGGCGGCGCACGCGGAGGTTCGTTCTCGTCCGCAGTGCCGGCGCAGCGCCCGCGCGCCGCGCTTGCTACATTGCCCAGTACTGCACCGCATCGCCCGAAGTGATTGGCCGCGAACGGCGCTTTGTGTTTTGATGCCGCGTCCCAGAACCAGGCCGCCGTGCAATGCCCGCGATCACCTCCCAACTCGACCCGCGCTCGCAGGATTTCCGGGACAACGTCGCCTACCACCAGGCGTTGGTCGAGGAACTCGATGCGCGCCTGGCGCGCGCCGCGCACGGCGGCGGCGACAAGGCCCGGGCCAAGCACACCGAGCGCGGCAAGCTGCTGGCGCGCGACCGCATCGCCGCGCTGCTCGATCCGGGTTCGCCGTTCCTGGAAATCGCCCCGCTCGCCGCCGAGGGCATGTACGACGACGCCGCGCCCGCCGCGGGCATGGTCGCCGGCATCGGCCGCGTGCAGGGCCTGGAAGTGGTGATCGTGGCCAACGACGCCACGGTCAAGGGCGGCACCTACTTCCCGATGACGGTCAAGAAGCACCTGCGCGCGCAGGAGATCGCCCGCGAGAACCGCCTGCCCTGCATCTACCTGGTCGACTCCGGCGGCGCCTTCCTGCCGCTGCAGGACGAGGTGTTCCCCGACCGCGAGCATTTCGGCCGCATCTTCTACAACCAGGCCCGCCTCAGCGCCGAGAACATCCCGCAGATCGCGGTGGTGATGGGCAGCTGCACCGCCGGCGGCGCCTACGTGCCGGCGATGTGCGACGAGAGCATCATCGTCAAGGAACAGGGCACGATCTTCCTCGGCGGCCCGCCGCTGGTGAAGGCCGCCACCGGCGAGGTGGTCGACGCCGAAGCGCTCGGCGGCGCCGAAGTGCATACCACCGTGTCGGGCGTGGCCGACCATTTCGCCGAGGACGACCGCCACGCGCTGCAGATCGCCCGCGAGATCGTCGGCAACCTCAACCGCCGCAAGACCCTGCCGGTGACCGTGCAGGCCTCGCGCGAGCCGCTGTACGCCGCGCAGGAGCTGTACGGCATCGTTCCCAAGGACACCCGCCGCCCGTTCGACATCCGCGAGGTGATCGCCCGCATCGTCGACGGCAGCGAACTGCAGGAGTTCAAGGCGCGCTACGCCAAGACCCTGATCACCGGCTTCGCCCACGTCCACGGCTATCCGGTCGGCATCGTCGCCAACAACGGCATCCTGTTCGCCGAGAGCGCGCTGAAGGGCGCGCACTTCATCGAGTTGTGCAACCAGCGCGGCATCCCGCTGGTGTTCCTGCAGAACATCACCGGCTTCATGGTCGGCAAGAAATACGAGAACGCCGGCATCGCCAAGGACGGGGCCAAGATGGTCACCGCGGTGGCCTGCTCGCACGTGCCCAAGTTCACCGTGGTGATCGGCGGCAGCTTCGGCGCCGGCAACTACGCCATGTGCGGCCGCGCCTACGGCGCCCGCTTCCTGTGGATGTGGCCGAACGCGCGCATCAGCGTGATGGGCGGCGAACAGGCCGCCTCGGTGCTGGCGACGGTGCGCCGCGACGGCATCGAAGCGGCCGGCAAGGTGTGGACGCCGGACGAAGAGGAAGCCTTCAAGGCACCGATCCGCGACCAGTACGAAAGCCAGGGCAACCCCTACTACGCCAGCGCGCGGCTGTGGGACGACGGCATCATCGACCCGGCCGACACCCGCCGGGTGCTGGGGCTGGCGCTGTCGGCCAGCCTCAACGCGCCGATCGAGGACCGCACCCGCTTCGGCGTATTCCGGATGTAATCCCGCAGCAAAGGACTGCTTCGCATGATCGTCGGCATCGACCTCGGCACCACCCATTCGCTGATCGGCGTCCACGGGCCCGACGGCCCGCGCCTGATCGCGAACGCCCTGGGCTCGCTGCTGACGCCTTCGGTGGTCAGCGTCGGCGAGCACAACGAGGTCATCGTCGGCCGCGCCGCGCGCGAACGGCTGGTCTCGCACCCGCAGCGCAGCGTCGCCGCGTTCAAGCGCTGGATGGGCACCGACCGCGTCACCGCGCTCGGCAAGCACCGCTTCCGTCCCGAGGAATTGTCGGCGCTGATCCTGAAGTCGCTGATCGCCGACGCCGAGGCCGACCTCGGCCGCCGCGTCGAAGAGGCGGTGATCAGCGTGCCGGCGTATTTCTCCGACAGCCAGCGCAAGGCCACCCGCATCGCCGGCGAACTGGCCGGGATCAAGGTCGAGCGGCTGATCAACGAACCGACTGCGGCGGCCCTGGCCTACGGCCTGCAGCAGCGCGACGGCGGCGGCCGTTACCTGGTGTTCGACCTCGGCGGCGGCACCTTCGACGTGTCGATCCTGGAGTTGTTCGACGGAATCATGGAAGTGCACGCCAGCGCCGGCGACAACTTCCTCGGCGGCGAAGACTTCTCCCAGGCCCTGCTCGAGGCTTTCCTGAGCGAACACGGCCTGGCCGCGAGCCAGCTGAGCCTGACCGAGCTGGCGATCCTCGAACGCCGCATCGAGGCGCTCAAGCACGAACTGGCCCGCGGCAGCGAGGTCGGCTTCGAACTGAACCTGGCCGGCCAGGCGCGCGCCTGGCGGGTCGACGAGGCCGCCTTCGCGCGGATCTGCGAACCGCTGGTGCAGCGCCTGCGCGCGCCGCTGGAACGGGCGATGCGCGACGCCAAGCTCAGCCCCGCCCAGCTCGACGAAATCGTCCTGGTCGGCGGGGCCTCGCGCATGCCGCTGAGCGCGCGCCTGGTCTCGCGCATGTTCGGCCGCCTGCCGCTGCGCCACGTCAACCCCGACGAAGCGATCGGCCTGGGCGCCTGCGTCGCCGCCGGGATGAAGGCGCGCGACGAATCGCTGGAGGAAATCATCCTCACCGACGTGTGTCCGCACACCCTCGGCGTCAGCACCAGCCGCGAGACCCACGGCCGCTACACCACCGGCATCTTCTCGCCGATCATCCACCGCAACAGCACCGTGCCGGTGAGCCGGGTCGAGCGTTATTTCCCGACCTACGACGAGCAGCGCGCGGTCGAGATCGAGATCTACCAGGGCGAGAGCCCGCGGGTCGAGCACAACGTCCGCCTCGGCATGGTCTCGATCGAGTTGCCGCCCAAGCGCCGCGACGAGAACCCGATCGACGTGCGTTTCACCTACGACATCAACGGCCTGCTGCAGGTCGAGGCGGTCGCGCTGTCGACCGGGCTCAAGCGCGAGGTGGTGCTGGAAAAGAACCCCGGCGTGCTGAGCCAGGAGGAGATCCGCGAACGCCTGGCCGCCCTCGCGGCGATCAAGGTGCATCCGCGCGAACAGCAGGAGAACATCGCCCTGGTCGCGCGCGCCGAACGCCTGTACGAAGAACTGCTGTGGGCGCGCGAGCAGTTGCAGGACGCGCTGGTGCAGTTCCGCGGCGCCCTGGACCTGCAGGACCCGGAGCTCATCGCCCACCACCGGACCGAGTTCGCGCGCTACCTCGACGCGATCGAAGCCCAGTCCTGAGCATGTCCCGCGCATGAGCCCGTTCGCCCGCCTGGGCCTGGACCACGACGCAGACGAAAGCCAGATCAAGCGCGCCTATGCGCGCGAGTTGCGCAAGACCCGGCCCGACGAGGACCCGGTCGCGTTCCAGCAGTTGAACGAAGCCTATGAGCGTTGCCTGGAATGGGCGCGCCGGCCGCAGCCCGAAGCGGCGAGCGCGATGTTCGAGGACCTCGACGCGCTGCTCGACGGCATGCGGGCGCTGCCGACGCTGCGCCTGCGCGCCGATGACGCGCACGCCGACGACACCGGCGTCCAGCGCGACGCCGTAGAAAGCGGCAGCGACGACTTCGGCCGCGGCGCTTTCGAGCGCCCGCCCTTCGACAGCGACGCCTTCCTCGACCGCCTGCTGCAGGTCGCGCGCGAGGGCAGCTCGCAGGAACTCGAACGCTGGCTGCGCGAGCACCCCGACCTGTACTCGGTCGAACGCAAGCAGGCGCTCGCCCCGGCCCTGGTGGCGCGCCTGGAACGCGAACCCTCGCTGTACATCGCCCAGCTCGACATCGTGCTGGCCTTCTTCGATCTCGACACCGTGCATCCGCGCACCGCGGCGCTGCAACCGGCGATCGCCGACCTGCGCGCCTACTCGCAGGCGCGCGGCGCGGATTTCCGCGGGCTGCGGTTCGACCCGGACCCTCGCCCCGGCAAGCGTGGCCGCCATCCGCTCGGCCTGGCGCCGGGCGTGTTGTTTTTCCTGTTGATGCTGCTGGTGGCGATCGCACGGGTGATCAAAGCGGCGAACGAGACATGAGTCCGTTCGAGCGCCTGGGCATCGCCGCCAGCGCCGACGAGCGCGAGATCAAGCGCGCCTATGCGCGCGAGCTGCGCCGCAGCCGTCCCGACGAGGACCCGGCCGGGTTCCAGGACCTGCACGATGCCTACCGGCACTGCCTGGCTTACGCCGAGCACCGGCGCTCGCTCGGCGAACACGGCGAGGATGAGGACGAAGACCTTGCGGCGGCGGCGCCGGAGTGCCAGCGCGAACACCACGGCGAACACGGCGAGCGCCCCGTCGATGAACCGCCGGACTCCGATCGCGCGGAGGCATCCGAGCCACCATCGGGCCGCTCGCACGCGTCCGCGGACGACCGCTGGCGCAGACCGCCCTCGCCGCCGTCCGACGACGAGGACCCAAGCGACGCCTTCGACGGCCGCGCCTTCCTCGACGAACTGCTGCAGCGCGCGAGCGATCACGGCGCGGCCGAGTTGGAACGCTGGCTGCTGGACCTGGAGCCGCTGTACTCGCTCGACCTGAAACAGGCCCTGCGCGCACCGGTCGCGCACGCGCTGGCCATGGCCGACCCGCCGCTGTCGAGCGAGTCGGTGCGCACCATCGCCGCCTTCTTCGCCCTCGACAGCGTCAACCCGCGAGAAGACTGGCTGCAGGAACAAGTGCATCAGGCCAGCCGGCGCGCCGAGGCCGCCGCCGAGTTCGAGCAGACCGTCGCGACGATGCTGTCGCCGCGAGTGCGGCCGGTGGACCGGATGCTGATGCGCGAGCTGCTCGGGCCCTATTCGCTCCGGCGCCGGGTGCTGATCGCGCTGGTCGCGATGCTGCCGACGCGCCTGATGAGCCTGTGGTCGAGCCTGCGGCAGATCGACCCGCAGCTGGCGGCGACGCGGCTCGATGCCGGCAGCATGGACTTCTGGCATCGGGCGACCGATCGCCATCGCATCGATGTGCGCCGCGCCTTGCTCGCGGCGGCGCGCATCGTGCTGTATCCGCTGTTGCTGCTCGGCTTCTTCGCCGCCTTCGGCCCGCGCAACTCCCTGCTCGCCGACCTGCCGCGGGTGTGGTTCATCGGTGCGGCGATCTGGCTCTCGCTCGCCTGCGTCCGTATGTTGACTCCGCTACTGCCGAAGCGCGGCGACCCCGGCGTGCTGTCGTATCGCGACCGGCCGTTGCTGTTGGTCGCCGCGCTCGCCGTCCTCGCGCTGGGTCTCGCGCCGCTGTCGACCGACCTGTCTGCGCTGGCCGTCGTCGGCATGGCGGCGACCTGGATGGTCGCGCGCGGCGTCGGCCGCATCTATCGCACGGTGTGGACGATGTTCGCCGGGCTCGTCGTCGCGGTGTGCCTGCCGGATTGTTTCGCGATTGTGTTGGGCACGCCGGCCGGGCAGTTGCGCGCGATACCGGACACATGGCTGCCGCTGTACCTGGCCGCCGGCGTGGCGACCCCGATCGCGCAGGACCTGCACCTGGCCAGACTGCAACGCACCGACCTGCAGACCGCGCGCGAACAGGCGAGTTGGCTGCGCCCCTTGCTGGTGGCGGCGGCGCTGTTGCTGATCGTGCGCGGCCTGCTGTGGGCGTGACCGCTGCCGGCTCGGTCCGTATCGGCTGAGGCCTGTCCATCCCATCCCGTCGCGCCTGTTCGTGCGGTCGATTCGACAGCGGCGAGCCGGCCTGTTCATCGGCCTGTTCATCGGCCTGAAAGATTTCTGAACTATTTTTGCCATCGCAGCCGCGGCCTCGGTTCGCTGAACGCGTGAGCCTTCGAGGTGTTTCGCAGTTGCGCAAACGCCTGCGAAAACTGAATCCGAGTCGCGGTTTTCTGCAACTCCGATTGGTGAGATTCATCACAGTGGGCGCGTCGTATCAGCGTGTTAGGCTCCGAAGTTCACGCGTGTCATCACCTGATCCCCCGACCTGAGGAAACACCGCGTCATGGCCATCTTCAACCAGCCTGCTCCGCCCAAGCGCGACAATCCGGTACCGCCGCTGCAACCGGAAACCGCGCTCAAGAAAGAACCCGACGCGGCCACCGAATTCTCGTTTGGACACGCTTCGCCCTCGCCCGCGCCGTATGCCGCCGCACCGGCCCCCGCGCCGGCTCCGGCCGCGCGCGCGGTCGAACGCGAAACGGTCAAGGAGTCCCTGATCGCTTCGGACCTGTCGATCGAAGGCAAGATCCAGGGCTCCGGCCACATCCGCATCGCCGGCCGCTTCAAGGGCGACGTCCAGGTCGACGGCGACCTCACCGTCGAACTCGGCGCCAAGCTCACCGGCGGCGTGCGCGCGCGCAAGGTCGTGATCGCCGGCGAACTCGAAGGCAACATCGAATCGGCGCAGCGCGTCGAACTGCTCGACAGCGGCGCGATGATCGGCGACGTCAAGGCGGCGGTGATGACGGTCGCAGCCGGTTCGCGCATGCGCGGCCAGGTCGAGTTCGGCTGGGACGACAAGGACGCCGCCAAGCCGGTCGCACGCAACGAAGGCGGGCGCGGCGAAGGCAAGGCCGACAAGAACGGCGCCAAGACGGAGACCGGCGCCGACTCATGAGCGCCGTCCGCCAGGGCCTGCCCGGGGCGACGCGCATTTGTCCGCATTGCAAGGCGACGATCCTCGAAAGCGCGAGCGTCTGTCCGGCGTGCCGGCATCACTTGCGCTTCGATTCGGACGCATCGCAACAGACGGCGGCGAGATTCTCGCCGCTGCATGTCGAGGGCACGATTCGGCATCCGCCGAGCGACGGCGCGTGGGAGTACTCCATGGTGCTGTCGATCCGCAACGACCGCGGCGAGGAGATCACCCGCCAGGTCGTCGGCGTCGGCGCCCTGCATCCCGGCGAGGAACGCACCTTCACCCTGGCGGTCGAGGCCTTCGAAGCGGTCGGCTACAAGGCCGCGAACAAAGGACGTCTGCGACGCTAAGGCGTCTGCGCGTCGGTCACAGGAAAGGACCCCTTTCGATGTCGCAACCCGCTTCGCTGTACGCGAGATTCACGCTGAGCCACGAGCAGTACGAAGCTTTCATGAATTCCACGCCGGCGCGCCCGGTCTCGTTCGACGATTGGCAGTGCTGGTTCGACCGCCACGCGGTCCGCGGCCTCGGCAAGGCCGCCGCGGAAATGCTCGCCGACCTGGATGCGCCGACGGTGGCCGACCTGATCAAGGCCTGGCGCCAGGACGAGTGGACCGGCACGCCGCCGGTCGAGTACGACGAAATCAACCGCACCCTGCACATCGCGATGCTGCGGGTATCGGAGAACCTCACCGAGCGGCTGCGCATCCTCAGCCCCTTGCGCGCCGCCGGCGCTTTCAACGAGCCCGCGGCCAACGACTTCATCGCGATCTTCGACTTCCTGCGCGACGACGGCAGCGTCGCGGCCTACCTGCAACTGCACGACGGCAAGAGCCGCTTCGGCAGCGAACTCGCCCCGGCGCACCGCGAGGAAGCGCAGAGCTATCTGCAGGAAGTGCAGGACTACTTGCGCAGCCGCAGCAACTGAGCGCGCGGATCGCCGCCGGCGGCCGCAGGTTCCGCTCGCCGGGCTCGGCGCCGCGGCCACGCGTTCTACCGGCCTGAAAGACGAAGCCCCGCTCATGCGGGGCTTCGTTGCGTTCTGCGCTGGCTCGAACCTTGACCGGCTCAGTCCGACGGCCCGCAGCTGTCGCAACCGGCGCAGTTCGGCGCGGCCGCGCGCGGCGCCGGCGCGATCGCCTTGCCGATCCGGCGCAGCCACGGCGGCCGGCCGTCGCGCACCAGCGGCAGGGCGCAGGCCACGCGCAAGCGGCGCACGCCGCCGGGGAACTGTTTGCGCGCGACGACCACGGCGCTGGCGAGCACCGCGATCGCGATCACCACGTACTGCGCGAACAGTCCGGCGTCCATGGCTCAGCCCGCTCCCAGGGCGACCGCGACCTGGTAGGTCAGCAACGAGGCCAGGTAGGCCAAGGCGAACAGATAACCGGCGCTGATCGCCACCTGTTTCCACGAGTTGGTCTCGCGGCGGATCGTCGCCAGGGTCGACAGACATTGCGGTGCGTAGATGAACCAGACCAGCAGCGACAGCGCGGTCGCCAGCGACCAGGTGTCGGTGATGATCGGGCTCAGCGCCTGCGCGGCGGCTTCGTCGTCGGCCGCGGACAAGGCGTACACCGTCGCCAGCGAGGCCACCGCGACTTCGCGCGCGGCCATGCCCGGGATCAGCGCGATGCAGATCTGCCAGTTGAAGCCGATCGGCGCGAACACTGCGGTCATGGCATGGCCGATGCGGCCGGCGAAGCTGTAGTCGATGGCCGGCATGGTCGCGCCCTCGGGCGCGCCCGGGAACGACAGCAGGAACCACAGCAGGATGGTCAGCGACAGGATGATGCCGCCGACCCGGCGCAGGAAGATCCAGGCGCGCTCCCACAGGCCGATCAGCAGATCGCGCGGATGCGGTATCCGGTACGAGGGCAGCTCCAGCAACAGCGCGTGTTCGCTCTTGTCGCGGCGCCACTTCTTCATCACCCACGACACCATCAGCGCGCTGAGGATGCCGGCCATGTACAGGCCGAACAGCACCAGGCCCTGCAGGTTCAACATGCCCCAGACTTCGCGCTGCGGAATGAAGGCGCCGATCAGCAAGGCGTACACCGGCAGGCGCGCCGAACAGGTCATCAGGGGCGCGACCAGGATCGTCGCCAGTCGGTCGCGCGGGTCCTGGATCGAGCGCGTCGCCATGATCCCGGGGATGGCGCAGGCGAAGCTCGACAACAGCGGAATGAACGAGCGGCCCGACAGACCGGCGCCGGCCATCATGCGGTCGAGCAGGAACGCCGCGCGCGGCAGGTAGCCCGATTCCTCCAGCGCCAGGATGAAGGCGAACAGGATCAGGATCTGCGGCAGGAACACGATCACCCCGCCGAGGCCGGCGATGATGCCGTCGACCAGCAGGCTGCGCAGCGGCCCCTCCGGCAGGGTCGCGCCGACCCATTCGCCGGCGAGCGCGGTGACCGCCTCGATGCCGTCCATCAGCGGCGTCGCCCAGGCGTACACCGCCTGGAAGATCAGGAACATCACCACCGCCAGGGTCAGCAGGCCCAGCGCCGGATGCAGCAGCCAGCGGTCGAGCACGTCGTCGACCTTGGCGGTGCGGGTCGGCATGCTCACGCTGAGCGCGAGCAGGCGACGGGTTTCGGCATGCAGGTCGGCGCTCTCGCCCAGGCGCACCCGCGGCTCGTGCGGTTCGCGCGGCCCGACCGCGATCCGGTCGAGCATGGCGACCAGTTCGTGGGCGCCGTCGCGCTTGACCGCGACGGTCGGCACCACCGGCACGCCGAGTTCGCGCTCGAGCGCGACCAGGTCGATCTCGATGCCGCGGCGCTTGGCCGCGTCCATCATGTTGATCGCCACCACCATCGGCCGGCCGAGTTCGCGCAGTTCCAGGGCGAAGCGCAGGTGCAGGCGCAGGTTGGTCGCATCGACCACGCACAGCAGCACGTCGGGCGCGCGTTCGCCGGGATAGAAACCGCGCACCAGGTCGCGGGTGACCGCCTCGTCCAGGCTCGCCGCCTGCAGGCTGTAGGCGCCGGGCAGATCGAGCACCGCATAGGTGCGGCCCGAAGGCGCGCGCAAACGGCCTTCCTTGCGCTCGACGGTGACGCCGGCGTAGTTGGCGACTTTCTGGCGGCTGCCGGTCAGCAGGTTGAACAGCGCGGTCTTGCCGCAGTTGGGGTTGCCGACCAGGGCGACGCGCAGGGGCTCGGCGGCGGCGGTCACGACCGCGGCTCCGAAACATTGGCGTCCAGCAGCTTCACCCGCACGCGCGCGGCCTCGCTGCGGCGCAGGGCGAAGCGCGTATAGCCGACCTGGACCAGCAGCGGCTCGGCCGAGAGCGGGCCGGCGGCCACTACTTCGACCCGCTCGCCGCTGACGAAACCGAGTTCGCGCAGGCGTCTTGCGATGGTGTCGTTGGCGATCTGGTCATCGACGGACTCGACCGTGGCCGCGGTGCGGCGCGGCAGTTCGGACAGCTTCAAAGGGTGGCTTCCACTGAACGGTGGCGTCCCAAATGGGAATTGTTCTCATTCTAGCACCGCCGACCGTACAGGAGCGGACGCGGCAAGCTGAACGGTATCATTCGCCAACTCCTACAAACTCATCCCCCATGTCCCATCCGCTGCTTAGCCTGCGCGAGGGCCCTGTCGCCCGCCTGCGCCTGAATCGTCCGGAGCTGCACAACGCCTTCGACGCCATCCTGATCGCGGCGCTGACCGGCGCGCTGGAAGCCGCGGCCGGCGACGACGAGGTGCGGGTGGTGGTGATCGAGGGCGAAGGCGCCTCGTTCTCGGCCGGCGCCGACCTCAACTGGATGCGCGGCATGGCCGCGGCCAGCGAAGCGGCCAACCGCGAGGACGCCCTGGCCCTGGCGCGCCTGATGCGCACCCTCAACGAGTTGCCCAAGCCGACCATCGCCCGGGTCCACGGCGCGGCGTTCGGCGGCGGCGTCGGCCTGGTCGCCTGCTGCGACATCGCCCTGGCGACGCCGTCGGCGAAGTTCGGTCTGACCGAGAGCAAGCTGGGCCTGCTGCCGGCGGTGATCTCGCCGTACGTGATCGAGGCGATCGGCGCGCGCGAGTCGCGCCGCTGGTTCGCGAGCGCGGAAATCTTCGATGCCGCCACCGCCCTGCGCATCGGCCTGCTTCATGACGTAGTCGCCGAGGACGGCCTGGATGCCGCGGTCGCGCAGCAGATCGCGTTGTTGCTCAAGGCCGGTCCGCATGCCGCCGCCCAGGCCAAGACGCTGGTGCGCCGGGTCGCCGGCGAGCGCGACGGCGCCCGCCTGGACGCCGACAATGCCGGTCTGATCGCCGCCCTGCGGGTATCGTCGGAAGGCCAGGAAGGCTTGTCGGCCTTCCTCGACAAGCGCAAGGCCCACTGGTGCCCGTAACGGCCCGCCATCCAAGGAGCGTCCCATGCTCGACCATCTCGGCCTGTCCGTCGCCGACCCGCTGCGCAGCCGCGACTTCTATCTGCAGGCACTGGCGCCGTTGGGCTACGGCCTGGTGACCACGATCGGCAGGGAGATCACCGGCGGCGAGGAAGTGTTCGGCTTCGGCCCGCCGCAGCGCCCGGCGTTCTGGATCAGCAAGAGCGGCCAGGCTAGCGGCGGCGCCCATGTGGCCTTCAACGCGGACAGCCGCGCCGCGGTCGATGCCTTCCACGCGCAGGCGCTGGCCGCCGGCGCCCGCGACAACGGCGCGCCGGGCGTGCGCGCGCATTACCACCCCAACTACTACGGCGCTTATGTGATCGACCCCGACGGCAACAACGTCGAGGCGGTCTGCCACGCACCGGCCGCCTGATGGCGGCGCAGGTCATCGCATCGCCCCATCGCATCGCGGTATTGCGACGGCGTGCCGCGAGCGGCGCCGCATCGCCGATGCCCGAGCCGCCCCATCGCGCCGGGCCATCGGCCAAAATACCCCGGCCGCGCGCGAGCCTTCGCAGCGCGGCCTCCTTCCACCCTGCGCTGCGGCGCCCGATCGGCGTGCTCCTTCATGTTTGAAAAAATCCTGATCGCCAACCGCGGCGAGATCGCCTGTCGCGTCATCCGCACCTGCCGCACCCTCGGCGTCCGCACCGTCGCGGTGTATTCCGAGGCCGACGCCGACGCCCAGCACGTACGCCAGGCCGACGAGGCCTATCCGATCGGCGGCCCGCGCCCGGCCGACAGCTACCTGCGCGGCGACGCCATCATCGAAGTGGCGCTGCGTTGCGGCGCCCAGGCGATCCACCCCGGCTACGGCTTCCTCAGCGAGAACGCCGACTTCGCCGACGCGGTCGAAGCCGCGGGCATCGCCTTCATCGGCCCCAAGGCCGCCTCGATGCGCAAGATGGGCAGCAAGGCCGGCGCCAAGGAACTGATGCAGGCCGCCGGCGTGCCGGTGGTGCCGGGCTATACCGGCGAGAACCAGGACCCGGCGCTGCTGCACGGCGAGGCCGACCGCATCGGTTATCCGCTGATGATCAAGGCCGCCCACGGCGGCGGCGGCAAGGGCATGCGCATCGTGCGCGCGAGCGAGGAGTTCCCGGCCCTGCTCGAAAGCTGCCAGCGCGAGGCGCGCAACGCCTTCGGCCGCGACCGCGTGCTGCTCGAACGCTATGTCGAACGCCCGCGCCACATCGAGATCCAGATCTTCGGCGACCGCCACGGCCAGGTGATCCACCTCAACGAGCGCGAGTGCTCGGCCCAGCGCCGTTACCAGAAGGTGCTGGAAGAATCGCCGTCGCCGTTTCTCAGCGCCGAGCTGCGCGCGACGATGGGCGCCGCGGCGGTGCTGGCCGGCCAGGCGATCGACTACGTCAACGCCGGCACGGTCGAGTTCATCGTCGGCCAGGATGCCGATGGAAAGCCGGGCGGCTTTTACTTCATGGAGATCAACACCCGCCTGCAGGTCGAACACCCTGTCACCGAGCTCGTCACCGGCCTCGACCTGGTCGAGTGGCAGCTGCGGGTCGCCGCCGGCGAAGCCCTGCCGTGCGCGCAGGACGCCATCGGCCAGCGCGGCCATGCGATCGAAGTGCGTCTGTACGCCGAAGACCCCGAGGCCGGCTTCCTGCCCGGCTCGGGCAAGCTGGAACGCCTGCGTCTGCCGTCCGCCGACGCCCACGTGCGCCTGGACTCGGGCGTGATCGAAGGCGACACGGTGACGATCTTCTACGACCCGATGATCGCCAAGCTGATCGTGTACGACCAGGACCGTCCGCGCGCGCTGGCGCGCCTGCGCGGCGCGCTCGCCCAGTGCGAGATCGCCGGGCCGAAGTCGAACATCGAATTCCTCGAGCGCCTGATCCGCCACCCGGCGGTGGTCGAGGGCCGCATCGACACCGGGTATCTGGACCGCCACCTCGAGGAGTTCATGCCCTCGGCGCAGGTCGACGCCGCCGGCGACCGCGACCTGCTGCTCGGCGCGACCGTGGTCCAGTTGCTGGCCCAGGAAGGCCGCAGCCGCGATAACGCCGCCGCTTCCAACGACCCGGACTCGCCGTGGGCGATCGCCGACGGTTGGCGCCTCGGCCACGGCGGCCGCCGCAGCCTGGCCTTCGTGCAGCGCGACGAGCGCCTGGAATTGCAGGCGCACGGCAGCGGCGGCGACTACCGGATCGAGATTCCCGCGCTCGGCGACGTGCAACACCAGATCCAGGGCGCGCGCCTCGACGGCGCCGAACTGAGCCTGCGTATCGACGGCCGCGCGCGTCGCCTGACCGCCTTCGCCGAGAGCCTGAGCGAGAGCGGCGGCCGGGTGGTCGTGCACGACGGCGAGCGCCGCCTGCGCCTGGAATCGGTGCCGATGTACCGCCACGAACACAGCGCCGCCTCCGGGTCCGGCAACAACGTCACCGCGCCGATGCCGGGCCGCGTGGTCGTGGTCAAGCTCGTCGCCGGCGACGCGGTCGAGGCCGGCCAGGAAGTGATGGTGATCGAAGCGATGAAGATGGAGCTGAGCCTGAAGTCCCCGCGCGCCGGCGTGCTCGCCGAGGTACGCGCGGCGGCCGGCGATTTCGTCGAAGCCGACGCGGTGCTGGCGACGCTGGAAACGGCGTAAGGCCGGGCGGTACGCGGGACTGCGCGAGGGGTCGTGGGGCAGGCAAGGACACCGCCCTGCCCGATCATGAAATCGCCCCCTCGACACAGGGGGCGGCGCGCAACGCCAGCCCGACGCCGCCGCGAACTCCATCGCGCGGGGATTTTCTCTGCGTGCATGAACCGCTTCGGCAAGCAAGCGCCAAAGCGATCTCTGCCTCCTCTCCGGGGCGAACGACACAAGCCTCAGGGCGGGCAACTCGGGCATCGAGGCGCCGGACCGCGGCCACGGCCGGCGGGCCGCCGTTGCAGTAACGCAACGCGGGCTATTTCGCTTGAGCTTTGCCGCTTTCCAGGCTCATGATGGCTTTCGCAGCGGCGCGCTTGCGCCCGATCATTCGGTCCCACCGACCCACGCCCGACGGCCTTCGATGACAGCGACCCCGCCCGAGCACCCTTTGCCTTCGTCCGCGGCCACGCCGCACCGACACTGCGCGCTGTCCGGCGCCCTGGCGATGGCGCTGACCCTGCTCGGCGGCTGTGTCGCCTTCGAGCGTTCGCCGGTGGCCGAGCGCAGTTGCGACCCGGAGCTGCCGGGCGAATGGAATCTGCGCGCCGACGGCGTCGCCAAACGCATCCGCATCGACGCGCGCTGCCATACGGAAGACTGGCCGGGACTGCGCGAGCAGCCGGTCGCGCTCGACCTGACCGGTTTCACGCTCGGACGCGACCGCTACATCGTCCTGACCCCGGCCGATGCCGACCGCGCGATCGGCACCGAGCAGAAACAACTCGCCAAGACCACGCCGGCCGGCGCCGTGTTCCTGGTCCTGTACCGCATCGAAGGCGACCAGGCCAACGCCTGGCTGCCCGACTCGCAACGCGCGCTGACGGCGATCGCCGCCGGCAGCCTGCGCGGGCGCAAACTCGAAGACCGGTTCGCCCTGGTCGAGGGCAGTTCGCAACAACTGCGCGACACCCTCGAACAACGCGCCGGCCTGCTCTACGACACCGACAAGACAGCCGTGGTGCTGCAGCGCGCCACCGCCAAGGACACACGATGACCCAGCCCGCTTCCGTACGTATCGTCGAAGTCGGTCCGCGCGACGGACTGCAGAACGAGAAGGCGCAGATCGCCACCGCCGACAAGATCGCCCTGATCGACCGGCTGTCGGCGACCGGCCTGCGCAGCATCGAGGCGACCAGCTTCGTCAGCCCGAAATGGGTGCCACAGCTCGCCGACGCCGCCGAGGTCTTCGCCGGCATCCGGCGCAAGCCCGGCGTGCACTACCCGGTGCTGGTGCCGAACGAGCAAGGCTACGAACGCGCGCGCGCGGTCGGCGTGGAAGAGATCGCGGTGTTCACCGCGGCCTCGGAAGCGTTCAACCGCACCAACATCAATGCCGGCATCGACGAATCGCTGGCCCGCTTCGAACCGGTGATGGCGCGCGCCAAGGCCGACGGCGTCGCGGTGCGCGGCTATGTCTCGACCGTGCTCGGCTGCCCCTACCAGGGCGCGGTGCCGGTCGCCGACGTGGTCCGCGTGGCGCGTGCGCTGCATGCGATGGGCTGTTACGAGGTGTCGCTCGGCGACACCATCGGCGTCGGCACCCCGGGCAAGGCGCGGGCAATGTTCAAGGCGGTGGCTTCGGAGGTGCCGACCGCGGCCTTGGCGGTGCATTTCCACGACACCTACGGCCAGGCCCTGTCGAACATCCTGGCCTGCCTGGAAGAAGGCGTGGCCGTGGTCGATTCGGCGGTGTCCGGCACCGGCGGCTGCCCCTACGCCAAGGGCGCCAGCGGCAACGTCGCCAGCGAAGACGTGGTCTACATGCTGCACGGGCTCGGCATCGAGACCGGCGTCGATCTCGACGCGCTGGCCGAGACCGGGCGCTGGCTGGCCGGCCTGCTCGGCCGCGAAACCGGCAGCAAGGTCGGCAAGGCCCTCGCCGCGTGAAGCCCGGCGCGCCCGCCGACGGTCCGCCTGCACCGGCGCAAGCCCCGGTGGCGGACACGCTGGCGGCGCTGGACCGCGCACTGGAGGACCCCGCTCTCGAACCCGGCTTGCGCCGCGTGCTGAGCGATGCGGCCGCAGCCCTGCGGCATCGCGCGGACGGCGCCGCCGAGGGCGACCACGCCTGTCTGTACCGCGCCGCCTTCGATGCGATTCCCGACCTGGTCACCGTGCTCGACGAAGCCGGCACCGTGGTCGAGATCAATCGCCACGGCACCCAGGAGCATCGGCGCATCCGCGAGGAGATCCTCGGCCAGCCGATCCACACGCTCAACCCGGAGTTGCCGCGCGATCACCTGATCCCGGTGTGGGAAACGCTCAACCGGGGCCAGAGCTACATCATCGAGGTGACCAACAAGCGCGGCGACGGCACGCGTTTCCCGGTCGAGGTGCATTCGGCCGGCTTCATCCACCAGGGCCAGCGCCGGATCATCGCCATCGCCCGCGACCTCAGCAACCGCCAGGAAGCCGAGCTGCGCTTCCGCGAGTTGGTCGAACTGATCGATCGCGGCGTGATCGTGCAGGACGAGACGCTGCGCATCGTCTACGCCAACAGCGCGGCTATGCGCCTGCTGTCGCTGCACAGCGGCGAGAGCATCGCCGACGAACTGCGCTCCGGGCAGTGGATGGTGATCGACGAGCGCGGCCACGAACTGAGCCGCGAGCAGTACCCGTCCAACGTCGCCCTGACGACCGGCCGCATCGTCGAAAGCACCGTGCTCGGCCTGTACCACCGCGACCGCCGCGAACTGATCTGGCTGTCGGTGACCGCGGTACCGCGGTTCCCGGCCGGCGGCGACCGCCCCCATCAAGTGTTCGCGCTGTTCTCCAACGTCACCGCGCTCAAGCGCGACAGCGCCCTGTTCGACCGCGCCCAGGCGCTGGCGCACATCGGCGGCTGGGAATGGGACTCCGGACGCGACCGCCTGTACCTGACCGACGAAGCCACCCATATCCTCGGTTACGACACCCCGCTGGTCTCGATCGAGGAACTGCTCAACTGCCTGCGCCCGCTCGACCGCCACCGCCTGCGCAACGGGCTCGAACGCAGCCTCGGCAACGGCCGCGGCCTCGACCTGGAGTTGCAGGGCCTGCGCCCGGACGGCAGCGCCTTCTGGGTGCGCGTGATCGGCGACGCCGGCACCGGCGAGCCGATCGGCCAGGTCATCACCGGCACCCTGCAGGACATCACCGAACGCAAGCTCGAAGAAGAACACCTGCGCATCCAGGCGCGCAGCGATCCGCTGACCGGCCTGCTCAACCGCGACGCGGTGCAGGCCGAACTCGAACAACGCCTCGACACTTTCCCCCAGTCGCCGCTCGCCGTGCTCTACATCGATCTCGACCGCTTCAAGGTCGTCAACGACGTGCTGGGCCATGCGGCCGGCGACCGCCTGCTGGCCTCGGCGGCGCGCCGCATCCGCCAGGCCGTCGGCGAACGCGCCCAGATCGCCCGTTTCGGCGGCGACGAATTCCTGGTGGTCTGTTCGCTCGACGGCGAACCGCAACGCGCCGAACGGATCGCCGATTCGATCCTGGAAACCTTCGGCGACAGCTTCCGCGTCGACGGCGAAGAATTCAGCATCACCGCGAGCATCGGCATCGCCCAGTCGCCGCTCGACGGCCGCACCGCCCAGCAGCTGATCCAGAGCGCCGACGTGGCCATGTACGACAGCAAGCGCCGCGGCCGCAACAGCTGGCAGGCGTTCACGCCCGAACTGGCCGAGCAGCAACTGCACCGCCTGCAGTTGGAAACCCACCTGCGCCGCGCCGTGCACAACGACGAGCTGCACCTGGTCTACCAACCGCAGGTCGACCTCAGCGACGGCAGCGTGGTCGCGGTCGAGGCCCTGATCCGCTGGCGCAACCGCTCGCTCGGCGAGATGCGTCCGGACCGTTTCATCGGCCATGCCGAGACCACCGGCGACATCGTCGGCATCGGCGGTTGGGTCCTGCACGAGGCCTGCCGGCAACTGCGCGAATGGCGCGATCAGGGCCTGCATATCGAACGGGTCGCGGTCAACGTGTCCTACCGTCAGTTCCTCGGCGACGACCTCGCCAGCAGCGTCGCCCAGGCCCTGTCCGAATACGGCCTGTCCGGCAGCGCGCTGGAGCTGGAATTCACCGAGCGCGTGCTGATCGAGGACGCGCCCGACACGGTGCGCACCTTCGCCCGCCTGCGCGAACTCGGCGTCAGCCTGTCGATCGACGACTTCGGCGAAGGTTATAGCGCCCTCAACTACCTGCGCCGGCTGCCGATCCACGGCCTCAAGCTCAGCCAGTTGTTCGTCCAGGGCGTGCCCGACAACCATTCCGACGTCGCCGTCTGCCAGGCGGTCACCGGCATCGCCCGCAGCCTCGGCCTGGGCCTGGTCGCCGAAGGCATCGAGACCGAGCGCCAGCGCGCCTTCCTGCGCGAACTCGGGGTCGCCGTCGGCCAGGGCTTTTTGTTCGCGCCGGGATTGGCTCCGAACGACCTGCGCGACTATTGCCGCGGGTTGATGCGCAGTTGAGGCATGGGTCGCCCTGTTTGTGGATGATGCTTGCGGCATCACTGCCGGCGAGCGCTTCTCTCGCCTGCCGCTTCGCGCCGATCGAGTGCGCATAAACGCGGTCGCCGCCGCGATGCGGACATGAGGCGCTGCCCGGCAGTCCCCCGACCAACTGCACGGCCGCAACGTCTTCGCAAGCGCCCCGACCTGAGCGAGGATGTAGCCCAACCCGCACAGAGTTCCGCCCGCATGACCTTGCCGCCCGGTGTCGTATTACGTCCGATTCTGCCCCGCGACGATGCCGCGCTGGCCGCCATCGCCCGGCAGGTGCAGGCGGAATTCGGCGCCGGCTCGGTCAGCGACCCCGAGGTGGACGCCATGCAGCGGGTCTACAGCCGGCCGCGCAGCGCCTACTTCGTGGTCGAACGCGACGGCAGGCTCGGCGGCGGCGCCGGCATCGCCCCTCTGCTCGGCGGCGACGACGGGGTCTGCGAACTGCGCAAGTTCTACCTGCTGCCATCGGTGCGCGGGCTCGGGCTGGGCCAGGCGCTGCTGGACAAGTGCCTGTTGACGGCGCGCGGGTTCGGCTTCGGCCAATGCTATGCCGAGATGCTGGACCGGATGAGCGACGCTCAGCGCTTGCTGCAGAGCAACAGCTTCCAGTTGCTGGAAGCGCCGATGGGCTATGGGGAACTGCCCGGCAGCCATAGCTGGTACTTGCGCTCGGTTTAGGAGCCCAGCGCCCCGGCCGCAAAGACTCAGAGCCATGCCTCAGAGAAGCCCCCGGTGTTCGGCTACGCCGAAGTAAAGCGGAGCCTGCCTTCGCGGAAACGACGGTAGGTACTGGTCGTCCTCTGCCGCCCCCGTCTAAGCCTCGGCCGGAAGGGACCGCAGCCCCCGCCCCGACGCCCGCCCGGCTCGTCCTTTAGAATGGCCGCCTTTCCGCCTTCAGGACCGCTCATGCAACTCGACAACGTCCGCGCCGTGATCACCGGCGGCGTTTCCGGCCTCGGCCTGGCCGTGGCCCAGCACCTGGCCGCCCGCGGCGGCAAGGTCGCCCTGTTCGACGTCAACGACGACAAGGGCGCGCAGGCCGTGGCCGAACTCGGCGCCGACAAGGCCCGCTATTTCCGCACCGACGTCACCGACGAAGCCGGCGTGGCCGCCAACCTCGGCGCCGCCAAGGAATACCTCGGCGGCCTCAACGCGACCATCAACTGCGCCGGCATCCTCGGCGCCGGCCGCGTGCTCGGCAAGGACGCGCCGATGGCGCTGTCGCAGTTCCAGACCACGGTCATGGTCAACCTGGTCGGCAGCTTCAACGTCGCCAAGGCCGCGGCCAACCTGATGCAGCACAACGAAGCCGGCGACGACGGCGAGCGCGGCGTGATCGTCAACACCGCCTCGGTCGCGGCCTACGAGGGCCAGATCGGCCAGGCCGCGTATTCGGCCTCGAAGGCCGGCGTGGTCGGCATGACCCTGCCGATGGCGCGCGAGTTCTCGCGCTTCGGCATCCGAGTGATGACGATCGCCCCGGGCATCTTCTGGACGCCGATGGTCGACGGCATGCCGGATTCGGTGCAGCAGTCGCTGAGCGCCTCGATCCCGTTCCCCTCGCGCCTGGGCCGTCCGGAGGAATTCGCCGACCTCGTCGCTTACATCCTCGGCAACCGCTACCTCAACGGCGAAACCATCCGCCTCGACGGCGCGACGCGGTTGGCGCCGAAGTAAAGCCGGGAATCGGGAGTCGGGAGTCGGGATTCGCAAAGCGATCCGCGCCCGCTCCCAACCTCCTCGGCTCCTGGCTCTTCCTAATCCCGAATCCCCAATCTCGAATCCCTAACGCCCATGAAAGCCTACGACGTAAAAAAAGGTAACGTAATCGAGCACAACAACACCGTGTACCAGGTGCGCGACATCGAACGCAGCTCGCCGCAGGGCCGCGGCGGCAACGTCAAGTTCCGCTTCACCATGTACTCGGTGCCCGGCGGCACCAAGTTCGACCTGAGCGTCGGCGGCGACGACGAGCTCAAGGAAGTCGAGCTGACCCGCCGCCAGGTCACCTACTCGTACAAGGACGGCGACGCCTTCGTGTTCCTCGACGACGAGGACTACACGCCGTACACGCTCGATGCCGACGTGGTCGGCGACGACGCCGGCTACATCGTCGACGACCTCGGCGGCTGCTACGTGCAGATCATCGACGACCAGCCGGTGGCGCTGCAGCTGCCCGCCAGCGTGGCGCTGGAAGTGATCGAGACCCCGCCGGAGCTCAAGGGCGGCACCGCGACCAAGCGCCCGAAGCCGGCCAAGCTGTCGACCGGCATCGAGATCATGGTGCCCGAGTACATCGGCACCGGCGAGCGCGTGCTGGTCAACACCGCCACCGGCGAATTCGCCGGCCGCGCCGACTGATCGTGACGCAAGGCTTCGAGTATCGCTTCGCAGCGGCGACCGACGCGGATCTTCCGCGTCTGTTGCCGGTGCTGCGCGCGTTCTACGAAGCCGAACACCTGCCCTGGAACGAGGCCGCCCTGCGCCGCGCACTGGCGAGCCTGGTGGCCGATCCCGATGCCGGCCGTCTGCGCCTGATCGAACGCGACGGCGAGATCGCCGGCTACTTCGTCCTGGGGTTCTGCTTCAGCCTCGAATTCGGCGGCCGCTACGGTTTGCTCGACGAGTTGTTCGTGCTGCCGGCGCATCGCGGCGGCGGCCTGGCCAAGCGCGCGCTGGCCGAAATCGAAACGCTGTGCCGGGCAGAAGGCCTGGACGCGATGCGGCTCGAGGTCAACGACGACAACGCGCATGCGCGCGGCATCTACGAACGCGCCGGTTATGCGGCCCATCCGCGCCGATTGATGACCAAATGGTTGCGCGACTGAGCGGCCCGATCGCTCGGCAGTCCGAGGCGTGCGCCCCCGCTGCCGCGTTCAAACGCAAGCACGCCGTCATGGATCCTTACGCTTTTCCCCGGCAAAAAACGAAAGAAAACCGGATACTGGCTTTCGCTTGAACGACGGCAACGATGCAGCGTATCCGATGCATCGAGCGCGGATGTCCCGACTCTAGCACCCGGTCACAACTCGCCAGGCACGCGGTCCTCCTAAGGCGCTGCAATGCCGCTGCAACCTCGCTCGGTCACGCTCTATGCTTTGCCCGACGCGGCCGTTCGGCCGCGCGCGCAACGCCCCGCCAGTTCCGGAGCCAGGCCTTGACCACGTCCACCCGTCGCGACTTCCTCAAACTCGCCGGCGCCTCCGCCGCGCTGGGCCTGCTGCCTCCCTCGATCCGCGCCGCCCTGGCCACGCCGGCCGCGCGCGTCACCGGCACGATCCAGGACGTGCAGCACGTGGTGATCCTGATGCAGGAAAACCGCTCCTTCGACCATTACCTCGGCGCCTTGCGCGGGGTGCGCGGTTTCGACGATCCGCGCCCGATTCCGCTGCCCGGCGGCAAGACGGTCTGGCAGCAGCCCAAGTCGACGACCAACGCGCAAGCGGTGCTGCCGTTCCGCCTCGACACCCGCACCACGGCCGCGCATTGCATGGCCGACATCGACCACAGCTGGAAGGGCTCGCACACGCGCTGGAAGGACTACAACGCCTGGGTCGCGACCAAGGGTCCGATGTGCATGGGCCACTTCACCCGCGAGGACCTGCCGTTCTATTACGCGCTGGCCGACGCGTTCACGGTGTGCGACGCCTATTACTGCTCGCACCACGGCCCGACCAACCCGAACCGCATGCATCTGTTCGCCGGCACCAGCGGCATGACCGTCGGCGATTTCGGCCCGCAGGCGGTCAACAACGCCGACGACGGCAACTGGACCGCCGACATGGCGCTGGACAAGCCGACCTTCGCCGGCCATCGCTGGACCACCTATGCCGAGCGCCTGCAGAACGCCGGCATCGGCTGGCGCGTGTACCAGGAACACGACAACTACGGCGACAACTCGCTCGCCTACTTCGCCAATTTCCGCAAGCTCGACCGCCAGTCCGAACTGTACAAGCGCGGCCGCGCCTGGTCGCCCGGCTCCACCGCGGAAAACGCCAAGGCCTCGCGCGGCGAATACCTGATCGCCGACTTCGCCAAGGATGTACGCGAAGGCAGCTTGCCGGCGGTGTCGTGGATCGTGCCGTCCTACATCATGAGCGAGCACCCGGAAGCCACGCCGGCCTACGGCGAGTCGCTGACCGCGCGCCTGCTCGAGGCGCTGGTCGCCAACCCCGAGGTCTGGTCCAAGACCGTCTTCATCATCGACTACGACGAAAACGGCGGCTTCTTCGACCACGTGCCGCCGCCGCTGCCGGCGATCGGCTCCAGCCTCGGCAAGAGCACGGTCGACACCGCGACCGAAAACTACAACGGCGTGCCGGTCGGCCTGGGCGTGCGCGTGCCGATGTTCGTGATCTCGCCGTGGAGCAAGGGCGGCTGGGTCAATTCGCAGGTGTTCGACCACACCTCGGTGCTGCGCTTCCTGGAAGCGCGCTTCGGCATCGCCGAACCGAACATCAGCGCCTGGCGCCGCACCGTCGCCGGCGACCTCAGCACCGCCTTCGACTTCGCCAATCCGAACGCGCAGTGGCCGGCCCTGCCCGATACCGGCGGCGCCATGTCCGGTGCCGACGCCAGTTGCAAACTGGCGACGCCCAAGCCGCCCGCGCAAGCGCGGATGCCGCGCCAGGAGCGCGGCCAGCGGCCGGCGCGCGCGCTGCCGTACGAGTTGCGCGTCGACGGCCGCATCGAGGCCAGCAGCGGCCGTTACTGGCTGGACTTCGGCAACGACGGCGTCGCCGGCGCCTGCTACAACGTGTACGCCGGCAACCGCAGCGACGGCCCGTGGTACTACACGCTCGACCCGGGCACGCAGTTGTCGGATTACTGGAGCGCGAAGCAATACACCAACGGCGTCTACGACCTTTCGGCGTATGGCCCGAACGGTTTCCTGCGGGTGTTCCGCGGCGACCTGCTCAAGGCCACCGCGGCCCAGGGCGCGGACCCGGAAGTCTCGGTCCGCCACGACGCGATCGGCGAGATGCTGGTGCTCGAATTCGTCAACCGCGGCCGCGCCGCTTGCCGCCTCAGTCTGCGCGCCAACCGCTACAGCGATGCGCCCGCCCGCTATTACGACCTGGCCCCGGGCGCGAGCTTGCGCGATCACTGGCCGCTCGCCACGAGCAAACGCTGGTACGACTTCAGCATCACCTCCGACGCCGATGCCGGCTGGCTGCGCCGCATCGCCGGGCATGCCGAGAACGGCGCGGCGAGCGTGAGCGATCCGGCGATCGGGGCCTGAGCCTGCGTTCGCAGCATCTGCAGTAACACCGCTCTCGCAGGGCGGTGTCAGTGACGATCAAGACCTCGCGGCTGGCGAAGCCGGCTGACTATCGTGGTCGCGGCTTGCGCCGCTCCTACCCCACGGGACGGCGCTGTTTGAGGGTAGGAACGGCGTGAGCCGCGACCGCGGGGCGCGCAGAGGCAACGCTGCCGATGGCATCCATCAAGGCGGCGTGCTTTCGCCGGGGTTGGGGCGACGCGAGCCGCGACCTCGGGGGCGCGCCGAAACAACCATGCCGATGCCATGCATCGAAGTGACGCGCTTTCGCCGGAGTAGGAGCGGCGCAAGCCGCGACATCGCGGCGACGGTCTCTCGGCGCCTCAATCCGGAAAATTCAGATCAAGATCAAACCCAAAGCTTCCGCCGCTGAAGCGGCGGGTTACTTTCTTTTGTCTAAAGCAACAAAAGAAAGGTAACCAAAGAAAAGTGCTTTGTTTTGAATCACCAGCCCGCACGAGCGGTGCCGACGCGGGGATTTTTCATACGGGACATCCCTGTCCCGATGAAAAACGGCGCGCATCCCTGCGCGCCGCCCTCCGGGTCTTCTCTGGCCTTCGCTAGTGCGAGGCGGCGCACAGCCAAAGCCGAAGCAGCAACAGGAAATCGGAGCGCGGCGCACCATCCCTGTAGGAGCGGCGTGAGCCGCGACCGAGGGACGCGCAGAGGCAACCATGCCGATGCCATCCATCGAAGCGGCGCGCTTTCGCCGGGGTAGGAGCGGCGCAAGCCGCGACCGCGTCGTTACGGTCTTGCGGCGTATGGATCAAGAAGGATCTGAATCAGGGTCAGATCAAGATCAAACCCAAAGCTTCCGCCACTAAAGCGGCGGGTTACTTTCTTTTGTCTAAAGCAACAAAAGAAAGATAACCAAAGAAAAATGCTTCTCTTTGAATCACGGGCCCGCGCGTTCGATGCCTCCGCGGTGATTTTTCATACGGGACATCCCTGTCCCGATGAAAAACGGCCCGCATCCCTGCGGGCCGCCCTCCGGGTCTTCTCTGGCCTTCGCGAGTGCGAGGCGGCGCACAGCGAAAGCTGCAATGCGGAACAGGATCGCGGCGCACACCATCCCTGTAGGAGCGGCGTAAGCCGCGACCGCGGGACGCGCAGAGGCAACCATGCCGATGCCATCCATCGAAGCGGCGCGCTTTCGCCGGGGTAGGATCGGCGCAAGCCGCGACCGCGTCGTTACGGTCTTGCGGCGCAGGCTTTAAGAAAGATCAAGATCAAGATCAAACCCAAAGCTTCCGCCGCTGAAGCGGCGGGTTACTTTCTTTTGTCTGAAGCAACAAAAGAAAGGTAACCAAAGAAAAATGCTTCTCTTTGAATCACGGGCCCGCGCGTTCGATGCCTCCGCGGGGATTTTTCATACGGGACATCCCTGTCCCGATGAAAAACGGCGCGCGTCCCTGCGCGCCGCCCTCCGGGTCTTCTTTGGCCTTCGCTAGTGCAAGGCGGCGCACAGCCAAAGCCGAAGCAGCAACAAGAAATCGGAACGCGGCGCACCATCCGCTGTAGGAGCGGCGTAAGCCGCGACCACCGGACGCGCAGACGCAACCATGCCGATGCCATCCATCGAAGCGGCGCGCTTTCGCCGGGGTAGGAGCGGCGCAAGCCGCGACCGCGAATCTGCGGCCGCCGGCGCGGACGGTCGGAGTAGCGCAGTCGCGCTTACGCCGCTCCTACAGGTATCTCGGCCGGCAACGCCGCGAGATCGAGGCGACGCGGTCGCGGCTTGCGTCGCTCCTACCCTGTTCTCATTCGGAGAAACGCACCAGGGGCCGCGCGTTGCCCGCTACAGCCGCATGCCCAACCAGATCACCGTTTCGGTCGAGGCCGACACCACCGGCGACAGCAGCCGCGACCAGAAGCGGTCGGTGGTCAGGCGGCCGGCCGGGGCGTCGTGATGTCGCCGCTCTTCCTCGACCGGACCAGTTCGCTCAGCATCCGCAAGGCGAAGAAGCGTGCCATGGCGATCTGACCGGCGTAGAGGTGCACCGCTCCGTGCTCGCCGGCGTGATTGACCTTGAGGATGCGGCCGCCCGGTTCGGTATCGCCCGGCGCCGCCGGCGGAGCCATGGCGGCGGCCGTCTCAGCGACGGGCCAGCCACTTGCGCGCCATGCGCCGCATCGAATCGTCGGCGCCGGGGTCGTCGGGCAGTTCGGCGATCTCGCGCCAGGCCAGGTCCAGCGATTCCTCGCTGACCACGTAAGCCTCGTTGTCGCTCGCGCGCACGACGTACCGCAGGTCGTAATGCCAATGGCCGGGAACGTCGCGGCGTTCCGGGATCCAGTGGCGGTCGAGGTCGAACAGCTCGGGCTCGACGCTGAGCCCGGTCAGGCCGGACTCCTCCTCGGCTTCGCGCAGGGCCACCCGGGCCAGGTCGCGGTCGCCGTCGGCGTGGCCGCCGAGCTGCAGCCAGCGCTCCAGTTTGCGGTGGTGGGTCAGCAGGACCCGGCGCCCGGCCCGGTCGACCAGCCACGCCCCGCCGGTGAAATGGCCGGCCAGGCGCTCGCGCAGGAAGGGGTCGCCCGGGGCCAGGGCCCCGTCCGGGGCGGTGCCGCGGCCCTGGGCCTCGTCGAGCAGGTCCAGAAACGCCAGCGTATGTTCGGCTTCCTGCGGCCAACGTCGGCCATATTCGATGAGATTGGAACGCAGATCTTCGATGACGTCGGAATGTTTCGCAGGCATGCGGAGTCAGACACTGGCGCGCGACCGGGGGCGCGATTATGCGGGCAAAGCCCGTGACGGTGTGCGCTTGCCGCCCATTTCCACCCTGGGTTAAGGTGGCCCGCCGCTCCACTGAGGGAGCCGGTCATCGTCGTCGCCAGAACGACGGGTAGAGATCACTTCTTACGAGAGAGAGGGGAGTTCGATGTCGAGAGGCCTGTTCATCACCAAACCGGTGGCGCCGTCCGGCCACGTGGATGCCGGCGAGCCCGTAGAAGGCAGCCTTGAAGGCGAAGCGACGCTCAAGCGATCGTTGACCGCCACCCAACTGGTGATGCTAGGCATCGGCGCCGTGATCGGCGCCGGCATCTTCGTCCTCTCCGGTCACGCCGCGGCCGAACACGCCGGCCCGGCGATCGTGCTCAGTTTCGTCGTCGCCGGCATCGCCTGCGCGCTCGCCGGCCTGTGCTACGCCGAGTTCTCGGCGATGATGCCGGTCTCCGGCAGCGCCTATTCCTATTCCTACGCCACCCTGGGCGAATTCGTCGCCTGGTTCATCGGCTGGAACCTGGTCCTCGAGTACCTGTTCGCAGCCTCGACCGTCGCGGTCGGCTGGTCGGGTTATCTCAACAGTCTGCTGACCACCTTCGGCATGGGCCTGCCGGCGTCGCTGGCGGCCGCGCCGCTCAACGTGGTCGACGGCAGCATCGTCTACACCGGCGGCCTGATCAATCTGCCGGCGGTGGCGATCATCGCGGCGATCAGCGGCCTGTGTTACGTCGGCATCACTCAGTCGGCCTTCGTCAACTCGATCATCGTCGCGATCAAGGTCGTGGTGATCACCCTGTTCGTGGCCTTCGCCGCCAAGTACATCAACCCGGACAACTGGGTGCCGTTCATCCCGGAAAGCCAGGGCCCCGGCAAGTACGGCTTCGACGGCATCATCCGCGGCGCCTCGGTGGTGTTCTTCGCCTACATCGGTTTCGACGCGGTCTCGACCGCCGCCGGCGAGGCCAAGAACCCGCAGCGCGACATGCCGATCGGCATCCTCGGCTCGCTGGTCATCTGCACCATCATCTACATCATCGTCTCCGGCGTGCTGACCGGCCTGCTGCCCTATCACATGCTGAGCACGCCCAAGCCGGTCGCGACCGCGCTGGAAGCCTTCCCGGCGCTGGGCTGGCTGAAGTTCGCGGTCGAGATCGGCGCGATCGCCGGCCTGAGCTCGGTGATCCTGGTCATGCTGATGGGCCAGCCGCGCATCTTCTACTCGATGTCGAAGGACGGCCTGCTGCCGAAGTTCTTCGCCAAGGTGCATCCGAAGTTCCAGACGCCCTACATCGGCACCATCATCGTCGGCATCTTCGCCGCGCTGCTGGCCGGCTTCCTGCCGATCGGCCTGCTCGGCGAGCTGGTCTCGATGGGCACCCTGCTGGCCTTCGCCACCGTCTGCGTCGGCGTGCTGATCCTGCGCCGCACCCGCCCGGACCTGGCGCGCCCGTTCCGCGTGCCGCTGGCGGTGCTGGTCTGCCCGCTCGGCGCGGCCGCCTGCCTGTACCTGTTCTGGAAGCCGTTCTCCGAGCATTGGCACCTGATGACCGGCTGGACCGCGATCGGCATGCTGATCTACTTCGGCTACGGCTACCGCAACAGCAAGCTGCGCAAGGCCGCCAACGGCGCCTGACCGGCACGCAGTCGGCAAGGCCGGCGGAGCTTCCGCCGGCCTTTTTCCTTTTCACGACACCGCCTCCATCGTTCCCGCACCGAACTTCGCCCACCTGCCTTGAAGCCGTCCTCCCCGCAAAGGCGGGGAACCAGAGACTTCACAGTGCGCCGGCGAGGGCCCTGGATTCCCGCCTTCGGGAATGACGGGCGAGGGTCCGGGCTCGGCCGCAAGCAGCATCAGGAAGAAACACATGCTGGGACAACTCTGGGCGACCAAACACCCGCACGCCGCCCACACCGACGCCGAAGGGCTGAGCCTGCACCGCACGCTCGGGCCGTGGGGCCTGACCGCGCTCGGCATCGGCGCGGTGATCGGCGGCGGCATCTTCGTCATCACCGGCAAGGCCGCGGCCGAGCACGCCGGCCCGGCGATCATGCTGTCGTTCGTGCTCGCGGCGATCTGCTGCACCTTCTGCGCCCTGGCCTATGCCGAGTTCGCCGCGATGGTGCCGGTCTCGGGCAGCGCCTATACCTATACCTACGCCACCCTCGGCGAACTCGCCGCCTGGTTCATCGGCTGGATGCTGATATTGGAGTACGGCGTCTCGGCCTCGGCGGTGGCGGTCAGTTGGACCGGCTATCTGCTCAGTCTGCTGGAACATTTCGGCATCACCCTGCCCGCCGCGCTGGTGCAGGCGCCGCTCGACGCCAAGCTGCGTCCGACCGGCGCGATCGCCAACCTGCCGGCGGCGGCGATCGTGCTGGCGCTGACCTGGCTGTGCTACGTGGGCATCCGCAAGTCCTCGGCCATGAACATGGCGATGGTGCTGCTGAAGTCGGGCCTGATCGTCCTGGTGATCGTGGTCGGCTGGAAATACGTCGACCCGACCCTGTGGCAGCCCTTCATCCCCGAGTCGCAGGGCCCCGGCAAGTACGGCTGGGAAGGCGTGCTGCGCGGCGCCTCGATGGTGTTCTTCGCCTACATCGGCTTCGAGGCGGTGTCGGTGGCGGCGCAGGAGTCGCACAAGCCGCAGAAGGACATGCCGATCGGCATGCTGGCCTCGCTGGCGATCTGCACCGTGCTCTACATCGGCATGGCCGCGGTCATGACCGGCCTGGCCCCGTACACCCTGCTCGGTACCGACGAGCCGGTGGTCACCGCCATCGCCGGCCATCCGGAGCTGAACTGGCTACGCCTGGTGGTCGAGATCGGCGCCCTGGTCGGCCTGTCCTCGGTGGTGCTGGTGATGATCATCGGCCAGCCGCGCATCTTCATGATCATGGCGCGCGACGGCCTGCTGCCGCCGGTGTTCACCAAGATCCACCCGAAATACCGCACCCCGCACATCAACACGGTGATCACCGGCATCGGCATCGCGCTGCTGGCCGCCCTGTTCCCGCTCGACATCCTTGGCGACATGACCTCGATGGGCACCCTGATCGCCTTCGCTTCGGTCTGCGCCGGCGTGCTGATCCTGCGCCGCACCCAGCCCGACCTGCCGCGCCCGTTCCGGATCCCGTTCGCCTGGGCGATCTGCCTGGCCGGCATCGGCAGCTGCCTGGTGCTGCTGTCGACCATGACCGCGCACAACTGGATGCTGATGGGCATCTGGACCGGCATCGGGTTCGCCATCTACTTCGCCTACAGCTTCCGCCACAGCCGGATGCGCAAGATCGACGCACAGCGGTAAGCGCGCGGCTTGCCGCGGCGAGCCGGAAAGGCGGAATCGGACACCGGAATCGTACCGGGGCCCGGTTCCGCTTTTTTCGTTCATGCACGCGGACCGGGCGTCGGCTGGCGCGGCTCCCGGGGCATGGCCGCCATCGGCCGGCCTTTGCGCCCGCTCGCCGCCCGATCTGCCGCGTACACCGATCCGATCGCCCGGACCGGGTGTCCGCTCGTAGCGTCCACGACTCGCCATCAAGGAGTTCGTGCATGCCGTCGACCCGCGTTTCGGCCATATGGGGCCGTGTTCTGCTGGTGGGCGCGCTCGCGTCGTGCCCGCAGGGACCGGCGCAAGGAATCGGGCGCAACCAGACCGCGCCGGCGCCGACGACGCGGTATGTCGCAGGACGCTGGTGGAACGGGCACGGCTTCGATACTCAGGACCGCTGCGTTCAAGGCACCCGCTTCGTCGCCTGCCGCGGCGGCAAAACCGGGCGCGTCGTCGATCTCGCCGGGCGCTACGCGATTCCGCCGCTGGCCGATGCGCACAACCATGTCACCAGCGACACCGCGCGGGCGATCGCGGCGGGCGTGTTCTACATGATGAACCCCAACAACCTGGCTTCGTCGAGCCCTCCACCCGAGCGGCGGCGCCCCACGCCCGGGCAGATCGACGCGATCTATGCGATGGGCGGCATCACCGCGCCCGGCGGCCATCCGGTGGCGCTGTATGAAGACGTGATCGGCCCGCGTTACTACAAGAACAAACGGCCGGCCGATTTCGTCGGCGACGCGTATCACTTCGTCACCGCAGCTACCGATATCGGGCCGGTGCTCGACCGGCTGGTCGCCCAGCACGCCGACTTCGTGAAGGTCATCCTCGAACACTCGGAGGAATACGCGCGCCGCCGCGACGATCCGGCGTTTCGCGGGCGGCGCGGGCTTGATCCTTCGCTGCTGCCCGAGTTGGTCCGACAGGCCCATCGCCGCGGGTTGCGCGTCGCGGCACATATCGATACCGCGGCCGATCTGCGTGCGATCGTCGCGGCGAAAGTCGACATCGCCGCGCATATGCCCGGCTACTTCGGGCCGCAAGACAGTTTGGCCACGCTCGACGCCTATGCCATCACCGACGCCGACGCACGGGCTGCCGCGCGCGCTGGCCTACGCGTGATCCCCACCGCCTGGCTGGCCTCGGAGCGTTCCGACCAGGCCCGGTTGCCGACGATCCAAGCCATGCAGCGCGCGAACCTGGACAAGCTCAAGCGCGCCGGCGTACCGATCCTGATCGGAACCGATCGCCAAAGCGACGCGGTGATCACGGAGGCGCGATATCTGCTCTCGCTCGGCGTAATGACGACGCCGCAGGCGCTGGACGCGCTGACCCGGACGACACCCCGGTTCATCTTCCCCGGGCGGCGGATCGGCCGCTTGCGGCCCGGTTACGAAGCAAGCTTCCTGGTGCTCGACGCCGATCCCTCGCGCGATCTGCGCGTGCTGCCAGCGGCGATCGTCGAACGGATCAAGCAGGGGGTGCCGATCGGCGCGCCCGCGCAGTAGTGCTGCGGCCCGCTCGCCGGACGGGAGCCGCAATCGCCGGATCGTCCGGCGCGCGCTTGCGGACGCGGCTCAGGGTTCGGTGCCGGCCGGGCCGGAAGGCCGAAAACGGCTCCGGCCTGGACCGGCGTCGCCCCCTGGGCCCGCCCTCATTCCCAGCGCGCCTTGTCACATAACGCTGCGTTGCCGCAAAAACGAGGCAAGCGCCACATCGCGACGGTAAACTCGGCACCATGAACAGCTCTCTGCCCTACGACCCCCAACGCCTGTCGCACTGCGCCGGCGAGATCATCGTCAACGTGCGCGAGCTGGCGCTGCGCGGCTGGACCCCGGCCACGAGCAGCAATTTCTCCAGCCGCATCGACGCCCAGCACGTCGCCATCACCGTCTCCGGCCGCGACAAGGGCCGGCTGACCGAAGGCGACATCATGGTGGTCGACCTCGACGGCCAGCCGGTCGCGACCAGCCACCGCCCCTCGGCCGAGACCCTGCTGCACACCCAGTTGTACAAGCGCTATCCCCAGGTGGGCTGCGTCCTGCACACCCATTCGCAGACCCAGACCGTGGCCTCGCGCCTGTACGCCGGTGCCGGCCACGTCCACCTGGAAGGCTACGAGCTGCTCAAGGCCTTCTCCGGCACCACCACCCACGAGACCGCGCTGGACCTGCCGGTCTACCCGAACACCCAGGACATGCCGACCCTGGCCGCCCAGGTCGACGCCACCCTCGACCGCCAGGCGATGTGGGGCTATCTGATCGACGGCCACGGCCTGTATGCCTGGGGCCGCGACATGGCCGAGGCCCGGCGCCATCTGGAGGCGTTCGAATTCCTGCTGGGATGCGAACTGGAACTGAGGAGATTGCAGCGATGAGTCGCCTGCGCATTTTCGTCGAGGACCAACCCGACACCCCGCAGCTGAGCACTTCCGACCAAGGCGAGATCGCGCGCGAACTCGCCAAGATCGGCGTCGGCTTCGAGCAGTGGCAGGCCGCGCAGCCGGTCAAGCCGGGCGACCCGCCCGAGGCGATCATGGCCTCCTACCGCAGCGACATCGACCGCCTCGTCGCCGAGCGCGGCTTCAAGACCGTCGACGTGGTCAGCATCGCCCCGGACAACCCGCAGCGCGAAACGATGCGCGGCAAGTTCCTCGACGAGCACTACCACAAGGAAGACGAAGTGCGTTTCTTCGTCGCCGGCTCGGGCCTGTTCACCCTGCACGTCGAACCCAAGGTCTACGAGATCAAGTGCGAACAGGGCGACCTGATCTCGGTGCCCGACAGCACCCTGCACTGGTTCGACATGGGCCCGGAGCCGAGCTTCGTCGCGATCCGCTTCTTCACCGAGCCGGACGGCTGGGTCGGCCACTTCACCGGCAGCGATCTGGCCCAGCAGTTTCCGCGCTACGAGAAGGGCCAGGCGGGGTGAGTCCAGTAACGAGTGAAGAGGAGCGAGGAACGAGCCGGTTGCGCTCGCACCCGATTCGCTTCGCTCGTTCGCCGGCCCCCGCTGGCGCCCACTGCGCGCATAACGCCCAACGCTCGTTCCTCACTTCTCTCCGCTCACGACCGGTCCTATGCCCATCCGCGCCATCCTCACCGATATCGAAGGCACCACCAGCAGCATTTCGTTCGTCAAGGACGTGCTGTTCCCGTACGCGCGCCGCGCCCTGCCGGCCTTCGTCGCCGCGCGCGGACGCGAGCCGGCGGTGCGCAAATGGCTGGATGCGGTCGCGCTGGAAAACGGCGGCGTCTGCCAGGACTCGGTGGTGATCGAGGTGCTGCAGGGCTGGATCGACCAGGACCGCAAGCACACCGCGCTCAAGGCGCTGCAGGGCATGATCTGGGCCGACGGCTACAAGAGCGCCGACTTCACCTCGCACATGTACCCCGACGCGGCCCCGGCGCTGCGACGGTGGAAGGAGCAGGGCCAGCGCCTGTACGTCTATTCCTCCGGCAGCGTGCCGGCGCAGCGGCTGCTGTTCGGCCACAGCGACGCCGGCGACCTGACCGGACTGTTCTCGGGCTGGTTCGACACCGAGGTCGGCGGCAAGCGCGAACGCGACAGTTATGCGCGCATCGCCGAGTCGATCGGCTTGCCGGCGGGCGAGATCCTGTTCCTGTCCGACGTGGTCGAGGAACTCGACGCGGCGCGCGAAGCCGGCCTGGCCACCGTGCTGATCGACCGTCTCGACGACTACCCGCAGCCGCGCGAAGGCGAAGCGACCCACGGCCACATCCGCGCGGAGTCGTTCGCCCAGGTCGAGGTTTGAAGGCGGGCGGCGGTTCGTCGTCGCGCCACCCTGCCCTTTGCCGGCGCCGCTCCCGGGCAGGCGCGGCGCAAGCCGCGACCGCGCACGCACGCTAACGGTCGAATCACGACGGCCTACCGCAGCGCCACGCTGCGATGAGCGCAGCGCCGTCCCGCTACAGCCGGCTCAGATGCCGGATCCGCACTTCATCGCGCTCCACGCCGCGTTCGCTGGCGACCTGACTGCGGATCCGCTCGACCAATTCGGCCGGATCGAACCCCCCGGCTTCCGGCGGCGCGTAATCGAGCGTGGTCTCGCCGCGGATGCAGAACCGGCCGCCGACCAGGATCTCGTAATCGGCGAAATAGAAATGGTGCTCGGACGCCGGGCTCATGCGCGCCGCTCAGGTGCCGACGTGGACGTCGTTGCCGCTTTCGGCGCAGCCCAGATGCTCCAGGGCGATCGACAGGGCCAGGGTATAGCTCTGCGCGGCGTAGCCGTGGACCAGGCGCAGGCGCGGGCCGCATCGCGGCGCGATCGCCGGCTCCAAGGCGTTCATGTCGTCGTCGTGGACCTCGATGTAGGGCATCGGCAAGCGCGCCAGCGCGCCGCGCAAGGCCTCGCTCGGCGGCACGCAGGCGCCGGGGTCGAGCAACAGCAGTTCGGTATTGGCCGCGCGCATCGCCCGCAGGCAATCGACCAATTCGGCTTCGCTGCGGCAGCTGCGCAGTGCGAGCGCCTTGCCGGCGATGGCGGCGCGCTCGACCAGGCTCGCGCGGACCGCGCCGGCCAGGGCCGGCGCGCTCGGATCAACCTCGGACATACCGCCTTGCGGGCCGCGCAGGATCAGGATCGACACGTCGCTACTCACGGCGCACTCGGAATGGCGCGCCTGCGGAGCACTGTAGGAACGAGGGGCGTAAAGGCGCCATTCGCGACGCCGGCGGCGGCGTAAAACCGGCGTCAATTCGTGACGGGTTCGCTGCGTACGGTTCGCTGGAAAGTTCGCTTGGATGACGGTGTTTGCGCCGCGGTCTGCGTTTCGATGTCGCGGCTTGCGCCGCTCCTACCCAAGAGCCGCGCAGCAAAGGGGTAGGAGCGGCGCTAGCCGCGACCGGGCCTTTGCAAGATCGCGGCGAAAACATCGGCAAGGGCGATCGTTACGCGGCATCGGCAGCAAAGACGACCGCGCCCTCCCCTCACCCGTGAATCTTCTCCCCGCGCGCCAGCATCGCCACGAATTTCTCGATCCGGCTCGCGCGCGTCTCCGGCTTCTTCGCCGTCTGCACGCGCCACAACACCGCATAGCGGTTGGTCTTGTCGAGCTGCTCGAAAAACGCGCGCGCCTTGGGCTGCCGGTCCAGCGCCTTGGCCAGGTCGTCGGGCACTTCGATCTTGCTGGCCGAATCGTAGGCCGCGTCCCAGCGCCCGTCGGCCTTGGCCGCCTCGACCTCGCGCAGCCCGCCGGTGGCCATGCGGCCTTCGGCGATCAGGCGCTCGACCTTGCCGATGTTGATCTTCGACCACAGCCCCTTGGGGCGGCGCGGGCTGAAGCGCTGCAGGAAGAAGCAGGCGTCGAAGCTGCGCTTGAGCCCGTCGATCCAGCCGTGGCACAGGGCCACGTCGAGCGCCTGCTCGTAGTTCACCGTGACCACGTTCTGGCCCTTCTTGGCGATCTTCAGCCACACCCCGCTCGCCTCGGGATGGTCGAGCAGCCATTGCTCGAATGCGGCAGCGTCGTCGAAGACGATGATCGGCGATTCGTCGAGTGCGGCCATGGGGTCAGTCCTGTGCGGCGTCGAGCAGACGGTAGGAGGCGGACAGGCGCTGCTCGCCCTGCCACGGGTCGAACACGCGTACCTCGACCCGGTGTTCGCCGGCGGCGGCATCGGTCGGCAGCATCGCATTCCACAAATGCGCCGACGGCGTGGCGATGGCGGCGCGGTCGTAGCCGCGCAAGCGTTCGGCCTCGTCGTCGCGCGCGTTCTCGGCCAGCACCGCCGGGTCGGGTTGCTCGATGCGCCGCATCGGCTTCCACTCGCCCTGGTCGATGCGGTACTCGACCCGGCTGTCCTCGCGGCCCATGTAGACGTTCGCGAACACGCCGCGGACCGGGTAGGAGCCGCGCCGCACCGCCTTCGGCAGATACAGGCGCAGATAAGGACTCGCAGCCCGGCCGCTGTCGCTCTGGCGCGCCGGGAACCAACGCAGGCCATAGCCGGCGTCATTGCGCACCGACAGCCGCGCATAACCGTTCGGGGTGCCGTCGCTCATGGTCGTATCCGGGATGCCCTGAGCATCCTTGACCCCGGACCAGAACGCGCCGCAGGCCGCGCCGACGTTGTACTCGTGCAGCGGTTTCGCGCCCTGCCAACCGTCGGCGGCGTCGTGGAAGACATGCCGCTGAGTGTGGCTGTGGCCGCTGAGCACCAGAACGTTCGGGAACTCCTTCAGCAGCGCGAACAAACGCTCGCGATCGGCCCGGCGGAAAGTCTCGCGGCCCGACGCCGCGTCGAACAAGGGGATGTGCAGGGCGAGCACCAGCAGGCGCTGTTTCGATGCGCCGGCCAGATAGTTTTCCAGGAAGGCGAACTGGTCCGGACGCAGGCCGCCGATGTAGTCGGGCTTCCCGCCCGGCTGATAGACCACGTCGTCGAGCACCACGAAATTCGCCTGCGACTCCTCCCAGGCGTAGCTGTCCGGCCCGTAGACATGGCGGAAACTCAGCAGCGAGTCCTCGTCGCGCGTCGCGTCGAAATCCAGGTCGTGGTTGCCCGGCGCATGCAGCCACGGCACCCCGAGGCGGGCGGTGACCGCATTGAGCTGCGGGTACAGCGTCAAATCGTCGTGGGTGATGTCGCCCAGGCTCAGTCCGAGGTCGGCCACGCGCGCGCCGGCGCGGCCGGCAAGCAGCGGTTCCACGATGTCGCGGCGGTAGTAGTCGACATCGGTCGCGGTCTTGGTCTGCGGGTCGGCGAACACCAGCACGTCGAGCGCGCCGGCCGGCTTGCGGCGCTCGGGAATCAGGCCGTAGTCGCGGCAGCCCATCGCCACCGGCATGCCGCCGTACTTCAGCGCCGGCCCGTCCTGCAGCCGCACGTTGAGCCAATAGTCCGGCAGCCCGCTGGCGCGATTCGCCAACCGGTAACCGGCCGGTTTGATCAGGAACTGGCTGCGGTTATCGCGCAGCGGCAACCGGAACCTGCCCTGCGCGTCGGTGACCGCGATGCGCTCGCCGTCGGACACCCGCTGCCCCGGCAGCCCGCGCTCTCCGGCATCGCGCCGACCGTTGCCGTTGCGGTCCTCGTACACGCTGCCGCCGTCGCAGGGCCCCGCCTGCGCCAGCGAGGTGGCGGGGACGGCCAAAGCGAACCACAAGGCGGCGGACACGGACGGACGCATGGAGGACTCCGGAATGAGCGCTCATTATGCGGCGATCGCCGGCCCGGACCGAGGCCGGCGGCACGCTGTGGGATGAAGGGATGGGGGACGAGGGGAAGGGCCGGCATTGTGTTAACCGGTGGTCAGCCGCCCTGGGAACATTCACCGGTGATGCGGGTGCGACGGCGCTTGCGGGTCCGCGGTCGCGGCTTACGCCGCTCCTACAGGGATGGATTCGCGGCTTTGGGTTGCCAGGCTGCTCTTTGCAGGAGCGACATGCGTCGCGACCGCGGAACGCGTGGAGATCTGAAGGCCGTCGTCATCCATCAAAGCGGCGCGCTTTCGCCAGGGGTAGGAGCGGCGCAAGCCGCGACCACGTCGTTACGGTCTTGCGGCGCGCAATTCAAGAAAGATCTCGATCCAGATCAAGATCAAACCCAAAGCTTCCGCCACTAAAGCGGCGGGTTACTTTCTTTTGTCTAAAGCAACAAAAGAAAGGTAACCAAAGAAGTTGCTTCTTTTTGAACCAAGGGCCCGCGCGAACGGTGCTTTCGCGGTGCTTTTTCATACGGGACATCCCTGTCCCGATGAAAAACGGCGCGCATCCCTGCGCGCCGCCCCTCCGGGTCTTCCATGGCCTTCGCTAGTGCGGACCCGCGCACAGCAACATCAACCCAGTATCAATGTCGACATCAAGAGTTACCGCCACAGCTAAAACAGGAAATCGGAGAACGGCGACGCCCTCCCCTGTAGGAGCGGCGTAAGCCGCGACCGCGAATCTGCGGCCGCCGGCGCGGGTGCGGGGTTGCTCGGTCGCGGCTTACGCCGCTCCTACAGTGGACGGTACGCGGCGCCGTTGCCGTTGCCGTGACTTTGATTTGCCTTGCTCTGCCGCTTTGCCGGTCAATTGAAGACCCGGAGGGCGGCCCGCAGGGATGCGGGCCGTGCGCAGGCAGGCCATGGATGGCCTGTCTGGAGCATCCCTGCGTCGGCTTCGATCGTGCGGGCCTTTGATTCAAAGAAAGCACTTTTCTTTGGTTACCTTTCTTTTGTTGCTTTAGACAAAAGAAAGTAACCCGCCGCTTTAGTGGCGGAAGCTTTGGGGTTGATCTTGATCTTGATCTTGATCGAGATTTTAGAAAGAAACGCCGCAAGACCGTCACGGCGATGTCGCGGCTTGCGCCGCTCCTACCCCTGACGGGCTGCCGCCGGCATCGGCGCGAGGTTGAAGCGGTGCGTGCGACTTACGCCGCTTCTGGAAAGGGGACCAGCCGCTGAGGACCCACCCAGTCACGCCGCGAGGCCGCGGCTGCGCGGTCGCGGCTTGCGCCGCTCCTACCGTGAGAGCGGATCGCGGGACCGGCGATGCGAACACTCCAGGACGAACTAATCGCCCTGCGAACCCCGGTGCGGCTTGCCATGCCGCTCGCGCAGCACCGCCACCGCGTCGCCCAGCGACAGGCCGCGCGCGCGCAGCAGCACTTGCAGGTGGAACAGCAAGTCGGCGGCTTCGCCGCACAGGGCGGCATCGTCTTCGGCCACCGCGGCCAGTGCGGTCTCCACGCCTTCTTCGCCGACTTTCTGGGCGATCGAACGCACGCCCTTCTCGAACAGCTTGGTGGTGTAGCTGCCGGCCGGGCGCTCGCGTTCGCGCTCGGCGATCAGGCCGTCGAGTTCGCCGAGAAAGGCCGCGGCGTCGGCCGGCGCGGTCGGGAAGCAGCTGTCGCGGCCGAGATGGCAGGTCGGGCCGTGCGGACGCGCGCGCACCAGCAAGGTGTCGCGGTCGCAATCGGTCTCGATCGAAACCAGGTCGAGGTAGTGACCGGAGCTTTCGCCTTTGGTCCACAGCCGCTGCTTGCTGCGGCTGAAGAAGGTGACGTGGCCGCTGTCGAGGGTGCCCTGGAGCGCGGCGCGGTCCATGTAGCCGAGCATCAGCACGCGCAGGTTGGCCGCGTCCTGGACCACCGCCGGCAGCAGGCCGTCCTGCTTGTCCCAGGCCAGGGCGTCGATCTGCTCCGCGCTCAGCGTCGCGGACGCTGCTACCGGAGGATTAGTGGAGCTGTCGGACTGGGACACCCTGCTCTCGCAATGCTGCTTTCAAGGCCGGAATGCGGATGCTGCCGGAGTGGAACACGCTCGCGGCCAGGGCCGCGTCGACGTCGGCCTGCAGGAACACCGCGCCGAAATGCTCGATCGCGCCGGCGCCGCCGGAAGCCACCAGCGGCACCTCGCAGATCGCCCGCACCGCGGCGAGTTGTTCGAGATCGTAACCGCTGCGCACGCCGTCGCTGCCCATGCAATTGAGCACGATCTCGCCGGCGCCGCGCCGCTGCGCCTCGACCACCCAGTCCAGGGTGCGCCGGGCCAGAGCCTGGGTGCGGGTGGGGTCGCCGGTGTACTGGCGCACCCGCCATTCGCCGTCGGGGTCGCGCAGGCTGTCGATACCGACCACCACGCACTGCACGCCGAACTCCCCGGCGATCTCGCCGATCAGCTCGGGTCGCTCCAGCGCCGGGGTGTTGATCGAGATCTTGTCGGCGCCGGCGTTGAGCACGCCGCGCGCGTCGTCGACCGAGCGGATGCCGCCGGCGACGCAGAACGGTATGTCGATCGCGCGCGAGACGCGCTCGACCCAGTCGCGGTCGACGCTGCGGCCCTGCGGGCTGGCGGTGATGTCGTAGAACACCAGCTCGTCGGCGCCCTCGTCGCGATAACGCAACGCCAGCTCGACGATGTCGCCCATATCGACGTGGTCGCGGAAACGCACGCCCTTGACGACGCGCCCGTCGCGCACGTCCAGGCAGGGCACGATGCGCCGGCTCAATCCGTTCAGCATCGGCGCACCTGGCGCAAGGCATCCGTCAGTTCGAACCGGCCTTCGATCAGCGCCTTGCCGAGCACCGCGCCGGCGCAGCCGACGCCGTCGGCGGCGACGATGTCGGCGATGTCGCGGATGCCGCCGGACGCCTGCAGTTGCACGTGCGGGGCGACCTCGTGGATGTGCCGGTACAGGTCGAGGTTCGGCCCGGCCAGGGTGCCGTCGCGGGAGACGTCGGTGCACAGCAGGTGGCGCAGGCCGGCCTGGGCATAGCGTTCGAGCAAGGGCTCCAGGCGCACGCCGCTGTCCTCGGTCCAGCCGGCCACCGGCAGTTCCCAGTCGCCTTCGCTGTTCTGGCGCACGTCCAGGGCGATGGTGATGCGGTCGGCGCCGAAGCGCTTGAGCCAGCCGATCACCAGCTCGGGTTCCTTGATCGCCAGCGAACCGACCACGACCCGGTCCGCGCCGGCGTCGAGAATGGCCTCGACGTCGGCCTCGCTGCGCACCCCGCCGCCGGTCTGCACGCGCATCCAACTGGAGGTGGTGATCGCGCGCAACAACGGCGCCAGGGTATAGCCGCCGTAGCGGGCGGCGTCGAGGTCGATCAAGTGCAGCCACTTGGCGCCGGCCTCGGCGTAGCGCGTGGCCAGGGCGAGCGGCTCGGTCTCGTAACGGGTTTCCTGGGCGTAGTCGCCCTGGTGCAGGCGGACGACCCGACCGTCGCGAACGTCGATCGCGGGATATAGCGTGCTGTTGCCCATGTTCACGCCTCCAACGCCAGGAAATTGGCGAGCAGGCGCGAGCCGACGGCGGCCGAGCGCTCCGGATGGAACTGGGCGCCGTAGCAACGCCCGCGCCCGGCGACCGCGGTGAAGCTGCGGCCGTAGCTGGCGCTGGCCAGGGTGTCCGAGGTCAGCGGCGCGGCGTAACTGTGGACGAAATAGGCTTGGTCGCGCTCGCCGATGCCGGTCAACAATCCCGGGGCGCCGGTGGGCGTTTCGCATTTGTCGAGGAAATTCCAGCCCATGTGAGGCACACGTACTCCTGGTCCTGATTGCAGCCTGGTGATCCGGCCCGGAAGGAGTCCGAGGCACTCGACCTCGCCCTCCTCCGAGGACTCGTACAGCAGCTGCATGCCCAGACAGATCCCGAGCAACGGCTGCTGCAAGCGGCGGATCGGATCGACCAGGCCCCGTTCCCGCAACCGCGCCATCGCGGGGGCAGCTGCGCCCACGCCCGGCAGGATCACGCGATCGGCCGAGGCGATCGTTGCGGGGTCGGCGCTCAGGATCGAACGCGCACCCAGCCGCTCCAATGCATAACGCACCGAGCCGATGTTCCCCCCACCCGAGTCGACGACTACCACCCACGACATCACAGGACCCCTTTGGTACTCGGCAATTCGCGACCTTCGCGGCGGATCGCCTGGCGCAGCGCGCGCGCCACGGATTTGAAGCAAGCCTCAACTTTGTGGTGATCGTTATCACCTTCTACGTTCAGATTCAGGTTGAGCCCGGCGGTTTCGCACAGCGAACGGAAGAAATGCGCGACCAGCTCGGTCGGGAAATCGCCGACCCGCTCGCGCGCGAAGGTGCCGGAAAACACGAAATACGGGCGGCCGGAGAAATCCAGCGCCGCGCGCGCCAGCGTTTCGTCCATCGGCAATACGATCGTATGTTGGCCTGGTGTGCTTTCTCGAAGTGTGTTTTCCGCAAATGTGCTTTCTTCGGTTGCGGCCCGCTGAAGTGTGCTTTCCTCGCCCGCACGCTCCGAACCGCCCGCCGCCGCCGCGTCGAAGCCGTAGCGGCCGATGCCGCGCTTGTCGCCGAGCGCCTCGCGCAGGGCCTGCCCCAGCGCCAGCGCGCTGTCTTCGATGGTGTGGTGCTCGTCGATGTGCAGGTCGCCCTCGCAACGCAGCTCCAGGGCGAAGCCGCCGTGCTTGCCGATCTGTTCGAGCATGTGGTCGAAGAAGCCCAGGCCGGTGTGGACCTTGGGTTCGGCGGCCCGGTCCAGGTCGACCGCGACCTCGATCCGGGTCTCGCGGGTGTTGCGCTGCACCCGCGCGGTGCGCGGGCAGTCGGCCAGGGCGTGGGCGATGCCGGCCCAGTCCCACTCGCCGCCGAACTGCTCGGTGCGCAGTTGGAACGCGCGGATGCCGAGGTTGGCGGCGAAGCCGTTGTCGGTCTCGCGGTCGCCGACCATCGCCGAGCGCGCCCAGTCGATGCCGCGGTCCTTCAACAGCGGCAGCGCCAGACCGATGCCGGGCTTGCGGGTCGGCAGGTTCTCGGCCGGGAAACTGGTGTCGATGAGCACCTCGCGGAACACGATGCCCTGGCTTTCGAACACCTGCATCATCAACTGGTGCGGGCCGTCGAAACTCCAGCGCGGATACGCCTCGGTGCCGAGGCCGTCCTGGTTGGTGACCATCACGAACTGGTAGCCGGCGTCGCGCAGCTTCAGCATCGCCGGGATCACCCCGCGCACGAAACGCAGCTTGGCGTAGCTGTCGATCTGGAAATCGGCCGGCTCCTCGATCAGGGTTCCGTCGCGATCGACGAACAGGATCGGCGTCAGCGCGCTCATGCCGCCACTCCGCGCATCTGCGCCGTGCGGGTCAGCACCTCGATCACCGCCGCATTCTGTTCCGGCGTGCCCAGGCTGATGCGCAGGGCGTTGCCGAGCTGCGGCGCGGCGCGCATGTCGCGCACCACCACGCCGGCGTCGAGCAGGCCGTCGAACGCCGCTTGGGCATCGTCGAAACGGGCGAGCAGGAAGTTGGCCTGCGAGGGATAGACCTGGAGCACCCCGGGCAAGGCCTGCAAGGCCGCGTACAGGCGTTCGCGCTCGCCGATCGCGGTGACCACGCGGGCCTTGGTGGTGTTGCGCGGCACCTCGGCCAGGGCGCGCAGGGCCAGGTTCACGCACGGCGTGGGCAGCGGATACGGCGCCTGGCAGCGCTGCAATGCGGCGATCAGCTCGGCGTCGGCGATCACGCTGCCGATCCGCGCCGCGGCCAGCGCGTGCGCCTTCGACAGGGTCCGCAGCACCGTGATATTGCGGCGCGCGGCGAGCAGGCTCACCGCCGAGGGACCGTCGGCGAATTCGAGGTAGGCCTCGTCGACCACGACCAGGGCGCGGCCGCGCAGGCGCAGGGCCAGCGCGTCGATCTCGGCCAGCGGCAGCAAGGTACCCGAAGGGTTGCCGGGCGAGCACAGGAACACCAGCCGGGCCTGCTCGCGCTCGGCCGCCTCGGCGACGGCGGCGAAATCGCAGGCGAAACCGGCCGGCGTGTCGCGCAGGGCGACTTCGACGGCGCGGGTGCCGTGCAGGCGCGCGTTGACCGCGTACATGCCGAAGGTCGGCGGCGTCAGCACGATGGCGTCGCCGCCCGGGCGGCACAGCGCGCGCACCAGCAGATCGATCGCTTCGTCGCTGCCGCGACCGGCCAGGAGCTGCTGCGGCTCGCAGCCGTACAGCCCGGCCAAGGTCTCGCGCAGGCGCTGCGGTTGCGGGTCGGGATAGCGGCGCACCGAACCTTCGCCGTCGGCGACGCTCGGCCAGGCGGCCTCGTTGGCGTTGAGCCAGACCCGGCCGCTGCGCTTTTCGCTGCGCGCCGAGCTGTAACCGGCGAAGTCGCGCAGGTCTTCGCGCAACAGGTTCAGGGGGTTGTCGTCGTTCATGTCGATCCGGTCCGTTGCGTTCGCGCCGCTCATGCCGCCACCGCCCGCAGGCGTATAGCCACCGCCTCGCGATGCGCGTCCAGGCCTTCGGCCGAGGCCAGCTCGACCGCGCACGGCCCGATCGCCAGCAGGCCGCGCGGCTGCACTTCCTGCACCGTGATCGCGACCTGGAAGCTGGCGACGTTGACGCCGCTGGCGTAGCGCGCCGCGCCGCTGGTCGGCAGCACGTGGTTGGTGCCGCTGCAGTAATCGCCCAGCGCCTCCGGCGCCCAGTCGCCGAGGAACACCGAACCCGCGGCCTCGACTTCCGGCAACCGCTCGCGCGCATCGCGCAGGGCCAGGATCAAGTGCTCGGGGGCGTAGCGGTTGCTGACTTCGAGCGCGCGTTCGATCGAATCGACCCGGATCGAACGCGAGGATCGCAGGGCCGCACGCGCGGTGTCGGCGCGCGACAGCCGGGCCAATTGGGTCTCGAGTTCGAGGTCGACCGCATCGAGCAGGGCCTCGTCGTCGCTCAGCAGCAGCACTTGCGAGTCCGGGCCGTGTTCGGCCTGCGACAACAGGTCGGCGGCGACGAAGTCGGCGCGCGCGCCGGCATCGGCGATCACCAGCACTTCCGACGGCCCGGCCGGCAGGTCGATCGCCGCCCCGCCCTCGATCAGCGCGACCTGGCGCTTGGCCTCGGTGACGTAGGCGTTGCCGGGCCCGAACAGCTTGTCGCACTTGCCGATGCTTTCGGTACCGAAGGCCATCGCCGCGATCGCCTGGGCGCCGCCGAGCTTGAACACCCGGGTCACCCCGCAGCGGCGCGCGGCGTAGAGCACCGCCGGGTCGGCGCTGCCGTCGCGGCGCGGCGGCGTGCACAGGGCGATTTCGCGGCAACCGGCCAGGTCGGCCGGTATCGCCAGCATCAGCGCGGTCGACGGCAGCGGCGCCGAGCCGGCCGGCACGTACAGGCCGACCCGGCGGATCGGCCGCAGGATGCGTTCGCAGCGCACGCCGTCGGCGGTGTCGATCGCATACGGCTCGGTCATGCCGGCGTCGTGGAACAGCGCGATGCGTTCGGCGGCCTCGTCGATCGCCGCGCGCAAGGCCGGCGTGAGCGAGGCCTCGGCGGCGTCGAACTCGGCCGCATCGACCGCGAAGCGCTCGGGCGCGGCGCCGTCGAAACGTTCGGCATACCGGCGCAGCGCGGCGTCGCCGTCGCGGCGCACCGCTTCGACGATCTCGGCCACCGCGGTCGCGGTCGAGGCCCGGGTCTGCTGGGCGGGACGGCGCAGCGCCTGTTCGCGCGCGGCTTCGTCGAGCGCATTCCAGTCGAGGCGTTGCATCTTCGCGGTCATGCCAGCATGCCCTCGACCGGCACCACCATCAGCCCGCGCGCGCCGGCGCGCTTGAGTTCTTCCAGCCGCTGCCAGGTCACCGCGCCGTGGCACAGCGCCTGCAGGGCCACGCCATCGCCGTTGTCCAGGCTCATCACCGTCGGCGGTTCGGCATCGGGCAGCAGCGGCAGCAATTCGTCGAGCAGATTGCGCGGCGCCTGGAACATCAGCAGCTTGCTGTTGCGCACCCGCAGGGCGCCGTCGAGGCGGCGCAGCAGCAGGTCGGCCAGTTCGCCGCGCACGTCGTCGAAGCCGACGGCCGGGCCGGCCAGCACCGCCTCGCTTTCGATCAGGGTCTGCACCGGCTTGAGCTGGTTGGCCGACAGGGTCGCGCCGCTCGACACCAGGTCGCAGATCGCCTCGGCCTGGCCCAGGCGCGGGGCGATTTCGACCGAGCCCGACAGCAGCACGACCTGGGCGTCGACGCCCTCGCCGGCCAGCCACTGCGACAGCAGCGCCGGATAGCTGGTGGCGATGCGCTTGCCGGCCAGTTGCTGCGGGCCTTCCCAGTGCCAGGCCTCGGGCACGGCCAGCGCCAGCCGGCAGCCGCCGAAACCGAGCGCGCGCCACTCGCGGAACGCCGATTCGCGGCCGTTGCCGCGGCGGTCGCCGTCCTGTTCGAGCAGGACGTTGCGCCCGACCACCCCGAGGTCGCAGACGCCGTCGGCGATCAGGCCGGGAATGTCGTCGTCGCGCACCAGCAACAGGTCGACCGGCAGGGTTTCTCCGTAGCAGAACAAACGATCGCGGCTCTCGCGCCAGCTCAGCCCGCAGGCGGCCAGCAGCGCACGCGCCGGCTCGGCGAGACGGCCGGATTTCTGGATCGCGATGCGCAAGCGGTCACGCGCGGCGGCGCTGGCGGGAGGGCTCATGAACGGGTCTCGGAAGGGGGCGGTCGATGCGGGAAAGAGGCGGCAGGCCGATGGCGGCGTGCCCAGGGGAAGCGCGGAAGGCGCGAACGGGGTCAGCGATGTCGCGTGGCGCGCCGGTGCAGGGCCGCGCCGTAACCGCCGGTGCCGCGCTCGAGCACGCGGGCGACGCGCCCGATCGTGGTCACGCTGACCTGGGTGCGGTCGTGGATCTCGCGATACGGCACGCCTTCGTTGAGCAAAGGCACGACCCGCCAGCGATCGCTCATCGCCTCCAGCTCGGCCGGCGTGCACAGGTCCTCGAGGAAGGCCCGCACCTGTTCGGCGCTGCGCAGGCCGGCCAGGGCCACCGCCAAGTCGGCGATCGCATCCTCGGTCTGCTCGGTGTCGTTGGCGCGGCGCTTCATTGCGGAGAACTCGGTCGGCTGGGCGGATGGGGTGCAGGGCGGTCGACCGCGGCCGGAAAGGCTGCGGGCCGACGCCCGACAACTGAATGCATTAATGTACTAACGCGTTAATACATTATCGATCCGGCCGACTTTCGTCAAGCCGGCCTGTCGCGGCGATGAATTGCGTTAAGACTCAGATGCGCCCGGACCTGCGCCCCTGGCCGGGGTCGAGGCGCCGCGCGACCGCTGCCCCCCGACGCTCCCGCCACCGCGACGCAACGGCCTGTGTCCGCCACCGCCCACGGAAGATGAATACCAACCCTGCCCTCGTCGCCGCACCGAGCCGCCCCGCCTCGCCCCAGCGCCGCTGGGCCGGGTGGGCCTGGCTCTGCCTGCTCGCCGCCACGCTGTTCGCGCCGGCCTCGGCGCAGAGCGTGCTGAACCTGGAGCGCAGCACCCGCGAGGTCGAGCTCGCGCCGTTCACCCGTTACTACCACGACACCGGCGGGCGCCTCGACCTCGACGGCGCGCGCCGGGCGCTCGCCGAAAAGCGCTACCGGCCGCTGCCCAACGGCAACGGCTCGTTCGGCTTCCAGCGCGGCGCTTACTGGTTCCACGTGGCCGCGGTGAACCGCAACGGCGAGGTGCCGCGCTGGCTGCTGGTGCAGCAGTTCGCACTGAGCGACCGCCTCGACGTCTACACCCGCACGCGCGACGGCGCCTCGACCCACCAGATCGGCGGCGACAGCCAGTTGTTCGCCTCGCGCGCGATCCGCTACCGCCATCCCAATTTCTGGATCGACCTGCCGGCCGACCAGCCGGTCGACATCTTCGTGCGCGTGCGCAGCGACAGCTCGATGCAGGTGCCGCTCACGCTGTACACGCCGAGCGCGTTCACCGAACTCGCGCGCGACGCCCAGTTCGGCATCGGCCTGTACTACGGCATCCTGGTCGCGCTGTTCTTCTACAACCTGGTGCTGTGGCTGAGCCTGCGCGATTCCAGCTACTTCTGGTACCTGTTCCACATCTGCGCCTTCGGCCTGGTGCTGCTGACCCTCAACGGCCTCGGCTTCGAGTACCTGTGGCCGCGCTCGCCGTGGCTCGCCGACCACTCGGTGCCCTTGTCGATCTGCCTAGCCCAGATCGGCATGCAACAGTTCGCGCGCAACTTCCTCAGCCTGCGCCGGCGCTGGCGCTTCGGCGACTACGTCGGCCTGGGCATGATCGGGTTCTTCGTTCTGCTCGGCATCGCCGCGACCCAGTTGCCCTACCGCATCGCCACGCCGATCGCCTCGGCGGCGGTGTTCGTCAGCATCGCCTGGATCGCGGTCGAAGGCATCGTGGTGATGCGCCGCGGCTACAAGCCGGCGCGCCTGTTCCTGCTGGCCTGGTCGGCGTTCCTGCTCGGCACCGGCATGTTCGCGGCGATCGCCTTCGACCTGCTGCCGAAGATGTTCATCACCGAATACGGCGTGCAGATCGGCTCGGCGCTGGAAATGCTGCTGCTTTCGGTCGCGCTGGGCTATCGCTACGCCTCGCTGCGCAACGAGAACGAACGCATCGTGCGCGAGGCCAAGGAGCAACTCGAACACAAGGTCGAGCAGCGCACCACCGAGCTGCGCAGCACCCTGGCCCTGCTCGAGGACGCGCATGCGCGCCTGCGCGAGACCAGCCAGCGCGACGGCCTGACCGGCCTGCACAATCGCAGTCATTTCCGCGAGGCCTTCGAGGCCTTGCTGCACCGCTCGCGGCGCCAGCATCGGCCGCTGGTGCTGATGATGATCGACCTGGACCACTTCAAGCAGATCAACGACCACCACGGCCACCTGGTGGGCGACGAATGCCTGCGCTGGGCGGCGGGCCTGATCGCGCAGATCCTGATCCCGCACCACGCTCTGCTGGCCCGTTTCGGCGGCGAGGAATTCGTCGCGGTGCTGCCCGACCAGGACCTCGATGCCGGCGCGCAGGTCGCCGAGGCGCTGCGGCTGCGCCTGAGCTCGCAGCCCTGCCCCAGCCGCAGCCACGACATCCCGGTCACCGCCAGCATCGGCGTGCACGAGATCGCACCGGATGCGGACATGGGCGTGGAAGCGGCGTTGCAGTTCGCCGACCAGGCCCTGTACCTGGCCAAGGCCGACGGCCGCGACTGCGTGCGAGTGTGGGGGGCGGCGGTGCAGGCCTGAGCCGGAGACGGCGATTGCGCGGACCGCGCGATGCGGCTCAGCCCCGCAGTCGCCAACTGCGCGTCACCGGCCGTACATCACATCGGACCGCAGCGCGTACTTGACGCCTTCGGGCACCGCGGCGCCTTCGTGCCAGGTGTCGTGCACGAACAGCAGGCCGGCGCCGGTCTTCGGCACCACCTTGAACTGGCGGAAGTCGGTCTCGCCGCCAGCGAAGTCGTCGTTGAGATACACCAGCAAGGTCAGCCGGCTCGACCGGCCGTCTTCGCTCCAGGGGCCGTCCTTGTGCATGCGGAACCGCTGGCCCGGCGAGTATTTGTAGAAGCGCAGCGCTCTCGGCAGGCCGGCCGCGCGCTCGCCCTCGAGCACCGGCAGTTCGAGCGCGGACAACCGCTGCCACAGCCGCTCGACCCAGGCCGGCGACTCGAACACCACGCGTTCGTTGTTGCGCACGTGCTGCAGGCTTTTCTGCTCGCCCGACGGGCTGCGCACGCCGGCCGATTCGAAGCCGTGACCTTCGGCGAGCGCGATCAAGGCCTCGCACTCGGACGGCGCCAGCAAGCCGTGGACGCTGAAGACGCGGACGCTGTGGAAGATCGTCTGCATCCTGGGCTCCTGCCGGGGAACAACGATTCGGTGGCGATCCGGTGATGTCGGTGCCGGAGGCACAGCGGCCCTCACCCCAACCCCTCTCCCGCCAGCGGGAGAGGGGCTTTGGCGTAGGTGTCGCTCAGTCCTGCATCGCGGCGCGCGCCGCGGCGATCAGGGTGCCTTCGTGGATCAGTTGCACGGCGGTGGCGACTTCGCCGTCGAGCGCGCGGTCGCGGTCGAGGAAGGCGATGGCTTCGCGCAGCCTGGCGTGCGCCGCGGCGACCGCCTTGCCCGGACGGAACTCCTCGGCGGCCGCCAGTTCGGCGCGCAGGCCTTCGACCTCGGCGAGGAACCCCGGGTGATCGGCGCTGTCGCCGATCGGGCCACCCGAGACCTTGCTCGCGAGCGTCTTGGCGTCGGCGCGGTCGGCCAGATCCCGGGCGGCGTTGATCATGTCGCGGCGCAGGTCCAGCGCCTGGGCGGCGGTGTACAGCTCCAGCGCGAGCACCTTGCCGAGGTCCTCGGTCATCGCCAGCACGTGGCGGGCCTCGTTGGCGCCCATCGAAACGTGGTCCTCGGCGTTGGCGCTGGTCGGGATCGAATACACCGAGGCCGGATGCGCGCGGCTGGCGAGATCGTTGACGATGGCCGCGGCGGTGTATTGCACGATCATGTGGCCGGATTCGGTCGCGTCCTCGTTGCCGATCAAAAAGCCCGGCAGGCCGTCGTTGGTGGCCGGGTCGACCAGCTTGTTGAGGCGGCGCTCGGAAATGCTCGCCAGCACCGGAATCGCGGCCTTGACGTAGCTCATCGCCAGCGCCAGCGGCATGCCGTGGAAATGGCCGGCCGAGATCACCTGCTCCTCGACGTGCTCGGCCTGCGCGTCCGGGAACACGATCGGGTTGTCGGTCAGCGAATTGAGTTCGATCTCGAGCACGCGCGCGGCCTGGGCGATGGCATCGCGCACCGCGCCGTGCACCTGCGGGATGCAGCGCAGCGAGTAGCTGTCCTGCGGCTGGTGCTTCTTGCCGCCGCGGAACGGACGGAAGCGGGTGTAGAACTTCTCGCGGCCGTGGCGCTGGCTGAAGGGCACCCAGTCCCAGCCGATGTCGAAGCTGAGCTGCTGCGACTGTTCGGTGTCCCAGCTCTGCGGCAGCCAGGGACGGAAGCGCGGCACCAGGTGATAGGGAATGTCGGCGAGGGTCGAGCCTTCGAGCAAGCGGCGCAGGTTGGCGGCGACCTCGACCTGGCCCGGGTGCGGACGCAGGTCGTGCACGGCCTCGGCGAAGGCGCCCAGGCGGCCGGCGAAAGCGTCGATGGTCATCGCCGCGGCGAGGTCGGCGGTGTCGAGCAGATCTTCCAGGCGGGCCAGCGCGAGCACGCCGCAGGCGAGCATCTGCGCGGTGCCGTTGTTGAGCGCCAAGCCTTCCTTGTAGGACAGCTTGACCGGGGTCAGCCCGGCCAGCTGCAGCGCTTCCGCGCCCGGCATGCGCCGGCCGTCGTAGTAGGCTTCGCCGCCGCCGAGCAACACGATGGCCAGGTGCGACAACGGCGCCAGGTCGCCGCTGGCGCCGACCGAACCCAACTGCGGCACCACCGGCACGATGCCGGCGTTGAGCATCGCCGCGAGCGCCTGCAGGGTCTGCACGCGGATGCCGGAGTGGCCGCGCATCAGGGTGTTGATGCGGATGCACAGCATCGCGCGCACGATCTCCGGGGCGAACGGCTCGCCGACGCAGACCGCGTGGGTGACGATCAGGTTGCGCTGCAACTCTTCGTGCAGGGTCTCTTGATTGCGCTTGGCGCCCGGCAACTGGTCGCGCAGGTGGTGCGCGCCGAGCAGCCGGTCGGCGTTGCTGCCGAAGCCGGTGGAGACGCCGTAGATCGGTTCTTCGCGGCGCACCTGTTCGGCCAGGAAGTCGGCCGCGCGGGCCACCGCCGGCAGTTGCGCCGCGGCCAGTTCGACCTGGGCGCCGTAAGCCACGGCCACGAGCTGCGAACGCGTCAGCGAACGGCCATCGAGTTGGATCTTGTTCAAGTTGTAACCTCGCCTCGCACCCTGGCGATCATCTGAACGGCCGCGCTTACGCCGCGAACGGCGCAGCCCGGCCGAGCGTACTCGGGAGTCGGTGCGTCAATGAAACGATGGGAACCGCGGCGGCGTCATGGCGCCGCGGCATGGAGTCGGCCCGCACCCGCGCCGGATCGCGATCCGGTGCGGGACGAACCACAGAATCGGCCGCGGACGCGAACCCGCTCGCCCGCCGCCGCGGCCCCGCCGTGCAGCAGGCCGCCGCGCGGATCGTCCGATCCGCCGCGCCGGCCCGGCCTGCACGGGCCGGGGTCACTTCATGACCCGCGACTGCTCCAGCTCGACCCGCAGCGTGCGCGCCAGCTCGGCGCGCGACACCTCGAACTGGTCTTCGCGGCGCAGGTCCTTGACCGTCGCCGTGCCCTTGGCGATTTCGTCCTCGCCCAGCACCACCACGAAGCGGATGCCGGCGCGGTCGGCGTACTTGAACTGCTTGCCGAGCTTGGAGGTCTCCATCACCACTTCGGTGTTGAGGCCGCCGTGGCGCAACTCGTTGGCCACCGCCAGGCAGTGCGGCAGGTGCGCGTCGTCCATCTGGGTGACCAGCACCTGCACGCTGCTGTCGGCGGTGCTGACCAGGCCGGCTTCCTGCAACTGCCAGAACAAACGGGTCAGGCCGATCGAAATGCCGACGCCCGGCAGCTTGGACTTGGTGTAGTGGCTGGCCAGGTCCTCGTAGCGCCCGCCCGAACAAATCGAGCCGATCTGCGGGAAGTCGTCGAGGGTGGTCTCGTAGACCGTGCCGGTGTAGTAGTCCAGGCCGCGCGCGATCGAGAAGTTGAGGGCGTAGTTCTTTTCCGGCACGCCCAGCGCGCGGATCAGCTCCAGCACCTCGCGCAGCTCGGCCGCGCCTTCGCGCAGGGCCTCGTTGCCCTCGCCCAGCGCGGCCAGCCTGGCCAGCGCGTCGGCGTGCGAGTTCGAACGCACCGCGACGAAGTCGAGGATGGTCGCGACCGCGTCCGCGGCCAGGCCGAAGTCCGGCCCGGTCAGGGTTTCGCGCACGTAGTCGGGGCCGCGCTTGTCGAGCTTGTCGACCTCGCGCAGCACCAGCGCCTGCAGGCCGCCGTCGGCGACGCCCTGGGCCTCGAAGAAGCCGCGCAGCAGCTTGCGGTTGTTGAGCTGGATCGTGAACGGCCCGATGTCGAGCTCGGAGAACACCGCATAGATCGCCGCCGGCAGCTCGGCGTCGTAGCGCACGCTGAGGCTGTCCTTGCCGATCACGTCTATATCGCACTGGTAGAACTCGCGGAAGCGGCCGCGCTGCTGGCGCTCGCCGCGGTACACGCGCTGCATCTGGTAGCGGCGGAACGGGAACGCCAGCTCGTGCTCGTGTTCGGCCACGTAGCGCGCCAGCGGCACGGTCAGGTCGAAGCGCAGCGCCATTTCAGGCACCCCGCGCTCGCCGGACTGCGCGCTCTTCTCCAGCGAGCCGGTGGACTGGACGAAATAGACCTGGCGCTCGGTTTCGCCGCCCGACTTGGTCAGCAGCACCTCCGACAGCTCCATGACCGGGGTTTCCACGGGCAGGAAGCCGAAACGCTCGAAATTGCGCCGGATCGTGTCCAGCATGCGCTGGAAGGCGATCTGGTCGCGGGGCAGCAGCTCCATGACTCCCGGCGGGGTACGAGGCTTGATCAAGCGGAACTCCAATACGTCGGCCGCGCCGACAACGAGCTGGGGGGTTGGAAAGCGCCACAGTTTAACGGCCGCCCCCGCTCCCTGCTCGCCCGATCGACAGACCCCTTGCGCCGGCCGGGGGTGAGTCGCTAGAATTTGCGGCTCAGCAGTCGGGGTGTAGCTCAGTCTGGTAGAGCGCTACGTTCGGGACGTAGAGGTCGCAGGTTCGAATCCTGTCTCCCCGACCAATGCTGAGAGTGTTTCTGACTAAGCCGGCCTTGCGCCGGCTTTTTCGCGTCTGCGCATCCGGCCCTTCCGCGCATGGCCTCGCCCCACGGCCGGAGCGGGCCGGCAGGCGACGCGACGCGTGTGCAGCCGCGCCTGCGCACCGCAGACCCGGACGCCTTCCCTACTGCGACGGGAGATTCGAAGGATGTCCCCGGCCGGCCCGACTCCCGCGCACCCGGGCCAAGCCCTCGGCCGTCCGAGGGGCCGGCAGCGCCCGTGACTACAGCTCTTGTCCGAACATGAGCCGATGGCCGTCGATGGTGCGGACACCGAACTCGCGCATGCCCCAGGGCTTGTCCGACAGCGGCTGAGTGAACTCGGCGCCCGCAGCCCGGTATTCGGCGAACAGGGCAGCAGCGTCCGACACGGTCACGTAGCCGTACCACGAATGGTCGCCCAGCTCCGCCGGCGGAATCGCGTCCGCGCATTCGCCGAGCATCACCCGGAAACTTCCGCGGGACAGAAAGCTCCAGCCGGGCGCGGTGAAATCGATGCCCAGGCCGAGAACGGACACGTAGTAGTCGGTGGACCGGGCCAGGTCGAGTACCGCCAGCGTGTAGCGAACCTTGGTGAAATCCGACATCGGCATCTCCTCGCCATAAACCGCGTTGCTGCCCGCGCTAACGAAGCCGCAGGACTGCGCCCTCGCGCCCCGGCGTATGCAAGCTCAGGCGTGGCCTCGGCTCCCTCGGCTCTCGCACTGCGGCACCGCGTTCGGGCAACGAGGGCGCCCCGGTCTCCGGGGCGCGCACCTGGCATTGCCGGCGCTCGGCAGGCTTGGCCGTCATGCGCCGGCGCTGCGCCGCTCAGCGCAGCGGGAACGGCAAGGGGTTGGTGTGGTGCACGACGATGTTCACCACGCTCACCCGGCACTGGTAATGCAGCAGCGGCACGACTTCGTTGGCGCCCGGGTCCGGCCAGACCTGCGAGCGGTAGACATCGCAGATCGACTGCGCGAATGCACCCTGCCCGCGATACGCGAACAGGATCGCGTTGTCCCACAACTGCCGGAAATACACCACCGAGTCGGGGGACGGAGCCACCGCGGAGGCACTGCCCGCACTTACGAGCGTCGAGGCGCCGAGCGCCGCGGCCAACACCAGCTTCAATGCATTCATTGTCTTGATACTCTCCATGTGATTGACGATGAAACGACGGCACAGCGCCTGTATAGACGAGGCAGTGCGGCGGCATCCCTTACCTCGAACCTCGTGGTTTGTTCGTTCCCGGATGCGCATCACAGGCGGAATGCGGCACCGGCCTGCCGCAGCTCATGGCCTCGCGTGGTGTCGGCAGGAATTTCGAGCGCATGCAAACGGCCGCCCTCGCCACAAGGCTCGCTGGCTCGGCCCAAGCAGACCCGGCCAGCCTCCGAAGACGCCGCCCGGTCGATTGACGATATGCGCATGGCGCGGCGTCGATGAGGCGTCCTAGCCGCTCGTCCGCGACAGCGCCGCCTCCACGGGCAGGAACTCGCCGACCCGGGCGAAGCCGTAACCCTGCTCGCGCAGGGCCGGCACGAGCCGGCGCACGATCTCGACGATGCCGTGACGGGCGTGGCCATGCTCGTCGTCGCCGTCGTGCAGCAGCACGATCGCGCCGGGGTGGATGCGCGCCAGCACCGACTCGACCACGCAGGACACGTAGCCCGGCGCCTGCGGTTCCAGCCAATCGCGCGGGTCGACCGACCAGCCGACCACGGTATAGCCCAGGCCGGCGAGCGCATCGACCTGCCCCGGCGCGATTTCGCCGTAGGCCGGGCGGAACAGCCGCGGCGCCTCGGCCACGCCGGCCTCGCGCAAGGCCGTCGCGGCCGGATGGATTTCGCTCGCGATCCAGTCCTCGACGCCGAAGCCGCGCGCGTCGGCATGGCTCAGCGAGTGGTTGCCGATCTCGTGGCCGTCGCGAAGGATGCGTTCGATCAAACCCGGTTGCGCGCGCGCGGCCTCGCCGACGCAGAAGAAGGTCGCGGCGACCTCGAGTTCGGCCAGGACCGACAACAACGCCGGCGTGGCGCGGCCGGGGCCGTCGTCGAAGGTCAGCGCCAGCCGGCGCTGGTCCGGCGATCCGCGGCCGAGGTAGCTGCGCGGGCGATCGGCGAGGAAGCGGTGATAGTCCATGCGCGGCTCCGTTCAGCGTGTCAGCCAGGTCTTGCGATGGCCGCGCAGTTCGTCGATCAGCCCGATCACGTTGGCCGGCAGCAACAGCACGTCGATCACGGTGTTGCAGATCGACACCAGCACCAGGTCGAGCGGCCCGAGTTGCAGGCGCGTGCGCGCGTGCATCACCGCGATGAAATTGAGCAGCGCCATCAGCCACCAGTTCAGGGCGGCGATGCCGAGCAAGGTCGGGCTGCGGTAGATCGAGGCGCCGGCGATCAGCAGCAACAAGGTCGGCACCAGCGCCGACTGCGCCCACAGCAGCCACCACGGCAGCATCTTCATGGTCCGCGGCCAGGAGATGCTCCAGGCCACGCGGAACGACTCCAGGCGCCCGCGCGCCCAGCGCCGGCGCTGGCGGAACAGGCCGAAGAAGGTCGAGGGGCAGATGGTGTAGGCGATCGCGTCCGGCGCGTAGGCGATCGAATAACCGTGTGCGAGCGCGCGCCAGGTCCAGGCGATGTCCTCGACCAGCCATTCGCCCCAGCCGCCGAGTTCGCGGATCACCTGCGTGCGATGCAGCGAGAACGCGCCGGCGACCACGTTGACCACGCCGATCTTGCTCTGCACGTAGCGGATCGCGGCGAGCGCGCCGACATGCTCGTAGAACTGCAGGCGGTGCAACCAAGAGTTATGCCGCCCGGCCGGTACGATCAGGCCGCAGGCGGCGGCGTGGCGCGGCGAGCTGTACAAGGCCTCGACCGCGCGGCGCAGCGAGCACGGCATGATCACCGTGTCGCTGTCGATCACCGTGACCACGTCGGACTCGGCCGACAGCTGCGGCAAGGCCGCATCGAGCGCCAGGCCCTTGGCGCCGCCGTTGCGCGCCAGCGAGATCAGGCGATAGGTCTTGTCGCGCGGTTGCGCCAACCAGGCGGCCACTGTGGCCGGGGTGGAATTGGTCGAACCGTCGTCGACCAGCAGCACTTCGATGCGGCCCGGATAGTCGGCACGCTCGATCGCGTCCAGCGTCATCAGGAACGAAGCCTCGGGCTCGTTGTAGAACGGCACCAGGATCGAGACGAAGGGATAGTGGGCGAGCGTCGGCGCGGCCGGCCGCCGCACCGCCTTGAACAGCGCCCATCCGGCCAGGAACACCAGGCAGCACAACAGCACGAGGGTGGAGAAACCGACGAGGCCGGTCAGGACGAGCTGGCTCAACATGGGGCGATGCATCCGGCAGCGCGATACGCGGCCGCGGCATCGTCGATGCGCAGTCACGCTCGCAGGGTCTGATTGGCAGACCGGACGCGTCGATACGGGTCGCCGCGCGTATGCGCGGCCCCGCACGCCTGGTGCTTGTGGGGGGAACTACGTTGGGCAGGACGTGGTGGGGTTAAGGGTTGCTCGGTCGAAACGCAATGCGTTGTCGCGTTTTCTCAATAGAGAATGAAAGCAGCAAAGGTTTTATTCTGTGACGACGGCAAGCAGTTCGACGATCGTTGTAGCGTTGCTCGCTCGACATGCGATCGAGGATCGATGAAGAATCGAAACCGAACCGTCTTATCCCCCGGCCATCATGAACACTCCCCCGACGCCGCACTCCGCTCACGCCGCCCCTGCGTTCCGTCCGCGCTTCGACATCGGCGCGCAGCGCATCGACTGCGGGCGCGAGCCGGACGTCGCCACCCACGACGCGGCCGATCGGTTCGCGAGCTGGCCCCTGCTCGACTATTCGTCGTGCGAACCGACCGAGGACCAGGCCGCGATCAACCGCTGGCTGGCCGCCGCCGACCTGGGCGAGCGCGACATCCTGCACGTAGGCACCGGCAATTCCTCGGTGGCGCGGCTGCTGGCCGGCAAGGTGCGCGGCATCGTCTCGGTGACGGTGGCCCGCAACGAGTGGGAACACGGCAACGCGCTCGGCCTGCCGCGCTACTCGGTGCATCTGCTCAACAAGCACAGCGACGACTTCGCCCGCCGCTTCGAGGCGGCGAGCTTCGACTGCATCCTCGACAACAACCTCGCCAGCTTCGCCTGCTGCCAGCGCCATCTCGAACGCTATTTCGAGACCCTGGTGCACTTGCTGCGGCCGGACGGTTTCATCCTGACCCACTGGCTCGGCATGCAGTGGACCCTGGACGTCGGCGTCGACGACGTCGAACCGGTCTGGCGGCTCGACGCCGGCAAGCTGCGCGCGATCGCCAGCGCCTACGGCCTGGCGGTCGAGCGCCAGGACGAGTTGTTCTTCCTGCGGCGCGCGCGCGCGCCGCAAGCCGGCGCGGCCCAGCTCTGAGCCGCCGCTCGCCGCGCCGGCGCCCGCGACCGCCGTGAGCGAGCGCTCCGCCCCGCCGATCGGCCCGGCGCCCGGTGCTCCGCCGCGCCGTCCGCGCAACCGTTTCGCCACCGCCGCGCAGCTGTGGCGCATCGGCCGGCGCGAGCCGCGTTTCGGCGGGCTGTTGCTCGACAACCTGATCACCACCTTCGGCGCCAGCTTCACCCTGATCGCGCTGCCGTTCCTGGTGATGCGCCTGACCGGCAGCGCCTTCGACCTCGGCCTGACCGCGGCGATCGAAGCCTTGCCGAGCGTGCTGTTCCTGTTCTTCTTCGGCGGCTTTCTCGACCGCGCCAACCCGATCCGGGTGCTGTGGATCTGCCGCGCGCTGTACGTCCTGATCAACGCCGGCATGGGCCTGCTGACCTGGTTCGGGCTGATGACGATCGAACTCATCTATGCCCTGGCCCTGTTCGGCGGCCTGGTCTGGGCGGTCGCCTACCCGGCCGGACGCGCGAGCTTCGGCCTGTACATCCGCAAGGGCCTGCTGCCGGCCGGCAACGCCTTGTTCGCGGTGGCTTCGAGCCTGGCGATGATGCTGCTGCCGATGCTGGCCGGCACCCTGATCCTGGCCTCCAGCGACAACCGGGGCCTGGCGATCGCGTTCGGGATCGACGCGCTCAGCGTCGCCGCCTCGCTGTGGCTGCTCGCCGCGGTGCGCCGGCGCGGACCGGTGCGGCGGCCGGCCCAGGCGAGCGAAGCCGGTGCCGCACCGGCGCAGACGGCCGCGGCGTCGCTCCAGGCGATTCCGCGCAGCTATTACCTGTATCTGTTGGTCAGCACGGTGCTGGTGTTCGGACCGGTGCAGATCCTGCTGCCGGTGCTGCTGGTCGAACACGGCGATACGCGCTATTTCCTGGTCTATGTCGCCCAGTTCGCCGGCATCGCCGCGGCCGCGGTCTTCGCCGGCCACGCATCGAACGGCCTGGCCGCGGTCATTGCGAAACTGCTCGCGTGTTGGGCGGTGGCCGCGCTGGCCTATGGCCTGCTGACCTGGAATGCCAGCCTGGCGACGGTGCTGGCCGCGTTCTGCCTGCTCGCCGGCGCGTCCAATTTCTACGGCATCCAGTCGCTGTCGTGGCTGCAGCGCAGCGTCGCGGCGCAGCACATGGGCCGCGAAATGACCTGGTTCTCGGCAGCGACCATGGGCGCGATGCCGCTGGCGACCTTGTCGACCGGACTGTTGCTCGAACGCCTGCGCTTCGCCGCGACCACCCGCTGGCTGATGGCGCTGATCGCGCTGTGCCTGCTCGCCGGCCTCGTCCATCTGCGGCTGCGGTTGGCGCGCGCACCGCTGCCGCAAACGCTCCGGGGGCCGACGGCCCCCGGAGCTTGACGCCCGATGACGTTCGATACCGCCGAACGTCAGTTGGTCTTGAAGCCGTACATGAAGGTCGCCGGCACGCCGTTGACCGCGCCCGCGGTGCCCGGGTTCGGGCTGGTGTTGCCGGCGCCGCCGAGGCCGTCCCAGTTGGTCTGGCCCAGCGAATACAGCCCCGCGCCGACGATCGACAGCGCATTGAGCGCCGCGGTCTGGGTCGGCGCCGCACCGTAGTAGGTGACGAAGCTGCGCGCCGCGCCCGGAGCGAGCGAACCGAAGCGGAAGTCCATGTGCGAACCCAGATCGCCGGGGCCGTTGTCGGTCATCGGCCCGGACAAGCCGGAGTTGGCGGCGAGCGGATCGAGCGAGTTGAAGCCGTTGTTGTTCCAGGCCAGCAGGAACGGCGACGCCCCGGCCAGGGTGATGTACTCCGAGAACGTATTCGGCGGCACGTCGTAGTCGATGCCCCGGGTGTAACGCAGGTCCTTGACCGTGGTGCGGCCGATGTTCTCGATCTTGACGTCGACCCGGTACAGGTAACTCGTCGCCGCGATCGGGGTGTACTGATGGGTCACCCGGAAGGTGCTGCCGACGGTGACCACCGAGGTCGCCGCGCTCGTGGTCGGAGTGAAGCTCACCAGGGTCACGTTGCTGATGCCGGAGCAACGCGAGGTCCGCCCGCTCACCGGCGCGGCCGGATCGGCGTTGGCCACGCCCCAGCCTTCGCAGGGTGCGCCCGGCGCCGAGGCTTCGCCGTTGGTCGGCATGTAGCGCAGGCCGACCAGGCGGGTGCCGTAACGGCCGCTCGACAAGGCGATGTTCGGGCACTCGATGTTGAGATGACCGGTCGGCGCCACGCCGAGCTGGATGATGCCGTTGTTGATCAGGCCCGGGCAGCCTTCCGGCGGGTCGACCGCACAGACATAGCCCCAATCCCTGGCCTCCACGCTCGGCGTGTCGACCCGCTGGAACTTCGGAATGCGTTCCAGGTGCGGCTGGAATTCCTTGTACGGCAGTTGCGGCCTGAACGCGCCGGGGTCCCACAGATCGGCGCAGCCGGTGTTGAGGCCCGGGTCGACCTGGACGAAGTAGAAGTCCTGGATATCGCCGACGCCCTGCCAATCGCCGAAGGTGTTGCCGGCGAGGATGAAGCGGTCGTTCTTGCGGTCGATGGCGTACAGGCTTTCGCGGAACTTGTCGCCGAAACGGCGCGGCGACAGGCCGCCGTAACGCAGCAGGTCGCCGGTGTTGGCCGCGAACAGAAAGCCCTGGGTGCCGGCGATGGTGCCGACCACCGCGACCGCGCCATCGCGGCCGTCCAGGCCGCGCGCTTCGACCACGTCGAAGGCGGTGAAGCTGGCCTGGTCGCGATCGACCCAGCTCGCCTGCACCAGCGGCCGGCAACTGTAGCGGGCGTAACGCGCCAGATAGGCCTGCGACGCGCTGCCTTCGTCGAGCCCGGTGGAGGCGCCGACCGAGACCGTCTCGCCGCTGTAGTTCGCGTTCAACAGCGCGGTCAGGCCGTGGAAGTCGCGATGGTCCTGGCCGTCGATCAACACGCTGCTGCACACCGGCGCGCCGTTGGCGTCGGTGCGGAACATCAGGCCGCCGCGCTTGGCATCGGTGGTCAACGCGGTGCCGGCCACGACGATGTCGGTGAAGCCGCCGCTGCTGGCGAGGTTCTCGGTGACCGCGCGGAAACGCAGGCCCGGCCAGTCGCCGCTGCCGTCGTAACGGTGATCCCACAGCACGTTGCCGGCCGCATCCAGGCGCGCGATGCGGCCGAGGGTGCGGCCGTCCTTGTCGTTTTCCTCGCCGACCACGACCAGTTCGCCCTGCGCCGCCTTGCTCGGCATCACCGCGCCGGTTTCGATCAGGTCATAGCCGGTCGCGCGATGGCTGGTCGCGGCGTTGTCGAGCAAGGTGGTCCAGATCTGCCGTCCGCGGCAATCGAGTTGCAGCACGTAGATGAAGCTGCCTTCGCCGAGCTGCACCGAACCGGTCACGGCGAAACCGCGCTCGCCGCTGAGTTCGGCGATGCCGTACGCGTCGGAGCGCTTGCTGCCGGCGATCATGTAGGCCTGTTGCCAGGTGTCGATGCTGCTGTCGTCGGTGACGCCGACATCGTTGGCGCGGGTCACCAGGACCTGGGTAGTGCCGTCGCTGGCGCGACGGGTGCCGACGGTGACCGAGCCGCGGCCCGGACAATAGTTCACCGCCTTCACGTCCTCGCCGCCGTCGCGCCAAGGTTGGTTGCCGTAGTGAGTTTCGAAGTTCTGGGCTTGCGCCAAGGGCGCGGCGAGCATCAAGCCCGTTGCCAGCACCGCGGCGTGATGCCGCAGCCTGGAGCCGGTACGTCCCATGAGTTCCATATGAGCCTCGTTGCGGAATCGTTCCGCGTGGATGGGTCGATCGCACTGCATCGCCGACCATAGCCCTCCCCGGCGCGCGTTCCGAGGAAGAACACGGGGCGATACCGGGACATAACGGGAACGATTCGCGCGATCGGACCGCTGCGTTCGAGGCGAACGCATGAGCTTTCCGTTAAAGCGCACAACGCGTCACAGCGCCAATGCGAGCGCCGGCAAGTTAGCGTCGCACGCGCCGACCGACGGCGTGCGGTGAGAACCGCGTGCGACGAGAACGGCGCACGATGAGAACGACGCGCGCCGATCGGCGGCGCGCGAGGTAACTCCACGAGTGCGACCGTCGGCGCGCGACCCTGCGACGCCGCGGCACGGCAGCGCCATCGACCTGAGGACGGAGCCGCTTCGCTGCGGCGCGCCCTACTTCGCCTCGCCGAGCAATTCCACCTCGGCCAGCTCGATGCCGCCCTGTCCGGCGCCGTCGGCGAGCAGGCGCAGGCGATAACGCGAATACGCCGCCGGCTCGGCGATGGCGAACGCGCGCGTCTGCCGGCGCCAGGCGAAAGCCTGCCCGCTGCGTTCGTCGAGGGTGGTCCACTGCGCGCCGTCGTTGGAGCCCTGCAAGGCCCAGGCCTGCGGATCGCCGCGCCGCGCCGCCGAGGTCAATGTGTACAGGCGCACCGTCGCCGGCGTCTTGAAATTCCAGCTCAGCAAGGGCATCGGCCCGCTCAGGCGCGTCGCGGTGGTGGCGTCGTCGTCGAACAAGGCCGCCGCCTGCTTGGCCGCGACACCGGCGACCGCGGCGTTGTCGCGCCGTCCCAGATCGTGCCAAGGCTTCGGCGTCTCGCCATCGGCGCTCAGCGATTCCGGCAGCGCCTGCGCGCTGCTGGCCCAGTTCGACGGCGTCGGGCCCATGCGGAAATCCAGCACCGCGCCTTGCGTCAATAATTCATGCGGCAGGGTCAAGCGGTCCCAGGCTTCGCCATTGACCCGCAGCGACTGCACGTAGCGGTTGCGCGCGCTGACCTTGGGCGCGTTGATCCGCAGCTCGCGGCCGTTTTCCAGGCGGATGCTCATGCGTTCGAACCGCGGCGCGCCGATCACGTACTCGGGCGAGCCCATCCGCAGCGGATAGAACCCCGCGGCGCTGAACAACCACCACGCCGACATCTCGCCGTTGTCCTCGTCGCCGGGATAGCCCTGGCCGATCTCGCCGCCGACGTAGAGGCGGTCGAGGATGTCGCGCACCTTTTCCTGGATCCGCCACGGCTGGCCGGCGGCGGCGTACATGTACGGAATATGGTGCGAGGGCTGATTGCTGTGGCCGTACTGGCCCATGCGCACGTCGCGCGCTTCGAGCATTTCGTGGATGACGCCGCCGTAGCTGCCGACCTCGAAGGTGCCCGGCGTGGCGAAGAACAGATCGAGCTTGTTGCCCAGCGCGGTGCGCCCGCCGTACAGCGCGCTCAGGCCGGCGCCGTCCTGCGGCGCGTGGAAGGCCATGTTCCAGGCATTGGTCTCGGTGTAGTCGCCGCCCCAGCGGGTCGGGTCGAACTCGGTCGCGGTGTAGCGCCAGCGGCCGTCGCGGTGGCGGCCGACGAAGAAGCCGAGTTGCGGATTGAACAGGTTGACGTAGCCGAGGGCGCGATTGCGGTAGTACACCGCATCGTCGCGATAGCTCGCCCGGTAGGGATCGTCGGCGCCCGCTTCCTGCGCCAGCGCGCCGGCCAGGCGGCCGATCGCGTAGTCGTTGATGTAGCCGTCCATCGACCACGACAGGCCTTCGCCGACGGTGGTGTCGGTGTAGCCGGTGAAGATCGCGCGCTCGATGCCCTTGCGGCCCGCGCCCGGCACCGGGCTGACGCTGGACGCGTTGCGGATCGCCGACTGGTAGAACGAGCGCACGTCGAAATTGCGCACGCCCTTGAGCCAGGCGTCGGCGAAGGCGACGTCGGAGCTGGTGCCGACCATCAGGTCGGCGTAGCCCGGCGAGGACCAGCGCGCGATCCAGCCGCCGTCGCGGTATTGCTGGACGAAGCCGTCGATCATCTCGCCGGCATGACCAGGGGTCAGCAGGACGTAGGCCGGCCAGCTGGTGCGGTAGGTGTCCCAGAAGCCGTTGTTGACGTAGACCTTGCCGTCGACGATGGCCGCGCCGGTGGCCTCGGCGCTGTCCTTGCCGGCCGGCGCCGAGAACGGACTCGCGTACCGGTACAGCGGCCGCTCGGCGGTGCCGGTGTTCTCGTAGCCGCTGTTGGGGTACAGGAACAAGCGGTACAGATTGGAATACAGCACCGCCTGCTCGTGCGCCGGCGCGCCCTCGGCGCGGACGATGCCGAGCTTGGCGTCCCACGCAGCGCGGGCGCGTTCGCGCACCGCGTCGAAGTCTTCGTCGGCACCGATTTCCAGTTCCAGGTTGCGCCGCGCCTGCTCGACGCTGATCAGCGAGGTGGCGATGCGCATCGTCACCTGGCGGTTGGGGTCGCCGCTGAGGTCGAAGCCGTACCAGGCCGAGACCCGGTCGCGGCCGCCGGCCTTGTCGCGGTCGAGCCGGGCGCCGTCGCGGATGGGCCGGTCGAAGCAGGCGTAGAAGAACAGGCGCGAGGCGCCGGTCGAGAGCTTGCTCATGCTCTCGCTCCAGCCGCTCAGGCTGCGGCCGTCGCGGTCCAGGCGGATGTCGCCGTGTTCGTCGCGATGGTCGAACAGCAGTTGCGCGCGGGTCTCGCCGGGCTCGGCCGGGAAGGTGAAGCGCATCGCCGCGGCATGGTCGGTCGGGGTCATCTCGGCGACCAGGCCGTTGTCGAAGCGCACCCGGTAATAGTCGGCGCGCGCGGTTTCCTCGTCGTGGCCGAAACTCAGCGCGCGTTTGCTACGGTCGAATTCGGGCCGGCCCTCGCCCATCGCCGGCATCACGTGGAAGGTCTGGCGGTCGCCCATCCACGGGCTCGGCTCGTGCGACAGCGCGAAGGCCTCGATGCGCGGACGGTTGTCGTCGCCGTTGCGCTCCTGATACTGGTAGATCCAGTGCGAACCGGCGTTGGTGGTCGGGGTCCAGAAGTTGAAGCCGTGCGGCAGCGCCACCGCCGGGAAGGTGTTGCCGCGCGAGAAGCGGCTGTTGGAATTGCTGCCGCGGCGGGTGTCGACGTAGTCGCTCGGGCGCAGCGCGGCGCGCTTGCCCTTGGCGAGCGCCGGCGCCGGCGCGATGCGCAGGTCGTCGAGGTAGCCCTGGTACGGCAGCGCGCTGTCGCCGTCGTGGACCAGCAGTATCCGGCGCACGCGGCGGCCGGCGGCTACCTCGCCGATGCGGCTGCTGACCGCGTTCCATTGATCCGGGTAGAGCAGCCGCGCCATGCCCTGCTCGCGCGCGGTCAGGCCATTGCCGTACAGGTCCAGCGGCTTGCGTTGCGACAGCCGGCTGCCGTCGTCGAACACCAAGTCGATGGCGACATAGGTCGAAGCGTTGCGCAACGCATCGAGTTTCGACGGCGCGGCCTGGCCGGGGAGGTGCGCGCTCGACAGCGGGAACACCCGATAGGACAACTGCGTGTCCTTGGTCACCGCGATGTCGACCTCGAAGGCCTGCGCGCTTTGCGCCGCCCCGCTGCCGACGCCTTGGTAGCGCAGCGAGCGCACGCCGCTGAAGCCGACGCCGGGTTTGGCGGTCAGGGCGGCCGCCGCGGGCGGGCCGCCGTCGGCGCTCAGGCGCGGCGCCGGGCTCGCGGCCGCGGTCTCGGCGATCGCCGGCTCACCGGCCTCGAACGAGGTCCAGAAGCTGCGCGCCGGCCCGGCCGTCGCGGCCGGCGCCAAGGCCCCGGCCAGGACCAGGGCCATGGCCTGTTTCGCTCTCGCCCCTGCGCCCTCGCGGCGCACTGCGTACTTTGCCGACATTCCCGCTCCCGTTGCACCGGACGGCGATCGCCTCCGATTCGCGTTGCGCCGACCGGCGAACGCCCCTGCTTTGGCGATTTGAATCGATCTAAATCGACCTTGTCAAACCGCGCCGCAGCATCGGCCGCCGCCGCGCACCGGCAAAAAATCCAATCTGAACAATCACTTCCACCGCGAACCCCGGCCCGGGTGGCGCGCCTTTGGCACACCTTTTGCGTCACCCCTCCTGGAATGTGATTTGCATCACATTTTTGTGCTGGTCTAGATCAGCACTTGCAGCCCTTCGCAACACGGAAGTCCGTCCCCCATGCCCACCCCGCATCGACTTGCTCTCTCCCTTGCTTTCGCGACCGCGAGCGCAATCTGCCCCTCAACGTCAGTTTTTGCTGCAGAGCGTCATACTGCCACGGCGAACCCGATGCCCGACATCGAGCGCCTGCGCGCCGAACGGCAGTGGCTCGCCGCGCTGGCGCGCATCGAAAGCGCGCAGGCGTCCGCCCCCGGCGACGACCGTCTGTACCGGTTGCAGGTGCTGACCCTGGCCGATCTCGGCAGCGCGCATCGCGCCTGGACCCTGTATCGCGCTCGTCCCGAGCTGTTCGATGCCGCCGAACGCCAGCGCCTGGAGGCCGGCCGCCTCGCCCGCCTCACGCTCTGGGGCAGCCTGTTCCCCGAGGACGAGACCACCCGCCTCGACGAAATGCGCGACGCGCGCGAGGCCTTCGGCCAGTACCGCGCCACCCAGACGCCCGGGCAACGCCAGGCCGACCTGCGCACCCGCTTCGACGAACTGCTGCTGCTCAATCACCTCGAACGCCATGCCGAGGTGATCGAACGCTACCGCGCCCTGCAGGCCGAGGGCGTCGAGGTGCCGATGTATGCGCTGGCCAAGGTGGGCGCCTCGCTGCTCGCCGACAAGCATCCCGAGCAAGCCGCGAGCGTGCTCGAACGGGTCGTGCGCGAGTGGCCCGAGGATCACGACTCGCAGTTGCAACTGGCCTACGCCTATTCGGAAAGCGAGCGCTTCGACGCCGCCCTGGCCCAGTTGGACAAGATCAAGGCGGCCGAGCCGGCCTGGGTGCGCGTCGACGGCGCCAAGCAGAGCTTCGAGAACTGGCGCCACTACGACGCCGACAGCACCCACACCATGATCCGCCTGTACGGCGAGGACACCGTCGGCGCGCAGCGGCGGCTGGAAGCGATGGCGGCGATCGGCCCGGACAACCCGAGCCTGCAGACCAACCTCGGCGTCGCCTATCAAAAACGCGGCTGGACCGACCGCGCGCTGCAACGCTTCCAGATGGCGAGCACGCTCGAACCGAGCAACGTCGGCGCGCGCATCGGCCAGATCGGCGCCTACCTCGAACACGCCCGCGTCGACCTGGCGCGGCCGATCCACGACGAGCTGATCGCCCACCGCCCGCGCGACGTGCAGGTCAAGCAGATGAGCGAGTCCTGGGACCGGCGCCTGGGCTGGCAGTGGACGCTCAGCACCGCCGGCGGGCGCAGCGACGCGCGCGGCGGCGGCGCGGCCGCATCGCCGTTCGGCAGCCGCGACGCGGTGCACCGTTTCGAGATCCGCAGCCCCTTGATCGACGACCGCTGGCGCCTGACCGCGCACGCCCAGGACGCCTGGGCCGACTACCCCGGCGCCCGCGTCCACGACCGCCGCAACGGCGTCGGCGCGCTGTACGCCTACGACCGCCTCAGCCTGGGCTTCGGCGTCGATCGCGCCGACGACCGCTGGCTCGCCGGCGGCGACCGCACCGGCTACTACCTCGACGCCGGTTGGCGCCTCGACGATGCCTGGCACGCCAATGCCTCGTGGTATCGGCAAACCCCGGACGCGTCGCTGCAGGCGCGCCGCGCCGGCATCGACGCCGATGCCCTGAGCCTGGGCCTGCGCTGGACGCCGAGCGAACGCACCACGCTCGGCGCGAGCGCGCAGCAACTGCGCTACAGCGACGACAACCGCCGCAGCGCGCTCGCGCTGAGCCTGGACCAGCGCCTGTACACGCGACCGCACCTGCAAATCGCCGGCCTGGCCGACCTGTCGACCAGCCGCGCCAGCCGCCGCGATGCCGAGGTGCCGTATTTCAACCCCAGCCGCGACGCCTCGCTGAACCTCGGTGTGCGCCTGGATCACGTCGCCTGGCGCCGCTACACCCGCCACTTCGTGCAACGCCTCAGCGCCAGCGCCGGCCCGTACTGGCAACAGGGCTACGGCAGCGCCTGGGTGCCGCAGCTGCGCTACGAACACGAATGGCGTTTCGGCAGCGGCCGCACGCTCAACTACGGCGTCAACTGGTCGCGTCCGGTCTACGACGGCGTGCGCGAGGACCGCGTCGCCTTCGATCTGAGCTTCCGTTGGGGTGAGGAATGAACATGTCGTCTTTCGCTGTCTCGCGCGCCGCCGTCTCCACCCGTCTGCACCGCAGCTTCCATCGTCTGCTCGCTGGCGCAGCGCTGGCCTTGGCCGCACTGGCGCCGCTCGCGGCGAGCGCCGACGAACTGTTGGTGCTGAGCTATCACGACGTGCGCGACGAAGTGGCGCGCAAGGGCGACCCCGATGCCTACGCGGTCAGCACCCAGAACTTCGCCGCGCACCTGGACTGGCTGCACGGCCACGGCTACCAGCCGGTCGCGCTGAGCCAGGTCATCGCCGCCTCGCGCGGCGGCAAACCCTTGCCGCCCAAGGCGGTGCTGCTGACCTTCGACGACGGCCTGCGCAGCATCTACACCCACGTCTTCCCGCTGCTGCGCGCCTACCACTACCCGGCGCTGATGGCGGTGGTGACCTCCTGGGTCGACCTGCCGCGCGACCAGAAAGTCGATTACGGCCCGCGCATGTTCACCCACGACGACTTCGTCACCTGGGAGCAACTGCGCGAGATGCAGGCCTCGGGCCTGGTCGAAGTCGCCTCGCACAGCCACGCCCTGCACCGCGGCGTGACCTCCAACCCGCAGGGCAACACCATGCCCGCCGCGATCACCCGCGCCTGGAACGAAAAGACCCGGCGCTACGAGACCGAAGCCGAATACCTGGCGCGCATCCGCCAGGACCTCACCGACAGCGCCGCCGAGATCGAGCGCGAACTCGGCGTGCGCCCGAAGTCGGTGATCTGGCCGTATGCGGCCTACAACAGCCAGACCAATGCGATCGCCGACGAACTCGGCATGGCGGTGACCTTCGACCTGGAAGGCCGCCACCAGAAGATCGGCGCCGACCTGCACGGCCTGGCGCGCCTGCTGGTGTTCGACAACCCCACCGTCAACGACCTGGCCTACGAGCTGCGCCACGACGAGGAACTCGACGGCCTGCGCGCCTTGCAGGTCGACCTGGACTACGTCTACGACGCCGACCCGGCGCAGCAGGCGCGCAACCTCGACAGACTGATCGAACGGGTCAAGCAGGTCGGCCCCAGCCACGTGTTCCTGCAAGCCTTCGCCGACCCCGACGGCAACGGCTCGGCCGATGCGCTGTATTTCCCGAACCGGCACCTGCCGATGCGCGCCGACCTGTACAACCGCGTCGCCTGGCAGCTCAAGACCCGCGCCAACGTCAAGGTGTTCGCCTGGTTGCCGGTGCTCGGCTTCGAACTGCCGGATGCGGCCTTGAACCAGCGCCTGAAGATCCAGGCCAGCAACCCGGACGAGACTTTCCGCCTCAATCCCTTCGAGCCGCAGACCCGGCGCATCGTCGCCGAGGTCTACGAGGACCTCGCGGTCAGCGGCTACACCGAAGGCCTGCTGTTCCACGACGATGCGCTGCTGCGCGAAGACGAGTTGCGCGGCCAGGCGCCGGCCGACCCGGCCAAGCGCACCCAGGCATTGATCGAGTTCACCCGCGAGCTGGCCCGCGCCGCCGGCAAATGGCGGCCCAAGCTGATCACCGTGCGCAACCTGTTCGCCGCACCGGTGCTGGAGCCGCGCAGCGAGGCCTGGTTCGCGCAGGAGCTCGCCGCCTTCAACCAGGCCTACGACTACACCGCGGTGATGGCGATGCCGTGGATGGAAAAGAGCCGCGATCCGCAGGCCTGGATGGACCGGCTGCTGGCCGAGGTGAAGAAGTCGCCGCGCGGCCTGTCGCGCACCATCTTCGAACTGCAGACCGTCGACTGGCGCAACCGGCAGCCGATCCCGGCCGCGCAGTTGAAGGCGATGGCCCACCGCCTGCAGGCCGGCGGCGCGCGCCACCTGGCCTGGTACCCGGACGACTTCATCGACGACCGGCCCTCGACCCGGGACGCGCGCGAAATCATGTCCGTGCGCGGCTTCCCCTACCTCGAACGTTGAGCTCCGCCCACTCCATTCGTCGCCGAGCCCACCCGGCCGGCCCGTCCGCGCTGCCATCGAGTCCACCATGAGCCCGCTCGCCAGTCCATTGCTCGCCGCGCTGTTCCAGTTCGCCTTCTTCTATCCGATCGTGATGTCGTTCTTCTGGATCTCCGGCGGGCTGTACTACTACTTCCGCCGCGAGCGGAAGGCGCGGGTGCGCACCGATCCGCCGCCGCTGGCGGACGCGCCGTTCGCCTCGATCCTGATCCCCTGCCACAACGAAGGCGACCACGTCCACGAAACCATCGCCGCGGCGCTGGCCCAGCGCTATCCGCAGTTCGAAGTGATCGCGATCAACGACGGCAGCCGCGACGACACCGGCGAAAAACTCAACCGCCTGGCCGCGCTGCATCCGCAATTGCGCGTGGTGCACCTGGACCGCAACCTCGGCAAGGCCAATGCGATGCGCATGGGCGCGCTGGCGGCGCGTTCGGACTATCTGGTCTGCATCGACGGCGACGCCCTGCTCGACGAATACGCGATGCACTGGATGATCTGGCACCTGTGCTCGGGCGCGCGGGTCGGCGCGGTCACCGGCAACCCGCGCATCCGCAATCGCTCGACCCTGCTCGGCCGCCTGCAGGTCGGCGAGTTCTCCTCGATCATCGGCATGATCAAGCGCGCCCAGCGCGTGTACGGCCGCATCTTCACCGTGTCGGGCGTGATCTGCGCGTTCCGCCGCAGCGCGCTGCACCGGATCGGTTACTGGTCCGACAGCATGGTCACCGAAGACATCGACATCAGCTGGCGCCTGCAGATGGACCACTGGGACATCCGCTACGAACCCAATGCGATGTGCTTCATCCTGATGCCGGAAACCCTCGGCGGCCTTTGGAAACAGCGCCTGCGCTGGGCCCAGGGTGGCGTGGAAGTGTTGATGCGGCATACCCGCGACCTGTTCTCCTGGCGCAAGCGGCGCATGTGGGCGGTGCTGGCCGAATACGTGCTGAGCCTGATCTGGGCCTACGTCATGGCCTTGATCATCGGCCTGTGGGCGCTCGGACTGGTCGTCGACCTGCCCGAGCAACTGCGCGTGACCACCTTGCTGCCGTCGTGGCACGGCGTGATTCTGGCGCTGATCTGCCTGCTGCAGTTCGCCGCCAGCATCGTCATCGACCGCCAGTACGAGACCGGGGTCGGGCGCAATTACTACTGGATGATCTGGTACCCGATGGCGTACTGGCTGCTGAGCTTCGCCACCACCGTCGCGGCGGTGCCCAAGGCGCTGGCGAAACGTCGCGGCACCCGCGCGACCTGGGTCAGCCCGGACCGGGGGATCCGATGAAGCCGACCGCCACCCCGGCCAAGCCCAAGCCTGCCGAGCACAAGCCGGGCGGACACAAACACGGCCCGCGCCGGCGCACCGCGCACAAGCACGACTCGCGCCTGATCCAGAAACCCGGCGCCCAGGACGCCTGGCCGCGCACCCTGTGGGGCGTGGTCACCGGCGCGTTCTGGCTGGCCTATCTGTATTTGTGGATGCCGGTGGCGACCCTGGCGATGTGGCTGCTCGGCGTCCGCCGCACCGCCTCCGAGCTGTATCTGCGCGAACACAGCGTCGACCCTTTCCTGATGCTGGTGCTGCCGGCGACCGCGACGGCCGTGGTCGCGCTGCTGCTGATCTGGGCCGAGTACAACCGCTGGCGCTTCGCCTCGGCCGAGAGCGAGCGCCGCGGCGTACAGGCCGAGGTGCCCCTGGACGAAGTCGCCGGCCGGCTAGGCGCCAGCACCGAACTGGCGCAAGCGCTCAACCAGGGGCGCATCAGCGTCCTGCACATGGACCCGAACCACGCCGTGCCGTTGTCGCTGACCGCGCTGGCCCCGCCCACGAGCAGCCGACCCTTCCCGCCGGTGTCGCCGATACCCCGCTTCGCCCGCGAAACAGCGCCGCAGGGCTCGTGGATCCTGATGATCGCGCTGGCGATCTCGATCGCCATCGTGGTCGGCGTATTGATGGTGGTCTCGTTCGGCTATCGGCAGATCCACAGCGTAGCGCCGAAGCGCACCATCGAAGGCACGCCGGGCCTGGACCGCCCGGCCTACCTGCCCGCGAACGCCGAGGCCGCACTGGACCCGGCCGCGATCGGCCAACGCACCGCGACCGGCATCGAATCCGCGCTGCGCGACGCCCAGGCGCTGCGCATCGCCGACACCCAACGCCGCGATGACACACGCCCACGCCGCACCACCGGCGTGCTGGCGCCCAACGCCAAGCCGCGCCCCCTGCCCGCGCACAGCCCGAAACCGCCTTATCCCATCGACGCGTTGCGCCGCGGCGAAGGCGGCCTGGTGACTTTGCGCGTGCAGGTCTCCGCCGAAGGGCGGCCGACCAACGTCGAAATCGCCAAGCGCAGCAGCCACCGCGAACTCGACCGCGCCGCCGTCCGCACCGTACGCACCTGGCGCTTCGCCCCCGCGGTGCGCAAAGGCAAAGCAGTGGCCGCGGTGGTGATCGTGCCGGTGGAGTTCAAGCCGGAGCGTTGAGCGGCCGCCGTCGCTTCGCCTTCTCCCGCTAGCGGGAGCCTCGCCCTTCCCCTTGCCCTTCCCCCCTTTGAAAAAGGGGGGCTGGGGGGATTTGCCTTTAGCTTTAGCCCTTGCCTGAGCCGTAGCCCAGGCAAACCTACATCAGTGCAGGCTTCCCGACGGCACCGCCCCGACGCCACCCTCCCCCGCAGCCGCCGAAACACAAGCCGCCATCACCGGGTCCAACCGTCGCGCCAACGCCTGAAACACCTCCCGCAACAACCGGTGATTCTGCCCCGCGGGATAACCGATCTCGATCAACACCTCAGGCTGCAGAGTCCGCACGATCCCGTGCAACTCCTGCTGAAAAGCGGAAAGCGCTTCGAACGCATCAACGGGCATGACCACCCCTCCTGCGGGGGCGTGAGCTCGGGCTTGCGGGGCATACGCGGTACTCCTGTCCTTAGGCGAGGAACCCGCGCGGTGCGGCATGCCACCGGCGGGATGTCGGGAGGTTCGAAACCGCACATAGTCGGCGGGCGTATTCCCCTTGCGGGTGTTGTATTAGCCGCCCTCCCGACGCATAAGCACGCGTCGGCACGCCCAAACATCAGGCATGAAAAACCCACCAATTGACGGAGGTGGGTACCGCTATGTGTGTTGGAGTTTCGACGCTCCTAATCGCGACTTTGCATAGTTCGCCAACGGCTGTCAATCAGACAAGTCCGAGCTCATCTGCCAACCACGTATCTACACAGAGGACATTCCAGGACGGTGGCAAATGGTGCCAAAGCCCGCTCAAGACCCATATCGGGCATTCGAATCTTTCACGCCACGGCAGATCTCGGCGTTCAAAGGCATACGAGGTTTAGCTAGCGCTACTTCTACCTAGAAGTCGGCAAGTGGGATCATAAGGCCTATACAGTCATAGCCCGTTACGAAGTAGCAGCTAGACACCAGTCTATATAGCAGAAGTCAGTGCTTCTCGGATTCGGCCAATTGCGCGAGAGATATGCATCCTGCAGTCGTAACAAATCCGGTTTCCTCTGCCTCTGCCGGCAGCATATATAGAACGTCGAGCGGCAATTCCTTTCCTGCAAGCTTCAATTCCGCCTTCAGTCGGGACAGAGGCTCGCCAGACGGGCCAACAATCAAAATGTCGAAATCACTGCCAACACCGAACAGCGAAGACCCAAACATGAAGGATTCGAACTCCCGTAGGGACTCGCAAGATCTAAGTAAGTATTTCGCGACATCACATGCCGTCATCAACGGTTCCGCAGCAGCGCACTTAACTCCTCCCATTTCATTACCTCGCATCCAAGGCCCCGCCCTGCTTCGATGGCATTCTGTGTAGGATGCCCGTTGGGATTGATGTTCCAAGCAATATCGATGGGGCCGAACCGATCCCAGAAGGTGCGAATAGCATCGGCTGTCGGCTCATACTCCATAATCATGCCTACCCGTAAGCTTCGCCCATCGGCGAGCGTCATTGTGAAGACGCGATCAAATTCTCTATCGAGGTTCGCAACGGATCTAACTTGCCTAATCAGACGGTACGAGAAAAAATAGTCCTTATGAGCAGCAGTCTTTACGTCGTCCGAATAAATAGCGGAAACGAGTGTTCCGGCGCTTCCCCAGCCTATTGTATTGCCTTCTAAATGTCTGATCGCCTTGCCTTCCCAGACGCACTCCTTTCGATACCCGCATAGGAAATCCATGCCGGGAAAATCTGCATAGTATTGCATCGATAATTCGGCACTGATCGTGTAGGCGGCCGAAATAACTGCAACTACGTCAACCCGACCAGGCATCGTAATCCTGATAGCGTCATCGCGGAGATGCTGCGCCGAACCCACTCCGTGTGTTTCCCAGATGTTTCTAAGTGCGTAGTTCACCTGCCAGTTCATGCGAAGATTTGTTCCATTTCTGCGGGATAGCGGATAGCACCGCCGGCGACACCACAAACGTGCCGTTCTGAGAGACCTCGAACATGTTCTTGGTATCGGGCAAAAGTCTGTCGCTCAGCCTCTGTCATGTGATGCGGGTTTGCTTTGATGGTGGCTAGGATTCGGAAATGATTAGGCAGAATGACACCTCGCATCCTCTGCACCCACGTCTTAGCCGTTTCAGATTCCGGATCGTATTCGAAGCTTAATCCATCGGAGGGCGAGAACTCCTTCCACACGGCCTTGTTTTCGTCCATGGCGGCGACCACGGCGTCTCTAACTTGGCTACGCTCATCGTAGGCACGAATTCCTTGCTTGTGCATCAAAGCAGCGAGGTGGTTGCTTTTCCAACCTAGCAACGTACCCCGGCTATATCCGTCCGGATCCTTGTCGATGATCGTGTGGCACGTCGGGCACAACAGGATAAGGTTTTCGAAGGAGTCGGGCACGAACTCTCCGGCGGGTCTTTCTTCGTGACGCGGCCCCGTTTCTCCATGCGGAATTACATGAGCCATCTCGGCTATGTGCTTGTCTCCGCCCATTTCAGCGGGGAACAGAGGCTGGAGGCACTGGGGGCGTTGACAGTGACCTGCAGCCTCGGAGAACAGCCGTAGTTTTGTTTCTATAGGTATATGTTTGCGACCTGTCATGGTTGGGAGCATTAAATCCTATGCGATCAGGAAATGGTGTAGCTGCTGCAGCCAAAATAGACCAATAACGACACATGCTGGGGCCGAGGTACTGACGAGGAAGACTTGCATCACCATTATATAGGAGGCACTCGTGGATCGAGCGGTCGCCCCTAGCCGAAAGCGGCCGATCACGCTGATCGGCTAGCCGGTCGGAGAAGGATTGACCTGGGGCTTCGGCGCCGCAACCGGCGATGGCCAGCGGTAGTATCAGCAAAGGTTTTACGAGGGCTCGGATCCGCGCTTTAGAGCACCCAAACGCGGCCATACCGAAACTGTCCTAAGAGAATCTTTTAGCCTCGACAGAATCTGTAATAAGACGGCGGTGGCCGGAACTACGAGCCAATTCCGTTCTAGCTCGTGATACACATGGAGGAAGGTGAATGCGTATTGGTTCGGTACTCGCGCCTGTTCGGTACCCGGATTGCAACTTCGGCAGCCTCTCGCCATGCGCAATTCGCGACTGGGCGAAAGCTTCGGGGCTCTCAGTCGCCTCCGAAATCTGTGCCAACTTTTGCCTACCCCCTCCGGGTTGGGCACAGCGACTTTCGAACCCGCGGCCAGTACTTCGACTAGCCTAGAACGAGAAATGGATTTCTAAGGGGGACGGACGTGATTGAATTGCCAGCCATAACATTCACGGAGAATTTCGGCCCAGCGCGCATCATGCGACGCATCCGCGACGGCTCATTAGAGGCGATCATTTCAGATACTGCCTACACCCACGCTTCTGGCCTAAGAGGCCGGCTGCTGGAACTTGGCAACGGTGAACGGATACTGCGCGTTGCGTCCTCTACCGCGCTCTGGACCGATGACATTGACGGCATTATTCGTACAGGGCGCGCGAACAATTTCCAGTGGGTCGACCATCGCCACCTGCGCGAATTCCGAGAAGCGATCGCCGTCCGAGGCTGGCAGGCCATTCGAGAAGCTCTCGGGCAACAGATGCATGCATCGTTCCGCCTGAGCTGCGACCAAGCTCAAGTGCCCGATCAACCCCGACTCAGGCCGCCTCAGCTGGCGGCCTTTCATGGAATTGGCGGGCACTGGCAAATGGATCCAGCGCACCCGGCAACTGTTGTAATGCCGACTGGCACGGGCAAGACTGAAACGATCCTGGCAACGTTCGTAGGCTTAAACGCCATGCCCATGCTTGTCGTTGTGCCCAGCAAGACGTTGGGCGCCCAGACCGCTGAGAAGTTCCTGACCCTGGGGAAATTGCGCGAACTGGGTGTCGTACCGCACAGCATCTCTAATCCAATCGTTGGCGTACTTCGAAGATCAATTACAGCCGCCGAGCATCTAGAGCTGTTCCAGCGATGCCATGTTGTTGTCGCAATAATCAACTCCTTGGCACATCGGGCAAGCGTCGCGCATCTCACAGGAATTGCGGCGCACTGTGACGTCGTGTGCTTCGATGAAGCGCATCATGTAACCGCATTCAACTGGGACCGCCTGAAGACGGCTTTCGCTGGCAAGCGCGTGCTGCAGTTCACCGCAACCCCCTTCCGCCGCGACGGTCAGCTCGTAGAAGGCAAGGTAATCTTTCAGTACCCACTCGCTCGCGCCCAGAAGGATGGCTACTTCAAACCCATTCGACTCCGCCCTGTCTCGGCTCTGCCCGGCGCTCAAGCGGACGAATCAATTGCGAGCACTGCCGTCGACCAACTGCGACAGGATCTCGCGGGCGGCCAGGGCCAAGAGCTCGCTGCACCCCCCTTCGATCACCGGCTTATGGCGCGATGCGGGTCAATTATTCGAGCCCAAATAGTTCATGAAATCTATGCGCGATTGGCGCCGGATCTGAACCCCGTATTGATACATTCCAAGGATGCCCAAGCGACACAGTCTCTGCGGGAGCTGCGTGAGGGTCGATCCAAGATTGCCGTGTGTGTTGACATGCTTGGGGAAGGTTTTGACCTTCCTCAACTCAAGATTGCGGCGATCCATGACAGCCACAAAAGCCTAGCAATTTTCCTTCAATTCGCTGGCCGATTTACCCGAGTTGCTGATCGCTCGATCGGGAATGCCACGGTTGTCGCCAACATCGCTGATACTTCAGTGACGGGCGCGTTGGAGCGTCTTTACAGTGAAGATGCTGATTGGAATACGCTACTAAGTGAGCTCAGCGGCACCGCGATCGATGAGCATGCCACGTTCGTCAACTTCCTGGATTCTTCTAGGCCTATCGAACTTCCAAACGATCCCCGAAAGATTGCACCAAAGCTACTTAGGCCAATGTTCGGCACTGCTGTCTATCATGTCACTAGCTTCAGCCCACAACAATTCGAAAAGGGCATGGAACGCGGTAGGCGAGTGGTAGCGGCCTGGCGAAATGATGATACGCATACGGTTTACTTCGTTACGCGCAGGGACGAGAAAGTTCGGTGGACCCACGCCCGTGATATTCAAGACACGATGTGGTCCCTGTTTGTTCTGCATCATGATACTCAACGCGGCCTGCTATTCGTATCATCCACGGATAAGAAATCCTTGTTCGAAGATGTCGCAAAGGCTGTCAGTCCAGATGCGACCCTCATCGCCGGAGAAGTCGTGTTTCGCATTTTGAGCGGGATTTCGATGTTGACCCTTCAGAACGTCGGCCTAAAGCGGTACAGCAGAAGGAATCTCAGTTACTCAATGCATTCTGGCCAAGAGGTTGGCTCTGCCCTCACGCAGATCGAACGCACCAACACGATTCGAAACAACCTTGCAGGGACAGGCTGGGAAGGAGGGCGTCGCGTGGGCGTAGGTTGTTCACAGAAGGGGCGAATCTGGTCGCTTGACCAAGGCACTCTCCCTAAACTCATTGAATGGTTCGACCACATTGCAAGAAAGCTGGTCGACGAAACAATTGACACTACGCACGTACTGGATGGGATGTTGTATCCAGAGATCGTGGATATCCTGCCAGAAGTCTCAATACTCGCGATCGACTGGCCCGAAAAAATCTTGCGCTCAGCGGAGGCGAGAGTCCAGTTCGTCTCCAATGAGGCACCCCCAAGACAGTGGCCGCTGTATCGCCTAGAACTCCGCATCAGCGATGACTGTCGAGTTTCCCCTACGGCATTGCGTTTTAAGCTATCCGCCGAAGACGATGCGACGATCGCAACCTTCGAGCTTGAGATTGGCCCCGCCGTGAATGGATGTGTCGTCCGGCAATTGTCGGGCGCCCCGCTATCAATCGCCGTCGGCTCCCGCACGCAATTAGCTACAGATTTCCTCAGCACCTATCCACCGGGCATTCGGTTTGTCAACTTATGGCAGCTCGAGGGTGAACTTCTAGTCAGGCCCCGCCCTCCCGGCGACGAAAGATTGCCTGATACCGCGTTCGAAGCTTGGGATTGGACCGGCACTGATATCGAGCGCGAATCCATCTGGAGTGCGGGCCAGACCCGGCGAAACTCGATCCAGTGGAAGGCAGCACAGAAATTCATCGCGGATGGATTCCATGTGGTTATTGACGATGATGGTGCGGGCGAGGCTGCAGACCTCGTGTGTCTGAAGGACGAGCCCGACCGCGTTGTGCTTTCCCTTGTACATTGCAAGTTCTCTCACGGCCCCACACCGGGCTCACGGCTAAACGACGTAGTCGAGCTCTGCTCGCAAGCAGTACGTTCTGCGAAATGGAAGTGGCGGTTCGAGGAACTGATTAGTCATGTCATCAAGCGTTCGGACGGCGGCATAAATGCCGGTCGACAGCGCTTCTTGCGGGGGGATCTTGTCTCAATGAAGAAAATCATGAGTATGGCGCGTTCAAAGCCGGTGCAAGGCCGTGTGATCATTATTCAGCCTGGGCTGCGCCAGTCGAACCGGAGCATGGAGCAAGAACGCATTCTTGTGGGGACTGCGGCCTATCTGAAAGAAACGATCGATTGCGACCTGGAGATTGTTTGCAGCACGTAATATAGCGAGGAATAGCCCACCATACGATGCAGCGAGAAGGACCTCGGCCTCGGCGTTCCGATGATACGCGCCATCGACAAGAGCTTAGCGAATTCTCGGATCGGGCTTGTGCTGGTAACCCCTACGCTTCTGGCCCGCCTCCCCAAAGGAAGCGTTACCGACAAAGAGCTTTCGACACTCCTAGCGGGTAACCAGCTCATTCCCGTCGTGCACAATGCAACGTACGAAGCCCTCCGCAATGTCAGCCCATGCCTAGCCTCCCGAACAGGTCTTGATACCGCAGAATATTCAATGGCTGTGGTAGCGGAAAAATCGCCGAGCTAGTCACGCTGCAGATCTAGTGAAACCACGCCCTAACAATTCATTCAAACCGACGCCGCTACGCGGAACGGATTAATTCGGCGTTAGATTCCAGGAGACAGCCCATGGGAAACAGCCAATTGCCAGACGATCGAGTTATCGTCGAACGACTGAAACAAGAACTCGCCGAGTCCGAGCCTACACGCCGCCGAAGAATAATTGAAAAATTCGTACTAGCTGCCTTAGGCAGCATTCCGTGGATTGGTGGCTTTCTCAGTGCCGCATACGAGTACAAAGCCGAGGAAGGAACGCTCCAGCAAGACTCTCTCCAGACTCAATGGCTTGAAGAACATCAAGAAAAGATCACCGCACTGAGAGCTACGCTCGCTGAAATTCAGTCTCGCTTCGAGTCTCTCGGCCCGGATATTGAGGATCGGATTCAAAGTCCTGAGTATCTGAACATTGTTCGCAAAGCCTTCCGCACGTGGGATGAAGCGGACACTGAAGAGAAGCGTCGCTATGTAGCAAATCTGATCACAAATGCTGCTGGCACCCGCGTCTGCTCCGATGACGTAGTTCGACTCTTCACTGATTGGATTCAGCTCTACCATGAAGCGCACTTCGCTGTCATTCGAGAAATCTACTCATACCCTGGCTCCACGAAGCTTGACATCTGGACGGCCATCTACGGCGACACCCCACGTGAGGACTCTGCCGAAGCAGACCTCTATCGGCTATTGATACGCGACCTAAGCACGGGCGGCGTTATTCGACAGGAGCGTGATACAAACGCGCACGGCCAGTTCCTGCGCAAACGACCGCAGAAAACAGGCGCACGCCCTCAAGCTCCAACTACAACTGAGTCAGCCTTTGAGGACGCAAAACCCCATGTACTCACTGAACTCGGCAAACAGTTCGTGCACTACACCATGAATGAAGTGGTTACTCGTCTCGAAGACGACGCCAAAAGGGCTTGAGACATAACAATCCATTCGACCGAGGCCACTACGCGGCGCGATTCCAATCAAGAATTAGACCGCAATGGAGCATCCATGAACATTGAGCTTATTGCCCACAATCCCAACGAGGACTGTGAAATTTCCATCGGATTTTATGAGTTCGCTCATGCCGGATGTGGGCCCATGAACGAAAAATATGTTCAGTCGACTGATGAGTATGTGCTCCGATGCTCCTGCGGTCTTAAGATTCACTTTCCACGCTTTGGCGTCGCTGTCAGCGCGATCATGAATTCCGTTATAGACGAGCAGCCAAGAGACCTAGAGCCCGGATCGTTCCACTCCAACTTGGCTGAGACGATCCGTGTTCGCCCCCGTGGCGCAGCCTAAGAATTCGTTCAAGTCGACACGCTTCATGGCGTTGATAACCTAAAATATTAACCGATGCCCGATTCCAGTCGAAAGCAGCAGTGCTTCTTCTGTCGACAATGACGATTCTACGAGCGAAGAGCGCCAATAATTCGCTCCTAGGCGCAATCGGACTGAGTCGTTGAGCCGTCGCAGTGGCACTGCCGGACCCAGTCCGCTGCTCCGGCTCAGCACCCACCGACTTAACGGCTCAACGGAATCTCCAAACAGCTCTCCCAATACCGCCGAACCCGTACAGACTAGCCCGCATCGGCCATGCCCCCCACCATCGTCTTGGCGCTACACCATTGATTTCTACAGCGGATTGCGCAGCACGCTCACCACCGCTACCAACCGGTTGCCGGGATGCATGCTCTTGCCGGTGGCGCGACCGGCTTCGAAGTTGATTACGGTATGACGATCGGATTGCAGCAATTTCCTATCGCTGACATCGCCGACGTAGCTGACGCGCGATTAGTAGCGCGTGAGTTCGAAATAGCGCTGGCGGGGAAATTTATCGCGGAGCGAAAGTCAAAGTTGCGCTTGTTGGTTTCAACTTCCAGGCGGATGGGGAGCACGCGACTGAATTCCACGGCATCATTGAAGGGTTCGCTGACGAAGATCAGGCTATCGGCGGCATCTAGTTCGTGGTCGACAATGCCGCCGCCAGACACGATGCGATACCGATAGTTGCGGTCGCGCAGTTTGAGAGCCCGTTCAGCGTAAGCACGCCTGAGATACGGGTCATATCTTAGTATCTTCGGCGCCGCTTCTACTTGACCCATGGCGTGTGCTCTTTCAGGATTAGCCGCGAGTGCTCCGGCAGTTCGGACGCCGACCGCGGCATACATGGAGACGTAAATGCCGAAGCTGGACTCTCATCTCTTAGCGGCGAAACTAGCGTCACTAGTCTGGGTGTTCGCTATCTGTGCGTGTACCGCCAAAACCGCGGGCCTTACTTCAGCTCAAGGCAAAGCCGCCATCAACGACTCGCTTAGCGCGCAACAACTCCATGACAGAATCCGGGCCTGGATTCTGAGCGTGAACGACGCCCGAGACCTGTCCGAGCGGAACATCGAGAAGCGCACTGGCCTTGATCTCGGGCCTGACTCGGAGCAGCCAAACGGTTTCCGCGGCGTCGGGGCTCTGCCCGAAGGGTGGCGCTACTCGTTGTCGTCAGTAAAAACTGTGCCCGGACCGAGCCCTCACTCCGTTCTGTTCAGTATGGGACGTATCAGCGAGAGCTACGCCGATATGACGCCTGTGTGTGTCGAGTTGGAGCATTACCGGTCTGCCCTCATCGCCGCCGGATTCAAACCGTCGCAGCGCCCGCAGCGGCTGGGCACAGAATACAGGTTCTTCCGTACTAAAAAGGTCTCTGTACGCGTCGAAACTCACGGGAAGACAAAACGCTACGACAAGCAACGATGTGTTTCTAGATTGTTCGTCTCTGCCGCGGCCCCTCCAGGATGATCAGGCATGGCAACACTTCAGGAAGAATTGGAAGCAAAGCAAAATCTCGACACCTTGACCCTTGACGGCCGCTCTTCCAGGATCGGGCCACGAGTGCGCCGGACGCTCACCGCGGCACACATGGAGACGTAAATGCCCAAGCTCGATTCTCACCTTCTAGCGACGAGACTGGCCCCGCTGGTCTGCGTGCTCGCTGCCTGTGCGTGCGCCACTACGACCGCGGGCCCCACTTCGGTTCAGGAGAAGGCCGCCATGACGAAATCGGCATCGCCCGCCATCAACGACTCCCTTAGCGCACAACAACTCCATGACAGGATCCTGGCCTGGATTTTGAGTGTGAACGACGCCCGTGACTTATCCGGGCCGAACATCGAGAAGCGCATTGGTCTCGACCTGGGGCTTGCCCCCGAGACTCCCAACAATTTCCACGCTGTCGGGACACTGTCTGAGGGTTGGCGGTACTCGCTGTCTTCGGTTAAAACCACACCCGGACAGGAGCCCCATGCCGTCCTGCTCAACATGAGGCGCACTGGCGACGGCTACGCCGATATGGCTCGCGTATGCGTTGGCCTGGAACATTACCAATCCCCCCTCATCGCCGCAGGATTCGAAGCATCTGAGCGCCCTCGGCGGGGAGGCACGGAATACAGGATTTTCAGAACGAAGAAGGTCCATGTACGCATTGAGCTCCACCGAAAGACAACGCCCCTCGACGAGAAGTTGTGTGTTTCCCGGCTATTCGTCGCGGCTGTGGCCCCTCAAGGATGATCGGAAATGGCAACACTTCAGGACGAATTAGAAGCCAGGAAAAATCTCGACGCGATGCTGACTGAATTCGAGCGACAAGGCGAAACAAACAATCTGAACCCAGGGAGGATTTTTCGCGGCGTCCTCGACAGCACCCCGGGACTCAAGGTGCAGTTCGTGGCCGCGGTAGAGAAAGGACATCTGGTCGCGATAGAAGCCGAGCCGGATCCGAGATTCAACGGCAGTTACGACTACGTCAATCGCGTCATGCGGCTGTCGACTGATCAATTGAGCGACGCCGATCCGAGCCTCGCGCCTGAAGTGCTCAAAGACAACGTCAACCTGATTCGCTACACCGCTGGTCACGAGATCGATCACGCAGTGTCCCGCAACGAATATTTGCAGTTGGGGCAGCGATTCCAGGAGCAGGTTGCAGCAATCGCGAACGGCTCATCGCCTCACGACTTTACTGCTGCGGTGAAGGAGTACAACGAGGGCGCTCGCGCAAGAGAAGCACGAGCTGAAGTCGCGGGATTCAATACCATTTCAGCTCAAGTGAGACACGAGAACCCTGCAGCGACGCTGGCCGACGTGTATGAAGCCGACGGCGGCGCGTCCAACTACATCGATGAGATCGACAGAGATCCCCCGGGCTACGTTGTCCAACCGGGCCTGCACCTCAAGCCCGATCTACAAATGGACGCGGATAAAAGCCTGGAAACGATGGCGAAGGAGTTTTACGACCGTAACCCAGACTACCCAGCCCGCAACATCGACTGGGCCTTCAGCGAAATCTACCGTCAGGAAGCCATCGCACAAGCCGCGCATCCGGGACGCGACTTTCCTGAGATCAGGATCAATGTCCAGGCGCTTGGCGCGGAGGTGACTTTGCCGCCGGACTTCATCGACACCAGCCGCTCGCCAGACAAGCCGACGCCGCCTGCGCCGCGCCCTGCTCCTCCCGGCGCCAACGATCCCGGTCATCCCGATCACCCGCTGCTGGAGAAGATCAGGGGCAGCGTGCGCGACCTGGAGCAAAGCATCGGCAAGCCCTGGGACGAGCAGAGCGAACGCATGAGCGCCAGCGCGCTTTCATTGGCGGTCGCGAACAAGTTCGCCCCTGGCGACGATGTCAAAGTCGCGCTTAACCGCCCTACCGCGCAGAACGCGGCGGGCGAAGTGCTGTTCGTGTATCGGGACGGCCGCGGCGCCTCTCCGGACCCCGCGGCCAACTATGCGCACATGCCGGTGGCCCAGGCTCTGTCGCTGCCCGCGCCCGAGCGGTACGAGCAAGCGCAAACCATGCGCGAGGCGCAGACGGCCGAACAGCGCTTGGCGCAGGAGAACGCGCAGCAGACACAGGGGATGGCCGGACAGTCTCAAGGTGGGCCGCGGATGTAGCGTTGGTCCGCGTGCTGTCGCACGCGGCAGTTCGTACAACCCTGCCCTCCACCGCAATGTCTGAAGCGCAGTGCAGGTTCGATACCGCCGCAGCTTGCGGCAGGTTCGGGAGCGATGAGTCCGCTTGTGGATCGCCAAGCATCGGGTTGCAGGCATGCGGCGCGAACTGGAGTGTCGCGGTCGCGGCTTGCGCCCCTCCTACCCAAGACCGCCGCGGCCGCAACCGCACTGGCGCCAAACGACGGCATAAAGAACCTGTCGCCCGCGAAAACCGGCACTGCGGCGTAGTTTGGATCCCCACTTCGCGAATCTGGTCACAGATAACAATCAACGTGCGTCAATCGGACATGTCCGAACTCGTCACCAAACCACGTATTCCTGCATTAAGTCGCTCGAAATGCTCCGGCGGGGCTATCAGAAGGCGATGACCGTTGTGCTAGGCTCGTTCGGAATCAAAGGAGTGATTCATGCCAGAAAACGCAAACTCTTATGAGACGCTCGTTGCAGTTTTCCGGGACGAGCTTGCGATCGATCCAGCTCGCGTTCACATGAATTCGCTGCTGATCGGCGAATTGGGCTTCGACTCCATCGCCTTCGCGATCGGCCTGGTGGCGATCGAGGAAAGGCTCGGGGTGACGCTCCAGCAGGAAGAGCTGATCCTCTGCAAGACCGTCGCAGACGTCGTCCGACTCATCGATCTGACGCGCGATCGCGCCATCGGGTCCGGCGCCGGAATTTCCTTCGAATCCGCAATTCCCGCCTAAAGCTCCGGTCGCCGCGAGAGGTAACCCCCGTGGCCGGCCGCGCGTTATCGGAAGATCAAGGAGCGATCGGATCGTGAGCAGGTTTACCCAGCAGGTATTCGTCTGTGCGCCCAACTCCGGCAAAGGCCTGGTGACGGGCGAACCGCAACAGCCGATCCGGCGCACTTGGAAAGAGATTCATGAGATCGCACGCCGCATGGCGGGCTCGCTCGCGTCGGCCGGGGTGAATCCCGGCGACACGGTCGGCGTGCTGGTCGGCGAGCCCGTGAGCATTGCGCCGGTGATTCAGGCCGTGTGGATGCGCGGGGCATCGGTGACGATGTTGCATCAGCCCTCTCCGCGATCGGACCTCGACGCCTGGGCGGAAGACACCTTCGCGGTGCTCGACATGATCGGCGCGAAGGTCGTGGTCGTCGGCGACGTCTTCGCCCGCACGACGCCGCTGTTCGAAGCGCAAGGCACCACAGTCGTGTCCGCGGAGACGCTGGCCGAAGGCGCGGCGCTCGACCCGGTCGATTGCGGCGAAGACGATATCGCCTTCCTGCAGCTCACCTCCGGCTCGACCGGGCTGCCGAAGGCGGTGGCGATCTCGCATCGGAACCTGCACGAGAACGCCGCGGCGATGGTGAGCGCGTCGCGGCTCGACCCGCAGGCCGATGTGCTGGTGAGCTGGCTGCCGCTGTACCACGACATGGGCATGATCGGGTTCATGGTGCTGCCCATGCAGGTCGGCGCGGAGGCCGTTTGCGCAGCACCCGGGGAGTTCCTGCGCTCGCCGCGGCTGTGGCCGACATTGATATCCAAATACCGCGGCACGATGACCGCGGGGCCGAACTTCGCCTATGCCCTGCTCGCCCGTTACCTGCGGGCGGCGCCCGACGGCGCGTTCGATCTATCGTCGCTGCGGTTCGTGCTCAGCGGAGCCGAACCCATCGACCATGCCACCGTGTCCGCCGTGATCGAATCCGGCGCGCGCTTCGGGCTCGACGACAAGGCCTTCGTCGCCGCGTACGGGATGGCGGAAGCCACCCTCGCCATTTCTTTCTCCGAGACTGGCGCAGGCATGCAGTTCGATACGGTCGACCAGGCGGCGATCGAACTGAAGTCGCATGCGGCGCCGCGCACCGACGCTGCCGCGCGCCACCTGGCTAGGCTGGGCAAGCCCCTGCCCGGCATCGAGATCCGGGTCGGCGACGGGCCGGGCGCCGGCACCCAGGCGCGGGCGGTCGGCGAAATCAAGATCCGCGGCGATGCCGTCTCGCGCTATTACCTCACGCCGGGCGGCAAACAATCGCTGCTCGGCGACGGCGGCTGGTTCAGCACCGGCGACATCGGCTATGTCACCGAAACCGGCGAGGTCGTCGTCTGCGGCCGGTCGAAGGACATGATCATCGTCGCGGGACGCAACATCTTCCCCACCGACATCGAACGCGCGGCCTGCCGCGTCGGCGGCGTGCGTCCGGGCAACGCCATCGCGGTCGCCCTGGCCGCGGCGGGCATCCGCGAAGAGTTCGCGGTGGTGGTCGAAGCCGTCGACAGCGCCGACCTCGAGTCCAGCGCGCGCATCAAGAACGAAGTATCGAACGCGGTTTACGCGGCCTTCGGCGTCAGCCCCCGCCTGGTCTCGGTGGTGCCGCCGCGCACGCTGCCGAAGACGCCGTCGGGCAAGCCGCGGCGCTCGGCGACCATCAGCATCGTCGAGGCCGAGATGGCGATGTCGCATGGCGCGAACCACCAACGAACACAGGAACAGGTCGGCTGATGAGCCTGCAGAGCGAAACCCCGATGTCCGCCACCGCGTCCTTCAAGGACCGCCTGGACCGGCTGCTGGCTTCCGAGCCGACGCGCCGGATGATCGACGAGGCGGAAGTCGCCGGCCGGTTCCCTCGCGGCATCATCGAATTGCTGGGCCAGGAAGGCATCTTCGCCGCCAAGTGGCAGGACTGCCCGGTGCCGGCGCTGGAGCATACGCTGGCCTTGTCCGAGCGCTTCGGCCGGCTCGGCGCCGGCGGCATCGCCTCCGGCGTCACCCTGCACGACTCGGCGATCGGGATGCTGCGCCGGTTCGGCCGTTCCGACCGGCTGCGCGAGGTCGCCGGCCGGGCGATCGCGGGCCAGGCCGTGTTGTGCATTTCCGCGACCGAGGCCGGCGCGGGCTCGGACATGCTCGGGCTCGCCTCGACCGCGGTCCGGGAAGACGGCGGCTTCCGCCTGCGCGGGCACAAGAAGATGGCCTCGCCTTCGCCGATGGCCGATTACATCGTGCTGGCGCTGCGCGGGACCGACGAGAGCCACGCCGGCCGCGACGATCTGGCGCTGTTCCTGGTGCCCACCTCGCAGTTGCGTGTCGGCAAGCAGTTCGACACCGTCGGCGCCCGAAGCATCAGCACCGCCCCGGTGTTCTTCGACACCTGGGTGCCCGCCGAGATGATGATCGCCCGCCCGGGCACCGGTCTTGCCGTGCTCAGCATGGCCTTGGCCCAGGAACGTTTCGCCGTGGCGGCCCAGGTCGTCGGCGCCTGCCAACTGGCCCTGGGCGTGACCGTGGCCCGGATGAAGCGGCGCAAGTCCTTCGGGGCCACGCTGTTCGACCATCAAGCGCTGCGGCTGAGGGTCGCCGACCTGCAGGCGCGGGTCGATTTGATGCGCTTGGCTTTGAACGCCCTGATCGCGGACGGCGCCGGGTTCAACGTGCGCTCGGCCTCGGCCGCCAAGGTCAGTGTGGTTCGCCTCGGCTGCGAAGTGATGTCCGAGTGCATGCACATCTTCGGCAGCGCCGGCGTGCTCGAGTCGGAATCGCCGCTGGGCCGTTGGTGGCGCGACGTGAAGATGGCGCGCATCGGCGGCGGCACGGACGAAATGCTGTGGGAGATCGTGGCCGCGGGCCTGGAGCCGGATTACGCCAACTACGACCGACTGGTCGACGAGTGGCAGCCGGAGCCTGCGGTGCAACTGCGGGCTGTAGAACAGCAGGCTGTAGAGCAGCAGGCTGCCGCTCCGCGGATCGGCTAGCCGCAGTTCGACTGAGCCGCAGCTCAGCGCCGGCTGCGTTGCGCGACCGCCGCGCCGACGCGTTGCGCGTCGCGGCCGACGAACCCCAGCAGCGCCGAGCCGCGGTTGCGCATCCGGTACAGACCGACGAAGTGCAGTCCGGACGCGCCGATGCCCGCGTCGTGCCGGGGCTGTCCGTCCGCGCCGAGCAGTTCCGCGCCGAGCCAGGACCAGTCGTTGCGATAGCCGGTGGCCCACAGCACGGTCGTCGCGTCGATCCGCTTGCCGTCGGCGGTGACCAACTGCGCGCCTTCCGCATCGACGACCCGCTCGGCGAAGCCGACGCTGCGGGCGAGTTCGTCGATCTTCGTGCCGACCACCGGGTCGGGCATCGCCAATCGCCGCGCGAGGGGCGTGTTGGTCGGCAGGCGCAGGATGCCGCACTTGGACAACCACCAGAACGCATCGCGCCCCAGGATCCGCTGCGGCAATCGCGGTTGCCTGCGGCCCTTGCAGACCACCACCTCGCGGCTGCCCGCCAACTCGGTCGCGATCTGCAGGCCCGAGTTCGCCGAGCCGACGACCGCGACCTTGCCTGCGGGAATCTGCTCGGGATTTCGGTAAGCGTGCGAATGCAGTTGGGTGACCGACGGCGCCAGCCGTTTGGAAAACTCGGGAACGACGGGGGTCTGGAAGGCCCCGACCGCGGCGACGACCTGGCGCGCGGCGATGCTCGCGTGCGGGGTGGTCACCGTGAAGCCCTCGCCGGACCGGCCGACCGAAACCACCCGCTGGCCGAAATGGATCGGCAGCTCGAACGTCGCCGCGTAGGTCCGGAAATAGTCCGGCACTTCGTCCTTGGCCGGGTAGCGATCCGGATCGCCGGGGAACGGCAGGCCCGGCAGGCCGCAGAACCGCGCGGAGGTAAACAGCCGCAGCGAATCCCAGCGATGGGTCCATGACACGCCGAGTTCGTCCGCGGCGTCGAGCATGACGAAGTCCACGCCCGCCTGCTTGAGCGTACGGCCGACGGCGAGGCCGGCCTGGCCCGCGCCGATCACGACGACGTCGATGGCGCGGGGCAGCTCGCTCCCGCCGGCGGATGCGCTCGAACTTGGCATGGTCACTCCACGACACCATCACGGACGAAGGCCGGCGCCGACGGCGCCGGCGTGGATAAACGCAGGCGCAGGCGGATCATTGCGCGAGCTCGCGAACGGCAGCCACGACCTCGGCGAGGTGCTGCGCACCGAACAGACTGTGGTGGGTGCCGGCGACGACGCGCGTGGCCACCGTGCCGCGGGTGCGGGATGCCCAGCCCCAATCGCCGGCGGCCTCGTGCAGGTGCGCCGCATACTCGCTGACTTGCCCGTCGCGCGCCCGGATCAGCGCGACATCCGCCGCGACGACGGGCGGCTTGTAGCTGCGGCAGGCATTCACGACCTGCGCGAATACCGGATAGACATGATGCAGTTCGGTGGCGAGCAGGTCGGCGCCGGCGGTGTCCTCCCGGAACCAGTCCTGCAGCGTTTCCTCGTCGACCGGGCCGGGTGGCGGATCCGTCGGCGCGGGCGCATCGAACACGATCAGTTGCGCCACCCGTTCTCCCGCCGCCTCGAGTTGCGCGGCCATCTCCAGCGCGATCACCGCACCCGACGACCACCCCGACAGGGTGTAAGGGCCCGGCGCCGCGGCGCGGACCGCGGCCACATAACCCTGCGCCAGCGCTTCCACGGTGTCCGGCAGCGGCTCGCTCGCGGCGAGTCCGAAACTGGCGCGGTCGAGATCGCGCGCCAAGTCGCGATAGGCCGCGACCGATCCGCCGGCCGGATGCACCAGGAACAGCGCCGGCCCGGTTCCGGGGTGCAAGGGCACCAGGGCGTTGGACAGCCGCTGCCCGGTCATGAGGCTGGCCAAGCGCGCGACGGTGCGCGACTCGAGCAGCCCGCCGAGGGAAATATTGAGCTTGGTCCTGGAGCGAAGCGCGGCGACCGCGCGCAATGCAGTGAACGACTGCCCGCCGAGGTTGAAGAAATCGTCGTCGACGCCGATGGTGTCGACGCCCAGCACTTCCTTCCAGACGGCGACGATGGTGCGCTCCAGCTCGGTGCGTGGCGCGCGGTACTGCACCCCGGCCTCGGCGGCCGGTTCGGCGAGCGCGAGCAGCGCGCCGCGGTCGAGTTTGCCGTTGGAGGTGACGGGCAGACCGGCGATGACGGTGATCTGACTCGGGATCAGATAACTCGGCAGCCGGTCCGTGAGGCTCGCGCGGATGGACTCGCCGTCGCCGGGGCTCGCCTCGTCGTGGAGCACGACGAACGCGCGCAGTTGCTTGTGCTTGGCCTCGCCCGCCACGACGACGACGGCGTCCTTGACCCGCGGATCGGCCGCCAGCACGTGCTCGACTTCGCCGGGCTCGACCCGGTGCCCCTGAATCTTGCATTGCGCATCGATGCGCCCGATCAGCTCGATGTTGCCGTCGGGCAGCAGGCGGCCGAGGTCGCCGGTGCGATAGATCCGCTCGCCGGTGGCGGGGTGGGCCACGAACGCCCGCGACGTCTTCTCGGGATCGCCCCAATACCCTTGCGCCAGGCCGACCCCGCCGATGTGCAGTTGGCCCGTCGTCCAGGTCGGCGTCTCGTTGCCCTGCTCGTCGAGGACGTACCAGGGTTGGTTCGCCATCGGCCGTCCGTAGGGGATGCTGCGCCACTTCGGGTCGACCGCGTCGATGGGGTGCCAGATCGACCAGATGGACGCTTCCGTCGCGCCGCCCAGGCTGATCACCTTCGCGTTCGGCGCGATCGCCTTGATGTCGTCGGGCAGAGACAGCGGAATCCAGTCGCCGGACAGCATCACGATGCGCAGCGCGGGCAACTGGACGCCTTCGGCGCGGGCAACGTCGACCAGCAACTGCATCAGCGGAGGCGCCGAATTCCACACCGTGACGCCGCGTTCGACCATCGCCGCCAGCCACGCGTGCGGGCTATGGTCGGACGGATCGGGCAGCACCAGCGTCGCGCCCGCCATCGCCGAGCCGAAGATGTCGTAGACCGACAGGTCGAACGACAGCGACGAGACCCCGAACACCACGTCCTCGGCGACGATGCCGAACTCGCCGTTGACGTCGAGAATCGTGTTGACCGGGCCACGGTGATCGAGTGCGACGCCTTTGGGCTGACCGGTCGAGCCGGAGGTGTAGATGACGTAGGCCAGCGCGGACGGGTCGAGGCCGGTGGGCAAGTCCGCGCTTGCGCCGGCCGCGCTTGCGGAGGTCGCGCCTGCACCGGACGTGCTTGCGGAGGCGGCATCGCCGCGGACCGCAACGACGGGCACGCCCTGGCGCTCGCCTGCATCGGCGCCGACGATGACCGCCGCGCCGATGTCGCTGACCAGTTGGTCGATCCGCCGCGGCGGCCACGCCGGATCCATCGGCACGTACGCGGCCCCTGCGAGCAGCGCCGCGTAGACGGCGATCATCTGCGCGACGCCCTTGGCCAGCACGATGGCGACGCGATCGCCGGGGCGAACGCCATGGGCGCACAACACCTTCGCCAGGGATTCGGCGGCCGCGAGCAGTTCGGCGTAGCTCAGCGATTCGTCGCCGCAGACGACGGCCGGATGATCGGGCGCGACGCAGGCGCCGACCTTCAGCCCGTCCGACAGACGCCCCTCGTGCAAGGGCCGCGTGGGCCGGATGTCCAGCGGCGGCGCGTTGTCGCGGGCCGTCACGAGCGTCGTCGTGGCAGTCCAGGCCTGCGGGTCGTCGGCCAGGGTGCGGATCAGCGCTTCATGCGCTTTGCACAAGGCATCGATGAAACCCGCGGGGAACGCGGCTTCCACGACGTCCCAGACGATTTCGATGCGGCCGCCGCGAAGCAGGAAGAACTGGTGATCGAGCAACACCTGCGGCGTGGCGAGCTTGCTGTAGCCGAACTCCTCCTGCTCGCCGCCGGCCAAACCCGAGGACACCACGAACGGACACGCGGCGCTGCCTTGCGAACGGTGGCGAGCGTTCAACGCCTCGAGCACGTCGACTCCCGACCAATCGGTGCGGCCGAGGTCGCCGATGATCGTCGCCTGCAGGCGCCCTGCTCTTTCCAGCAGGCTGGCCGTTGCGCGCCAATCGAATTCCAGCGGATAGATCGCGCCCAGGTTGCCCAGTACCGATTCGGCGCCTGGAATCCGCCTGAGCAGACGGCGCGTGATCATCTGGTTGAGAATGAAATGGCGCGACCCGCTGAAACGGGCGACGACCTCGCCGTACACCGCCAGCAATGCCGTCACCGGGCTCATGCCGTGCAGGGCGACGCCTGCGGTGAACGCGCCCCAGGTCGCCGCGTCGAGGACCAGACGGCGCCGGTTCAACCCCGGGTTTCCGTGCAGGCGCACGAGCGGCAGCTCCGGCGGAGCGGGCAGCGCCGCTACGCGATCGGCCCAATAGGCGCGCGCCCGCTCGGCGGCTTCGTGGCGCTGCGCCAACGCCAGCGAAACCTCGGCGATCCCCACCTGGTCGGCGGGCAGTTCGATGTCCGGTGCCGCGTAGTACTGCTCGACCTCGGAAAGCAGGCGCAGCCCCGAAAACTGATCGAGAAACAGATTGCTGAAGTTGACGTGCAGGCGGACGTCGTTGTCGCCGTACCGTGTCAGCTGGAAATCGAGCCACGGCCAGCGGTCCATGGGCAGCGTCTGATTCGACATCCGGTGCCGGACCTGCATCAGCCCCAGCGTCGTCGCCAGGTCGGAGAGCCCGCGCAGGTCCCAGACGGATACGCGAGGCGGCCTGACGTCGTCGACCTGCCGCAGCCGCAGGTCCGGCGTCACCGCGACGATGTTTCGCCGGTGGCGTTCGAGCACGCGCGCGATCGCGGCGACGAAACGATCGATGTCCAGGCCGGGACGCTCGACCTCGAAGTAAAGATGCGGGTGCAGCGCATATTCCATGCCGTCGGCGGCGCTGACGACCAGCAGCCGTTGCATGTCCGTCAACGGGAAATCGGCGTGGCCGGGCTTGGCGTCCGGCACTGCGACGGTCCCGTCGTTCGAGGGCGCGCTCACGAGCATAGTTCTCCTTGCTCTATACCTGTCCGTCCTTCGGCCGGACACTACCTTTCGCCCCCAGGGGCGTCAATCGACTTCCGGGGGATTTCGGAAACGCTTCACAGTACCGGGCGAAATAGCGCGTTACGCTTACTCACTTCGCACTTTCGGCAACAGGCGCCGGCCCTTGCTGCATACGGACAAACCGTCCGCGCCCGGCCAGCGCTCCGCATCACCCGCCGGCCTGTGCGCCGTCGCCGAGAAAAAACCCGGCGGCGGCGGCGAAGACCCCGACCGGGTCTTCCAATTGCGGAAAATGGCCGACATCGTCGAGCACGAACACATCCGCGCGCGGGACGAGTTGCCGATAACGTTCGGCCATATGCAGCCCGCTGACCGGGTCGAGCGCGCCGCAGATCAGGCGCAAAGGGATATCGGCCGTTTGCAGCGCGCCCACCCAGCGGGCGCGTTCGCGCCGGCGTTCGCCCATGTACCCGAGCAGCGAAGGCACCGCATGCAGGCCTGCTTCGTGCTGCAACAACGCCCAGTATTCGTCGATCGCCGTCTCGCTGAGCGGCCGCATCGGTGAGAACAAGGCTTGGAGACTGCGGCCGAAGCCGCGACGGTTCATCAGCCCGACCAGCCCGGGTCCCAGGGGCGAAGCGAGCAATCGCTGGATCGGCCGCGCACGATGGGTTTCCGGGAACAGCCCGCCGTTGAGCAGGCACAGCCGCAGGATGCTCAGCGCGGCGTGCTCGGGCTCCCGGCTGCTGCGGGCGAGCAGTTCCTGCGCGACCGTGTCGCCATAATCGTGGGCGAGCACGAACGCGGCGCTCCAGCCGTAATGATGCGCGACCGCCTCGGCCAGATCCGCCTGCTCTTTTACCCGGTAGCGATGGCCGCGAGGCTTGGCGGAAAAGCCCAGGCCCAGCAGGTCGAAGGCAAGCACTTCGAAGCGCGAAGTCAGCATCGGCCACATCGGCGCCCAGTCCACGCTGCTGGTCGGGAAGCCGTGAATCAGCAACAGCCGCGGCCCCGCTCCGGCGCGTCGGCAGTAGATGCGCCGTCCGCCGACGGCGATGAATTCGCCGGCGTCCCGCCAGGCGCACAGCGCGGGAAAGCGATCGATCGCGCTCATGGCCGACGGCCGATGAAACAGCGAGCCGCCGTCGACACGCGTTTCCGCCGCCGGCCCTCGACCCATCGCGTACGGAGCATCGGATCGCTCCGTGCCGGCTCCGGCTCTGCAGGTGGGCTACTTTGAAATGAAGACGGCGCTGAAACTGTTCGCATACCGGTCCCTCGATGCGCTTGTGTCCTGATTGCCGGATCCGATCTTACGTCGCGCCAGCCGGCTCGACGGCTCATCGGAATCTCCCGACGGCTCTGGCCAAACCACCGTACCCATATCGCCTGGTCGCCCCGCCTCCACAATGCCCTCCGCCCGCCCCCGCCTTGCCGCTGCTGTGCGATGCGCTGCCGATCGCACAGCAGGCTCGCAACCTTCGCCCTGGAGGCGTGCGTGGGCTTACTGGTTGGCGGCGACCAGCGGGGATGGTCGCATAACCGGCACGGCGTCCGGGCCGCCGGGCGGCTGCGCCGGCGGTTGCGCCCGAATGTTCTCGGCGCGGCATGTAGCTGAAGCGACGGCAGCGCGATGGCGGTCACGCAATCGGGTTGCTCCTCCAAGGGCCCGTTGACCGCTTGGTTTTCCAGAATGCAGGTGAGCCGCTCCCTGTAGGAGCGGCGTGAGCCGCGACCGCGAATTCCGGCGCGCGGCGCTAGCTGGAAACCCCGCAGTCGCGACTTACGTCGCTCCTACAAAGGCCTGACGGCTGCGCGGTTTCCGGGATGCAGGTGAGTCGCTCTTGGTAGGAGCGGCGTGAGCCGCGACCGCGAATTGCGGCGCGCGGCGCTAGCCGGAAACCCCGCAGTCGCGACTTACGTCGCTCCTACAAGGGCCAGGCGGCTGCGCGGCTTCCAGGGTGCAGGGGAGTCGCTCCCTGTAGGAGCGGCGTAAGCCGCGACCGCGAATTGCGGCGCGCGGCGCAAGCTGGGAACCGCGCAGTCGCGACTTACGTCGCTCCTACAAAGGCCTGACGGCTGCGCAGTTTCCGGAGCGCAGATGAATCGCTTTTTGTAGGAGCGGCGTAAGCCGCGACCGCGAATGCTGGCGTGCGGCGCGAGCTGGAAACCCCGCGGTCGCGACTTACGTCGCTCCTACAAGGGCCAGGCGGCTGCGCGGCTTCCAGGGTGCAGGGGAGTCGCTCCCTATAGGAGCGGCGTGAGCCGCGACCGCGAATTGCGGCGCGCGGCGCAAGCTGGGAACCGCGCAGTCGCGACTTACGTCGCTCCTACAAGGGCCAGGCGGCTGCGCGGCTTCCAGGGTGCAGGTGAATCGCTCCCTGTAGGAGCGGCGTAAGCCGCGACCGCGAATGCTGGCGTGCGGCGCGGGCTGGAAACCCCGCGGTCGCGACTTACGTCGCTCCTACAAGGGCCAGGCGGCTGCGCGGCTTCCAGGGTGCAGGGGAGTCGCTCCCTGTAGGAGCGGCGTAAGCCGCGACCGCGAATGCTGGCGTGCGGCGCGAGCTGGAAACCCCGCGGTCGCGACTTGCGTCGCTCCTACAGGGCCCCGGTCGCTGTGCTGGCGGTCAGCGGTTTTGCGACTCGGGGTGCCTGACCTGCCCTGCCCCGCGCACCACGAAGCGCTCGATGGTCAGCGACTCCACGCCCATCGGGCCATAGGCGTGCAAGCGCGTGGTCGAGATGCCGATCTCGGCGCCGAGGCCGAGCTGGCCGCCGTCGTTGAAGCGCGAGGAGGCGTTGACCATGACCGCCGAGCTGCGGGTGCGGCGCACGAAAGCCTCGGCAGTGACGGCGTCCTCGGTGGCGATGACCTCGGTGTGGTCGGAGCCGAAGCGGGCGATGTGCGCCAGCGCCTCGTCGAGGCCGTCGACGACTTTGGCGGCGATGATCAGGTCGAGGTATTCGGCGGCGTAATCGCCTTCGTCGGCCGCCTGCACCGTATTCGCCATGTCGGCGGGCGCCAGCGCGCGGATGCGCTCGCAGCCGCGCACCTGCACCTCGCGCGCGGCCAGCGCGGCCAGCGCGCGCGGGACGAAGGCGGCGGCGATGTCGCGATGCACCAGCACGGTCTCCAGCGCATTGCACACGCCCGGCCGCGAGGCCTTGCCGTCGATCAGCAAGCCGAGCGCGAGGTCGAGGTCGGCGGCGCGATCGACATAGAGGTGGCAGACGCCCTTGTAGTGCTTGATGACCGGCACCCGCGCGTGTTCGGCGACGAAACGGATCAGGCCTTCGCCGCCGCGCGGAATCGCCAGGTCGATCAGGTCCGACAACTGCAACAGTTCGAGCACATGCTCGCGCGCGGTGTCCTCGATCAGCGATACCGCCGCGGTCGGCAGGCCTTGCTCGCTCAGCGCCGCATGCAGGCAGGCGGCGATGGCGGCATTGCTGGCGCGCGCTTCCGAGCCGCCGCGCAGCAGCACCGCGTTGCCGGCCTTCAGGCACAGCGCCGCGGCATCGGCGGTGACGTTCGGGCGCGCCTCGTAGATCATCGCGATCAAGCCCAGCGGCACGCGCTGGCGTTCGATCACCAAGCCGTTGGGCCGGGTCTCGCGGCGGGTCACTTCGCCGAGCGGGTCGGCCTGCGCCGCCACTTCGCGCAGCGCCGCGGCGATTGCGCCGAGCCGCGACGGGTCGAGCCGCAGGCGATCGAGCATCGCCGCGCTCAAGCCGGCCGCTTCGCCGCGGCCGAGGTCTTCGGCGTTCGCGGCGAGGATGCGTTCGCTGGAAGCGTCGAGCTGCGCCGCCATCGCTTCGATCAGGCGGCGGCGCGCGTCGCCGTCGAGCGCGGCGAGGACGGCGGAGGCGTCGCGCGCCTGTTGGGCCAGGGCCCGGACATAACCGCTCATGGCAACACTTCCTTCGGCAATTCGGCGGCCGGACCTTGGCCGGCCTCGGCATCACGGGGCGACTCGCTGGCGCGGTCGAGCAGCACCAGGTCGTCGCGGTGCACCACCGATTCGCCGTAGCGGAAACCGATCAGCGCTTCGATGGCGCGGCTGTGGCGGCCGGCGATGCGACGCACCTCGCCGGCGTTGTACTGAACCAGGCCGCGGCCGAGCACGCCCGCGGCATCGCCGACGCCGCGCAGCTCGACCACGTCGCCGCGGCGGAACTCGCCTTCGGCCGCGACCACCCCGCCCGGCAGCAACGAGGCGCCGCGGTCGTGCAGCGCAGTCGCCGCGCCGGCGTCGATGCGCAGGCAGCCGCTGGCCGGCGCATGCCGCAGCCATTGCTTGCGCGCGCGCAAACGATCGCTGCGCGCCGCCACCAGGGTGCCGTGCAAACGGCCCTCGCCGAGCGCGGCGACGACTTCGGCATCGCGGCCGCAGAACAGCGCGGTGGCGATGCCGGCGGTGGCGGCCTTGGCCGCGGCTTCGAGCTTGGTGCGCATACCGCCGGTGCCGAGCGCGCCGGCGCCGCCGCTGGCGGCGTCGAGCAATTCCGGGGTGACCACGGCGACCTGCGCGATCGGCCGCGCCGACGGGTCGCGTTGCGGATGGCCGCTGTATAGCCCGCCGATGTCGGTCGCGATCAGCAGCAGGTCGGCATCGACCAGGGAGGCCACCGCCGCGGCAAGATTGTCGTTGTCGCCGAGCTTGAGTTCGTCGACCGCGACGGTGTCGTTCTCGTTGATCACCGGCAGCGCGCCGAGCCTCAACAGCTCGCGCAAGGAGGCGCGTGCGTTGAGATAGCGGCGGCGGTTGCGCAGGTCGTCGTGGGTCAGCAGCACCTGCGCGACCGGCACCGGCGACAACCCCTGCCAGAACGCGATCAGCGAGGCCTGGCCCAGGGAGGCCAGCGCCTGCCGCAGCACCAGGCCGTTGCCGCCGGCCTCGATGCGGCTGCGCCCGGCCGCGACCGCGCCGGACGAGACCAACACCACTTCGCGCTGTTGCGCGCGCGCCTCGGCGATGAATCGCGCCAGCCCGGTGGCATAGCGCGGGTCGAGCCCGCCGCCGGCTTGGTCGGCGAACCCGGCCAGCAGACTGCTGCCGACCTTGAGCACAGCGCGACGCCAGTTCGGCAAAGGCTGGGCGATGAAATCCTTTGCCGCGACGCTCATGTCAGTGCCTGCAAGCGTCTGCGCAGCACGTCCAGGCGCAGGTCGGCGGACGCGCCGGGCGACACGCGTGCGGCCAGGCTGGCCTCGGGGTCGCCTTCGGCCCAGCGCGCCGGATCGGCGGCCTGCTTGTAGGCGTCGCGGAACGGCAGCCCCTGGCGGGCGAGATCGACCGCGAGGTCGGTCGCGTACATCGACGGGTCGAGCGCGGCGCGCAGGTTGTCGGGCTTCCACTCCAGGTTGCGCAGCAGGTCCGGCAGCAGTTCGAGCGCACCGAGGCCGCGGCCGAAGGCGTGGAAGATCGCGCCCTTGGAGAACTGCAGGTCGCGGTGGTAGCCGGACGGCAAGGACAACAGGTGCTCGATCTCCGAACGCGCCGCGGCGACGCTGGCGTAGCTCGCGCGCATCAGCTCGATCACGTCCGGGTTGCGCTTGTTCGGCATGATCGAGCTGCCGGTGGTGTATTCGGCCGGCAGCGCGACGAAGGCGAATTCGGCGGTGGTGAACAGGCTCAGGTCCCAGGCCAGGCGGCGCAGGTCGAGCACCGCGGTCGACAAGGCGTCGATCGCGCCGAGCTCGAACTTGCCGCGCGACAGCTGGGCGTAGGCGGCCGACACCTGCAGGCGGCCGAAGCCGAGCGCCTGGGTGGTGTGGTCGCGCGCCAGCGGCAGGTTGACGCCGTAACCGGCGGCGCTGCCGAGCGGGTTGGCGTCGACCCAGTCCAGGGTCTGCTGCGCGCGCACGGCGTTGTCGATGAAGCCCTCGGCCCAGGCGCCCCACCACATGCCGGCCGACGACACCACCGCGCGTTGCAGATGGGTGTAGCCCGGCAGCGGCAGCTGCGCTTCGGCCTCGGCGCGGGCCAGCGCGACCTCGGCGGTTTCGCGGCACAGCGCGTACAGGCGCAACAGCCGGTCCTTGAGCCAGAGCCGTGTCGCGACCAGGATCTGGTCGTTGCGGCTGCGTCCGGTGTGGATCTTGCGGCCGGCGTCGCCGAGCCGCTCGATCAAGCGGCCTTCGATCGCCGAATGGCCGTCCTCGAAACGCTCGTCGAGGACGAAGCGGCCGGCGCGGAAGTCCTCGGCCAGCACCTCGAGCTCGCGGTTCAGGCCGGCCAGTTCGTCGGCGCTGAGAATGCCGATCTGCTGCAGCCCTTGCGCGTGCGCGGCGCTGGCCTGGATGTCGAACAGGAAGAACTCGCGGTCCAGGATCACGTCCTCGCCGGCGAGGAAGTTCTGAATGCGTGCGTCGACCTTGACGCCGGGTTTTTGCCAAAGCAGATCGGACATGGGGCGGCTCGCGGGGGGCTGGAGGGGGTTGGGGGGTGGAGCGAGGAGTGAGGAGTGAGGAACTAGGAACTGAGAACTGGACGCAACGCTTTTACTCGTTCCTCGTTCCTCGCTTCTCACTCGTTCCTCGCTACAAATTCCTAGCTACAAGTTCCTCGCTTCAAGCCACGCCGGCACCTCGCCCGGCGCCAGCTCGCTGCGTTCGCCGCTCGCGCGGCGCTTGAGTTCGACGATACCGCGATCGAGTCCGCGCCGGCCCACCACGACCTGCCAGGGCAGGCCGAGCAGGTCCATGCGCGCGAACTTGACCCCGGCGCGTTCCGGGGTGTCGTCGTGCAATACGTCGATGCCGCGCGCTTCGAGCTGCGCCTGCAGGTCGACGCAGGCGGCCTCGACCTGGGCATCGGCGGGGTCGAGATTGACCAGGCCGACCCGGAACGGCGCGACCGCATCGGGCCAGACGATGCCCTTGTCGTCGTGGCCGGCCTCGATGATGGCGCCGAACAGGCGCGACACGCCGATGCCGTAGGAACCGCCGTGGATCGGGCGCTCGTCGCCTTCGGGCGTGGTCACCAGCGCCTTCATCGGCGCCGAGTACTTGGTGCCGAAATAGAACACCTGCCCGACCTCGATGCCGCGCGTGTGCACGCGTCGTTCGGCCGGCACTTCGCGCTCGAAGCGCTCGATGTCGTGCACGTCCTCGGTCGCGGCGTAGCGCGCGGTCCAGGCCTGCACGATCGGTTCCAGGTCGCCTTCGTAGTCGGTGTCGTCGCCGGGGATCGGCAGATCCAGCACGGCGCGGTCGCAGTACACCGCCGACTCGCCGGTCTGGGCCAGCACCAGGAACTCGTGCGACAGATCGCCGCCGATCGGGCCGGTTTCGGCGCGCATCGGGATCGCGCGGATGCCCATGCGGGCGAAAATGCGCAGGTAGGCGACGAACATGCGCCGGTAGGAACGGCGCGCCGCGGCCTCGTCCAGGTCGAAGGAATACGCATCCTTCATCAGGAACTCGCGCCCGCGCATCACCCCGAACCGCGGCCGTTGCTCGTCGCGGAACTTCCACTGCACGTGGTACAGGTTCATCGGCAGGGCGCGGTACGACCGCACGTTGGCGCGGAAGATCGCGGTGATCATGTCCTCGTTGGTCGGCCCGTACAGCAGCTCGCGCTCGTGCCGGTCCTTGATCCGCAGCATTTCCGGGCCGTACGCGTCGTAGCGCCCGCTCTCGCGCCACAGATCGGCCAGTTGCAGGGTCGGCATCAGCAACTCGAGCGCGCCGGCGCGGTTCATCTCGTCGCGAACGATGGTCTCGATCTTGCGTAACACCCGCAGGCCGGCCGGCAGCCAGGAATAGATGCCCGCGGCTTCCTGGCGGATCAGCCCCGCCCGCAGCATCAGCCGATGCGAAGCGATCTGCGCATCGGCGGGGTTTTCCTTCAGTGTCGGCAACAGGTAACGCGAGAGACGCATGACGACTTGCTCCTGGGGTTTCGACGCGACTGACGACCATCAACCCTTACCGCTCCCCTTCCCCCATCGGCAAAAGGAGGAGGAACCGCGTAACGGGTGCGTCATGGCCGCGGTCGCGACTCCACCTCGATGCCGGTCAACTCGTCGAAGCCGAACGCCAGGTTGAGGTTCTGCAGGGCCTGCGTCGCCGCGCCCTTGAGCAGGTTGTCCAGGGTCGATACCACCACCACCCGGCGGCCGTCCTCGGACATGCTGAAGCCGCCGATGTCGACGTGATGCTTGCCGGCGATGGCGCTGACCCAGGGCGCCTCTTCCTGCACCCGCACCATCGGCTCGCCGTCGTAATGGCGGTGATAGTGCTCGACCAGCTCTTCGCGGTCGAAGCGGCGCGACAGATGCAGGTTCGAGGTGATGGTCAGGCCGCGGAAATGCGCGGCCACGTGCGGCATGAACTCGACCGGATGGCCCAGGTGGCGGGTGACTTCGCGCTCGTGCATATGCCCGGTCAACGCGTACGGCATCAGGTTGTCGCGCAGCTTGTCGGGGTCGTTCTTGTCCGAGGGCGAGGTGCCGGCGCCGGAATAACCGGACACGCCGAAGCACTGCACCGGGCCTTCCAGCACGTTGAGCAGCGGCGCGATCGCCAGTTGCATGGCGCTGGCGTAGCAGCCCGGATTGCTGATCCGGCGCTGGCCGTGGTACTGGGCGCGGGTCAACTCCGGCAAGCCGTAGTACCAGTGGTCGTCGAAACGGTAGTCGGCCGACAGGTCGATCAGCACCGGATCGGCGCCGGCCGCATCGAACGCGGCCACGCACTGCGCCGCCTTGCCGTTCGGCAGGGCCAGCACGATCGCGTCGGCGCCGAGGCCCGGCAGCGCTTCGTGGCTCGGCGAGCTGTAGCGCAGGTCGCCGCCTTTCGCGGCGTATTCGGGGATGTGCTCGGCGACCGGCTGCCCGACCAGTTCGCGCGAGGACACGAAGGCCAGTTCGAATTGCGGATGCGCGGCGATCAGCCGGATCAGCTCGGCGCCGACATGGCCGCGCGCGCCGACGATGCCTAGGGTCTTAGCCATGGGTCTTGCCTCCGGAAGCATGCTGTTCGAGCTTGTACTGCAGGTTGCGTTTCACCGCCGGCCATTCGCTGTCGATGATCGAGAAGGCGACGGTGTCGCGGCGGCTGCCGTCGGCGTGGCGGCGGTGGTTGCGCAGCACGCCGTCCTGCTTGGCGCCGAGGCGCGCGATGGCGGTGCGCGAGGCCAGGTTGAACCAGCTGGTCTCGAACCCGACCGCGATGCAATCCAGCGACTCGAAGGCATGGCCCAGCAACAGCAGCTTGGCCTCGGTGTTGAGGCCGGTGCGCTGCACCCGCGGCGCGTAGAAGGTGTAGCCGATCTGCAGCCGCGGCACGCTCGCGTCCATGTCGTAGTAGCGGGTGCTGCCGACCACCTCGCCGGCCGCGTCGAGCACCGCATAGGCCCAGGCCGCGCCACGCCCCTGCATCGCCAGCGCCGCGTCGACATAGGCTTCGACGCCTTCCGGCGCCGGCACGTTGGTGTACCAGGCGCGCGCCAGCTCGCCGTCGGCCAGAGCCACGCGCAGGCCGTCGGCATGCGCATAGCTCAGCGGTTCGAGCGCGACGTGGCGGCCGCTCAAGCGGATCGGCCGATGCCAGGCGGCGGTGCCGTCTTCGTTCATGGGCTCAGTCCTGCAGGGTCGGGTCGCGCCGGGACGAAAACGCCACGCATTCGGCGATCTCGTCGAAGCCGTTCATGCCGTACCAGAACACCTTCCACTTCTCCTGCTTGTAGCAGCCGTCGGACTCGGCGTAATAGAAGGGATTGACTGGATTGCCGTGGCGCGAGCGCCAGAACAGGCTCGGGTTCTGCTCGCGCATGACCTGCCAGACCGCGCGGCCGAGGCCTTCGCCCTGGGCGTCGTCGAGCACCGCGAACTTGTCCAGGTAGGTATGCCCGCCGCCCTCGATCAGAATCACCGCGGCGCGATAGTTCTCGCTGACGTAGGCGCGCTTGAGTGTGGTCGTGTCGAAATAGTCGCCGACCAGTTTGCGCCCGAACGCCGACTCGATCAGGCTGCGCAGCCGCACCAGATCGAGCTGGTCCCAACGCTCGGCCTGCAGCACGCGTTCGCCGCGCCGCACCAGGGTGCCCGAGCCCTTGTGGGTGAACAATTCCTTGGCGAGCTCGGCCGGCTTGGTGATCGACACCGACGAGGTCAGCGGCAGCTTGTCGAGCAAGTCCTTGATCTGTTCGATCTTGACCCGCATGCCGCCGTTGATCCAGGGCTGCTCGATCAGGTGTTCGTACTCGGTCGACAGATTGATCGAATCGATGACCCGGCCTTCGTCGTCGAGCAGGCCGCCGGTGCCGGTCAGGAACACGATCTTGTACGGCTGCAGCACCTGCACCAGTTCGTTGGCGGCGAAATCGGCGTTGACGTTGAGGATCTGGCCGCCGGCGGTCTCGCCGAGGCTGGCGATCACCGGGATCGAGCCGGCCTGCAGGCTGGCCTCGATCGGCGCCAGGTTGATCGCACGCACCTCGCCGACCAGGCCATAGGTGTCGCGGTCGAGGTAATCGGCCTCGAACACGCCGGAGATGATCGAGGTCGCGCGCGCGTCGCCGGTCTGCAGTGCCTCGACCAGCTTGAGGTTCTGCGCCTGGAACACCCGGCGCACGATCGCCAGCGCTTCCGGCGAGGTCACCCGCAGGCCGTTGACCGTGCGCTTCTCGATCCCGGCCGCGGCGAGCTCGGTGTCGAGCTGGGGGCCGGCGCCGTGGATCACGATCGGGGTCAGGCCCACGTCCTGCAGGAACGCCAGCGACGAGGTCAACGCGGTCAGGTCGTCGCGCAACACCGCGCCGCCGACCTTGACCACGGCGAAGCGCTTGGCGTCGAGCTGGGAGAAACGTTTGAGGTACTGCGAGATTTCCTTCGCGCTGGCCATGCTCGAAAGCAGGCGCACGATGGTCTGGCGCGTTTGCAGGTGGGCGTCCATCGAAATGCTCATTGCGCGTTGTTGTCCATGATGCGGGCGACGCTGTCGGCGTAACGTTGCAGCTGTTCCAGGGCGACCCACTCGTCGGCGGTGTGGGCCTGGGCGATGTCGCCGGGGCCGTAGACCATCGCGGTCAGGCCGCCGGCCGAGAACAGCGAGGCCTCGGTCCAGAAATCCACCGCGTTGCCGATCGGCAGCTCGAGCGCGTCGGCGAGATCGCGCGCGTCCAGGCGGCGCTGCTCGGCGGTGGCGACATCGCCGGCGGGCAGCGAGGGGCCGCGGAAAGTTTCTTCGTAGCTTTCGATGGCGCTGGCGTCGGCCATGCCGCGGAAGCCTTCGTGCAGCCCGTCGATGGACTGCGAGGGCAGCGGCCGGAAGCCGAAGCGCAGCTCCGCGCTCGGCGCGATCATATTGGCCTTGATCCCGCCTTCGACCCGGCCGATGTTGAAGCGCAGGCCGGTCAGGCCGCCGAAGCGCTGGTGCGATTGGGATTCGACGAAATCCAGCGCCTTGCCGCCCCAGCGGATCGCCTGGTGCAACGCGCTGGTCTGCATCGCGTTGGCGCCCGAGGCGTGGCCGGCGACACCGCGGAACTTCAGCAGCACCGAGCTGATGCCGCGGTGCGCGAGCACCGCCTCGCACATCGTCGGCTCGGCGATGATGGCTTCGTCGAAACCGTGATCGGTAGCGAGGAAGCCGGCGATGCAGCGCGGATCGTTGGCCTCTTCGTCGGTGCTGAACAAGAACGCGGCGTCGCCCTCGGTGACCGCGGCGGCGGCGAGCAGCCCGGCGGCCGCGCCCTTGATATCGCAGGCGCCCAGGCCGATCGCGCGGTCTTCGGTGACCCGCAGGACGTGCGGATCGGCGCTCCAGGCCTGCGACGACGGCACCGTGTCGAGATGGACGTTGAACAAACGCCGCGGCTGCCCGCGCACGGCGAGCATCGACACCGCCCCGGCGCCGTGATCGACGACTTCGACGCGGAAGCCGTCGAGCTGGCTGCGCAGATAGTCGAAGATGCCGCCGGTGCCGATCTCGCGCGGCGGATTGCGGGTGTCGTAGGAGACCAGGGCTTGGAGGTGCTTCAGGACTTCGGGGAGCATGGTGGGATCCGAGTCTTGCGCGTGAATGGCGGGAGAGGAGTCAGGAGTGAAAAATGAGGAGAGGCTAAGTTCGCTTTCGCTCACTTCTCACTCCTCTCCGCGCACTCCTGCCCAGGGCATCAGCCCTTGCGATTGATCTCCGCCCACAGCGTGCTGCTCATGCCGAACAGCTTGATGAAGCCTTCGGCCTCGGCCACGCCCCAGTCGGCGGCCTGGGCGTAGGTCGCGCCCTTGGCGTTGAGGATGTGCGGCGAGTCGATCGCGACCGCGTTGACCACGCCGCCCGAGGTCTCCAGCACCACTTCGCCGTTGACGGTGCTCTGCGAGCTGGCCAGGAAGGCTTCGAGGTCGGTCTTGAGCGGGTCGTGGAAGAAGCCTTCGTAGACCAGCTCGACCCACTTGCGCGCGACGTCCGGCTTGAACCGGTTCTGCTGCTTGCTCAGCACCGCCTCTTCCAGCGCGCGGTGCGCGGTCAGCAGCGCGATCAGGCCCGGCGCTTCGAAGATGATCCGGCCCTTGAGACCGATGGTGGTATCGCCGGTGTACAGACCGCGGCCAACGCCGTACTGCGCGAACAAACCGTTGAGCTTGGCCAGCAGCTTGTGGCCTTCGATCTTCTCGCCGTCCAGGGCCACCGCTTCGCCGTTCTCGAACGTCAAACTGACCTTCAACGACTGCGCCGGCCATTCCGCACGCGGCTTGCACCAGCCCACCGCGCCCTCGCCCGGCGCCTGCCAGCGATCGATCTCGCCGCCGGACATGGTCAGGCCGAGCAGGTTCTCGTTGATCGTGTAGGCCTTCTGCTTGGCGCGCACGCCGAAGCCGCGCTCTTCCAGGTATTTCTGCTCGTAGGCGCGCACTTCGGTGTGTTCTTTCTGGATTTCGCGGATCGGCGCGACGATCTCGTAGTCGCCGAGCGCCTTCACCGCCAGGTCGAAGCGGACCTGGTCGTTGCCCATGCCGGTGCAACCGTGGGCGATGACCTTGCAGCCCAGCTCGGCGGCGCGCGCGAGCGCGGCCTCGACGATCAGGTAACGGTCCGACACCAGCAGCGGGTACTGGCCCTGGTAGCCCTCGCCGGCCCAGACGAAGGGCTTGACGAAGCCCGACCAGATCGCCGGGCCGCCGTCGACGGTGACGTGGCTGGCGACGCCGAGCTCGGCCGCGCGCTCCTCGATGAAGGCGCGCTCTTCGGCATCGACGCCGCCGGTGTCGGCGAACACGGTGTGCACGGCCCAGCCTCGCTCCTGCAGATAGGGCACGCAGAAGCTGGTGTCGAGGCCGCCGGAGAAGGCGAGGACGATGTCTTTGGCCTCGGGCCTCGGGACTCGGGACTCGGGACTCGGGGAAGCGGATTGCTGCGACATGGGAAACTCCGGAAGTTAGAAACGAAAGAGATGAGGCGGACGCGCTTACGAGTCCCGAGTCCCGAGTCCCGAGTCCCGCACCAGGGCGGCCATGATCGCCTTCTGCACGTGCAGCCGGTTCTCGGCTTCGTCGATGGCGATGCACTGCGGCGAGTCCATTACCGCGTCGGTGGCCTTGACGTTGCGGCGCAGCGGCAGACAGTGGCTGAACACGCCATTGTTGGTCAGCGCCATCTTGGCTTCGTCGACGATGAAGTGCCGGTACTGGTCGCGGATGGGTTTTTCCGGGCCCCAGTTGCCGAAGTACGGCAACGCGCCCCAGCTCTTGGCGTAGACCACGTCGGCGCCGCGGTAGGCGCTGTCGATGTCGTGGCTGACCTGCAGCGAGCCGCCGCTCTCGGCGACGTTCTGCTCGGCCCAGCCCATGTAGCGCTCGTCGAGCACGTACTCCGGGGTCGGGCACAGCAGGGTCACGTCCATGCCCAGGCGGGTGGCGATGGTCAGCGCCGAGTTGGCGACGGCGGTGTTGAGCGGCTTGGGGTGATAGGTCCAGGTCAGCACGTACTTCTTGCCGCGCAGGTCGCTGGTGCCGAAGTGCTCCTGCAGGGCCAGCGCGTGGGCGAGCTCCTGGCAGGGATGGGTGATGGTTTCCATGTTGATGACCGGCACCGGCGAGTACTTGGCGAAGCTCGCCAGCACCTTGTCCTGGCGGTCGTTGGCCCAGTCGACGAATTTCGGGAACGCGCGCACGCCGATCAGGTCGACGTAGCGGCCGAGCACCCTGGCCACTTCGGCGATGTGCTCTTCGGTGTCGCCGTCCATGACCGTGCCCAGGTCGAACTCGATCGGCCAGGCGTCCTTGCCGGGCTGCAGCACCACCGCATGCCCGCCCAACTGGAACGCGCCCAGCTCGAAGCTGGTGCGGGTGCGCATGGACGGGTTGAAGAACACCAGCGCGATCGATTTGCCCTTGAGCTGATCGCCGAGCTTGTTGCGCTTGAACGCGGCGGCCTGCGCGAGCAGCGCATCGAGGTCGCTGCGCGACCAGTCCTGGGTATTGAGGAAATGCTTCATTGGTCAGCTCGAGAATGGGGAATCGGGAATGGCGTATCGGTTAGAGCGGTTGCGCTGTGGCCGGCAGTCGCGAGAGGAGACGGATAAGGGCGTACTGCTTTGCCGATTCCCGATTCCCCATTCCCGATTCCCGAACCTGAAAAACAAAAAAGCCCAGCGCTAAGGCTGGGCTTTTCGTGTGTGTTGCTTGTTACACGAACGACGGCGAGCGCCGTCACCCAGCGGATTGGCAGGGCAACGGTCGACGCGCGCGCGAGGTCATGCCCGCCGCCATGTAGGCGGAGGTCAGGATGTCGGCGTCGGCGTAGTTCGGGTTCATGAGGCCGCGAATGCTCGCATGGGCCGGCCCGTGGCGCAAGCCGCCCGGCTCGTCCAGGCGGCCTTCCAGGCCGGCCGCGATCAGCGCGAGGTGCTGATCGGGGTGATGACCGGGGTCACCGCGACCCGGATCCGCAGCTTGTTGCCGGGGTCTTCGGGCAGGCGCGAGCGGAACCGGCTGCCCTTGTAGACGTAATCGACGTCGTAGGCGATCGGACGGCGGAACTCGCGCTCGACCGGCACCGGCTTGCAGTTCTCGCCGGTGCTGGGCTTGGGATTGCGCTCGCGGCCGAGCGCTTCGCGGACCGCGCCCACCACCCGCGACAGGCGCGAATCCTCGGGGGTGGTCGGCTCCGGCTCGCATTGCTGCTCGACCGTGGTGGCGCGCAGGGTCTGGTAGACCGGCGTCACCCGCAGCACCTGGGCGTAGTCGAAGCGCACGTTCTCGGCCTGGATCACCGTGTGCTGGGCCGCCGCCGGAATCGTCCACAGGCCAGCCACGGCGCTCGCGAGCACCAGGATCGAAGCCTGCAGGACGGTTCGGTTCATCGGACTCGCGAAGTGGGATTCGTAAACAAAGTGTAAGAGCAGTGTCCGCTCACGGCCTGAATCCCGCCTTTAGACCCCGAGCCTGCACGCTTTCGGCGCGATCGGGGCGACGCTGCACGGCCCCGAGGCCGGCCCGATTGCGCGCCGGACCGGCGCCGCCGCGCCCAGACCCGCCCCGAGCCGCTCCGCTCGTCCATCAGCCCGGACATCCGCGGCCGCACCGGAACGGCGAACTGCGACACCGCCCTCGCCGGCCCGGATCGACGCGGCGCGCACCGCGAGGGCGATCGGCCGTTAGAATGAACCGACCCCAAGCCGTATCTCCATGAGCCTGCATCTCTACAACAGCCTGTCGCGACAGGTCGAAGCCTTCGTCCCGCTGGATCCGGCACGCCCGACGATGTACGTCTGCGGCCCCACGGTCTACAACTTCGCGCATATCGGCAACGCCCGCGGCCCGGTCGTGTTCGGCGTGCTCGCCGACCTGCTGCGCCGTCGCTACGGCGTGCTGGCCTATGCGCGCAACATCACCGACGTCGACGACAAGATCAACGCCGCGGCCGCCGAACAGGGCGTGCCGATCTCGACCATCACCGACCGTTTCGCCGCCGCCTACCGCGAGGACATGTCCGGCCTCGGCGTGCGCCTGCCCGAGATCGAGCCGGCCGCGACCGCGCACATCGGCGAAATCGTGACGATGATCGAGCGCCTGATCGAAAACGGTCACGCCTACGCCGCCGAGGGCCACGTGCTGTTCGCGATCGAGACCTACGACGGCTACGGCAAGCTCTCGCGCCGCGACATCGACGACATGCGCGCCGGCGCCCGCATCGAGGTCGCGCCGTACAAGCGCGACGCCGGCGACTTCGTGCTGTGGAAGCCCTCGACCGGCGAGCTGCCGGGCTGGGACTCGCCCTGGGGCCGCGGCCGCCCGGGCTGGCATATCGAATGCTCGGCGATGGCCGCCGCGCATCTGGGCGAAACCATCGACATCCACGCCGGCGGCGTCGACCTGGTGTTTCCGCACCACGAGAACGAAATCGCCCAGAGCGAATGCGCCCACGGCGGCAAGACCTTCGCCCGCTTCTGGCTGCACAACGGCATGCTCAATTTCGACGGCGGCAAGATGGCCAAGTCGAAGGGCAACATCGAGACCGTGCGCGACCTGCTCGGCAAGCATCCGGCCGAGGCGCTGCGCTATGCCCTGCTGTCGGCACATTACCGCCAACCGCTGGAATGGTCGCCGGGCCTGATCGAACAGAGCGCGCGCACCCTGGACCGCCTGTACGGCACCTTGCGCGAGTTGGCCGAGGTCGACGCCGGCGAGGTGTCGGCCGGCACGATCCCGGCCAGCATCGAGGCCGCGCTCGAGGACGACCTCAACACCCCGCAGGCACTGGCCGAACTGGCGCGCATCGCCGGCGAAGCGCGCAAGGCCACCGACCCGGCCGAGCAGGCCCAGCTCAAGCGCGACCTGCTCGGCGCCGGCCTGGCCCTGGGCCTGTTGCAGCAAGACCCGGCGGCCTGGTTCGTCGGCGCGGTCGATGCCGGCGACGACGCCCGCATCCAGGACCTGGTCGACCAACGCAACGCCGCCAAGAAGGCGCGCGATTTCGCCCGCGCCGATGCGATCCGCGACCAGCTCGCCGGCGAAGGCATCCTGCTCGAGGACACGCCGGCCGGCGTGCGCTGGGTCAGGAAGCGCGCCACCCAGCCGGCCTGAGGGCCGGCCCGACGCTCCTGAGCAGGCGCCCCTGCGCTCGCTCACGCCCGGCCGGCGACGGCCGCGGCGCAGGCCCCGAATACCGCGCCAGGGACGGCCGCCTACCGTGATCGAATCGATGATAGTCAGCCCCTTCCCGCTCGAACCCACCGCCGCGCAGGCCCAGGCCGCGATCCGCGAGGAGTTCGCCTTCTTCGGCGACTGGTCCGAGCGTTACCAGTACCTGATCGACCTCGGCCGCAAGCTGCCCGACCTGCCGGACGAGTGGAAGACCGAGGAACATCGCCTGCTCGGCTGCCAGTCGATGGTCTGGATCGTGGTCGAAGGCGACGCCGACAAGCTGGTGTTCCATGCGATCAGCGACTCGGCCATCGTCTCCGGCCTGATCTACCTGGCCCTGCGCGTGTACTCGGGCCGCAGCGCGACCGAGATCGTCGCCACCCCGGCCGACTACATCGCCGACATCGGCCTGGCCAAGCACCTCTCGCCGACCCGCAGCAACGGCCTGGCGGCCCTGCTCGCCTTCGTCCGCGAGCAGGCGCAACGGCGCTTGTGAGCCACGGCGCCGACCGCCCCGACGCCGTCGGCACCGGCGCCGGCTCGCGCGAGGCTGTCGCCGGCGTTCCAGCGCCCCCTGCAACGATCGGCGCGGCGCAACTGCTGCGCAACCCGGGCTTCGTCGGCCTGCTGGTGTACCGCCTGCTGGGCATGCTGTCGTACCAGATCGTCGCGGTCACGGTCGGCTGGCACGTCTACGAGATCACCCACGACCCGCTCGCGCTCGGCCTGATCGGCCTGACCGAGGTCATCCCCTACTTCTGCTTCGCCCTGTTCGCCGGCTATGCGGTCGACCATTTGCCGCGGCGCAAGCTCGGCCTGTTCGCCTGCCTGGGGCTGATGCTGACCACCTTGATGCTCGCCGGCGTCGCCAGCGGCCATCTGCCGGCGGGCGCGTTCGGTTTCGGCACCCTGACCATCTATGCGGCGATCGCGATCAACGGCGTGGTCCGCGCCTTCCTGGCGCCGGTCTACATGTCGCTGTTCGCGCGCGTGCTCAAGCGCGAGCACTACGCGCGCGGCGCCGGGGTGAGCAGCGTGGTGATGCAGACCGGGCTGGTGCTCGGCCCGGCCATGGGCGGCGCGCTGGTGGCCTGGGGCGGCAAGACTTCGGCCTACCTGGTCGCGGCCGGCTTCGCCCTGGCCGCGGCGATCGCGATCATTTCCCTGCGCGTGAGCGAGCCGCCGGCGCCGGCCCAGCGAGCGCCGGTGTTCAAGAGCATCGGCGAAGGCCTGCGCTTCGTCTTCAACAACCAGGTGGTGCTCGGCGCGCAGGCGCTGGACATGTTCTCGGTGCTTTTCGGCGGCGCGGTCGCGCTGCTGCCGGCCTTCATCCACGACATCCTGCATTACGGCCCGGAGGCCCTGGGCGTGCTGCGCGCGGCGCCGGCCGCCGGCGCGGTGCTGATCGGATTGTGGCTGGCGAAACATCCGCCGCAGAAGAACGCCGGCCGCCTGCTGCTGTACGCGGTGGCGGGGTTCGGCCTGTGCATCATCGGCTTCGCCCTGTCGCGGCAGTTCTGGCTGTCGGCGGCGATGCTGATGCTGTCGGGCATGTGCGACGGCGTCTCGGTGGTGCTGCGCTCGACCATCCTGCAGTTGTCCACGCCCGACGAAATGCGCGGCCGGGTCTCCTCGATCAACGGCATCTTCATCGGCTCCTCGAACGAGCTCGGCGCGTTCGAGTCCGGCCTGGCGGCACGCCTGATGGGCCTGGTGCCGTCGGTGATCTTCGGCGGCTGCATGACCCTGGCGGTGGTCGGCGCGACCGCGAAACTGGCGCCGAAGCTGCGCCGGCTGGACCTGCGCGACCTGCAATGAGGCCGCGCTGCGGCCCGCTCAGCGACACACTCAGTCGCGGCGCAACCGGACCCGCTTGCGTTGCGCATCAGGCTGCCCGGCCGTGTCGGTGCGCGGCGCCGGTTTGCGCACCGCCGCCGCGACCGCGCCGACCAGGGCGATCAGGCCGTTCAAGGCCACCGTCGCGGCCACTATGAGCACATCGCCATAGCTGCCGGCCGCGCTGGGCTCGGCGTCGAGGCCGGCCAACTGCCACACGCCCAGCCCGATCAACAGCGAGCCGAGCACCAGGTTGAGCACGAACAAAGCCGCGCCGGCGACGCGGTCGAAGCCGTAGGACAGCCGCCACAGCGCCAGGTTGAGCCCGATGACCAACACCGGTGCAGCGATCAACAACAGATCGTCCATGAAATCGTCGTCGTCATGCGGTGGCCTACACGGTAACACCGCCGCCGGCGGCGGTCGCCCGGCCGCGCTCAGGGCGATCGACGAGCGCGCTGCGCCTCAAGCCGCGCTCCGAGAGCGGCGCGCAAGCGATGCGCCTCTCGCGGTACGGATTCAAGCGATGCGCCCCAGGCGGCGCTTGCCGAAAACGAAAAGCCCCGCATTCGCGGGGCCTTTCGTGATGCCGGACGGCGCGAGCGGAGAATCAGTCGCCCATCTGCTTCTGCAGGTGTTCCCAACGCTCCTGCGCGTCGATGGTGCGCTCGGCGGTCAGGCGCGCCTCCAGGCGCTCCAGGCCGATTTCTTCGCCGGTATCGACGCAGAAACCGTAGTCGCCGGAATCCACCCGCTTGAGCGTGCTGTCGATCTTGCTGATCAGCTTGCGGTAACGGTCGCGGGTGCGAAGCTCGAGCGAGTTTTCGGTCTCGCGGGTGGCGCGCTCGGCCTCGTCGCCGACGTCGCGCACTTCGTCCTTGAGGTTCTCGATGGTCTGCTTCGACTCTTCGACCAGATCGGTACGCCACTGCAACAGACGCTGGCGGAAGTACTCCAGCTGCAGCGGGCTCATGTATTCCTCGTCGGCGGCCGGCTTATAGCCTTCCGGAACGAGCGGGCGGCCGGTGGCCGGGTCGTTCTTATAGGGCACGACCTTGACCTTGGTTTTCGGTGCGGGGGTTTGTTGGCTCTTGGCGGTCACGGCCACGGCGACCTTGCCGGCCGGGCGCGCGGCCGGAGCGGCGGTTGTCGCGGGCTTGCCCGCGGGAGTCTTGCTGGATGCTGTCTGGGTCACTGTGTTCTTGCTTTGGTCGGAGATGCTGACGACCTGCGTCGGGGCGGCCTTGGAAGACGACGGCGACGCGGGCTGCTTGTCGGCAGGCTTGGCTGCGGGCTTCACAGCTTCGGGCTTTTTCACTTCAGTTTTTTTAAGCTCGGGCTTCTTCGCTCCGCTGTCCTTGCCTGCCGCGGATTTCTTGGCCGGTGCCGCGGGCACCGCCTTCTTCGCCGGAACCGCCGGCTTGGCCGCCGGCTTGTTCGCGACCGGCGCCTTGGCGGGCGCCGTCTTCTTCGCGGGCGCGGCCTTCTTGACCGCCGGTTTGCTCGGCGCGGCTTTCTTGGCTGCCGCCGTCTTGGTCGCCGCGGGCTTGCTCGCAGGCTTCTTGGCCGCGGGCGTCTTGGCCGCGGGCTTCTTGGCGACCGCCTTCTTCGGCGCAGGCTTGGCCACGGTCTTGGCCACCTTCTTGACGGCCGGCTTGACGGTCTTCTTGGCGGCCTTGGCGGCCTTCTTCGCAGGTTTTTTCACTGCCACGAGCGGCTTGTCCTTCTATTCCCTGAGGGCGCCCCTGGACGCGGTCCAGGAGCTTCGCGGGCCAAGCATGACCCACCCGGTCATCAAATGCACATGCGTTCGACGACCGCAAGTGAAATCCGGCATTACGCCGGTTTTCGCCCGGTCCGAGCAAACCTGGCGGCTTCGCTTCCACGCCGCGCGGACCTTCGTGTTGCACTTGCCTTGTTTGGGGAAAGCGCGCTGTTATACCCTGCTGCGGCACCCGCGGCAACCGCGCGAAATACCCGGCCAAACGCAGTGCCGGCGGTCCGTTCAGCGGCCCGGCCCCGCCCTATGTCCCTACCGCTGCCGGCATGAAGGAAACGTGATCGACCGCCTGCTCATCGCCCTGCTTCACGGCTACAAACGTTGGATCAGTCCAATGTTAGGCCAGCGTTGCCGCTTCCATCCCAGTTGCTCGTCGTACTCGATGCAGGCCATCGAGCGCTTCGGCGCGCTCAAGGGCAGCTGGCTCACGGTACGGCGCATCGCGCGCTGCCATCCCCTGCACCCCGGCGGGCACGATCCGGTGCCGCCCCTGGAACCTGGAAAGCACTCATGTCATCGACACTGATCGTCAACGCCCGCCTGGTCAACGAAGGACGCGAGTACGACGGCGACCTGCGCATCGAGGACGGCCGCATCGCCGAGATCGGCAGCGGCCTGGCCGCGCGCGGCAACGAAAGCGTGGTCGACGCCCAGGGTCGGCGCTTGCTGCCGGGCATGATCGACGACCAGGTTCACTTCCGTGAACCGGGCCTGGAGTACAAGGCCGACATGGCGACCGAGTCGGCGGCCGCGGTCGCCGGCGGCCTGACCACGTTCATGGACATGCCCAACACCAACCCGCCGACCCTGGATGCGCAAGCGCTGGAGGACAAATACCGCCGCGCCGCCGGCCGCGCCTGGGGCAACTTCGGCTTCTACCTGGGCGCCAGCAACGACAATCTGGCCGCGATCCAGTCGCTGGACCCGCGCACCGCGCCCGGCGTGAAAGTGTTCATGGGCGCCTCGACCGGCAACATGCTGGTCGACGATCCGGTCACCCTCGACGCGATCTTCCGCGACGTGCCGACGCCGATCATCACCCATTGCGAAGACACGCCGATGATCGACGCCGAACTGGCGCGCTACAAGGCGAAGTACGGCGACGACATCCCGGCGCGCTTTCATCCCGACATCCGCTCGCGCGAGGCCTGCAAGAAATCCACCGAACTGGCGATCTCGCTGGCGCGCCGGCACGGCACCCGCCTGCACGTGCTGCACATCAGCACAGCCGACGAGCTGGCGCTGTTCGAGGCCGGCCCGATCGAAGGCAAGCGCATCACCGCCGAGACCTGCATCCACTTCCTGCGCTTCGACCGCGACGACTACGAGAAGCTCGGCCACCTGATCAAGTGCAACCCGGCGATCAAGGATCCGGCCGACCGCGAGGCGCTGATCCGCGCGGTCGCCGGCGACGTCATCGACGTGCTCGCCACCGACCACGCGCCGCACACCCTGGAAGAGAAGGCCCGCCCCTACACCGGCGCGCCGAGCGGCCTGCCCTTGGTGCAGTTCGCGCTCAACGCCGCGCTGGAGCTGGTGCACGAAGGCCATTTGACCACCGCCCAGGTGGTCGACAAATTCGCCCACGCGCCGGCCAAGCTGTTCGACGTCGACCGGCGCGGCTTCCTGCGCGAGGGCTATGCCGCCGACCTGGTGCTGATCGACGACACGCCCTACACGGTGCAGCGCGAAGACGTGCTGTCCAAGTGCGGCTGGTCGCCGTTCGAGGGCCGCACCTTCCATTCGCGCATCGCCTCGACCTGGGTCAACGGCGTGTTGGCCTGGGACGGCAGTGCCTTGGTCGGCGCACCGAACGGACAGCGCCTGGCGTTCAATCGATGAGGGCAGCGCTCGCAGGCTCGATGCTGGTCGCGGCGTGGCTGGTACCGGCCGCCTTCGCCGGCACGCAAACCGCGCCGGCCGCCGCGCCCATGCGTGCAGCGGCCGATGGCCGCATCGTGTTTCCGCCGGCGGCGCAACAAGGCGCGCTGGTGATCGGCAAGGTCCCCGCCGGCAGCGTGGTGCGCTACGGCGAGCGCGTCCTGCGCACCACCGGCTACGGCACGGTGGTGTTCGGGGTCGGCCGCGAGGCCACCGGCACCCTCGCCTTGCAGGTCGAAACCGCGCCGGGCCGCATCGAGACGGTGCGCATCGCGGTGACGCCGCGCGATTTTCCGACCGAGTACATCCAGGGCGTGCCGCCCAAGACGGTCAATCCGCCGCCGGAGATCGCCGCGCGGATCGAACGCGAGCAGGCCGAAGTCACCGCCGCGCGCGCCCGCGACGACGACCGCGCCGATTTCGCCCAGCCCTTCGTCTGGCCGGTGCGCGGCCGCATCAGCGGCCGGTTCGGCAATCAGCGGGTCTACAACGGCCAGAAAGGCTCGGGCCATTCCGGCATGGACATCGCCGCGCCGACCGGCACCGCGATCCTGGCGCCGGCCGCCGGCGTCGTCACCTTCGCCAAGCCCGGCCTGTACCTGACCGGCGGCACGGTATTGCTCGATCACGGCCACGGGGTCAGTTCGAACTTCCTGCACCTGTCGCGCATCGACGTCAAAGTCGGCGACCGCGTCGCCCAGGGCCAGACACTCGGCGCGGTCGGCGCGACCGGGCGCGCGACCGGCCCGCACCTGCACTGGGGCATGAACTGGTTCGATGTGCGGGTCGACCCGCTGCTGGTGCTGGAGCGCGGTCAGGCCACGCAGGCTGCGAATGCAGCGGCGAAAGCGGCGACGCCCTGAGGCGCTGAACGCTCAGGCCGCGGCGGGCGCCGGATACAGGCGTCCGAGCGGCTGGTACGACGGCGAGCGTTCCAGCTCGCACAGGCGCAGCCATTTCGGATTCGGCTGGCGTGGGCCCGCCGCGAGCAGGCCGGCGCCGGTCGAGATCAGGCCGAGCCGCGAACGCGCCGCGGTCAGGGCGATATAGAAATCGCTCTCGTCGATGTCGTCGCTGTCGAACGAGGGCGGCAGGCGGCGCTCTTCGGGCAACCATGGCGCGATCTGTTCCCACAGCGCCGGCCAGTCGAGCTGCGGAAACGGCGCGGCGCGCGCCGCCATCGGGGTCAGCTGCGGCGTCAGGCGCCCGGGCGGCTGCACCGGGTTCTCGGCGAAACAGCGGTAGACGAATTCGCTCGCGGTCATCGCATCGGCGCCGGCGCGGGCGACCCGCTGCAAGGCTTCGTACAGCACCCGGCGCAAGGCCGCCTGCGGCGGCAATTCGCGCTCGCGCACCGCGGCGAGCACGCCGAGCGCGCGCAGGGGATCGCCTGCATAGTTCGGCCGGCGCAAGGACAAGGCATGCGCGAGCACGGCGATGCGGTCGTTGTCCTGCAAGTCCTCGCCCTGCCCCGACAGCGGCCGGCGCACGTCGACCGCGATCGGGTCGGCGGCGAGGCACTCGTCCAGGGCCGGCTCGACCACGCCGCCGGCGCCGAAATCGATCACGCAACCGGCGCGGCCGACCAGGGCCACGTGGTCGTAGTCGCTGTCGCCGAACCAAGCGCTCAGACTCGCCAGCTCGCTGCGGCCGCGCATCAGCAACAGATCGCCGGTGCGCAACTGCGCGGCCGAGACGGTCGCCGTATCCCCGTCGGTGTCCAGGCCGTCCGGCCGGTTCACGCCACCACCTCGCGCTCGGGCTCGACGCTGTGGCCGGTGACCCGGTCGCGGCCGGCCGACTTGCTGGCGTACAGCGCGGCGTCGGCGCGTTCGAGCAACTGCTCCGGGGTTTCGCCGGTGCGCAGCTCGGCCACGCCGAGACTCAGGCTGACCGGCAACAAACGCCCGTCGATCGACAGCGGACTGCCGCTGACCGATTCGCGCAGGTGCTCGGCGACCCGGATCGCATCGCGCAGATAGGTGTCGGCCAGCACCACCAGCACTTCGTCGCCGCCGTAGCGGCCGAACAGGTCGTAGGCGCGCAAGCGGTTTCGGGTGCGCAAGGCGACGATGCGCAGGGTTTCATCGCCGACGCGGTGGCCGTGTTCGTCGTTGATGCGCTTGAAGTGGTCGATGTCGAAGAACACCACCGACAAGGGCCGGTGCGAGCGGTGCGCGCTGTCGACCGCGCCGCGCAGGCTCTGCGAGATCGCCGCGCGGGTCATCGCCCCGGTCAGGCTGTCGTAGGTGGCCAAGCGGTTGGCGGTGTCGCGGTCGCGCCGCAGCTGTTGCAGCTTCGAGGTCAGGCCGAGCAGCAGGCCGAGCCCGCCGAAGGCCAGGCCGATCGGAAACGCATATTCCAGCCAGGCGTATTCCGGCCACCACTGGTGATTGGCGCCGACCAGCACCACCAGCAGCACCATCAACGGCGACCACGCCAGCAACAGGAAATAGGCTTCGCGCTGGCGCCGCCAGATCGCCACCACGGTGCAGTACAGCACCAGCGCGATCACCAGCAGCAGATTGAGGTTGCCGAACAGCGCGCTGTGCTTCCAGGTGCGGAACAGCGACACCAGCAACAAGGCGCCGAGCGAGACGCTGCAGTAGTCGAGAATGCGCGCGACCTTCGGCTGGGTGGTGCGCAGGCCGAGGAAGAAGATCAGGAAGCGGATGCTGGCGAGCACCGCCGCGGTATTGAGCACGACGTTGGTGCGCCCGTCCGGGGCGATTTCGTCGAGCCAGGGAATCGCCCGCATCTCGCCGCCGTCGGCGGTCAGGGTCAGGATCTGCAGGACCAGGGTCAGGCCGAGGTAAGCGTAGCCGCGCTCGCGCAGGCCGGCCCAGAAGCCGAACGCGAGCACCGCCGCCACCCCCATCGCGGTCAGCACGATGCTGCGCAGGCCCACGTGCAGCATGTCCTCGCGCTGCACCTTCGCCAGCGGCTGGATCGTCACCTTCGACGGCAGCACGTCGACCGTGAGCATGCGCAGGTACAGCGAATCGCCGCGGCGCAAACCGTTCGGCAACGGAAACACGATGAAGCGGGTGGAATGGCTGAAGTCGGTGTCGGGCCCGTAGATCGAGCGCCGCAGCGGTACCGCGTCGCCCGGCCGCCACAGTTCGATCTCGCGCCGGTACGGCCGGCTGATCACCAGTTGCGGCGCGTCGGCCCCGGGGACGTCCTGGTTGACCGTCACCCGCCACCACACCGGCTGGCGCCGCGGCGCGGTGATCTGCTGGCCGGGCACCGCCTGGAACTCGCGATCGAATTCGCCCCCGAGTATCCGCGCCGGCACCGGGTCCTGGCCCAGGCGGGACAGACTCAGCGACGGCGACGCATAGGAGGCGCGGCCCGGCGAAGCCAGGCCCAAGGATTGCGCCGACACGATCGTCGCCACCCACATTCCCAGCAGCACCAACAGGGTCTGCCAGGCTCGACGCGAGGGTTTCCCCATGCCCCTTCCGGTCACAAGTCTGGTGAACCGAGCATAGCCCATGGGCCTCGCGCTCCGGTGGAGGGGGCCGTCACGGTTTGGGCCTTGAATCTGTGCACTCGCCCACGCCTCCATGCATTGCCGCAGCGATCCTGCCGCGGCTCGGAGGCGATGCTACACGTCCGCCGGCTCGGCGCGATGCCGGCGGTCCGTAGGACATCGCCGCGTCGTGCCGTCAGTGTGGTCCGTCAGACGCGGGCCGTCAGAGACAGATCGTCAGAGCCAGGCCGCCGGACTCAGGTCGTCGGACGCGGACGACCGGACGTCGGTCATGCGAGGTCGGCTGCCGAGCATTGCCCATCGAACGCCGACTGCGGCCGGCAGGCGCTCAGTCGCGGGCGCCGTGGCCGGTGACCCGGGCGACGGCGTCGTGCGCGTGCAGGCTTTCGAAATGGGCGATCTGCGCATCGAAGGTTTCGATGCGTTTGTCGCGGGACAAGACCGCGGCGACGCGGCGCGCGGCGTCTTCGCAGAACATCAGGTTTTCCGCGTTGAGGCGGGCGAAAGCCTGCTCGTCTTCGCGCTTGACCGCGGTCTGCACCGGCGTGCCGAGCGCCTGTTCGATCGCGTCGATCAAGGCCACCAGCGGCACTTCGTCGAACGCCGGACGCAGCTCGACGCGCACGTCGGCGCGGCTGCGCTGGGCGTGCGGCGTCGCCGCCAGGCCGCGCTCGGAGGCCAGCCAGTCGCCGACCACCGCAGTCGACAGCGGATGCGCGGCAGCGAAGTCGTCGGCAAAACGTCGAGCGTTCAGCTGGCGCGACAGCGCCGCCGAGGCCGGACAGGTGCTGGAGTATTCGACCGCGAAACGCAGGCCCAGGTGCAGGTGCCCGTCGAGCAGGCGCGCGTCGATCTCGACCGGGTAGCGCTTCCAGCCGGCGTTGTGGCTGGCCAGCGCCGGACGCAGCAACAGTTGCTCGTAGCGCAGGACCAGGCGCGCGGCGCTGGAAATGCCGCCCTGGCCGTCGACCAGGCTCTGCAGCACCCGGCGCAGTCCGGCCGGCGTCACCGTCTCGCTGGCGAAGGCGTTCTGCAGGTGCAGGTACATGCGCGACATGTGGATGCCGCGCGCGTCGGCGTCGCGCAGATTCACCGAAACGTCGACCGAGGCCGCGACCTGGATCGGGCTGCCGTCGGCCGCGGCGATCCGCAGCGGCAAGGCGATGTTGGACATCCCGACCCAGTCGAGCGGTCGCGCCGCGGCGGCGGCGTCGAAGGCGACATCGGGCAGGACGGGCTTCAGTGCGGTGGGGGTCTGGGGAGGATTCACGACGGCAACAATGGGGGCGCGCGGGGGGAACGCAACGCCGCCATTCTAGCCCCCACGGGCCGGACGCCCCCTGCCCGGCCCTGCAACGGTCAGTTGCGGGCGCCGCGCCAGGCCGCCAGCAGCGCGGTCCACGGCGACAACGGCCGGGCCGCATCGCCGCGTTGCAGGCGGGTATGCGCCAGCGCCGTCCACAGCCGCCGCGGCACGGTCGAGCCGCCGCGGGCGGGCCACTGGGCGAGCAGTTCGCGGCTCCATTCGGCCGCCGCGCCGTCGCCCGGGCGCGCCAGGGTGCGCGCGACCACGCTCAGCGGCACCGCCGCGTCGCCCTGCAGGACGAGCCGGGCCTCCAGCAGCGACGACAGGATCGGCGCCACCGCGGCCTCGGCCGACTGCCCCGGCACCGGCCCGAACAGGGCCAGATCGATGGCGCCGATGGCCTCGGCCAACGGGGTCAGCATCTCGAAGGCTTCGTTGCGGTCGCCCGGGCGCTCGCGGCTGTCGCGCAGCGACGGCAGCATCACCGCCAGCGCCTTCCACGGCGCCGATTGCCGCTGCAGAGCCAGGCCGAGCGGGTGCCGTCGGCGGCCCTGGCTCCAGCCCTGCAGTTCTTCGACCCACCAGCCGAGCTTGGCCTCGCCGGGCGCGGCATCGCTGCCGCCCCAGGCGGCATCGGTCAGTTCCTGCTGCAGGCTGGCCCAGGCCAGCGCGATGCTGCGTTGGGCGCGAGGCACGAACACTTCGGCCACCGACCATTCCGGCCAGCGCGCGCGCCACTTGCCGGTGAAATCCTCCAGCGCGTCGTCGCGGTCGGCGGCGGCGGCGGTCATCGCGTCGCCGGCCATGCGCCTGGCTCGCTCAGACTCGAAGGCAGCTCGACCAACACATCGCCCCGCCAGGCGATCGGGTCGTCCTCGCTGAGGCGATAGCCCCACAGCGCCACCACCGAGGCCATGCCGGCGGCGCGCGCGGCGACGATGTCGCGTTCGTCGTCGCCGACGTAGACGCAGTCGCCGGGGCGCATGCCGATCAGCTCGGCGGCATGGGTCAGCGGCAGCGGATCGGGCTTGCGCACCGCCAGGGTGTCGCCGCCGATCAGCACCGCGCAGCGGGTCTGCCAACCCAGCAACGGGATCAGCTTGCGCGCGAGGTATTCGGGTTTATTGGTGACGATGCCCCAGACGCAGCCGGCCGCCTCCAGCGCCGCCAGCATCGGCTCGATGCCTTCGAACGGTGCGCCGTGCAGGCCGAGTTCGCGTTCGTACAGATCGAGGAACTCCTGCACCCAGCCGTCGCGCTCGCCGGGGTCGATGTCGGGAAAGGCCGCGCCGATCATCGCCCGCGAGCCCTTCGACACATGCGGCCGCAGCAAGTCGAGGCTGATCGGGTCGCGGCCGCGGTCGGCGCGCATCCGGTTGGCGGCCGCGAGCATGTCCGGCGCGCTGTCGAGCAAGGTGCCGTCGAGATCGAACAGCACCGCCTTCGGAAAGACCTGCGACGCAGCCTGCCCGAGCGTAGCGGCGGCGCTCATGCCTCGGGCTCCGGCTTCACTGCGCAGGCCAGGTAATTGATGTCGGTGCGCGAGATCACCCGCGCCGCGTTGCGCCAGGGCTCGTACATCAGGCCGCTGACGTCCTCCATCCGCAGGCCGGCCTCGCGCAACCAGGCGGCGAGTTCGGACGGCTTGATGAAGTCGCGGTACTGATGGGTGCCCTTGGGCAGCACCCGCGCCACGTACTCGGCGCCGACGATCGCCAGCGCGAACGCCGCCGGGGTGCGGTTGAGGGTCGACAGGAACAGGCGGCCGCCGGGCTTGAGCAGGCGCGCGCAGGCGCGCACCACCGCGGCCGGGTCGGGCACGTGTTCGAGCATCTCCATGCAGGTGATCGCATCGAAGCGGCCCGGCATCTCCCCGGCCAGGCTCTCGGCCGACTGCAGGCGGTAGTCGACCGCGACGCCGGTCTCCAGGCGATGCAGCTTGGCGACCTTGATCAGTTCCGGCGCCAGGTCGATCGCGGTGACCTGCGCGCCCGCCGCGGCCAGGGCCTCGCTGAGCAGGCCGCCGCCGCATCCGACGTCGAGCACCTGCGCATCGCGCAGCGCGGCGCGCTGGGCGACATAGCCCAGGCGCGCCGGATTGAGCGCGTGCAAGGCCTTCTGCGGGCCTTCCGGATCCCACCAGCGATTGGCCAGCGCGCCGAACTTGTCGAGTTCGGCCTGGCTGAAGTTGTCGTGATCGGCCGCGGCGCTGGCGCCTGCGGTGTGGTCGTGCGGGGTCGAATTGGCTGCGCTCATGACTTCCTGCCCGTCATTGCTGCGGATCGTTGCGGACCGTGCTCTTTGCGCAAGGCGCGCGGAGGATCGGTCCGGCGTGGCGCGGGCCGGGCCCGCGGCGTGTGGGTCGATGCTGTCGAGGTGGATAGTGTGAAGCAGACCGCGCCGACGCGCTGTCGAGGCCGGCCTGCGCGACGCTGATCGGCTCGCAGCCGGCCGGCTCGAAGCCTGCCGCTTTGAAGCTTGCCGCTTTGAAGCTTGCCGCTTCGAAGCCGCGCGGCGGCGACGCCGCGCGCGATGTCGGCGCCGCGCTCAGCGCCCGATCGTCGCGATGCGTTCGCGCCATTGCCGGGCGTTCGCGATCAGGGCCGCGGTGTCCATGTCGATCAACTCGCGCTGGCGCAGCTTGCTGCGCCCGGCGATCCAGACGTCGCTGACCTGGTGACGGCCGGTCGCGTACATCAGCTGCGAGACCACGTGGTGCACCGGCTGGGTTTCGAGCTGGCCGAGGTCGACGCAGACCAGGTCGGCCTGCTTGCCGATCTCGATCGAGCCGATCTTGGCCTCATAGCCGAGCGCCCTGGCGCCGCCGAGGGTGGCCGCGCGCAGCGACTTGAACGCATCCAGCGCCGAGGCGTCGTTGGCCACCGCCTTGGCCAGCAGGGCCGCGGTGCGGGTCTCGCCGAACATGTCGAGGTCGTTGTTGCTGGCGCAGCCGTCGGTGCCGATCGCCAGGTTGACCCCGGCATGCTCCAGCTTGCACGCCGGGCAGAAACCCGAGGCCAGCTTGAGATTGGATTCCGGGCAATGCACCACGCTGACGCCGCGCTCGGCGCACAAGGCGATCTCGGCGTCGGTGAGCTGGGTCATGTGCACCGCGATCAGGCGGTCGCTGACCAGGCCCAGCCGGTCCAGGCGCGCGAGCGGGCGCTGGCCGTGCAGCTTGATCGAGTCGGCCACTTCCTGCGCGGTCTCGTGGGTGTGCAGGTGGATCGGCAGGTCGAGCTGGTCGGCCAGCATGCGGATGCGTTCGAAGTTCGCATCGCTGACCGTGTACGGCGCATGCGGCGCGAACGCGGTGGCGACCAGCGCATCATCGCGCCACAGGTCGTGCACTTCGCCGGCGCGGTCGAAGTATTCGTCGGAACTCTTGGCCCAGGCGGTCGGAAAATCGATCACCGGCAGGCCGACCCGCGCCCGGAAGCCGTGGCGCTTGTACACCGCGGCCTGCACGTCGGGGAAGAAATAGTTCTCGTTGGCGCAGGTAGTGCCGCCGCGCAGCATCTCGGCGATCGCCAGGGCGATGCCGTCTTCGACGAACTGCGGCCCGATCACCGCCGCCTCGACCGGCCAGATGTGGCCCTGCAGCCATTCCATCAGCGGCAGGTCGTCGGCGATCCCGCGCAGCAGGGTCATCGGGTTATGGGTATGGGCGTTGACCAGGCCCGGGATCAGCGCGGCCTCGGGCCGCGACACCGTCTGCGCCGCGGCGTAGCGCGTGCGCGCCTCGGCGGTCGGCAGCAAGTCGACGATGACGCCGTCCTTGACCGCCACGGCGTGGTCTTCGAGCACTACCGCATGCGGCTCGACCGGCACCACCCAGCCCGCTTCGATCAACAGGTCGCAGGCGATGGGCGGGTGTTCGTGGGTCATATGCGCTCGCTCGTAAGGCTGTGGGGCACCGGCGCGGCAGGCGCTGGGCGGGGCACCGTGCGGCCACCGGCCCGGCTCGCACCGGACCTCGATTGTGGGCTGGCCGGATTACAGCGGCACGGATTACAGCAGGCCGGATTACAGCAGGCCGGATTACAGCGGACCGACGATAGCCGGCCTTGCCGATCGCGGACGCCACCCAGGCCAGGGCCCGGCTCGCGCCGCGACCGGACCGCGGCCGCCAGGGCGGCCACGGCCCAAACTCGACTCACTTGGCGCGGCTGAAGTACTCGCCCGAACGAGTGTCGACCTTGATGATCTCGTCCTGGCCGACGAACAGCGGCACGCGCACCACCGCGCCGGTTTCCAGGGTCGCCGGCTTGCCGCCGCCGCCCGAGGTATCGCCGCGCACGCCCGGGTCGGTCTCGACGATCTTCAGTTCGACGAAGTTCGGCGGCTGGACCATGATCGGCACGCCGTTCCACAGGGTCACCACGCAGGCCTCTTCGCCCTTGAGCCACTTCTCCGCGCCGCCCATGCCGGACTTGTCGGCCTGGACCTGCTCGAAGCTTTCCTGGTTCATGAAGTGCCAGTACTCGCCGTCGGTGTAGAGGTACTGCATGTCGGTGTCGATGACGTCGGCGGCCTCGAGGTCGTCGGTCGCCTTCATGGTCATTTCGACCACGCGGCCGGTCTTGATGTTGCGGTACTTCACGCGGGTGAAGGCCTGGCCCTTGCCCGGCTTGACGTACTCGGTGTCGGTGATGACGCAAGGCTCGTTGTTGACGAGGATCTTCATCCCGTTCTTGACGTCGTTCATGCCATAGCTGGCCATGCTGAAACTCCTGCGAATAATGAGTGTGGCGTTGCGTTTGGGTTCCGGTCACCCCCGCACCGGGCGGTGCCGGCGGTGGCCGCGGCCGTCGTCCGGCACGCTCCCGGGCCGGCCTGCGACGGGCCCAGGGGTCCGCGATGCGGGGGACCTGCCTGTGGCGGCGGAAGGCTAGAATGTCGGGCTGCGCCGGCCCTCCGCTGCGATTCACCGCGGCGGCGGGACCCGGGCGCCGTAATCGGAACCCTGAAGGCTAGCCCCGCATGATACCCGCAGCTCACGCCTCCTTACAGCAGGCCACCCCACCCACGGGCTCGACCTCCGGTCCGCCGGCCGCGGGCGCGCGCTGGCAGGCGCTGTGGCGCGACGCGGTGCGCGATCCGCGCGAGCTGCTGGCCCTGCTCGGCCTGTCCGATGCGGCGCTGGCCCTGTCGGACGAGGCCGCGGCGCAGTTCCCGCTGCGGGTGCCGCGCGGTTTCGTCGCGCGCATGCGCCACGGCGACCCGCACGACCCGCTGCTGCGCCAGGTCCTGCCGCTGGACGAGGAGCTGCGGCCGATGCCGGGCTTCAGCCTGGACGCGGTCGGCGACGGCGCGGCCAAGGCCGGCCACGGGGTGATCCGCAAATACCGCGGCCGCGCCCTGCTGATCGCCACCGGCAGTTGCGCGATCCACTGCCGCTACTGCTTCCGCCGTCACTTTCCCTATGCCGAGGAAACCGCCGCGGCCGGCGGCTGGCGCGACGCGGTGGCCGCGATCGCCGCCGACGCCGATATCGACGAGGTGGTCCTGTCCGGCGGCGACCCCTGGTCGCTCGCCACGCCCAAGCTCGAGGAACTGAGCCAGGCCCTGGCCCAGGTGCCTCACCTCAAGCGCCTGCGCATCCACACCCGCCTGCCGGTGGTCCTGCCCGAGCGCGTCGACACCGCCCTGCTGGCCTGGCTCGAACTCCTGCCGTGGCCGGTCGCGGTGGTGCTGCACGCCAACCACGCGCGCGAATTCGACGCCGAGGTCGACGCGGCGGCGCGCCGACTGCGCGGCGCCGGCGCGACCTTGCTCAACCAGGCGGTGCTGCTGCGCGGAGTCAACGACAGCGTCGAGGCCCTGGCCGCGCTGAGCGAACGCAGCTACGCCGCCGGCGTGCTGCCCTACTACCTGCACCAGCTCGACCGGGTCCAGGGTTCGGCCCATTTCGAGATCGACGACGGGCGCGCCCGCGAGCTGCACCGGCAGCTGGCCGCGCGCCTGTCGGGCTACCTGGTGCCCAAGCTGGTGCGCGAAGTGGCAGGCGACCCGGGCAAGCGTCCGTTGTAAGGTTGTAATCTGGTTGGGGTTTGATTGGGGAACGCCAAGGCTGCGCACGCGGACGCACAAGCGCCCGCGGCGTGCGTCCGCGGCGCGATCGAACCCCTCAACGGGTCACAGATTCTCGACCGTGCATGGACGAGGCCGGCGCTTCATGTCATAAAACCGGCCCACGGAGGTGGTCAATGCAATTCGGCAAAGACATGGTGCTGCGCTTGTTGATCGTCGACGACAGCGTCGAGGCGGCGGAGGCCATTGTCAGCGGGCTACGCAACAGCGGCATCGCGGTACGGCCGACACGGCCGGAAAACGAACAGGAAGTCGCCGCACTGATCCTGCAGCATCCACCGGACCTGGTGCTGGCGGCGCGCAACTCGCGCAACGTCTCGCTGGCCAAGCTGATGCAGAGCGTCGACGCCAGCGGCAAGGACCTGCCGGTGCTGGTGCTGCTGGAATCGATCGACGACGCCGCCCTGCTCGGCGCGCTGGAGATCGGTGCGCGCGGCGTGGTGCTGCGCTCCAACATCGCCCACGTCCAGAACGCGGTGCGCGCCGAATGGGCCGACCTGGAAGCGCGCCGCTCCTTGCGCCGCCTCGAAGCCCAGGTGCGCGAGACCGAGCGCCGCTGCGACGCGCTGATCGATTCCTCGCGCGACCCGATCGCCTACATCCACGAAGGCATGCACATCCGTGCCAATGCCGCGTACCTGGAAATCTTCGGCTTCGAGTCCTTCGAGGACATCGAAGGCATGTCCCTGCTCGACCTGGTCGCGCCGTCCCAGGTCGACGGCTTCAAGCAATTGCTCAAGCAGCTCAGCAAGGGCGAACCGCCGCCGCCGAGCTATGAGACCCAGGCCCGCGCACTCGACGGCAACGCCTTCCCGGCGGTGATGGAGTTCACCGCGGCCACCTACGAAGGCGAACACTGCCTGCAGGTGGTGCTGCGCCGCCAGGAGATCGACCCCGAGCTCGCCCGCGAGGTGGAGGCGCTGCGCCAGCGCGACCAGGTTACCGGCCTGCTCAACCGCGCCACCTTCCTGCGCACGCTCGAAGACGCGGTGTCGGATGCGGCGCAGAACTCGGCCCATCACGGCTTGCTGCTGATCGAGCCCGACCACTACAACCAGCTGTTGCAGGAAATCGGCCTGGACCAGGCCGACCAGTTGATCGCCGCCTGCGGCGAGCGCCTGCGCGCGGCGATCGGCCCGGAAGACATCGCCGCGCGGTTCGGCGAGCACCAGTTCGCGGTGCTGACCCGGCACAGCGACCACATGCATACCTCCAACCTCGCCGAGGGCATCCGCGCGGCCTTCGCCGACCACGTGCTGGAAACCGACAGCCTGTCGCTGAGCGCCACCGCCAGCGTCGGCGGCGTGCAGATCGGCGAGAAGATCGCCAGCGTCACCGCCGTGCTCGGCAAGGCCAACCAGTGCCTGCAGTCGGCCAGCGACGTCGGCGGCAACCGCACCGAGCTGTTCGACCCCGGCGCGACCGACCGCGCCGAGGAAGAGCGCATCGCCGCCTGGGTCGGACGCATCCGCGACGCCCTCGACGCCGACCGCTTCGTCATGAACTACCAGCCGCTGATCAACCTGCACGGCGAGCCGATGGAGATGTACGAGGCCTACCTGCGCATGCAGAACAGCCCCTCGGGCGAAGCCGGCGGCGAACTGGTGCAGCCGCTGTCGTTCCTGCAGATCGCCGAAGAACACGGCCTGCTGTGGGAGATCGACCGCTGGGTGGTCGGCAAGGCCATCCAGGTGATCGGCGAGCGCATGCGCCAGGGCCGCCGCACGACCTTGCTGGTCAAGATCACCCAGGCCTCGCTGCAGGACGAAAGCCTGATCCAGCACGTGGTCGAGCAATTGGCCAAGTACGGCGCGGACGGCAAACTGCTGGTCCTGCAACTGCCCGAGTCCAAGGTCTTCACCAACCTGCGCGCCGCCCAGGAACTGCAGTCGCGCATCTCCCAGTACGGCGTACGCGTCGGCCTGGAGCAGTTCGGCGCCGGCCTCAACTCGTTCCAGTTGCTCAATCACTTCGACGCGGCCTTCCTCAAGATCGATCGCGGCTACATGATCGACCTGACCGCGAACCCCGACCACCAACAGCGGATTCGCGAAATCGCCGAGAAGGCGCGCGAACTGGGCCGGCAGACCATCGCCGAATTCGTCCAGGACGCGGCCAGCATGAGCCTGTTGTTCGGCGCCGGCATCGACTACGCCCAGGGCCACTTCCTGGCCGCGGCCGGACCGGACATGGATTACGACTTCCAGTAGGTTTTCTCGGGACTCGGGACTCGGGACTCGGGACTCGGGACTCGGGACTCGGGACTCGGGACTCGGGACTCGGGACTCGGGACTCGGGACTCGGGACTCGGGACTCGGGACTCGGGACTCGGGAAAAGGCTAAGACCCCCCAGGCTCAGGTTGCAACAGAAAAACCGCCGAAAGGCGGTTTTTCTGTGACTGACGAAGTCGCAGCAAACGATCTGCATGCCGCTGCCGCCCCCGTTTGTTGAGGGAGCCAGGGGACTTGCTCTATTGCCCTAGCCCCCCGCGCGCCTCACCGCACCACCGCGCGGCCGCTCGGACGCTGCTCCGGCGCGTTGCGCAGCGCCTCGATGCGTTCTTCCAGCGGCGGATGGCTGCGCATCAAACGCGCGAACCCATGGCCGACCGCGCCGCTGATGCCGAACGCCTGGACCTGGTTCGGCAAGGTGCTCTGGCCGTAGGTCTGCGACAACCGCTGCAGCGCGGCGATCATCTTGTGGCGGCCGGCCAACTGCGCGCCGCCGGCATCGGCGCGGAACTCGCGGTGACGCGAGAACGCCATCGCGATCATGCTGGCGATCAGGCCGAACACCACGTCCAGCACCATCACCACCACGAAATAGAACAGGCCGGGGCCGCGCGACTCGCGCTGGCCGCCGAGCATCGCGTCGATCCACCCGCCGACGATACGCGCGGCGAACAGCACGAAGGTGTTCAGCACGCCCTGGATCAAGGCCATCGTCACCATGTCGCCGTTGGCGACGTGGCTGACCTCATGGGCGAGGACCGCTTCGGCTTCGTCGCGGCTCATCGCCCGTATCAGTCCGGTCGAAACCGCGACCAAAGCCGCGTTGCGGTTGGCGCCGGTGGCGAAGGCGTTGATCTCCGGGGCGTCGTAGACCGCGACCTCGGGCATGCCGATGCCGGCCGCTTCGGCCTGGCGGCGCACGGTCGCGACCAGCCACTGCTCGGTCTCGTCGCGAGGCTGCTCGATCACGTAGGCGCCGGTCGTTCGCTTGGCGATCCACTTCGACATCAGCAGCGAAATCATCGAGCCGCCGAAACCGAACACCGCCGCCATGACCAGAATGCCGCCGTTGTTGCCCAGGCGGATGCCGAAGACGTTCTGCAGCACCGTCATGACGATGCCGAGCAGGACCAGCACGGCCAGGTTGGTGGCCAGGAAGAGGGCTATGCGTTTGAACATGGTCGTACGGGCTCTGTCGTTGCCGCGCACCGTGCGCGGCTTCAGTCGACGTCCCTGTCCGAAGGCGGCATCGCCGCCCGGTCTCGTATGCGCGGTAGCGCCTACTGGTCTCGAATGCGCGGCGGCGCCGCCGGATCTCGAAACGCGGCGCGTGCCGCTGCTAAGCAAATGTGGCGAAGACGCCGTTAATTCAACGAGAATCCGGCTAAGACCCGCCGCAACCGGAGTTGTCGTTCATTGTCCGGACATCCTTCGCCGACCGCTGCGCCTGACCGGACGGACGCGCCGTACCGGGGCCGTTTCGCGCCCTCGCCGACCGGCGACCTGCATCCGGGTTCTCTGCTGGCCGCGTTCGGCAGTTGGCTGCTCGCCCGCCATCATGGCGGCGCCTGGCTGGTCCGTATCGAAGACCTCGACCCGCCGCGCGAAGTTCCCGGCGCGGCCGAACGCCAGCTGCGCACCCTGGCCGGGTTCGGCCTGGACAGCGACGAGGCGATCGTCCGCCAGAGCGCGCGCGGCGCCCTTTATCAGGCCGCGCTCGAGCGCCTGCTCGACGAAGGCCGCGCCTTCTTCTGTCACTGCAGCCGCAGCGACCTGGCGGCGAACCACGGCATCCACCGCCGCTGCGTCGCGCACGCGCCGCGCCACGGCCGCGCCGCGCCGCAGCCGGCGGTGCGTCTGCGCGTCGCCGAGGGCACGGTGGTCGAGTTCGACGACGCCGTGCGCGGAGCGCAGTCGCAGGACGTCGCCCGCGAAGTCGGCGACTTCGTCCTGCGCCGCGCCGACGGCTACTGGGCCTACCAACTCGCGGTCGTGGTCGACGATGCCGAGCAGGCGATCAGCGACGTCGTGCGCGGCGCCGACCTGCTCGATTCGACGCCGCGCCAGATCCTGCTGCAGGCCGCGCTCGGCCTGCCGACGCCGCGCTACGCGCACCTGCCGCTGCTGCTCGACGCCCAGGGCCGCAAACTGTCCAAGTCCGACGCCGCCCGGCCGGTCGATGCCGGCGATCCCCTGCCCGCGCTGCGCGCGGCCTGGCGCCGCCTCGGCCAGGACCCGCAGGCCCTGGACGCGGTAGCGACCGTCACGGAACTGCTCGAACGCGCGCAGGTTTCGTTTAGTCCGGCACAGATTCCGAAATGTGCTGACGCTCTCGCCGCGATGCACAACGATCCTTTGACGAATGCTGTCTAGAATCGGTCCGAGACCGCGCGGTCGCGGTCAAGGAGAGTACAGATGCAGTCACGCGTTGCACTCGTCACCGGCGGCACCGGTGGCATCGGCACCTCGATCGTCCAACGCCTCGCCAAGATGGGCCACAAGGTAGCGACCAACTATCGAGACGAGGCCAAGGGCCGCGCCTGGCAGGCGCAGATGAAGGAACTCGGCATCGACGTGGCGATCGCCAGCGGCGACGTCTCCTCGCCCGAGCAGGCCGAAGCCCTGGTCCGCGGCGTCGAGTCCCAGCTCGGCCCGGTCGACATCCTGGTCAACAACGCCGGCATCACCCGCGACTCCACTTTCCACCGCATGACCTCGCAGCAGTGGAGCGAGGTCATCGCCACCAACCTCAATTCCTGCTTCAACGTCACCCGTCCGGTGATCGAAGGCATGCGCGAGCGCAAGTGGGGCCGGATCGTGCAGATCAGCTCGATCAACGGCCAGAAGGGCCAGTACGGCCAGGCCAACTACGCCGCGGCCAAGGCCGGCATGCACGGCTTCACGATTTCGCTGGCGCAGGAGAACGCGAAGTTCGGCATCACCGTCAACACCGTCTCCCCGGGCTACATCGGCACCGACATGGTCATGGCGGTGCCCGAGGACGTGCGCAACAAGATCGTCGCGCAGATCCCGACCGGCCGCCTCGGCACCCCGGACGAGATCGCCTATGCGGTCGGCTTCTTCATCCCCGACGAAGCCAGCTGGATCACCGGCGCCAATCTGTCCGCCAACGGCGGCCAGTACATGGGCTGGTAAGGACGGCAGACGAACTGCGGCTGTCGACGCCGCAGCAAGACCTGCGCCGCGCCGGAGACCTGTTCAGGGTCTCCGGCTCCGGCCCGCGACCGGGCCCGCCTTCGCGCACCGACGCGACACCGCCGTGGCCGCGCCGCGCAAACGCCCTGTCCGCTATAACTTCCGCAAGCCCGTAACCGGCTGCGCGGCACCGCCCTGCCCGCCGAAACGCCGGCTGCGAAGCCTCCGCGACAAGCGGCGCAGCCCGGAACGCCGTACCTGTTGCAAGCCCTTGCGCCCTGAGCCATGCTGCAAGGCACCACGTTTTAGAGCCAAAGCTCCATGGCCTCGACCCGAATTATCAAGAAGTATCCGAACCGTCGTCTGTACGACACGGAGATCTCCAGCTACATCACCATCGAAGACGTGCGTCAGCTGATCGTCGATGGCGAGGAATTCGAAGTCCGCGATGCGCGCTCCGGCGACGACCTGACCCGTCAGGTCCTGCTGCAGATCATTTCCGAACACGAGCAGGACGGCGAGCCGGTGCTGTCCACCCAGTTGCTGAGCCAGATCATCCGGTTCTACGGCGACTCGCTGCAGGGCTTCATGGGCAACTACCTGGAACGCTCGATGCAGGTGTTCCTGGATCAGCAGCAACAGTTCCGCAACCAGATGGGCGGCATGCTGGGGCAGACGCCCTGGGCGATGATGAACCAGCTCACCGAGCGCAATCTGACCCTGTGGAAAGAGTTCCAGCAGAACCTGTCCGGCAACGTAGGCCAGCCCACGACGCCGAAGCAGAAGACCGACAAGCGCGAGCGTTGAGCCGCGCTTTTTTGTTGCGCGCCGTTTGACCGCCTGCCGCGGTCGTGGCGCGTGGTTTCTTGTCGGGCCGTCGGGGGACGGCCCGGGCGCGTGCATGCACCGTGCCTTTCGCATGAGATAGAACTCCATGAGCAAACGCATCGCCGTCGTCAGTGGCGGCATCGGCGGTCTCGGCACCGAGATCTGCCTCTCGCTGGCCCGCGCCGGCCGCCGCGTGGTCGCCCTCGACCTGGGCACCCGCGAAGAACGCATCGCCGAGTTCGCCGCGCTCACCGGCGAGCTCGACATCCGTTTCGAAGCCGCCAACGTCGCCGACTACGACGACTGCGGCGCGGCGATCGAACGCATCGTCGGGGACGACGGCGCCATCGACATCCTGGTCAACGCAGCCGGCATTACCCGCGACGGCAGCCTGCGCAAGATGGACAAGCGCGCCTGGGACGACGTGCTGAGCGTCAACCTCGACGGGGTGTTCAATCTTTGCCGCCACGCCGTCGACGGCATGACCGAGCGCGGCTTCGGCCGCATCGTCAACATCAGCTCGGTCAACGGCCAGACCGGCCAGTTCGGCCAGACCAACTATTCCGCGGCGAAGGCCGGCATGCACGGCTTCACCATGGCCCTGGCGCGCGAAGTGGCGCGCAAGGGCGTCACCGTCAACTCGGTGTCCCCGGGCTACTGCGAGACCGCGATGGTCATGGCCGTGCCCGAAGACATCCGCAGCCGCATCGTCGACAGCGTCCCCGTGGGCCGCCTGGGCAAGCCCAGCGAAATCGCCCGCACCGTCGAGTTCCTGACCGCCGACGAGGCCGGTTTCATCACCGGCGCCAATATTCCGGTCAACGGCGGGTTGTTCATGAGTTTCTGAGGATGCTCGGGACTCGGGACTCGGGACTCGGGACTCGGGACTCGGGACTCGGGACTCGGGACTCGGG